>JAUHWT010000011.1 GCA_030427145.1 Alphaproteobacteria bacterium | reverse complement strand
GACCTTGATTTTCAAGACAGATGCTTTCCCCCCGGGAGGGCATCTCCGACGTCGGCCTCTGCTCAATGGTTTCGCGAATTTGAGCGACACGCGCTGAACAACCGGATTGGAGCCCTCCCAAAGTCGGACATGGCGCGTCGTGCCTCGGGTGTTGCATAAAAATCTGCACTGTATTTTGGCAACTGCCACGGTCCTGCCCGGTCGGGGACCGAAACGGGACAGATGACAATCAGGTTACTTTGACAGGTGCGGGGTTCGGGGTAACGTTTCAGGCGGACGCAATGAAGGGGGCCGCCTATGGGACGTTTGCTTGGGTCGTTGACTGCCGTTTTGACGCTGGTTGTGGGACCGGCGCTGGCGCAGGAGGTGGTGGAGCGCAAACCCTCGCATTGCCGGGCCTATGTGGAGAACGTGCCGGGATTTCAGGTGATCCAGGCGGCGGCAAGGCTTGAGCCGCAGACGGTCGACTATAAGAGTGCGGTGCCCATTGAGCATGTGCGGCTGAACTATATCGACCATTCCATGTTCCTGATCCAGACGCGCGGCGGGCTGTCGGTGGTCACGGATTACAACGGCTACATTGGGCCCGATGACCTCGTGCCGGACGTGGTGACCATGAACCACGCGCACGGCTCGCACTGGACCGCCAGCCCTGACACGCGCATTCCAAACGTTCTGCCCGGCTGGAGCCAGGACGGGGAGAACGCGGTGCATCACCATCTCGATTTGGGCGAGATGCTGATCCGGAATGTGCCCACGGATATCCGCAGTGCCTATGGCGGGGTTGAGGCCCATGGCAACTCGATTTTCGTCTTCGAGGCCGAGGGGCTGTGTATCGGGCATCTGGGGCATCTGCATCACACGCCGACGCCGGAACAGTATGCCGCGATCGGGCGGCTCGATGTGGTAATGGCGCCGGTGGACGGGGGGCTGACGCTGCCCCTGCCGGAGATGATTGCGCTGCTGAAGCATGTGCGCTCGGCGGTGGTGATCCCGATGCACTGGTTCTCGACCGGGTCGCTGGACCGGTTCCTGGTGGGGATGCAGGACCAGTTCGAGATTGATGTGCGTGATGAGCCTTTCATTGAGGTGTCCCTGAGGGATTTGCCGCGCACGCCCACCGTGGTCGCTCTGCCGCCGCAATTTCTGGGGATGGAGGGGCGCTGAGCCGGTAACACCACCGGGCTGGCGCGAAAAATTGCACCGGAACAACACCATGGGCGGCGGATTGCCGCACGTGCTTATCTGATATTGCGTTGCACCGCGCCGCTGCCCAGAATGGCCGGGTGACGGCGGGGGAACGATTCAGCCAATTGGGCGGTGTTTATGTCCCTGCGCCATGTGCCGGTCTGAAAGCCGGATGGAGTGGGAAGGTGTTAGGGACGTGGAACCAGGACGGATCGGATCATTTGGCCTGCGCTTTTATCTGACGCTTTCCAACCGTGCGGGCAGCCTTGGACGGTATCTGCTCAGAAAGCGATTGAAGGAAGGCCGGGAGGATCCCGACCGGTTTCTGGAGCGCATGGGCCAGCCGGGCATCCTGCGCCCCCAAGGGCCGGTGATCTGGTTTCATGCGGCGAGCGTGGGCGAATCCGTGTCGCTGCTCGAGCTGTTTCGCAGGCTGGGGGAGTCCCGGCCGGACGTGACCTGTCTGGTGACCTCGGGCACCGTGACCTCGGCGGAACTGCTAGAGGAGCGGATGCCGAAGAACTGCATTCATCAGTTTGTGCCTCTCGATGTTCTGCCCTGGATGCGGCGGTTTCTGGAGCACTGGAAGCCGGACCTGGCGGTGTGGACGGAAAGCGAGATCTGGCCCGGGACGCTCTATGAGGTTCACCGCCGGGAGATCCCGATGCTGCTGATCAATGCGCGCATTTCGGAGAAAACCTTCCGGCGCTGGTCCGGCATGAAGGGCATGGCGCGGTCGCTGCTGCGGCGGTTTGACGAGATCCTGGCGCAGGACCGGCTGGCGCGGGAGCAGCTGATTTCGCTCGGGGCCGATCCGGAGCGGATTTCGGTCTCGGGCACGCTGAAGGAGGGGGCCGCCCCCCTGCCCGGCAATGAGGATGTGCGGCGGCAGATTTCCATGGATCTGGTGGGGCGGCAGATCTGGCTGGCGGCTTCGACCCATGAGGGCGAGGAGGAGGTGGTCCTGGCCGCGCATGTGGCGGTGCACCGGAGTTTCCCGAAGCTGGCACTGATCCTCGTGCCGCGCCACCCGAACCGGGGCGATGCGGTGGCGGAGCTGGCGCGGAGCAAGGGGCTGCGGGTGGCGCAGCGCTCAAAAGACGAGCCGATTGACGGTGATGTGGATGTCTATTTGGCCGATACGCTGGGCGAGATGGGCATCTGGTACCGGATTGCGCCGGTGAGTTTTGTGGGTGGATCGCTCATTAATATTGGCGGGCACAACCCGTTTGAGCCGGCGCTGCTTGGCAGTGCGGTGATCCACGGGCCGCATGTGCGGAACTTTGTCGATGCCTATGAAAAGCTGACGGACGCGGGTGCGGCGGTGGAGGTCACCGATGAGGAGGAGCTGGTCTCGGCTCTGGCGGACACCTTGCATCCCGACCGGGCGGCGGAGATGGCGGCGGCGGCCTGGGAGACCTGCAGCGACGGGGCGGAGGTGACGGAGACGGTCATGGCCGCGATCACGTCGCGGCTCGACGCCGGTCCGGAGTGATGCAGGCCCCGCGTTTTTGGTTGCGGCAGCCGGAGCGGCCTGGGCTTGCCGCTTGGGTTTTGACGCCACTTTCATGGATTTACCGCTGGCTGACGGCACGGCGGATTGCGCGGGCGGAGCCGCTGAACGTTGGCATCCCGGTGATCTGTGTCGGGAACCTGACCGCCGGTGGCACGGGCAAGACGCCCACGGTGATTGCGCTTGTGGAGCGGCTGGTGGCCCGGGGCTTGGCGGTGCATGTGGTCTCGCGCGGGCATGGCGGCAGTCTGACCGGGCCGGTGCGGGTTGATGAGATGCGGCACACGGCGGCGGAGGTTGGGGATGAGCCGCTGCTGATTTCGCCCTTTGCGTCGGTTTGGATTGCCCGCGACCGGGCGGCGGCGGGACGGGCCGCGCGGGACGCGGGCGCGCAGGTGATCGTGATGGATGACGGGCATCAGAACCCGTCGCTTTCCAAGGATCTGTCGATTGTTGTGGTGGATGCGGCGACCGGATTTGGCAACGGGCGGGTCATTCCGGCCGGGCCGCTGCGCGAACCGGTGGATGTGGGTCTGGCACGGGCGGATGTGGTGCTGGCGATCGGGGATGCCACGTCGCGGGCCGGTTTTGCCCATGCCTGGGGGTCGCGGGTGACAGTGCCGGTACTGGGCGGTGAGTTGCGACCGTTACAGACCGGAATGGACTGGGAGGGTCAGCGGGTGCTGGCCTTTGCCGGGATCGGGCGGCCGGAGAAGTTTTTTGCCACGCTGGACGGGCTTGGCGCGCATATCGTGAGCCGCCACGGGTTTGCGGATCATGCGCCCTATGACGGGCGTATTCTGGCGCGGCTGGAGCGGGAGGCGCAGCAGCTGGGGGCGCAGCTCGTGACCACCGAGAAGGACGCGGCGCGTCTGCCGAAGGAGTTCCGACCGAAGGTTCTGGCCCTGCCGGTGCGGCTGGGGTTTGTGGATGAGGGTGTTCTGGAGGCGGCGCTGAACAAAATCAATCCCAACCAACGCACTGTGTAGACAAGAGAGGGTTACCCCGCCGCTCAGTTTCTCAAGCCTCTCTAAAACTCACTCTTTCCTAATTTCCGCACCCAAAACCGAAACAACTTGTCGCGCATCATAGACACCGGCCGGCGCATTCGCCGGTTTAGGCCCAGGGTACATTACAATCAAAAAATCTACGTGGGGTTTTCTGTAATTGGTAGTTGTCGCAGCTCCATATCCGCTCCCCGAGCCGTATCCTTGGTACCCGCCATATGTAGAATACCCGGAAACGTCTGAAGAATAGGTACTATTGTAGTTGGTCACAGATCCCGTTTTTGCATAGACTTCTTCTGAAACTATCTGAAAGTGTCCAAACCCCTGTTGCAGGGTAAACTCAGCCGACTTCAGCATCGCGTATTGATAAGCTGTGGATTGCGACGTGTAAGCGTTGACTGCGGCACTAATTTGCGCCGTAGACGCGTCGATCATTGACGCACTAACACCCCCGGAAAAACCAGTATCTTGATACGGAGTGGAACATGCAGTCACGGACACCACCGAAAAAACGCACAACGATTTCAAAATCTTCATAGAATTCACACAAAAAAAACCACAGCCATTTGTAGGCAGGATTTCGCCGATCAGTCAATACTGCGTAAGATAATCAGTCGGATGGGACTGATCAATAGATGCGCGCTATAACTGCACACAATTCCAGCTCTCCCTCCAAATGTTCACCGAGGGCATCGCAGACCGCGGGCGAAGCGGAGCGCCGCCCAATGGGGGCGGTCGGCGCTGCCCGGCGTTGCCGCCGGGCGGGTGGGTTGAGCCGGGAGGTCAGCGTCTCCGGTGGGCTGTTCCGTTCACACTTCTCCACCTTCGGCCGTGACCTGAGGCTCGACGCGCCATGCCCGACTTTGGGAGGGCTCCGACCCGGTCGATTTGCGCGTTTCGGTTATAGTACCGAAACCATTGAGCGGTTGCCGACGTCGAGGATGCCCTCCCGGGGGGAAAGTCGGGCATGGCGTGTCGTGCCGACACGCCGGGAGGGTTGCGGGACCTTTGTCCAGGGCCCGGCCGGGCATGGAACGCGTTGTTGTTTGGGCTGTGTGAACTCTACAGCCCATGGGAGGCGCTAATGCGCCACCCGAGGTCCGCGATGCCCTATTCGAAACGCGAAGGCCTCTTTACCCTTCCAGTTCCTCATTGAGCCGTGCCTCGAAATCGGCGTAGCTCATGTTGGAGGCTTTTTCGCCGTTGATGATGAAGGACGGGGTGCCGGTAACCTGGTCGGCTTCCATGTTCTGCTGGAATTCGGCCACGAGGGCTTCCATGAACTCGCGGTCCTGAAGGCATTCGCGCATCTGGTCGTCGGTCAGACCGGCCTGGCGGCCGATGCCGAACAGGTTCTGGGTGACCTCGGCCTTGGCGCCGTTCTCGTCCGTGGCGGTCGAGCGGGTCCAGTCGGACTGGGTTTTGAAGATCAGGTCGACAATACCGAAATAGCGGTCCTCGGGGGCGCAGCGGGCGATGACGCCGGCCCAGAGTCCGTAGAGGTCAAAATAGACCTCGCGGAAAACGAAGTTGACCTTACCGGTATCGATGAAGTTCTCGCGCAGCTGCGGCATGACATCCCGGTGGAAGGTGGCGCAGTGCGGACAGGTGAAGGAGGCGTATTCGACGACGGTGATGGGGGCGTCGGGATCGCCCATGGTCATTTCCCGCACCTCGCGCACCGGGGCGTCATCGGACTGGGCGAGTGCTGCGCCCGGGAAAAGGGCCGCGGCCGCGGTGAGTGCAAGGATTTCGCGGCGGGTCAGTTCAATGGGCATGATTTGTCAAATTCCGTCTGTTTTCCGTCGGGTCAGTTGCTGCGGGATAACACATTCCTTGTCAATGTCAGCAGCGCCTCCCGCAGATCGCCATCACTTATACTTGAGAGGGTTTCGTCGAAATCATTGGGAATTTCCACGTCCGGGACGGGCTTTGGCCCGTCCTTTTCGGGCTTCGGCATCTGGGCCAGGTCGGCGGCGGTGGCGTGGACGAGCTGGATGCGGCCAACGGTGTTGGAGCCCAGTGAGGTGTTCACGCGTTCGCGAATGGTCGGCACCATCATCTGGATCTGCGGCGCCATGGCGCCCACAACCGCGAGGCGCAGGATGCCACCGGCGGGGCCGCGTGTGAGCGTGAGCTGCACGGGAAGGCAGATGGCCGCGATCTCGGCGCCCACGATCTCGGGCCAGCTGACGCGGAGTTTTTCGGTGACGAAGGCGCGTTTGGCGGCATTGGTGCGCATTTGCGACCCAATGAGGCCGCCGGCGGCGAGGAAGCCGCGGGACTGACGGCGCCAGCCGCCGTTGCGCTTGTAATTTCCTGTGGGTTTGGCCATGCAGGGTGCCTCCGGAACTGCCGCGCAGACTAGACTTTCGATGGCGAAATGTCAGGGCCAAACAGGAGCCAGATGGCAAATATTTCCTCCCCCAGCGCCGATGCGATCCTGACATGGTATGACCGCAACGCCCGCGACCTGCCCTGGCGGGTGCCGCCCCATGAGAGCCGCGCGGGCGTTTTGCCGGACCCGTATCACGTCTGGCTGTCGGAGGTGATGCTGCAGCAGACGACCGTGGCGGCGGTGACGCGGTATTTCCTGGATTTCACCGGACGCTGGCCGCGGGTGCGGGACCTGGCGGAGGCGGAGGATGAGGCCGTGATGGGGGCCTGGGCGGGGCTCGGGTATTATGCTAGGGCGCGGAACCTGCTGAAATGCGCCCGAATTGTCAGCCGTGACCTGGACGGGCGGTTTCCGGACACGGAAGCGGAGCTTCTGAAACTGCCGGGGATCGGCCCCTACACGGCGGCGGCGATTGCGGCGATTGCCTTTGGGCGGCAGGCGGTGGTTCTCGACGGGAATATCGAGCGGGTGATGGCGCGGGTCTACCGGGTGGAGACACCCCTGCCCGGCTCGAAGGAGAAGTTGCGCGGGCTGGCGCGGGGTCTGACCCCGGTTGAGCGTGCGGGGGATTATGCCCAGGCGGTGATGGATCTGGGAGCCACGATCTGCACGCCGCGCAGTCCGGCCTGTGGCATCTGCCCGTGGATGGAGAGCTGCGAAGGGCGGCTGGCCGGTGTGGCGGAGACCCTGCCCCGCAAGTCGCCAAAGGCGGCGAAGCCGGTGCGGTTCGGGGTCGCGTATCTGGGGATCGGGCCGGAGGGTGCGGTGGCGCTGGAGACACGACCCGAGAGCGGGCTTTTGGGCGGGATGCTGGGACTACCGGGAACGGACTGGCGCGAGGATGTGCCGGAAGCCGTGCCACCGGTGGAGGCGGAGTGGCGGGAAGTGCCGGGCGAGGTGCGGCACACGTTCACGCATTTTCACTTGCGTTTGAAGGTGTTTGTGGGCCGTGTGGACGCCCTGCCCAGAGACCGGCTGCGGTTTTATCCCGGCGATGATGACCTGCCGGACCGGCTGCCGACGGTGATGCGCAAGGCGCTGCGGCTGGGGCTGTCGGCGGTGGAGGACGGCTTCGTCGAACGGGCCTGACGCGAATCGGGTCCGGGGCGGAATGCCGTGTGCGGTGCCAAATTTGTGGGCATGTGACGCGGTTTCTCACGCGTGGAAAGCGTTGAAAACTTGCCCGCTGCATATTGATTTTGCAGAGCGGCGGGGATTGGCGGATTCCCGTATCGAAATGATTGCCCGGCGCGAAGCTTCAAAATTAAGCTGAAAAATGCTACGGTGATGTTGGCCGCACAGGTCGCGGCCGCTTCCATGGGGGGGAGGTCGAAACATGAAGAATGAAGTCGCGGGTTGGTTTTCCGGACTGACAAACCAACAGCGTGAGATCGCCGCTGATCTGAGGCACCTGGTGCTGACGAAGGGTCAGGGCATGCGCGAGGATTTCAGGTGGAACCAGCCCTGTTACTACCACGGAAATTCGATGGTCTGCTGTTTGCAGAAATCGAAACGCCATGTGGCGCTCGGGTTTGGCAAGGGCGCGGAACTTGGCGATCCGGAGGGGCTGCTCGAGGGTGACGGGAGCCGGATGCGGTACTTGAAGGTTCCGGTTGGCACGCGGCCCAATGGCGTTGCCGTGGGGCGGCTGGTGAGCCGGGCGCTGGAGCTGGACAACCAGGACTGAGCGCGCGGCTCAGGCGGCGGTGAGGATCAGCGGTTCGATGCCGCGAATGCCGGTGAAGCCGAGCGTATTTGGTGGCGGCGCGGCGAAGCGCAGGCCGGGCCAGCGGCTGGTCACGGCGATCAGGAGTTCCTCCATTTCCGCGCGGGCCAGGTGCTCACCGAGACAGCGGTGGGCGCCGAGGCCGAAATTCAGCGACAGTCTGGGCTGGTCGGTGCGGTGGATGTCGAAGCGGTCGGGCGCGTCATAGACCGCCGGATCCCGCTGGGCGGAGAGGATTGAGAGCGCCACGAATGTGCCGGATGGAAGGGGGATGCCGCCGATTTCCATTGGGTCGACGACTACGCGACCGATGGAGCCCACCGGAGGTTCGAACCGCAGGGATTCGAGCACGGCACCTTTTGCGAGACCTGGATTGGCGCAGAGGGCGTCCCACTGGGACGGGTGCTGCAGGAGCAGCGACAGGGTGGATGTGACGCCAAATCGGGTGGTGTCGCTGCCCGCGAGGATGAGCGTCACGATCTGGATGACGGTTTCGGCATCGGTCAGGTCCGGGTCCTCGCCCGCCCTGGCGATGTAGTCGGTCAGGAAATCGTCGCGGGGCCTGGCGCGGCGGTCCTCCAGAAGGTTTTGCACGTAGAGCGTGAGGTCGCGGGCGGCAGCGTCGATATTGGGGAAGTCCGCTTCGCGAAAGGCGGTAAGGCCACGGGACATGACCTGCACCCGCTCGGAAAACCACGGGGCGTCGGCCGGTGGGGCGCCGAGAATTTCACCAATCAGGCGGGAGGGCAGCGGCGCGGCAACCTGTTGCAGGAAGTCGAACTGCGGTTCGTCGTCGAGACCCTGAAGGATTTCGGTGACAAGCGCGCGAATGCGGGGACGCCATGCCTCAATCAGGCTCGGGAAGAAGGATTTGGCCGCCGGGCGTCGTCTGCGGCTGTGGAATGGCGGGTTGGACTGGAGCATGGAGGTCGCGAAAAAGCCGTAGAGGTCGCCATTTGTGATGCCGCGCATGGTCAGCGGTTCGGTCTCCATCTGACGGGTGCGGGCGTCGGTCATGAGGGTGCAGAGATCCGCGTGGCGCGTGGCAAGCGGCAGGTCTCCACCAAGGTTTATGAGGGCCGAGAGGGCGCGGTATTTGGCGAAACCGGCGTGGGGGTCGGGGCGAAAATCCGCGACCTCGGCAACCAGTATTCCGGCCTGCGGCTGTGCGGTCGTGGGCATGTGCGCTGTCCTCAAAGCCCCGGAAGATGTTGGGTTGGCTGGTGAGCATAGCACGGATTGGGCCGCGCGTCGCCCGGTGGTCGCCCTGGCGTGTGTGTCCCCGCCCCTGTCAGGGCGGGGCAGTCGTCCGGTCTAGAGGATGAAGTCCCAGCTTTGGTAGGCGCTGGCGTCGACGGCGCCGTCGTCGATGATGATGGCAAGCTCCATGATGTTGTCGCCATCCACGTTGCCCCAGATCACGGTGCGGTCGTCACCGGGATAGGAGACATTGTTGGTGGCAAAGAGCGTGCCCGCGCCGTAGCGGGCGCCCTCGGCCGTGGTCATGTCGCCCCGGAAGGTGAATTCGTTATCGGTACCACCGTAAATGGCGTCGATGTCGGACAGGTCGATGACGTCTCCGCCCCACCAGCCCGCGCCCTCAAAATCGAGGATCGTGTCGGGGGAGCTGAAATTGTAGTAGTGGCCGGTGGATTCGTGTTCGCTGTCGAAATCGAACACGTCAGCGCCACTGCCGCCGCGCAGGTCATCGGCGCCGAAGCCGCCATAAATGGTGTCATTGCCGGAACCGCCGGAGATGTAGTCGTCACCGTCGCCGGTCCTGATGATGTCACTGCCGTCCTGGCCATAGGCCCGGTTGTCACCGTCGCCGAGGTCAATCTCGTCGCTGCCGGTGCCGCCCCAGCCGGTGTCGTTGCCCGCACCGCCGGAAATGTCGTCGAAACCTTCGCCGCCATACATCCAGTCGTCGCCGTCCTGACCGAGGATGACATCGTCGCCATCATCGCCGTAGATGACGTCATTGCCGTCGCCGCCTTCCATGGTGTCATGGTCGGCACCGCCATACATGAGGTCGTCACCGGTATTGCCGCGCAGCAGATCGTTGCCGTCGCCGCCCTTCACGGTGTCATCACCGCTGCCGCCGGCGACAAGGTCATTTCCGGCACCGCCGCGCACGAGGTCGTTGTCCCCGCCGCCATAGAGTTTGTCGTTGCCCTGGGCGCCGAAGATGTCGTCCTCGCCGTCCTTGCCGAGGATGATGTTGGCGTCGTTGTTGCCGGTCACCGTGTCGTTGCCGGTGCCGCCGTGGACATTCTCGAAGTTGATGAAGCTTTCGCCCGCCCAGTTGGTCTGGCCGGTGAAGAGGTTGAGGCTGTAGTTCCAGCCGCCGACACCAATGTCGATCAGGTCGATACCGTCGCCGCCGTCGAGGGTCTCGTTGACGCCATTGCCGACGAACATGATGTCGTCACCGCTGCCACCGCGGTAGAGGCCCGCGCCGCTGGAATGGATTTCGTCGCGTCCGCCGCCGCCATTGACATCCTTGGTGCCATTATGGCCGACGATGGTGTCGTTGCCGCCCCCGCCGCGGATCGTGTCATTGCCACCGGCACTGGTGATGTAGTCGTTGCCGCTATCGCCATAGGCGCGGTCGTTGCCGCCGCCGGTCCAGATGTCGTCATTGCCGGAACCGCCGCGCGCGAGGTCATGGCCCGATCCTGCGAAAACCTCGTCATTTCCGGAACCGCCGAGGACGGTATCATTGCCGCCGGCACCGTCGAGATAGTCGTTGCCGCCATTGCCGCGGATGGTGTCCGATCCGTTGCCAGGGGTGGATCCCGGGGGGTTGCTGCTTACGTTATCCGTTACAAAACCTGGTGCAATTGTATTTCCGGAATTGTCTCCGTTATAAACACCCATTTATTTACTCCTTCACAGTAATAAAATTGGATTTCAAAATAAACCTGAATTCCAGTAACTCTTAATTTCCCGCGACCGGAATACACGGTGCGGAATAAGGTTTACTGCCGTTGTTTTATCAGGCCAGGAGTTTTTTCAATGTGAGGTAATTTACAGAAATACACGATTGTTTTAGCCCGTGACCTGTCATCAGTGACTCATTTGACGGTCGGATGCTGATTTCAGGTCCCGGCGCGTCGCGTATGCCGGTTCAGGTCGTGAGCGACCGTTTACGGGCGGCATTTTCGCGGTGGAAAACAAAAGCGGACGAACCGACGATCAGGGTGGCACCGGCAATGGTCCAGATGTCGGGCACTTCCGCGAACAGGAAATAGCCAAGAATGGTTGCGTGGATCAAACGGGTGTATTCCATGTTGCCTATGACGCTGGCTTCGCCGAGACGCAAAGAGCGGACACCGAACCACTGGCCTGCCGTGGCGATCACGCCCATGGACAGTAGGAGTATCCAGCCCTCAAGGTCCGGCGTGGTCCACAACCACAGGAGTGGAACGCCGGAGAGCAGGCCCACAAACAGGGACTGGTAGAACAGGAGCGTGGCGGTCGTTTCGGTGCCTGCAAGCCTGCGTACGGATGTGACGGCGACCCCGCCGCCCATTGCTCCCACCACTGGAATGAGAACGTGCCAGTCGAGTAAACCGTTGACGCCCGGGCGCATGACGACGAGCACGCCAATAAAGCCTACGATTACGGCGGAAAGGCGGTATGGCCCCACCGGTTCCCGGAGCAGCAGGAAAGCCAGCAGCGTGGTGAAGAACACCTGGGTGAAACCAAGTGTGACGGCCGTGGTGAGCGGCAGAACGGTGACCGCCCAGATGCCGCAGGACATGGCCACAAACGCGCCGGCAAGTCGGACAAAATGCGCGCCCGGGCGTTTGGTCCGGAGACCCTGCGGGTAAAACTTCGCGACCTCCGGAAGGGAGGACAGCAGGACGGTGACCTGTCGAAAGAACAGAATTTGCAGCACGTGATAGTGGACCGCCGCCACCTTGGCGAGCGCCACCGCCGTGGCAAAAAGGGCCACGGCCAGAAGCGCCCAGAGCAGGCCCCTGGTATTGTCCGACACGGGAGAAGGTTACTCCGATCTAATATATCAGTGTTGGTCGCATATATGCCGGGTGGCGTAAAGGACGGAGGCGCGCTTGCCATTGAGTGGAAAAGATGAGAACATAACAGGAACAGAACCGGTTGACCCTCAATGTTCCACACACGTCACACGCCGAAGGCCAAAGCCCTGTCACATGCTCCTGGTGTAGATCTTGCCCTGGCGCGGACCCATGAGGTCTGTGGTCCGTCGCGGCGGCTGTTTGCGGTTCTGACGGCGGGGAAGATGACGGGGCCGGTGTTGTGGCTGCGAATGATGTGGAATGTCGACCGGCTGATGGGGGACGGGATACGTCCCTTTCTTGACCCTGGGCGGATGGTGTTTGGGGAGGCCAGGACGCCGATGGAGATCCTCTGGGCCGCGGAGGAGGCGCTGCGCAGCGGGCTGATGCCGCTGGTGGTGGCGGATCTGCCCGGGCCGCCGGGGCTGACGCCGGTGCGGCGACTGCATCTGGCGGCGGCAACGGGGCATGAAGCCAGGGGGAACGCGCCGATGATGCTGCTCCTGACGCCTGGTTGGGGTGGCGCGCCGGGGATCGAGACGCGCTGGCACATGGCCCCCCGGCCCGGCTGGGCGCGGGATGGCAAACCGAGGTGGAAGCTGTCGCGGACCCGGGCGCGCATGGCCCCCGAACAGTCGCGCGAGATGTGGCTGGAGGACGGGCAGATGCGGTTTGAAAAAGGCTGGACTTGATTGCCAGGTCAAAACCCGTATCCAACGAGGGAGCGCGGGATAAGGTGACGGGGCATGATACGGACGGGACTTTCCATATATGTTGAGGCCGCCCGACGGGTTTGGGACCAGTGGCTGCGCTATCTGACCACCCATGTGGCGGCTACGGCGCTGGCGGCGCTCGCGCTCTGGCCGGTTTTTGCGATGGTGTCGGGGCATCTGGTGCGGCTGTCGGGGAGCAGCACGCTGACGGATCTTCAGATCGCGCGGTTTTTTGTCTCGCCACTGGGGCTTGCGGTGATGCTGGCGATTGGCACCGCGCTGATTACGGTGACGGTGTTCGAGACCGCGACGATGATGGCCATCGACATGGCCGACCGGAAGGGGCAGCGGGCCGGGCCGATGCCGGCGGTGCGGTTTATCCTGCGGCGTATTCCGGTGATTTTGCGGTTTGGCATTTATCTGTCAGTGCGGGTGCTGCTGATGTGTCTGCCCGCGCTCCTCGTGATGGGGGCGGCCGGGTGGTTTCTGCTGACCGGGCATGACATCAACTATTACCTGACGGTGCAGCCGCCGGAGTTTTGGGTTGCGGGGGCGATCATTGGGCTCACGGCGGTTGTGGCGGCGGTGTTTATCATTCGCAGTCTGATCACCTGGGCGCTGGCCCTGCCGCTGACGCTGTTTGCGCGGATGGGCGCGCGGGCGGCATTTGGGCGCAGCGAGTACATCATTGCCACGCGCAGACCGGGGGTGGCCCCGGCCATGATTGCCTGGGCGGTGGCGTCGTTTCTGATCGCGTCAGTGACCTCCGCCCTGCTCTATTTTGTGGCCAAACTGATCATCCCCGAGATTGACGGCTCAATGGACCATCAGGCGCTTGCGCTGATTTGCGGGTCGTTGATCTGGATTGTGATCAATACGCTGTTGCAGGCGTTTAACAACGCCACGCTTGCGCTGAGCCTTAATGTTCTGATGGCGCGGGGCAGTCCGGAGCTGGTAGCGGAGGCGGAGGCGCCGAAAAGCGCGCATGGCAGTGTGCAGTCGAAGCTGAGCTGGGCCGTGATTGCCGTGCTGGCGGGATCGGCGGGGCTTGGGGCTATTGCGGGATTTCCGCTGTTTCTGGAGCGGATTACCACGCCGGACAGTGTTGAGGTGATCGCCCATCGCGGCGGTGCGGCGAACGCGCCGGAGAACACGATGGCGGCGATTGAGGGCGGGATTGCCGACGGGGCGGACTGGCTGGAAATTGACGTGCAGGAACTAGCGGACGGGACAGTGGTGGTAATCCATGACCGGGATTTCATGCGCCAGGCCGGGGAGCCGGTGGAGGTCTGGCGGGCGACACCTGAGGATATTGAGGGGTTCGATATCGGAAGCTGGTTCGGGCCGGAATTCGCAGGCGAGCGGGTGCGGACGCTGGAGGATGTTTTGCTTGCCGCCAAAGGCCGGGCGAAGGTCCTGATTGAGCTGAAATACTACGGCCACGCGGAGCGGCTGGAGGAGAGCGTTGCGGAGATCGTGGAAGCCACGGGGATGACGGACAGTGTTGCCGCGATGTCCCTGGACCGTGCTGGTGCGCTGAAGATGAAGGAGCTGCGACCGGACTGGCAGGTGGGGCTTCTGACCGCGCAGGCGATTGGTGATCTGACGCGGGTGGACCTGGATTTCCTGGCGGTGAATGCGGGGATGGCGAACCGGTCCTTCATCAACCGGGCGCATTCGGCGGGCAAGCCGGTTTACGTCTGGACGATCAATGACCGGGCGGCGATGTCGCGGATGCTGTCGCTTGGGGTGGACGGGCTGATCACCGACCGTCCCGCGCTGGCGCGGCAGGTGCTGGAGGAGCGGGAGAAGCTCGACATCATGCAAAAGGTCGCCCTGATTGTGGGCGACCGGTTGGGTGTGACGGACTGACGACCGGATTTACTGTACGATGAATTCCGCGTGCAGCGCGCCGGCGGCCTTGATCGATTTCAGGATGTCGATCATGTCGCGGGCGGAGACACCGAGCGCATTGAGGCCGGCGACCACGTCAGGCAGTGAGACACTTTCCTCGACGATGGCGAGGCCGTTGCCCGGGTCCTCCTCGATCTCGGCATTGGTGCGCGGGATCACAACGGTTTCGCCATCGGCAAACGGGTTGGGCTGAACCACGAGGGGTGCTTCCTCGACCCTCAGTGTCAGGGAGCCCTGGGTGACGGCCACGCGGGAGATGCGCACGTCGGAGCCGAGAATGATTGTACCGGAACGCTGATCCACCACGACGCGGGCGCGGGTGGAGGTCAGGACCTCGATGTTTTCGATCTGGGCCATCAGCTGTGCGGGTTCGTTCACGCCGGCCGCGCCCAAATCCAGTTCCACCGTGCCGGAGTCGAGCATGCGGGCGATGCGGACGCCGAGATCCTGGTTGATCGCGGCCTCCATGCGGGCGGCGGTGGTGAAGTCCGGATTGCGCAGGGCCAGGCGGATGTTGCGCATCTGGGTGAAGTCAAACTCCACCTCACGCTCGATGCGGGCTCCGGCCGGGATAAGACCGGCGGTCGGCACACCCTGGGTCACGGTTTCGGCCTCACCGCCCGCGGTCACGCCACCGGCGATGATCGAGCCCTGGGCCACGGCGTAGATCTGGCCGTCCGCGGCATTGAGCGGGGTCATGACGAGCGTACCGCCCATGAGGCTTTCCGCGTCACCGATGGCCGACACGGTGACGTCGATCTGGGAGCCCGCACGGGCGAAGGGCGGCAGGGTTGCCGTCACGAGAACCGCAGCCACGTTCTGGGCGCGGATCTGTTCACCGGTCACGTTCACGCCCAGCCGTTCGAGCAGGTTCATGATCGCGTCCTCGGTGAAGGGCGAGTTGCGCAGGCTGTCGCCGGTGTTGTTCAAACCGACAACGAGGCCGTAACCGAGCAGGTCGTTGCCCCTGACCCCGTCCATTTCGACCAGGTCCTTGATACGGGCGGGCGAAGCGGCGGCAGGCGTCGTCACGCCGGACAGGAACGTCACGGCGATCAGTACGAGCAGTCCAGGAAGGGGATTAAGGCGCATGACCGTCCATTACATGTAGTTGGTGAAGCTGATTGAGGCGAGACGCGCGGTGACGATGAAGGCCGCATCCAGCTGGGCTTCCAGTGCCTTGAACTCGGCAGCGGATTCGGTTTCGTCCTTGCCGATGTGGCCCAGACGGGTCAGTTCCAGCGTGGTGCGTTCGGCGGTGTTGCGGGATTTCGCGTCCTCGATCTGCTCCTGCTGGGTGCCGACCTGGGCGCGGAGGTTCAGCACACCCTGCTTGGCGGAGAGCATCTGTTCGCCGGATTCGCCCATCATCGCCTTGATGTTGGCGGAATCGCCCGCGAAGAGACCACCGGCCACAACCGCGGAGATGGCATAGGCCTGAAGCATTGCGACGACCTCGGGCGTGTCACCGCGAATGCCGAAATCAAGGCGGTCGCCTTCGGCAAGCTCGATCTCGGCCATGTTCTGGTCGGAGCCGAGATAGGCGTTGGTGTAGTAGTCGCCCGGCCCTGCCGCGTCGAAATAGGTCTCGATGAGGCCGATGGCCGTTGCGGCGTCGGGTGCGCCGGCAACCAGTGTGTCAAGCTCGGCGAGGATCGTCTCGCCCTTCTCCATTGCAACGCTGGACACAGCCATGCCACCGAAGATCGTGGCGCCGTTGGCCTGCGTGTTCAGCATGCTGACGGCGTTGACGAAGTCGATGCGTGCCTCGTCGGCGTGGATTTGGAGCTGCGCGACCGGGGCGCTGCCAGCCGCGGCGATCATGTCGACCGAGAGATCCTCGGCGGCAAGCTGGATGACCTCAAGCGAGTTCTGCGCGATGGTCAGACGCTGCTCGGACACGGTGATGTTGCGCGAAAACGCGTCATTGCGGTCGAGCGCGCGCTCGATCGCGTAGAGTTTTGCCTTGTTGCCGCCGGAGGCCTCGTAGAGGTCGGTTTTCAGGCCGCTGGACAGCTCCTTGCCGACGCGGACCAGGTCATTCTGGATCGCGTTGGTGCGGGACTGCATCGCGTTCATGCGCGCCAGTTCGGTGGATCCGCTGATAAACATCCCGTTATACTCCCAGTAGAAGCTGCATTAACTCGTCGAGAACCGACAGAACCTTGGCGTTGGCCGCGTAGGCTTCCTCAACAACCATCAGTCTCTGCAACTCATGGTCTGTATCGACGCCAATGATATTGATCTCGTTCTCGGCCAGGGTCTCGGAAAGACCGTTGAGATAGGCGAGATCGGAATCCGCGCGGTAGGCCTCACCGGCGAAGTATGAGGCGATTTCCCCGGCGAAAGCCGAGGAGCTGGCCGCGTTGGTCTGGAGCGCGAAGCCGGTCGGCGTGCGGGCCACGGCAAGAGCGTCGGACATGGCCTCAATGTAGTCACCGAAGCCGGTCTCGCCCTCGACGGCGGCGGCGAGGCCATCACGGATGCGCCAGACCTCTCCGCCCTGAGTGGGGTCAACGGCGGCGTTGATTTCGATGCGGTTGGACATGCCAACAGCAACACCGGTGCCGGCGCTGTCGACGAAGAGCCCCTCGCCACTTCCGTCAAGGAAACCGGCGGGCATGAGGTCGCGGAAGCGCTCAATGAGGTCGACCGCATATGCGTCGATCTCGCCCTGGTATTCGGGAACAACAGAATCGCGCAGTTCAAACAGAGCGCCGAGCGAGCCGCCATCGAGCAGGCCGCTGCCGGTTCCGGCGGTGATATCCTCAAAACCAATATTTGCGCCACGGTCCTGCTGCAGATAGTTGAGGGCGACCCCAACCTGCATTTCCGTGGTGACACCACCGGCTTTCGGCTCAAAATCGAGCTCATATACTTTACCGTTTAGCAGAACACCGCCGTTCGAGGAGTAGACGGCGACCTGATTCCGGTCCTGTCTTACTACGCTGACCGGAATAATTGTAGCGATTTCATCAATTTTACGGTCGCGCTCATCCATAAGGGCATTGTAATCGCCCCCGGTGTTGGTCATGTGGACGATCCGGTTGTTCAGATCGTCGATGTCATGGAGGGCGGCATTTACCGTGTCGACCTGGCGGGCGATCTCAAGTTCCGCGTCGGTCCGGATCGAATCGTTCTCTGACGAAATGGCGTTCAGGCTGTTCACGAGGTTTTGGGCCGCCTGGACGGTGGCGGCCTGTTCGGTCGCGGACTGGGGGGTGCTGGCGAGCGTGATGAGGTTGCTCTCAAGAGCATTGACCATCTCGCCGAGCGAGCCTTCGGCTCCGGGCTCGCCGACCACGTTTAGCATCCGTTCCCAGGCTTCCGAGATCGTGTGGCTTGCACCAAGCGGCGCCTCTACGGCGCGCCGCTCGGCTGTCATGCGGACATGTTCGGCACGGTTGGTGCCGTTGATGCCGACCCCTGCCCCGTATCCGTTGATCACGGTGGATGTCAGGTCCACCTCCCGGCGGGCAAAACCCTCAGTCAGGGCATTGGCAACATTGTCCGAAATGCCGTCCACGAGACGGGCATTGGCCCGAAGGCCGGACGATGCGTTCAACAGCGCTGTATTAAGACTCATGGGTTTTGGTCCTTTCGCCGGGGGTCACGGAAGGGTTGGAGGGGATTAGCGTTTCAGGTTGGTGGTTTCCTGAAGCATCTCATCCACGGTCTGGATGATTTTCGCGTTGGAGGAGTACGCGCGCTGGGTCCGGATCATCTGGGTCAGCTCGTTTGCGATGTCCGTGGTGGACTGCTCACGGGCATAGCCCTCAACGGTGCCGGTGGGCCCTGCGCCCGCATCCCAAAGGTAGACGGCACCACTGGCGTTGGTAACCGAGAACGTCTGGTTTGACAGGACGTTCAGGCCGTCAACGTTGGGAACGTCGGCAAGCGGGATCTGGTAGAGAACCTGGGTGAATCCGCTGGAGTAGATGGCGGAGAGCATGCCGGCCTGGTCAACTTCCAGTGCGGCAAAGGTTCCGGCCGCATTACCGTTGGCCGTTGCACCCTGCGGGGAGAAGGAGCTCGACAGTTGGCTCATGTACTGCACACCGTCGGGCAGCGTGGAGCCCATGTTCATCTCAATGACCTGATCGCCAAGATCGAGGGTCATGATGCCGGTGTTGCCGTCATATGCAGTGGACAGCGGTGCGGTACCGGCGGTGTTGAGTACCACGGACGAAAGCTGTCCCGGCGTTGCGGCGGCGTCGCTGAACTCAATGTCCCAGATACCTGCGGACTGACCCGATTCCTGATCGGTGATTTCCATGGTCCACTGGTTGGTGTCCGGGTCGGTGGCGAGTGCCGGCAGAACCGGAGTGTAGGTGATGGTCAGGTTCTGCGATGCGCCGATGTTGTCGAAGTATTCCATAGTCACCGGAAGCGGATCGCCGGACTCGCCAAAACCCGTTTCCGTTGCGGGAAGGTTCACGCCAAGTGTGATCTCATCCGTGGGAACGGCGGACACGTCGGCAATGTTGACGTAGACGGGATCAAGACCCTCAGTGGAATAGCGGGCCTGGGGCGGGATGTTGCCATCCTTGTCGGCAGACCAGCCGGTCAGGACGAGGCCGGTGGATGTTGTGAGGTAACCATCCGCATTGAGTGCAAAGCCACCGGTGGTGGTGAGCATGATTGCGGGATCCGTGTCATCCACGTCCGTGAGGTTCATCACGGGAAGCATGCCACGGCCGGAAACGGCAATATCCGTGGAGTTGGCGGTGCTCTCGAGGGCCCCTTTTGCGTCAACATCCCAGATCGCATTGGTGGTCACGCCACCGGCGGAGACAAGTTTGCCACCGCCGGCCGCAGCTGAAGCGCCATCCTGGCTGATTGTCATCGACGAGAACTCAACGTCCGACCGTTTGTATCCATAGGTCTCGGAGTTTGCGATGTTGTCAGCGATTGTGGCCAGCTTGTTGCCATTGGCCTGAAGGCCGGACACGCCGGCGTTCATTGAAGATCCGATACTCATACTCAGTCCTTTGTCCGTGTGGAGCGGTCGTTGGAGACTCTTTACGGACACAGTCACTGAGGCAGGGTACTTAATATCCCGCTAACAGATGGAATTCCCGGAAACTTTTAATCATTCTTCGAAGCTCCGAAGCAGGATGATTTCCAGTCTGCGGTTGCGGTCGCTGCGCTCATCCGCGTCCGCCGGGGCCCGGTCGGCCTTGCCGGTTACGCGCCTGATCCGGGCATCGGCAACACCGTTTCCAACAAGGATCTGGCGTGCGATCTGGGCGCGGTCGGAGGACAGCATCCACGGGTCAAGTTCAGCCCCGGTCACGTCACCCGCTGCCAAATGGCCCGAGACTGCCACTGGATTGGACGTGTGAGAGAGAACGGCACCCACCATGCCGACAAGACGGTCAAGGATCTCGTTGCGGCTGGAGGTCGTGCCATCAAAGAGCGGGGAGCCTTCGATATCGAAGATCTCGATAATCAGCCCCTCGTCGGTCAGGCGTGTTGCGACATGGTCCATCATGGGATCCGCGTCGATTGCGTCGCCGCTGCCACCGAGGAGTTCCTCCTCGATCTTCTGCCACTGGGTGTCGTCCGGGTTGCCGAGTTCGGTCAATACCTCCGGGTCACCCTCCTGCCCCGTCAGGTCTTTGGCCAGAACTTCCTGGGCATACATGCTCGAGCCCTCAAACGGGCCGTCGCCGCCACCGCTGGTGTCGAAAATTTTCACGGTTGGGCTGAAATAGTCGGCGAGACCTTCCTTGGTTTCCTCATTCGACACGTTTAGCAGCCACATGAGAAGAAAGAACGCCATCATGGCCGTCACGAAGTCCGCATAGGCAACTTTCCATGCGCCTCCATGATGGCCGCCAGCGACGACCTTCTTACGTCTGATAATAGTAATATTCGTTGCGGCGTCTTTAGCCATATCCCCAGCCCCCAAAGCTTTCCCGTGGGGCAGTTAACCTGGAAGGTCTGAAGTTAAGGTTACCAGGAACGCGCCGGAACACGCTGTTTTAAAGCGATTTTCCTGACAATTGGCCGGAAGAAATTCAGGTTCGGATAACCATGAATTGTTCCGGTCCGTGGCGTCCCGGTAGCCACGGGGACGCATGTGTAGCCGCAAAATCCTGAGATTTTACGGGAACGCATGTGTAGCTGCAAAATCCTGCGATTTTGTTGCTTTGGGTGCGGGCCCCGTCCGGATTTGGCCGGTCGGGGCCTGGGTTGGTTTTTGTCAGCCTACCGCCGCTTCGACCTCACGGACCGGCGGGGTGGATCCGGAGAGGGTTTGATAGGTTGTGGTCTCGAAATCCATGTAACCGGTGAACGAGACCGCGTCCGCGAAGGGCAGAATCTGCGTGGCCCAAAAGCCACCGATGCCGGTTTCGCGGTCGATCCAGTAGAACAGGTTTGCAAGCCCGGCCCAGCCCAGCGCGCCAGCGGGCCGACCGGTTGGGGCGGGTTCCTCGTTGCGCATGAAGGCGCAGGACCAGCCCTTGCGCAGGCCTGGGAAGAACTCGGCGTCGTTGGAGAGGGACGGGATGACGCCGGGCAGCTTGACGACACTCTGGTGCGGTTCAAGCCCGTTGCGGACCGCGGCCTGCACGGTTTCGGGATAGAGGACCTGGCCCGCCTCCCCCTCGCCGTCATTGAGCCACATGCGGATGAACTTCATGTACTCGCCAACCGATCCGTAGAGCCCGTGCCCGGCCATTTGGATTTCCGGGTTGTCCGGGAGGGCCATGCCTGTGGCCTTAAGGCTTCCGTCGGGGTTGCGGGCGTGGATGGATGCGCTGCGGGCCTTCATGTCGTCGGTGCGGGTGAAGGCCATGTCGGTGATGTTGAGCGGGGCGTAAATCCGCTCTGCCAGGACGTCGCCCAGCGGTCTGCCGCGGATCGCCTCGATGATCTGGCCGACCCAGTCGATGTTGGAGCCGTATTCCCAGCGCTCACCGGGATCGAAGAGAAGCGGTGTGTTGATCGCATCACGTGTAGCCGACACGATGGACGGCTGGCCGTGTTCGTCCGCAAGCCGGCGGTAGTTTTCGTTGAAGAAGTCGTATCCAAAGCCCGCCGTGTGCAGCAGGAGCATCCGGGTTGTGATCTCGCGATTTGGTGCGCGCAGACGTGGGCTGCCATCGGCGTGGAAGCCGTCGAGAACCTGAAGCTCTCCGATCTCCGGCCTGTATTCCCGCGCTGGTGCGTCGAGATCGAGCAGGCCATCCTCCACGCACTGCATGGCGGCGGTGGCGGCGATGGCCTTGGTGGTTGAGAACATGGCGAAGACCGTGTCGGTGGTCATTTCAGCGCCGGTATCGAGGTTTCGCGCGCCCGCCGCGCCCTCGTAGATATTGGCGTCGCGGTCGGTGAGCATTGCGACAACGCCTGGCACGCGGCTGTCGCCTGTCGTTATGTCAGTCAGGACGCGGTCGCACGCCTGTTTCAGTTGTTCCGTCATTTTCCGTCCTCCCAGGTTCCGGTTTGTCACCGGTTGCCCCATGTTGCGCGTTGATCGCCTCACGATCAAGGGTGGCGGTCGTGCGCATTCGGTATCGGCGGAGAAGTTCCGGTCGGGTTGTTTGGAGGCAGGTCTCTTTTCAACCAATAAGCGAAAACTGCGCATCCGGGCCGAGTTGCCCGAGGCAGGTGACCTCTCCCCTCTCGACTAAGTCGATGAGGTGGGCAAAGACGTTGCGGGCGGCGGCGGGATGCAGGCGTGGATCCACGTCGGCGTAGATGCGCGTGACCATGGCCGGGATGGTGGTGGGGCCGGAGGACAGTGCGTCGAGGACCTGGGCCTCACGGCTTTGGCGGTGTGAAAGCAGGTGGTCCAGGATCAGGGCCGGACTGTCGACAGGGGCGCCGTGACCGGGGTGGAGGGTTGTAGGCTTCAAGGCCAGCAGTGTGCGAATGCTGTTCCGCCAGGAGGCGAGGTCGCCGTCGGGGGGTGAGATCAGCGCGGGCGCCCAGCCCATGGCGACGTCGCCGGAGAAAATGGTGTCGCCCAGCGCGAAGCTGAGGTGATCGGCCAGGTGACCAGGGGTGTGAATGGCGCGGAGGGACCAGCCGGGGCCGTCAATGGTGTCGCCGTCGCGCAGGGTGCGGTCGGGGGTGAAGGTGGCGTCGATGCCCTCACCTCCCCCGAGGTCGAAACGTTCGGCCAAGTCGGACATGAGCGGCGAGCGGGCGGCGACGGGGTCGCCATGGGCCATGACAGGGGCGTCGAAGATCCGCGCTGCCTCGCGGGCGGCGGCGCTGTGATCGATATGGGCGTGGGTGATGAGGATGGCGGTGACGCGTTCGCCCTCGGTGGCGTTTTGCAGGGCCGTGAGATGTGCGGGGTCGTTTGGACCGGGGTCGATCAGGGCAACCTCGCCCTGCCCTACGATGAAGCTGCGCGTGCCGGTGAAGGTCATGGGGCCCGGATTGGGAGCGGTGACGACACGGATGCCGGGGGCAAGCGTTTCGACCTCGCCCGGCGTTGGCGCGTGGTCGCGGTTGAAGGGGTCGTCCGTCATCGTGCTTGCGCCCTGCCTTGCCGGTGCTTAATCCTCGGGATCATGGCCGCATCCGGTATAAAATCATTTCTTCCCCGCAGCCTGTTTGGCCGCTCGCTGGCCATATTGCTTGTTCCGATCATTGTTCTGCAACTGGTTGTTGGCTTTGTTTTCTTCCAGCGCCACTACCAGCGTGTGACCCAGCAGATGACGGCCTCGGTGGCGCAGGGGCTGAATTTCGCGATAGACAACGTCAATTCCTCGGCGGATTCTTCGCAGGCGGCGGACCGGCTCAACGGGATTGCGCAGGCACTGGCGATTGATGCGGTGCTTGATGGCGGAGAGCAGATTTCGCCGGGCGTGGAACGGGACGTTCTCGACATCACCGGGCGGACGGTTGTGAACACGCTGATCGAGCGTATTCCCCATGACCTGATGATTGACCTGAGCGCGGATGACGACATTGCGCTGATCAAAACCCGGACCGAGTTTGGGGTTCTGCGCATGATGGTGCCGCGCGGGCGGCTGTCGGTGTCGAACCCGCATCAATTGCTGGTTCTGATGGTCATGGTGTCGCTGCTGCTGGCCACGACGGCGGTTTTGTTTTTGCGCAATCAGGTGCGGCCGATCCGGCGGCTGGCGGAGGCGTCGGAGGCCTTCGGCAAGGGCCGGACGCACGAGTTTCGGCCCAGTGGTGCGGAAGAGGTGCGCCGGGCGGGTGGTGCCTTCATCAACATGCGTTCGCGCATTGAGCGGCAGATTGAGCAGCGGACGCAGATGCTCTCGGGCGTGAGCCATGACCTGCGCACACCATTGACGCGGATGAAGCTGACGCTTGCGATGATGGAGGATGACGAGGACACGCGCGCGCTGCGCGACGATGTGGATCAGATGAGCCTGATGCTGGAAGGGTTTCTCGACTTCGCACGCGGTGATGCCACCGAGGAAACGGTGCCAACCAACCCGTTTGGCCTGGCTTCCGATATTGTGGGCAAGCAGATGCGCAGTGGCGTCCGGATTGATCTGGTCAAGCGCAATGAGAGCACGGAGAGCGAGCTGGTGTCACTGCGGCCGGTGGCGGTGTCGCGGGCGCTTCAGAACCTGACCGGCAATGCGGCGCGGTTCGGGACGCGCGTTCGGCTGACCGTGCGGCTCAATGCCAATGCGCTGGTGTTTGTGGTGGAGGATAACGGGCCGGGCATTCCGGAGGAGCAGCGGGCGGAGGCGATCCAGCCTTTCACACGGCTCGATCCCTCGCGGAACCTCGACAGTGGTAGTAATGTGGGCCTCGGGCTGTCAATTGCGGCGGATATTGCGCGCAGCCATGGCGGCGCGCTGGAACTGTCCGAGAGTGCCGATCTGGGCGGATTGCGGATTGAATTCCGCATTCCGCGATAGGTCGTTGCGGGGTTTTACGCCGCCTGTCCGGGCTGCTGCCATTCCGGGAACGGGTCGGGAAGATCGGGCAGAGAGGCCGGGCCGCTGGCCATCACCTCCGGCAGGAGGCGGGCGTCGAGGCGGGACTTCAGTGCGGGCCAGTCGATGCCGCTCCCGATGAAGACGATCTCATGACGGCGGTCACCCCAGGGTTCCTGCCAGTGCTGCTTCATGTAGCTTTGCAGGCCGTCATGGTCGGGCCAACTGCTTTCCGGAACGGAGGCCCACCAGGTGCCGAGCGGCGTGACGGAGGACAGGGCTCCGGCGAGGGAGAATTCGACGACCCATTTCGGTCGCGTGGCAATCCAGAAATGGCCCTTGGCGCGGATCACACCGGGCATGTCGCCGTTCAGGACCTCCATGATCTTCTCGGGGATGAACGGGCGGCGGGCGCGGTAGACGTAGCTGGTCACGCCGTATTCCTCGGTTTCGGGCACGTGGTTGGCGAAACCATAAAGCTCCTTGGCCCACATCGGGTGCTCATGGGCTTTTTCGAAATCGAAAAGGCCGGTGTCGAGGATGGCATCGGCGGGAACGTTTGAGTGATTGGCCTCGATGATTTTGGCATCGGCGTTGAGGCTGCGGATGATTTTGCGGGCGGCGTCGGTACGCTCGGGACCGGCATCGGCAACCTTGTTGAGGATCACCACGTCGGCAAATTCGATCTGGTCGGTGAGCAGGTGAACGAGCGTGCGTTCGTCCTCCTCACCAAGGGTTTCGCCGCGGTCGCTGAGGAAATCGTGGCTGGCAAAGTCGTTCAGCAGGTTCACCGCATCGACGACGGTGACCATTGTGTCGAGCCGGGAGATGTCGGAGAGGCTCGCGCCGTACTCATCCTGGAACTCGAAGGTGGCGGCAACGGGCAGCGGTTCGGAGATGCCGGTGGATTCGATCAACAGGTAATCGAAGCGTTTCTCGGCCGCGAGGCGGCGGACCTCGTGGAGCAGGTCGTCGCGCAGGGTGCAGCAGATGCAGCCGTTGGACATTTCCACGAGGGTCTCATCGGTGCGGGACAGCTCCGTATCGGCGCGCACGAGGTCGGCGTCGATGTTCACCTCGGACATGTCATTGACGATGACCGCGACGCGGCGGCCCTCACGGTTGTTAAGAACGCGGTTCAGCAGGGTGGTTTTTCCGGCCCCGAGGAAGCCGGAGAGAACGGTTACGGGGAGTCGATTGTCGGTTGTCATGGACGCAGGTCTTTCCAGCCCGGATGCGTGGCGCAGCCGAGGCGTTGGCTTAGGTTGGGGTTGTCGCTACAATTGGTATGTTATAACATTACATTAATGAGAACAACCCCACCCTTACCCAGCCGCAAAGCGATGCGGCACACCTATTGGAGCGCGCACCTGACAGTGACCCGTGACGGAATTTTTGCTTGGTCCAGCCCAGGCTCAGGCCGGTTCCGGTTCGAGCAGTTCGTCGCGCAGGACGCGGCGCAGGATTTTTCCGGAGGCGGATTTGGGGATCGCCTCGACATAGCGCAGATCCTGGATCTGCTTGTACTTCGCCGTTCGGGTGGAAAGAAAATCCTGCAGCTCGGCGAGCGTGACCTTGTCCATGTCGGGCGTGGGCTGGATCACGGCCATCGGCACCTCGCCCGACTCGTCATCCGGTCTGCCGATAACGGCCACGTCGGCGACGGCGGGATGGGTTACGAGCAGCGCCTCGATCTCGGCTGGGGCCACCTGGAAGCCCTTGTACTTGATCAGCTCCTTCACGCGGTCGACGACGAAGAAATACCCCTCGTCATCCACCCGGGCCACGTCGCCGGTATGAAGCCAGCCGTCGGCGTCGAGGGTTTTGGCGGTGGCGTCGGGATTGTTGAGATAGCCGGTCATCACATTGGGGCCGCGCACGAGCAGTTCCCCCTCCTCTCCCGGTTCGACATCGGCACCGGTTTGGGCGCTGATGATGCGGCATTCCACGTTGGGGACAACCAGACCGGCGGACCCGTGATGTTCATCATCGCGCGGGATGAGATGGGTCACGGGGCTGGCCTCGGTCATGCCGTAGCCCTGCAACGCGCGGCATCCGATGCGCCCGGCGCAGGCGCGGCCGAGATCGGCACCGAGCGGAGCCGCACCGGACAGCACGCCCTCGACGCTCGACAGGTCGAATTTGTCGACCATGGGATGCTTGGCGAGGCCGAGCACAATGGGGGGCACCACGTAGAGCATTTTCATGCGGTGGTCCTGGATCAGCTGAAGCGCCTGTTCGAGATCGAACCGCATCATCGTGACGTGCGCGCCGCCGCGGGCGAGATAGAGGTTCAGGATCATTTTGCCGTAAATGTGGAAATACGGCAGAACCCCAAGTGTGACCTCGCCGGGCTGCACCTTCAGAAACGCGTCAGCCTGGCAGATGTTGGCGACGAGGTTGCGATGGGTGAGCATGACGCCCTTGGGCAGACCTGTCGTGCCGGAGGAATACGGCAGGGACACAAGATGCGTGGCGGGATCGGCCGGCATTTGCGCCTCGACCGGTTCACCGAAAAAATCCTCAAGCGAGGTATGGTCGCCGGAGTCGCCAATGACCACGATTTCCTCGACGCCGGTGCCGGGGATGGCTTCTTCCAACTGTCCGAGCAGAGGCGGGATGGTGACCGCGAGGCGCGCGCCGGAGGCCTGAAGCTGGTGGCGGATTTCCGGCGCGGTGTAGGCCGCGTTCATCGGTGTGGCCGTGCCGCCGGCCCAGGCAATGCCGTGGAACACGGTGGCGAATTCGGGAATGTTGGGGAGAAGGATCGCCGTGACCGCGCCGCTGCCAAGGCCGCGCGAAAGGAGCCCGCCGGCGAAGCGGCGAATGCCATCGGCGAGTTCAGCGCCCGTGACGCTGCGCCCGCTGTGACCGTCGATGAGGACCGGATCAGAGAGGCGCGTCGAAATACCATCCATGACCAGTTGGGACACGGTCGTGTCCGGGATATGCACGTCGGGATGGTGGCTTTTGTAGACCCTCATCACTCCTCCCCTTTTTTGTTATCGGCACCCTGGCCGGATCATTTTGCGGGCTGGAAAGATGACCGGATCCCATCCGTAACGATTCGGCGCACATGAAATCAGAATGCGGCCACCCTGCCCTTCCGGACACTATAGCACATGAACAGGCTGCGGGCATCGTTGCTGAATGCATTGGATAATTACCTGAAATATTGTCCAAACGGTACGTTTTCCTGGTGCGCAGGGGTCCGTTTTCTGTCAGTTTCCCCTGGGAGATAAAAATACATGGGCTCACTCTTCGGTTCCGAACAGACGGACGGCTTCCTTGGTGAACCGGCACAGCCGGATGAGCGCCGTCAGCTGACCGTTCTGTTCTATGACATAGTCGGGTCAACCGACATGCTGGCCGCGCTTGATCCCGAGGAAATCCGGGAGACGCTTCTGCGTGTCCACTCCATCGCGCGGTCCGGCATTCAGGCGAACCACGGCTCGCTGGAGCAGGTGCTTGGCGATGGCGGGATGGCCTATTTCGGGTTCCCCGACCCCATGGAGGACGCGGTGTTCCAGGCCGTGCGGGCGGCACACGGTATTCTGGACGCGCGGGCGAAGCTGGAACGCAACGGGCAGTCGATGCCGGATGTGCGGATCGGGATTTCCACGAGTATCGTAATTCTGCCAGGCAATGCCGCGGCGGTGCGCCAGGGCGCGCTCGGGGCGGTTGGTGTTGCACCCAACCTGGCGGCACGGCTTCAGTCTGTTGCCGAACAGAACACGGTTCTGGTGGACCGGGCCACCCATGAACTGACGCGGCGGGCGTTTGAGTTCGACCAGGTCGAGGGGCTGTCGCTCAAGGGCTTTCCGGATGTCAGCGTGGCGTTTTCGCTGAAGCGACAGAAGGACGTACAGTCGCGGTTTGAAATGGCGCGGGATTCCGGAACGCCATTGACCTCTCGTACGGAGGAACTGGCGCGGCTGCGCAACGCCTGGGACAAAACCCAGGACGGGTCCGGGCGGGCCATCATGGTGCTGGGTGAGGCCGGGATCGGCAAGTCGCGGCTGACCGTTGCGCTGAAGGACGAGGTCGGCAAGAGCGGACGTATTCTGACGCTGCAGAACCAGCCGTCCACGACCGGTTCGGCGCTCTATCCGCTGATCACCATGTATGAGCGGGCCTGGGAGAACAGGGAACAGGACCAGGGCATCGCCAATGCGGCGGTGGCGACGGCGGAACTGCTTCGCGGTCTGGAGAAGGACCCAAACATCTCCAGCGAGGAACGGCGCCGGAGGATTGTTCAGGGCTGTGCGGAGGAGATCCGCAGGCTGTCCTGGGAGCGGCCCTGTCTGCTTGCGGTGGAGGACCTGCACTGGGTTGACGAGGTGACGCTCGCGCTGCTTGAGGAACTGGCGCGGACGGTGCGGCAGCATCCCCTGTTCATCCTGGTCACGTCCCGCAACGAGGGTGTGACGGCGGATACGCGTGCGGTGTTCGAGGACATGACGCTCGGCCCCCTGTCCGAGGGGGACTCCCATGCGCTTGTGCGGGCGGTGACGGAAGACGCGCTGTCGGCGCGGACACGGGACTGGATCGTGTCGAAATGTGACGGCAATCCGCTGTTTCTCATTGAGCTGTCGGCCTTCGCCAAACAGGCGCGGGAGAGCGGTGAGAGTGAGATTGATCTGCTGAACGAGACCGGGGTGTCGAGCCTTCAGGATCTGCTCGCGGTCAGGATCGAGAATGCCGGACGGGCAAAGCGCTCCGCCCGGATCACCAGTGTCATCGGGCGGGACGCAAACTACCTGGTGCTGAGCAAACTGGCCCAGACGCGGTTTCCGGAAGCGGAACTTGAGGTCGATCTGCATCAGTTGCTGCGACAGGCGATTTTGGAAACGCCGGACAATGGCGGCACGTATGTTTTCAAGCACGCTCTGATCCGCGAGGCGGCCTATCAGACGCAGCTGCGCTCCACACGCAAAATGCTCCACGGCAAGATCGTGGACCTCGTGGAGAACGACCCGGCCGTGCGGGCGCGGGTCACGCGTGAGGCACTGGCGGAGCACTGTCTGGGGTCGGGGCGGATTGAGAAAGGCGTCGATCTGCTGATCGAGACGGCGGAAACCGCTATCCGTCGCTCGGCCGTAACTGCACCGGAGGCGTCGCTGCAGCGGGCGCTGAAACTCACCGCAAAGATCAGGGACGCGGAACGGCGGCGGGAGACGCGTTTGCGGATCATCACGCTGCTGGGGCCGCTGATCAGCCAGGTGGCGGGACCGCGGGGAGCCGCGGGGATTTACCGGTCGGGACAGGAACTGGTCTTTGATCTGGAAGAAGGACAGCGCGGCGAGTGGTTTCCGGTGTTGTGGGGCTGGTGGTTTACCGCCTCGGACCAGAAGGAACAGCTGCGCCGGGCGGACGTGATCATCAAGGGCATCTCGGAGAGCGAGAGCCGGGAGGCAAGGCTTCAGGCGCTGCATTGCGGCTGGGCCACGCAGTTTGCCACGGGTGCCCATGACCGGTGTCTGGCGGCCATTGATGAGGGGCTGGAGCTTTATGACACGAGTGTGGCCGAGACCTCGCGGCATCATTACGGGCATGATGCGCGGGTCTGCGGTCTCGGCGAACGGGCGCAGTCGCTCTGGATGAAAGGCGATGTTGAGGGATCGCTGGCGGCCATCAAAAAGGCGGAGGACTGGGCCGATGAGACAGGCCACACGCCAAGCACGCTGCATGCTCTCGACATGGCGACACTCGCGGCGTTTTATCGTCGGGATTTTGACGAGATTGGCCGCACGCTTGGGAAAATCACCGATCTGACCGGCTCGCGGGAGTTGCCGGTGATTGCCGCCAAACGGGAGATATTCGGCGGCTGGTTCGCGGCGCGTTCGAACCTCGCCTATGATGCGGACCGGGTGCGCAACGGGCTTCAGTCGCTGCGGGACCTTGGGGCGCTGGAGGACACGCCGATCTATGCGGATATTGTCGCGGAGACCATGACGCTCTGCGGCAAGGCGCGGGAGGCGGTGGCCGATCTTGACCGGGAGATTGAGGAGGCCCGGCAGACAAACCTGGTGTTCTGGGTGCCGGAGTTGCTGCGACGGCGGGCCTGGCTCAGCACGATGATCGGCGAGGATGATCGGGCCGCCGGGTTCCTCGATGAGGGTTTTGAGATGGCGAAGCACCAGAACGCCAACATGCTGCTTCTGCGCAATCATTCAATGCGGGTGCAGCTTGGCCTCGATATCCCCGGTGAGGTCAGCAGCACGCTTCTCGACCGGATCGATCTGGTGTCCGATGGTCCGAAGAAAACCCAGGCGCTGAAATTTCTGAAACGGCTCAATGTCTGAAACCGGAAGTGACGTCCGGTACTGGCAGGCTCTGTGTCCACATCTGAAACGGTATGGCATCACGCGCATCGCGGATGTGACGGGACTTGACCGGCTCGGCATTCCCGTTGTGCAGGCGGTGCGGCCCGGGGCGCTGTCGAATGCGGTGACCCAGGGCAAGGGGCTGAGCAAAACGTCGGCGGCGATCAGTGCCGCGGTGGAATGCATCGAGATGAGGTCGGGTGAAAACCTCGATGGGTTGCCCGTGTGGTCCGGGGAGGTACCGGGGGATGTGCTTGACGCGTGGCGACCACTGGCGCCGGGGTTTGAGGGCTGGCCGGATGCGGCAACGCGGTGGCTGACTGGGCGGTGCCTGCGGACGGGTGCGGCGATGCCGGTGCCCATGGCACTGTGTTCCACGGATTTCTCGTCAGGCGGACCATTTGAGAACGATCCGGTTCTGCGCAGTTCCATCGGGCTTGGAGCCGGAGCGAACGAAGAGGCGGCAATCCGGCATGGGTTGCTGGAATGCATTGAGAATGATGCGCGGATCAGGTTGTTTGCCGCCTGGCCACCGGATGAGAACCGGCGCATTACGGATTGCCCCCGGCATCCCGAGGCTTTGGCCAGGACTGTCGAGCGTGTGAGAGCCTGTGGATTGCGGATACATGCCTGGGACATGACGCAACAGCCGGGGCCGGTTTGCGTGATGGTGCGGGTGATGGAGGATCCGCACGGCAATCCGGGGTTGGCATTGCCGGCAGAAGGGTTTGCGGTGCGGGAGGATCGGGGAGCGGCTCTTCTGGCGGCGCTGCTTGAGGCGGTGCAGGCGCGGCTGGCGGTGATATCGGGTGCGCGGGAGGACATGACCCGGGCGCTGTACCGGCATGGTGCGAAGCTAAGTGACCTGTTTGAGCTTTGGGATGCGCCTGAATTCGGGTCGCCTGCGAGCGGTTCAGATGACGCGCGGCCGGTAGAGCGGGTCGGATTGGATGCGTTGTTGGAGGTGATGCCGGGTCCGGTGGTTGCCGTTCCGCTGCTGGCGGATGAGGAAATTCCGCTGCATGTGGTCAGGGTGCTGGCTCCGGAGTTGATGGCGGACCCTATGCGCCTGGGAGGAACGTCATGAAGCCGGTGGTGTTTTTAGGACCCTCCCTGCCCCGGAGTGAGGCCGAGGAAATTCTGGATGCGGAATACCTGCCGCCGGTTCAGCAGGGTGATCTCATGCGGGTATTGCCGTTTCGGCCGCCGGCAATTGGCATTATCGACGGGGTGTTCACCGAGGTGCCGACCGTGCGGCACCGCGAGATCATGTGGGTCCTGTCGAAAGGCATACCGGTCTTTGGCGCGTCGAGCATGGGGGCGCTGCGGGCGGCCGAGTTGCATGACTACGGGATGGGAGGTGTGGGGGTAATTTACCGCTGGTACCGACGCTATGCGATGACGCCGGACGACGCGGTTGCGGTGACCCATGCGCCCCATGAACTGGGGTCCCGGCCGGTCTCGGACGCGCTGTTTGATATTCGGGTAACGCTGCGACAAGCCCGACGGCAGGGCGTGATTGACCGTGAGCAGGAAAGGGAGCTGGTCGAAACAGCGGAGGCTCAGATGTTTCCGAAACGGAAGCTGATGCAACTTGTGGTGGACTCTGGAGATGCGAAGCTTATCGGGTTTGTGAAGTCGCGGCACCGGTCACAGAAGGCTGTGGATGCCAGGACGCTCCTGAAAAGAATGTCGGAATACGATCGACACGGCACGTGGCCGGTGGTGGATCGCCCTCCACCTGCGGTGGTTCATGCGTGGCTTGACGACCTTGCCGCATCGGGGCTTGGTGCGGATTTCGGCTGATCACCGTACGCTGCCAATTAAAACTGGTGAAAACGCGACAAAAAAGGTAGTATATTTACCAATAGGTTGTGAGCCAGGCGGATTTATTTTGGCGGAAAACAATTCAGGCGCGGGTACACGGTTTTTGCTTTACCCGCAGGCCCCGACGACACGGGGTTACGAAAAACCGGAACTGGTATGGATCTCCGACCCTTTGGGAACGGTTGGGGCTGGCCCATCCAATGACCGGATGTATGTGGTCGATCCGGCCATTGAGAAAACGCCTTACGAGTTCCCGTTCCTGCCTCCGTATAACGGACCGTCATTTCCGATGGCGGAACCCGGTCCGGACGGGCATTTCGATCACCTCGACCCGGACAGCCGGGAGTTCCTCGGCGCACATGTGTTTGGCTGCGTGGCGCGGGTTCTGGATATTTGGGAAAGCTATCTCGGACACCGGATCGACTGGCATTTTGCAGGTCATTACCAGCGCCTGGAGATCCTGCCTCTGATCGAATGGGACAATGCGCAGTCAGGGTTCGGCTACCTGGAGTTTGGCTATGACGTGTCGGAGTCAGGTGCGGCGCATCCCTACGCACTGAACTTCGATGTGATTGCCCATGAAATTGGTCATTCGCTCCTGTTTGCGGAGATTGGCCTGCCGCCGGACGGGTTTACGCCGGGGCCGGATTTTGTGGCCTATCACGAAGGCATATCGGATCTCTGTTCGCTGATCGGGATGCTGCATTTCGATACGGCGATGGACCGGCTGCTGCGGCGAGGGTCGGGGAATCTTCTCGCGATGAATGAGCTGAACGCGTTTGCAGAACTGGCCGACGAACGGCAGGTCCGGATCGCGGGCAACGCGCGGAAAATGAGTGAGGTGGGCGAGGAACCGCATGATCGGTCGCGGCCGTTTACCGGAGCGTTTTTCGATGCGGTGGTCGAGACCTATCACAACATGGTCGTGGACCAGGGGCTGGTGGATTTGCCCCGGCACGGAATTGCGGATGCGCGCGACTTGAATGTGGATCTGGCCGACCGCTACGGGCGGGCTTTTGAGGAGAGCTATGACCTGAACCATTTCCGGTTCAAGGCGGCGCTGTCTGATGCGCGGGACATCATGGGGACGGCGCTGGCCCGGTCCTGGGCGACGCTCGACAACCAGAACCTCGACTATGTGACGGCGGGGTATGCCGTGTGTGACATGCTGCAGGAGATGAACGAGGGCCGGGTCGCGGAGACCGTCATGGAGTGCCTGTACTGGCGCGAAATTCTCAATCCCTTCGATACGTTTACGATCGGTCAGGGTCGGGGCCGGAACAGGGTCTGGGTGTGATTAACAGGAGGTAACCATAACATGAGTGATTGTAACATGGATAATTTAGCAGCCATTCTGGCAGCGGGACGTGAATTTGATCCGAGCGAGGTCGTGCTGATCGGCGCGCATTTGGAGCCGAATTCCAAGGCCACGGATGGCGAAATCAAGGTCAAAAGCGATCTGGTGAGCAAACTGAAAATCACCTGCGAGCCAACCACGACGATTGATGACAAGGGCAAGTCGAAGAAGACCGATCCCTGTGCGGCCGTTATTTACGCCTATGCCTATGAGGGCCACACCTATCGTCTGCCAAAGCCGCGTATCGTGATCGTGGATGGTGAGGGCGAGCCCTATGTGCACGGCACGGCAGCATCGGCAACCGGCGCTCCCAAGACGGGCAAGCTGTATCTGTGGCGGATGAGCAAGCACACGAACACGGTGGCGATTGAAATTGAGACCGGTTCGGTGGAGACGCTGATCCTGGATGCGAATACGCCGGGCAACCAATCGACCAAGAGCTATGCCTCGAACATGCAGCTGTCCCATCGCGGCGGGCGACTGTCGTAATTTTGATGCCGGGAGGGGCGCCGCCCGGGCGCCCTACCCGCCCTTGATCCTCTGAAGCAGATAGATCTCGTTTTCCGGGCTTACGGGCTCGGTGAGCGTGTAGCCGTAGATGCGTCCGTCTATGGACACGGATACGCCCGCGTCGATGGCGGCCTCCAGGCCGGGGTCGATTTTGGCGAGCCCGCGCAGGAGCTCACCTACGTTGGAGGCCTCGACCTCCACGCTTTCCCGGCCATCGACGAAACGCCGAAGGCCGGACCAGAGATGAACCTCAACCGCCATTGGCCTGACGTTCGAGAGCCTCAAGAATGCGCGGCGGCGACATGGGCAGCTGCCGCAGACGCACACCCGCGGCATTCGACACCGAGTTGGCGATTGCGGCAAGCGGCGGACAAATGGACGTCTCGCCAACACCGCGCACGCCATGGGGGTGTCCGGGGTTCGGCACCTCGACGATGACCGTGTCGATCATCGGCAGGTCGGAGGCCACGGGGATACGATAGTCGAGGAAAAGCGGGTTCTGAAGCCGGCCGTCCTCGCCATAGATGTATTCCTCGTTCAGCGCCCATCCGATGCCCTGGGCGGCACCGCCCTGGTACTGGCCTTCCACATAGGTCGGGTGGATCGCCTTGCCGGCGTCCTGAACCACAGTGTAGCGGATGACCTTGGTCTGGCCCGTTTCGGGATCAACCTCGCTGTCCACGATGTGTGTTGCGAAGCTGACGCCCGCACCTTCCGGGGTTGCCTCGAAATGACCCACGATGGGACCACCGGTAGCCCCCATGTCTTTGGTGATTTCGGCCAGCGGAAGCGGATCGAAGTCGCCCGCATTGTGGCCGGACGGCTTGGCACAGCCGTCTTCCCAAACCACCGCGTCACGGTCGATGCCCCATTTGGCAGCGGCCCGGGTGCAAAGCTTGTCCACCGCGTCGCGGGCGGCCTTGATGGTGGCAAGACCGCTGGCGTAGGTCACGCGGGAGCCGTGGCTGATCTCGTTGTAACCGAGCGTTGCGGTGTCCGCGATGGTGGTGCGGATGTTTTCATACGGGATGCCAAGCTCCTCGGCCGCCATGAGAGCCATGGAGGCGCGGGAGCCGCCAATGTCGGGGGTGCCGACGGAAATGGCCGCCGTCCCGTCCTCGGAAAGTGCAAGGGATACAGCGGTTTCACCGCCATGGTTAAACCAGAATCCACAGGAGATACCCCGGCCCTGACCCTCTTTCAAAGGTGCTGAATAGTGGGGATGCGCCTTGGCGGCCTCAAGGGTTTCCACCAGACCGATGCGGTCGAATTTCGGACCGTAGGAGGCTTTGGTGCCCTCCTTCGAGGCGTTCATGAGGCGCACGTCGATCGGGTCGAGCTCGAGTTTCTTGCAGAGCTCGTCGATCACGGACTCAACGGCAAACGCCGCCATGGGTGAGCCTGGCGCGCGGTAGGCTGCCTGTTTGGGGCGGTTGGACATGACGTCGTAACCGACCTGATGCACGTTTTCGAGCGCATAGGGTGCGAAGGCGCACATCGCGGTCATCTCGGCAGGCGCGCCAGGAAACGCACCACCCTGAAGGCGGAAGGTGCCCTGGGCCGCAGTGATTTTTCCGTCCCGGCGCATACCGATTTTGACATTCATCGAGGTCGATGAGGTCGGGCCGGTGGCCCGGAAAACCTCGGCACGGCTCATGACGAGTTTGACCGGGCGGTTGGCCTTGCGGGACAGGGCCAGTGCCACCGGCTCAATGAATACAGCGGTTTTGCCGCCGAAACCGCCACCGATTTCGGATGCGGTGACGCGCAGCTGGCTGGTTTCAAGGTCGAGAAGTGCGGCGCAGACCTTCTGCACGTTGAAATGACCCTGGGTGCAGCACCACACCTCGCCCTTCCCGTCCGAGCCAAGCTGGGCCAGACAGGCGTGGGGTTCGATGTAACCCTGGTGGGTGGCTTCGGTCAGGAAGCTGTCCTCGACGATAAGATCGGCCTCGGCAAAGCCCTTCTCAACATCACCATGTCCGCTCTCGTGGTAGCGAACGACGTTGGGATGCAGGCCCTCGGGCACGGAGGCGTCGGCGGCACCGGCGCGAATGACGGGCGCGTCATCAGCCATGGCCTTGTCAACGTCGGTAACGTGAGGCAGCACCTCGTACTCAACCTCAACGAGACGCACGGCGTCCCGTGCGGCAAGAGCGGTTGTCGCGGCGATGGCACAGATGGCGTGGCCATCGTAGAGCGCCTTCTCACCGGCCATGATGTTTTCGAGTATGTTCCAGTTCTCGCCGGTCTGCGAGGTGGAGAAATCCGCGCGGGTGACAACAGCCTTCACGCCCTTGAGCGCCTCGGCCTTCGAGGTGTCGATGCTCAGGATTTTTGCGTGGGCATGGGGAGAGCGCACTATTGCGGCGTGGAGCATGCCGGGCGCGGTTGCGTCCGCTCCGAATTTGGCGCGGCCGGTTACCTTATCGAAACCGTCGGGACGGTTCGGGCGGGTGCCCACATATTTGAATTCGGTTCTCTTCGGTCCATCAAACGCCATCAGGATGCCTTCCTCATGTCGGCGGCCGTGTCCATCACGGCGCGGATAATTTTGTCATAGCCCGTGCAGCGGCACAGGTTTCCGGCGAGCCAGTAGCGCACCTGGGACTCGGTCGGATCCGGGTGCTTTTCCAGCAGGGACTTCGTCGCAACCAGGATGCCTGGAGTACAGATACCACACTGGAGCGCCGCGTATTCAATGAATTTTTCCTGAAGCGGGTGCAGCTTTTCGCCGTCGGCGATGCCCTCGACAGTGTTGATCGATTTGCCCTCGGCCTCGGCACCAAGCATAAGGCAGGAACAGACCAGGCGGTCATCAACGGTAACGGAACAGGCACCGCAGTCGCCCGTGCCGCAGCCTTCCTTGGCGCCGGTGAGGCCGAGCCGGTCGCGCAGAACGTCCAGCAGGGTTTCGCGTGGGTCGCAGAGAAACTCGACCTCATCGCCGTTAACGGTGGTGGATACGTGAATGCTGCTCATTTGTCTGCCCCCGCGCGGTCGTATGCGATTTTCGCGGCGCGCTTGGCGAGCACCGCCGCGACATGTGTTCTGAATTTAATGGTTCCACGCTTGTCATCAATGGGGTTGCAGGCCGCGGATGCGGCTGCACCAAGCGCGTCGAGAGCCGCGTCATCGAGCTCAGTGCCGATGATGGCCTGGGCCGCGTCCTCGACCAACAGAGCCGTGGGTGCCACGGCGCCCAGGGACACGCGGGCCTCGGTGATTTTGTTGCCCTCACGGCGCAGGCTGACGGCACAGCCGACCACGGCGATGTCCATTTCAGTCCGCGGAATGAAGCGCAGATAGGCGTCGCCCGCATTATCGCCACGCGCCGGGACGTGAACGGCGGTGACCAGTTCGCCCTTTTCAAGGCTGGTCTTGCCGGGGCCGGTCGGGATGTTTTCCGTTTTTTCCCGGCGTGTGCCGTCGGGACCGGTGATGCTCAGTTCAATGCCGGCCGCGATCATTGCAGGGACACTGTCCGCCGCCGGGGAGCCGTTGCAGAGATTGCCGACGAGCGTGGCGCGTCCCTGAACCTGGGTGGAGCCAATGAGATCCATCGCCTCGACAAGACCCGGCCATTCGTTCTGCAACTCGGCATGTTCCGACATTTCCGCGCCGGTGACGGCGACACCGATGCGCCAACCGCCGTCCTCGCGGGTGATGTCGTGAACACCGGTTATACGTTTAATGTCGATCATGACATCGGGGATAACGGTCTCGGTCCTCAGCTGGACCAGGACATCCGTACCGCCGGCCAAAAACCGGGTGATGCCGTCCGCGTCACGCGCGAGCGCCACCGCATCGTCAAAACTTTCCGGACTGTGATACCGCATGTAATGTCCCCCTGACGTTTGATGGCGGATGCTCCGCCCGTTCAGGCCGCGCCTGAACCATCCGAGATGGATCAATGCTGCGAAGCGGCCCCGGCTTCAAGAGGTAAATTCCGGGAAGGCTTCAACTCAAACGAAAAATGGCGGAGCCCTGCCCCGCCATTTGACCACGTTTGTTTGGGTGGATCAGGCTGTCTGTTCCGCCACCGCGTCGGCCAGAGCGGCCTCGAAGATGATCATTGCCTCTTCGATGATTTCATCCGAGGCGGTGAGCGGTACCATGATGCGCAGCACGTTGCCGTGCATGCCACAGGCCAGCAGGATCAGGCCACGCTTCAGGGCATGGGCCACGACCGATTTGGTCAGGGCCGCGTCAGGTGTCGCGGTCTCGAAATCGGTGACGAACTCGACGGCCAGCATGGCGCCAAGACCACGAATATCCCACATCCGGTACGGTGCAACCCGGGCGCCGATTTCAGCAAAACGCGTGGTGAAGCGGTTGCCAAGCTCGGTGGAGCGGGCCAGCAGACCTTCGCTCTCAATAGCCTCAATGGCTGCGAGAGCCGCGGCACAGGCCACCGGGTTACCGCCATAGGTTCCGCCGAGACCGCCGGGGATCATGGCGTCCATAATGTCGGCGCGACCGATGACACCGGCAATGGGGTATCCACCGGCCATGGATTTCGCAACGGTGATCAGGTCGGGCACGACGCCGGAATGCTCCACGGCAAACCAGGTTCCGGTGCGGCCGAAACCTGCCTGGATCTCATCGGCGATCAGAAGGATGCCGTGTTCGTCACAGATGCGGCGCAGTTCCTGCATCATCTCGAAGGGAACCGGCGTGTAGCCGCCCTCGCCCAGTACCGGCTCGATGATGATGGCCGCGACGCGCTCGGGCTGTGCGTCCGTCAGGAAGAGGTTGCGCAGCCCGGTGAGGGCATCCTCAACGGTGATGCCGTCACGCACGTTCGGGAACGGCGCGCGGTACACGTCGGACGGGAACGGGCCGATGTCCTTTTTGTAGGGCGAGACCTTGCCGGTCATGCCGAGCGTCAGGAGCGTACGTCCGTGGTAACCACCGGTGAAGGCGATGATGCCGGAGCGGCCGGTTGCGGCGCGGGCGATCTTCACGGCGTTTTCCACCGCCTCGGCTCCCGTGGTCACGAGCAGCGATTTCTTCGGTGCGTCGCCCGGGGCAAGAGCGTTCAGTTTTTCGGCCAGTGCGACATAGGGCTCGTAGGGCACGACCTGGAAGCTGGTATGGGTGAAGCGGTCTTCCTGGGCCTTGGCGGCCTCGACTACTTTCGGATGGCGGTGGCCGGTGTTGAGCACGGCGATACCGCCTGCGAAGTCGATGTAGCGTTTGCCCTCAACGTCCCACAGCTCGGCATTCTCGGCGCGGTCGGCGAAGACCGGTGCGGCGGATGCCACCCCGCGCGGCACGGCGGCCTCGCGACGGGCGAGCAGGTCGGCATTGGTTTTCGGGGTTTCAACCGCATCCGGTACGACGGCAATTGCGGGTTTGGATTTTGCGCTTGTGCGGCGCGGTTTCCGTTTTACAACATTTGTCATGGCAACGATTTCCCTTCGGAGCTATGCCACACCCACAAAGGCCGGGTGTTTAAAATCCTCATAGGGTGTTTAATTTTTCTGTCAACAGAATTTCATTGAAGTTATAAACAGACACGACGCGGGTGGATCCGATTACCGTTCCGCCCTGAAACCACGGAGTATGGCGGTTGGATATTGGTAGGCGTTTGCAGGAAATCCGGACGGAACGCGGTCTGTCGCAGAGGGAGTTGGCGAATCGTGCGGGACTGACCAACGGGACCGTTTCTCTGATCGAACAAAACAAGACAAGCCCCTCGGTTGCCTCATTAAAGTGCCTTCTCGACGCCATCCCGATCAGCATTGCGGAGTTTTTCGCGACACTGGAGGAGGCCCAGCCGGCAAAGTACTTTTACGGGCGCAACGAATTTATTGAAATCTCGCCACAATCCGGCGGCCCGTCGGTGTCCCTGCGCCAGCTAGGCAATGCCAGTACGCACACCCTTCAGATTTTGGATGAGACCTATCCGCCAGGCTCCGATACCGGCCCTGAGCTGTTGACCCATGAGGGTGAGGAAGCCGGGATTGTGACGGAGGGCCGGATCGAGATTACGGTCTCGGATCAGGTCAGGGAACTGGGGCCTGGGGAGGGATATCTGTTTGAGAGCCGCCTGCCCCATCGGTTTCGCAACACAGGCGATACGGTGTGCAGAATAATAAGCGCCTGCACACCGCCAACGTTTTAAGCCCGTCCGGCCCCTTGTCGGGTCAAACGGGATTTGGTTCAGCCGATGTCGAGTTCCGCGAGCAGGTCCTTGGCGTCGACCTGGCTGCCCGGCTGGACGCTGATGGTTTTGACCGTGCCGCCTTTCTCCGCATAGAGGCCGGTTTCCATCTTCATCGCCTCGATGGTCATGATGAGATCACCGGACGAGACCTTCTGGCCCGCTTCCACCGCAATGGTCGCGATCACGCCGGGCATTGGTGCGGCGACGTGGCCGGGGTTGCCCGGATCGGCCTTGGTCCGTTTCGGTGACGCGGCCTGGGCGCTGCGGTCGGGGACACGGACCGTTCGGGGCTGACCGTTAAGTTCGAAGAAGACGCGGGCGTCGCCCTCCTCATTGGTTTCGCCAACGGCGGAGAGCCGGATTTCGATGGTCTTGCCCGGGTCGATGTCTACCGAGACCTGCTGCCCCGGCTGCATTCCGTAGAAGAACGCGGGCGTCGGCAGGGTGCGGACGGGGCCGTATTCCGCATGACGGGTCATGTAGTCGGAGAATACCTTGGGATACATCAGGTAGCCGCAGAAATCCTCGTTATCGATGGCGACAGACTGGAATTTCTCCTCCAGTTCCTTGCGCAGGGCGTCGAGATCGGCGGGTTCCATGACGGAGCCGGGACGGACCTCCATCGGTTCGGCACCTTTGAGAACCTTCTTCTGAAGGGCTTTGGGCCATCCGCCGGGGGGCTGGCCAAGGTTGCCCTTCATCATGTCCACGACACTGTCGGGGAAGGCCACATCGGAATCGGGGCTTTCCACATCCTCGCGGGTCAGACCCTGGGCCACCATCATCAGGGCCATGTCGCCCACAACCTTGGAGGATGGCGTTACCTTCACAATGTCCCCGAACATGCGGTTGACGTCGGAATAGGTCCGGGCAACCTCGTGCCAGCGTTCCTCCAGACCAAGCGACCGGGCCTGGGCCTTGAGGTTGGTGAACTGACCGCCTGGCATCTCGTGGAGGTAGACCTCGGAGGCCGGGGCCTGCATGCCCGCCTCGAATGCGGCATACTGTCCGCGCACGGCCTCCCAGTAATCGGAGATCTCGCGGACGGCTGCGATGTCGAGGCCGGTGTCACGCTCGTCGAACCGCAGCGCCTCAACGATGGAGCCGAGCGTCGGCTGCGAGGTGTTGCCCGAGAGGCTGTCCATCGCGGCATCCATTGCGTCCACGCCGGCCTCGGCGGCGGCGAGCAGCGTTGCGCCGGCAATGCCGCTGGTGTCGTGGGTGTGGAGATGGATCGGCAGGCCGATTTCCTCCTTTAGGGTTTTGACCAGAACACGGGCAGCGGCAGGCTTGAGAAGTCCGGCCATATCCTTGAGACCCAAAACATGCGCTCCGGCGTCGCGCAGTTCCTTACCCATGGAGACGTAGTACTTCAGGTCGTATTTGGCGCGGTCCGGATCGAACAGGTCACCGGTGTAACAGATCGTGCCCTCACAAATCTTGTTGGCTTCCTGTACCGCGTCCATCGCGACGCGCATGTTCTCAACCCAGTTGAGGCTGTCGAAGACGCGAAACACGTCCACACCGGACTCGGCGGCCTGCGCCACGAAGGCCTCAACCACATTGTCGGGATAGTTGGTGTACCCCACTCCGTTCGATGCGCGCAGAAGCATCTGCGTCATCAGGTTCGGCATGCGCTGGCGCAGGTCGCGAAGACGCTGCCACGGGCATTCCTGGAGGAAGCGGTAGGCCACGTCGAAGGTCGCGCCGCCCCAGCACTCGACACTGAAAAGCTGCGGCAGTTTTTCGGCATAGGCCGGTGCGACCTGGATCATGTCGAAGGACCGCATGCGGGTGGCCAGAAGGCTCTGGTGCCCATCGCGCATGGTGGTGTCGGTGATCAGGACGCGTTTCTGCTCCAGCATCCAGTCCGCGACGGCTTTCGGCCCGTCCCGGTCGAGCAGTTGGCGCGTTCCATCCGCGGGTGCGTCGTTGCTGGTTTTGGGCGCTTTGGGAAGGCGCAGGTCCTCCGACGGCTCGGCGCGTCCGGCGGTTTCCGGGTGGCCGTTCACGGTGATGTCCGCGATGTAGGTCAGGATCTTGGTGGCGCGGTCGCGACGGGCTGCGAATTCGTAGAGCTCCGGTGTGTTGTCAATGAATTTCGTGGTGTAGCTGTTGTCCAGAAATGTCGGATGTTTCAGCAGATTTTCCACAAAGGCAATGTTGGTCGACACACCGCGGATACGGAATTCACGTAGCGCGCGGTCCATACGGGCGATGGCGGCCTCGGGAGTCGGAGCCTTGGCCGTGACCTTTTCAAGAAGACTGTCGTAATAGCGCGTAATGACCGCTCCGGAATAGGCCGTACCGCCGTCAAGGCGAATGCCCATGCCGGTCGCGCCGCGATAGGCGGTGATGCGGCCGTAGTCGGGGATAAAGTTGTTCTGGGGGTCCTCAGTGGTGATGCGGCACTGCAGGGCGTGACCGTTAAGTTTCACGCCGGCCTGGTCGGGCGTGCCGGTGGCCTCGGCGATGGTTTCGCCCTCGGCAATACGGATCTGGGCCTGAACGATGTCGATGCCCGTCACCTCCTCGGTCACGGTGTGCTCCACCTGAACGCGGGGGTTGACCTCGATGAAGTAGAATTTGCCGCTGTCGCGATCCATCAGAAACTCGACTGTACCGGCGCATTCGTAATTGGCCGCCTTACAGATCCGCAGGCCGAGCTCGCAGACCTCCTGGCGCTGCTCCTCGGTCAGATACGGTGCGGGGGCGCGTTCGACGACCTTCTGGTTGCGGCGCTGGACGGAGCAGTCGCGCTCCCAGAGGTGGTACATGCCGCCATGTTTGTCGCCGAGGATCTGAACCTCAACATGCCGGGCATTGAGAATGAGTTTTTCGAGGTAACCCTCGCTGTTGCCGAATGCGTTCAGCGCCTCTCGGCGGCCCTCAAGGACCTTTTCCTCAAGCTCTTCCGGGGACATGACGGGGCGCATGCCGCGACCGCCGCCGCCCCACGAGGCCTTGAGCATGAACGGATAGCCCACCTCCTCGGCCATTCGGCTCACCTCAGCCATGTCGTCGGGCAGAACCTCGGTTGCGGGCACGACGGGAACATCGGCGGAAATGGCGACCTTACGGGCGCTGGCTTTGTCGCCGAGCATGCGCATGGTTGCGGAGGTCGGGCCGATAAAGGTGAGACCGGCCTCGGTACAGGCATCGACCAGATCGGGGTTTTCACTCAGCAGGCCGTATCCCGGGTGGACCGCGTCCGCTCCGGACATTTTGGCGACGCGGATTATCTCCTCGATGCTGAGATAGGCGGCAACCGGACCAAGCCCCTCACCGATGCGGTAGGCCTCGTCCGCCTTGAAGCGGTGCAGGCCCAGTTTGTCCTCCTCGGCATAAACGGCAACGGTGCTTTTACCGAGTTCGTTCGCGGCGCGCATGACGCGGATGGCGATCTCTCCCCGGTTTGCAATCAGAATTTTTTTGAATTTTTTCATTGTCGTTACTCCGTCCCACCGTCGCCCGCAGCAGGGCACCCGGGATGCCTTTTGGCGGCTCCGGTTCCGCATTCCATTGATATGGATGGGAACTGCGCAAAGCCGCAGGGATGCTGCACTGCAACCTAATTCGGTTTTTTGACGGGACGCAAGCGCCTATTCGGCGGCGGTTTCAATTTTGCCACCGGAGTTTTTGCCGCCACTCTCGGCTTCCCCGGCCTCCTGCTTCAGGCGTCTTTGCCGGGCTTCCTCGCGCTCCTGGGTGCGACGTTCCTTTTCCCGCGCTTTTTCAAGGGCTTTTTCCTTCTGGTCAAGCTGGGTTCTCAGGACGGCGGCGATTTTTTGATGCTGCTCACGGGCCTTTTCCATGTAGGGTCCGTTCTGCTCCGTCGGGACATCGGGACGCCAGAGTTCAGCCAGTTCGGCAAGCATCTGCCGATCGTGTTCGAAGAATGCGGTGGCCAGGCGCTCGACCTCATCCTCGGAATACCCAAGCGCGGACAGGGCGTATTTTCCGGCCCGAACGCCACTGTCAAACACCTCGCGCACGCTGGCTTTGGCGCCGGCGGCGTAAAGCGCATAGACGTGGTGGCGGTCATGGGCGCGGGCGATAATTTCGACGTTCGGATGGTTGCGGCTGACATAGGATGCGGTGCGCGCCGCCACGCCGGGATCATCCACCGCAATGACAATCGCCTTGGCTTCGGACAACCCTGCAGCCTCAAGCAGTGCGGGCCGGTCGACCTCGCCGTAATACCCCTGGATGCCGAAGCGACGCATACGCTCAATAGTGGAGGCGCGGCTGTCGATGACCACGGTTTTGTGGCCGAGACCCATCAGGAGCCGGTTCACGACCTGACCGAAGCGCCCCATCCCGGCTATGATCACCGTGCCGTGTTCATCAATCTCATCATCCGGCTTGGCCGGTCCGGCCACGAGACGCCGGGTGACGTAGTCGTGGATCATAAAGAGCGCGGGGGTGAGGAACATGGACAGCGTGATGATCAGAAGAAGCTGATCAGCCCGGTCGGACGGGATCACAAAGTTCTGGCGGGCGAAGCTTGAGAGGAAAAATCCAAACTCACCGGCCTGGGCGAGGGAAAGCGTAAACAGCACCCGGTCCCTGCCCTCGATTTTAAACAGGACCGCAAGGCCGAGAAGGATGAAGTACTTTACCACCATCAGGGCAAGCACGAGGCCGAACGTCTTGACCGGCTCGGAAAACAGCAGCGCGAAGTCAATGCTTGCGCCAACGGTGATGAAGAACAGCCCGAGCAGCAACCCCTTGAAGGGTGAGATGTCGCTTTTGATCTGATGGCGGTATTCACTGTTGGCCAGGGCCACGCCGGCCAGGAACGTGCCCAGCGCCGGCGGCAGGTGCAGCAGTTCCATGACCACGGCGATCAGGATGATGAAACTGAGCGTTGCAGCGATGTGGATCTCGTGCAGACCCGACATGTTGAGAAACTTGAAAAACGGGCGGGTCAGGTACTTCCCGGCCAGAACCACCAGGACGACGGCCCCCACAACCATAGCGGCCCGCAACCAGCCGCTGACCTCACCGGCATCGGCTTCGGGGACGCCGGTCTGAACGCTGCTGATGGCCAGGAGCGGGATAAGCGCCAAAAAGGGAATGGCCGCGATATCCTGAAACAGGAGAACCGAAAAACTCGCCCTGCCCCCGTCGGTGCGGTTGAGGTGTTTTTCGTTCAGGGTCTGCATCACGATGGCAGTGGAGGACAGGCAGAGGATGATGCCAATCGCCACGGACTCGTTCCAGTCGATGCCGATGGCGATACAGAAAACCGCAACGGCGATCAGCGTCAGCGCCACCTGTAGTCCGCCAAGCCCAAGCAGGCGTTTGCGCATCTGCCACAGGGTTTTGGGTTCCATCTCGAGCCCAATCAGGAACAGCATCAAAACGACGCCAAACTCGGCATAATGCTGCAGGTTTTCGGTCTCAGAGCCCACAAGGCCGATCACCGGGCCGATCAAAACTCCGGCGGCGAGATACCCCAAAACCGAGCCAAGGCCGAATTTTTGACTGATGGGGACCGCGACGACCGCAGCCATCAGGTAAATGAGAATCTCGATTAAAACCAACTGCACTCGGGGGAGCCCTCCATCGTCGGTTTTATCCTAAATAGCTGTTGATAAAATTCAATCAACGCCAGAAACATTCGCGACAAAAATTCGCGTTGATTGAGGGATTTGCGACGCGCGCAGGCAAAAGCCGAAAATTCGGTCGGATTACCCGGTCAGGAGCGATCGCAGGTCGAAGGCCGCGCGCATGAGTTCGCGGGTGTACTCCGTCTTGGGAGCATCGAAGAGCTGGTCCACCGGCCCCTGCTCCACCACGGCTCCGTTCCTCATCACCATCACGTAATCCGAGAGGGCACGGACCACGGCGAGGTCATGGCTGATGAAAATGTAGGACAGGCTGTTTTCGATCTGCAACCGACGCAGAAGGTCGATGACCTGTTTCTGAACCGAGCGGTCGAGTGCGGATGTGGGCTCATCCAGGATAATGATCCTTGGGCGCAGGATAACCGCACGGGCGATGGCGATGCGCTGGCGCTGACCGCCGGAGAACTCGTGGGGGAATCGGTTCTTCACGGACGGGTCGAGCCCCACATCGCGCAGGGTTTCCTCCGCCCGCCGGTCGCGCTCGGCGGCACCGAGGCCCGGCTCGTGAACGAGAAGCCCTTCCGTCACGATTTCCCGAACGGTCATGCGTGGCGAAAGCGAGCCGTAAGGGTCCTGGAAGACCATTTGCAGGCCCTTGCGGTGGGGGCGCATGGCCTTGCGGTCGAGACCTCCGATTTCAGAGCCCATGCAGACCACGCGGCCGGTGCTGGGGATCATTTGAAGCAGGGCACGGCCGAGGGTGGATTTGCCAGAACCGCTCTCGCCCACCACACCAATGGTCTGACCCTCGCGCAGGGCGATGTCGATGCCGCGCACGGCGTGAAGCTCGGTGCTTTTCCGCAGAAAACCGGCCGGCAGACCGAAGGTGACCTGTATGTCCTCACCCTCCAGCAGCACGGGGGCGGTTTCGCGGGGTGGTTTCTTGTGGCCTTCGGGTTCGGCCGCAAGCAGCATCTTCGTGTAGTCGGTTTTGGGGGCGTGGAAGACATCCGCGGTCGGCCCCTGCTCTTCGACCCGCCCCCTGCACATGACGTAGGTCCGGTCGGCGAAGGCCTCCACGATGCCGAGATCGTGGGTGATGAACAGGATCGACATGCCGAGCCGGGCCTGGAGATCGGAGAGCAGTTGCAGGATTTCCGCCTGGATTGTGACGTCGAGCGCGGTGGTCGGCTCGTCAGCAATCAACAGATCCGGGTCATTGGCGAGCGCCATTGCGATCATCACGCGCTGCCTCTGCCCCCCGGACAGTTCGTGGGGATAGGCCCCCAACCGCTTTTCCGGATCCGGGATCTGCACAAGTTTGAGCAGTTCCAGTACACGCCAGGACGCCTGTTTCCGGTTGAGCCCCCCATGCACCCGCAACGGCTCCGACATTTGGCTTTCAATGGTAAAAAGCGGATCGAGCGATGTCATGGGTTCCTGGAAGATCATGGTGATCTTCGCACCGCGCAACCGGTTCAGTTCGGAGGGTGGCATGTTCAGGATGTCGCGCCCCCGGTAGCGGATGCGACCGCTGGCCCTGCCATTGGAGGCCAGCAACCCCATGGCAGACATCATGACCTGGCTTTTTCCGGAACCACTTTCGCCAACAATTGCGACGGTTTCCCCGGCGCGGACGTTTAGCGACACGCCCCGGACGGCATCCACCGGACCGTCGGGTGTTTCGAAACTGACGTGGAGGTCCTCGACCTCAAGCACCATTTCCCGAGTATCGGTCATGTCAGCGGTCCTTCGGATCAAGTGCGTCGCGCAGTCCATCGCCCAGGAAGTTGAGCGCAAAGAGCAGGACCGTCATGGTCGCGGCCGGATAAAACAGCATGGAGGGCGCGTTGCGCATGTTTTTGGCCCCTTCCGCAATCAACACGCCCAGGGACGTGAGCGGCTCCTGCACGCCTAGGCCGAGAAATGACAGGAAGCTTTCCAGCAGGATCACCTTCGGGATGAGGAGGGTCATGTAGACCATGACGTTGCCAAGGGTATTTGGGATGATATGGCGTTTGACGATGTCCCAGGACGAGACGCCAAGGCTTTCCGCCGCCTGCACGAACTCCCGTCTGCGCAGGCTTAAGGTCTGGCCACGTACAATGCGGGACATGTCGAGCCACTGGGTCGCGCCGATGGCGATGAACATCAGCACGAGGTTGCTGCCGAAGAAGACCACCAACAGGATCACGAAGAACACGAAGGGGAGTGAATCCATGATATCGACGAAGCGCATCATGAGGTTGTCGACACGTCCGCCCACGAAACCCGATGTCGCGCCGTAAATCACGCCGATCACCAGTGCCACCGCCGTCGCAAGGGCACCGATCATCAGGGAGATCCGCAGGGCGATCAGGGTGCGGGAAAACAGGTCACGACCATTCGCATCGGTTCCCATCAGAAAGTATAGCTGCTGCACGTCGGCGGTGATGGCGCCGGAGAGCCCATCGCCGGAAATGTCCACGACCTCCGCGTTGGAAAACACGTCGGACCGGTCGACGTAACGGGAAATGCGAGGGTCAATTTCGGATTCAGAACTGACCGCAATCCGGACGGTGCCGTCCTCGATCACAATCTCTCCGACCTCCACCCGGGCGCGGCGCAGGGCGCTTTCAGCAGCGGGAATGATCTGCTCGGCCTGGGGGTATGGGGAAAGACTGGGCCTGGTTTTGACGAACTCCGGATAGACCTCGGAATAGCTGTGCGGCGAAACCATGGGGCCCAGCCCGCCTGCGATGATGAGGAAAATCAGCACGAAGAACGATGCCACCGCCGCACGGTTTCGTTTCAGCCGCAACAGCGCCGTGGCCCAGAGCGAGCGGTTCTGCACGGAGCCCTGGGGTGGGGTCTCCTCTGCGATGGCAGCGTCAGTCATAGCGCACCCTTGGATCAAACACGGCGAAAAGAAGATCGACCATCAAGTTGAAAAGGATCACAAAAACTGCAACGATCACAACGGTTCCCATGACCATCGTATAGTCCCGGTTGAGAGCGCCCTGCACAAAATACCGGCCGATACCGGGCAGATTGAATACCTGCTCCACCACGATTGAACCGGTCAGTAGAGCGGCGGCAGCGGGCCCAAGATAGCTTATGGCCGGCAAGACCGCAGCGCGCAGGGCGTGTTTGATGACAACCATACTCGCTGGAAGCCCGTAGGCCTTCGCCGTGCGTACATGGTCCGACCGCAGGGCCTCGATCATGGCGCCTCGCGTCAGACGCGCGATAACCGCGACCTGGGGCAGAGCGAGGGCAATTACGGGCAGCACCATCTGGTCCGCTCGTCCCCAACCTTGTGCGGGCAGCCAGCCAAGAAACACGGCGAAGACAAGGGCGAGAACGGGTGCGACCACGAATGGCGGCACCGTTATGCCGAAAGTGGCGAGAGCGACGACGAAATAGTCCGCTTTGGAATTCTGCCGCAGGGCAGCGACGGTTCCCATGCACACCCCGATGAAAAGTGCGAGCAGCAGCGCGAGGAAGCCAAGCTGCATCGAGACCGGAAGCCCCTCACCGAGGATCTCATGGACCCGTTTGTCACGGAACACGAAGGATGGCCCCATGTCGCCGTGCAGCAGGTTGTTGAGATACATCGCGTATTGCTGCCAGAGCGGTTTATCAAGGCCGAATGTCCGGTTGAGGTTTTCCAGCACCGTGGCTTCCAGCGTGCGTTCCTGATCGAATGGCCCCCCGGGGGCGATCCGCATCATGAAGAAGGCAGCGGTGATGATCAGGAACAGGGTCGGTACGGCACCCAGAAGCCGTCTGAGGGCGTATCTTAAAATGTCGATCTCCTCCCGGTGCAACTTCGGTCGGCAAAATGGCCGGGCGACCGGGGCCGCCCAGCCGTATCAACAGGTTACTCGGTGATACTCATGTAGCGGCTCAGATGCACATGCTGGATGTTGTCCTCCCACCCCTGAAGGTTGGGCGATACCAGCGCGAGCGAGGAGTAGTACAGGAGCGGCAGGAACGGCAGGTCACGCATGAACATGGCCTCCGCCTGGCTCAGCAGTTCCGACCGTTTCGTCAGATCCGTCTCCGCCGCCGCGGCATCCATCAGGGCGTCATATTCCGGGTTCTCATACCGGGAATAGTTGAAGCCGTCATTGTCGGATTCGACCATGAAGAGAAAGTTCTGCGGATCGGAGTAGTCGCCAATCCATCCCGCACGTGCGACGTCGAAATCACCCCGGTCGCGGAGGTGGGCGTAATGCGCCGAAATGTCCCGCACGTTATAGGTGACGTTCACACCCACATTTGCCCACATGTCCGCAATCGCCGTGGCAACGTTTTTGTGGTTCTCACTGGAATTATACATGATTTCCAGTTTGTGCGGTGTGTCCGGCGTGACGCCCTTTGCCTCAAGAATTTCGATCGCCATGTCCTCGCGATCGAGCATGGACATGCTGAAGTAATCCGTCTCGGGAGAGCCGGTCTCGTAGTTGCCGATCCCTGGCGGAATGAAGCTTGTAGCGGGGATCATGCCCTGGAAGATATTCTCGGCCAGGAATTCCCGGTCGATGACCATTGACAGCGCCCGGCGCACCTCGGGGTCGGACAGGAACTCATCCTCGTGGTTGAGCGCGTAATAGTACGTGCCGAGATATGGCGTGACGCGGGTGGCGTCGCCGTGTTCGGACTGAAGCCGCTCAAGATCTTCGGCGGGAAGGTCGGCGCAGGAATGGATTTCGCCCGCCTCCCACGCTCTTACGCAGGTTGCGCGATCCTCGATCGGAATAAAGTTGACCGTCTCGATGGCGACGTTGTCAGCGTCATGATAATTCTCGTTCTTCTGCAAAACGATCTTGTCATTCAGAATGTTGGTTTCGAGAACATAGGCACCGTTGGAGACCATGATGCCCGGCTGAACGAAATCGGCGCCATTGGCTTCCACGGTGGGCGGATGCATCGGCAGACCGGTCTGGTGAGTCAGCAACTCAATGAAAAACGGCGTTGGATTTTCGAGGGTAATTTTCAGCGTGTGGTCGTCAACGGCCTCCACCGCAAGGCTGTCGGGCTCCATGTCGCCGGTGTTGACGGCCTCGGCGTTTTTAATGGGATAAAGAATGTTTGCGTATTTGGCTCCGGTGGCCGGGGTCATGATACGCCGAAGGGAGAAAACGAAATCGCCGGCGGTGACGGGATCACCGTTCGACCATTTGGCATTGTTGCGCAGCGTGAAAGTATACTCCGTGCCGTCCTCCGACACCTCCCAGCTTTCAGCCACCCCCGGCACGACCTGGGCGGCGGCATCGTAGACAACCAGCCCCTCATAGAGGTCGCGTAGAATATGCGCCTCCACCACCGTCGACGTCTTGTGCTGGTCAAGTGTTTCGGGATTTCCGTTGTTGCCCCGCATGTAGGTTGCGGCCCATGGGCTCCCCGCGCCCGTGACCGTCAGGGCGAGTGCCAGGGCGGCGCCTGCCATCATTCGCGTCTTCATGACCTGTATCCTCCTCCAGTCAAACACTGTCGCAATGAGTGTAAGGCCACGTTTCACGCAAAGTAAACTGCCGTATGGAGTGACCTGGTCCGGCTGAATACGGGGCGACGTGACGTCAACCTAACGGCAGGGAAAGAAACTTTTGCCGCCCATATGGACCTTCCTGAAATACTGCTGCAAGAATAGGCGATCTCGGGTGGCGGCCGACAGTCCGGAGGGGAGATATTCGACTGTGCGACACTGCATGGAACCGACCCTTCGACGGCACATTCCCGCAACAATTCCAAGAGTCCAACGGAAGGGAAAATCATGAAACTAAAACAGACACTTGCAACCGGCGCCGTGCTGTCGGTTCTCGCGTCAAGCGCTATTGCGGCACCGCTAGTGTACTGCTCTGAGGGCTCGCCGGAGGGCTTTGACCCGGCCCTGTTCACGTCAGGGACCACTTTTGATGCATCGTCCCATCCGATCTACAATCACCTGACCGAATTCGTGACCGGAACGACTGAAGTGGTCCCCGGACTGGCCGAAAGCTGGGAAGTATCCGAGGATGGTCTTGAGTACACTTTCAACCTGCGCCAGGGTGTGAAATTCCACTCCAACGACGCGTTCACGCCGACCCGGGACTTTAACGCGGATGACGTGATCTTCAGCTTTGAGCGGCAGCGTCTGGAGGACCACCCCTATCACGAAGTGTCCGGCGGTACCTGGGAATATTTTGAGGGCATGTCGATGCCCGACCTGGTCGTCTCGGTGGAGAAAGTCGACGACTACACCGTCAAATTCGTTCTTAATCGCCCGGAAGCACCGTTCATCGCAAACCTGGCGATGGATTTCGCATCCATTCTGAGCGCGGAATACGCTGATGCCATGATGGAGGCCGGCACGCCGGAACAGCTCAACCAGGCGCCCATCGGCACCGGTCCGTTCTCGTTCGTCGCCTATCAGAAAGACGCGGTGATCCGTTACGCCACCAACCCGGATTACTGGGAAGGTGCATCGTCGCTTGAGGGTCTGATCTTCGCCATCACGCCGGACGCTTCGGTACGTTATCAGAAGCTGAAGGCCGGCGAATGCCACATCATGCCCTATCCGAACCCTGCGGATATCGAGGCGATGAAGTCGGATCCCGACATCAACGTGCTCGAGCAGGAAGGCCTGAACGTAGGCTATCTGGGCTACAACACGCAGCAGGCACCGTTTGACAATGTCAACGTGCGCAAGGCGCTGAACATGGCCATCGACAAACAGGCCATCATCGACGTCGTCTTCCAGGGCTCCGGTCAGATCGCGAAAAACCCGATCCCGCCGACCATGTGGTCCTATAACGACGCGATCGAGGATGACCCCTACGATCCGGAAGCCGCAAAATCCATGCTTGAGGCCGAAGGTGTAACGGACCTGTCCATGAAGGTCTGGGCGATGCCGGTGCAGCGTCCCTACAACCCCAACGCCCGCCGCATGGCGGAACTGATCCAGGAGGATTTCTCCGAGATCGGTGTTGATGTTGAGATCGTCTCCTATGAGTGGGGTGAGTACCTGAGCCGCTCGCGCGAGCTTGACCGCGACGGCGCGATCCTGCTCGGCTGGACCGGCGACAACGGTGATCCGGACAACTTCCTCGCCGTTCTGCTTGGATGTGACGGTATCGGCAACTCGAACCGGGCGCAGTGGTGCCACGAGCCGTTCGAGGAACTGATCCAGAAGGCCAAGGTGACAACGGATGTTGAGGAGCGGACCGCGCTTTATGAGGAGGCCCAGGTCGTCTTCAAGGAGCAGGCACCGTGGGCCACGATCGCGCATTCGGTCGTCTACATGCCCGTGCGTCCGGAAGTGTCCGGCTACAAGGTTCATCCGCTGGGTGGTCACATCTTCTACGGTGTTGAACTCGCCCAGTAATCACGCCACCGACCGGGGCGTTTGCGCCCCGGTCACGCCAGCACGGAACGCCAGCCATGTGTAAACTCCTGAGCCAGTACCGCGCCGTTGCACGCGACCTCAAGGTCGATGCGGTCGCAATTGTACCCGGTCCGAACTTCACCAGACTGTTCGGCGCCGAATTTCACAGCCATGAACGCCCGCTGGTCGTTTTTATCCCCGCCGAAGGTGATGCGGCGGCCATCGTACCCAATCTGGAACTGCGCTCCTTTGACCTGATCGGGTTTGAGGGCGAGGTGTTCGACTGGCGCGACCAGGACGGTTATCAACACGCGTTTGAGGCGCTGGCTTCGCAGCTTCCGCTGTCATCCCTCGCCGTTGAGGGTCAGATCATGCGGGTGTTTGTCCACCACGCCATCGCCGCGGCTTGGCCAGGACTGAGGATCGTCGATGCCGAGAAGCAGATTTCGGGTCTGCGCATCATCAAGAGCGAGTCGGAGGTGTCCCTGCTCGCTGACGCGATCCATATTTCCGAACGGGCGATGGACCACACGATTTCAAAAGTCCGCGTCGGTATGACCGAGACCGAAATTCAGGGGCTGCTGACGCAGGCGCTGTTCGCCAATGGTGCGGACGCCCATGCGTTTGGTCCCATTGTGGCGGCCGGAGACAACTCGGCCATGCCCCACGCCCATGCCCGGTCGGACTACCGTGTGCAGGCGGGCGATGCGCTTCTTCTCGATTTCGGGGCGCGCAAAGACGGGTTTTGTGCAGACATCACGAGGACGTTCTTCGTGGGCCATGTGGATGACGCCTCGGCGGAGGTCTACGATGCGGTCTACCGCGCCAATCTGCGCGGCCATGAAGTGACGAAAGCTGGCGTGACCTGCCACGAGGTGGATGACGCCGTGATCGGCGTCCTCGAGGCCTCGCCCTTCGCGGACCGTATCCGCACCAAAACGGGGCATGGTCTCGGCCGCGACGTCCATGAAGCCCCCTACATCATGCGCGGCAATCACCAGGTCCTGGAGGCGGGAATGGTTTTCACGAATGAACCTGGGCTCTACCAGATCGGTGAGTTTGGCGTCCGGATCGAGGATGATATCCTGGTCACGGACAACGGGTGCCGCTCGCTCACCCAATTTCCCAAGGAACTGACGGTGATCGGCACATGATAAAATACTTTCTGTCCAAGCTGCTGACCTTTGTGCCGACGTTCTTCGGCGTGACCCTGATTTCCTTCGCATTCATCCGTGTGCTGCCTGGAGACCCGATCATCGTCATGGCAGGCGAACGCGGCCTGTCCGACGAGCGTTACGCGGAACTGTCGGCGGAATACGGTTTCGACCGGCCCATTCTCGTCCAGTACTGGGATTACCTGACCGGTGTCTTGCAGGGGGATCTCGGCGAGAGTTTCGTAACAAAAAAGCCGGTTTGGGACGAGTTTTTCGCGCTTTTCCCCGCCACCCTCGAGCTTGCGCTCTGCGCCATGGTTTTTGCGGTTGTGCTCGGACTGCCCGCCGGTGTTATCGCAGCCGTCAACCGCGGCAAGCTTTTTGACCGGACGCTTATGTCGACAGCACTGGTGGGATACTCCATGCCCATTTTCTGGTGGGCGCTGCTGCTGATTATCGTGTTCTCCGGCAATCTGGGGTGGACGCCGGTATCGGGGCGCATCAGCCTGCTCTACTATTTCGACACGTTAACCGGGTTCATGCTGATCGACTCGCTGCTGTCCGGGCAGGACGGTGCCTTCATGTCGGCGGTAAATCACCTCGTTCTACCCTCTATTGTTCTGGGCACCATTCCGCTGGCGGTCATTGCACGCCAGACGCGCTCGGCCATGCTGGAGGTGTTGAGCGAGGACTACATCCGCACCGCGCGGGCCAAGGGGCTCGCCCCGGTTGAGGTCAACGGCCTGCACGCCCTGCGCAACGCGCTCATACCGGTGATTACGGTCATTGGCCTGTCAGTCGGCACATTGATGGGTGGTGCCATCCTGACGGAGACCATTTTCAGCTGGCCTGGCATCGGCAAATGGATGTTGGATTCCATTTTCCGCCGTGACTACCCGGTGGTTCAGGGCGGGCTGCTGCTCATTGCGGTATTCGTAATGATCGTGAACCTCACCGTTGACGTGCTCTACGGTTTCATCAACCCCAAGATCAGGAAGCGCTGATGGAAACCACAATGGAACGTCCCGGCAGACTGCGCGAATTCTGGTACTACTTCCGCGAAAACCGTGGAGCCGTGATCGGCCTTTCCGTCTTCGTTGTTTTCGTTCTTGTCGCCATTTTTGCCGATCTACTGGCGCCACACGACCCGACGCAGCAGTACCGTGATCACCTGCTTCGCCCACCCGCATGGTCGGAGGGTGGCGACTGGTCCTTCCCTTTGGGTACCGATCCGCTGGGCCGCGATCTTCTGTCGCGCCTGATACATGGCGCGCGGTATTCGGCATTTGTGGGAGTTGTCGTTGTCACCGTTGCCGCCTCGGTGGGTATTCTCATCGGGCTGCTCTCCGGTTTCGCGCCGCGCTGGGGTGACACGATCATCATGCGGATCATGGACATCATCCTGGCCTTCCCGTCCCTGCTTCTCGCACTGGTGCTGGTGGCAATTTTGGGGCCGAGCCTCACCAACGCCATGATCGCCATCGCCATTGTCCAGCAGCCGCATTACGTGCGCCTGACCCGGGCTTCGGTCATCAATGAACGCACGCGGGATTACGTGACCTCCGCGCGTGTGGCCGGGGCCGGTATCTGGCGGCTGATGTTCAAAACCGTTCTGCCCAACTGTCTGGCTCCAATTATTGTGCAGGGGGCGCTGAGTTTTTCCACCGCGATCCTCGATGCCGCGGCTCTCGGCTTTCTCGGTATGGGCGCGCAGCCGCCCACGCCTGAATGGGGCACGATGCTGGCGGAAGCGCGGGAGTTCATCCTGCGGGCCTGGTGGGTGGTGACCTTCCCCGGCATTGCCATCCTGATCACCGTTCTGGCCATCAACCTGATGGGCGACGGGCTGCGCGACGCGCTCGACCCGAAACTGAAGAGGAGCTAGCACCATGGCACTGCTTCGCATCCGAAACCTCAGCGTCGATTTCGCCACCGCATCCGGCAAGTTTCGTGCCGTGGACTCAATGGACGTCACCGTCGACCGCGGCGATATCCTCGCCATCGTCGGTGAAAGTGGCTCGGGAAAATCCGTCTCCATGCTGGCCATGATGGGTCTGCTGCCCTGGACCGCGACCATCACCGCTGACGAGATGAGCTTTGATGGTATCGACCTCAGATCGGTAACAGCCGCCCAGCGTCGCAAGATCATTGGCCGCGACATGGCCATGATTTTTCAGGAACCGATGTCCTCGCTCAATCCATGTTTCACGGTTGGCTTCCAGATACGGGAATCCCTGCGCAAACATATGAACATGAGCCGGAGGGAACGGCATCAGCGCGCGATTGAGCTTTTCGAACAGGTGGGCATTCCGGAACCGGAAAAACGTCTAGGCGTATTCCCGCATCAGATGTCCGGAGGGATGAACCAGCGCGTCATGATCGCCATGGCCATTGCTTGCCGCCCACGGCTTCTGATCGCGGATGAACCGACCACCGCGCTCGACGTGACCATTCAGGCGCAGATCCTTGAACTGCTGACGGGCCTGCAGCGGGACACGGGCATGGCCCTAATCCTGATCACCCATGACATGGGAGTTGTTGCCGAGACGGCCCAGCGGGTCAGCGTTCAGTACGCGGGCCAGAAGGTTGAGGAACAGCCTGTACGCCCTCTCTTCTCGACACCGCACCACCCCTACACAGCGGCGCTGCTCGCGGCATTGCCGGAGCGGGCAACAAGCAAAATCCTCCCAAGTATTCCAGGCGTGGTACCGGGGCAGTTCGACCGGCCGAAAGGCTGTCTTTTCAGCCCACGGTGTTCCAAGGCGGATGACCGCTGCCGGGAAATTGAACCCGAAAACCAGCCGGAGGAGCTTGGCCGGGCGAAATGCCACTACCCCCTGGGCGTGAATGAACCGGAGATGGCGCAATGAACAAACCCGTTGTAGTCGCCCACGACCTGACCCGGCACTATGAGGTTGGCGGCGGCATCTTTTCATCCACCCAAACGGTCGAGGCTCTGTCCGGGGCGTCGTTCACGCTTCAGCCTGGCAAAACGCTGGCGGTTGTCGGGGAGTCCGGCTGCGGGAAATCGACCCTTGCCCGGGTTGTCACGATGATCGAGCCACCGACCTCAGGCACGCTGATGATCGATGACGAGGCCGTGTCCCCGGACAAATGGGCGTCACTGCGGTCATCGGTTCAGATCGTGTTCCAGGACCCCTACGGCTCCCTTAACCCACGCCAGCGGATTGGCGACATTCTGATGGAGCCACTTGTCATCAACCGCAAGGACATGTCGGCGAAGGACCGCGAGGCCCAGGCGCGGGACATGCTGGCCATGGTGGGCCTGCGCCGCGAGCATTTCGACCGCTATCCGCACATGTTCTCCGGCGGACAGCGCCAGAGGATCGCAGTGGCCCGTGCGCTGATGCTGAACCCAAGGGTTTTGGTCCTCGATGAGCCGGTCTCGGCCCTGGACCTGTCCATTCAAAGCCAGGTGCTGAACCTGCTGGTCGAACTGCAGGAAAAGCTGGGGCTTGCCTACCTGTTCATTTCCCACGATCTGTCCGTGGTCAAACATATGGCCGACGACATTGTTGTCATGTATCTCGGCCGCCCGGTGGAAACCGGTCCCATCGAGGATGTGGTCGCCAATCCGCGCCATCCCTATACCAAGGCGCTTTTGTCCGCGACGCCAATCGCCGACCCGACAATTGAGAAAAAACGCATCAAACTGGAAGGCGAACTGCCCTCCCCCATCAACGTCCCCAAAGGCTGCGCCTTTTCACCGCGCTGCTGGAAGGCGACGGAGGAATGCCGCGCCAAACGGCCCGTACTCGATGAGGGACGACATCGGGTGGCGTGTTATCATCCTGAGGGGTGACACGCCCCGTGGCAGCGGGAACCTGCCAGGACTTGTTAAATCCTTCCGACATGTCCAGTTTAGGTTGAGTTGGCGTGTGTGAGGGAAGTTTATGACGGTATCTACTGATGGACAGCGCATTTATGCGGTAGGTGACATCCACGGTGAGATTGACCTGCTCATGGAGATGACCTCACGTATCACGGATGACATGCTGAGGCGTCCCCACCGCAATCCGAGGGTGGTGTTCATTGGCGATTACAATGACCGCGGTCCCAATTCGAGAGCCGTTTACGAGTTTCTCATCGGGCTGCAGGACAGCAGTTTTCCGGTCACCTGTCTGCTGGGCAACCATGACAGCTATATTCTGACCTATCTTGATGATCCGATCTGGGTTGAACATGCCGTGCACTGGCTGAACCCTAGACTTGGCGGCGACAAGACGCTGGCCTCCTATGGCGTGCATGGCGCGACCGAGGATTACCCGGCCGACAGTCACGCCGCGTTTGAGGCCGCCTTCCCCGAACGGCACCGTTTGTTTATCGCCAACTGCGAACAGTACCTGAAGATTGGCGATTACGTGTTCGTACATGCGGGCATTCGTCCGGGGGTGCCCCTGGAGAAACAGAGCCTGCGCGATCTCATCATGATCCGGGATCCGTTCCTCAACTCCACGCTGGATCATGGTTTCAAGGTCGTTCACGGCCATACGATCTCGGAGAACGTGGAGCACCACTCCAACCGAATCGGCATTGATACCGGTGCGTTCCGAACCGGGCGCCTGTCCTGCGTGGTGCTTGAGGATGAGGACGTCTCCCTGCTCGATAAGGATAGCCTGAAGCCGTGGCCGAAAGGCTCCGGGCTCGGCATCGCGAAAAAATGGGCCTTTTCCTGATTTAAGTGCCCGGGAGACGGCCTGCCGGAGCTTTATCCCAACGGAACCCCTTGCATCGGTTCCGGAACCGCCGTATCTGACGCGGGCATGCTGCCACAGGGGTGTAGCTCAGTTGGTAGAGCGTCGGTCTCCAAAACCGAATGTCGTAGGTTCGAGTCCTATCGCCCCTGCCAGCATGCAAATCCTTCCCAAAACACCTGGACGGGCTGCGAAATCCCGCCTTGCAATGGATGCCCATACGGCTTACATGCTGCCAATCCCCGGAATTGGAAAGTAAGATGGCCAGAACAAACCCGTTTCAGTTTGCCCAGCAGGTACGCTCGGAAGTAGCCAAAGTAGTATGGCCCACCCGGCGTGAGGTTGGACTGACCACCGTGATGGTTCTGCTCATGGCGACCGTATTTGCGATTTTCTTTTTTACCGTGGACATGATCGTGCGCCTTGGTCTCGAAGCAATTCTTGGGATGGCCTCTTGAATTCACGGTCCGTCGGGAGTAAAGGGGCGCCTCTCGATATTTTTGGCGTGCATCGATTCGGTTGCGCGCCGTTTATGTTTAGCGCGATGCGTGACGGACTAACTACAATAATGCATGCGGCATGACCGCACTCTACTGGGGTAACGATCAGATGGCATTGCGCTGGTATTCAGTGAGCGTCCTTTCCAACTTCGAGAAGAAGGTTGCCGAAGCGATTCGCGAGGCGATTGAGCAGGAAGGACTCCAGGACCAGATCGCCGAGGTTCTCGTGCCGACCGAGGAAGTGATCGAGATCCGTCGCGGCAAGAAGGTCCAGACCGAAAAGCGCTTCATGCCAGGCTATGTTCTGGTCCGTATGGAAATGACCGACAAGGCCTACCATCTGGTTAACTCCATCAACCGCGTGTCCGGCTTCCTGGGTCCGCAGGGCCGTCCGACGCCGATGCGCGACGCGGAGGTTGCCCGCATCCAGAGCCAGGTCGAGGATGGCATGGAAAGCCCGCGCTCGGTCATCAGCTTTGAGACCGGCGAGACGGTCAACGTTACAGACGGGCCCTTCGAGGGCTTCTCCGGCATGGTCGAGGATGTCGATCAGGCCAACAGCCGCCTGAAGGTGACCGTATCCATTTTTGGCCGGGCCACACCGGTCGAACTCGAATTCACTCAGGTCGCCAAGGCCTCGTGAGTACCCCCGTGGGAGGCAGGGGCGGCGCGCCGTCAATGCCGGACCACATCCATATGAAATCCCCGCTGGACGCGTCCACGGGGCTGGAGAGTAAAGGAGGCCACCATGGCCAAGAAAGTCGCCGGGCAGCTCAAGCTGCAGGTGCCCGCAGGCAAGGCTAACCCCTCGCCCCCCGTTGGACCGGCTCTCGGTCAGCGCGGCATCAACATCATGGAATTCTGTAAGGCGTTCAACGCCCGTACGCAGGAGATGGAAGCCGGAAGCCCGATCCCGGTCATCATCACCTACTACACGGACAAGTCCTTCAGCATGGAAACCAAGACGCCGCCCGCGTCCTACCTGCTGAAAAAAGCTGCCAAGCTGAAATCCGGCTCCAAAGAACCCGGTAAATCCACCGCTGGTAGCGTTTCCGTGAAGCAGCTCCGTGAAATTGCCGAGATCAAGATGAAGGACCTCAACGCGAATGACGTTGACGCCGCCATCCAGATCATTGCCGGTTCCGCCCGTTCGATGGGCCTCGAGGTCAAGGGGTAATCACGATGGCTAAACTTGCAAAGCGCGTATCGGCTGCACGTGCCGCATTTGAGGGCAAGGTAAACCTGCCCGTGGATGAGGCCGTTAAGCTGGTCAAGGACAACGCAACCGCCAAGTTCGACGAGACCCTCGAGATCGCAATGTGCCTCGGTGTTGACCCCCGTCACGCCGACCAGATGGTCCGTGGTGTTGTCGCCCTGCCCAACGGCACGGGCAAATCGGTACGTGTTGCCGTTTTCGCCCGTGGTGCAAAGGCTGAGGAAGCAACCGCCGCCGGTGCGGACGTTGTTGGTGCCGAGGACCTGATGGAATCCATTCAGGGCGGCAAACTCGATTTCGACCGCTGCATCGCAACCCCGGACATGATGCCGATTGTTGGCCGTCTGGGTAAGATCCTTGGTCCGCGCAACCTGATGCCGAACCCGAAGGTTGGTACGGTGACAATGGATGTCGCCCAGGCCGTTCAGAATGCCAAGGGCGGTGAGGTTCAGTTCAAGGCCGAGAAAGCCGGTGTGGTTCACGCCGGTATCGGCAAGGCATCTTTCGACGCCGACAAGCTGGCTGAGAACGTGAAAGCATTCGTATCCGCCGTTAACCGGGCCAAGCCGTCCGGTGCGAAAGGTACGTATCTGAAGAAAATCGCCATCTCCTCGACCATGGGTCCGGGTGTGACGCTGGATATCGCCAGCGCCGTAGGCGAATAAGGAGATCCCCGGCCTCAAAGCCGGGGTGTTCCGGGTGGCCGCAAAAACCGCCCGACTGTCCGAGACGGTGGGTCAGACGCTGGTCTGATAAATCCTGCCTGAGATGGGGAACGATCAGGATCAAGTGGGACACTACCGTCCCGGGCGATTTTGGCGGGACCCGTAATTAAGGACCCGAGACGTGGGGCATCCGCCTCGCGAAAATGAGCCGGCGGAAAGGGGAAACCCGGACTGCCAAAGTTGGAGCAACACTGTGGATAGAGCCCAAAAAGAAGCTGTGGTCGCTGAACTCGGCCAAATCTTCACGGACTCTGGTGTCGTCGTGGTCGCGCACTACGAAGGCCTTTCCGTTGCAGAGATGACCGATTTCCGCCTTCGCATGAGCGAAGCCGGTGGATCGGTTCGTGTCGCCAAAAACAAGCTCGCCAAAATTGCCCTGAAGGATACGCCCAGCGAAAGCATCGGCGATCTGCTGACGGGTATGACGGTGCTTGCCTATTCCGAGGACCCTGTCGCAGCGGCGAAAGTCGTTAAGGACTATGCCAAGGACAACAAGAAACTTGTTGTTCTGGGCGGGGCCATGGGTGGCACAGCACTCGACGAAGCCGGCGTTAACGCCGTTGCCGCAATGCCGTCCCGCGAGGAGCTTATCGCTTCCGTTGTGGGCTGCATCGGGGCTCCGGCCGGAAACCTCGCTTCGGCAATTGGCGCGCCTGCCTCGAATATCGCAGGCATTCTCTCGACGCTCGAAGAGCGTGAGGCGGCGTAACTCTAAGCAACGAATTGGCCGGACCGTGCAAAACCGCATCGATACCGGACTACACAACGAAAACCTGATTGGAACCTGAACAATGGCTGATCTTAAAAAACTCGCCGAAGAAATCGTAGGGCTGACCCTGCTGGAAGCGGCTGAACTGAAAAACATCCTCAAGGACGAGTACGGCATCGAGCCGGCTGCCGGTGGCGCCGTCATGATGGCTGCTGGTCCCGCAGACGCCGGTGGCGAAGCTGCTGAGGAAAAAACCGAATTTGACGTGATCCTGAAGTCCGCTGGCGACAAGAAAATCAACGTCATCAAGGAAGTCCGCGCAATCACCGGTCTTGGCCTGAAAGAAGCCAAGGACCTCGTGGAAGCAGGCGGCAAGCCCGTTAAGGAAGGCGTCACCAAGGAAGAGGCTGACGAAATCCTGAAAAAGCTTACCGACGCTGGCGCGGAAGCCGAAGTGAAGTAAGACCCTCCGGCCCTTTTCGGGGCCGGAATCGAATATTTGGACTGGATCCGCAGAAATGCGGGTCCAGTTCGATGCGTCTCTCGGAGGGCCCACGCATGGACCTTTTGAAAGCCGCATCGGTCCGGGTGTGTGATGTGGGAAATCACACAAGCATTGGACAGCTACGGCAGCAAAGACGATCCGTCCGAATTCCCCACCGGAAGGTTCGCATGCAAGGAAGAGGTTGAGCATGGCTCAGACACATTCAGGTCACAAGCGTATCCGCAAGTTCTATGGCAAAATCCGCGAGGTTGCGGAAATGCCGAACCTTATCGAGGTTCAGAAATCAAGCTATGACCTGTTTTTGCGCTCCGGTGACCAGGAGCTGCCGCTGGATGGTGAAGGGATCAAGGGCGTCTTTCAGTCGGTTTTTCCGATCAAGGACTTCAATGAGACCGCGATCCTTGAATTCGTAAAGTACGAGCTTGAGGCTCCGAAATACGACGTTGAGGAATGCATGCAGCGCGACATGACCTATTCGGCCCCGCTGAAGGTCACGCTGCGCCTGATCGTATTTGAGGTCGACGAGGAAACCGGTGCCCGGTCCGTGAAGGACATCAAGGAGCAGGACGTGTTCATGGGCGACATGCCCCTGATGACGCCCAACGGTACCTTCGTTGTAAACGGCACCGAGCGTGTGATCGTCAGCCAGATGCACCGGTCCCCAGGTGTGTTCTACGACCACGACCGCGGCAAAACCCACTCTTCCGGCAAACTGCTGTTCACCAGCCGCGTTATTCCCTACCGCGGTTCCTGGTTGGACTTCGAGTTTGACGCAAAAGACATCGTTCACGCCCGTATCGACCGTCGCCGCAAACTGCCCGTGACCACCCTGCTCTACGCACTTGGTCTCGACCAGGAAGGCATCTGCGACGCGTATTACGACACCGTTTCCTACCGCAAGGAAACCGGCGGCTGGGCGACCAAGTTCTTCCCCGAGCGTGTGCGCGGCACCAAGCCCGCCTTTGACGTGGTCAATGCCGCGGACGGCGAGGTCATTGCGCCCGCAGGCAAGAAGATCACGCCGCGCATGGTCAAGAAATGGATCGACAGCGGTGAGGTCTCCGAAATCCTCGTGCCCTTCGACAGCATCGTCGGCCGCTACGCCGCGAAGGACATCATCAACGAGGAAACCGGTGAGATCTGGATCGAGGCCGGTGACGAACTGACCTGGGAAATTGACGCGAAAACCGGCGACACCATCGGCGGAACGCTCAAGACCCTTCTGGATCAGGGCATCACCGACATTCCCACGCTCGACATCGACAACGTGACCGTCGGCGCCTACATCCGCAACACGATGGCCATCGACAAGAACATGAACCGCGAAAGCGCGCTCATGGACATCTACCGCGTGATGCGTCCGGGCGAGCCGCCCACCGTTGAGGCCGCCGATACCATGTTCCAGTCGCTGTTCTTCGACTCGGAACGGTATGACCTGTCCGCAGTTGGCCGTGTGAAGATGAACATGCGCCTGGCCCTCGATGCGGAAGACACGCAGCGCACCCTGCGCAATGAGGACATCATCGCCGTTATCAAGGCGCTGGTGGATCTGCGCGACGGTCGCGGTGAGGTTGACGATATCGACCACCTTGGAAACCGTCGCGTGCGCTCCGTTGGCGAACTCATGGAAAACCAGTACCGCGTTGGCCTTCTGCGCATGGAGCGCGCCATCCGCGAACGCATGTCCTCCGTTGAGATCGACACGGTCATGCCTCAGGATCTCATTAACGCGAAACCGGCTGCGGCCGCCGTGCGTGAGTTCTTCGGCTCATCGCAGCTGTCGCAGTTCATGGACCAGACCAACCCCCTCTCCGAGGTTACGCACAAACGCCGTCTCTCGGCGCTTGGACCGGGCGGTCTAACCCGTGAACGTGCGGGCTTTGAGGTGCGCGACGTTCACCCGACCCACTATGGTCGCATGTGTCCGATTGAGACGCCGGAAGGCCCGAACATTGGTCTGATCAACTCGCTGGCGTCGTTTGCCCGCGTAAACAAATACGGCTTCATTGAAACGCCTTACCGCAAGGTTGTGGACCGTCAGGTGACCGATGAGGTCCACTACATGTCGGCCACCGAGGAAATGCGTCACACGGTTGCACAGGCCAACGCACAGCTCGACGAGAACGGGCGGTTCATCAACGATCTGGTTTCCACCCGTAAATCGGGCGACTACCAGCTCAATCCGCCTGAAAACGTGGACCTGATCGACGTCAGTCCGAAACAGCTGGTGTCAGTTGCGGCTTCGCTTATTCCGTTCCTCGAAAACGACGACGCCAACCGCGCCCTTATGGGCTCGAACATGCAGCGGCAGGCCGTGCCCCTGCTCCGTGCCGAGGCGCCCTTCGTGGGAACCGGTATCGAGAGCATCGTGGCACGAGACTCCGGTGCCGCGATCACCGCGCGCCGTGCGGGTGTTGTCGACCAGGTTGACGCAATGCGCATCGTTGTGCGTGCCACCGACGATGTTGAGCCGGGCGACCCTGGCGTCGACATCTACCGTCTGCGCAAGTTCCAACGGTCGAACCAGAACACCTGCATCAACCAGCGTCCGCTGGTGAAGGTGGGTGACGAGGTTCGCAAGGGTGAGTTCATCGCGGACGGTCCGTCCACGGATCTCGGCGAACTGGCTCTGGGTAAAAACGTGCTCGTCGCGTTCATGCCCTGGAACGGCTACAACTACGAGGACTCGATCCTGATCTCCGAGCGTATCGTGAAGGACGACGTATTCACCTCGGTCCATATCGAGGAGTTTGAGGTCGCCGCCCGCGATACGAAACTTGGGCCTGAGGAAATCACCCGCGACATCCCGAACGTCGGTGAGGAAGCCCTGCGCAACCTCGACGAGGCCGGTATCGTCTATATCGGTGCCGAGGTTGGACCGGGCGACATTCTGGTGGGCAAGATCACTCCGAAGGGCGAAAGCCCCATGACGCCGGAAGAAAAACTCCTGCGCGCCATCTTCGGGGAAAAGGCCTCGGATGTCCGTGACACCTCCATGCGCCTGCCGCCGGGAGATTACGGTACCGTCGTTGAGGTTCGTGTCTTCAACCGCCACGGTGTTGAGAAAGACGAGCGTGCACTTCAGATCGAACGTGAGGAAGTCGAACGGCTTTCCCGCGACCGTGACGACGAGTTCGCGATCCTTGAGCGCAACATCTATGCCCGTCTGAAGAGCCTGATCCTCGGTAAAACCGCGATCAAGGGTCCCAAAGGCGTCAGCGCCGGTTCGGAAATCACCGAGGAGATGCTGTCCTCGATGAGCCGTGGCCAGTGGTGGCAGCTTGCCCTCGGCGACGACCAGGACGCGGCGGCACAGGAAGCGCTTCAGGCGCAGTTCGAGCTTCAGAAGAAGGCTCTCGACCGCCGGTTCGACGACAAGGTTGAAAAAGTCCGCCGTGGCGACGACCTGCCCCCGGGCGTGATGAAGATGGTCAAGGTCTTCATCGCCGTGAAACGCAAACTCCAGTCCGGCGACAAAATGGCCGGTCGGCACGGCAACAAGGGTGTTATCTCCCGCGTTGTGCCGGAGGAGGACATGCCGTTCATGGCTGATGGAACCCCGGTCGACTTCGTTCTGAATCCGCTGGGTGTGCCGTCGCGCATGAATGTCGGTCAGATCCTCGAGACGCACATGGGCTGGGCCGCGCGCGGTCTGGGCCGGACCATCGAGTCCAGTCTCCAGGAATACCGCCGCTCGGGCGACATGACCCCGCTCCGTGAGGCCATGAAGGTGGCTTACGGTGAGGACATCTACAACAACGTCATTTCCGAGATGAGCCAGGACAGCTTCCTGGAAGCCGCGGAAAACGTGACCAACGGTGTTCCCATCGCGACCCCGGTCTTCGACGGTGCGAAGGAAGTGGACGTGAACGACGCTCTGGAACGGGCCGGTTTCGACACCTCCGGACAGTCGGTCGTCTATGATGGACGGACCGGTGAGCAGTTCTCCCGCAAGGTGACGGTGGGTGTGAAATACCTGCTGAAACTGCACCACCTGGTTGACGACAAGATCCACGCGCGTTCCACCGGACCCTACAGCCTCGTTACCCAGCAGCCGCTGGGCGGTAAGGCGCAGTTCGGCGGCCAGCGTTTCGGGGAGATGGAGGTCTGGGCTCTGGAAGCCTATGGTGCCGCCTTCACCCTGCAGGAAATGCTGACGGTGAAATCGGACGACGTGGCCGGCCGTACCAAGGTCTACGAAAGCATCGTCAAGGGCGAGGACAATTTCGAGGCCGGCGTGCCGGAATCGTTCAACGTTCTGGTCAAGGAAATCCGGTCGCTTGGGCTCAACATCGAGTTGTTGGACTCGGAAGTGGACTGAGGGCGCGGGAAATCGCGCCCCCTTCCCTGAAACGAGATTAAGGTTGTTAGAATGAACCAGGAAATCACGAACCCGTTTAACCCGGTCCAGCCCGTCCGCTCCTTCGACGAGATCAAAATCGCTCTGGCCTCGCCCGAGCGCATCCTGTCGTGGTCGTACGGAGAGATCAAAAAGCCGGAAACCATCAACTACCGCACGTTCAAGCCCGAGCGTGACGGCCTGTTCTGCGCTCGCATTTTTGGACCGATCAAGGACTACGAATGCCTGTGCGGCAAATACAAGCGGATGAAGTACCGCGGCGTTGTCTGCGAAAAATGTGGTGTTGAGGTTACCCTCCAGAAAGTGCGCCGCGAGCGTATGGGCCACATTGAGCTGGCGTCGCCCGTTGCACACATCTGGTTCCTGAAGTCCCTGCCCTCCCGCATCGGCCTGATGCTGGACATGACGCTTCGGGATCTGGAACGCATCCTGTACTTTGAGCAGTACACGGTGATTGAGCCCGGCCTCACGGACCTCACCGCCGGTCAGCTTCTGACAGAGGAGGAGTTCCTCGATGCCCAGGACCAGTACGGCGAGGACAGTTTCCGCGCCGGTATTGGTGCCGAGGCCATCCGCGAGATGCTCCAGGCCATCGACCTTGACGCCGAAGCCGAACAGCTTCGCGCCGATCTGGCCGAGGCCACCGGTGAACTGAAGCCGAAGAAGATCATCAAGCGTCTGAAGCTGGTTGAAAACTTCCGCGAAAGCGGAAACCGCCCGGAATGGATGATCCTGACCGTGATCCCGGTCATTCCGCCCGAGCTGCGCCCGCTGGTGCCGCTCGACGGTGGCCGTTTTGCGACCTCGGACCTCAACGACCTCTACCGTCGTGTTATCAACCGGAACAACCGTCTGAAACGGCTGATTGAGCTGCGCGCTCCGGACATCATCATCCGGAACGAAAAGCGTATGCTTCAGGAATCCGTTGACGCCCTGTTCGACAACGGCCGTCGTGGCCGTGTCATCACCGGCACCAACAAGCGTCCGCTGAAATCCCTGAGCGACATGCTCAAGGGTAAACAGGGCCGTTTCCGTCAGAACCTTCTGGGTAAGCGTGTCGACTTCTCCGGACGTTCGGTGATCGTGACCGGTCCCGAACTGAAGCTGCACCAGTGTGGCCTGCCGAAGAAAATGGCGCTCGAGCTCTTCAAACCGTTTATCTATTCGCGTCTCGACGCGAAGGGTCTGTCCTCCACCGTGAAACAGGCCAAGAAACTGGTTGAGAAGGAGCGCCCCGAGGTCTGGGACATTCTGGACGAGGTGATCCGCGAGCATCCGGTTCTTCTGAACCGCGCTCCGACGCTGCACCGTCTCGGCATTCAGGCGTTTGAGCCCGTTCTGATTGAGGGTAAAGCCATCCAGCTTCATCCGCTGGTATGCTCGGCCTTTAACGCGGACTTCGACGGCGACCAGATGGCCGTGCACGTTCCCCTTTCGCTGGAAGCACAGCTTGAGGCCCGCGTGCTGATGATGTCGACGAACAACGTTCTGTCGCCGGCAAACGGTAAACCGATTATCGTGCCTTCGCAGGACATGATTTTGGGTCTCTACTACCTGTCCATCATGCGTGAGGGACAGATTGGTGAGGGCATGACCTTCTCCTCCATCGAGGAGGTCGATCACGCCCTGCACACCGGTCTTGTGAACCTGCACTCCAAAATTAATGCCCGCGTTCAGCAGGTTGATGAGGAAGGCAACATCGTCTCCAGGCGGTTCGAGACCACACCTGGCCGTCTGCGCCTCGGCTCCCTTCTGCCGATGAACTACAAGACGCCGTTCGACATCGTAAACCGCCTCCTTCGCAAGAAAGAGGTTGGTGAGGTCATCGACACGGTTTACCGCCACTGCGGCCAGAAGGAGAGCGTGATCTTCTGTGACCAGATCATGACGCTCGGCTTCACCGAAGCCTTCAAGGCCGGCATTTCCTTCGGCAAGGATGACATGGTCATCCCCGACAGCAAATGGCCGATCGTGGATGGCACCCGGGCCCAGGTTAAAGAGTTCGAACAGCAGTACATGGACGGTCTGATCACCCAGGGCGAAAAGTACAACAAGGTTGTCGACGCCTGGTCGAAGTGTTCGGACAACGTGGCTGACGCCATGATGGGCGAAATCAGCGCCGTGCGCGTTGACGATGCCGGTGTCGAGCAGGAACCGAACTCGGTATACATGATGGCCCACTCCGGTGCCCGTGGTTCGCCCGCACAGATGAAGCAGCTTGGCGGTATGCGCGGCCTCATGGCCAAACCGTCTGGTGAGATCATCGAGACGCCGATTGTGTCGAACTTTAAGGAAGGTCTGACCGTTCTGGAGTACTTCAACTCCACCCACGGTGCCCGTAAGGGTCTGGCCGATACGGCTCTGAAAACTGCGAACTCCGGTTACCTGACACGTCGTCTGGTCGACGTGGCTCAGGACTGCATCGTTAAGATCAACGACTGTGGTACGGACAAGTCGATCACGGCCCGTGCGGCAATTGCCGATGGTGAGGTTGTTTCGTCGCTCTCCGAGCGCATTCTGGGCCGTGTTGCGGCCGAGGACGTTCTCGATCCGAAGACGAAAGAGCCGATCTTCCGTGAGGGTGACCTTATCGACGAGCGCGCCGCCGACATGATCGAGGATGCCGGTGTCATTGAGATGCAGATCCGCTCCCCGCTGACCTGCGAGGCCGATGACGGCATCTGTGCCCAGTGCTACGGTCGCGACCTGGCCCGCGGTACCCGTGTGAACCCGGGCGAGGCCGTTGGTATCATCGCGGCACAGTCCATCGGTGAACCCGGCACGCAGCTGACGATGCGGACCTTCCACATCGGCGGCATCGCGCAGGGCGGCAGCCAGTCGTTCCTTGAGGCTACCCAGGCGGGTAAACTCACCGTCCGCAATGCGAACATCCTCACCAACGACGTGGATGAGCGCATTGTGATGTCGCGTAATACCGAGATCGTCATCATCGACGAGAACGGCGTTGAGCGCGCGGTGCACAAGCTGGGCTACGGTACCAAACTGCTGGCGTCCGAGGGTCAGGAGATCAAACACGGTGACAAACTTGCCGAGTGGGACCCCTACACCCTGCCGATCATCGCGGAAAAAGCCGGTGTGGCGAAGTTCGTTGACCTGACGGCCGGTATCTCGGTTCGTGAGGAAACCGACGACGCAACCGGCATCAGCCAGAAGATCGTGTCCGACTGGCGTGCCGCGCCGAAGGGCAACGAGCTCAAGCCCGCGATCATCGTCATGGATCCGGCAACGGGTGAACCGGTACGCCTCGACAACGGCAACCCGGAAACCCACGCCATGTCCGTGGACGCCATTCTTTCGGTGGAGGACGGTCAGGAACTGAAACCGGGTGACGTGGTTGCACGTATCCCGCGTGAAGGCGCCAAGACCAAGGACATCACCGGTGGTCTGCCGCGTGTGGCTGAACTCTTTGAGGCCCGCCGGCCGAAAGATCACGCGATCATCGCCGAAATCGATGGTCACGTGCGCTTCGGCAAGGACTTCAAGAACAAGCGCCGCATTGCGATCGACCCCGTTGAGGAAGGTCTGGAAACCATTGAGTACATGGTTCCCAAGGGCAAACACATCCCCGTGCAGGAAGGCGACTTCGTGCAGAAGGGCGAGTACATCATGGACGGCAACCCTGCCCCGCATGACATTCTCGCAATTATGGGTGTGGAGGCTCTGGCCGACTACATGATCGACGAGGTGCAGGAGGTCTACCGTCTGCAGGGCGTGAAGATCAACGACAAGCACATCGAGGTGATCGTGCGCCAGATGCTGCAGAAGTGGGAGGTCTCCGAGTCTGGTGGCACCACCCTGCTCAAGGGCGAACAGGTCGACAAGCTTGAGTTTGAGGAAGAGAACGAAAAGGCCATTGCGGCCGGGCGTCAGCCCGCCAAAGGTGGCCCTATCCTTCTGGGCATCACCAAGGCGTCGCTGCAGACCCGCAGCTTCATCTCGGCGGCTTCCTTCCAGGAAACCACGCGTGTTCTCACCGAGGCGTCCACCCAGGGCAAACGCGACCGCCTGATTGGTCTGAAGGAAAACGTCATCGTGGGCCGTCTTATCCCGGCCGGTACCGGTGGCGCGACCCAGTCCGTCAAGCGGATCGCGGCGGAGCGTGACAACAAGATCATCGAGGAGCGCAAGGAGGAGGCTGTTGCCGCCATCGAGCACAATCCCGATGCCGCGTTTGACGCTCCGGCCGATCAGGTCTCGGAACCGGTTGGGTTCTCCGACGACTGATCGATCCGCGCTGATCAAATGAAAACGGAAAAGCCGCCTGACCTTCGGGCGGCTTTTTCTTTGCCGTCACAATTTCGCAAGTGACCGCCCGTGACTGGACTGACACTGGCATTACCCCTTCCCGGACTGTAGGGTCTGGCAAAACACTTCAGCGGCAGCCGCCGACGGCAGCACGATTTCAGGAGAATACGCCTATGAAACAGACCCTGAGCGCCCTTGGCCTTGTGTTCTCCCTTGGGCTTGGCGCCGCTCCTGCCACAGCGCAGGAGCTGACCCCGGAAGAAGTCAAACAGCTGGCGCTCGAAGCCATTCTGGAAAACCCGGAAATCATCATGCAGGCGGTTGAAATCCTGCAAAACCGCGAGAACGAGGCCCAGCAGCTTGAGGCTGAAGAAGTGCTGACCAGCCGCCGCGACGAGCTCGAAAATGATCCAAACGCCCCGGTTCTCGGCAACCCGGAGGGCGATGTCACCGTGGTGGAGTTCTTCGACTACAACTGCCCCTACTGCAAACGCTCCGTGCCGACCGTAACGGAACTGCTGAACAATGACAGCAACGTGCGCCTTGTTCTGCGGGAGTGGCCCATTCTGGGAGCGGAATCCGTTTTGGCCTCCCGCGCCGCCCTCGCCGCCCGGGAACAGGGCAAATATGAGGAAATGCACAACGAGCTTATGGCGCTCAATGGTCGCGCCACAGAGACCACCATCATGGAAGCCGCCGAACGCGCCGGGCTCGACACGGAACAGCTTCGCACCGACATGGAAGCGCCGGAAATAGACGAACATTTCAACCAGTCCGCCGCACTGGCCCGCGCGCTTGGGTTCTCGGGGACGCCGTCCTTCGTCATCGGCGATGAACTGGTGCCCGGATTTGTTGAGCTTGGCGTGCTTGAGGAACTGGTCGAAGCCTCCCGAACCTCCGGCTGAACCGGTACGCCTTCGGCATTTGCGCCGACACCTCTCTGGCCATGGCCGTCGGAATCGCCTATTCGGAACAAAATAATTCCGGGATTACTCATGGGTCGCATACTGATCACGTCGGCGCTGCCGTACATTAATGGCATCAAGCATCTGGGCAATCTGGTGGGCAGCCAGCTGCCGTCGGATGTCTATGCCCGTTTTGCCAGAGCACGCGGTCACGAGGTGCTGTTCATCTGTGCCACGGACGAGCACGGCACCCCGGCCGAGCTTGCCGCGGCAAAGGCCGGTGAGGCCGTCGCCGACTACTGCGCGCGCATGTGGCAGGTCCAGAAGGATATCGCGGACGGATTTCGCCTTTCCTTCGACCATTTTGGACGTTCGTCCTCATCCCGCAACCATCACCTGACGCAGCATTTCGCCGGTCGCCTGGCGGATGCCGGGCTGATTGAGGAGGTTTCCGAAAAGCAGGTCTATTCCAAAGCCGACGGCCGCTTCCTGCCCGACCGCTACATCGAGGGCACCTGCCCCAACTGCGGTTACGAGCGCGCCCGCGGCGACCAGTGCGAGAACTGCACCAAGCAGCTCGATCCCACGGATCTGATCAATCCGCGCTCCGCCATCTCCGGCTCCACCGATCTGGAAGTACGCGAGACCGGCCACCTTTATCTGCGCCAGTCCCAGCTCCGCGACCGCCTGCGGGAATGGATCGACAGCAAAACAGACTGGCCCATCCTGACCACCTCCATTGCAAAGAAGTGGCTCGATGACGGCGATGGGCTCCAGGATCGAGGCATCACCCGAGACCTCGACTGGGGCATCCCGGTGAAAAAAGGCGACGCCGACTGGCCCGGCATGGAAGGCAAAGTCTTCTACGTCTGGTTCGACGCGCCGATTGAGTACATCGCCGCCTCTGCCGAATGGGCCGACGCAACAGGCCAGGGTGACGCGGCCTGGGAACGCTGGTGGCGTACCGATAAAGGCGCGGACGACGTGCGTTACGTCCAGTTCATGGGAAAGGACAACGTCCCCTTCCACACGCTGAGCTTCCCGGCGACCGTCCTCGGCTCCGGTGAGGACTGGAAGCTTGTCGATTACATCAAGTCGTTCAACTACCTGAACTATGACGGCGGCAAATTCTCGACCTCCGAGGGTCGTGGCGTCTTTATGGACCAGGCGCTCGACATCCTGCCATCCGACTACTGGCGCTGGTGGCTGATGGCCAACGTGCCGGAAAGCTCTGACAGCAACTTTACCTGGGAAGCCTTCCAGGCGGGCGTGAACAAGGATCTGGCGGACGTGCTGGGCAATTTCGTGAGCCGCGTCACCAAATTCGCACGCTCTCGGTTTGAGGAAAAAGTCCCAGACACAGGCGAGTACGGACCAGACGAACAGGCCCTGATCGAAGACCTGACCCGCCGTCTCAAGGCCTATGAGACCCACATGGAAGCCATCGACCTGCGCAAGGGCGCGCAGGAGTTGCGCGGCATCTGGGCCGCAGGAAACGAATACCTTCAGGCAGCGGCTCCCTGGGCGCTGTTCAAAACCGACCCGGACCGGGCGGGCGCGATTGTGCGCTTCTCGCTGAACCTCGTGCGCTTCTACGCCGTACTCTCGCAGCCCTTCATCCCCGACGCCTCCCGCGCGATGCTCGACGCGTTTGATGGCGAGGACTGTGCCTGGCCGGAAGACGTGAGTGCAGCGCTGTCGTCGCTGACACCGGGATCGGCGTTTACCACTCCGGAAGTGCTCTTCGCCAAAATCACCGACGACGCCCGCGAGGAGTTTTCCACCCGCTTCGCCGGAACGGCCTGACCGCGCAGACCCGATGTTCCCGATCCGCGACCACAACCCGTCCGGCCGCACCCCCTACGTGACCTGGGGACTGATCGCGGTGAACATTCTGGTCTTCGTGATCATGTGGCCCAGCTACTCGAACGGTCCGGAAATATCCCGGATCCTCGCCAACTGGGCCCTCGTGCCCGGCATCGTTAGCGAGGGCGGCAGCCCGGCAACCTTCCTGACCTCGATGTTCATGCATGGGGGTCTAATGCACCTGGTGGGCAACATGCTGTTCCTGTGGATCTTCGGGGATAACATGGAGGACCAGTTCGGCCACCTGCCGTTCCTTGGTTTCTACATTGCGTCGGGCATCGGTGCTGCGCTGGCACAGTACCTTCCCGACCCGACATCCTTGGTCCCGATGGTCGGGGCCTCCGGCGCGATCGCCGGGGTCATGGGCGGATACCTTCTGCTGTTTCCCAAGGCACGCGTTGATATCATCATCATCCTGATCATTTTTTTCCGCACCTTTACACTTCCCGCTTGGATCGTTCTTGGCGTCTGGATCGGTATGCAGACATTCTCGGGCCTGTCCACTTTTGGTGCGGCGGGCGGCGGCGTGGCTTACCTTGCCCATATTGGCGGTTTCGTCGCGGGGCTGGTTCTGACCATTCCATGGTGGCTTCGCCAGGGCGGCCCGGCTTACTGGAGCTGCACACACGGCACCCCACCACACCCCGAAGCCGAATACCCCTGGCGGAAAAGCACCATCCCCCAGGTGCCGCGCCGGAAAAGATAACACTGATACCGCGCTGTCTTGCGGAGCGGTTCCGGCCCGTGCTACCCAAGGTCCAATCCGTTGGGGGGCCTTTTCTGAAGGCTGAGAGGTGTCAGACACCGACCCATCGAACCTGATCCGGCCAATACCGGCGTAGGGAACGGATGTTGGGCTCACGCCCGCAGTCCCTCCCAACACGGTTTTGTCCGGACATCCGAAAGGAAGGACACCGGGACCCGTGTTTGACGAAGCCGAAGACAGCGACGAAGCGTCCGAAAATAACGACGGCGAAAGCGGTTTTCCCGCGCGCTTCTACCCCATCTTCCCCGCCTCCGAGTGGCTGGAATACCTTTTGCCCGTGGGCATCAAAATGGTGCAACTGCGTCTGAGGGACATGCCCGAGGAGGACATGCGCGAGGAAATCCGTCGCAGCGTAGACCTCTGCGACAGCTACAACGCCACCCTCGTCGTCAATGACCACTGGGAGCTTGCCATTGAGGAGGAGGCCCCCTTCGTGCATCTCGGACAGGAGGATCTCGACGACGCCGACATCCACGCGATCCGCTCCGCCGGCATCCGCCTCGGGATCAGCACCCGCGACCATCTCGATCTCGACCGGGCCCTGATGCTGGAACCCGACTACATTACGCTCGGACCGATCCATCAGTCCAAAACCCGGCACGGCTACCCGCTTGGGCTCGAGCCGATTGCCGAGTGGAAGGAACTGATCGGCCACGTACCTCTTTGCGCCGTGGGCGGCATCACCCTCAAACGCGCCGCCGCCGTGTTCGACGCGGGTGCGGACATGGTCGCGGTCACAACGGACATCACCGGCCATGACGACCCCGAACTGCGGGTCCAGGAATGGCTCGAAAAAACCGAATAACCGGGTCCTCCCGGCGGCCCACCTCACATCCCAGGATTAAGACATGAACAAAACCCTCGTGACACTGCTGGCCCTTGGCCTTGCGACGCCCGCCGCCGCCCAGGACAAAATGACCGTCATCCTCGACTGGTTTGTAAATCCCGATCACGGGCCGATCATCATTGCGGAGGAGAACGGCTATTTCGAGGAAGCCGGCCTTGAAGTCGAGGTAATCGCCCCGGCCGACCCCGCCGACCCGCCGAAAATGGCGGCCGCCAACCAGGCCGAACTGGCCGTGTCCTATCAGCCGCAGCTCCACATGCAGATCCACGAGGGCCTGCCCCTGAAACGCGTGGGCACCCTGATCAGCACGCCACTGAACTGCCTGCTGACCCTGGAGGACGGCCCGATCGAAACCCTCGCGGACCTCAAGGGCCGGAAGGTCGGCTATTCCGTCGCCGGTGTTGAGGAGGCTCTTCTGGGCGCCATGCTCGCCAATAATGGCCTGACGCTGGATGATGTTGAACTGATCAACGTCAACTGGTCCCTTTCGCCTGCGCTCATGTCCGGACAGGTCGATGCGGTCATCGGCGCCTTCCGGAATTTCGAGCTGAACCAGATGGAAATCGAAGGCGTTCCCGGCACCTGCCACTTCGTTGAGGAGGAGGGTCTGCCGACCTATGAGGAACTGATCTACGTGGCTAATCCCGACACGATGGATGCCGACATGATCGGCCGTTTCCTCGCCGCCACGGAACGTGCCACACAGTACATTCTGAACCACCCGAAAGACTCCTGGGAGACCTTCGCCGCCACATCGGCCGAACTTCAGAACGAACTGAACGAAAAGGCCTGGGTCGACACCTATCCCCGGTTTGCCACACGACCCGCTGCAATGGATGCAGGCCGGTATGAGGCGTTTGAGGCGTTCCTGCACGAATACGAACTCATCCCCGGCATCAACCCGGTAGACGCCATCAGCGTCGACATCACCGCACAATGACGCCCGATTACGGCGTTGCGGTCTCCCGGTGGCGCGACGCCGCCGGGCAGGCCTGGACCGACTATACCCGCCACGCCTTTGTGGCAGGACTGGGCGACGGCACCATGCCGGAGACGTGCTTTTTGCATTACCTGCGCCAGGACTGGATATTCCTGAAACATTTCTCCCGGGCCTGGGCGCTCGCAGCCGTCAAGGCCGACACCATCGCGGAAATCCGCGCGGCCACCGCGACGCTCAATGCCCTAATCAACGAGGAAATGCGCCTGCACGTGGAAATCTGCGCCGCCGCCGGCATATCGCAGGCCGACCTGGAAGCGACGACCGAGGCTCCGGAGAACATGGCCTACACGAGGTTCGTTCTGGAAGCCGGTTTTTCGGGTGATTTTCTCAACCTGCTTGCCGCGCTTGCGCCCTGCGTTCACGGATACGGAGATATCGGCCTGCACCTGAAATCCACGAGGACCTCCGACCGCTATGCGGAATGGATCGACACCTATGCCGGAGACGACTACCAGGCGGTCTGTGTTGAGGCGGGTCAGCTGATCGACACGGCTTTGGCCAACCGCCTCGGACCCGACTGGCCCAGCCTTCCCTGCGCCAGCGCACTTGCCGACACGTTCGCCAGTGCAACCCGGTTGGAGGTGGGTTTCTGGGACATGGGCCTGCGCGCCCCGTGACGGAAGCACCCGCAGTCACGGTCGAAGGTTCGGCGCGGATATCCGGGCAGCCTCTGTTCGGCCCCCTGCGCCTTGAGATGGCCGCCGGATCGTGGACCTGTCTGCTCGGCCCCTCCGGAGTGGGCAAATCAAGCCTGCTCCGCCTCGTTGCGGGCCTGGGCTCGGGAATTGATTTCGTCGGCACCCTCGCGGCCAATGACGGTGAACCGCTTGAGGGCCGAATTTCCTACATGGCCCAGGATGATCTGCTCTTCCCCTGGCTGACGGTCCTCGAAAATACCCAGCTTGGCGCCCGACTGCGCCGCGAGACGCCGGATCCGGCCCGCGCGATGAACATGCTTGAGCGGGTGGGCCTGTCCGACCACGCGTCAAAACGCCCCGCCCAGCTGTCCGGCGGTCAAAAACAGCGCGTGGCACTTGCCCGCACCCTGATAGAAGACCGGCCCATCGCCCTGCTGGACGAGCCTTTCTCGGCACTGGACGCGCGTACCCGCGCCGAAATGCAGGATCTTGCCGCTAGGCTTCTCGCCGGTCGCACCGTTCTGCTCGTTACTCACGAACCGGGCGAGGCAGCACGTCTGGGCCACAAAATAGTCGTGATGAACGAAACGGGCCTGCAATCGACTTCTGGACCCAAAAGCGACCCCGTCCGTGCAATTACCGGTGCGGAGACCCTGTCGCTTCAATCTGAACTCCATGAACTTCTGATGGCCCGGCCATGACCACACTGCGCAACGGCCTCATTTCCACCGCACTGGCCATATTCCTCTGGTGGCTGCTGGTGGCCCTGACCGGCCTGCCACCATTCATTCTGCCATCACCGGAGCGGGTGGCCACCGCTCTCTGGACCTCCCGCGTGACAATCGCCGAAAACGCGGTCGTCACAATTGCAGAGGTTCTGATCGGTCTCGTCCTCGGGGCGGTGCTCGGCGCGCTGACAGCCATCATGCTGGCGACATTTCCACTCGCCCGCACCCTTGTTCGCCCGATCCTCGTGTTTTTCCAGGCCGTCCCCGTCTTCGCGCTCGCACCGATTCTGACGCTCTGGCTCGGTTACGGTATTCTGTCGAAACTGGTGATGACGCTCATTATCATTTTCTTCCCGGTGACATCCGCGTTCTATGACGGTCTGACCCGTACACCCCAGGGGTTCCTCGACCTCGCCCAGGTCATGCGGGTCACCCCGACCCAGGTCATGCTGCGCATCCGCATACCAAACGCGCTCCCGTCGCTGGCATCCGGCCTCCGCCTCGCAGCCGTCTACGCGCCCATCGGCGCCGTCATCGGCGAATGGGTCGGTGCCTCAAAAGGTCTCGGCTACCTGATGCTCCTGTCAAACGGCCGCGCCCAAACGGACGTGATGTTCGCGGCCCTGATCGTGCTGGCGGGATTCACGGTCCTGCTGCACTGGACCGTCGACCGCATGGCCGAACGCCTGACCCGACACTACGCCCCGGATCAAAATTAAAGAACGGCGCGGACCAAAAAACCCCACGCCGTTTGGCATTCCTCAGTTGATGGAAACTTCCAGCGGCTCAAGACCCTCAAAAGTTGCGACCAGCTTGTCGCCGGGTACCACAGGTCCAACGCCGGACGGCGTGCCGGTCAGGATCACATCGCCTGGGCAAAGCTCAAAATACTCGGACAGGCGCGAAATGATCTCCGGCATCCGCCATATCAGCAGGGACACATCCGAATCCTGCTGCGTTTCACCATTGACCTTCAGCTTGATCTTGCCTTTCTCGATTTTACCGGTCTCGGACACCGGCGTAATCGGCCCCACCGGGAATGAGCGGTCAAACGCTTTGGCAATCTCCCAAGGGAAGCCCCCGCCCTGAATGTCGCGACGGGTCATGTCGAGACCAACGGCATATCCCCAAACGTGATCCAAAGCCTCAGATTCGGGAATATTGCTGCCGCCACTGCCCAGCGCCATCACCAGTTCAACCTCGTAATGAAAATCCTTCGTTTTTCCCGGATAGGGAATGATCGAACCGGACGAAACCACCGCATCCGCCGGCTTCTGGAAGAACAACGGCGGATCGCGGTCCGCGCTCCCACCCATTTCCTCCACGTGAGCCACATAGTTGCGTCCGATGCAGTAAACCCTGCGGACCGGAAATGCCTTGTCCGAGCCTTTGACCGGAATTTCCGCCTGTTTTTGGGGACTTATGACATACTCGCTCACGGGCGATCCTCCTGTTGGAATGATTTGGCCCTGAAGCGGGCGAGCACAGCCTTATCACAGATTATAGCTCCCTCAATACAGATAATATATTATTTTGTATTTGACTAACCATCGTGCATACACAAGGGTACCCCCATCCGCGTCGTTCACCCGCGACGGCACGGGCCAAAAATCGGGCGCACAGCGTCTCAAAAAGGGAGGGAACCTATGAAAGGGAAAACCAAATTTACGCTGATGGCGGCGCTGATGGCTTCGGCCACATGGACCGGCGCAGCCTCGGCACAGACGACAGAGTTGACGATCGTTTTGCCAAATCCGTCAGCGATCAACAATTTTCCACTACACGTTGCGGAGGGTGAGGGCTACCTGGCCGAAGAAGGTCTTTCCGTCAACGTCGAGGCGGTAAACGGCTCGGCCTCAGTGCTGCAACTTATGGCCTCCGGTCAGGCCGACATCGGCCAGCCCGGGCCCGCACCTCTACTCGGCGCACGTGCGCGGGGTGAGGATGTGGTATTCATTTACAACCACTTCTCCCGTTCGATCTTTGGCCTTGTTGTACCCGAAGAGTCGGAGGCCCAGGCTCCCGCCGATCTGGCCGGAACCGTCGTAGGTGTGGGGACCGCCGACGGAGCCGAAGTCGGCTTTGCAAGGGGCATCCTTGGCGACGCGGGTCTTAAAGAGGGCGACGATTACGAATTCCTCGCCATTGGCGACGGCGGCACCGCCGTAGCCGCATTTCTCAATGAAGAGGTGGAGGCCTACTCAGCCGCAGTGTCGGATGCCGCGATCATCTCCTCACGTGGAGTGCCACTGCGCGAAATCACCCCGGAGGAGTATCTTGGTTATTTTGGGAATGGCTGGGCCGTGACCCGCGAATTTCTCGAAAATAACCGCGAAGCCATCGAGGGCTTTGGACGTGCAATGGTCAAGGGCACGATCTTCGGTCTAAACCCGGATAACCTTGAAGCCACGCTCGCCCACACAACCACGGCCAACCCACAGGAAGGCGAGGATCAGGAATTTGCCAAAGCCCTGTTCGCCGCAATCCAGAGCCGGGTGATTCCCGTGGACCTCGACGATCCATATGGCTATCAACCGCCACAGGCGTGGGAAGACTGGCATGACGTGCTGGTTTCAAGCGGAGAGCTTGAGGCCCCCATGGATGATCTCGAAAGCGCCTACACTAACGAGTTCGTCGACACCTGGAACGCGGTTGAATAATTGACCGGAACCGCCGCAACCGAAATACGTCAACAGGTCGCCCAACGCGGGCGGCCTGTCTACCAGCTTCGTAACGTCACAAAATCCTACGGCCTCGGCAAGATCAAGGCGCTTGACCCGGTTAGCGTCGATCTTCGCGAAGGCAGCTTTTCATCCGTAATCGGGCCTTCCGGCTGCGGAAAATCCACCCTGCTGAAGGTGATGGCCGGGCTCACGCCTCCCACTTCAGGCAGCGTCGTGCTCGAGGGCGACCCGGTCATGGGACCACGCCGCGAGATTGGCATGATGTTTCAGCAGGCTACCCTGTTCCCGTGGCTGACGGCGCTTGAAAACGTCATGCTGCCCATCACAATCCGGGACGGAAAACACGCGGCAAAATCTCAACAGGACGACGCGCGCGAACTTCTGGACCTTGTGGGACTGAGCGGCTTCGAGAACGTCTACCCCCGGCAGCTTTCCGGCGGAATGGCCCAGCGCGCAGCGATCTGTCGCATGCTGATCACCCGGCCGGAGGTATTGCTGCTCGATGAGCCTTTTAGCGCACTTGATGAACTCGTGCGCGATTTTATGAACATGGAGCTCCAGCGTATCTGCACCGCCCGCAACGCCACGGCGATGCTTATCACCCACTCCATCCCCGAAGCGGTGTTCCTGTCCGACACGGTCTACATCATGTCTCCCCGTCCCGGTCGGCTGACCGAGGAAATTCGGATCGACCTTCCGAGACCACGCAACCTCGACATGATGACCTCGCCGGAATTCGCCCTCTACGTCCGTTACATCCGTTCGAAACTGGACGAAGGAGCCCAGGTATGACCGACGCCACCTCATCAATACCGCAACGCCTCGGCCAACCTGTCGAGATTACCGATGAGACTTTTGACGAAACGGTCTGGACGGAGGAGGTCACATTCATCGACCGCATCCCGCGATCCATTGCCATGATCGGGCTCTTCGCGATCTTTCTCTTCATCTGGCAGATGGTCCACGCGTTCGCGATTGTGTCCCCCATCATCCTGCCCTCACCCGACGAAGTGGGCGCTGACATAGTCAAGGTTGGCAAGAACCTTATGAGCGGCGGTTACATGCTGGATGCCTTTTGGATCACTACCAAAGAAGTCCTGATCGGCTTTTTCTTCGCCATCGCCATTGGTTTTTCCCTCGGCGTCCTGGTGGGGGAAACCACCTTCGGGGAACGGGCTGTCCTGCCCTATCTGGTGGCCATCGACACGATGCCCAAGGTAGCCTTCGCACCGCTGTTCCTTGCATGGCTCGGTTTTGGCATCGCCTCAAAAGTTGCTCTCGCCGCTTTCATCGCCACCTTCCCGATTGTGGTCGGCACTGCCGCCGGTCTCTACGCGGCGGATGAAAATGCGCGCATGCTGTTCCGGTCCCTCGGCGCCAGTCGCTGGCAGACGCTCTTTCGCATGAAGATCCCCGCCGGCTTGCCCCACATCTTCACCGGTCTGAAAATTGGTGCGGTAGGTGTCATGGCCGGTGCGATTACGGCGGAGTTTCTGGGCGGTGGCAAGGGATTTGGCGAACTTATCCGCGTGGCGGCCTCACAGTTGCAGACCCCGCGCGTTTTTTCGCTCATAATTTACCTAAGTCTGCTCGGTTTTGCCCTGTTTTGGACTGTCGTGTGGGTCGAAAGACGCCTCGTCTTCTGGCACCAGTCGAGCGTCACGGGTATTGGTGACCGCTAGGCCACTGCCATAACAGGACAGCGAACCATATAAATGCAAAACCCGGCTAAAACGCGCGACGAGAAACTGACTGCGGCCACTTCCGTCTATCATGCCATCAAGACGGACATCATCCGTGGCACGCTCTCGCCGGGGCACAAGCTGAGGATCGACCAGATCGCGGCACGGTACCAGGTGGGCACCAACCCGGTGCGCGAGGCGCTGAACCGGCTCTCCTCCGAACGCATGGTCGACCGCGAGGATCTGCGTGGTTTTTTCGTGCCTCCCATTTCGCGCGAGCATTTCCGCGAACTGGTGAAAACCCGCTGCTGGCTGGAAGGAAAGGCGCTGGAAGAATCCATTCGTAACAGGACCGTCGAGTGGGAGGAAAACGTAATCCTCGCCAACCACCGTCTGAAACGGACCAGTCTCGTGTTTGCTGACGATCTGCCGGAGGGCAGCAATCCACCGGACAACAGTGAGTGGGAAGACCTGCACCGTGCCTTTCACGTCACGCTGATTTCGAACTGCGGATCAGCTTCGCTTCTTCGGTTCTGCGATGAACTGATGACACAGATCGAACGCTACCGTTTTATTTCCATGTCGAACAGCTATCCCCGCCGTCAAAGCGGAAACGAACACCAGGGCATTGTGGACGCCACACTTGACGGCGACATTGACCTCGCAGTCAAACGTCTCACCGATCAGTACAAACTGACCCTCGCAATTTTCGAGAAGGTCACGGCCATCGACGAGACCGACTGACGGTCGATTTCAGGAGCATCTCAACTTGGAAATACAGGTCATCCTTGCGCTTGCGGCTGTCCTTCTCGCCGCCGGCGCCGTTGTTGGCGTGCTTGCGGGGCTTTTTGGTGTTGGCGGCGGAGCAATTTCAGTTCCCGTCCTCTACGAGACATTTGGCATCATGGGTGTATCCGAGGACATCGCCATGCCCATGGCGGTGGGCACGTCGCTTTGCATCATCATTCCGACCTCGATCCAATCCGCCCGCGGCCATTTTTTGCACGGTGCGGTCGACATGAACCTCCTGCGCACCTGGGCGTTCCCCGTTCTCGCCGGTGTACTCATCGGTGCGGTCATTGCCAAATTCGCCAACCCCTGGGTGTTCCAGCTGGCCTTCGTGCTCGTGGCCACCACCACCGCGACCAGACTTCTTCTCGGCGGCAAAAACTGGAGGGTCGCGGAAAGCCTGCCCGCCAGATCGGTTTTGAGCGTCTACGGCGCAATTGTCGGTTTTTTGTCGTCCCTCATGGGCATCGGGGGCGGTGCCCTGTCCAATCTTATCCTGAGCCTGCACGGCTATCCCATTCACCGCGCCATCGCCACCTCCGCGGGCGTCGGCGTCCTGATTTCGATACCCGGGACCATCGGCTATATGATCGCCGGATGGGGCAAGCCTGGCCTTCCGCCCGACGCACTCGGGTTCATATCACTGCTCGGTTTCATCTTTCTGGTACCAACATCCCTGCTCACCGCCCGCATCGGCGTACGCTTTGCCCACAGCCTGTCAAAACGAAGGCTCGAAATGCTGTTTGGCGGATTTCTCCTGCTCGTGTCCCTGCGTTTTGCATTCGAACTGGCTGGATTCTGACCGTGTCCATACCTCAGCGCCCGCAATTTCGGAGGTACGCCATCCAACTAAAATAAAGCATTGCCAAAACCCGTACTGATGCGTGTAATCTGTTGAGGTCGCAATTAACGCGACGATCCGCCGGCCAATGAACCGGTACATAGGATTTCCAGGGAGGAAATAATGAAGCACTTCACAAAACGAACACTCGTGTCCGGCATTCTGGCCGCATCCATGCTGACCGGCGTGGCCAAGGCACAGGACCTGACCATCGCGTCATCCATGCCCGCACTCGAGTTTCCGTTCTTCGTCCATATGCAAAAGTCCCTCGCGGCGGCGGCCGAGGCGACCGGCGGCATCGCCCTTATTGAGACCGACGGCCAAAACTCCTCCACCAAACAGACCGGCGACGTGGAGGCCGCAATCATCCAGGGCGTCGACGGCATCATCATTAGCCCGATTGACGCGGTCGCAATGGCCCCCGCCCTGCAACAGGCGGTTGAAGCCGGTATACCTGTCGTGACCATCGACCGTCGCGTGGAAGGCGTGGATGGCATCGTCAGCCATGTGGGTGCCGACAATGTCATAGGCGGTGAGGCCCAGGCGAACCTGATCATCGACATGTTCCCCGATGGCGCACGCATCGTGAACCTTCAGGGACAGCCCGGCGCCAGTCCGGCCATTGACCGCAATCAGGGTGTCCACAACATCCTCGATTCGATGTCCGACAAATACGAGTTCGTTGCTGAACAGACCGCCAACTTCGCCCGCGAACAGGGCGCGTCGGTGACCGAGGCCATTCTCGCCGGTCTCGACTCCCCCCCGGATGTGATTGTTGCCGCCAATGACGACATGGCGCTTGGTGCGCTACAGGTGGTCTTGGAACAGGGTCTCGACATCGCCATTCTCGGCTTTGACGCCCTGCCCGAAGCGCTTGGCTCCGTCCGCGACGGCGGCCTGACCGCGACCACCGAACAGTTCCCCGGCGGCCAGACCGAAAAGGCCCTTGAGGTTCTGCTCGCCCACCTGCAGGGCGAAAGCGTAGAGCCCCTCATTCTGCTCAATCCGATCATGATTACATCCGAAAACCTCGACCAGTCCGAGCGTATCGGCGAGGTACAGTAATCATTCCCCGGTTTCCGGGCCGCCATGCGCGTGGCCCGGAAACGTCCGAACCCGGATTCCAGAACCCATGACATCATCACTCCGTCCGCCCGATCCGGCCACACGGTTCGACATGTTTCAGTTCGTCGCGAAATACGCGGCACCGCTGTTTCTGCTGCTCCTTATTCTCGTTTTTGCCCTGCTTGAACCGCGCTTCCTTCATCCGCTTAACGTGCTCAACGTGCTGCGCCAGGTCTCGATCTCCGGCCTCATCGCCATCGGCATGACCTTCGTGATCCTGACCGCGGGTATTGACCTCTCCGTGGGATCCCTGCTGGCGCTTGCGGGTCTTGTCTGTGCCTATGTCTCCAAGGGCGGAACCGGAGACCGCTTTGCGCTCGGGGCGGCCGAGACGGTGGGCTCGCCCGTGTTTGTCGCGGCCCTTGCCGCCATTGCCGTGGGTCTCGTCGGCGGCGCCCTTCAGGGCCTCGCCATCACAAGGCTCAGGGTGCCGCCCTTCGTGGTAACACTGGGCGGACTGACCGCATTTCGGGGTGCCGCGCTGCTCTTTTCAGGCGGCGGACCGATCTCCGGCTTTGAACCCGATTTCACATGGTGGGGCCAGGGCCGCATCGGTTCCGTTCCCGTACCGGTCATCATCTTCTTTGTCGCAGCCATCGCCGCACATCTGGTCCTTCGCTACACGCCCTACGGCAAACACGTCTACGCCACCGGCGGCAACGCCCGCGCGGCGCAGCTCAACGGGGTAAACACCGGCTGGATCATGATCAGTGTCTATATGATCAGCGGATTCTTCTGCGGTCTCGCCGCGTTCCTGCTTTCCGCCCGCCTCAACTCCGCGGAAGCCGTGGCCGGATCGGGGCTTGAACTCACCGTCATTGCCTCGGTTGTTATCGGTGGCACATCCCTCTTCGGCGGCATAGGCTCGATCTTTGGCACTGTCATCGGCGCGCTTCTGATCGGTGTGCTGACCAACGGCCTGGTGCTCCTGAACGTGTCCTCCTTCATCCAGCAGATCCTGATTGGCCTGATCCTGGTTGCGGCCGTCGCGCTCGACCAGTTCGCGCTCGGGCGGAGGAACGCCTCATGACCACGCCACTTCTCGAGCTGCGCGGCGTTTCCAAACGCTTCGGCGGCATCCACGCCCTGGAGCATATAGATCTGTCGCTTTATGCTGGTGAAACCATCGGCCTGATGGGTGACAACGGCGCGGGCAAGTCCACCATGGTCCGCATCATCGCCGGCAACTTCCAGCCGTCCGCCGGCCAGTTGCTGATTGATGGCAAAGACGTCAGTTTCACGCACAGCACCGACGCCCGGGATCAGGGCATCGAGGTCGTCTATCAGGACCTCGCGCTTTGCGACAACCTGACTGCTGCCGACAACGTGTTCCTCGGACGTGAGATCAAACGCGGCATCTGGCCGTTTCAGTGGCTCGACTACGGCACCATGGCCAAACGCGCGGGCGAGTTGTTTGCGGAACTGAAATCCGAGACCCGCCCCCGTGACGAGGTGCGGCAAATGTCCGGGGGTCAGCGACAGGCCGTCGCCATTGCCCGCACAAGGCTCTCGGAGTCGCGCATCGTTCTCATGGATGAGCCCACCGCCGCCATTTCCGTGCGCCAGGTGGCGGAGGTCCTCGAACTCATCCGCCGCCTTAAGGACCAGGGGATCACCGTCGTCCTGATCAGCCACCGCATGCCGGACGTCTTCACCGTCGCGGACCGTCTCGTCGTCCTGCGCCGCGGCACCAAGGTTGCTGACAAGAAGATCGTGGACTCGTCCCCCGAAGAAGCCACCGGCCTGATTACGGGAGCCATCGAGACCGCCTGACTGGTCCTTGCCCGGCGTCACCGCCGGGCAAAACATCCCAGGGACTAAAGCTCCATGCAGTTCGCGTAATACGTCACCGTCGCGGGCCAGTCGGAAAACACCCCGACAACGCCCACATCCTGCGCCAGCACGTGCAGAAGTTCGTAGTAGTCCCCGTCACTGTCAATCGCATCCGCGACCGTGCGGAAATACCACCCGCCCCCGTTCGCCAGCGGCCCGGAGCGTTCCAGCGTCCAGGTGATGACATTCATGCCGGCCTCCTGCGCCGCCATGGCCAGCGCGTTCGGAACTATCGCGCCCGCATCAACAAGAGTGACCAGCATCCACATGGGCGGTGCGATATAGTTCACGCCCATCGCCTTCAGCTCTTTCATTGAATGCGGCCAGGTGCCCGGGTCGTTGGGATCGTAGCCGGGGTCGGCATACTCATCCATCAGGTACACCGCCTGTTTGCCGAATTCGGGCTCGTTTTCGATCCAGTAGAGCACGTCATCGAGGTCAAAACTTTGCGCCCAGACACGCGACGGATCGATCCCCGCCGCCCGGTACTCATCAACCAAAGCCTGTGCGTAATCCTCACGCGAATATCCCTCAAAGGGCATCTCCACTTCCGGTGTCTTCAACTCCGGCGTGAAGTCCGCGCCGAGACTGTCGAACAGCGCGATTGACTCTGCATGGGTCATCAACTCCGCCCCATCGGAATAGAGCGTTGTGCGCCACGGCGCGACACCGCCCTGATACGCCTCGGGCGTTGTGGCCGTCGGATCAGACGAGTCCATCTTCGGCGTCAGTGTCCGGAACTCGGCAAGCGTAATGTCGCTGGTCAGACATTCCGCCGCCGCGTCCTCACCGCCCTGTGCCGGGGAAAACGGAGTCGAACATTTGCCGGCCAGCTCAGTGGTCAGGATATTGGTCGTCGTATGCAAATCGTTTTGAGCATGGCGGCAGACCAGTTCCTGATCCTTCGTAAACGTCACGTCGCATTCCAAAATGCCCGCCCCCTGCCGCGCCGCGGCCCGATTGGCCTGCACGGTATGCTCGGGAAACATGAGGGAAGCGCCGCGGTGACCAATTGAAAATCCCGTGCGCTCCGGGGTCTGCCCCTGACAGGCCAGCAGCGTGTCTTTCAACTCGCCATCCTCCAGCCGGTCGATCAAATATGCCGGCCGCTCACCATAGCTCATGAACTGCCCGGCCGCATCATTTTGGGCATAACCCGCAAGCGGAAATCCGGCGACCAGCGCCAAAACCATTGAATACTTCAAAGCCATTCCCCTCAGTGGATTTTCCCAAAAGGGTCACACCGGAGTCGCCCCGAACACAAGCAAAAGTTTCACGACAGTGAAACCGGAAATGGAGCGCGCCATCGGCTCACCCAACATGGCGGCTAAACGGGACAACTCACGCAACCCTCAGAGCCAATGGCAGTAAACGCCGTTTACCAACAAAGGTTTTTCTTCGTGATAAAATCAATTTTCTACAATAAATACGCGCATTCAGTACAGTCCGTACAACGAAAGCGGGAAACAGATATGGCCACACATGATTTCGATGCCATCATAAATATTGTTAACGATCGCTCCGGCGACTCCGTTTACTTCAACGGAAACAGCAGACTTCACATCACCGCAGCTGACGGTGCCGGTTTTGAGTATGAGTACAAAAAGAAAAGCAACGGCCTTTATCCCGTAAAATACGAAGCCGAGGGTTACAACTTCGAGGTTGATGGTTTGGAACTAAAGGATTTCGACGTCAAAATCGAATTCGGTTGGGTCCGCGTCGATGGCGGCGACAAAACCACGCTTATGGTTCTGAGTTTTGAGAAATACGACATCAATGACGAAGAAGAAGAAGTCATCATCGCCGTAAGGCTCGATGGCAAATCCCTCCCGAAGGTCAATAACGCAAAACAGTTCGACGATCTTGAGGACCGGATAACCCACCAGGGCGGTTATTCTTCCGGCGACTACCGGCCGGGCCAGGTCATCGAATGGTCCGAATTCGGTGCAGCGAAAACCTCACAGGCCGATGTGATCAGTGGCACGAACGGCAGGGACACCCTGCTCGGCGGGCGGGGCGAGGACACCTTTTGGGCCAGCAAAAAAAATGACCACATCGACGGCGGCTCGGCCTGGGACGAGGTGGTCTATGCTCACGAAAAATCGTCGATTGAAGCCAATCTTAAATATGGATGGGTCCGGGGCGAAAGCATCGGAGAAGACACGCTCGTATCGATCGAATCCATCGTCGGCACCCGGTACCATGACCGGATGATCGGCGGCAACAAAGACGACTACTTCGCTGGCCTCAAAGGCAACGACACCATGAAGGGTGGGAAAGGCAGCGATCACGTCCGCTATAATAATGAACACGAATTCGGCGGCAAAAACGGCATTAAAGCGGATCTGGAAAAGGGCAAGGTAAAGAACACATTCGGGAAAACCGACCGGCTGGACTCTATCGAAAATGTCGACGGCTCCGTCTTCGATGACAAAATCAACGGCAACGACGACGCCAACCGCCTGCGCGGTCGCGAAGGCGACGACCGCCTGAACGGAGAAAACGGAAAGGACGCCCTCTACGGCGGCGAAGGCAACGATACCGTGAAGGGCGGTGGCGGCAAGGACACCCTCTACGGCGAAAGCGGCAAGGACAGTCTCTACGGCAACGGCGGCGACGATGTCTTCGTCTTCTCCGACGGCTTCGGAAAGGACCGGATCTACGACTTCGACGCCAAAAGCAAAGGCGAAAAAATCGACCTGAGCGATGTCAGTTCCATAACCAGCTTCAGGGACCTCGAAAAGAACCACCTGACGCAGGATGGCGACGACCTTGAGATTTCAGCCGGCGGGTCGCACAGGATCACGCTGATTGATGTCGACCTGCGCCACATCGACGCTTCAGACTTCCTGTTTTAGTATTTCACGGAGGGTGGCGGAGCATTGAGCCGGCCACCCGCCGCAATCCTCCGCGAAATCAGAAATCGAGGTTCTCAACGCTTAGCGCGTTGTTCTGGATAAACTCACGCCGCGGTTCGACCTCGTCGCCCATTAGGCGGGTGAATACCTGATCCGCCTCGTCGAACTGGTCGACCTGAACCTGAAGAAGCGTCCGCGCATCTGGGTCCAGCGTGGTTTCCCACAGCTGCTCCGGGTTCATTTCACCGAGACCCTTGTACCGCTGCAGCGTCAGACCCTTCTCGCCCTCGGCCACGACCGCCGCCAGAAGCTCAGTGGGCGCATAGATCGCCTGCCCACGCTCCTTGCGCACCAGATGCGCGACATCCGAGTAAATCTCCTGAATGCTCTCCGTGAGTTTCGCGAGCTTCCGCGCCTCGGCGGAGCGAAGCGCCCCGCCATCCAGCACGCGAACCTCATCCACACCCCGCAGCGTCCGCCAAAGCCGCAGGCCGCCATCCTGTGTCGGACGCCCCTGCCAGCCGCGCTCATATTCCAACGCAATCATGTCGAGGCGCGCCGCAACCCGGTCCGCCGTCCCCTGCGGATCGTCGTCCAGAACACCAGGCAACAACGCACCCGCAATCGTTGCCTGTTCCAACACGTGCCGCGAGTAATGCGTCGGGAATGCCTCAAGCGAAGATTTGACCTCGCGCGCCTCAGTCACCACCCGCGCAAGGTCGCCACCGGCCACAACCGATCCGTCCCCAAGCCGCAGCGACGCCCCGTCCAGGCCCTGATTGATCAGGTAGTCATCGAGCGCCGCCTGATCCTTCAGATAGACCTCGGACTTGCCCCGCGAGACCTTAAACAGCGGCGGCTGCGCAATATAAAGATAACCGCCCTCAATCAGCTCGGGCATCTGGCGGAAGAAGAACGTCAGCAACAGCGTCCGGATGTGTGCGCCATCGACGTCGGCGTCCGTCATGATCACCACCTTGTGGTAGCGCAGCTTGGAAATATCAAACTCGTCCCTCCCGATCCCGGTGCCCAGCGCCGTAATCAGTGTCCCGATCTCGTTGCTCGACAGCATCCGGTCAAACCGCGCGCGCTCCACATTCAGGATCTTACCTCGCAGCGGCAAAACCGCCTGGTTCGCCCGGCTCCGACCCTGCTTGGCCGAACCGCCCGCGCTGTCACCCTCCACCAGGAAAACTTCGGACTTGGCCGGGTCTTTCTCCTGGCAATCCGCGAGTTTCCCGGGCAGGTTTGCCACATCCATCGCCGTCTTGCGCCGGGTCAGCTCACGGGCTTTCCGCGCAGCCTCCCGCGCCACGGCGGCCTCTACGATCTTGCCGACGATATTGCGCGCCTCGGTGGGGTTTTCCTCAAACCACTCACCCAGTTTCTCGTTCAACAGACCCTCGACCGCGGGCCGCACCTCTGACGAAACCAGCTTGTCCTTCGTCTGGGACGAGAATTTCGGATCGGGCACCTTTACCGACAAAACGCAGGTCAGCCCCTCGCGCGCATCATCCCCGGACAGGTTGACCTTCTCCTTCCGCGCCATTCCGCTGGTATTCGCATAGGCATTGATCGTCCGCGTCAGTGCCCCACGGAACCCGGCCATATGCGTGCCACCATCCCGCTGGGGGATGTTGTTCGTGAACGGAAGCGTATTCTCGTAATAGCTGTCGTTCCACCACATCGCGACCTCAATCCCGATGCCGTCGCGCTCACCGGAAATGAAGATCGGCTCTTCAAACAGCGGCGTCTTCGACCGGTCGAGGAAGCGCACGAATTCGCGTACGCCGCCCTCATAAACCATTTCGGTCTCTTCGGCCTGCGGTCCACGCTCGTCGCGCAGCAAAATCCGCACGCCGGAATTGAGGAATGCCAGTTCCCGCAGCCGATGCTCAAGCGTCTTGTAGACATAGTTAAGGTTCGAGAACGTGTCCGTCGAGGCCAGGAACCGCACCTCGGTTCCCTTGCGACCCTCGGCCGGGCCGACCTGGCGCAGATGCTCAACCGTGTCGCCCTTCTCAAACCGGGCATAGTGCTCATACCCGTCGCGCCAGATACGCAGTTCCAGCCAGTCGGACAGGGCGTTCACAACCGACACACCAACGCCATGCAGACCGCCCGACACCTTGTAGGAGTTCTGGTCAAACTTACCGCCTGCATGAAGCTGGGTCATGATGACCTCGGCGGCTGACACGCCCTCCTCCTCATGGATACCGACCGGGATACCACGGCCGTTATCGGACACGCTGACGGAACTGTCCGCGTGGATTGTGACCGTCACACGATCCGCGTGACCGGCCAGCGCCTCGTCGATACCGTTGTCGACAACCTCGTATACCATGTGGTGCAGACCGGATCCGTCATCCGTGTCCCCGATATACATCCCAGGCCTTTTGCGCACGGCCTCCAGTCCCTTGAGAACCTTAATGGAATCCGCGCCATACTGATCATTTGCCTGGGTGTTTTCGGCCATCTTCAAATGTCCCTGTTAACCGTGTGTCACAATACCAGGACCAGCCGGGAATGTCATCCCAAAAATCCAAAGCCATGGCCCGGATTGCCGTTCATTTTCAGAAGGTTAACAACCCGAAATTGCACCTGTTTTTTTAAGCCGCGGCAACGATCGCCAGTGCCACCAGAACCAGTGCCACACCCGCCCCCAAATGGAGCCTGTACATGGCCTGCCGGTCTTTCAAAAACCGTCGCGTCCGGGCAAAAAGTGCCGACCAGGCAACGTTCCCCGTAAACGGAACAATCGCTGACACCGCACAGATCGCCGCCAGGTCCCACACCGTCAGATCGGTCAGGTCAAAAAAACCAGGCAGCACGCCGACATAGAACAGCATCGCCTTCGGGTTTCCGGCAATCACCATCAAACCGGCCATGAAACCGTCCCAGCCGCACCGGTGGACCAGATCGCCCGACGCGGCAGTTTGCGCGGCACTGTCCGCCGAGCGGATCAACCGCCAGCCCATCCAGGCCAAAATGCCCGCACCAAAAAACCGCAGCACGGTCAGAAGCCCTGCCCAGGCATTCACCGCCGCCCCCACACCTAGGAGCGCGATCAGCGCCCAGATCACATCCCCCACGGCCACGCCCACGATCAGCGGCATCACGGCCCCCACGCCACCGGTTGCCGCCCGTGCGATCAACGCCGCCACAACCGGACCCGGTGTCGCAATCACTGCCGCCAGGGCCGCCGCGTAGCTCAGCAGCCCAACAATCGTTAAGGACATGTCACCCCTCTCCGGAGAGGGCCAGCCACTGCGCCCTGTCGCCCAACCCCTCAAACAGTTCCGCGCCGGTCCCCGTCATCCAGGCCTGCGCACCGAGGTCAGAGACCTGTTCGAACAAAGCCAGCCTGCGGTCCGCATCCAAATGCGCCGCGACCTCGTCGAGCAACAGCAGAGGCGGCGCGCCAAAATCCTCCGCAACCGCCCGCGCATTGGCCAAAACAAGGCTGATCAGCAAGGCCTTCTGCTCCCCCGTCGAACAAAGCCGCGCCTCAACCCCCTTGGCCGCGTAAACCGCCGACAGATCATCCCGATGTGGCCCCCGCAGACTGCGTCCCGCAGACATATCCCGGGCACGTCCGTCGCGCAGGGCCTCAACAAGGTCCGCTTCCTTCTCCCAGGCCGTCCCGTACAGCCCGAGTTCAGCCACTGGGAACGCATCCACCACCGTCACTCTGGACAGTCGGCCAATCGCGGCCAGCCGATTCCGGCTCACCTCAGCGCCAAACCGCCCCATTTGGGCTTCCAGCGCCTCAAACCAGCCCCGGTCCCGCACCTGATCCTTCAGGAGCCTGTTCCGCTCGCGCAGCGCCCGGTCATAGCCCACCGCCGCCGCGCCATGTCCGGGGATCAGACTGAGCGTGGTGCGATCAAGAAACCGACGCCGCTCCGCCGCGCCCTCGGTCCAGAGCCGGTCCATTGCAGGCGTCAGCCACAACACCGGCACCAGATCGGCCAACGCCACCTGAGGCGTCACCTTGCCATCAATAAGCACCCGCCGCCCCGCGCCCTCCGACCCTGTCTCAATCTCGCGCAGCCCGTACGGGCCGCTCACTTCAGCAAAGACCTTCCAGCCGATATCCTCCGGAAGCCGCGAGATATCCGTGTTCCGCGCCCTCCGGAGCCCCCGCCCCGGTGACAGCATGGAAACCGCTTCAATCAGATTGGTTTTGCCAGCACCATTTGCCCCGTGAATCGCCACGGGCCGGCCGTCGAACTCCCGCTCAAACTTTTTGTGGGAACGGAAATGCGACAGACGCAAACGGTGGACGGCCAGATCACCGCTCACCGCAAAATCCAGTCATGTCGGAAAATGCGGGCGTCAGACCCGCATCGGCATGACAACATAAACCGCGCTGTCATCGTTACCCTCGCGCATCAGCGTGGGATTTCCTGGACCATCGAACATGAACACGGCGTTTTCCCGGTCGACCTGGCCCGCAACCTCCAGAAGGTATTTGGCGTTGAAACCAATCTCCAGAGGCTCATCGGAATAGGCGACGGCCAGTTCCTCATCCGCCGTACCACTGTCGGGCGAGTTGACCGACAAAACCAGCCGGTCCTCATCCAGCGCCAGTTTCACCGCACGCGACCGCTCCGAGGATACCGTCGCAACCCGGTCCACGGCCCGGGCGAAATCCGCGGCATCAACCTCCATACGCTTGGAGTTACCGGCCGGAATCACCCGCACATAGTCCGGGAAGGTGCCATCAATCACCTTCGAGGTCAGCGTGACCTCCGGTGTGGCGAAGCGGATTTTGGTTTCTCCAACCGACACCGCTATCGACATGTCATCGTCGTCCAGCAGCTTGCGCAACTCACCCACCGTCTTGCGCGGCACGATCACACCCGGCAAATCCTTCGCCTCTTCCGGCAGCGGCGCGTCAATCTGCGCCAGCTTGTGACCATCCGTCGCCACGCAGCGAAGCACCTGTCCATCCGGCCCGGTGGCCGAATGCAGGTAAACCCCGTTCAGGTAATACCGTGTCTCCTCGGTCGAAATTGCAAACTTTGCCTTGTCGAACAGCCGTCGCAACACCGGCGCCTTGCAGGAGAAATTACAGCTGTATTCGGTGGACGCCATGTTAGGGAAATCCTCCCGCGGCATGGTCGCAAGGCTGAAATGCGACCGCCCGGCCCGCACTTCCATGCGTCCACGATCCTGATGGTCCTCAAGCTCCACCATCGCACCATCGGGCAGCTTGCGGACAATCTCGTGCAGCGTGTGCGCCGCCACCGTGGTGGCGCCCGCCCGGCTCACCATCGCGGGCGCCCGGTCAATCACGTCAATATCCAGATCCGTCGCACGGAAACTGACCTCATCGCCCTCCGCTTCGATCAGCACGTTTCCAAGAATTGGAATGGTGTTCCGCCGCTCAACAACGGACTGCGCCCGATTCATGGCCCGAAAGAGGGCGCCGCGTTCCATACTTAGTTTCATGTGTCTCACCGTTGCAGAGATACGTTCCACCGCGATACGGGTCTCCGTTGCGCGGAATACGAAGTTAGCGAAATGAATGGAAAGGGCAATAACCACACCTGACTAAAATGTAAGGTTTTTGCCCGTTTTGCGGGTCATTTCGGGCCACCCGCCTCCCGGATCATGCTATTGCCGGCCAGGCGGCCACCAGTCCGCTCGGCCAGCTTAAAAAATCAGGCCTCGAGCATCCGGCGCAGCAGCTCAACATCCTCGGCAATCTGGCTGTCGGTGTTGCGCAGTTCCTCGATTTTCTTCACCGCGTGGATCACCGTCGTGTGGTCCCTGCCCCCGAATTTTCGGCCGATTTCCGGCAGGCTGCGCGTGGTCAGCATCTTGCACAGGAACATCGCCACCTGACGCGGTCGCGCAACGGCCCGCGCCCGGCGCGCGGACATGATGTCAGATATGCGCAGGTTGTAGTGATCGGCCACCTTGCGAATGATCTCGTCGATCGTGACCTTGCGTTCCGAGGCCCGCAGAATATCGGCCAGACACTCCTGCGCCATATCCAGGTTGATCTCGCGTCCAACCAGGCTCGCAAACGCAAAAAGCCGCGTCAGAGCGCCTTCCAGAACCCGTACGTTCGAGCTGATCCGATGCGCCAGGAACTCGACCACACCCGATCCAATCGTAATGCTCGGATTCTGCTCCAGCTGCGCCTCCGCCTTCGCCTGCAAAATGCCCAGACGCAGCTCATAGTCCGTCGGGTGCAGGTCCACCACCAGACCCCACTGAAGCCGCGATTTGATGCGCTCCTCCAGCCCGTCAATCTCACCCGGTGCACGGTCGGCGGAAATCACGATCTGTTTCTGCTGATCGATCAGCGCGTTGAACGTATGGAAAAACTCGTCCTGAGTGGAATCCTTGCCCGCGATGAACTGCACGTCATCGACCATCAGAACATCCACGGAGCGGAAAATCTCCTTGAAACCGTGCATCTCCTTAAAGCGCAACGCCGAGACAAACCGGTACATGAACTGTTCCGCCGACAGGTACATGACCCGGGCATCGGGGCGACTTGTCTGAATCTCCCACGCAATCGCGTGCATCAGGTGGGTTTTACCCAGACCCACACCGCCATAGAGGAACAGCGGATTGAACGTGACCGTGCCAACCTCCGCCACCCGGCGCGCCGCCGCATGGGCCAACTCGTTGGGCTTACCGACCACGAAGTTGTCAAATGTAAACCGTCCGTCCAGAGGCGACGCGGGCAAATCCACCTCCGACGCAATGCTCACTGCCGGCTGTTTCGGCTTCTCCGCTGGCTCGGGCGCCGGCGTCCTGGCTTCCGCAGCCTCCGGTTTGTCTTCCGGCGTAAAATCGAGACCCGTTGGACGCACCTCAAACTCAAGGCGGTTCACCGCATAGCCCGCCGCCAGCAGAAGCTGACGCACCCGGTTCCCGTAATTGCGCTCGACCCAGGTCCCCAGGAACCCGGTCGGCGACGCAAACCGCCCCACGCCCTGCTCGGCCCCGAGGAAGGTCAGCGGCTGGATCCAGTTTTTAAAAGCGTCGTCCCCAATCTCCGAGCGGAGTGCGAGACAGATCTGGTTCCATTCCTCAGTCATGGAACCGTGAGTGTGTTGTGCGGTGGTCAGGGGAGGCATTGTTATTCCGGCAGGCAGGTTGGAGTTGAGGGCGGTCGTCGAAAAATGTCACCCCCCGGATCCGGCCCCGCTCAGGGTACAGCGTCGGAGGGATCGGTTTTTCCAGTTCCGGTAAATCAAAGAAAAGCCCATGCTCCCGTCCTCCCTGACATCGCGTGGCGCACCTTTCGGGGCATCCGCCACTTATGTTTTTTCGCCCCGTCGCTGGCGCAGCCGACCATCAGGGTCCACTACGGGAAACTGCGTTGCTTAATGTCCGGACACGGCTGAAACAAGCCGGGAGCGCGGTCATTCCGCAAGGGGATGCGCCAATAAATATTTCCCGAAACCTCAACCGCTAAGGATTCGTTTTCGGGTGCCCCAGGATAGCCAAAACGGCCTTTTCAAACAACGGGACCGGAACCGGAACATTAACAAATCGGACAGGCAAAAAATCCTTTGTTTTCGGTACCAAAACGCCTCCACTGTGGCCTCAAAGCCTCCCCGAAATTCCGTCAAAACCTGCACTTTTCCGTATGAAAACAACCAGCCAAACTCCGGGAATGGATTAACAATTTCGTGCTGCCCCTCCCCGGTTTGTCGTCCAGCGAAGGCTTGAAAACATCCCCGTCCGAAAAATTTCTTAACACTTTTTCACCTGGCGTTAACATTCCGTTAAGAACTGGAATCGCCCCTCCAAACCACCGCAGACCGACTCCCCTGTCGAGCGACTCCTTCGCCCTCTCCGGCAACGAAAAGTAGACCACCAAAATCCGAAAAGGGCGCGGCACCGCGGTCCTGAACAACCGTCCCGCCATGGCGCCACCTCCCCCCGCGTCATCGCCCTGACCAACTCAGATCGTACCAGAACCCGAAACCAAAAACCCCCGCGCGGTGCCGCACGGGGGTTTTGAAATCTGTGTCGCTGCCACCGCAGCGCGGGGCGTTATCAGGCTGCGAGAGCCTTCACGCGACCGGACAGCCGGGAGATTTTCCGGCTTGCGGTGTTCTTGTGAACAACACCCTTGCTCACGGAGCGCATGATGACCGGCTGTGCCGCACGCAGGGCTGCGGTTGCCGCCTCGTAGTCACCGGATGCGATTGCTTCCTCAACCTTGCGGATGAAGCCGCGCATACGCGAACGGCGGGATTTGTTGACCTGTGTGCGACGCTCGATCTGGCGCGCACGCTTTTTGGAAGACGGCGAATTTGCCATGTTTTTTCTACCCGTATCTCAAGCGTCTGAATTCTGAAGCGCCCACATAGAGCCCAATGTGACGTGAGTCAACACGGAGCGCACCGCTTTTTGCGCTATTTTCCGCGGAACTGCGGTGTGCGCTTTTCCGCGAAGGCCGCCATGCCCTCTTTCTGGTCCTCAGTGGCGAAAAGCGCGTGGAACATGCGCCGCTCGAAATTCAGGCCCTCGGCTAGCGTGGTCTCAAAGCTGCGGTTAACGGACTCCTTGGTCGCCCGAACGGCCAGCGGGGATTTCTCCGCAATTTTGGCCGCTGTTTTCATGGCCTCGCGGACCAGATCCTTGGCCGGCACGATTCGGCTCACTAGCCCGGCACTCTCGGCCTCCTCGGCGGTCATGAACCGGCCCGTCAGGCACATTTCCATCGCCTTAGACTTGCCAATCGCCCGCGTTAGCCTCTGCGTCCCGCCAATACCGGGTATGACGCCCAGATTGATCTCCGGCTGGCCGAACTTGGCCGTATCTGAGGCAAGGATGAAATCACACATCATCGCAAGTTCACAGCCACCGCCGAGACAGTATCCGGAAACCGCCGCGATGATCGGCTTGTGCGTCCGCATTACCGCATCGTTGAAACGGCCAAACAGGTCGTCCGTGAACATGTCCACGAAGCTCTTGTCGGACATCTCCTTGATATCCGCACCGGCCGCAAACGCCTTGTCCGAACCGGTAAGAACAATGGCGCGAACCCGGTTCGACCCGTCCATCTCGGCAAGTGCCGCTGCAAGCTCGGTCACAAGCTGCGCGTTGAGTGCATTCATCGCATCGGGACGGTTGAGCTGTATCTTCGCTACGTGGTCCTCAATGTCGATAATCAGTGTTTCATAGGCCACGCCATATCTCCCGTTACTTGCGCGCACGCTAAACCGACCCTGTTGGCGCGATCAACCCCGTACCTGGCAGGTCGGACAGTGAAAACTGGATCTGCCTGCCTGGACGGCACGTTCCACCACCCCGGTACAACCATCGCGGGTACAGGGCAGTCCCTCGCGCCCATATACCGATATCCGGAGCTGAAAATACCCCAGATCGCCGCCGGCACTTCTATAGTCCCGAACCGACGATCCGCCAGCCTCAATCGCCTCGGACAGCACATCGACAATGGCGCGGTAAAGCTCCGCCACCTCCTCAGCCGTCACCTCCCCGGCCAGACGAAATGGCGAGATCCGCGACCGCCACAGCGCCTCGCAGACATATATATTGCCCAGCCCCGCCACGATCCGCTGATCGAGCAGCGCCGATTTTACCGGCGTTTTCAGCCCCTGAAACGCCTCGAGCAGGTATCCAGGACTAAACGCATTCCCCAACGGCTCCGGCCCAATGGCCGCGAGCAACGGATGGGCATCCAACCCAACCGTCTCCGCCAGGTCCATCAGACCAAACCGCCGCACATCGTTAAAACTGATCCTGACACCTGATTCCAGATCCATCACCACATGATCGTGTTTCTCAGGCTCCCGTACGGCCATGCCGCTCGCGCCCCCGGTGATCAGCATTTTGCCCGACATGCCCAGATGGACAATCAGCGACTCACCTGTATCGAGGTCCACCAGAATGTATTTAGAACGCCGCCGCAGGCCCAATACCCTAGCGCCTTCCAGCCGCGCGACCATGTTCTCCGGAAACGGGCGGCGCAGATCGGCACGGCGTGTCTCGACCCGCACGATCCGCACACCGTCCATCACCTCCAAAAGCCCGCGACGGACCGTTTCAACTTCCGGCAGTTCCGGCATTCCATTCCTCCATGCGGTCGTGGTTGTCACCGCCGCAGTGGGGCTTATAAGCACGGGTGGAGCCGCACGGAAAGCCCGCACAGATGACAGAACCGAACGACCGCACCACACACTTTGGTTACGAGACCGTCGCAGAGGATGAAAAAGCCGGCCGCGTGCACGGTGTCTTTACCTCCGTCGCCTCGAAATACGACGTGATGAACGACGCCATGAGCCTCGGCATCCACCGGCTGTGGAAGGACGCCCTGCTCGACTGGATGGCCCCACGCCCCGGCATGAAACTGCTCGACGTGGCGGGTGGTACCGGCGACATCTCCTTCCGTTTTCTCGACCGCGTGAAGGGTGACGGCCACGCCACCGTGCTCGACATGACCGAAAGCATGCTTATCGAGGGACGCAAACGCAGCGAAGCCGAGGGATACCACGACAAACTCGACTGGATCGTGGGCGACGCCATGGCCCTGCCCCTCCCCGCCAACAGCTTTGACGCCTACACCATCTCCTTCGGCATCCGGAACGTCACCCGGATCGAGGATGCCATTGCCGAGGCGTACCGCATTCTGCGTCCCGGCGGACGGTTCATGGTGCTTGAGTTCAGCCGCGTACCCCATGCGGGTCTGCGCAAACTGTACGACCTCTATTCCTTCAACGTGATACCCCGCATGGGTCAGATCATCGCGAACGACCGCGACAGCTACCAGTACCTTGTCGAATCGATCCGCAAATTCCCCAGCCAGGAGATCTTCGCCTCCATGATCCGCGAGGCCGGCTTCCACAATGTCAGCTACCGCAACCTGACCATGGGCGTCGCCGCGATCCATTCCGGCTGGAAAATCTGATATGCGCGGCCCTCACAATCTCTGGCGCCTCATCCAGACAGGCGCCACATTCGAACGCACCGGCGCCATGAAACAGGCCCTCGAGGCCGTGGACGCCCCACCCGCTGTTCGGGTGATGGCTCGCGTTCTTGGCTGGCCCTTCCAGTGGTTTGGCCTCGCAGGTGACCCGACCCAGCCGCCCATACTTCGCGCCCTGACCGCGCTCGGCCCCTTTTACATCAAGTTCGGACAGCTTATGTCCACCCGCCCCGACATTGTTGGCGCGGAACTGGCGCACGAACTCACCGTCCTCCAGGACAAACTGCCCCCCTTCTCCACGGAGGAAGCCCGCCGCGCCGTTGAGGCCGAACTCGACAAACCGGTGGATGAGGTTTTCTCCAGCTTCTCCGACGCCGTCGCCGCCGCCTCCCTGGCCCAGGTCCACCAGGCCATCCTGCGCGAGACCGGCGAAACCGTGGCCGTAAAGGTCCTGCGCCCCGGCATCGAGCGCGCCTTCATGAAGGACGTGGACGCCTTCTACCTGGCCGCCTGGCTTATTGAGACCTTCGCACCCTTCGCCCGCCGCCTGCGCCCCCGCGCGGTGATCGAGCATTTCGAGGGCATCGTCCTTGGAGAACTCGACCTGCGCATGGAAGCGGCAGCCGCCAACGAGTTTGCCGACACCACCAAAGACGACGACGGCTTCCGCGTACCGGCCGTCATTTGGACGGCCACCGAACGCCGGGTCCTGACACTGGAATGGATGACCGGCATCAACGTCGGCAACATCCCCGCACTGCGAGAAAACGGCACCGACCTGATCCGCCTCTCGGAGCGCATCCTTCAGACCTTCCTGACCCACGCCCTGCGCGACGGCCTGTTTCACGGCGACATGCACCAGGGAAACCTGAAGCTTGGCGAGGGCAATGAGCTGATCGCTCTTGATTTCGGCATCATGGGCCGCATCGACATCTTCACCCGCCGCACCTATGCGGAAATCATCATCGGCTTCCTGCAACGGGACTACACACGGGTCGCCAAGGTCCATTTCGAGGCGGGCTACGTTCCCGCCAACCAGGACATGGACGCCTTCGCCCAGGCCCTCCGGGCCATCGGCGAACCGATCTTTGGCCAGGACGCCACACACATCTCCATGGCCCGGCTTCTGGCGCACCTCTTTGAGGTCACCGAACGCTTTGGCATGGAAACCCGCACCGAACTTATCCTGCTCCAGCGCACCATGGTGGTCGTCGAAGGCGTCGCGCGCAGCCTCAACCCGGCCATGAACATGTGGGAAACCTCCCGGCCCGTGGTCACAGATTACATCGCGTCCAGCCTCGGCCCCAAAGCCTTCGCCAAGGACCTGACCGAGACCATGCGCATCCTGACCCGCTTCGGCCCGCGCCTGCCCTACATGGCCGAAAAAGCCCTGATGGCGGCCTCCAACCCGCCCGCGCCTCCCGAACGCCCCCACATCCCCGGCTGGATCTGGGGCCTCGGCGGCACCGTCGCGGGCGCAACCCTGGTGGCGCTGGGCTCGATGCTCTAGGCCAGCGCTTCGCGCCACAAACCAGCAATAGGGACACGGAACCATTGGCCTGCCCAAGGGTTGTTCTCCTGAAGGATGCATCTGTCACAGACGCATCCACTTAAGGAGGCAGAAATGAAAACGACAACCGCAACCGTGTCCCATCCCGACCTGAAAAATTCCGAGCTGCATCACCCGCTCAAGAACGAACCCGGTGAAAAAGGCGATCAGGATCACGCCGAGAGCGACGGAAACCTGTCCCGCAAAGGCGAGAAAACGGTTAAGGACAACGACGCTGACACCGGTATTGCCGACGCCCTGCGTGACGCCGTGAAGAACGACTGACGGTTCGCCGTCAAACGTTTCGCCGCCTGGAACCCAGCCACGGAGCACACCATGACCGACCGTTACAGCCAACGAACGCATCAGGACCGCCTGCACCGGCTCGACCGCGTCGCGGGCCTGCTCGACACGCGCTTTCGCGTACCGGTCCTTGGCATCCGCTTCGGCTGGGACAGCGTTGTTGGTCTCGTGCCCGGTCTGGGTGACCTGATCACGGTGGTTCCGGGCGCCTGGATGATCTACGAGGCCGCCAAACTCGGCGTGCGGCGCCGCACTCTGGCCCGCATGGCGATGAATACCGGCGTGGACTTCGTGGTCGGTGGCGTGCCCGTTCTGGGCGACGCATTCGACCTTTTCTTCAAGTCCCACCGCCGCAACATGGCACTGGTCCGGGCCGAACTGAACCGCCCGGACGGAATGAAAGCGCGGGAAAACTACCGCGGACGGCTCCCCGGAGGCCAACGCGCATAAGGAGGAATAAAACATGTCAGCAGACGGATTGAGACACGGTACATGGGTCGTAATCGCCGATGGCGAAAAGGCCCTTTACCTTGTAAACAAGGGCGACGAACAGGACATGCATCTCGTGGTGCGCCAGAAGGAAACCCAGGAAAACCCGCAGGCACAGGACTGGGCCGCCAACCGCCCCGGCCGCTTCAATGACGGTCCCGGCGTGCAGCGTTCAGCCGTGCAGGACACGGACTGGCACATTCTGGAGAAGGAACGTTTCGCTGAGGACATCGCCGACGTTCTCTATCACGAGGCCCATTCCGGCTCCTACGACCGCCTTGTCATCGCCGCGAGCCGCCCCGTTCTGGGCAAACTGCGCGACGTGCTGCACCAGGAGGTCACGGATAAACTGATCCTCGATATCCCGAAGGTACTGACCAACCACCCGCTGGACGAGATCGAGAAAATTCTGTCCGGCGAACTCGAACAGGCCTGACCGGCCCCCGATTAAATAACATCCTGTGGCCGCCCCGCTCTGGCGAATGGGCGGCCATACCAAACCGCCCAGACAGGCGGTTTTTCGCCTTAGCGCGAGTTAAATCAACATCACGCAACTTTTAGTGGAACATACCTGCCGGACCGGGGTTATACTCGCCGTTACAGAAACGTGCATACCCCACCGAAAGGCTCCCATGCTTTCATACTGGCTCTACATCTCCACCGTCGGAATCCATCCAAATTCGGCGGAGGAGGCCCTGATCTTTCGCATCGCGAAGGAAAGAAACCGTGACCTCGGCGTCACCGGCTACCTTCACCGCGAAAACGGCTACTTCGTTCAGTACATTGAGGGCAGTGAGGACGTCCTTGAGAAAATCAAAAACATGATCCGCGCGGACTGGCGCCATTCCAACGTCCGCGACCTCGAAACCGGCGTCACCCTGACCCGCCGCTTCGACGGCTGGGACATGGTCTTCTCCAACGAGGAGACCAACGCCTTCCGCGACTGGCAGTCCAGCCGCGGCTCCATCCCCGACATCTCCAGCGCTCCGGCCGCGGACATTCTGGGCTTCATGCTCGACACCACCGGCTGCGGGCGGCTCGAAACCATCTGACGCTTCAGCCCGTGTCTCCCGTGCAACAGCCTCCCGCCCAGCCTCTGGACCCGTCACACGGTTCACGCTAGGCAGGAGAACAAACAATCCGGGGGATCCAACAAAATGACAACGGCATTTGTCTTTCCAGGACAGGGTGCGCAAGTGATCGGCATGGGCCGCGATCTTGCCGACACCTGGCCTGAGGCACGCGCGGTCTTTGACGAGGTGGACGAGGCGCTTGGCGAGAAACTCTCAGAACTGATCTGGGAGGGCGACATCGCCGACCTCACCCTCACCCAGAACGCCCAGCCCGCCCTGATGGCCACTTCCCTCGCCGCCATGCGCGCGCTCGAGGCCGAAGGCCAGAGCATTGAAATGGCAAGCTACGTTGCCGGTCATTCGCTTGGCGAATACTCCGCCCTCTGCGCCGCCGGCGCGCTCAGCGTCTCCGACACCGCCCGCCTCCTGCGCGCCCGCGGTCAGGCCATGCAGCAGGCCGTCCCCGTCGGCGAGGGCGCGATGGCCGCCATCCTCGGTCTCGGTTTTGAGGCAGCCTCACAGCTTGCCGCCGAGGCAGCCGAAGGCGAGGTCTGCGAGGCCGCCAACGACAACGACCCCGCCCAGGTGGTAATCTCCGGCAACAAGGCCGCCGTCGAACGCGCCACCGCAATGGCCAAGGAACGCGGCGCGCGCCGTGCACTCCTTTTGCCGGTCAGCGCACCCTTCCACTGCGCCCTGATGCAGCCCGCCGCCGACGCCATGGCCGAGGCTCTGGCAGACGTGGAAATCTCCACTCCCGCCGTCCCCGTGGTCTCAAATGTCCGCGCAGAGGGCGTCACCGATCCCTCGGAAATCCGCGACCTGCTGGTGAAACAGATCACCGGCCGGGTGCGCTGGCGCGAGAGCGTCGCCTGGATGGCCGAACAGGGCGTGACCTCCATGTGGGAGATTGGCGCGGGCAAGGCGCTGTCAGGCATGATCCGCCGCATCGCCCGCGACGTCGAGGTCCGGGCCGTCAACACCTCCGAAGATGTCCGGCCCAAGGCCTGAGAAAGGATACCCCATGTTTGACCTCACAGGAAAAGCCGCCCTCGTGACCGGCGCTTCCGGCGGCATCGGCGGCGCCATCGCCCGCGCCCTGCACGCCCAGGGCGCCACCGTTGGCCTCTCTGGCACCCGCACCGGTCCGCTTGAGGAGCTCGCCTCCGAACTGGGCGACCGCGCCCATGTCCTGCCCTGCAACCTCTCCGACGCCGACGCGCTGGCGGAGCTTCCCAAACAGGCCACAACGGCCATGGGCTCGCTCGACATCCTCGTGAACAACGCGGGCATCACCCGTGACCAGCTCTTCATGCGGATGTCCGATGAGGACTGGGACGCGGTGATCGCGGTGAACCTCACCAGCGTCATGCGCCTCTCCCGCGCCGTGCTGCGTGGCATGATGAAGGCCCGCTGGGGCCGGATCATCAACATCTCCTCCGTGGTGGGCGTCACCGGCAACCCGGGCCAGGGCAACTACACCGCGGCCAAGGCCGGCGTCATCGGCATGTCAAAATCCCTGGCACAGGAAGTCGCCTCGCGCGGCGTCACCGTGAACTGCGTGGCCCCCGGCTTCATCGCCACGGCCATGACCGAAAGCCTCACGGACGACCAGAAATCGAAGATTTCCGCGAATATTCCGGCCGGTCGTATGGGAACACCTGATGAAATTGCCGCGGCGACCACCTATCTGGCCTCCAGTGAAGCCGCCTATGTTACCGGCCAGACCCTCCACGTAAACGGTGGCCTGGCAATGATTTGACGCGGCTTGCCGCGTGGTGCAATAACATTTGCCAAGGGCGATTGTTGTGATATAGCCCCGGCGAATTCCGATTACCCTGTCTTTCGATGGGGGCGGAAGTACAGGTTTCAACGGTGGCCCGGAAGGGCCATCAGTCGCAAAAAGATCCGGCTGCGCTTCATGCATACGGAGAACAAGAGGACTAGATAATGAGCGAAGTCGAAAGTCGCGTAAGAAAGATCGTTGTGGAACACCTGAACGTCGAGGAGGCGGCCGTTGTTCCGTCCGCTTCCTTCATCGACGATCTGGGCGCCGACAGCCTTGACACCGTAGAGCTGGTCATGGCCTTCGAAGAGGAATTCGGCATCGAAATCCCGGACGACGCGGCGGAAACGATCCAGACTTTTGGCGACGCCGTCAAATACATTTCGGAAAACAACGGCAGCTGATACGCGCCCCATTCCGAAGATTTAAAGCGCCCCCTGGAGGGCGCTTTTTTTGTGGGCGTTTTCGCCCCGCCGTCAGGCCCACAAACGAAAACAGCGCCGCCCCCTTGGGGAACAGCGCTGCCTCATCTCAACCCGTCACCGTAACCGGACCCTATTCCTCCGGCAGACCCGTTCGGCCCAGCGCCTTCGCCACGATGTCATGGCCGACCCAGTACACCGGCGCGTCCAGGTCCCAGCTCTTGTGCAGCATCACATGCCCGCAGGCCGAGAACACCAGACGGCTCAGGTCCAGCGTCATCAGGTCCTTCTCGTTCACGTGCAGCTTGCGCAGTGCCATCGCACTGCCCACCATCAGGTCCATCTGCTCAGGCCGGTTGTGGGGCGGCCAGCCGTCAAACTCGTAAATGAACTCCACTTCCGGCGCCCGGTGATAGTCGCGCAGAATGGACTTCACCTCAGCCAGACCATCCTCGCCGCCCTGAAGCTTTGCCGCACAGACCTTCCGCACTTCCGGTGCCAGTTCCTTCGACGACGGCTCCTGCTCCAGCGCGTCAAACAGCCGGTAGAGCGGCAGCTCAACGCCTACGAACACGCCACTGGAATTGGTCAGGATCTCCGGTGCGTTGAACACGCCCACACTGATCCCCCGGCCATGGGCCTCCGCCGCGATCTGCTCGAGATGGATTTTCGCAAAGCCCTGAAGATACGGCGCATAGGTCTGCCAGCGGTACTCCCCACCGATCAGACATTCCGTCCCATGATAGCCATAGGCCACATAGGACACCCGGCCACCGGCATTGGTCACGCCGTCCCGGAACCCGTCGCTCAGATCGATCAGGTGGCCCAGCGTGCGTGCGGACACCTCCTCAAACGAGATCTCGCAGACCTTGCCCAGATCGCTTTCCCAAAACTCCTGGCTCGACTGACCACGCGCGCCCGTGCCCTTGAAGATACGGTTGGTCACGACCAGAAGCTGCTTCGAGGTTGGGATACCACCCGCCATCGTATGCGCAAACAGTACATTTGCGCCTTCCGGCACGTGGTTGCGCAGTTCCTCCATAAACAGCGTCACATTCTTGCGGAACCGCTGCTCACCGATGCTGCGCAGAACCTCGATATGCTCAAAATCCAGCTTCGCGTTCGCCCAGTCCTTGCCGACCGCACCCAGCACGTCCGCCAGCGTCTCGCTTGTGCCCGGCTCGGAATTCGTGAAACCGGCCTCAAGCGGCACATTGATGATCGGCCCGTGACCTTTTTCCGCGATCTCCTCGTCGGTCAGACCACGCAGCGTCCCGTCCGGATTGCGCCGCCCAACGGTGCCGTAAACCACCTTCATGCCCACCTGCTCGGCGGCATCGATCAGGCCGTTGACGTAACCACGCCCGAACACCTCGCCAAAAACCACAAGCACGTCGCCGCTGCCATACCCGGCGAGATCCGGCAGTTCACGAATCGGATTGAATTCAGTCATTCCATCACCACTCAATTTACCAGGCTGTCCCGGTCCCCGCCCCTTGATGGGCTTTCCTGTTCATGCTCCACAATAGCGCCATCCTCCGCCAATGGTCCATTGCCTGAATAAAATGCACGCGGGATTGTAACGCCAGGGTGACAGGCGGGTTCCCCTCGTACGCTCTGGCCATTGCGTCGGCAGCCTCCTACAACCTCTCCGGCAACACGAGGACACCCCACCCGCCATGACGACCACAACCGCCACGCCGCAACCGGACAAAACCTCCTGGAGCGGTGTTGCCGCGGGCATCTGCGCCGGTATCGCGGTCGCCATGCAGGTGGGAAAAATCGGCGTCTCCCTCCCGCTCATGCGCGAGGAATTCGCCACCGGCATCTCGCATCTGTCGGTCTACGCCGGCCTCCTGAGCATCCTCGCTGCCACCGTTGGCCTGGGTTTCGGCACGATCTCCCGCCGTCTCGGCCCCCGCCGCGCCGTTATCACCGGGCTTGTTCTGGTTGGCACCGGTTCGGCGGCCGCGGCCCTTGCCTCCGGTCTGTCCCTTCTGATGTTCAGCCGCGTTCTCGAGGCCTGTGGCTTCGCGCTTGTCGGCACCGCCGGCGTCGGCCTCATCCAGTCCCAGACCATGCCCAAGGACCGCAACATGGCCCTCGGCTTCTGGGCGGCCTGGATCCCGGCGGGCATCTCCCTGATGATGGTTCTGGGCTTTCTCGCACTCAACCACCTCGGCTGGCGCGGCATCTACTGGCTCTGCGCCGTAGCCCCCTTCGCCTCGGCGATCTGGCTTGCCACCCTGCCCGCCAGCCAGGCCATCCGCCGCCCCGCCGCACCCCGACCTCCGCTTCGCCACATCCTGAACCGACGCAACCTGCTCGCGGCCGGCATTTTTTTCTGCTTCACCGCCGTCAACCTTATCATCATGTACTACCTGCCCACGCTTCTGGTGGACCGCTACGGCATGACCCCGCCCCACGCGGCTCTGGTGGGCTTTGGCTCCGCCGCGGTGCAGATCCCCATGAACATCCTCGGCAGCGCCCTGCTGAAGAAGGGCATCAATCCCCGCCACATCTTCATGGCCTCCACAATCGGCATGACTGTCACCGGCGTTCTGGTCTTTAGTTCCGGCTCCGGCCTCGCCACCTGCGTCATGGCCGGTATCGGCTTCAGCATCGTCGCCGCCGTCACCCCCGCGGTAGTCTGGGCCTCCGTCCCGGACCTCGCACCCTCGCCCGCTGACACGCCCCTCGTCTCCGGCCTGATCTTCCAAAGCGCCGGGCTGGGTCAGTTCCTCGGCCCGGTCCTCGCCGCCCTCGCCGTTGAAACCTCCGGCAGCTGGTCCGCTGCTTCCTGGGTCGTTTTAATCCTGATGGCCGGCAGCGTCTGGTGCATCCTGCGCCTGCGCAGCCTTCGCTGACCGGCCGCACTTTACGCGCAATTCAAATTAAATTCCGCTCACAACGTGATGGAAAAAATCCTAAAAATCGGGTTGAACTGATCAGCCCTAAAAAAACAGGTTCAACCAGCCGCCTGGAAGCCAGAAATGACCGGAAGACCGCACACGGTCCGCGCCGCCACGATGTCCGACCAGGGACCGCTCAGCGTGCTTCTGCGCGCCTCCTACGGCTGGATGCTTCTCGACCGCTACAACGCCGATACCGTTGCCGGTGTCCTGCCCGAACTCGCCACACCGGATACCGGCCTGATCAACTCGCGCCAGTATTACGTGGCCACGGACGAACAGGGGAACCTGATCGGCGCGGGCGGCTGGTCCTGGGGCAATCCCGTCACCGGCGATCTCGAACACGGCAAGGCCCACATCCGGCAGTTCGCCACCCATCCCACCAATTTTGGCAAGGGCGTCGCCTCGGCCATTCTCGCCCGCGTCCGCCAGGACGCCGCAGCCGTCAAAACCCTCGAATGCCGCTCCACGGTCAGCGCCCAGGGTTTCTTCGCCCGCCACGGGTTCAAACCCTGCGGCGAGGTGCTTCAGCGCATCGCCCCGCACATCCTCATGGCCACCATCCGCATGACCCGCGAACGCACAGCGCATTAACGCAAAGGCCCCGACCACCAGGGCCGGGACCTTGAGTTTCTCTGACCAAACCTGACGGATCAGGAATTTCCCTGCGCCGCGCGAATGTCGTCCATCAGTTCCGACAGAACATCCGGAACATCGGTCAGAATACCGTTCACGCCCGCATCAATCAGCCCGATCAGTTCCGCACGATCGGCTTCACCCGCCGTGGTCCAGACCGGACGGCCATGACCCTGCACCTGCTTCACCAGGCAGTTCTCGACACCCTCGCAATAGGCCGGGATCTCGCCGCGCTTCTCGCTGTCCTCGCCCCGGATCCACTGCGGCCAAAGCCGGATGATCTCCACACCCGCATTGGCGAAATCATCAATCGCCTCCGGGTTCGGAATGAAGCCCAGCGTCCGCAGGTTCGGGTTGTAGGACCGGAACTCCGCCAAATCCTCCAGCGACCGTACACCCACAATCACATTGAGCGTCGCGTTGTGCTTTTCGGTGATGTCCACAATTTTGCGACGGTCCAGCACGTCCGACTGCTTGATGTCGAGCAGCAGCATTATGCCGTGATCCTGGGCAAAGGAAATCGCCTCCTCATAGGTCGGCACAGTCTCACCGGCCCAGGACGCGTCGACCCAGCTGCCGGCATCCAGGTCCTTGATCTCGGCAAGAGTCATCGACGTCACCTCGCCGCTGCCATCGGTGGTACGGTCCACGGTCTCGTCATGCATGATGACAACATCGCCATCCGTCGTCCCGCGCAGGTCGATCTCAATGACCTTCACGCCACGCGCGGCCACATCCTCAAACGCCGCCAGCGTGTTTTCCGGTAGACCCGGCGCAAGCCCGCGATGGGCCACCTGGGCAATGTCCCAGCCCGGCAGTTCATTGAGAGGAACAGCGTCCTGGGCAAATGCGGGCGCGGAAAAAGCCACCGACAAAGCGGCAGCCACGACATGACGTTTCATTGGGGAAAACCTCCAGTTGTCCTGTAAGGCACCCTGTTTGCCGCGTTCCGGTTACACCCGCGTGACACTATGATTACGGAGCCAGGACAAACCGTGCCGGCCCGCCGCGTCGCGGGCCGACACCAGTATCACTTCGCGCTACCCGCCTCCGCCCGCCTGCTGCGCCAAACGCGCATGACCACCGGGCTGAACCAGATAGCCACCGTCACGATCCCCAGCCCCGCCGCAATCGGCCGTTCAAAGAACGCCATCAGATTGCCGTCGCCCTTGATCATTGAGGTCATGAACGCGTCCTCAAGCAGCGGCCCGAGAACCAGCCCCAAAATCGCCGGCGCCACCGGAAACCCGTTATCCTCCATCAGATACGCCACCAGCCCCAGGACCAGCAGAATGCCGATCCCAAAGACCGAGTTGTTGATGGCAAAGGTTCCCACGACGCAGAACATTAAAATTACCGGCATCAGCACGAGGCGATGGATCCGCAACAGCTGCCGCGAACCACGAATGGCCACAAACCCAAGCGGCAGTAGCATCAGGTTCGCGAGGAAGAACGTGATGAAAATCGCGTAGATCAGCTCCGGCTGATTCAGGAATACCGTCGGCCCAGGGTTCATGCCCTTCACATAGAGAACGCCGATCACAATCGCCGTAATCGAGTCCCCCGGAATTCCAAAGACCAGCGCAGGAACCCAGGACCCGCCAAGAGCCGCATTGTTCGAAGCCCCTGCGGCCACCAGCCCCTCGGGATGCCCCGTGCCAAACTTCTCCGGCTCACGGGAGAACTTCTTCGACACCGCATAGGAGATCCAGGCCGCAATATCCGACCCCGCCCCCGGAAGGGCCCCAACAAACGTGCCAATCACCGATCCGCGCAGCAGGTTTTTGCGGTACTTCGACAGAACCCCGCCAATCCCGGAAAACACGTTGCCGATCCGCGCCTGCGGCACCTCCGGCGGCGGCGTCGTGGTCGTGACCACCCGCAACACCTCGGCCAGTGCGAACATGCCGATCATCGCCGGAATGAAATGCACCCCGCCCATCAGTTCCACCGAGCCGAAGGTAAACCGCGCCTGCCCCGACATCGGGTCGAGACCAACCGTTGCGATCAGCAGCCCGATCAGCAGCGATATCGCCCCCTTCACCGGATCCGCCCCGGCGATAAACGCGGCACAGGTCAGCCCGAGACAGGCGAGCCAGAAATACTCATAGGACGAGAAATTCTTCGCCACCTGCACCAGAACCGGCGCCGCAAACACCAGAACCAGCGTGCCAAAAAGACCGCCCACAACGGCCGAGGCCAGCCCGGTGCCCAGCGCCAGTTCCGCCTTGCCCTTCCGCGTCAGCGCAAACGCCTCATCCGTATAGGCGGCCGATGCCGGCGTGCCCGGAATGCGCAACAGCGCCCCCGGCAGGTCGCCCGCAAAAATCGCCATGGCCGTCGCCGTCACAATCGCAGCGAGCGCCGGCACCGGTGGCATAAAGAATGTGACCGGCACCAAAAGCGCCGTCGCCATCGTCGCCGACAGCCCTGGGATGGCCCCCATGAAAAGCCCAAACAGCCCCGACAGTACGATCACCGTCAGCACATAGGGATCAAGCACCAGCGGAAGTGCGGTTGCAAAATGTTCCATGACCTACCACGCCACCGGTTGCAAAATCCCCCAAGGCAGAGGCACCCGGAGAAACTCACCAAAAAACAGCTGCATGCCCAGCACGCAAACCACTGACACAATCACCGCCTGCATCCAGTGTGCGGTCCCGCGCAGCCACAGAAGCAGAACCAGCAGGCTCACAAACCCGGTGATCAGAAATCCGAGCGTGTCGGACATCAGGATATAGAAAACCAGCACACCCACGATCAGCAGAAAACTGACCACATGCTGACCTGACCGCAGCCAGTCCCCCGGCGTCACGCGAAACGCCCCATGCGCCCGCATACCGCGCAGCACGAGCAGCAGACCCATCAGCCCCATGCAGACCGCAATGGTGCGCGGGAAAAACGAGGCGCCGTAATTCTGGCCCGGCATGACGCGGAAATCCTTCGTCAGCCAGAATACGAGACACGCCAAAAGAACGAAAAAGACGCCGGATACCGCGTCACCAACCTGCACGAAAACCCCTCCGAAAAGCCCCGGAGCACACGGCCCCGGGGCGTTTCACCATCAGCCGTCGCTCAGACCGGCGGCGGACATCACCTTGCCGAAATCCTCATCGGATTTGGCCATGAAGGCTTTGGCGTCCTCACCGGCACGCCACACCATGCCCAGACCGCGACCTTCCATGAACTCGCGGTACTCATCGGAGTTGTAGGCACGCTCAAGCGCGGGGATCAGCACGTCCACCACCTCATCGGGCAGTCCGGCCGGACCGGCCACCATGCGCCATGCACCCACGGTCCAGTCGGTGCCGGTGGCCTCGGCCAGTGTCGGCACGTCGGGGAAGATCGCCAGGCGCTCCGCACCCATGGTCGCAAGCGCCCGAACCTCACCGGCATCGATCAGCGCACGCCCCTCGGGCAGCGACGAGGTCACGTAATCCACGCCACCGGCAACCATGTCCTGGAGAGCCGGAGCAGACCCCTGGGACGGAACCCATGGCGATTTCGCCGTGTCCACGCCTTCAGCCAGCATCCATCCGGCCTGACCCAGATGCCAGATGCCACCCTGCCCGGTGCCGGAGCCCTTAAACTCGCCATCCTCACCGTTCTTGATCGCCTCAAGCAGCTCAGCCGCCGTCTGATAGGGCGAATCCGCCCGAACCATCAGCCCGCCGGGATCAATATTGACCTGCGCCAGAACCGTATAATCCTCATATGTCAGATCGGTCAGGCCCACGTGATGCATCATGGCAACCTCAACGGTGGCCATGCCAATGGTGTAACCATCCGGCGCCGCAGTTGCGATTGCGCTGTGCCCGACAACACCGGACCCACCGGTGCGGTTCACCACGTTTACGGGCTGTCCCAGATCAGCCTCCAGCAGCGAGCCCAAAATGCGGCCCACCGCATCCGTGCCACCACCCGCACCCCAGGGTACGATAAAGGTGATCGGCCGCTCGGGGTATTCGGCCTGTGCCGGTGCCACCGACGCAATCATCCCGAACGCCGCCAGCGCAACGCCGGCAAACTTCAGCCCAGTTCGTCTGTTCAACTTAAAATTCCTCCCAATTCGTCAGCCCGTCAACGGCCAGTCCGCCTCTGCCGGGCGATTTACGCACCCCCTTTTTCGGGGCCACACCAAAACGATACGGAATTGGAGACTGGTATACAAGTTGATATCGCACCCAAAAATCCAACGCCCCCACACATGGTTAACCATCGCGGTGGAGCCCGGGCGGAACCGGCCCATCCCCCCTTGCATTCCACCGCAAAACCCGTAAAAGGCGCCATCCCTCCAAAGGCATTCACGCGCGGCCTCTCGTATGGAACCGGAGGGCTTGCAGGTTCCCTTTTGAAGCCCGCCGGAAAAAGCGAGTAGCATATGGCTCTCTATGAGCATGTATTCATTGCGCGCCAGGATATTTCCAACGCGCAGGCCGAAGGTCTGATCGAACATTTCGGCCAGGTCCTGACGGACAATGGTGGCTCGGTCGTCGACACCGAGTACTGGGGCCTGAAAACCATGGCCTACAAGATCAACAAAAACCGCAAGGGCCACTACGCCTTCGTCAAATCCGACGCACCGGCACCGGCCGTGCAGGAAATGGAACGCCTCATGGGCATTCATGACGACGTGATGCGTGTCATGACCATCAAGGTCCGTGAACACGAGGAAGGCCCCTCCGCGGTCATCCAGTCCAAAAACAGCCGTGACGACCGTGGCCCCCGCCGCCCGCGTCGCGACTGATCTGAACAAAGGAGCATAACCAATGGCAAACAGACCGTTTTTCCGCCGTCGGAAGTCCTGCCCTTTCTCAGGTCAGAACGCACCGAAAATCGACTACAAGGATGTAAAGCTGCTGCAGCGCTACATTTCCGAACGCGGCAAGATCGTGCCCTCGCGCATCACCGCCGTATCCTCCAAGAAGCAGCGTGAACTCGCACGGGCCATCAAGCGCGCGCGTTTCCTCGCCCTTCTGCCCTACGCCGTAAAATAAGGGAGACCGACATGGAAGTAGTACTTCTCGAACGGGTCGCCAAGCTCGGCCAGATGGGTGACGTGGTCAGCGTCAAGGACGGCTACGCCCGCAACTTTCTCCTGCCCCAGGGCAAGGCGCTCCGCTCCAGCGAAGCCAACCTGAAACGCTTCGAGGAACAGCGCGCCCAGCTTGAGGCCCGCAACCTCGAGCAGAAGAAGGAAGCCGAAGGCGTCGCCGCCAAACTCGACGGCGAAAGCTTCATCGTGATTCGCTCCGCCTCCGACGGTGGCGCACTCTACGGCTCCGTGACCACCCGCGACATCGCGGATTCGGCCACCGAGGCAGGCTTCTCCGTCGACCGGCGCCAGATCGTTCTGGACCAGCCGATCAAGGAGCTCGGCCTGCACAGGGTTTCCGTTGTTCTGCACCCGGAAGTCGACACGCACATCACCATCAACGTCGCCCGCAGCGCCGAGGAAGCCGAACTTCAGGCCTCCGGTAAATCCATCCAGGATCTGCAGGCCGAGGCTGATGCCGAAGCTGAATTCGACATACAGGAACTCTTCGACGACATCGGCGGCGCGGCCAACGATGACGACGAAAGCGGCGGCAGCACGCCCCAGCCCGACGTGGCCGAGGCAGCCGATGAGGACGAGGACTGATCTCAGTCCGAAAACTGCGCGGGCCACAAAACCCGCGCGGTATTGCGATACTCACACCAAACCCTCCTGCGCACACCGCAGGAGGTTTTTTTGATCCCGGAAGGGCGTCCCCCCCCCTGACGCTACAGAATAAAATCGTCCGCCGTATAGTCCGACGCTAGGGTATCGCCGTCGCGCAGGATCACGGTGAAATCCACGCCGGCGTCATCATCGGTCGTCCCGAGCAGCTTGCTTTTCCCGCCCCTGGCTTCCACAACCCAAAGCAGTCCCGCCTGTGACGTGTCAGCCCGGTCCGCGTCAACAAAGTCAAAGCTCTGGTCACCATCCACCGCGCTGTTGGCATCAATGCCGTCGAGGTTGATGACGTCACCACCCTCCTCGCCAACACCGTCCACGCCTTTGATGCGATCAAAGGAACCCCGCCCGAAGCTGTCCGTTTCCTCGGCGAAGATGAATTCGTCATCGCCTTCGCCGCCGACCAGCACATCCCGGCCCTCGCCACCCTCGAGGCTGTCGTCACCGGCTCCGCCGAACAGACGGTCATTTCCGCCTTCGCCAAGCAGCAGGTCATCGCCATCCTCGCCCTGCAGCCTGTCATTGCCCGCTCCTCCGGCCAGGGCATTGGCCTTGAAGTTCCCGATCAGCACGTCATTTTCCGCGCCACCGACCGCATTGTCCAGAACCCGGCTGACCATCTCGACCATGGGCGAGACTTCCATATCCGGCGTGTCATCATTCGACACCAAATCCTTCCCGAACCGCAGGTCGATTTTGGAGCCACTCAACGAACCATTCAGACTAAAGGTCAGCGTCGTCTCATCCCAGTGAACCTGGGAGACACTGCCCATAATGCCGCCCTCCTGGTGAAAAACCGAAAGCTGAACATCCGAGAGAGACGATCCGCCAAGCATGCAGGTGACGCACATATAAACTGTTCCCGTAACAAGTGATAATTATCTGACGGGACCATGATTTATCAGGCCAAACAAAAAAGTTACGCGCATCAACTTTATTCGAACACATAAAACCAAAGTAACTTCAAACCAAAGCCGCTTTTTATACTGCGGGTTAATTTACAACTGTACCTAAACAAAAGGTTATCCCGGCCGCCATGGCACCAGCCCGCCTGCCCACCCGCCAAAATTCCCTTGCGCGAATCCCAATCATGTAATTATGTAATTACATGATTACCAATGACGACATGGACGGTGTTTTTCACGCCCTCGCCCACACCACCCGGCGACAGATCATGGACCACGTCCGCGACTGCCCCGGTCTTTCCGTTGGTGCGCTGGCGGCAAAATTCGATGTCAGCCGCATCGCCGTGATGAACCACCTCACGGTCCTCGAAAAAGCCGGTCTTATCATCAGCCGCCGGGAGGGCCGCAGCCGCAAACTCTTCCTCAACGCCGTTCCGATCCAGGAAATTCACAACCGCTGGACCGATGAATACAGCACCTGCTGGTCGGAGCGGGTCACCCTCATCAAACAAATCGCAGAGGCCGCAACCGGCCGGAACAGGGATACCGACAGTGACTGAACCCACCCATGCCGCGCCCATCATAAACCGCACATTCATCCACGCCCCAATCGACACGGTCTGGTCCACGCTCGTCGCTACGGACAAGGTCCTGCCCTTCTTCTTCGGCGCCATCTGCGAAACGGAGAACGGTCTGAGGGAAAACGCAAAAATGCGGATGGTTCATCCCAACCGCAAAATCGCCATGGTCGTGGGCGAGGTTCTGCGGTTTGATCCGCCCACCTGCTACGCCCACACCTTTCGGATGACCAGTATCGATGAGCCGCCCTGCCAGGTCACCTACAATCTACGGGAGAAAGACGGCGGCACCGAATTTGAACTTGTCATCGAAAACGCGGTCGAGGGCAGCGAGCTTCTCAAGCAGATGAAAGGCGGCCAGCGGTACATCGCCTCCAACCTCAAATCCGTCTGCGAAACCGGCCGTCCCGCGATCAGCGGCCGCCTTATGGTCCTGATGGCTCCGGTCATCGCCCTTTTTGCCAAACGAAAACAGCGCGTCAAAAACTGGCCCCTGACCTGACCAGTCAGCCCGCTCAGTCCCAGGTCTCCGCCAGAAACCCGGAGACCGCATCGAAAATGCGCTCATGCGCCGCCCGTCGCGCCTCCTCCGACGCACCGCAGATCACGGCTCCCTCGCCCAGGATCTCCGGTGCGCGCCCGGTACAGACCGGAAACGCGTCAAAAAGCGTCATGCCATCATCCAGCGTCACCACCCGCGCCGGCGCATCCGCGCCACCCAGCGCCCCGGCATACTCCGGCGCAATCGCGACAGCCGCCCCAAACCGCTCATCCCGCGCCTCCGCCAAAGCGAACCCCTCCAGGGACGCCCCCTGCCCGGCAAGCCAATCACAGTCCGGGCTGCCCATGCCGCCCGGCGCGCAGGCCCCCGCAATCGCCGCGGCATCGACCTCCGCGCCCGCCACCGCCAGCGCCGCCGTCCCGCCCAGCGCAAACCCAACAACCGCGATCCTGTCCGTGTCGATCCGTTCGGCCCAGTCGGCATGGTCCAGCGTTACGTCCACCGCGCGCCTTATATCACCCGGCCGCGCCGCAATCTCAGCAGCCGCCTCCGCACCGGTCTCGATGCGCGGCGCGGAAACCTCAACCACCACCGCGCCCGTCTCGGCCAGCCCTGCCGCCAGCCAGGCACCGGAATCATCCGCTGACCGCAACCCACCATGGGACAGGATCACCAGAGGCAACGGCCCCGCGGGCAACTCCGCCCCAGCCGCCGCAGGTGTGCCCTCAAAAACCGCGTTTCCGCCAACATCCTCCGTCGCCTCTGCCTGCGCCGGATACCACACCGACAGCGAAATGGGCCGCTCCGCACGCGCCTGATCCTTCAGCCGCACATATCCCGGTGCGGCGAGCACCAGCCCCGGCACCGCCATCGCGGCACACACAACGAACGCGGCAATTTTCATGGACCTGTCCCCCGGTGATCCGAATTCCCTCCCAGCCACCTACATGGCAAAACCGGGAAACCCCAGCGAAACCCTCACGCCGGTTTAGGCAATCGCGATCAGCTGCCGCCCTTCCCGCGCCCTCTCGGCCCGCGCGCGCTTCTCGATCCGCCACGTGGTCCAGGCCAGGGTGATCCAGGTCCCGTGAAACATCACCCCGCCCAGCACCACCAGAATGCCGGGGATCGGTCCCACCTCGGCCCGCTCCAGGAACTGCTCGACATTGTCCACGCCCGAGGGATGCACCGCCAGCTTGCCGAAATAGGCCACCGCCTGGATAGCAAGTATATAGCCATAGTTCCGCCTGAGCCGCCGCCCCACGGCACGGGCGTAGCTGATATGGAATTTCGGCTGGATATAGTCATCGGCCAGAAGCGTGTTCCACTTCCCGTCCATCCGCATGTCCCGTCCGCGCAGCAGCGGCCCGTACATCTCGGTTTCCATCAGACGGCACCGCGCACGCCAGACATTGAAATACCGGTAGCGCCGCGCCTCGAACATCAAAAACGCCGTCACCATCAGCCCCACCAGAATCAGCGGCAGGGACGAGGCAAACGGGTCGGAAAACGACAGCGACAGAGCCAGCCCCGTCGTCACCACCGCCCAGTTGGTCGTCTGGTCCAGACGTGTCCTCCAAAGCGTGCTGCGGTACACCTCCCCCCGGTAAAGATGGGCCAGAGCCCCAATCTCAGGCGAGTTGAACGATCGGTTTTCCGTGTCCCTGTCCTCGGTATCATCGGAATCGTTTTTCATGTTTCCTCCGTTCCCGTCCCGGTTATCTTGTGGTATTTTGCCTCAAACGTACAAAATAGGTTGTTTTGTCACCGGTATCCCCACTATCCACAAGCGCGCCGCGCGAAACAATAGGGTAGACTGCCGATTGGCACAGGAGCAGACACATGGCAGACGGAAACACGGACACGCTGGACGGTGCGGCAAACGTCCTTCCCAGCAATATCGAGGCGGAACAGGCCCTTCTCGGCGCCCTTCTGGTCAACAACGACGCCTTTGACCGCATCGCCTCCATCATCAAGCCCGAACACTTCTTTGATCCCCTGCACACCCGGATTTTCGAAGTCGCCTCCGACCGCATCCGCAAAAACACCCTGGCCACGCCGGTCACGCTCAAGGCGTTTTTTGAGGGCGACGAGGGCCTCCAGGCCGTGGGTGGCACCTCCTATCTGGTGCGTCTTGCCGGGGCCGCGATCTCGCTCTTCGCCGTCAAGGATTACGCCCAGCTCATCTACGACCTGGCGATCCGCCGCAACCTGATCCTGATCGGTCAGGACATCTCCGAGCGCGCCTCCCGCATCGAGGTCGAGAGCGACGCCGCCGACCTGATCGTCAAGGCCGAGCAGGAACTCTACCAGCTTGGCGAAAAAGGCAAAACCGACCAGGGCTTCCAGTCCTTCCAGAAAGCAGTGTTCGACGCCGTCAACGTCACGAATGCCGCCTATCAGCGCGACGGCGGGCTCTCCGGCCTGCCCACCGGTCTCGACGATCTCGACGAGAAACTCGGCGGTTTCCACCCCTCCGACCTTCTGATCCTCGCCGCGCGGCCTTCCATGGGTAAAACCTCGCTCGCGACCAACGTGGCCTTCAACGTGGCCCGCAACTACAAACGCGGCATTCGCCCGGACGGTACCGAAGGCGCTGTCGAAGGCGGCGTCGTCGGTTTCTTCTCACTCGAGATGTCCGCCGAACAGCTCGCCGCCCGTGTTCTCTCCGAAGCCGCCCGCATCCCCTCCCAGAACATCCGCGAGGGTAACCTCACGCAGGACGAGATGCGCCGCTTCCTTGAGGCCGCCAAGGAACTGGAAAAAGCCCCGCTCTACATCGACGACACGCCCGCCCTGCCGATTTCAACCGTCGCCGCCCGTGCCCGCCGCCTCAAGCGCCAGCACGGGCTTGACCTGATGATCATCGACTACCTCCAGCTCGCCCGCGGCACCAACTCCAAATCCGACAACCGCGTGCAGGAGGTCTCCGAAATCACGCAGGGTTTAAAGGCAATCGCCAAGGAGTTGCACATCCCCGTCATCGCCCTCTCCCAGCTCTCCCGCCAGGTCGAAAGCCGCGAGGACAAACGCCCGCAGCTCTCCGACCTGCGCGAATCCGGCTCCATCGAGCAGGACGCGGACGTGGTGATGTTCATCTTCCGCGAGGAATACTACAAGGAACGCGAGAAACCCGGCGACCACGACATCGCCGCCATGGCCGTCTGGCAGGAGGAAATGGAAAAACTCCATGGCCGCGCCGAGGTCATCATCGGCAAACAGCGCCACGGCCCCATCGGCACCGTCGACCTCGCCTTCGAGGGCCAGTTCACGCGCTTCTCCAACCTGATCAAAAACTACCAGAACAGCGGCAGCGGCGATTTCGGGTAAGAGCCCCTAAGGGCACGGAATCGAAGGGCGCCAAGCCCGCCGTGCCAGCGAAGGTCCGGCCCCAAGGGCCGTCGCTCCTCCCGCGTCATCGCGCACCGACGCCCGACGATGCACACTTCGCCATGAAACCGCGCCGCACACCCCCTCAGCAGCGCCGCCCCCAGGACCGCCGCCGGCACGTCTCACCGCGCACTTCCCGCCGTCCCCCCGATCGGAACAACTGAAACGGCAACGCACAAACCTCACCCCTCCCCCTTATCCCCCCGCAACACGTCCCGCGCCTTCACCAAAATCCGCTCGATCTCCAGCCGCCCCGACCCGTCCAGGTCGGCCACGTCAATCGACACCGTCATGCCCTGACCGACAGCCGGCTTGTCCTCCGGCACCACAGGCACCTCCCGGTCATCAGTCAGCCAGCGGTACGGCACCACCTCCCGCGCAATGCCCTTAAACCGTACCGGCTCCATCGCCTGGGCGGGCACCTCGTCGCGCACATGCACCCAGGTCTCATAGCTCATGACGATCCCGCCCGGCTCGGCAATGGATTCCAGCCGCGCCGCCAGGTTCGCCTCCGCCCCGATGATGGTATAATCCATCCGACTCTCGGAGCCGAAATTGCCCACGTTACAAATGCCCGTATTAATCCCGATCCGCACCTGGAACGGATGCTCATAACCCCGATCCCGCCAGATCACGTTCAGCTCCCGCAGCCGCTTCTGCATCGCAATCGCCATCCGCACGCAGGCCCGCGCATCCTCCCGCACGCCCTGGCTGGTTGGATCGCCGAAAAACGCAACAATGGCGTCGCCAATAAACTTGTCGATCGTCGCCCCATGCGCCTCGGCAATTGCGGACATCTCCGAGAAATACTCGTTGAGGATGGCCGTCAGATCCTCGGGCTGCAACTGCTCCGTCGTCGCCGTGAAATTCCGGATATCCGAGAAAAACACCGTCAGCTTCTTGCGTTCGGTGGAAATCCCCCGCCCTGCGCCGGAACGGAAAATCGCGTCGAACACCTGGGTCGGAATGTATTTCGACACCACCCGCGACACTTCGCTCAGAAACGAGTTCTGCTCAATCAGCCTCCGGCTCAACGCCTGAAACTCCCGCGCACGCTTGAAGAGGTTGGTGGACACCGCAACCGCCACCAGCGCCGAAAACGCCATATAGGTCAGGATCCACTGAAACGACCAGATGTTCAGCGTCAGCGGCTGGCTCACCGTAAAGGTCTGAATGCCCCGCACATCGCCGATCTTCCAGTCTGTCTTCGGACTGTCGGGGTGCGCATTGTGACAGGTCACGCAGCCGCCACCCATCAGAACCGGCGTCGCCACCGTCACCTGCCGGTCGCGCAGCCCGCCCGACACATCTGTCAACATGGCAAGCCCCACCGGGTCCGCCTCAAACCGGCGCAACGCCGACCTCTCGAATTCCGTCAGGTTATGGCTCGCCCGGTTCGCAAAGGGATATTCCGACACAAACCGGTAGGCCACGCTGTCCTGCTCCGAGCGCAGCGCCGCGGCCAGTTCGATCGACAGCGTCGCCGGGATCGGAATACCTCCCGGCCGGTCCTCATAGAGGTTCGTAGGATGCGCCGCTCCGCCCGCATCCATGATCCGGCTGACAACATTGGTGGAATAATACTGCCGAAACGCGCTCACAACCCGGTTCAGCGTCTCGGCCTGATTGCGCAAATTCCGGTCCGACAGGTTGCGCAGATCGAGCCAGACGCAAATCGGCAGCAGCAGCACAACCAGCGTGATCGCCCCGGACTGCAGCGCCGCGCCGCTCCACCATCTGCCCGTTCCAACCGCCATTCCCGCCCCCACATCGCCACTGTCGCAGGCATTACGGCGGTCAACCGGCATATTCACCCCCAGCCTCTGCGAGGGATTTTGCCGCATTGTCAGCGAATTACAAACAAATTCTCACCGGCCAAACGGACACGGCCACGCGCCCGGTCCAGGCCGACGATCCTAAAGCAGCACCGCTCCGGCCAGGCCGAGGAAGGCAAAGAACCCGAACACATCCGTAATCGTGGTCACAAACGTGCCCGATGCGAGCGCGGGATCTAGCTTCAGCCGGTCGAGCGCAATAGGCACCATCACCCCGGCAAAGGCCGCGACCACCATGTTACCAATCATCGCCGTGGCAATCACCGCCCCCAGCGGCCAGTTGGAATAAAACACAGCGCTCAGCACACCGATCAGAACGGCGAAACCAACCCCGTTTATCAGCCCCACCAGCCCCTCACGGCCGATAAACCTGCGAATGTTTCGGGGCGTCAGACTGTGCGTCGCCAAAGCCCGCACCGCCACCGTCAGGGTCTGGGTGCCCGCATTGCCCCCCATTGAGGCCACAATCGGCATCAGAACGGCCAGGGCCACTAGGGATTCAATCGTATCGGTAAACTGCGCAATCACCACCGAGGCCAAAATCGCCGTGATCAGGTTGACCGTCAGCCAGATGAACCGCGCCTTGGCAATTTCCAGAACCCCGTCATTCAGCTCCTCATCGCCCACACCGGCGAGCAGCTTCATGTCCTCCTCTGCCTCGTCCTCCAAAACGTCCATCGCGTCATCAATGGTGATCAGCCCCACAAGCCGCCCATCATCATCCACCACCGGGGCAGAAATGATGTGGTACTTGTTGAAGATATAGGCCACGTCCTCCTGCGGCTGGCTCACATTGAGCGTGCGCAGATCCTCTTCCATAATGTCCTTCAGCCGCGTGGGCCGCGCCGACCCCATCAAACGCCCCAGAGACACCATGCCAACCGGGTGCATCTGCGGATCGGCAATGACCAGCCCATAAAAACTCTCCGGCAGGTGATCCTCCGCCCGCATGTAGTCGATGGCATCCCCGACGCTCCAGTGCTCAGGCGCCACCACGACCTCGCGCTGCATCAGACGACCGGCTGAAAATTCCTCATAGGTCAGCGACTGGCGCACCGCGACCCGGTCGGCATCGTCGAGCATACGCAGGATGCGTTCCTGCTGCGGCCCCTCCAGGTCCTCGGTCAGATAGACGACGTCATCGGTTTCCAGGTCCTGAACCGCCGCCGCCAGGGCCTCGTCGCCCATTTCCGCGATGATCTCGTCACGGACACCCTCCTCAAGTTCGGAGAGCGCCGCACCGTCCACATCAATGCCCCAGACCCGGATCAGCTCCCGCCGCTGGTTGCGGTCCAGTTCCTCAATCAGGTCGGCAATATCCGCCTCGTGCAGCGGCTCAAGCAGTTCCTGAAGCCGGTCGCTGTCCGCCGCTTCAACGGCCGCGACAATCGCCTCAAACGTCTCATGATCGAGGTGGTTCTGACCCCGCCCCTGATCCGAAGGTTTCGTTTCCTCTTCGATCATCTCTGCCCTCCGGAACCTGATAAGCTGACTGGTCGCGACCATACAGATGCACGAGCGGCATGGAAGCCGGAGAAGCACCCGACAAACGCATTTTTGTCTTGTGATGCGCGCACGACCAATTCATGACACGGGACAGCGCTTCATGATCAGAAACCTGCGGGATCCGGCCATTTACCATGCAATCTGTGCCATTTGATTCACAATCTGTGCCATTTGACTCTCAATCTGTGCCACCTGGAGTCCCGATTGCGCCATTTCATCCGCAATTTGTGCCAGTCCGGACACCCGCCGGACCACCACGGGGAGCATTTTTGCCATGGCCAGAGCAAAACTGACCGTCGATCTGACCGCAATCCGCCGCAACTGGCGCGCCCTCGACGCCCTGTCCGCCTCCGACACCGAAACCGCTGCGGTGCTGAAGGCGAATTCCTATGGTCTCGGCATCACCCGCACCGCCCCCGCACTGGCAGCCGAAGGGGCCAAAACCTTCTTCGTGGCACTGGCTGACGAGGGCGCGGAACTCCGTGAAATCCTCGGAATAAAACCAAAAATCTACATCCTGTCCGGGCTTCTTCCGGGCGATGAGAAGCTCTGCCGCGACTACGACCTTACCCCCTGTCTCAACAGCATCGACCAAATCCGCCGCATGGCCGCGGCAATCCCCGGCCATACCAGCGCGCTTCAGATCGATTCCGGCATGAACCGTCTCGGCCTCGAGCCCGCCGACCTTACGGAAGCCACTGATCACATTGCAAAAATCCGTGCCGACTTGCTGCTGTCCCACCTCGCCTGCGCCGATGAACCTTCCCACCCGCAGAACCGCAGCCAGCTACAGGTATTCAAAACCGTCGCCCGCGACTTTCCCGACCTCCGTCGCAGCCTCGCCGCCACCGGCGGCATCCTTCTGGGCTGCGATTTTCACCACAACCTGACCCGCCCCGGCATCGGCCTCTTCGGCGGCGCCCCCTTCTCCGATGGGATTCCCGTGGTCTCACTGTCGCTCCCGGTCATCCAGGTCAGGGAGGTGGAGGAAGGGGAAGCCGTCGGCTACGGCGCAAACTGGACCGCGCCGGAGACGCGGCAAATTGCAACCATATCAGCAGGTTACGCGGATGGACTTCTGCGGACGGCGGGTAACGGCCAGGTCAGCCTCTATGCGGGCGACACGCCCTGTCCAATGGTTGGCCGCATCTCCATGGACCTGATCACGGTCGATGTCACCGGGTTGGAAACCGTGCCCTCGCACCTTGAAATCCTCAACGAACACCAGACCGTGGACGACCTCGCCAATGCGGCGGGCACAATCGGATATGAATTCCTGACATCCCTTGGCGACCGCTACGAACGCAACTACAAGGAGAGCCAGCAGTAAGCGGGCAGACCATGTATATCCTTGCACTTATTCAGTCTTTTCTGGCCTCCATCGGCCGATCTGTCCTCGGCCTCTGCCGCAGCACCGGCAGCCTGGTCATGTTTGCCCTGACCACGGTATCGCACCTGTTCCGGCCGCCATACTATCCCGGCGAACTGGTTCAACAGCTTATTCGCATTGGATATTTTTCGCTCCCTGTGGTAGGCCTGACCACACTCTTCACCGGCGCGGCCCTCGCGCTTCAGATCCATGCGGGCGGGTCGCGTTTCAACGCCGAATCGGTGGTCCCGTCGATTGTGGCCATTGGCATCGTCCGTGAACTCGGCCCCGTCCTGGGCGGACTGATGGTCGCCGGTCGCGTCTCCTCTTCCATCGCCGCTGAAATCGGTACGATGAAGGTCACGGAACAGCTCGACGCGCTGACAACACTCTCCACCAACCCCATGAAATACCTCGTACTTCCCCGGGTTGCCGCCGCGACGATCTCCCTGCCGCTTTTGGTGGCCGTGGGTGACGTGATCGGCATTTTCGGTGGCAGTCTGGTCGGCATCGGCCGCCTCGATTTCAACGCGGCGACCTATGTGCAGAACACCGTCAACTTCCTCGAGACCTCCGACGTGACCTCCGGCCTCGTTAAGGCCGCGGCCTTCGGATTCATTCTCTCGCTCATGGGCTGCTACCACGGCTACCATTCCGGCCGCGGCGCGCAGGGTGTGGGCCGCGCCACCACAAACGCGGTGGTGTCCGCCTCGATACTCGTACTCGCAGCGAACTACCTTCTGACGGAGGTGTTTTTCCGGTGAGTGATGTTCCAAAAATCGAGTTGCGCGACGTCCATAAAGCCTTCGGCGAAAACCGCGTCTTGGCCGGAGTGAACCTCAAGGTCATGAAGGGCGAAAGCCTTGTAATCATTGGCGGTTCCGGCACCGGAAAGTCTGTGACGCTCAAATGCATCCTTGGCATCGAACACCACGACAGCGGCGAGATCACCATCGACGGCACCCCGGTTGACGACATGGACCGCCGCGCCTTCCTCCGGCATTTCGGGATGCTCTTTCAGGGCGCCGCCCTCTTCGACAGCATGACCGTCTGGCAGAACGTCTCCTTCCGACACACCCACACCCATGTTCGCAAGCCGCTCAAAAAGAAACAGGCCCGCGAACTTGCCATCGAAAAACTGCGCCGCGTTGGCCTCGCCCCGGAGGTCGCGGACCTCTATCCGGCTGAAATCTCAGGCGGAATGCAGAAACGTGTGGGTCTGGCCCGTGCCATTGCGACCGATCCGGAGGTCATATTCTTCGATGAGCCTACCGCCGGTCTGGACCCCATCATGGCCGGTGTTATCAACGAGTTGATCCGCGAACTGGTCGAGGAGCTTGGGTCCACCGCCATCACCATCACCCACGACATGACCACCGTGCGGACCGTCTCCGACCATGTCGCAATGCTCCATGGCGGTCTGGTCCGCTGGTCCGGGCACATCCGGGAAATGGACACCGCTTCAGACCCTTACCTCGACCAGTTCATCCACGGCCGCGCCGAAGGGCCGATCGCGGCGGTACGTTGATCCGAAGACCGGGAAAGAGTATTGAGCCGAAAATCCGCTAAATTTGTCTGCTCCGAATGTGGGGCCACCCATTCGAAATGGGCTGGCCGCTGCGACAGTTGCGGCTCGTGGAACACCATAACCGAGGACACGGGCCTGACCGACGGCCCCAAGGGAAACTCCCTCGGCACCACGCGCGGCAACCGCGTTGAACTGTCGAGCCTTGATATCGAGGACACCCCCGCCCCGCGTCAGACCAGTGGCGTCGCCGAACTCGACCGCGTTCTGGGCGGCGGCCTCGTGCCCGCCTCAGCCATCCTGGTCGGCGGCGACCCTGGCATCGGCAAATCAACCCTGCTCCTCCAGGCCGCCGCGGCCTTTGCCAGCAACGGCAACAGCGCCATTTACGTCTCGGGCGAGGAAGCTGCGGCACAGATCCGCATGCGCGCCTCCCGGCTCGGACTGACAAAATCGCCGCTGAAACTGGCCTCCGAGACCAATCTACGGGACATTTTGACGACTCTGGACGCCGAACGTCCCGCTCTGGCCATCATCGACTCGATCCAGACCATGTGGGCCGACCACGTTGCCAGCGCGCCAGGGTCAGTGTCGCAGGTCCGCGCGGCGTCCCATGAACTGGTCAGTTTTGCCAAGCGGCGCGGCGTCTCGATCATCCTGGTCGGTCACGTCACAAAGGAGGGTCAGATCGCAGGACCCCGCGTGGTCGAACACATGGTCGACACCGTCCTCTACTTCGAGGGCGAGCGCGGCCATCAGTTCCGCATTCTGCGTGCCGTCAAAAACCGATTCGGACCGGCGGACGAAATCGGCGTGTTCGAAATGACGGGACGCGGGCTTGAGGAGGTCGCCAACCCCTCAGCCCTGTTCCTGTCCGAACGCGGCAAACCGAGCCCAGGCTCAGCCGTGTTTGCGGGCGTTGAGGGCACACGCCCTGTACTGGCCGAGATCCAGGCCCTGGTTGCCCCAACCCATCTCGGCACCGCCCGGCGGTCAGTTGTGGGCTGGGACAGCGGGCGGCTTTCCATGGTGCTCGCGGTTCTTGAAGCGCGGTTTGGCATCAGTTTTGCCGACCGCGATGTTTATCTCAATGTCGCCGGTGGTTTGCGCATTTCGGAGCCGGCGGCGGATCTCGCCGTGGCCGCCGCACTGGTCTCCGCGCGTCAGGATCACGCCCTGCCCGCCGATACGGTTTTCTTCGGCGAACTGAGCCTCTCGGGCGCGCTTCGTCCCACCGCACAGGCGGGCGCGAGGCTGCGCGAATCCGCGAAACTTGGCTTCCAGTCGGCCATCGCGCCAAAGGGCATAAAAACCACAGACGGTAACTCTCTGGACATTCATACGGTTGCGGACCTCGGCGCGTTCATGGAAAAGTGTTTCGGAAAGATTGACCGATAGGAACGGACACTTATGGAAGGCTACACTCTGGTCGACGGCATCGTACTTGTCGTTATTTTGCTGTCGGCGGTACTTGCCTGGTCACGCGGGCTGGTGCGGGAATGCCTTTCCATTGCGGGCTGGGTGATTGCGGCTGTCGTGGGCTACACTTTCGCGCCCACATTTGAGCCGCTGATCCGTGAAGTTCCCGTTCTAAAGGACCTGATTGGGACGAACTGCGAGCTTGGGATCCTCGGCGGCTTTGCCCTTGCCTTCGTCCTGGCCCTTGTAATCGTTTCCATTTTCACACCGATCATATCCGGTGCCATCCAGAACTCGGCGCTAGGGCCGGTGGATCAGGGGCTGGGCTTCCTGTTCGGTGTCCTCCGGGGATTCGTTCTAATCATCGTGGCGCTTGTGATTTACGATCAGGTCATGGGCGCGGATGGCGGCGTGGCGATGGTCGATAACAGCCGGACGCTCGACATTCTTGCCGATCTCAAGGCATCCGCGACCGAGAGCCTCCCCGAGGATGGCCCCCAGTGGATCATCAGCCAGTTTACAAACCTTACCGCGTCCTGTGCCGAATAGTTGATGTCAAACCCGTGACAATATGTTGCGGCGCAACTATACAGCCAGCAGGCACAGACAACAGGCGAATCCGATGCCCATTTGCTCGCACCCGTTCGATGATGACAAATTGCATGAGGAATGCGGTGTATTCGGTGCCATCGGCATCCAGGATGCCGCAAACTTCGTCGCACTCGGTCTTCACGCGCTCCAGCACCGCGGCCAGGAGGCGGGCGGTATCGTCAGCTACACCCAGGCCACAGGCTTCAACACCGTGCGCCGGTTCGGGTATGTGCGGGACAACTTCACCTCTGCGAAACTCATGGAAACCCTGCCCGGCGCGCTCGCCATTGGGCATGTGCGCTATTCCACATCCGGTGCGAAAGGCGCGCAGATTCGTGACGTTCAGCCCCTGTTCGCAGAGTTCGCCATGGGTGGCTGCGCGATTGCCCATAACGGCAACATCACCAACGCCCATGCCCTGCGCCAGGAACTGATTGAGCGGGGATCCATCTTCCAGTCCGGGTCGGACACGGAATGCATGATCCACCTGATGGCGCGGTCCATTCAGAAGAACATCCCCGAGCGCATGAAGGACGCCCTGCGACGCGTTGAGGGTGCGTTCTCCGTCGTGGCGATGACGCGCTCCAAGCTGATCGGCGTACGTGATCCTCTGGGCGTGCGGCCTCTAATGCTTGGCCGGATCGGCGATGGCTGGATCCTGTCGTCGGAGACCTGTGCACTCGACATCATCGGTGCGGAATTTGTGCGCGAGATTGAGCCTGGTGAAATGGTGATCTGCACTGAGTCCGGTGTTGAAAGCTCCTTCCCGTTTGATCGCCGTCCGTCGCGGTTCTGCATCTTTGAACACGTTTATTTCTCACGCCCCGACAGCATTATCGGCGGCCAGTCGGTCTATGAGACCCGCCGCCGCATCGGTATCGAACTGGCGAAGGAAGCCCCGGTGGAGGCCGATCTGGTCTGCCCCATCCCGGACAGCGGCACACCGGCCGCAATCGGCTACTCCCAGGAGAGCGGCATCCCCTTCGCCATGGGTATTGTGCGCAACCAGTATATGGGTCGAACCTTCATCGAGCCGACCGAGCAGATCCGCAACATGGGTGTGCGTCTGAAGCTCAACGTGAACCGGTCGATGATTGCGGGGAAACGGGTAATTCTGGTGGACGACTCTGTTGTGCGGGGAACCACCAGTCTAAAAATCCGCGAGATGGTTCTCGATGCCGGTGCGGCCGAGGTTCATTTCCGGATTGCCTCACCGCCCACAACCTGGCCCTGTTTCTATGGCGTGGACACCCCGGAGCGGGAGAAACTGATTGCCGCGACCATGTCCGAGGATGAGATCTGCAAATATCTTGGCGTCAATTCCCTGCGCTTTGTGAGCCTTGACGGGCTGTACCGGGCGGCGGGTGAGGAAAAAGGCCGGGATACCAGATCACCCCAGTACTGCGACGCGTGTTTCTCCGGTGACTATCCCATCCGGCCCTCGGACCGGATCTCGGCTGGGTTTGTGACCAAGGCGGCGGAATGACGACTGCAAAGACCGTTCTGATCACCGGAGCCAGCCGCGGCCTGGGCTATTCTCTGGGCGTGATGCTGGGAGCTGCAGGCTATCAGGTCATTGCCATGGCGAAGACCGTGGGCGGGCTTGAGGATCTGGCTGATGACATCGAGGCTCTGGGCGGGCCGACACCGACGCTGGTGCCCCTGTCGATCACCGATGACGGCGGGATGCAGCGGCTTTGCCTGTCGATCCACGAGCGCTGGGGTAGTCTCGATGTGGCCATCCACTGCGCCGCACACGCACCACCGCAATCACCCGCACCGCATGTCGCCGAACGGGATTTTGATCAGTCGGTCGAGATCAACCTCCGTGGCACGCAACGGCTCGTGACCATGCTGGAACCTCTGCTCAAAGCCGCCCCGGATGGCCAATTTGTGCATGTGGATGACGACCGCGCGGGACAGCCGTTTTTCGGAGCCTATGGCGCGACGAAAGCCGCCGCTGCCGCTTATATCCGCTCCTGGGCGGCCGAAAGCCGCCAGACCGGCCCGCATGTCACCGTGTTTTCCCCAGCACCGATGCCGACCGCCCTGCGCGCGCGCTTCTTCCCCGGCGAGGATACCGAAGGGCTGGCGTCCTGCCGCTCCGAGGCGGCGCGGCTTTGCGCCGCGATTGGCCTTGAGGATGTCTCCGGCGAGGCGGAATAAACTCCGCCTTTAGCCGTCCTGCGGCTCGTATCTGAACCACGGGAAATCCGCCGTCGTGGCCCGGCCCGAGATGTCATAGGCCAGCATCCCGACAAATGCTCCGGTAAACGAATTGCCCTCCCCGCGCCCGGCCTCATCCGAGATTAGACTGGCGTCGAGTTCCGGACCGAGCGGCTGCCAGTCGCCGTCACCGGTTTTGCAATGGAACTGCTGCACCGCGCCACGCACCTCTACGGCCAGATCGACCGTGCCTTCGGGTGCTGGAACGGGCTCCTCCATCGGGAAGGTCAGGCGGCCATCGGGCCAGTCGGCAAGGCTGCTCATTACCAGAATGACCCGGCCGTGATCCGGCAAATGGGTGACCAGGGCACAGTGAAATTTATGGGCGTTGTAATAGGTCGTCAGCCCTGCGGCCTGCTGGTAGTTGGTCGGATCAAACCGCTCGACACGGGTCTCCGCACGGTAGTTGAAATGCTGCTGACGCCGGGCCACGAGGGCCTGCTCGAACTGGCTGCCCACGGATTCACGACCAATCAGACGCAATGCACTCCCGTTAAGGGTGAAAATCCGCTCAGGCTGCGGCGTGCGGAGCCACTGAAAATCCATCGGCAGGACCGGAGCATCGAAGCGGTACTCCATCGCGACATCCGGTTCAGGCTCGACATCCGTGGGTGACGGCACATCCACATTAGGAACCAGACCGCCCTGGGCCAGGCGGAGCCAGCCATCCTCGCCCCAGACGCATTTCTGCAAGGCGGACTCGCGCCCCAGCGGACAACGCCGCACCCCCTCGAGCGGTCGACCGCAGAGATGCGTGTGATACACATCGCCCTCCGGCGTCTCGACGATCTGACCATGTCCCGCCCTCTGCAGTCGCGCGCCTGGAGCATCGCGGGAGGTCAATAGGAACGTTTCGGGGTGAAGTTCATACGGCCCGGCGATGTCACGCGACCGCGCCATGGTCACCGCATGATCGTAGCCCGTGCCACCCTCGGCGACCGTCAGGTAGTAATAACCGTCCCGTCGGAACAGGTGCGGACCCTCCACCAAACCACGCTCGGACCCTGCGAAAATGTTGCGGATTTCTCCCGTCAGCTTCTGAGCCTGGTGGTCATATTCCTGGAGCAGAATGCCGTCGAAATGCGGGTTTACCCCCTTCAGGGCATAGGGGCCGGACAGCGGCCGCCACTGCATGTTTACCAGCCATTTGCGACCGTCATCATCGTGGAACAGCGACGGGTCGAAACCGGAGGAGTTGAAGAAAACCGGGTCGGACCACGGTCCTTCGATATTCGGTGCGGTCACCAGATAGTTGTGGCCGTCTTTAAAGTCTCCGCCCTGCCGTTTCACATCCGTGTAGATGAGCCAAAACTGACCATCCGCGTAACTCAGACACGGTGCCCAAATGCCGCCGGAATCCGGATTGCCGCGCATGTCGAGCTGCGAGGCACGTGTAAGCGGACGGGTCAGCAGCTTCCAGTTCACCAGATCGCGGGAGTGATGGATTTGCACCCCAGGGAACCACTCGAATGTCGAGGTGGCGATGTAGTAATCCGCGCCCACGCGACAGATTGACGGGTCCGGGTTGAACCCCTTGAGGATTGGATTGCGGATCATCGCTGCGCCGCCCCTTCGGTCGTGCCGGAGGACTTCGCCCAAAGGTTGATGTTTTCCTCGTCGGCGTAGGTATCGATCTCGGCCAGTTCAGCGTCGGTAAATTCGAGGTTGTTCACCGCACCGGCGCAATCCTCGACCTGCGACGGTTTGGAGGCCCCGATCAGCGCGGTCGTGATACCGTTGTTGCGCAGCACCCAGGCAATGGCCATCTGCGCCAGGGTCTGGCCCCGTTTCTCCGCAATGCTGTTCAGCGCGCGGATGTTCCCGATCGCACGCTCGTTGAGGAAGTCGGGATTGAGCGATTTGCCCTGGGTCGCGCGGCTGCCCTCCGGAACGCCATCGAGGTATTTGCCGGTCAGCATGCCCTGCGCCAGGGGCGTAAAGGCGATTGAACCGATGCCAAGTTCTTTCAACGTGTCCTTCAGCCCGTCCCGCTCGACCCAGCGGTTGAGCATGTTGTAGCTTGGCTGGTGGATGAGACAGGGCGTTCCAAGCTCCTTCAGGATCGTCGCGGCCTCACGGGTCTTTTCCGAGTTATAAGAGGAGATACCCACATATCGGGCCCGACCGGACCGCACGATGAAATCGAGCGCACCCATGGTTTCCTCAAGCGGCGTGTCCGGATCAAACCGGTGCGAGTAGAAAATGTCGACATGGTCGAGCCCCATGCGCTTTAGACTCTGATCACAGGATGCGATGAGGTATTTGCGGCTGCCGAACTCGCCATATGGCCCCGGCCACATGCGGTATCCGGCCTTTGACGAAATTACCAGCTCATCCCGGTAACCTGCGAAATCCGTTGCCAAAATCTCCCCAAAGGCTTCCTCCGCGGATCCCGGCGGCGGGCCGTAGTTGTTGGCGAGGTCGAAATGCGTGATGCCCAGGTCTAACGCCCTCCGGCAGATGTCGCGCTTCGTCTGGTGCGGCGTGTCATGGCCGAAATTGTGCCAGAGCCCGAGGGAAACCGCCGGCAGCTTCAGACCGCTCCGTCCGCAGCGCCGATAGACCATTGACTCATAACGATTTTCAGCAGGCGCATAGGCCATGTTTTCCCCCGGAATGACTGTTATTGCGCGGATCAAAACGGCCGGGCGATGGAAACACAAGGGGAAACGCCGGCCGCGACCCGATACTTTTGGGTGATGGAAAGTACTATCCCATCAACCCGTCGTAGCGGGCCTGCGACCTCCTGCCCGCATTCGGAAAAAACGGCCAGAGAACGGTCAACAGCAAAGGTTCAGCCGGCATCATCCGCAATTGCGTCGCGATACCAGCGGACCAGCTGGACGCGTTCCTCCGGCGCCATGAAGGTGACATTGGCCGGGGGCATGGCGTGGGTCAGGCCGGACTGAAGATAGATCTGACGGGCGGCGGTGGCGATGTCGTGGTCGTTTTCAAGCAGGATGCCTTTCGGAGGGCGGTGGATGCCTTCATAGAACGGCTCGCGGGCATGACACATGGAGCAGCGGCCCTTCACGATATTGGCCGCATCCTCAAAGCCCTCGGCGGAGGCGAACATGGTCTGGCGTGGCGTCATCTCCAGCGCTTCCGCGTTTTCATCCGGCTCCTGATACATGGGCGCGGTGGAGAGCCACATGACGAGGATAAAGAGGATGGCGGTGGCCAACCAGGTCCAGGCCGGGTTGCCCTTGCGGGCGTGGAGCGTGTTGAAATAATGGCGAATTGTCACGCCCATCAGGAACACCAGACCCGCGATCAACCAGTTATTGTCGGTGCCAAATGCCAGCGGATAATGGTTCGAAAGCATAAGGAACAGAACGGGCAGGGTCAGGTAGTTGTTGTGGGTCGACCGCAGCTTGGCGATTTTGCCGTATTTCGGATCGGGCGTGCGGCCTTCCTGCAGATCCTTCACCACAATCTCCTGATTGGGCATGATGATGAAAAACACGTTTGCGGTCATGATGGTGGCGGTGAAAGCACCGAGATGCAGCATCGTGGCGCGGCCGGTAAAGATCTGGTTGTAGCCCCAGCCCATCACCATCAGCAGCACGAATAGAAGCAGCATCAGAACCGTCGGCCGGTCGCCAAGGCTCGACTTGCAGAGGCGGTCATAGACGAGCCAGCCGATCGAGAGCGAGGCTGCGGAGATCAGGATACCCTGCCAGACGGTCAGATCGGCTTTCGCCCGGTCGATCAGGAACAGCTCAGCCCCGACCCAGTAGACGATCATCAACAGCGCGGCACCGGAAAGCCAGGTGGCATAGCTTTCCCATTTGAACCAGGTGAGGTGGTCGGGCATGCGTTCCGGGGCCACGAGGTATTTCTGGATATGGTAAAACCCGCCGCCATGAACCTGCCATTCCTCGCCATGGGCGCCGGCCGGCATGCCCTCAGCCGTGCGCAGGCCAAGATCCAGGGCGATGAAATAGAACGATGATCCAATCCAGGCGATGGCCGTGATCACGTGGACCCACCTCACCGCAAACGCAATCCAGTCCCAGATTATTGCCAACTCGAACATTCACCACCTCCATGATAATTCTTGACCACTGATACCCCCCAAACCTATTGTTCGGAATTGCCAAATAATCCAAACAGTTTCAAACTGACCCTAAAAATCGGCCGTGTCATACTTCGAAAACATAAAGACCTTCATCCGGGTTTATGAGCTTGGCAGCATGTCCGCCGCCGCACGGGATCAGCGTATTTCACCTGCGGTCGCCTCGTCCAGAATTTCCCAGCTTGAGACACATCTCAACGTTCGGCTGTTTCAGCGGACGACACGGATGCTGCACGCCACCGAACAGGGTCAGATTTTCTATGATGGCGCGCTGCGGATCATCGAAGCGATTGAGCAGGCCGAGGCGGATGTCAACGACGTGACGATGAACCCGCGCGGCACGATTTTCGTCGCCGCCCCTCTTGGGGTCGGGCGGAGGTTCATCGCCCCGGCGGTGCCCGAGTTCAAAAGCGCCTATCCTATGATTGACGTGCGCCTGCGCCTTTCGGACCGCAAGATTGACCTGTCGACGGAAGGGCTCGACCTCGCCTTCTTCCTCGGCAATCCGAAGGACTCCGCGCTTAAGATGCGCAAAATCACCGATTGTGAGCGGATTTTGTGTGCGTCACCTGATTATGTTCGACGCAGGGGGCATCCGAAAACCGGCCAGGATCTGATTTCGCAAAACCACGACTGCCTGTTGCTTCGGTTTCCTGGGTCGCCGGAGTTTCAGTGGGCGCTGAAAACCGAAGAGGGCCTGCGCAAGTTTTCGGTGCAGGGTCCGTTCGAGTCCGATGACGGAGATGTCCTGACCACGTGGGCGCTCAATGGTCAGGGCATTATTCTCAAACCGCTGTTTGAGGTGGCGGAACATCTGCGCTCCGGTGCGCTGGTGCCGGTCGTTGAGGACAATCCCCCGGAAGCGGTCCAGCTGGGTTGCCTGTTTGGTCACCGCAGGCGTCAGGACCCCAAGGCGCGGCTCTTCATCACTTTCATGGTGGACCGGATCAAACCCGCGCTTGAGGCCGCCGCGAAGATCTCAGCTGCCCCGGTAGGTTGAATACCCGAACGGCGACAGCAGCAGCGGCACGTGGTAATGGGCCTGCTCCGACATGCCAAAACGAAGCGGGATCACATCGAGAAACCTCGGCGTTTCAGGCGCTACTCCGCTGGCGTCCAGATAGACGCCGGCATGAAAGACCAGTTCATAGGTCCCGGTCGCGAACTCGGTTTCCGGCAGGATCTGCTCATCGGTACGGCCATCGTCGTTGGTTTTGAGCGTGCGGATCAGGCGACGGGTCTCCCCCTCGATCGCAAAAAGCTCGATCTCAAGTCCCTCGGCCGGGCAGCCTTTGGCGGTATCGAGAACATGGGTGGTGAGGTATCCTGGCATCGCGCGCTCCTGACATCGGAAAAATCCATAACCGCTTGCCATCCAATCCAAACCGAATTCAAATTAAAAGTCTTTCTCGAATTTCGAGAAAGAAACTCGGATTTGTTTGCTTTATCCGGTAATGAAAATGGAGACCTCAATGAATCGATATCCCCGGGATATGCAGGGCTATGGACCGGTAACTCCCGAACCCAAATGGCCAGGCAACGCGAAAATCGCCGTTCAGTTCGTCATAAATTACGAGGAAGGCGGCGAGAACAATGTGTTGCATGGCGATGCGGCGTCCGAGGCGTTTCTCTCCGAAATTGTGGGCGCCGCCGCCTGGGAGGGCCAGCGCCACTGGAACATGGAATCGATCTATGAGTATGGCGCACGCGCGGGTTTCTGGCGTCTGCACCGGCTTTTCACCTCCCAAAATGTTCCCGTGACCATTTATGGCGTGGCCACCGCTCTCGCCCGCAGCCCGGCACAGGTCGCGGCGATGAAGGCCGGGAACTGGGAAATTGCCAGTCACGGCCTGAAATGGATCGAATACCGCAACCACTCCAAAGAGGACGAGGCCGCAGACATGCGGGAGGCCATCCGCCTGCATACCGAGGTCACCGGAGAGCGGCCGCGGGGCTGGTACACCGGGCGCTGTTCCATGAACACGGTTGATCTGGCCACGGAGGAAGGCGGTTTCGATTACGTCGCCGACAGCTATGCCGACGATCTGCCCTACTGGTACAGTGACGGGGCGCGGGACCAGTTGATTGTTCCCTACACGCTCGATGCAAACGACATGCGCTTTGCCACGCCGCAGGGGTTCAACTCCGGGGATCAGTTCTTTTCCTACCTCAAGGACAGTTTCGACGCACTTTATGCAGAGGGCGAAGAGGGTCAGGCGAAGATGATGAGCATCGGCCTGCACTGTCGCCTGGTTGGTCGCCCCGGGCGGGTTATGGCTCTGAAAAGGTTCATCGAATACGCCAAATCCCACGGCGATGTGTGGTTTGCCACCCGCCTCGATATCGCCAGGCACTGGGCGCAAACCCATCCGGCCCCGAACAGCAAACGTCCGTCGCAAATGGAGCGGGACGAGTTCGTCAGTCTCTATGGCGGTATCTACGAGCACTCGCCATGGATTGCCGAAGGCGCCCATGATCTGGAACTGGGGCCGGCGCACGACACGGCCTCGGGCCTGCATGCGGCACTGACGCGGGTGTTCCGCCGGGCCGATGCGGATCGGCGTTTTGGCGTTCTGACGGCGCATCCGGATCTGTCAGGCAAACTGGCCCAGGCCGGACGATTAACGGCGGAGTCCACCTCCGAGCAGGCGTCGGCCGGACTGGACCGCCTGACCGATCAGGAACGCGCTGACTTCACGCGCCTGAACGATGCCTACACCTCAAAATTCGGGTTTCCGTTCATCATTGCCGTGCGTGACCACGACAAGGCGGGCATCATGCGCGCGTTCGAGGAACGACTGGCAAACGAACGGGAGGCTGAACTTGAAACCGCTTTCCGGCAGGTCGAACGTATCGCAGAACTTCGGCTCCGCGACATGCTGCCGACATGAGTGGTTCTGACCGGCACATCACCCCGAGGCCGCTGACCGCGGAGGCTTTCGCGCCATTTGGGGACGTTCTCGAATGTGAGGGCGACCCGGACATGATCATCAACCAAGGCATGTGCGGCCGCTTTCACGACCTGGCAAAACTTGATTTTGGCGAAGGACGCGCCGGGATCAGCCTGTTCAATGCAATACCCCGGGAACTGCCCTACACATTCGATCTTGTGGAGCGGCATCCACTTGGCTCGCAGGCATTTGTTCCCATGAGCGAGCATCCTTTTCTCGTTATTGTTGCGCATGATTTGGGCAATACCCCTGGAAAACCGCATGCGTTTTTTACAAAATCAGGACAGTGCATAAATTTTCACCGCGGCATATGGCACGGAGTTTTGACTCCTCTCCATGCCCCGGGGATGTTTGCTGTGATCGACCGGATCGGTGACGGAAACAATCTGGAAGAATATCAGTTCGGAGAACCGTTCGTCGTCCAGCCGTAACTGAATAAAGGCCGGCATCGAACCCGGCAGCCATTCAACAAGGGGACACAAAACAGATGACCGACCAATCGATTGGGACACCGGAGCAGCTCCGGGACCCGAATTACACGCCACCGCTGTACAAGGCCATACCGCTGGGCATACAGCACGTTCTGGCGATGTTTGTGTCCAACGTAACCCCCGCGATCATCGTAGCCGGTGCCGCGGGGTTTGGGTTCGGGTCCGGCTCTCCCGACTTTCCCGAACTTCTCTATCTGATCCAGATGGCGATGCTGTTCGCCGGTGTGGCCACACTGCTTCAGACCATTACCATCGGCCCGGTTGGCGCGGCCCTGCCCATCGTCCAGGGAACCTCGTTTGCGTTTATCCCCATCGCCATCCCGCTTGTCGCGGGCAAGGGCGTGGACGGCCTTGCCGCTCTGTTCACGGGCGTACTGATCGGCGGTCTCTTCCACGCCTTTATCGGTACGTTTGTGAAGAAGATCCGCTTCGCCCTGCCCCCGCTTGTCACCGGCCTCGTGGTCACGATGATTGGTCTGGCGCTTGTGAAGGTGGGTATCGAATACGCGGCGGGCGGCGTTCCGGCCAAGGCCAGCGGTTCCGAGACCTATGGAAGCCTGCAAAGCTGGTCCATTGCGCTCGTGGTCATCATTGTCACGCTCGGCATGAAGTTCTTCACCCGTGGCATGCTCGCGGTGTCGGCAGTTCTGATCGGTATTCTGGTGGGTTACGTCTACTCCATCCTGATCGGAAAACTCCCCATTGAGAGCATCGTCGGAAGCTGGAACGGATCCGCCGCCTTCGCCCTGCCACAGCCATTCAAATACGGGTTTGAACTGTCGTTTGCAGCCATCATTGGCTTCTGTCTCATGGCCTTCGTGTCGGCCGTGGAAACGGTCGGTGACGTCTCCGGGATCACCAAGGGTGGCGCCGGTCGGGAAGCCACCGACAAAGAGATCGTGGGCGCGACCTATGCCGATGGTATCGGTACGGCCGTCGCCGGTATTTTCGGCAGCCTGCCCAACACCTCGTTCTCCCAGAACGTGGGGCTGATCGCGATGACCGGCGTCATGAGCCGCCATGTGGTGACCTGTGGAGCCATTTTCCTGATCATCTGCGGCCTCGTACCGAAGGTTGGTGGCGTGATCCGCACCGTGCCCATCGAGGTGCTCGGCGGTGGCGTGATCGTCATGTTCGGCATGGTGGTTGCGGCCGGTATGTCCATGCTGTCGGACGTGGCCTGGAACGCGCGCAACATGGTGATCTTCGCGATTTCCATTTCGCTGGGTCTGGGCTTCCAGCTGGAAGCGATGAACCTGGCTCCCGGCTCCGCCAACGCGCTTCAGCACCTGCCGGACACACTGCGCATTCTGGCCGCTTCCGGCATCCTGCCCGCAGCCGCGATTGCCATTGTGCTGAACCTGGTCCTGCCAACGCCGCTGTCGGATGAGGCTACCGAGGAAATGTCAGGCGGTCTTTCGGGCCACAAGGTACCAGGCCGCAACTGATCTCAAACCTGGCAGGGTCCGGATTCAGTCCGGGCCCCGCCTAAAACTGCGCCAGCGATCAGCTGGCCGCTTTCAGCCCGGGTTTCCCGATCTTCGGCACGGAGCCGTGTCCCGTATAGGCGATCAGGGCATCATTCAGGTTCTTCGACGCACTCACCAGCTTCTGGGCTTCCCGCTCCGTCCGCTCGGCCGTCTGGCGATTGTGTGTTGTCAGGTTGAACAGATCACCCAGAGAGCCATCCACGGTCTGCATGTGCTCCGACTGGCTGGAACTGATGGATGCAATGCGCTCAACACTTTCCGACACCTCACGGATGGTATCAGAGATCCCGTTCAGCGCGTCACCGGTGCTGTTCACGAGGCGCACGCCCTCCTCCACCTCAGCCGCGCTGGCCTGAATGATGTCGGATATGTCGCTGGCCGCATCGGCCGAGCGCTGCGCGAGCGACCGGACCTCCATTGCGACCACGGCAAACCCTTTACCCGCCTCCCCGGCCCGTGCGGCCTCAACAGCCGCGTTCAGGGCCAGCAGGTTGGTCTGAAAAGAGATCGAGTCGATCACGGTGATGATCTCGTTGATCCGGCTGGAACTGTCCTTAATACGGCTCATGGCCTCAATGGCCTGCGCCACCACGGCCTCACCGGTTCCGGCCTGATTACCGGCAACATTCATCTTGCCATGAATTTCGTTTGCCTGAGCCGCATTGTCGCGGCTGCGGCTCGAAATCTCGGACACGATTTTTGCTGTTGCCTCGAGCGAGCTGTTCTGACGGTCGGCACCGGCGGACAGCACACGTGATGTATCAACCAGTTCACAAACGGAGGCGTCGACCTCAATGGTGGCCTGTTCGATGGCCACAACCAGTTCACCCAGACGGCAGATCGAGGCATTCACGTCGTTCTTCAGGTCAAGCAATTCACCGGAGAAATCGCCCTCCATCTTGGTGGACAGATCGCCCTCAGCGATGCTTCTGACGGAATTTCGTGTCGTTCGAATGCAGGTACCCACATTGTCGAGCAGGCGGTTCACCTCCTCGCTCAGCGCGGCAAGCGTCGGGTTGCGGAAAACATGATCGATTCTGGAATCGAAATCTCCCGTCTGGGCCAGTTTGACCACCGCACCGAGGGAGTTGTTGAGGGACTCGGACATGCGGGCAAAATCCACGTCGGACCGATTGCGCTCCTCCTCGATTTTCGCCTGCGCCTCACTCAGCTTGGCGCTTTCCTTCTCGACCCGGCGCATTTCGGCGCGGATAATCTCGTTCTGGGCTTTGCGGTTCAGCACTACCCAGGTCAGCATCCCCGTCTCAAAAACCAGAATGGCGCCATGAAGAAGCGCGCGAAACAAATCCGATCCGCCAGGATAGACCAGTTCCGGAATGACAAAATTGAAGGCCAGATGATGTACGGCCACAAATACCGTCGCCGCCCAGAGGACGGTAACACTCGCAAGGAGCGTCAGAACCGCCGCCATTGCGAAAAAGTACATGTGCATATCGACCTGCCACGGATGACCGGCAAACAGACCGACAAGCAGGGCGGGCTGCGTCATCAGGGCCAGGCCAGTCACAACAGCCAAATGTGACGGCGCAAACCGGGCGCAGACCATCACGAGAAGTGACGCGGCAGCCGAGGCCATCACCGCGAGCACCACGGGACCATCGTTCATAAACGCCACACCGGCGACCAGGGGCACATGCATCCAACACAGGAGCAAAAGCCCTCTCTCTACATTCGGCTCTTCGCGTCTTTCGGCCATACTCGTCACCCGGTGGTACAAAATAGTTCTGACAGTGAACCGTTCAGGAGCATTAGAGCCCCATTATTATCCAGTATTTCGAAGTAATTACGATCAGGTGAATAGGTCAGGGCAACGGAAGATACCCTCGAATTCGCCAGTACGATCCCGCCTGAAACCGCGGCGACATGCGCCGCATCCCGTCCTGGTGGCACGATCAGCAGCACGGGCTCGCCGTCGACCGGTTCGCGCGTGGACAGTGCAAGCACGGCCGGCACGACCGCCATGTTGATGGCGAGCGCGAGATACACGATGGCAGGGACCAGGCGGCGTCTCATACGCGCACATGGCGGGAAATGTACGGATTTTCCGTTAACGGGGCAGTGACCCGCCCAATTTGTTGCCGTTAGAGCTTCGCGTGACGGTTCACGTCCTTGTAGAGCAGATACCGAAACCGCCCCGGCCCACCTGCGTAACAGGCCTGCGGGCAGAAAGCGCGCAGCCACATGAAGTCACCGGCCTCGACCTCAACCCAGTCCTGGTTGAGATGGTAAACGCCCTTCCCTTCCAGAACATAAAGACCGTGTTCCATGACGTGTGTTTCCATGAACGGAATACAGGCACCTGGCTCCATGTTGACGATGGTGACATGCATGTCGTGGCGCATGTCCCCGTGCGGAACAAAACGCGTCGTGGACCAGCGGCCATCGGTTCCTTCCATCGACAGGGGCTCGGTTTCCTGGTCACTGGTCACGAGCACCGGCGGCGTGTCGATACCGTCGACATACTCGTATTTCTTGCGGACCCAATGAAACCGGCAGGCCGCGCAGCCATTATTCCGCAAGGTCCAGCCCGATCCCGGTGGCAGGAATGCGTAACCGCCGGGGGCGAGTTCATGGCGTTCGCCGCCAACCTCAAGAGTGATCCCGCCATCGACCACAAACAGCACGCCTTCCCCGTCCGAGTCGGGCTCGGGCCGCTCGCTGCCACCACCAGGTTCCACCTCAACGATGTACTGCGCGAAGGTTTCCGCAAACCCCGACATGGGGCGCGCGATAATCCAGGCACGGGTCCTGTCCCAGTGGGGCAGAACGCTTGTCACGATGTCCGACAGGACACCCTTGGGAATGACGGCATAGGCATCCTTGAACACCGCGCGGCCGGTGTTCAGATCCGTCTGTGGCGGCAGTCCGCCCTTTGGAAAATAGTAGGATCGTTCGTTCATTCCCTCGTCTCCTCGGCCGCGTTTCAACCGCCGGTTCCGGTGGATCGACCACGCTTCCAAACCCTGCGGAGATCGCGAATTCAGGCCGTCCCCCCGCGGAGACCTGCCTCAAAAATCAGCACTTCCGCCACATCAATAGTCAAAGTTTGGAGACAATGGCACCGAATTCCACCGCATTTTGACTGAAAAATCCTGAAACTGTGTCTCGGAAAAAGCCAAAATGATTCGCAACGGGCGCCTACTGCATGGTGGCAAGTTCAGTGCGCATACTGAGAAGCACCTCGTTGCCGGGGTTCACGTTCAGCGCTTCCCGGACGACCTCCTTCGCCTGCGCAACGTTGCCCCCACTCACAAGGACACGGATCATCAGAACCCAGGCATCCACCAGCTGCGGATCCAGCTCCACGGCCTCTCGCCAGGCCTGCATCGAGAGCCCCATGCTGCGCGACGCGAGCCCGATGCCACCGACCTGCATGTGGGTCTCCGGGAAGTCGAGGTTTGCCGCCAGCGCACTGCGCCACTCGTTCAACGGCTGTTCCAGCAGCGATAAGATGTCAGGCGGCGCGCTCTGTGGTGCAAGCCCGGTCAGCGCCCGTACCGCGGCAATCCGCACGGCCCGAAGCGGGTCCTGCAATGCGGGTTCTACCGCCTCAAAGCGCTGCGGCCCGGGCACGATCTGTTGCAGCATGGTTGCCGCGACGCGCACATTGACGTCGCTGTCCCACATAAACGGCCTCACACGCGCGGCCACCTCCGGCGTGTTCTCCGGCGTCATCAGTTCCAACGCGGTCGCCCGAACGATGCCCGCATTGGTCCGGTCTTTCGCGATCGAGATAAGGTCATCCACATTTCCCTGCGGCGACAGGCGCGCCCTGGCAAAGGTTGTGGAAAAATGCGATCCGCGATTTCGGGACTCCGGGAACCTTGAGCCAATTTCCGCGGCGGCCCACGCATTATTCCGGTCGGTGTGACAGTCGATGCACGTGTTCGGAGCACCGGTTTCCACCGAAAGATCAGGGCGCGGCACCCTGAACCCGTGATCCCTGCGCCCGTCCACGCCCATATAAACCCGCTCCGGCATGTGGCAGCTGGCGCATTGCGCCCCTTCCGAGCCTGGCTCGTGGAAGTGGTGGGACGGGTCGTCATATTCCGCAAGCGGCAGCGACGGAAAATCGGGGTTGCCAGCAGGGGAATGGCACTGGCTGCAAACCCCATTGCCCTCCGCCTTCAGCTCCCCCGAATGAGGGTTGTGACAGTCCGAGCAGCGCACACCTCTCGCGTACATCTTCGACTGAAGGAACGAGCCGTAGACATAGACCTCGTCCTGTATGGTCCCATCCGCGTGGTAAAGCCCCTCGCGCAGTAGAGACAGGCCGTAGTGATCCGCATAGGGCGCCCCCGGCGGCGGTGAGCCGTCGGTGAAAGCCTCCCGCCGGGAATGACATCCCGCACATTCCTGAATTTCCGCCTCGGCACTTTCCCCCGGATCGACAGCAAGCCCATAACCGGTCTCCCATGCGCCGGTGTTTTCATACTGCTCGGCCAGTTCCACATGCCGCCCACCCGGTCCGTGGCAGGTCTCGCAGCCCACACCGGTTTCGGCCAATTCGGGCGCATAGACTCTTTTCTCAGAGTCATAGTTACGCGTGTATCCCGTCGCGTGACACTGGGCACAGCGGGCCTCCCAGCTTTTGTACGGTCCTGCCCAGTGCAGCCCGTCATTGACGCCAATTTCCTGGTCGGGAAACACGTGATACCAGCGGTTGGCCTCAGTATCCCATGCGATGTCCAAAACCTGCTGACGGCCGGGCGCTGGCGACAAAATATACTGCTGCAAAGGTTCGACACCGATGGTGCCCTCGACCCGGAACGTGCCACGGGTCCCGTCCTGCGCCTCCGTTTCAACGTAATAGCCATCCGGATCCCTGAGAAACCGGGTCAAAACGCCGTTATGCTCGAATTCCGTGCCGTCGAAATCCCCAAGCACCCTGTCCGGACCTGGCGCGTTCCACGCCCATGCGTGATGCGAAACCCGCCAGTCGGAAGCCTCGTCCTCATGACATCCAACGCAGCTTTCAGACCCGACATAATCCGACAGGGACACCTGGGCTGCGGCGGGCGTGATGGCGGCGAGAAGAAGGGTGGCTAACAGGCCCGGAAGACAACCATGAGACACGGGATCACGCCTTGACCATTGGATCGGTCATCTGCCGGTGTTCCTGAAGCGCGAACCGGTCCGTCATGCCCGCGATGTAATCGGTGGCAAGCCGCGCCCGCTCCGTGTCGTTGGTCGCCTCAACCATGCGACGGTTCCACTGGTCCGGCAGAAGTTCCGGCGCTTCCGTGAAAATCTGGAACAGTTCGCGGATAACATTCTTCGCCTTGCGCCGCATCCGCTGCACGCTCCAGTGGCGGTACATGCGGTGATAAAGAAACGACCGGATTTCCTTGAGTTCCGTGAATGTGCCCTCGGAAAACCGCACAAGTGACACGCCCAGATGCCGCACCGCCTCCGCATCCTTCGGGGCGTACTCCGCCATTCTCGCGCGGCTCTCGGCCAATACGTCCTCAACCAGAAGACCAAAAAACCGCCGCAATGCCTCATGCTCCCGACGGTCGGCTGAAATGGAGGGATATTTTGCGTCCACAGCCGCGATGCATGGCCCGATCATCGGCAGGCAGCGCAGATCCTCAAGCGAGAACAGACCCGCCCGCAACCCGTCGGCGAGGTCATGGTTGTTATAGGCGATATCGTCTGAAATCGCGGCCACCTGCGCCTCGGCACTGGCATGGGTCTGCAATTCCAGATCGTGCTGATCACAGTATTCCCTGAGGGCAAAATGCACCTCGCCGGTGACGGGGCCGTTATGCTTGGCAATGCCCTCCAGCGTTTCCCAGGTCAGGTTCAGACCATCGAAATCCGCGTAATGGGCCTCAAGCCGTGTGACGATCTTCAGCGCCTGTGCGTTGTGGTCAAATCCACCGTGAGGCGCCATCAGGTCATGCAGCGCGTCCTCGCCCGTATGGCCAAACGGCGGGTGCCCCAAATCATGGGCCAAAGCCACGGCCTCCGCCAGGTCCTCATTCAAACCAAAGGCCCGCGCCAGGGTCCGGGCAACCTGCGCCACCTCGATGGAATGGGTCAGGCGCGTACGGTAATAATCGCCCTCATGTTCCACAAAAACCTGGGTTTTGTGCTTGAGCCTGCGAAAGGCGGAGGAATGAATAATGCGGTCACGGTCGCGCTGATACGGCGTCCGGTGTGTCGAACCGGTTTCCTCAAAACAGCGCCCCCGGCTGTCGTCCGGTCGTGTCGCAAAGGGTGAGATCATAAAGGTCAGGCCTTGTCTGTGACGGTATACGCGCTTACCTGAGGCATAACGCATTCAGATCAGGGCCGAAAGATGGAGCTTTCCATTCCTCCCCGCGTAACGGGGCGCGCATTTGACAGACTCCGTGAGATCAGCACCGACGGCGGCGGCAACTACCTGCGCATCGCCGTCGAGGGCGGCGGCTGTTCGGGGTTTCAGTATGAAATGAAACTGGAAACCGCAGCGGCCGACGACGATCTCGTAATCGAAAACGACGGCACAGGCGTGCTGATCGACCCGGTCAGCCTGCCCTTCCTCGCCAATGCCGAGATCGATTTCACCGACGAACTGATTGGCGCACGGTTTGTAGTCAACAACCCCAACGCCACCTCCAGCTGCGGCTGCGGAACTAGTTTCTCGATGTAGTGAAATCGTCGCCCCGTCGCGACTGCGGCTACTTGTGATCCCAGTGCGCCACCCGTAATCTGCGCGCAAACAGACACGGGCAACTCCATGAAAATCGCATCCTTCAACATCAATGGCATCAAGGCGCGGCTTCCGGCCCTGCTCGACTGGCTGAAGGAGGCGGAGCCGGATGTGGTGCTGGTTCAGGAAATCAAATCAGTCGACCACACTTTCCCCCGCGAGGCCATCGAGGACGCGGGCTATTCCGTGGAAACCCACGGACAGAAGAGTTTCAACGGCGTCGCGATCCTGTCGAAACTGCCGCTGGAGGACGTGACGCGCGGTCTACCCGGTGACGATGAGGACGAACAGGCCCGCTGGATCGAGGCGACGGTGGCGGGAGACACGGGCGCCATTCGCCTCTGCGGTCTCTACCTGCCCAATGGCAATCCGGCGCCGGGGCCGAAATACGACTATAAACTTGCCTGGATGGAGCGGTTGAAGGCCCGCGCGGCTGACCTGATCGCATCAGAGGAATGCGCCCTGATGGCGGGAGACTACAACGTCATTCCACAGCCCGAGGACTGCCACGATCCGGCCGTCTGGGCCGACGACGCGCTGTTCCTGCCCCAGACCCGCAAGGCCTGGCAGTCCATCGTAAATCTCGGGTTCACCGAGGCCCTGCGGACCGTGAACCAGCAGCCGGAAACCTACACCTTCTGGGACTACCAGGCCGGCGCGTGGCCCAAAAACAACGGTATCCGCATCGACCACTTCCTCCTGACGCCGCAGGCGGCCGACCATCTGGTGGCCTGCAACATCGACAAGCATGTGCGCGACCGTGAAAAACCCTCCGATCACGTGCCAATCTGGGTGGAACTGGATCTCTGATCCGCACAGGTTTTGACCACTATTATGATTAGCACGACCCTGTTTTAATGTTTTGCCAGGGTTCGACTGCAAAACTGCTCCTGCCATTTTGTCAGGGGTCTTCCATGAACCTTTACCACTGCTCGATTGATCTTCAGAACAACGAAAAAGCCATGGCTTTTGCCGTGGCCGTTGAGGCGTGGATGAACCATCTGGAGTCCAACGGTGTCATCAACTCCTGGCGCCTGTGCCGCAGAAAACTGGGATTTGGCGCACCGCGTGCCCGTGATTTCCTGCTTGAAATTGAGGTCGAGGATCTTACCCAGCTCGACAGCGCCTTCCGCTTCACCGGATCGGGTGACGAGCAGGTCGAGCGGCTGCACATGACCGTTCACAAAATGATCGGAGAGTCGGATATCGCGCTCTACCGCCCCTTCCCCGACCCCGAACGCTCGGAACGCATGGCGCTGATCTGACCCCGTTCAGTCACAAACCAGGTCGTAGTGCCGGATGGTACGGGATTCCACGAGTTCCGCCTCAGACGGATCAATATGCGGACTGTCATAGTCCTCGCCGACGAACGCCTTCAACGCGTCGATATCGCGCCAGACCATCACGAAACTGAACTCCCTTGGGCTCTCCGCCCGGGCTGCTCCGGGCAGAACCTGAACGATCCCGTCAGTGCCTTTCATGAGCGGGATTGCGGTGTTGTGGAAGAAGTCCGCGAACTCCTCCTCTTTCCCTGGCCGCGTCACTACCTGAAAAATGCGCATGATCATGTTACCGGACCTCCTGCTGTTGCCGGGACGGACTGAAGTCAATGCTGGGCCAGTATAGCACAAAACAGCCGTTCAGGCTGAACGGACTGTCACGGGCCGGCTGGGGCTAACCGAAAGTGTGCGCCACGTCGTACATGACCGGCTCGAAACTGCGGCACAGGCTGTTCAGCTTGCGGTTCCGCTCCCGCATTTCATCCGAGCGCAGCATAGCCAGGAAATCCTCCCGCCGCCGCCACTGCGAATAATTGGCGATCCGGGTCTGGGCATCGTTAACGTGCAGGCCCGCCCCGATAAATCCCGGCTGGTGCGAGATGAAGTTTTCATAGGCATCGTTCAGGGCATCCATCAGATCCTGACAAGTGCCAGGCGTCATCTCAAAGGTGGTAATCACCGTTTGCAGATCGCTGTTATGGGAAATCGTGGGCATGGGCATCTCCTCTCCTGAAGGCTCTCCGGCCATTGGGTGAAAGAATATCTCCAGTACAGCACGCGGGCGCCGCTTCGAAAAGGGAATGTTAACTCCACCCGTGCTTGATCGCGGGTGCCCACGCCTGCCCCCTTTTCCCGGGCACCCATTTTCACCGGTCCCTGGGAGAATCCCTTGCGCATCGTCTTCGCCCTCTTGCTCCTGATGCTGTCCCTGCCCGCGATGGCGACGGCTGGCGCGTGGCCGCGCGAGCACCGGTCGGCTTTTGTCTCCCTCAGCACAAACTTCAGCACAGCCGCACGGTCCCTCGACGGAATGCTTGTGGATCTGCGCAACGTCACATCGCTCTACGCTGAATACGGCCTCACCCCAAAACTGACGGTCGGAGCCGAGGCAAGCAAGGGCAGCGGAGACTCGGAGGAAGGCGCCGTTGGTCTCGTATTCGCCCGCTATCCGATCTGGACCAGCGAAAGCGGCCATCGCTTTGCGGCGGGCTTCGGCGTCGGCCTCCGCGAGGAAACGGATTTCCCGACCCAGTGGCGCTTCCGTCCCGGACTCGCCTGGGGCTACGGTTTTGAAAGCCGCTGGGGCGGCGGTTGGCTTGGGGTGGATGCCAGCTATGAGCGGCGCATTCCTTCCAACACCGACGTCATAAAGGCCGATTTTACCGCCGGGATCCGCCCTCGCGACCGCTGGATGGCAATCTTCCAGGTACAGTCGTCGCGGGAGGATGCGGGAACCATTGTTAAACTCGCCCCTTCAGTGGTGCGCGAAATCAGCGAACGCACCAGCCTGCAGTTGGGCGCAACCGCAGGCGTGAAGGGCGATGACACGCTTGGTGTCAAACTGGGGCTCTGGTTCCGGTTTTAAACCGCCTCCGGCTCCAGTTCCTTGGACCACAGCACGGTATCGGCCCGGTCGACGAGGGAGACCGTCATCACACCGGTTTCCCCTTCGATGTCCACCTGACCGAAGAACTGAAGCCCAGCGGATGGCGGCAGGTTGGCCTGACCATCCTCAGGTGCTTTCACGAACTCCACTTTCGGCCCGAAAGTGTTGTCGAGTTCATTTGGCCCAAACGTGCCGGCATGCAGCGGCCCGGAAACAAATTCCCAGAACGGATCGAAATCCTGGAACTGCGCCCGGTCGGGCGAGTAGTGATGCGCAGCGGTGTAGTGCACGTCAGCGGTCAGCCAGACCACATTCTTCACGCCAAGGTGTTTGATCCCGCTCAGGATCTCGGCAATGTCAAACTCGCGTCCACGCACCGGACCATCGCCGTTGGCCAGATTTTCAAAATGCTCCGCCCCATCGCGCACCAGCAGACCAATGGGCATGTCGGACGCGATGATTTTCCAGGTCGCGCGGCTGGAGGCAAGACCGGCTTTCAACCAGTCGATCTGTTCGCGGCCGAGGAACGTCGTCGCATCGCCGCGCTCGGTCTGGTCGTTGGTCGAGTTGTCGCCGCGATAGGTGCGCATGTCGATGAAGAACACGTCGAGATGCGGACCGTAGGAAATCTTCCGGTATACCCGGCCAGGCTCCTCGGGAGACTGGCGGATCGGGTTTGTCTCCATAAAGGCGCGGATCGAACGGGCCGACAGAAGCGCCACATTCTTCTCGGTGTAGCGGTCATCTTCCAGAATCTCGTTCGGGTACCAGTTGTTGACCGTCTCGTGGTCGTCCCACTGGCTGAACATCGGCACCTGGGCGTTGAAGTCGCGGACATTGGTGTCGCGCATGTTGTAGAGCCAGTTGTGACGGTACTCATGCAGCGTCTCGGCAACCTTGGATTTCTCCTCGGTCATCACGTTGGTCCAGGTGCCACCGTCCGGCATTTCAGCCGTCTCGGAGAGCGGGCCGTCAGCATAGATCGTGTCGCCGCTGTGGATGAAGAAATCCGGACTGCGGTTGAGCATGGTCCGGTAGGTGCCCATGCCGCCGCGGCTCTCATCAATGCCCCATCCCTGCCCGGCGGTATCACCGGACCAGACGAAACGCACGTCGCGGCGCGCCGTCGGAGCGGTACGGAAACGGCCAACGACAGGCTCGGAAACCGCATTCAGGTCCGTCAGGTCGACCATGCTCACGCGGTAAAACACCTCCTGGTCCGACGGCAGACCGGTCAGGAGCATCTTGCCCATGTTGTCCCTCCCTTCGGCAACGGCAAGGTCGGGCAGCATCCGCGAATTGGCGAAGCTTTCAACCGTGGACACCTCAACCTGCATGCGGGAAGGCCGGTCGGCACGTGCCCAGATCACCGCACCGTCATGGCTCACGTCGCCCGACTGCAGGCCATGTGAAACCACGGGTCGGCTCTGTGCCCGCGAGAATCCTGGCAAAAACAGAGCTGTAGAGGCGATCCCTGTTCCCAGTACGGAACGGCGTGAAAGCTTGATTGTCATGTAACCCTCCTGACATGTCTGGCAAATCCGCCGGAAGGAGGTCGCATGGGCTCGTGACGTAATCGCGACGTTATGTTTACATCTGCTTAACGCCCCGCAAGGGCTGCGCTCTGCGGCAACGGCGAACGCCGGTCAGGGTTTCCCCAGACCGGCGTCTCAATCAACAGGATCTGCGTAGGTGTCAGGCGACCCGCTGATCGGCGTATCCGTCCACGCCCCTGTCCACCTGGAACCGCTGAACCCGGTCTCGCAGCTTGCGGGACTCGTCCATCAGGACCTGTGTGGCACCTGTGGTTTCCTCGGTCATGGCCGCGTTCTTCTGCATTGTGCTGTCGAGTTGGCCGGTAGCGGCGTTGATCTCGTTGATACCGGTGGCCTGCTCGCGGGCCGAGGTTGAAATTTCGCCCACGTTTTTGGCGATCTCGGCTACACTCTCAATAATGTCCTGAAGTGCGGCACCCGCATCACCGACCAGTTTGGCACCACGCTCAACCTGACCGTTGGAGGTCGAGATCAGGCCGTTGATTTCCCGCGCCGCCTCGGAAGACCGCTGCGCCAGAGCCCGAACTTCCGATGCCACAACCGCAAAGCCCTTGCCCGCATCTCCGGCGCGTGCCGCCTCAACGCCCGCATTGAGCGCCAGCAGGTTGGTCTGGAAGGCGATGTCGTCGATAACGTCGATGATCCGGCCAATCCGTTTCGAGGATTCCTCAATCTCGGTCATGGCCGAAACCGCCTCGTCCACTACCTTGCGGCTGGTTTCTGCCTTGCCATTCGTCGAGCCGGCAATGTCATTGGCCTGGCCGGCGCCTTCGGCTGCGGACGCCACTGACACCGTCAGTTCGTTGAGCGCGGCTGCGGTTTCCTCAAGGGTCGCAGCCGAAGATTCCGTGCGGCGCGACAGCTCATTGGTCGCCGCGGAAATCTCGGTCGAACTGCGGTCAATGATGGTCACGCTGTCGACAATCTGTCCAATCAGCCGCGACAGCGTAGAGACGGCCTCGTTGAAGTCGCGACGCAGTTCCTCGTAAGCATCCGGGAACGCTTCCAGAATGCGGACCTTGAGGTCACCCTCGGCAAGCCGGCGCATGCCTTCCGCCAGGGACGAAACGACGCGCTCCTGTTCCAGCGCCCGGGCCTGGCGTTCGGCCTCGGCCGCGGCGCGGGTGGCTTCACGCTCCTGCAGTTCACGCTCTTCGCGCAGACGCTCGGTCTCCTCGCGATTGCGTTCCTCTTCCTGCATCCGTTTCTGGTCAATCATACCGTCCCGGAAAACGGTAAGTGCGGAGGCCATCCGCCCAATCTCACCACCCTGCCGAGAGAAGCCCTCCACCGGCGCCAGATTGCCCCTGGCCAGACGCTCGGTCACCTTCGTCAACGCGATCAGCGGACGCCCGATCAGCAGCACGGCCCCGAACGTTGCAAGGATCAGAACAATCGGGCTGATAACCGCGATCGTCGTCATCGACGCCTGACCGCCATTGGCCGCAGCCTCAAGCCGACCACTTGCCGTCTCGATCTCGCCCATGGAGCGACGGCTGATACTGCGCGCAATCGTGGTGATCGACCGGACCTTGTCTGCGGCAACCCGCGCGGCGACATCCGCACGGCCCCGCGCCTCAATCACCGTTTTGCGGGCGGCCAGAATACCGTCTGCCGGGTCAACATGAGCGGAGATCTCGGCAATCGCCGCCATGGTCTCCGGACTGTCGATGAACACCATCGACAGCGCCTCAATATCACCAATCAGCTCATCGGCCCTCGCCTGAGCGGCCGCGGCCCCTTCGGCATCATCGGCGGACGCACCCGTCAATACCACCGACTGAACCGCACCCAGCATCCGCTCCAGGCGTGCGGCCAATGCCATGTTTTCCAGATCCGACATTCTGTCCGCAATCGGAGTTTCCGGATCGCCACCAATGGCCTTGCTGTAGGCCCCGTTCGCAATCGAAATCAGCCGCGCGCTTGCGGAGGACACGGCAGCACTGAGCGCGTCCGACCCGTCCAGCGTAGCCTCGTCATAGGACAGGTCATCCGTCCGCGCCGCAGCAATTTCCTCAAGACCCGTTCTGACTTCGGCAATATCGCCCAGCAGTGTCGCGGCATCCGGACCCTCAAGCCCCTCGGCCGACGCAAGCAGGCGATCGAGGCCGTCCCGTGCCGACGCCACGCTTTCATTCATTTCCTCGGTACTGCCCGCGATCAGAATGGATGAGAGCCCCTCACCCAGATCGCCCGCACTCTCGATAATCGCGCTGCTTTCCTTGAGGCTTGGGACGACCTCCTCCTGAAAGCGGCCGAGAGACCCGGAGAACTCACCGAATATCGAGTGGCTCATCCAGATGGCGGTGCCGGTAATACAACCGACGATGAGGAGCATCGCGGCAATCTTTGCAACGATACTGCCGGCAAGCGTGCGTACTGAGGAAATCATAAACGGGGCCTTAACGTTGACTGCGATCGACATACCCATGCCCGCTTCCGTCGATGCAACGTGCATCAGGACCGCGGAAATGTGGTTCAGCGCTATCCCCACAGGCTTAATAGCCGGTTACGATTAACCAGGTTTGGGGTTCAAACCGGGGCTCATTTGGGAAATGAACCGATTAAATGGCTGCCCAGGACACCCGGGCGGCACATTGCTCCCAATCATGATTAACCTAACCCGTCGCCTCGGCGCTGACCACATCGGCGCTGTAGATCCAGTCGAACCGGCTGAGAAGGAAATCCGGTGAGATCTGCGACATTGTCGAAAGACCGAACTGCGCAATCGCACCAACGCCTGGCCCCAGATGGTAAATACGCCCGTTCTGCGCCGCGGCTTGCTGGACCCTGGCCGCCCGCGGCTCCCGTCGGGCCTCATAGGCCGTCAGACCGCGTTCCGGATCCCGTGCCACGTCCAGTTCCGCAGCCAGCACCCAGGCGTCCTCCAGCGCCATGGTCGCGCCCTGCGCCAGAAACGGCAACATCGGATGGCAGGCATCCCCCAGCAGCGCCATACGTCCGTTGACCCAGCGCGGCAGGGGCTTGTGATCAAAGAGCCCCCAGAGAAACGTCTCCTCCACCGCCGCAAACAGGGCGCGGATGGATGGCGCCCAGTTAGGAAAAGCCGCCCGCAACTCATCGGGATCGGAGCGGCTCATCCACCCCTCCTCAACCCAGTTCTCCCGCTCCTCCACCGCAACAAAGTTCATCAGTCTTCCGCCACGGAGAGGATAGGTCACCACATGCCGCTTCGGTCCCATGGTGATACAGGGACCATTGGGAAATATTCCATCCGGCAACCGGTCGACCGGAACCAGACCGCGCCAGGCCACATGCCCCGTAAACCGGGGTTCAGGGCCCTGAAAATGGGTCTTGCGAATGGAAGAGCGCACGCCATCCGCTGCAATGACGATATCCGTGTCCGCCGTCTCTCCGTTGGCAAAACTGATGGTGTGGCCATCATCGCGCCGGGTCACACTCTCCATGCAGTGACCGGTGTTGACTGTCACCCCGGCCTCCCGCGCGCCCTCCAGCAGGATTTTCAACAGATCTGCACGATGAAACTGCCAATAGGGCCGTCCATACCGCGTCACCACGTTATTCCCCAACGCGGCCCCGGCTATGCGACGCCCAAGCGTATGCTCGCGTATCTCAAGCTCCTGCGGGAAAGCGGCAACGCTCTCGGCCCGGTCACGCAGGCCCAGCGCCTCGAGAACCGACACACCGTTGGGCGCGACCTGAATACCGGCGCCGACCTCCGTCAGTGCCTCGGCGCGCTCAAAAACCTGAACCTTCGCACCACGTTGCGCCATGGCCGTCGCGGCGGCAAGGCCACCGATCCCGGCACCGATTACCGCAACATCACGTCCGCCAAGATACATTCCCTGTCACCCCCGGGCCGACTTTCCCAACACTGAGAAGTAGTACAAAGGACGCAAAAGGCCAGCGCAAAATCGCACCGGCCTCGTGGATCGGAAAGGGAAAAGCGTCAGTTTGTGCCCCGGTCTACCGGGTCAGCCTTTCAACTTCGGCGCGGATTTCCGGACCGCGCAGGACATAGGCCTCATCCGACCGGCCCCGCTGAACATGAACCTCACCGGAGGCCTTCGACGCGACGCTGACCACCCGTGACTTCTGGTTTGCTCCCGGTCTGATGGCCGTAATCATGCCAACGAGACCACCATCCAGACCCAGGAGCGGACCACCTGAAAATCCCGGGCGAACGCCAGGCAGGCTCACAACGAGCCCGGGGCCGAATGTCTCGATGTTCTTTCGCGGCACCAGCACACGACCGTCGAGTTCCAGAAGCGAAACGGGCGACAGCCCCTTCTCCGCATCCGTACCGGCAGCCAAAACAGGCGTCCCCCGACGCCCTGACGTTCCGTTCCCGGGAACAGGCTTCAGAAACCCACGCGGAATCGCCAATACCGCCAGATCCATGCGACCGCTGATCGCGTGAAGCCGGGCCTGCGCCACGCTGCCCCCGCTGGACGACTCAACCAGCCGGACCCTGTCGCCCACACCAAGCCCGTCCACCACATGCGCGTTGGTCACCGCAAGACCATCTGCCAGCGCAAAGGCCGACCCGATGAGTTTGCCGTTGATGACCGTTGCATGATGGGTCAGCGGACTTGCCTGCTGACGGGCATCCGCATTGGAATCCAAAAACGCAAGGCAGGTCAGACCAGCCGCAAAAGACAGAAAAAATAATCCCCAGCTCCGACGGACCCCAATCCGACGGCGCATCCCCCTCAGGACACCCATTAACACCCCCAGTCAACACCACCCCACCTGGTGATGTTCGAGGGCAAACTGCACCTGGCGAATTACTGATGGCTTAACCGGGCCCGACCAAGTTCCTAAAGTCTTACGTTAACAAATAGTATCCATAATTAAATATTTATTAATCCCCCACTGAAATCTGTTCAACACAACCGCGTCCGCGCCGTCCTGCGGGCAATCCGCCGTGTCCGAACGGGCAATCCACACCGCCCCGCAGGCCACGTGCCCTGACTGAAAAAGGGAAAGCCAGACAGGCATGATTTTTTCGGAAAACGCACGCAAATCAGATACATATCTTCGCCACACCACCCGGAGCGCGCTGCTTGCCTGCACTTCCCTGCTGGCCTTGAGCACCGGTACAGCCCACGCGGATTCACCCAGGGGCGGCAGGGTCGTCACCGGCAACGCGGAAATCCACCACTCGGACGGCACCACGACCGTTAACCAGTCTTCCAATCGCGCCGTCATCGACTGGCGCAGCTTCGATGTCGGGCGCGACAACCATGTGGTATTTGATCAGCCCGGCCGCGACTCGGCCACCCTGAACCGCGTCCATTCCGGTCATGCCAGCGCAATCGACGGCGCAATCACCGCCCCGGGCACGGTCATCATCCAAAACACGGCAGGCGTCATCTTCTCCGGCACGGCCCGCCTCGATGTGGGCGGTCTGGTCGCCACCAGCCAGCAGGTCGATGCCAGTCACTTCGACCGCACCGGCAACTACCGTATCGGCGGGGGCGAGCTTTCGGGCGCCGAGGTGGTCAATGAGGGCCGCATCACCGTGGGCGAAGCCGGACTGGCTGCTTTAGTCGGTCGCGACGTCAAAAACCACGGCGCAATTGTCGCCCGCCGCGGCACCGTGGCCCTCGCCTCCGGCACACGGACAACCATCGATCTCTCCGGCGACGGCACCTTCCAGATCGCGACCTCCGGGCGCTCAGCCGATGGCGGCGTCGAACATACCGGTTCCATAAACGCCTCTGAAGGAACGGTCCTGATCACGGCCGGCGGAATATCCGGCGCTCTGAACAGCGCCATCAACACCAGCGGCGTCATCCGCGCGACCTCCTCCGGTCAGGGCGGAACCATACGCCTGGAGGGACGCGGCAACGGTACCGTGCGCATCGGCGGCACGGTCAGTGCCGGCGGCGCGACCACCGGCGGCAATGTCGACATCACAGGCCAATCCGTTCACCTGACGTCGGACGCCCGCGTGAACGTCCGCGGCGGCCAGGATGGCGGTACTGCCCGGATCGGAGGTGGCCTGCGCGGCGCCGGCGATCTGGCCGAGGCGGATACGGTCACCATTGACAACGGCGCCCGCATCAACGCCACGGGAACGACCGGCGACGGCGGTACGGTCGTCGCCTGGTCCGGGGACGGCACCTGGTTTGACGGCATCATCAGGGCGGGCGGCGGCACGACCGGCGGATTTATCGAGACATCCGGCAAATACCAGCTTGGCATAGGTGTCCATGCCGACGTGTCCGCAGGCCCTGGAGGCCAGTGGCTGCTCGACCCGAGAGACGTCATCATCACCGATGGTGGCAGCGACGCGTCAGGCGGCGTGAACAATCCCACCGATGGCGATGGGCCGTGGTTTGTCGATGCGGAGGCACTGGAAAACACGCTCGCTGGCGGCACCGACGTGACCATCAACACGGACGCCACCGGCACGGTAGCCGGCGACCCGGGCGCGCAGCAGGCCGGCGACATCACCATCGCCGAACAGATCCGTTGGGAAGGCCTCGGCTCACTCACCCTCAGCGCGGACCGCGATGTAGTCGCGAATGACAGGGTGGCACCCGAATTTGGCAGCCTCACACTCGAAGCCGGACGGGACATCGTCGTAAACGAACGCCTGCAGTCGCGGGACAACGGAAATATCACCCTGACCGCCGACCGGGACATCACAATCAACGAAAACGTGCGCACGCTTGACGAGGGCATCCTGTCGATGACCGCCACCACCGGCGACGTTCTCATCGGAGACAATGGATCAAGCAGCACGATTGTATCGACTGTCGAGGGGCCGCTCTTCATCAACGCTCCCAACGGTTCCGTGGTGGCAGGCGCAAACGCCGCGGCCGAGCGGGCGACCAACATTCAGGTCTATGCCCGGCGCGGCAATGCCGAGATTACCGCAGGGGACGCCATCCGGATCGAGGGCGGTGTCGCCAACAATCAGTGGGTTCGCGTGGGCCGCTCCAGCAGCAGTGGTGAGACCTCCCTCACCGCCCCGACCGTCCAGATCGTAGGCGGAACGGGATCCAACTCCTCCGCTGAACTGCAGGTGGGCCGCGACGGGCATCTTTCCGTCGATGCGGATTTTATTCTGCTCTCAAACGCGGGCGAGCCGGAAAATGCCGAAATCTCAGCGCTCCGCGGCGGTTCGCTGACGCTTCGGGCACAAAACCAGATCTGGGACGGCGAGGTCCGCTCCGGCACGGGCGCGGACAATGGCGGCGAAGTAAACCTTGAGGGCCATATCAGCGCCCTCGTCCAACCCACCTTCAGCCTGGACGAGGATGCCAGCTTCACCCTCTCCGGCGACAGCTCCTACACCGGAACCGCTCCACTGTCCGTCAGCACCACACTGTCCGGAACCATTGACATTTCCGGCCCGGTTGTAGCTCCGGAGATCTCCCTACTGGCCGAGGAAATGGTTGCCCTGCGCACCGGGACGCAGCTTATGGGAACCAACCCGGGCGACAGCGTGGTGGTCGCCGCCGGTCGCAGGTTCATCAACGAGTCCGGCCCCGAGGCGCTGCTGACCGTCGATCCCAATTCCCGCTGGCTGCTCTACATGGACGAATTCGACGGTATGGAAGGCACCGAGCCTGGGCCGAGGGAATTCGACATATACGGCCGGCCCTTTGCCACCAATCCGCCCTTCTCGATCAATCTTGGCGGAAACCGCATTATCTATGGCGAGCAGCCCGTCCTGACCCTCACGGCAGATTCCTTCACCAAGCCCTACGGCAACGAGGTTGAGGCCACCTGGTCCGTCTCCGGACTGCGACCGGGTGACAGCCTGGACAGCGTCCTCGCCGCCGGCCCGGACACGTACAGCGAGGGCACGGATGCGGATGCGCCGGTCGGCAGCTACGTCTCCGATATTGAGGCCACACCATCCAACCGCGGCTACCTCGTGACCCTCGTGGATGGCGTCATCACCGTCGATCCCGCAACCCTCACGGTCACAGCCAACGACGCAACCCGCCTCTACGGTGCGCCAAATCCGGAGTTCACCGCTGAGATCACCGGTTTCGTCAACGGCGAGGATGCGGGCGACCTGACGGGCGACATCACCCTCACCACCCAAGCGGCCGAGACCTCAGACGTGGGAACCTACGCAATCACGCCGCAGGCCGAGCCCGAGAGCAATTACATCTTCAGCTTTGTTGACGGCACGCTCACCGTCACCCCCGCTGACCTGACCATCACCGCCAACGAAGCCAGCCGGACATACGGAGCCGCCAACCCCGCCCTGACCGCCGATTTTGACGGCCTTGTGGCCGGTGACAGCGCAACCGACCTCGACGGCAGCCTGACCGTGACAACCGCCGCGGACGCCTCCGCCGATGCCGGCGAATACGGTATTACGGCGAGCGGCATCACCGACGGCAACTATCACATCACATATGTCGACGGCACTCTCGCGGTCACGCCAGCGGACCTGACAATCACCGCGGACAACGCGAACCGCACCTACGGCGCCAACAATCCCGAATTCACGGCCGCCATGTCGGGCTTCGTGAACGGCGATACGGCCGACGACCTTGCGGGCGACCTTGCCTTTGCAACATCCGCATCGAGCGGCTCCAGCGTCGGCGACTACGGCGTGTCCCCGTCGGGCCTCGCCAGCGGCAATTACGACATCACCTGGGTCGATGGCACCCTGACGGTCAATCCTGCGGAACTCACCGTCAGCGTCGACGACGCCGTGCGTAACGCAGGCCGAACCAACCCCGAATTCACGGCGAGTTTCAGCGGCTTCGCGGCCGGCGATGACGCGTCCGATCTCGACGGCACCCTTGTCATGACCACCGAGGCTAACGCAACAAGCCCCGCCGGCGACTACACCATCTCCGGCTCCGGCCTCGCCTCATCGAACTACGGCGTGACCTATGTGGACGGCAGTCTCACCGTGCTGCCCGCCGCACCTCCCGACGCGGAGGGCGCCACATCCACAACCGAGACCACCCGCGCCCTGCAGCACGGCGCCGAGCCGCTGACGCCCGGAGACGCAAGCTTCCGCACTACGGAAATTGACGCGCCGCCTGCCGCCTCCGACACGTTCGGTCTCTCCTATTCCCTTGGCGAAATCGTGCAGCTTGCCCCCGAGGGCGCGGCACCCGGCGCCCCTGCCGCACCTACAGCGCCCAACGCCGCCACAGAGGGTTTCGTCCCGGCTTCAGGCACGGCCGCGGACGACACCGAAGGCTTTGTACCCGCTTCCGGCGAAGCGCAGTCCAGTGGGGAACCGGCAGAGATCGACGGCACCTGTTCCGGCGCCATCAGCCGTGGTGCAGCGACCGATGCGAACTGCGCACGCCGGACCGTACCGGAATCCTACTGGACCACCTCTGGCGGAGGCTTCAACTGATGAACCGCACGGCCCTTTCCGCATCCGCAATCGCTCTTGGACTGCCTCTTGGCGCTTTGGCCCAGCCCGCAGACCTGCTTCCCCCGGACCCGTCGGTCCTGCCAGCTCCGGAACGCGAGGTCTCCACCGAACCCGCACCCGGCCCCACCGGGCCGGTCAAAATCTCCGAAAACACAACGGCACCCGGCCTCGTTCTGAACGGCATCAGCCTCGACGGAGCGACCGCACTGGGCATCGACCGGCTCAAACCGATCTGGGCCGACCTGATCGGCTCCACGGTGACTGTCGCAACGCTTGAGGACGTGGCCCAACGGATTGGGGCCACCTACCGCGCCGAAGGCTACATACTCACCCAGGCCATCCTCCCCGAACAAACGGTGGAAAACGGCATCGTCGGCATTCTGGTGGTCGAAGGCTTCGTAAACAACGTCGAGATCACCAGCGACAACGCCGCACAGCAGCGCCTCGCCCAACGCTATTTCACACCAATCCCGGAGGACCGCCCGCTGCGCCTCTCCACGCTGGAACGCGGCGTTCTTCTCTCGCGCGACAGTTTCGGCGCCTCGGTTGAAACCGTGCTCGAGCCGTCGCCGGACACGTTTGGTGCGGCAAATCTGGGTGTGCTGATTGAACCGCAGCCCACTTCCTGGTTCACCACGCTCGACAATCGTGGGTCGCGGCTCTACGGCACCTGGACCCTCAGCGGCGGATCGCGGAGCTACAACCTTCTGGGCCTGAATGAACGCATCGACAGCCTGGTGACGATCGCGCCCGACAACCTCTCCATCGCCTATGGCTCCGCCACGGTGGAAATGCCGCTCGCGGCCCTGTCCGGAACCGTCCTCGACGGTGCACGCATGGAGCTGTCGGGCAACATCTCCCGCTCCGATCCGGACCTCACCCAAAGCGGCACGCCGGAGGAACTGACCGTCACCCTGGACGAAAGCAACCTGCGTCTTGGCATGACCGTCCCGTTCATCCGCACACGCTCGCAAAACCTGTTTGGCCGCGTTGGCATCGGCTTCCGCCAGAGCGACAGCGCCACTGATTTCGACGCGGAAACCGGTACGGAGACCACCGACGAAACCGACCGCCTCGTGGTTCTCGACATGCGCGCGACCTGGGACATTGCCGACGATTTCGGCGGCGTCACCCTGCTCGACGCCGCCATCCGCAAGGGGCTGGACGTGGGCGGTGCACGCATCGACTATGACGGCCCGGACAAACCCGACGTCGATTTCATTCTTGCCACCGCCAACCTCTCCCGGCTTCAGCGCATCGGTACCGACGGCTGGGCCCTCTGGGCTGAGATGATCGGTCAGTACGCGGCGGACATCCTGCCCAACTCGGAACGGTTCTCGCTTGGCAACGGAACCATCGGCCGCGGTTTCGCGCCCGGCAACACATCAGGCGATTCCGGCTTCGGCCTGCGTGTTGAGGTCCGCAAAAACCTTTACGACAGCGCCGTGAAACAGCACCTCGAAGCCACGCAGCTCTACGCTTTCGGAGACTACGGACGCGCCCGTGACCGCTCGGAGGACCGTGACGGCGAGCAGTGGGAAACACTCGCCTCCGTCGGCATCGGCGCCCGCATCGACATCCGCCCCTGGCTCACGCTAACGCCGGAGATCGCCCACCAGGTGCGCGGACAGGCCAACGACACGACCGACACCGGCCACGAGACGCGCTTCTACATCGGAGCGGTCGCGCGTTTCTGACGCGAAAGTGTGCTCCATGGCCCCCGGGGGCGCGGAAATTCCCCTTTCCGCGCCTCAATCCGTGTCCCACCGGCCTCCGGCGCTGGACCTGCATCAACCTATCCCCTAGAACGCGGAGAAGGCTGTAGTTTCCGGAGTTCCAGAATGCGCATTCTCCTCACCAACGACGACGGCATTTCGGCACCGGGGCTGAAGGTCGCTGAGGAAATTGCGGCCAGCATCGCAGGCCCGGAAGACGAGGTCTGGGTCGTGGCCCCCGCGTTCGAACAGTCCGCCGTCTCGCACTGCGTTTCCTACGTCCGCGCCATGCGCATCGAACCCCTTGGACCCCGGCGTTTCGCCGTTGAAGGCTCCCCGGCCGACTGCGCCATTGCGGGCATTCTCGACGTCATGGGCGGCCAGCCCCCCGACCTGCTGATTTCCGGCGTTAACCGGGGCCACAACGTGGCCGAGGACACACTTTATTCCGGCACAATCGGCGGCGCGCTTGAAGGCATGTTTCAGGGCGTCAAATCCATCGCCCTGTCCCAGTATTATGGCCCCGACCACGGCGAGGGAAAGGACGCGTTTGATTCCTCCCGTGCACATGGAGCCGAAGTCGTCCGCAGCCTGCTGGAGGCCGACCGCTGGACCGACCGAGGACGCGGTGTGCTCTACAACGTGAATTTCCCCGCCGTCACGGCCGAGGCCACCAGGGGCATCAAAACCACCTTTCAGGGCAGCCGCCCCGGCCCCACCTTTGGCGTGCAGCCACAGACGGCCCCCAATGGGCGCAGATACCTCTGGCTCACGCATAACCACGGCAATGCGGCGGTTGCCGAGGGTGGCGACGCCCGCGAATGTCACGATGGCTGGATCACGGTCACCCCGCTGGTGCCCGACCTGACCGCCCATGACATGATCGATCCTCTCTCTCAAACACTAAACCGGTCCTGGGGTGCCAATGGAGGACTTTGAACGGCAGATGCAGTTCGTGTTTCAGCTGCGCTCGCGCGGTGTAACGAACTCCGACGTTCTCAAGGCCATGGAGGCCACCAAACGCGAGCCGTTTGTCGAGGGGATTTTCCAGGACCGCTCCTTCGAGGACACGCCCCTGCCCATCTCCTGCGGCCAAACCATCAGCCAACCCACCGTGGTTGGCCTGATGACCCAGTCGCTGGAGGTCACGCATCGATGCAAGGTGCTTGAGATTGGCACCGGCTCCGGCTACCAGGCCGCCATCCTGTCCCACCTCGCCCGCCGCGTTTACTCCGTCGAGCGCCACCAGCGCCTCGCCCGCACCGCGCGCGAACTCCTGATGCGGCTGGGCCGCCACAATATCACCGTTGTGCATGGCGACGGCTCGCTCGGTCTGCCCGAACAGGCCCCCTTCGACCGCATCCTTCTGACCGCCGCGGCGGAGGATCCACCACGAACCCTGACGGATCAGCTCCGCATGGGTGGCATTATGGTTCTACCTGTGGGGCAGAGCCATTCGATACAGACACTCATCAAGATTACACGCTCGGAATCCGGCCTCGATTACACCGAACTCGGATCCGTGAGGTTCGTTCCCCTTGTGGAAGGCGTGGCACATGATGTATTGGATTGACCAGTTCAGCCTGGGTTTGGGGAAACCACGATGAAACACAACCGCACCGCAACGCGGAAATCCGCGCTTGCCCCGGCCATCGCCGTAACCTGCGCCTTTGCCCTTCTGTCGGGCTGCGTTTCGGTCCCGAGCGGCGGCTCCTCCACACAGGCCGCGGCCCCCGCAGCCCCCAATCTGACCCCGGACGCCCGCGGCGTCATCACCTATGCCAGCTATCAGGTGGCGGTGGTACGCAGCGGCGACACCATCGACACCATCGCGCAGCGCGTAGGCACGACACCCGCGGAAATCGCAAGCGCCAACGCCCTGCCGGAGAACTATATCCCGCGCGCGGGCGAGGTGCTTCTGCTACCCGCCAGCGTCCCGCGTCCCACGACCACAGCCACCGGGTTTGACAACGGCCAGGTCGGAACCGAAACGCTCGACCAGTGGAGCCCCGACGCGGCCGCCGCCGCAATTGAGGGTGCCAACCCGCAGCAGACCCCATTCAACAACGGCCAGACCGAACCGCTCATCGACCCGGTCCGTCACCGTGTCGAATCCGGCGAGACGGCGTATTCCATCGCCCGACTCTACGGCGTGTCCGTCACGGCGCTGGCCTCGTGGAACGGCCTCGGCCCCGATCTGATGGTACGTGAGAACCAGGAACTTCTGATCCCCATCGTCAGTGACGCGAATCGCATCTCCGGCTCCACCGACACGCAGCCCGGTGAAACCACCGCCGTTGCAGCGCCCACCGCCGCGGCCGAACCGCTGCCCGAGGACGTCACCGCGGCCGCAAACCCGGAATCGCCCAATCTCAGCCAGTACCGCACACCCGCGGGCGGCAAACTCAGCGCACCTGTCTCCGCGGGCGTCACACGCGCCTATGACGCCGGCAGCCCCAATGGCGTCGGCTATTCCGTGCCCGCAGGAACCAGCGTGAAAGCCGCCGGCGACGGTACCGTCGCCCTTGTCTCGGAGGAAATCGGCGGAATGGGAACGATCGTGCTCATCCGCCACAATGACGACCTGATGACCACCTACAGCACCCTCTCGGACGTAACGGTCAGCAAGGACGACCCGGTCAGCGCCGGCCAAGTCATCGGCAAGGTCGCCGACCGCGACCGCCCGGAACTCCAGTTCGACGTCTTCCGCGGCGCCAACAGCGTGGACCCGACCCCGTATATTCAGTAGCGGCCCCGGGGGGCTCCCTGTCCGGAATCCAGCACATGCAGGATTCCGGCGGACAACCCTGCGCCTCGCCTGAAAACTCATAAGTAATGAGAAGTCGCGGTCGACGGGTCAGGCCTCACCCCTGCGATGACAGCCTTACACCCCGGCGTCCGGCCAGATCCGTTACGTACTGCCAGGCGACACGGCCCGAGCGGCCGCCGCGGGTCTGGCTCCATTCCACGGCTTCGGCACGCAGGGTTTGATCGTCGATATCGATCCCGTAAGCGTCACAGTAGCCCCGGATCATGGTCAGGAAATTGTCCTGATCGCAGGCGTGGAAGCCAAGCCACAACCCGAACCGGTCGGACAGCGAGACCTTCTCCTCCACCGCCTCGGTCGGGTTGATGGAACTCTGCCGCTCATTCTCGATCATGTCGCGGGGCATCAGGTGCCGACGGTTCGACGTGGCATAGAGCACTACATTCTCCGGCCGCCCCTCGATACCGCCGTCAAGGACCGCCTTCAGGCTCTTGTAGTGGCTGTCATCCTTGTCGAAGGACAGGTCATCGCAAAACAGGATAAACCGGTTGGTTGAGCCACGCAGGATGTTGAGAAGCCGCCCGATACTGGGCAGATCCTCCCGCTGCAACTCAATAAGTTTAACGCCCGGCGCCGCCTTCGCCGCCTCAGCATGAGCGGCCTTCACCAGGCTGGACTTGCCCATGCCCCGCGCGCCCCAAAGCAGCACGTTGTTTGCCGGGAACCCCTTCGCAAACTGCATCGTGTTGGCCAGAAGGGTATCACGGGACCGCTCAATCCCGACGAGAAGCCCAATATCAACCCGCGACACCACCGGCACCGGCTCCAGCCTGTCCGGCGACACATGCCAGACAAACGCCTCCGCCGCATCCAAATCCGGTGTACCAATTCCCGGCGGGCTGATTCGTTCCAAAGCCTCGGCGATCCGCGTCATCGCGTCCTGCGACGCCATTACGCCTGATCCTTCGCCGCGGGCTCGGTTGACCCGGAACCATGCAGTTCCTCGTCCCAAAGGCCCTGCGCCTTGAGAGAAGCCTCACGCCTCTTTTCCACGATCCTCACGAGGAAAATCGACACCTCATAGAGTCCGTAGACAACCGTAAACAGGATCACCTGGGTCACCACATCCGGCGGCGTCACCAGCGCGGCGAGCACCAGAATGCCCACCACCGCATATTTGCGCATGTCGCCCAGCCCTTTGGCCGAGACAAGCTCGGCCTTCCCCATCAGGGTCAGAAGTACCGGCAGTTGGAAACACAGGCCAAATGCGATCACGAATTTCATGGTCAGACCAAGGTATTCGTTGATCGTACCCAGGAACTGAATGTTAACATCATCCTGGACCATGTTGCCGCTGTCGTCGAACTGCTGATAGCCGAGGAAGAAGTCAAAGGCCAGCGGCAGGACCACGTAATACGCAAACGCCGCGCCAAGCAGAAACAGTGCTGGCGAAGCGAGCAGGAACGGCAGGAACGCGTTTTTCTCCTGCCGGTACAGCCCCGGCGCAACAAACCGCCAAAGCTGAAACCCGATAACCGGGAATGCCAGACAGAAGCCGCCAAACACCGAAATCCGGATCTGCGTCATGAAGCCCTGCTGCAGCCCGGTAAAAATCAGGTCCGGCTCCTGACCGTTGGCGATCAGAAGCTGCTGCAACGGACGGGCCAGGAAGTTAAAAATCGGACCGGCGACCATGAAACAGAGGATCATGCAGACCGCAAAAGCGGAAACCGACCAGATCAGCCGCGTGCGCAACTCGGCCAGATGCTCGATCAGCGGGGCTGTCGAGTCGTCAATATCGTCTTTGTTCATTTGCTGTCGGTTCCAGCCGGCTCTTTGGCCTGTGCTTCCGATGGTGCGGGCGTTGTTGCCGGAGCCTCTGCCTCACCGCTGTCGGCCTTCGCCGGGGCCGCGGTGGTGCTGTTGTCCGGTTTGTTGCCCTTGATGGTGTTCTCGGCGTATTTCCGGGCCGAACTCGTCGCGGAGTTCAGGTTGAGCCGATCGACGGATTTAAGGCCATCCGCCGCCTCTTTCAGGCCGCTTTCATTTGCCGCCTGCTCCATGGAGCGCTGAAATTCCCGCGCCATGCCACGGGCCTTGCCGGCGTATTGACCCACCGTGCGAAACAGACCGGGAAGCTCTTTAGGGCCAACCACGATCAGCGCCACAATGGCAATAAGTACCAGTTCCGACCAACCAATGTCGAACATGTATCAGGCCCCGCCCGAACCAGTGTCAGGACTTAGACTTTTTCCTTCTCGGGCGTGATGTCACGCGCGTCGTCGGAGGCTTTGGAGGCGTTCTCGATCTCGTCGGTGCCTTCCTTGATGCCACGTTTGAAGCTGGTAATTCCCTTGCCAACCTCACCCATCAGGTTCGCGATCTTGCCACGTCCAAACAGAACCAGCACCACGATGGCGATGAGAAGAAGACCCGCAGGTCCGATATTGTTAAGCATGTCTCTAACTCCCAGGGCGGACCACAACCGCCTTTTTGGCGCTCAGATCCATTTACCGTCTACATATGGCGTCTTTAAGACGCATTCAAACCCGAATCAGCATTAACGCACACGGGAATCACGCAAAATAAGGATTTTCCACCCGGCTCTGCTTCTCGCAGGGGAACACAAAACACCGGTCCCGCCTCAGTGAGAGCCACAGAGGAGTGCCGGGCTTGGGCAGAAAAACACCGGGGATCGTGGCCTTGAGCGGTGAGCCATCGTGGTCCATTTCGAGGTCAACAATGCTAAGATTGCCCATAAACCGCGCCCGCGTGACCTTGCCACGCGCGGGAATCCCATCCGACGCCGTGGGGAGCGGGCCGCGCCCATTGCGGTCGAAATCCATTTTCAGATGCTGCGGCCGGATGATGATCTCAACATCCGCGTTATCCGTCAAACCGGGTGTCAGAAACTGGCCAAACGGTGTTTCCGTCTGGAAATCACGCACCACGCCGTGAATGACATTCACGTCGGAGAAGAACTCCGCCGCCTTACGGTCCACGGGCGCGTTGTAGATGTTGTACGGCCCTCCCACCTGCAATATGCGCCCGCCACGCATCAGGGCGATCTGGTCGGCCATGCGCATGGCCTCCTCCGGCTCATGGGTCACCAGCATCACCGCCGTGCCCTCTTCGCGCAGAATCTCCAGCGTCTGGTCCCGGATGCCGTCCCGAAGACGGTTATCGAGCCCCGAAAACGGCTCATCCATCAGCAGGATTGACGGCCCAGGCGCCAGCGCCCGCACCAGTGCCACCCGCTGCTGCTCACCGCCTGAGAGCTGATGGGGATACCGGTCGCCATAGCCGCCAAGCCCAACCCGTTCGAGCAGTTCCTCGACCTTTGCCTTCCGCGCCGTGGTTGCCCCGTTCATTCCAAAGGCCACGTTTCGGCTGACCGTCAGGTGCGGAAAGAGCGCGAAGTCCTGGAACATCAGGCCGATGCCCCGCCCCTCTGGCGGAACATGAAGATGTGGCCCGGAGACCAGTTCGCCATTGACCTCAACCGTGCCCGACACCTGACGCTCGACACCCGCCGCAATCCGCAGAAGCGTAGACTTGCCGCAGCCCGAAGGCCCCAGCAGACAGGTCACCTCACCCTGACGCAGATCCAGGGACACCCCATCCAGCACCGCACCATCACCGTAATCGTGATGAATGTCGCTGACGGACAGGACGACCTCTGGCATCTGTGCCGGCTCAGTCATGGATCGCGCACCTCATATCTGATTAAATCAATCAGTCATTGGCGCAAATAACAACCGAAGGCATGTGAGGCAAGTATCAGATCGTGCTGTTGAACGCCCCGCCATCAAGCAGAATGTTCTGACCGATCATGAACCCGGCATGCTGCGAACACATGAAGGCACAGGTCGCCCCAAACTCTTTCGCACTGCCATACCGCCGCGCCGGAATGCCCTGCTCCCGACGTTTCCGGGCCTCCTCGATGGTAATGCCCTCGGACTTCGCGACACCGCCATCGAGGCTGTCGGCCCGGTCAGTCGCATGAATTCCTGGCAGAAGGTTGTTGATGACCACACCCTTCGGCGCGACCTGGCGGCTGGTCCCGGCGACAAACCCGGTCAACCCCGCACGCGCGGAGTTTGACAGCCCCAAAACGCCAATCGGCGACTTGACCGATGCGGACGTAATGTTGACCACACGGCCCCAGCCCCGGTCACACATGCCCGGCAGAAGAGCCTGCATCATGGCAATCGGTGCCAGCATGTTCGCGTCGAGCGCGGCAACAAAATCGTCGCGCGACCAGTCACTCCACATGCCCGGCGGCGGACCGCCCGCGTTGTTGACAAGAATATCCGCATCCGGTGCCGCGGCCAGAACCCGCTCGCGTCCATCGGGCGTCGTGATATCCGCGGCCACGGCCGTCACGTTGACGCCGTAGCCGTTGCGCAAATCGCCAGCCGTCTGCTCCAGCACGTCGGCATTGCGGGCGTTCAGGACCAGATCGACCCCCGCCTCGGCCAGCGCCTCCGCACATCCCCGGCCCAGTCCGCGCGACCCGGCGCAGACAATCGCGCTGCGCCCCCTGATACCAAGATCCATCGGTGTTACCCCCTGTATGCAAATTTCGCGGACAGGCTATGCAGCATTGCCGGCCTCCGCAACCGGAAGCGCACACCGGTGGACGGAGATATGGGGACAACCGCCCTTCAGACCAAACCACGGTAAATGCCGCTTAATGGTGAAGGAACGTTAATCTTTTATTTGAGCATAGCGTCATGTACCCCGGTATCCGCAAGTAAAGACGGGAATACATGTAATGATGGATTCAACCGGACGCACGGTACAGTCAGTATCGGCAATAACAAGGGGACCGGACGCGCTCACGCCCGCGTTCACCGATGAAACCGGGGTTGAAAAACCGGTGTCATCGATTGGAGAGACCGGCAACTTCACCTTCTACGACCAGTATGGTCGCGCCTATGTTTCCGAAACCAAAGGAGCGGAACGCTCCAACGGCTACATCGAGAGCCTGAAACCACAGGCGGCACTGACGGCAGAGACCGACAGAAAAATTTAAACTCCCGGCCATTTTTCCCAAAACTGCTCCCAAAGCAAATGGCCACTGACCCGGTTGCGGCACTCCCGTGACCGGGTCATAATGTTTTCACGGATGCGTTACACGGCGACCAGGAACTGATTCCCCGTGTAGCGGCCGAAACGACAAACCGTATTAAAACCCTGACGCAACCAACTGTATTTCTTATTTTCTTTAACTTTCCAAAATTATCGGAATACCCGGTACGAAAAACCCAGACATATTTTCGCGATCGGCGGAGTCTCGCCAAGTTGACATCATTGTGTTAAAAACTGATTCAGGATTCGGGTGGAATTGTATTGTTGATATTACAGAATACTTCTTTGGCCAGACAGGTTCTGGAACGGGCGCATGCTGACAGGTTTGAGTTGGCCTGGCGACCCTCTGACATTCCCGCAGTGATAGACGCCGTCAGGGACGCGGACCTCGTTTCCCTTGGCGGCGATCCCCAGTTCCGGTTTCCGGACGGTTCAGTGGCTGAACTGCCCGACCACGGGATCGACATCACCTGCGTTGAAAATACACGCCTGTCCTGGGCGCGTCAGGTCACGGATTCGGCGAACGAGGCCATAAGCCTGATCGGGGAAATTTCTCCCGAAGCGCTCGTGGAGCAGGGCTGGAACCGTTTCTATCTTGCCTTCTCCGAGCAGAAGGCCGCCGGATTTGATCCGGCCGACCACCTCTACATCACCTGGGAAAGCGCCGGCCGCGTTATGCCGGATCCAAACATCAAGCCGTTTTCGGCCCGCGAGCACGGTCTGCCGTCCCGCAAATGGCTCACGCCGGACCGGACCCGTAAAGCGGGCAGCCTGTCCTTCCTCGGCCTCTACTAAAACAACTGCGGCTCACGACTTTTTCGGCAGCACCCGTTTCGCGACGGGTGCCACCAAATGCTCGACCACCGGGATCAGCACCGCACCCGCGGCCAGACCAAACAGTCCGGACGCCGCTGCGACGGTGAGCCATTCCACGGCGCCCCTGAACGTCTCCGGCACCACACCGGCAAGCGCTACCGCAATGTCGTGAATGACATGCTCCGGCCCCGAAACGCCGTAGACCTCCAGCCCGTGGATCAGAATACCGCCGCCGACCCAGACCATGGCCGCCGTGCCAATAATGGCCAGCGCCTTGAGAAAATGCGGCATGAAAGTCACCAGACCACGCCCAAACCCGCGCAGGGCCGCCCGAAACACGCCCGGCCCCTTCTTCGCGGCCAGCGCCACGCCCACGTCATCGGCCTTCACGATCAGCGCCACGGCGCCGTATACCGCAACCGTAATGCCCGCGCCCACCAGGGCCAAAGCCGCCGCTTTTCCGACAAATCCCGCCTCGGGAATATTGGCAAGCGCAATCGCCATGATCTCCGCCGAGAGAATAAAATCGGTACGGATCGCTCCGTTGACCTTTTTTTCTTCCAGCTCCTCGGGTGACAGACCGGCGACGCCCACGGCCTCCTCATGCTTGTGGGCCGCGTCGTGGAAGAAGGCCTCAAACACCTTCTCCGCCCCCTCGTAACATAAATACATGCCGCCAAGCATCAGGAGCGGCGTGATGACCCAGGGCGCGACGACACTCAAAATCATCGCCGCAGGTAACAGGAAAATCAGCTTGTTCTTCAGCGATCCTTTCGCGATCCGTGCCACAATCGGCAACTCGCGCTCGGCCGCAAACCCCACCACGTAGCGTGGCGTCACCGCGGCATCGTCAATCACAACGCCTGCGGATTTCGCCCCTGCCTTGGCCGCATTCGCCGCCACATCATCCAGCGACGCCGCCGCCACCTTGGCAATCGCCACCACATCATCCAGAAGCGCAATCAGTCCCGTAGCCAAATATCCGTCTCCCCGGTCGTGTGGTGTTCAACTTCCGGGAATTAAACCGGTTCCACGAAGAATTACCACCCGCAGCAAAACCACGCCCCGTTCAACCGTACCGCCGGGCGTTTACGCCGGATCGCGCCCGACCCGCCCCTAGGGCGGGAGCGATGCTCCCACCCCGGTCCGGTCGCGATCCTCTATGTGTTGAGGTGAAGTTTGTAGAGCCCATTGGACTTCCACCCAGACAATTCGCACCCTACAATGTCTGTCAGGCAATTACCGCCCGAGGAAACCATTTGAAGCTGCCCCCGTTTCAGCGGACACCTAAGCGGTTTCGGTTTTGGCTCTGATGAACTCGCGAGGCGATTTCCATTTTAGGCCGCTGTGTGGGTGGTTCTCGTTATAGTCTTCGATCCAGTCTCCTATCAATGGCAGCACGGTTTTGGCGTTGGGCAATGGATTCACGCGGACGTAGTCGCGCTTTAGCGTCTTCACAAAAGCCTCTGACATACCGTTGGATTGCGGGCTTTTGACCGGCGTGAAGCAGGATTTCAGGCCGAGTTGTTGCGCAAAGATGCGGGTTTCTTTGGCAGTGTAGGCGCTGCCGTTGTCGGACAGCACCTCTACCTGTTCCGGGGTGCGGTGTGTGCTGAACCTCCGTTCGACAGCTTCGAGCAGCATGTCGCGCACATCCGACCCGCTGATCCCGGCATTCGCCACAGCCCGCCACGAGATGATCTCGCGGTCGTGGGCATCAATGAGGAAAGCCAGGCGGATGATATCGCCGTTCCAGCAAGCGAACTCCAGGCCATCGCTACACCAACGCAGGTTCGACCGCATCATGATGACTTTGCCATCGTGGGTGCGCTCGGGTCGATCATAGCCGGATCGCTGTAGCAGCAGGTTGTTGCGCTCCATGATCCGGTAAACCCGCTTGTGATTGACCGCAGGAAGGCCTTCAGAACGCAGCTGCCGGTTCAGAATGGCGGTAATTCGGCGGTATCCATAGGTCGGGCGCCTCGCCACCAACGCCTGGATGCGCGGCAGGACCACCGCGTCCTGGGCTTTATGGTAGCCCCGACGCGGCTTTGCGTTCCCGTTCACCCGGACATGCAGGTTGGAACGGGACACCCCCAATGTCGTTGCCACCGCCTTCATGGGGAACCGTCCCGTCTGAGCGATTGCGCAAGCAAGGTCGGTTTTTTTGAGCGGCTCTTTTCCAGCGCTTCCTTCAGGATTTCGTTCTCGAGCGTCTTGCGCCCGAGCTGGCGTTCAAGTTCTCGGATACGAGCTTCCATATCACGGACCGTCCTGTTCCCGGTGACGCTATCATCTGCGGCCACGGCGATGCTTCCTCCTTCGAGCATGAGCTTGCGCCAACGATACAGCAGATTGGGAGCCACGCCATTGCGACGCGCAACGGCTGAAATGCTCTCCCCCTCAAACATTGTCTCTTCCACGATCCGCAGCTTCTCTGCCGCAGACCAGCGCCGACGGCGGCCGCCATCGGTAATTATTTCAATCTCAGACATCAGAATGTGCTTAAGGCTATCCTTAAGCCTCCTTGGTCAAGCCAAGGTGTCCGGTCGAAATGGGGGCCAGTTCAC
>JAUHWT010000010.1 GCA_030427145.1 Alphaproteobacteria bacterium | reverse complement strand
AGGAAGTCTGGAACACCCTGCGGTACCAGTTTCCTTTCAATCTACCAAAAGCAGCAAGTGCTGAGGAAAACTGCGGGAAAACGGCCATCACACTATTACTATCGGTGTTGAAGATTTCCGGTGCGCCATGGCGCTCCAGCGCTTCCTGGAGAGCCTCGACGCAGAAGGGGCCTTCTGTGTCGTGGTGACCCCGGAGGCGCTCGACTCCCTGCAGCTTAGGCACCCAGAACTTCTGCATTCGGTGCGATCGGTGGTAGTGGACGAAATCCACCTGCTCCACGGGCAGGCGCGCGGCCAGCAACTACGGCATGTGATTTCTCGTATCCGGAGTGCGGCCAAGCCGCCGCGGTCTGCGCGGGACAGTTTTCAGATCGTTGGAATGACCGCGACGCTGGACGACATGCCGACAGTTGCAGCGCTCTGGCTCGGCGAAGACGCGAAAGTACTATCTCACGGTTCGCCGCGCGAAATTGATCTGGAGCTCGTCGATGTCGTCGTGGAGGAGCCCGGACAAGCAGACCGGGCTAAGGCCCGGCAGCTCGCTCGTTGGCTCGAGAGGGCGGGCGCTGAGAAAGTGCTCGTGTTCACCAATTCCCGCAATGGTGCACACGCCATGGCGGCGCATCTTCACGAGGAGCTCTCAGGCACCCGGTGGCCGGTTCACCTCCATTTTGGGGCCTTGCTTGCCGGTCAGCGGGAGCGCGTAGAGGAGCAGATGCGAAACGACCGGTTTGGCGTCTGTGTGGCCACGTCGACGTTAGAGATCGGGATCGACATCGGAGACGTCGATACCGTTGTGCTCGCCGAGATGCCGCGCAGCGTTAACGGCTTCCTCCAGCGGATAGGTCGCGGAAACCGTCGAACCGGGACCTGCAGAGTAGTCGGCTTCCGGAGCTCAGACGATGACGAACAGCTCATTCAGGCGTTGCTGGACTGTGGTCGCCGTGGAGACCTTGACGACGTGTATGAGTACGATCGCCCATCGGTTCGGTTTCAGCAGGTGCTGAGCCTCGCCTGGCGAGCAACTCGTGAAGACCGTTCCTTAACTGAGAAGCATTTGGCTGCGGAAGCTGGAACAGATGAGCACATTCGGGTCGTGCATGACATGCTGGCGACGGGCTGTCTTGTAGACTTACGCGGAGCACTCGTGCCTTCCGATCGGCTGATAGATGAAGGAGATGCGGGGCGGATCCATACCGTCATCGCCGGAGGGGTCAGCAGCTCTGTCGTGGATATTCGAACCGGCGATACGGCATTCCGAGACGCGGACGCAGCTACCACAGGTGGAGCCCTTTTCCACGCCGGTGCAATGCGACGGCTACTGGCGGGGGGTGATGGGGCGGCTTATCTCGGAGATAACGCCCAAAGGTCTCATCCGCTTGCCAAGATCAAGGCTACTGGGCCTGCTCTGCCAACTAGCCGTAGCATCATCTGGGCACTGGCACGTCTCAATGGGTATGACCCGGCTCGTTGGCAATTGAACGGCGGAACGCTTTTGACTTGGGGCGGGCAGACACTGAATACTCTGCTTGCTGCAGTTTTTCGAAGGTCAGCTCCTGACGGCAACTTCTCTCCAAACCCAACCGGAGTTTCTGGCGACATCTTTGCAATCGAACTGTCGATTGAGTCTATCCGGGACTTGGCTAAAGGTATCGAGACAGCACACGATCTACCCCTTTCCGTCGCTTCGAAGTTCGTCGGCCCAAGCCGTTTCATAGGGGAGCTGTCAGATGCGCTTGTGGCAGAGGAGAAGCGGCGTGCAGTCCCCTGGGCGCTGCTTCATCGCTGGCTTGATCGAGTGGATGGCATCGACCTCGCAGGTTCGCTGCCGACTGCTGCTCGGGCATCAGAGTAGAACGTATGCGGGGCGCATGGTACCGCAGCGCGCGGGGCAGTTGTTTTGCAAGAGAGGCTGTCTGGCCATGTTTCGCCGCCAGTCGCGACTGAACCAAAGGACGATCTAAACCAGGGGTCGAGTGCATTAAAACAACAGCTTAGAGAGTGGAGAAGGTTCGACCCCGGTCCCGTTCCCTCCGCCATTTCCCATATGATTGCAACAGCATAGGGTTGCCGGTGCAGCGAATGCGGCGTTCTCTACTGGTTGTGCCGGTTTGTCCATACGGCGAACGCCCCCAACACCACCGCCTATACATCACCCCACAGGCGGTGCAGTCGTTTCCCGCACCATGAGTTCAATATCCAGAAGGCGGTCTGCCGGGCGCTGGTGTGCTTCGACCCAGTTGGCGATGGCGTCGGCGGCGATGCGGCCCATTCGGCCGACGGGGAGGTGGACGGTTGTAAGGGCCGGGTGGAGTTGGGATGAGCCGGGCAGGTCATCGGTGCCGATGATTGACATGTCCTGCGGCACTTTGATTCCTGCGTGGTGGCATTCGTAGATCGCCCCGGCGGCGAGTACATCGGACAGGCACAGGAGTGCGGAGGGCTGAGGTGTGGCGCGTATGACCTCGCGCGTGGCGTCCCGGCCGCCGGCGACCGAGAGCGCCGTTTGATGGAATGACAGTTCAACGTCACTCTCCCTAAGCGCGCTGAGGCGGGCTTCGGTCCTGTCGTTGTTTTCCACCGGTCCGTGCAGCACCGCGATCCTGGTGTGGCGGAGATCGGCCAGATGGCCAAGGGCAAGGTTTGCGGCGGCCCGGTTGTCATAGCCGACCGTTGGCAGTAGGAAATCCGGATCGTACCAGGAGGTTGCAACGGCGGGCAGACGGGTGCGTTCCAGCAGGGCACGGAATTCAGGCGAATGGGCGGCACCGGAAACGAGGAGGCCTTCGGCCCCAATGTCGAGCAGGGCCTGGGCTTTTTGTGCCTCGATATCCGCATCGCCCCCGGTTGTTGCAACCACGAGTGAGAGACGATGCAGCGCGAGGCGGGATTCCATTTCAGCCAAAACGCGCGCGAAGATGTCGCTGTCCAGTGTCGGAACGAGGGCGCCGACAAAACGGGTTCGGCCGGAATTGATCGCGCGTGCGGCCGCACTCGGGGTCCAGTGCAGCGCGCGCATGGCGGTTTCGACCCTTTCGCGTGTGTCGGGGGCCACACTGTCTGGATTGTTCATGACCCGACTGACCGTGGCGACGGAAACACCGGCCTTCGATGCCACATCACGGAGATTGGCGCGTTTTTTACCTGCTCTCTTTTGCATCGGCTCCCTTCGAATTCTGTTCAGTCCGGCGTCAAAACTGAACTGCGTGCCAAAATATCTATAAAGCATCTTGACGCATGTAACCAGTTACAATGATCATGTAACTGGTTACATAGCTAGAATCGGAATTTTCTGATGGCTCAGTATGCGATCCTGCGTGAGTTCGAGAACGTGGGATTTTCCTGCCCGGGGAGGGCGTTCCCAGGGTTTCCGAAACTTACCGGCGCGAAGGTGCACGTGTTGTCGCCCCGCGCGGGACGGCGGTTTGATCTCGCAACCGGCGATCTCCTTTCCCTGACGGTGGAGGGCGATTTTGCGGAAATTGCGGGTTTTGATGCTCAGGGCGTGCCAGGTTTTGCGTCGCTGGCTCTGACCCCCAACGGCAACCTGGACACGTCGCGTTGCGATTGTGGGGAAATACTGGGATGGCTGAATGCACGGGGTGGAAGAACCACCGGTGTCGCTATTGCAAGAATAAACCACTCGGAAGAACCGATTGTTTTGCGTGCGACGGGTTCGGTTACGGTTTGGGTTTTCCATCCATCCTCAATTCATGAGCTGGTCAGTGGAAGCCACGAGACGCAGGTCCACGTGACCCATCAGCCCGCCGCAAATTCAGGGCGTATACTGCCGCCGGCCCTTGGCGATGTTCGGGAAGAATTTACCGTGACACGCGGCACGGCAACGGCCTACCGGGTACGTGAGGGCGAATACCTTCAAATCATCGACATCGACGGGCAGCAGTGCTCGGATTTCACGGCGTTTCGCAGTGATGGGCTGGAAGCCGGTCAGGAATGGATGATCGACAGTACGGCCACCCGTTCGATGGTGCGGCGTGCGTATCCCGGCCCAGGCCTGCTGGACAAATTTTATGACGCGGAGATGCGGCCTCTTCTGAATGTGGTTCAGGATACCTGTGGACGGCATGACACATTAGGGCTGGCCTGCACGGCGCGGGGTTATGAGGATCGTGGCTTTCCCGGGCATGTGAACTGTTCCGACAATATCTCCGGGGTTCTGGCACCTTATGGCGTCAGGCGGCGGTCGGCGTGGCCCGCGATCAATTTCTTCTGGAATACATGGGTGGATCCAGGGAGCCACCATATCATGACCGAGGAATCCCATTCCCGGCCGGGTGATCATGTAACCATGCGCGCGATGGAGGATCTGGTCTGTGTTTCCACCGCCTGTCCGGACGACATCGATCCGATCAATGGCTGGAACCCCACGGATGTACATGTCCGCATTTACCGACCCGACACCCCAATCCGGCGCGCTGTCGCCTGGCGTGAAAAGGAAGACGCCCCCATGTCGATCAGCCAACCGTCGGCCTTCCAGGACCGGCTTGAACCGATGACACGACATTTTGCTCCGGCACGGGATCTGTGGGTCCCGGTGAACTTCGCAGCTACGGGAACGCTGGGCGAGTACTGGGCCTGCCGGGACGCGGTGACGGTGCAGGACATGAGCAGCCTGCGCAAGTACGATATAGTTGGCCCGGACGCGGAGGCGCTTCTTCAGCAGGCCACCACCCGCAATGTCGGCAAAATGGCGGTCTGGCGCGGGTCCTACACGCTGATGTGCGACGAGGCGGGAACGGTGATCGATGACGGAACGCTGTTTCGTCTTGGTCCCGACCTGTTCCGCTGGTGCTGTGGCGCCGAAGAGAGCGGACGTGTTCTCGAAAGCCTTGCCGAAAAAATGGGCCTGCAGGTGCGTATTCATGCCCTCGGGAGTGCAATGCCAAGCCTCGCCATACAAGGGCCGAAGTCGCGCGATCTGTTGAAACGGATTGTTTTTACACAGCCGCATGTGCCCGATCTTGAGCAGCTTAAATGGTTTGGCGTAACAGTTGGACGGCTGAATGACCGCGAGGGGGCGCCCTTCATGCTGTCGCGGTCCGGGTATACCGGCGAACTTGGCTACGAGATATTCTGCGCCCGTGCCGATGCGCTGGCCATCTGGGACGCGGCCATGGAGGCGGGTGAGGATCTGGGCGTTACGCCCATGGGGACCGAGGCGCTGGGGATCATCCGTATTGAGGCCGGCCTGGCCGCCGCCGGGGCCGAGTTCGCCCCGGGGATCGATGCTTTCGAAGCTGGACTGGGGTTTGCCGTCGACCTGAACAAGCCTGCATTCACCGGACGGGAGGCTTTGCTGCGCAATTCGGAGAGTCCGCGCCGCGTGCTCAAAGGCATGCTGCTCGCAAGCAGTGACGTGCCGCATCACGGCAGCCCGGTACTCGACGGCGAACGGCAGTTGGCATCGTCACGTCAGCCACGCGCTCGCCCAGCCTTGGGCATTCAATTGCAATTGTGCGTCTCGGTGTCGAACACTCCGATAACGGACGCAGACTGGATATTGGCCAGATGGACGGCCGCATGAAACGCCTCGGCGGCAGCGTCACCGACATTCCCTTCATAGACCCGCAACGAAAACGGGCCCGCGCCTGAAGGCGCCCCGCATCCAACAGGAGAGAAATACAATGAAAAAAAACCGCATTTTCGATAAGCCTTGCAGTCCTCACCCTCGCGGGAGCGGCGGACGCCCAGGAAAAAGTCATGGTAGGCGAACCCAGTTGGCCGGGTGCGCGGATCATGAGCCGGATTATCGGTCAGGTCATCGAAACACGCCTTGGCAGCGAGATCGATTACGCGCCGGGGGCCAACGCCGTGATTTTTGCCGCCATGGATGGCGGGCGCGGCGATATTGATGTGCATCCGGATGTCTGGCTCCCGAACCAGGCCTCGTTCACCAATGAATACGTGGACGAAAAAGGCACCGTTGCTTTGTCAGAAGGAAGCTACGAGGGGGGTACGGGTCTGTGCATGCCGAGCTATATGACTGAAGAGCATGGCATCGCTTCAGTCTTTGATCTGGCTACGCCAATGGCTCAGGATCTTTTTGACGGCAATGGCGACGGCAAGGGCGAAGTTTGGGTTGGCGCGTCTGGATGGGCCTCAACCAACGTAAACCTCGTGAAGGTTCGCGACTATGGTATTGCGACCTTTCTCGAGCCGACCACCGAGGACGAAGCCGTCTTCTATGCGCGTCTGAAAGATGCGATTGAGGCGAAAGAGGGCGTGGCGTTCTACTGCTATGCTCCGCATTACGTCCACGCGCTTTATGATGTGACTTTTGTCGAAGAGCCCGAGTTTGATGCGAACCAGTATAATATGGTTCAGCCGGACCAGGATGCCGACTGGTTCAACAAGTCCTCAATCATGACCGGCGACCAGGTCAAAACCGTGAAGGTTGCCTATTCCAAATCCCTGGAGGAGCGGAACCCGGCGGCAGCGGAGTTTCTTCGCCGGATCGACATGGATGCTGGGGACCTGTCCGAACTGACTTACCACACCGTTATTCTTGGCGAGGACATGGATGCCGCCGTTGCGGCCTGGCTGGATGAAAACACGGAAACCGTGGATGCCTGGCTGGGCCTGAACTGAACGCAACGTCCCCGGGCCAGGTCGGTCCGGGGTTTCACTTTCAGGACGGGGGTCGGATGGAAAGGGATATCGCGATTGACGCGCGTGGCGTCTGGAAAATCTTTGGCGGGAGGGCAAAACAGGCTCTTCAGGCAATCCACGAGGAGCACCTGACCAAGTCCGAGGTGCTGGAGCAGTTCAACTGTGTGGTGGGCGTGGCTGATGCCAGCTTTCAGATTGAACGTGGGGAACTGTTTTGTGTCATGGGTCTGTCGGGATCAGGCAAATCGACGCTGGTACGCCACGTGAACCGCCTGCTCGAGCCCACCGCCGGTGAAATCCGCATCAATGGCGAAGACGTCATGGCGCTGGACGATCCCGGCCTGCGCGAGTTGCGAAACCGCCGTGTTGCCATGGTGTTTCAGAACTTTGGCCTGATGCCGCACCGTACCGTGCGGGACAACGTGGCCATGCCTCTTGAAATTCGTGGGACCGGCAAGGCCCGCCGCTGGGAGGAGGCGGACCGTGTTCTGGAACTGGTCGACCTCACCGGGTGGGAAGACAAACACGCCCACGAGTTGTCCGGAGGAATGCAGCAGCGCGTTGGACTGGCCCGCGCCATTGCGTCCGACCCTGACATCCTGCTGATGAACGAGCCGTTCTCGGCGCTCGATCCATTGATCCGCAAGCAGTTGCAGGATCAGTTTATGGATCTCAGCCGAAAGCTCGGCAAGACCACCATGTTCATCACCCATGATCTGGACGAGGCTATTCGCATTGGCCACCGCATCGCGATTATGAAGGATGGCCGCATTGTACAGGTGGGAACACCGGAGGAGATCATCCTCAATCCAGCCGACGAATATGTGTCGGACTTTGTGGCCGGAATATCCAAACTGCAGATGATTTTTGCCCATTCGGTCATGCAGCCGGTGGATGAGTTTGAGGCCCATCATGGCGCGGTTCCCGGCGATGCGAGGGTCGCGCACCCTCAGATGGATCTCAACGAGTTGATGGATCTCGCCATTGATGGCCATGGCATCGTCACGGTGGCGGACGACAAAAACACCGTTGGGGTAATTAACCGCGCGGGGCTTCTTCGTGCAATTCAGAACAGCCAGGCCTGAGGAGGGGATTATGATGCTTGTCGATCTTTCGAAGATCCAACCAGAAACGGCCGAACGTCTTAATGCCCTGATCGCCGAGTTTACCGGTCGTTCGCAGCAGTATTACCAGCGCGTCTTCAGCCATATGATGCAGGCACCCGGTTACCGGTTTACTTTAAACATGGCGGCGGCACTGCTTGGCCCGGTATGGTTTGGCGCGCGTGGACTGTGGTCGTGGTTTCTGGGAACGCTGATCCTCGATACACTTGCATTCATTCTCGTCGGCATGGGGCTTTTCGGGGACCTGGGCCGTGAAGCGCGTCAACGCGCCGAGCAGATTGCACAGACCCTGGATTTGCGCCGACAGCAGATTGAGGCGGCGGAAGCGTCCGGGTCGGCATCGCTCGCAAATCTCGAACGGGCAGCCGAGTCCCTGGAAACCGCTTTGGCCGGGGCGCAGGAAGCGGCGAGAAGCGCCGACGCGGGAGGAGCGGCTTACCTGTTTGCGGGCCTTTTGCTACTGCTACTGTTCCGGTTTGGGTCGGCGGCGCTCGCCAACTGGACACTCGAGGGACAGTTCGCCCGCTGGCGTTCCGACCGTAGCGTCGCCAGCGGCTGGTCGAGGGAGCGTCTCACGCTGGCATCCCTGATCAGTGTGGTCGTGGTAGTCCTGTCGGCTATGAAATTCGCGCGCCCCGACGCGTTTCCCGCCCTGGACGCCTTTCCCACGGATGCGAATTGGCAGATCATCGTCGGCGACGGCGTTCAGGCGGTGTTTGACTGGACGAAGACGACCGGTCGGGGTTTCTTCGACGGTCTCACTCTGGGTATGCGGACGCTGCTCGACTGGATTGAGGTGGTTCTGGTTGGCACGCCGTGGCCTGTTGTGGCGTTGGTGTTTATCATGTTGGCCTGGCTTTCGGGTGGCGCGCGGGTTGCGATCTTTACCGCAGCAGCATTGGCCTATCTTGGTGTTCTGGACTTCTGGGAGAAGGCGATGACCACCATCGCGCTTCTGGGCGCTGCGGCGTTGATTTCCATTATGCTTGGCATACCGCTTGGCATTTTTTGCGCGCGGCGTCCGCGGGTTTTCGCGGTGGTGCGCCCCGTTCTGGACTTTATGCAGTCGATGCCGTCTTTCGTGTATCTCATTCCTGTTGTGGCCTTTATTGGCTCGGGTAAGCCGGCGGGTGTTGTGGCTACGATGATCTTCGGCAGCCCTCCGGTGATCCGTTTCACCGTGCTGGGTTTGCAGCAGGTGCCGGCGACCGTTCGCGAGGCCGCAATGGCATTCGGAGCGACGCCGCGTTACCTGCTCTGGCGGGTGGATTTGCCGCTCGCCCGCAAGACGATCATGGCGGGCGTCAACCAGACCATCCTTCTTTCGCTGGCCATGGTTGTCGTTGCCTCGCTTATCGGCGCCAAGGGACTCGGTGAGGATGTGCTTGAAGCGCTGCAGTTCGCCGCGGCCGGGCAGGGCATTCTCGCAGGGCTGGCAATCCTCTTCTGTGCCCTGATCCTCGACAGGATTGTTGCCGGGCGAAAATAGTCCGCAGGAGCCAAACTTAGATGACGGCCCGGGGCATCAGACATGTCCCGGGCTTTTTACGTTATGAATGCCCTTGGCCATAGGCACGGGCCGTTTCGTGATAACGTCGACACCTTTCCTCATTCTGCCGTGGCGACCGCAACAAAAAAAGGCCCAAGCATGACTCCTGGGCCTTTGTTGCCTTGCACTGGCTTCATAATTCAGCCCATGCGTTCGGACGAAAAACTTCCAGGCGACGCGGGGAAGACAACGGTTTTATTGCCGTTGAGGAACGCACGGTGGTGGGCGTGGGCGTGGACGGCCCGCGCCAGGACCGATGCCTCAACATCGCGGCCAAGGCTCACGTAGTCCGATGCGCTCTGGGCATGCGTAATCCGAACCGTGTCCTGTTCGATAATCGGTCCCTCGTCAAGGTCGGCCGTCACATAGTGGGACGTCGCACCGATCAGCTTTACGCCACGCTCGAAAGCCTGCTTGTAGGGATTGGCGCCCTTGAAGCTCGGCAGAAAGGAGTGGTGAATGTTGATGATGCGCCCGGACATTTTCTGGCACATCTCGTCGGATAGGATCTGCATGTAGCGCGCCAGAACGATCAGCTGGGCATCCGTTTCCTCGACGACCTTCATGATGGCCGCTTCGGCTTCGGGCTTGTTTTCCTTTGTCACGCGAATGCAGTGGAAGGGGATGTCGGCGTTCACCACGAGTTTCTGGTAGTCCATGTGGTTGGAGATCACGGCGACGATTTCAATCGGCAATGCGCCGATCTTAACCCGGTAGAGCAGGTCGTTTAGACAGTGGCCGAAGCGCGAGACCATGATGATGACCTTCATCTTTTCAGTCTCATCATGGAACGCCCAGGTCATCTCTCTCGGACCGGCGACCTTGTCAAAACCCTCCCGCAGGGCCTCCAGTGAGGCGCCATCCTCCGGGGAGAAGCTGATCCGCATGAAGAATTGCCCGGTCTCCTGGTCATCGAACTGCGCACTGTCGGTGATGTTGCAGGCGTGTTCGGCCAGGTATGTCGAAATGGCGGCCACGATGCCGCGTCGCGACGGGCAGGTGACTGTCAGGCAGAAACGGTTCATTTTGGATCCTGTTCATCGAGTGGAAGGGGTTCATCGGGAAGCCCGTGCTGATGGCAGTACGCGCTGAGTGTGTTCGCTAGAAGACAGGCAATGGTCATCGGTCCGACGCCGCCGGGAACCGGAGTTATTGCGCCGGCTACCTTGCGAACCTCGTCAAAATCAACGTCACCGACCAGACGGGTTTTGCCCTCGCCTTTTTCCGGTGCGGCGATGCGGTTGATGCCGACATCGATAACGGTGGCGCCTGGCCTAATCCAGTCCGACCGCACGAGGCCAGGCACGCCGGCCGCTACCACGACGATGTCCGCGTGACGTGCAAGTTCGGGGATGTTGGTCGATGATTTATGCGCGACCATCACCGTACAGTCCGCATTCAGGAGCATTCGGGCCATGGGTTTTCCCACGACATTGGAATGACCGATTACCAGTGCGGTTTTACCGCGCAGGTCGTCGTGCAGGGTGCGCAGCATCATCATGCAGCCAAGTGGCGTGCAGGGGACAATCGCGTCCTGTCCGGTGCCGACCATGCCGACGTTGGAAATGTGGAAGCCGTCCACGTCCTTGTGCGGTGCGATCGTATTGATGATTTTGCGCTCATCGAGATGCGAAGGCAGTGGCAGCTGTACCAGAATGCCGTGGACCTGCGTGTCGGTGTTCAGGCGTTCTATGAGATCGAGTAACTCCCCGGCCTGCGTACTTTTGGGCAGGCGGTACTCAAAGGACTTCATGCCCGCCTCCAGGGCCTGGCGACCCTTTGAGCGGACATAAACCTCGGATGCCGGATCGTGGCCCACGAGCACCACGGCGAGGCCGGGCGTTTGCCCGGCCTGGGGTGCCAGGCTGGCCACGCGGTCCCGGACCTTTTCGCGCACGACCGCGGCGAAGGCTTTGCCGTCGATCAGTTCAGCCGTCATCAGAGCTTACCGGCCATGTCCGGGACCGCCTCGAAGAGGTCAGCTACAAGACCATAGTCCGCCACCTGGAAAATCGGTGCTTCCTCATCCTTGTTGATCGCAACAATTATTTTGCTGCCTTTCATGCCCGCGAGATGCTGGATCGCGCCTGAGATCCCGACGGCGATGTAAAGATCCGGTGCCACAACCTTGCCGGTCTGACCGACCTGAAGATCGTTTGGTGCGTATCCGGAATCCACCGCCGCGCGTGAAGCACCGACCGCTGCGCCAAGCTTGTCGGCCAGTGTCGAGATCAGAGCGAAATCCTGCTCCGATCCGACGCCGCGTCCACCTGAAACGACGACCTTGGCTGAGGTCAGTTCCGGTCGGTCAGAGACGACGGTTTTGTCCTCAACATGATTGGTGAGGGCTGATGTTTCAGCGAGCGAAACGCTTTCCACCGGCGCGGCTGACCCTTCACCAGCGGCTTCGAAACTGGCGGTGCGTACGGTCATCACCTTGACCGTATCCACCGATTGCACGGTTTGGATGGCGTTGCCGGCGTAAATTGGACGCTTGAACGTGTCGTCAGACACAATTTCAATCACATCGGTAACGACCATCGCGTCAAGAAGGGCTGCCACCCGGGGCAGGATATTCTTGCAGGAGTTTGTGGCTGGAGCGACGATGTGGGTAACACCGCTCGAGTTGTCCACGATCAGACGCGCAATGTTGTCGGCAAGTCCGTTCGCAACCCCCGCGTCCTCGCAGACCAGCACTTTGGATACGCCCTCAATTTTTGACGCCGCATCCGCAGCGGCGGCCGTACCGCAGACCAGTGCGGTGACATCGCCGAGTTTGGCGGCTGCGGTCGCGGCCTTGGCGGTTGCATCCAGTGCCAGAGCGCCTCCCGCGGTTTCAGTGAGAAGAAGTGCGCTCATGCCACCAGTCCCTGTTCCTTGAGTTTTCCGACCAGTTCGTCCACCGATTCGACCTTGATCCCAGCTTCGCGGCCCGTTGGTTCCTCGGTTGCGAGCACTTTAAGTCGCGGCGTTTCGTCAACGCCGTAATCGGCAATCGTCTTCTCCACCAGCGGTTTTTTCTTGGCCTTCATGATGTTGGGAAGCGAGGCATAACGCGGTTCGTTCAGGCGCAGATCCGTGGTGACAATCGCGGGCAGAGCGACGCTGATCGTTTGAAGCCCCCCGTCGACCTCACGGGTCACCATGGCTTTGCCGTCGGCGACCTCAAGGTCGGATGCAAAGGTTGCCTGGCCCCATCCAAGAAGCGCGGCCAGCATCTGGCCGGTGGCATTCATGTCATTGTCGATGGCCTGTTTGCCGAGTATCACCAGTTCCGGCGTTTCCTCCGCAACAACTTTGGCGAGCAGTTTGGCGACGGCCAGCGGCTCGATATCCGTGTCGGGCGCCGTTTCGATTAGGATGCCCCGGTCTGCCCCCATGGCAAGACCGGTGCGCAGGGTTTCGGTCGCCTTTTTCGGACCGATGGTAACCACAATCACCTCAGATGCCGTGCCGGCTTCTTTCAGTCGGATGGCCGCCTCGACGGAGATTTCGTCAAAGGGGTTCATCGACATCTTCACGTTGGCCAGGTCGCCCCCCGTACCGTCGGCCTTGACCCTGACTTTCACATTGTAGTCGATCACACGTTTGACCGGGACCAGTATCTTCATCTTTCGTTCCTTATGCGCCGGAGTTTCGCCCTGTCGGGATCAGACTTTGACCCTCTCGGATTTCGGGTCGTAGAAGGGTTTGAGGGAGGCCCTGGCCGCTACGCGGCGACCGGCGACCTCGATCTCATAGGAGCTTTGAAGAACCTCCTGGACGGACTGGCCCTCGCAGGGCACGTAGCCCATGCCCATGGCGGCCCCGAGATGGTGCCCGTAGGCGCCCGAAGCGAGGTAGCCCACGATGTCGCCGTCCCGGACAACCGGTTCCGCGTGGTACAGAAGCGGTTCCGGGTCGGTCAGCATGAACTGAACGAGACGCGATTTCAGACCCTCGTCACGTTTGCGCTGAACGGCATCGCGGCCAATGAAATCCACATCGGTTTTCTTAATCGCAAAACCGAGGCCAGCCTCAAGAATGTGGTCTTCCGACGAAATGTCATGCCCAAAATGGCGGAACCCTTTTTCGATGCGGCAACTGTCCATCATGTGCAGACCGCAGAGTTTCGCGTTCATGTCCCGGCCCGCTTCGCGCAGGGTCTCGAACACATGTGCGGCCATATCGGTGGAAACATAGAGTTCCCAGCCCAGTTCGCCGACATAGGTCACACGATGGGCGCGCGCGAGGCCCATGCCGATTTCGATTTCCTGAGCCGTGCCAAAGGGATTGACCTCATTGGAGAAATCGTTGGGTGAAACCCGCTGCAACAGATCCCGGGAATTCGGCCCCATCACACAGATAACCGCCTCGGAGGAGGTCGCATCGAACAGTGTCACGCGGAAATCACCAATGTGCCGGCGCAGCCATTCCTGATCGGCCAAACGCGTCGCGGCCGGGGTGACGACGAGATAGGCGGTTTCCGACAGACGCGTAATCGTCACATCCGCCTCGATGCCGCCGGAGGCGTTCAGAAGTTGGCTGTAAACAATCTTGCCGACCGGTACCGACAGGTTGGATGCTGACACGTAGTTCAGAAACGCTTCCGCATCGGGGCCGTCGACCCGGATCTTGCCGAAGGACGACATGTCATAAATTCCGACATTTTCGCGGATGGCCTTGTGCTCACGTGCCGCATTGTCGAACCAGTTCTGCCGCTTCCAGCTGTACTGGTATTCCGCGGTCTGGCCCTCATCCGCGAACCAGTTGGCCCGCTCCCAGCCTGCCAGTTCCCCCATGATCGCACCTTCGCGTAGGAGCGCCTCATGAAGGGGCGACCGACGGATGCCGCGGGCGGTGGCTTTTTGCCGATAGGGGAAGTGGTCGGCATAAAGCAGTCCGAGTGTCTCCTTGGACCGTTCAAACAGATAGGTTTTGTTGCCCTGAAACGGCTGCATTCGCGAGATGTCCACGTCTCCGAGGTCAAACGGCTTCTCACCCGTATCCATCCAGGCCGCGAGAGCGGAGCCTGCGCCGCCCGCCGACTGGATGCCGATTGAGTTGAAACCGGCCGCGACCCAGACATTGTCCATGCCCGGTGCAAGACCGAGGTGATAGGCATCGTCGGGCGTGAAACTCTCCGGACCGTTGAAGAACGTGTGAATGCCCGCCTCGGCCAGAAGGGGCATACGGTTGACCGCCTGTTCAAGGATCGGCTCAAAGTGGTCGAAATCCTCGGGAAGCTGGTCGAACTCGAAGTCGTTCGAGATGCCATTCATGCCCCAGGGTTTCGCCACAGGCTCAAAGGCGCCCAGCAGAATTTTGCCGGCATCCTCCTTGTAGTAGGCACATTCCTCAGGGACACGCAGCACCGGCAGCTGTTCCAGCCCATCGATCGTGTCCGTTACGATGTAGAAATGTTCACAGGCATGGAGCGGTACGTTCACCCCCATCTGGCGGCCCACCTCGTGGCCCCACATCCCTGCACAGTTCACAACCATGTCACAGGCGGTCGTGCCGCTCTCTCCGGCCTCGTTCTGCCAGGAGACACCGGTGATGCGCCGTCCGTCGCGGTTGAAACCGGTGACTTTCGTGCGCTCGAGCACCTGCGCTCCACGCATCTTGGCGCCTTTGGCAAGCGCCAGCGCGATGTTAGCCGGATCGCCCTGTCCGTCCTTGTCCAGATAGACTGCCGCCTTCACGTCGTCGACATTGATGTGCGGGTACCGGGTGCGCAGTTCGGAGGGGCTGATTTCCTCGACCTCGACACCAAACGCGCGGGCCATAGATGCCTGACGGAGGATCTCCTCGCGGCGTTCCTCTGACAAAGCCGCCGTAATCGACCCGTTGCGGCGGAAACCCGTCGCAACACCGGTTTCCTCTTCGAGATTTCCGTAGAGTTCCTGGCTGTATTTGGCCAGTTTGGTCATGTTTTTGGTCGCGCGCAGCTGTGCGATCAGGCCTGCTGCGTGCCACGTGGTGCCGGACGTGAGCTGTTTGCGTTCCAGCAGGACAACATCGGTCCAGCCGGCTTTCGTCAGGTGATACGCGACGGAACAGCCGATGACACCGCCGCCAACGATGACGACGCGGGCTTTTTCGGGAGGGGTGGCCATGATTTCAGTCCTTTCGGGTCAGGCGCGGATACGGAGGTTGTCCGCGTCCCACAGGCAGGTGTTTTCCTGGACGGTGGCCGCAAGTTTCCGGCCGTAGACCTCCACCTCGACGGAAGTGCCCGCAGGCACGGAAGCATCCAGCATTGCGATCGCGATGGCGGCATCCACGCGGTATCCGTAGGCCGCGGAAAGAACCTCTCCGACGCGTTGCCCGCCGGAGAAGACGGCCGCCATGTAGGGGGCGTCCTGCTGCCCGGGATCAACCTTGAGGGTGACAAGGTGACGGGCCGGGGGCTGCGCCGCGCCAACCAGCGCGGCTTTTCCAGGGAAATCCTGGGGCTTGTCCAGTTTTACGAAACGTCCAAGTTCCGTCTCAAAGAGACCATAGTCGGAGGACAGATCCCCTTTCCAGGTCAGGTAGCGCTTTTCGATGCGCAGGCTGTTGAGTGCGTACATGCCGAACGGGGTTGCACCGGCGTCACGGATGGCGGCGTAAACCGTCGCCGTATCTTCCGGGGCACAGTGAAGCTCCCAGCCGAGTTCGCCGGCAAAGGATACACGGGCCACCAACGCGGGTTTGCCCGCGACCGTCGCCTGCTGATGAGTGAGCCAGCCAAGCGAGAGGTCCGCGTCGGTCAGGCCGGTCAAGACCTCGCGCGATTTGGGACCCGTGACCAGCATGGCCACGACGTCGCGGGTTTTATCCGCAACGGTAACGCCGTCCGGCATTGCGGCTTTTATAATCTCACCATCATGCCACTGCGCCACGGCCGCGGTCATCAGGGTAAAATCATTCTCTCGATGCCGAATGCAGGACATCTCGGTCAGCACATGCCCGCGCTTGTCGGAGATATAGATGAGGTTCATCCGGCCAACCTTGGGTAGAGCGCCCGTAATCAGCCCGCGCAGGGCCTCGGCGGCACCGTCACCGGAAATGCCAAAGCGTGAGAAGCCGGCAAGGTCGATGACGCCACAACCATCGCGCACGGCAAGCGCTTCCTCACGCACCCGCTGTTCCCACGGTCCATTGCGGTCCCATGTATGGGTTGCGGCCTCGCTGGTGTCATCACCGTCCTTCGCAAACCAGTTTGCCCGCTCCCAGCCGTTGTAGGGGCCCATCTGCGCGCCATCGGCGATCAGACGATCATGATTGGGGGACAGTTTTTTGTCGCGGCCAGCGGGCCACTCATGATGCGGGAAGTGCATCGCGTATTCATGGCCATAGGTTTCCAGGGCCTTTGCGGTTGTGAAGTCCGCGTCCGCGTGGTCCGTATAGCGGCGCGGATCGCAGGACCACATGTCCCACTCAGTGTAGCCGTGCATGATCCATTCGGAGATGACCTTGCCCGCACCGCCGCCCTGAGCGATGCCAAAGGTAAAGCTGTGGGCCTCAAAGGCGTTGGGAATGCCTGGCATCGGGCCGATCATCGGCAGACCGTCCGGTGCATAGGGTATCGGGCCATTGATATTGCGCTGAACACCCTGGCTGCCCAGAAGCGGTACGCGCTCCATTGCGTCCATGATGTACCATTCCAGCCGTTCCAGGTCGTCGGGATAAAGCTGGAAGCTGAAATCTTCCGGCATGTCCTGGCCAGAAGCCCAGCCGACCTGGCAGTTGCGCTCATAGGGACCGAGGTTGAGGGAATACGTGTCCTGACGCAGGTAATAGGAGCTGTCCACGTCGCGCAGCATCGGCACCTTGCGCCCGTGTTCCTCGGTCCAGGCCCGGATTTCGGGAATGGCCTCGGTGAGGAAGTACTGATGGCTCATGACGGTCAGCGGAACGGGGCGGCCGCCATGGGGCAGGAACCACTCTCCAACGCGGGCGGCATAATAGCCTGCCGCGTTGACGACGTATTCACACCGGATGTCGCCCTTTTCCGTGTCGACGATCCATTCCCCGTTCCCGCGGCTGACACCTGTCGCCGGAGTGAAACGGGCAATGGTCCCACCCGCCTCACGTGCACCCTTCGCCAGTGCCTGGGTGACCTGGCTGGGATCGATGTCTCCATCCAACGGGTCCCAAAGGCCGCCCTCCAGGTCATGAGTCTCCATGAAGGGCATGTGTGCCTGTAGCTCTTCCGGAGAGCAGATATCCATCTCCAGGCCCATATGCGCGGCCATGCCGCGCACGCGCTCAAACTCCATCATGCGTTTATGCGAGTGGGCCAGACGAACCGCGCCGGTGACGTGATAGTTGATCGGGTAGCCGACCTCTTCCGCAAGGCCGCGGTAGAGAGCAAGCCCGTACCTTTGCATGTTCATCACGCCGTAGTTCGCGGCGAAGTTGGGACAGTTGCCCGCGGCGTGCCATGTGGACCCGGCGGTCAGTTCGTTTTTCTCCAGCAGAACACAGTCGGTCCAGCCGGCTTTTGTGAGGTGATACAGCGCCGAGACGCCAACCACACCGCCACCAATGATGACCACGCGGGCCGTTGAAGGAAGAGACATGTTGAACCTCACTAAACCGGAGTTGAACGTCCCCGGACGACCGGGGTTTGTTTTTGGTGCGGAAAGTCAGCGCGAACTTTCATGTGTGCTGAACTCCGTATGCTGGAGCCGAATGGCGGAATGTATTGCAATGCGGAGAGTGTGCCGTGTCCGGTGCATGAGGTTCGGAGACGCGCCAAGACGCGCTGCTGTCCCTTCCCGAGTGCCGTGATGCAGATCCCTTCCCAATCACCGCAAGGACAAAATCGACCGCCCGTGGGTCGCACCCGAGTGTGTCAGTTGGCTGGATGTCTGGCATGATTCCGAATCTCTCCCCGCTCATGAAAAAAGATCGCATAATTTCACGAACGGGCAAATGAAAAATTGCCCCAAAAATTCATGGAGCGGCGATTGTTCGGGATCTGAGGGAAAATTGGGCAGAAATGCGCTCTATCGACCGCGTTCTGCGCGCTCAATCGCCTCGGCAAGCAGCGTCATGCCATCCCTGATCTTTTTTGATGCAATGGAGGAGTAGGCGATGCGGTAATGCGACTGATCAGGTGAGCGCCGTGCAAAGAACGTACTGCCCGGCTCGATCAGCACGGAATCCCGTCGCAGATCGAGGGCAAGCTGGGTCGTGTCGACACCGGGCGGCGCCTGCATCCAGAACGACGATCCTCCGACAAATTCGCCTGGTGCCGGTGTCAAGCCGAACTCCCTGATACACTCCGCCATGATCGCGCGACGCTGCCGGTACCGGCGGGCCATACGCGCAATCTGGCTGTCGTAATGCCCCAGAGACAGAAAATAGGCCGTGGTTCGCTGGATGTGACTGGGCGGGTGGCGCAGAACCACTGTCCTGAGTTTCCGCATTTCCTCAATGAACGCTCGGTCCCCCACAACATAGCCCAGCCTCAGTCCTGGAAATATGGATTTGGAGAATGAGCCGAGGTGGATCACACGTCCGTCCTGATCCAGTGATTTCAGCGCGGGCAGGGGGCTTGAGAGGAAGGACATCTCAAACTCATAGTCGTCCTCAACAATCAGAAAATCCTGTCGTCTTGCCCGATCCAGCAGCTCCATCCTGCGTTCAAGCGGCATCGTCACATTGGTTGGCGCGTGGTGGCTGGGCGTCGTAAAAACGATCCGGGCGTTCGGCGGTATATGTTCGGGCGGCAGCCCCTTTTCATCCACATCCACCGACTCTCCGACAAATCCCATCTGATCGAGGATGTGTCGAAGTCCTGGAAAGCACGGGTTTTCGACAATGGCGGCCTGACCGTCGGTCAGAAGCAGCTGCGCAATCATCCACAGGCCATTTTGTCCGCCAAGCGTGATCAGGATTTGATCCGGTGTCGCGTGAATTCCCCGCCGTGGCAGAATGTGCCGGAGGATAAACTCAACCAGCATGGGATCGTCGCTTTGGTACCTGTCCTGGGCCAGTGAATCAAAATCGCGACGGCCGACAGCCCGCAACGCACATGCCCGCCAGTTTGCGTGGTCGAACAGGTCGGGGTCGGACTGTCCGTAGATAAACGGAAAGCGGAAATCCATCCAGTTGGGTGGACGTAAAATGTCCTCGCGCTGCTGGACCGGCTGGCTCAGCCATTGTGACCAGTCAACTCCGGGGCTCTTCTGTTGGGTCAGCCCCTCGTATTTTGGGCGGGTCGGTGCGTTGTCCGCCACGAAATACCCGGACCGGTCGCGGGCCACGAGGTATTCATTCGCGACTAGTTCATTGTAGCCGAGCGTCACCGTAATTCGTGCCACGCCAAGATGCTCGGCCAACCTGCGTGACGAGGGCATCTTTTCACCCGGTGCGCAGCGGCCGGAAATGATGGCCTCCGAAACAACCTGCTGCACCTGCTGTTGCAGGGTCGCGTCGCTCTCAGCCGGCAGCATGAAGATTTCGGGAGGAATGGGCATGTGGGGCCTTAGGAACCGGGGGCGCGTGCAGGTTAGCCCTGACGCGCCCCGGGTTCAATTCAGGACCCGGTCAGTTTTGGTCCGGTCAGGCGAAGACCCGGCCGAGGGCACCGTCGATGGCGTCCGTGATTGCATCAATGTCGTCACTGGATGCGATCAGAGCGGGCGCAAGACAGAGCGTGTTGTTGAAGCCCGGAATTGCGCGCGCGGTTGCTCCGATGATAACGCCCTGCGACATGCAGTCGGCGATGACGGCCTGGACCATTTTTTCACTGGCCGGTTCGCGCGTGTCGCGATCCGCAACAAGCTCCGCACCGCAGAACAGACCAAGTCCCCGAACGTCACCGACAACCTGATGCTTCTCCTTGAGCGCACCGAGGTTGTCCATCAGGCGGGCGCCCATGGCCTTAGTGTTGTCCAGAAGCCCCTCATCCTCAATGATGCGCATGTTCTCCAGCGCAGCAGCCGGACCGCTTGTGCAACCTCCGAAGGTTGAGATGTCGCGGAACATGCTCATTGGATCGGTGTCATCCTTGAAAAGATCGAAGACCTTTTCCGTTGTGACTAGGCAGGCAATCGCGGCGTAGCCGGAGGCGACACCCTTGGCCATGGTCACCATGTCCGGCTGAATGCCGTAGTTCTGATAACCGAACCACTCACCGGTCCGGCCAACGCCGCACACAACCTCATCGAGGTGAAGCAGGATGTCATACTTGCGGCAGATCTCCTGAACCCGCTCCCAGTAGCCTTTCGGGGGCGTAATGACACCGCCACCAGCGGTTACGGTTTCGAGGCAGAGCGCGCCAACCGTATCGGGGCCCTCGCGCAGGATGACCTCCTCAATGGCGTCAGCGGCGCGTTCACCATAGTTTTCCACGTCCCACTGTGCACGGTATTCTAGACAGTGCGGCACCTGCACAAAGCCAGGAGTGTACGGGCCATACTGCGCATTGCGTTCCTGCTGACCGCCTGCGGACATGGTCGTGATCGTGGATCCATGATAATCACGGTCACGGAACAGGATTTTTTGTTTCTTGCCGCCGAAATGCTTGTGCGCGATCTGGCGAACCATCTTGAATGCCTTTTCGTTGGCCTCGGAACCGGAGTTGACCGAATACACACGGCTCATACCAGGCATCCGCTCAATCAGCTTTTCGGCGAACAGGGCGCCCGGAACCGAACCGGCGCTTCCGGCGAAATAGTTGAGTTTCACGATCTGATCGCGAATGGCATCGGCAATGCTCTCGCGGCCGTAACCAACATTCACTGTCCAGACGCCGCCCGATACGGCGTCGATATGTTCGCGACCCGTGGCGTCCCATAGACGCATGCCGCGTCCCTCGACCATTACGCGCGGGTCGGTGGTCTCGTACGGCTTGTGCTGGGTCATGTGATGCCAGACATGCGCGCGGTCGGCACTAATGACATCGGAGAAATCGTTGACGGCAGATAGATGGTTCACGGGGCGTCCTTCCGGGAAACTTTTGCGTTGAGGGTGCAGATTCGCCGGGTAGATTGAAACTGAAGCGGCGTCACCCCCCAGGGTGTGCTCATTTCGGCATCAAGCGTAGAGCCAGAATCAAAATTCGCATAAGTCCAGATTGGAATCTGCATTGAGTGAAAATTATCCACAGCTTTTCATGGAGTCGAGCGCCGTAACCGGTGCCAAGACCAAAATGAAAATACCAACAAGGAGGGATCCGTGAAGATCTTTACCAAACTTATGACTGGCGCCGCTTTCGTTGTGAGCGCCCAGGCGGCTTCGGCACAGGAACTGACGGTCGGATATTTCTTGGAGTGGCCTATGCCGTTCCTCGCGGCCAAGGCTGATGGCGCCTACGCGGACGCCCTCGGAATGCCGGTGAACTGGGTCAGCTTCGAAACCGGCACTGCAATGTCGGCAGCGATGGCGTCCGGCGACGTGCAGATTTCCGTGAGCCAGGGTGTTCCGCCCTTTGTGGTCGCGGCTTCCGCGGGACAGGCCCTGCAGGTTCTCGATGTGGCGGTAAGCTACTCCGAGAACGACAACTGTGTTGTGGCGACCGAGCTGGAAATCGACGCGGATTCCGCGGACGAACTTGCGGGCAAAAAGGTAGCGGTGCCCATTGGCACGGCCGCCCATTACGGCTTCCTGAAGCAGATGGAGCATTTCGGCGTGGATCTCGCTTCCCTGAGCATTGTTGACATGGCGCCCACGGATGGTGCCGCGGCGCTGGCTCAGGGCTCGGTTGACTTCGCATGTGGTTGGGGCGGCGGTCTGTCGCGCATGAAGGAGCATGGGAACATTCTCCTGACCGGTGCCGAAAAAGAGGAACTCGGCATTCTCGTATTTGACGTGACCTCGGCTCCGGCCGACTTTGTGGCCGAAAATGCCGATGTGGTGTCGACGTTCCTGGCCGTGACCGCAGAGGTCAATGCGGAGTGGAACGAGTCCCAGCCGCCGGAAATGCTGGAGAAAATCGCCAAAGAGTCCGGCATGTCGGTAGAGGCAACCGAGGCATCCATCTCCACCTTCACGTTTCCCTCGGTTGAGGATCAGCTTTCGGCCAAATGGCTTGGCGGAAATGCCCAGACCTTCATGAAGGGTGTGGCGGATGTGTTCGTCGAGGCGGGCAGCATCGGTGAGGCCCTTGAAAGCTACGAGGATGCGGTGAACACTGGTCCGCTGGCGGCGACCCAGTCCCAGTAAGCTAAGCAGGAACAGGCCGGAGGCGGGCCTGGCCCTCCTCCGGCATCACTCCAACAAACCGGGGAGACCTGCCTCTTGGCATTTCTTAGTATTGAAAACCTGTCCATGCGCTTTGATCTGCCGAAGGGCGGACATGTGCAGGCGCTAGAGGACATCTCGCTTGCCATCGGCAAGGGCGAACTCCTTTCCGTTCTTGGCCCGTCAGGTTGTGGTAAATCGACGCTGCTGAACATTCTCGCGGGCTTCCTCGCCCAAACCTCCGGTAAGGTTACACTGGAAGGACGCGAGGTCACCGCGCCAGGACCGGAGCGCGGAATGGTGTTCCAGAAGGGCGCGTTGTTCGAATGGATGAGTGTGCGTCGCAATGTGGAATTCGGTCCCCGCATGAAAGGGATGCCGGAAACCGAGCGCAACACCATTGTTGAAAATCTGCTCGATACGGTCGGTCTGCATGAGTTTAAGGACAAGGCCGTCTACGAACTTTCGGGCGGGATGCAGCAGCGCGTGGCTCTGGCGCGATGTCTTGCAAATGACCCCGATGTGATCCTGATGGACGAACCGCTCGGTGCGCTCGACGCGCTGACCCGGGAAAAGATGCAGGGGCTCGTCCTGAACCTTTGGAAAAAGACCGGCAAAACGATCATTCTGATCACCCACTCGGTCGATGAGGCGCTGCTTTTGGGTGAGCGGCTGCTGGTCATGGCGCCGCGTCCGGGTCGTATCCACCGCGAATACCGGCTGCCATTTGCCGAACGTGCGGTGGCGGGGGATTTGCGCGAGGTAAAGGATGATCCCGGCTTTGCGCATACCAAGACGGAAATCCTCAGCATGATCTGGGAAATGGAAGAGCAGATCATGAGCGGGGCAGAGGCATGACTGGACTTTTTATTCTGATCGTCTATGTGGCGCTTTTCTTCGTGACGGCCGCCGCCGTGACCCTGGTCCGGCGGTCCATGCACTCGATGACCGACTTCCGGTCGCTGAAAACGGTCACGTTCGGCGACGAAAGTGCTGTGGTGCCGGACCGGATGGCCTCCGTGATCTCGGTGGTCGTGGTGTTCCTGGTCTGGGGGGCGTTTACCGGCTCGAAACTGGTGCCGTTCCATGTGCCCGGCCCATATCTGGGCGAGACGGCCTTCGAATACACCGCTGAGGCTCCGGACGGGGCGCAGGCGTCCGCAACCGTGAACGTCATCGTCCACGAAATGGGCGCGGACGTTGAGAATCCCGAGCCCGGCTCATCCGAAGGTTTCGCTCAGGGGGACGCCGCAACGGTAGCCGCGTGGCGTTCGGTGCTGGTCTCGGCACAACGGAACGACGGCGATGATGCTACGATTGTTTCCGTCGAGGGCAAACCGATTGAGCCCGGTGGCACGGTCAAGGTGCCGCATGGCTCGGTGACCATGACCCCAAAAGGATCGCTGAACTTCACGCCGAACAAGGGCCTTCAGATGGAGGCGATCTGGATGCCGCCGCCGGAGGACGTGGTCGCCCGCCTGATCGAGATTGCCCGTGACGGGTACCAAAATGTCGGGCTGCTTGAACATGTGGGCTGGTCGCTCTGGCGGGTGCTAGCCGGTTTTGTCCTTGGCTCGCTGATTGGTATCCCTCTGGGCTACGCCATGGGCCTCTCGGGCTGGGCGCGGGGCTGGTTTGATCCGATCGTTGAGTTCATGCGACCGGTGCCTCCACTGGCGCTGATCCCGCTGGTCATCATTTGGTTCGGTATTGGTGAGCAGGGCAAAATCGTACTGCTGTTTCTGGCCGCGCTATGGGTGATGATTATCGCGGCGCGGGCAGGTGTCTCCGGCGTGAACATCAGCAAGGTTCACGCAGCATATTCGCTGGGAGCCTCCAAATGGCAGGTCCTACGCTACGTCATCGTGCCGAACTCGCTGCCCGAGATCTTCACCGGAGCGCGCGTCGCGATGGGGGTCTGCTGGGGCACGGTCGTGGCCGCCGAACTCGTCGCCGCTGAAAAGGGCGCGGGTAAGATGATCGTGGCCGCATCCAAGTTTCAGGCAACCGACATCGTTATCATGGGTATCGTGATCATTGGTCTGATTGGCTTTGCCATCGACATCGTTATGCGGAAGGCTGAGGTCTGGCTGGTGCCTTGGAAAGGCAAATCCTGACCCGGATACAAATGAAAAGAAGAGAGGGCGCCGCAAAACACGGCGCCCTTTTTTTTCGTTCAACACGTCGGCTGGGCGAGGGCGTCAGCTCCGCATCAATGCGTAGGAAGGATCGTATGGACAGGATGCGATCACCTCGGCGCTGACCAGTTTGCCGCACATGTCAGCCTGAACCTTCGTTCCTGCGTCGGAATAGACGGGTTTCATAAACGCATAGGCGAGGTTCAAACCGGTCCGGTGGCCCCAGTCCCCGGACGTCACGGTGCCCACGACCTCGCCGTCCAGCATCAGTGAGGCGCCTGCATGCGCTGGTGCCTCATCCGTATTAATCCGGAGCGTGACGAGCTGTTGTGTTGGTCCGTTTTCCCGTCGCTTCAACAGAGCTTCGCGTCCAACAAAATCACCCTTGTCCAGTTTAACGAAACGGTCGAGGCCGGTTTCGAACGGGTCGAACTCGGTGAGAATGTCCGCTTTCCAATGCAGAAAACCTTTTTCCATTCGCATACAGTCCACCGCACGCGCGCCGAACAGTTTGAGCCCATGCGCTTCCCCGGCCTTTCGCAGGGCAAGCCAGGCGGCATAAAGAGAGGCATTGGGCACGTGTATTTCGTAGGCCAGTTCGCCCGAGAAACTGACCCCAAGAACGGTGGCGGGCGCAAAACCGACGAAACACTCGCGGACCGACAGCCAAGGAAACGCCTCTTTCGACCAGTCATCACGCGAACAGTCTGAAAGCACCGCGCGCGCTTTCGGACCTGCCAGTACGAGAATGGCCTGGTCATTCGTCAGGCTTCGGAACTGAACATCCTCGCCTTTCCGGACATGAGCCTGGAGCCAGTCCATGTCATGCAGTTCACTTGCCGCCGCCGATCCGTACCAGACCCGTTCCGGGCCACGATCCGATGCGGGCAGGTTGGCCAGCGTGGCCTCCGCCTTGAGGCAACCGTGATGGTTCAGCAGGTACCCGAGACCAACGCGCCCCGGCCGCCTGGTCACCGTCCCGCAAATCATCCTGTCCAAAAACCTGTGCCGATCCGCACCAGTAATCTCGATACGGTTGAAACCGTTGACCTCCGTCAGCCCGACCGATGTGGACACCGCAAGAACCTCGCCCGCAACCACATCAATTGCCTCATCGAAGTTGAAGCTGTGGCTCGTTCGGAAATCGGGCGAGGGCTTGATGTACTCCATCCGCTCCCAGCCGTTCACAATTGTGAACTCTGCACCCTCCGCCGCCAGAATGGGGGTCAAAGGCGTAGTTTTGGCGGGGCGTCCGGCGGGGCGGTGTTCATGGGGGAAATGGAATCGGAACTCGTTTTGATAATCCTCAATTGCCTTGAGTACGGTCAGTTCGACATTGGTGTGCCCTGCGAACCGGCGCGGATCTATCACCCAGGTGTCATAGCATGCCTCTCCATGCACGATCTGCTGCGCCAACAGCCACCCGTGCCCGCCGCCCTCGCCAAGACCGGCGCGCAGTCCAATGATGCAGAACGCGTTGCGTTTTCCGGGTATGGGGCCGACCAGCGGTGCGCCGTCGATGGTATAGGTGATGGGGCCGTTGACAATGCGTTTGATGCCCACTTCGGCAAGAACCGGCATACGCTCGAACGCGCCCTCCAGGACGTCCATGACCCGGTCGAGATCGTCAGGGCAGAGGTCATTGGTAAAGCCCGGGCTGATGCCGTCCATGCCCCAGGCCTTGCAGTCCTGCTCGTAGAAACCGACCAGAAGGCCGTTTTTCTCCTGCCGCGAATAGTAGTCGCTGATAGAGCAGCGCAGCAGAGGCATACGGTGTCCGGCCTCAATAACGGCGGGGATGTCCTCGGTCACAAAATACTGGTGCTCCATTGAGGCGACGGGATGGTGCACTCCCATCATCGCGCCCACCTCGTTAACCCGGTAACCGCAGGCATTTACCACGATGTCAGCGTCGATATCACCCCTGTCGGTGTGAACCGTCCAGGTGTCGTCCGCGTGCTGCGTCAGGGCGGTGACGCTAGTCTGCCGATAAACCTCGGCCCCTTTCCGCCGGGCATGGAAGACGAGGGCCTGACAGAGTTGTGCGGGGTCTATGTCGCCATCCTCGCCATCCCACAACCCTCCGATCAGGTTGTCCGTCGAGATCAGCGGATGACGCCGGGCGCATTCCTCAGCGTCGATGACCTCGAACTCCACGCCCATGCCCCGCGCCATGGACGCGAAATGGCGATAACCCTGCATCTGTGCCTCGGTATTGGCCAGCCTGATGCCGCCGTCGCCGTGATGGTAGCCCACAGGGTAATCAAGGTCATCGCGCAACTTTTTGTAAAGCGCGATGGAGTGGGACTTGAGGCCGACCATGGTCTGGGTCATGCCAAAATTCGTCACCTGCGCAGCCGAATGCCAGGTCGTACCGCTGGTCAGTTCGTCACGCTCAATGAGGACGACGTCGGTCCAGGCTTCCTCTGTCAGGTGATAGAGCGTGGAACAGCCCGCTATACCACCTCCTATGACGGCGACCCGGGTTCTGCTTTTCATGAGGGGCGTTCCTTTCGTGGCGCGATGGTGAGTCCGTGGGTTGCCTTCAGAACTATCCGCTTGCGCATACCGATGAAAAACAGATTTATGAGGTGTATATCCTCTGTTTTTTCAGGGAATCGAATTGGACCTCTCTCTCCGCGCCATGCGATACGTTCAGGCGGCCCTGCGCAGCGGCAGCATCAGTGCCGCGGCCGGGGTGATGTATGTCGCTCCGTCGGCCATTGCCTCGGCCCTGGGCCAGGCGGAGGAGGTTTTCGGGATGCCACTGGCCACTCGGGCGCGGTCAAAGGGCGTTTTCCCGACCAGCGCGGGACGCGATGTGCTTCGGCGGATCGATGACCTGCTGGAGCGTTATGACCTCCTGCTGAGTGACGTGTCGGATCTGCAGTCGGGCGTGACCGGAACGCTCTCGATCGGATACAATGCCCCCATCGCGCCCGCGTTCCTGCCCTCAATCATACATCCGCTGCAGGAAAAACATCCGGATGTGACGTTTTCATTCACGGAAGGGAATAACGATACGGTCCGTAACGGCCTCCTCGAGGGTCAGTTCGACGTTATTTTCTTCGTCGAGGAGGTGCCACACCCGCAAATTGCGGTGCAACCACTGGTGTTCGCGCCCACGTATTGCCTGTGTCCGAAGCAGTCGCCTTTGGCCGGCAGGCAGTCCGTGACGATTTCGGAATTCGGGCGCGAACCGCTGATCCTGCTCGATCGGCCGGCCGCGCGTGGGTATTACATGGAACTGATTGAGGAAAGCGGGGCGCATTTCAGGATCGTCGCCACGACCAATTCAACAGAGATGGCGCGCTCCCTTGTTGCCGAAGGGCTGGGCGTCTGTCTTTTGAACATGCGTCCCCGGTCCGTGCCGGCCTATGCCGGCGAGGGTATCAGCTGTGTTCCGATTGCGGGCAAGGGGTCGGGCGTTACGCTCTCGGTTGGCCTTGCCTCCGGCCCGCAGAGGCGTCTGGTAAGGATGTTTGTTGACCGCTGCACCGGGTATTTCGCGGGCGGCCAGGTGGATGAGTTGATCGTCCGTGCCGACATCTAAGGTTCATCGCATTGTCCAAGCAGGCCCGATAACGGAGAAATCTGGCGACGATCAAATTTGGAGGTGAGGGGCCAATTACACCCAAACTGAGGTGGCTTTTTCCATGGGAACCTTTCAAAGTACCGGCGATGTAGTGCCCCGGCTTGAGGTGATATCCCATGGCTGCCATTCCCGTCCAAAGTTTCCGTCGTCCCTTGGCAGCGTGCTGCGTTGCACTGGTCTGCACGTTGGCGTTGTTCGCAATGTCAACTGCCCGGGCTCAGGATGACACCGCTCCAAAAGTTACGATCTCGGCCGCCTATACCGAGGAGCTCACGCGTCAGGCGACCTTTATCGGACGTGGTGAGGCACACGAAAAAACGGATCTGATAGCCCAGGTCACGGGAAGCCTCGTGGAAATAGTCGTGGCGGACGGCGCCCAGGTGAACCAGGGTGATCTGATTTTCCGCATCGAACCGGACACATACGAGGCGGAAGTCGCAGCGCAGCAGGCCGCTGTTCAGCGCGCCGAAGCCAATGTGAACCTTGCTCACCTTGAACTGGCGAGGAAAACCGAATTGCTTCAGCGCGACACCATTTCGCAGTCCGAAGTCGATTTTGCCGAGGCTGACTCCAAAGTCGCCGAGGCTGACCTCGCGTCGGCCAAAGCCGCTCTCCAGCAGGCGGAACTCAACCTGGCCCGCACGGAAATCAAAGCTCCGTTTGAAGGCCGCATCGGCCGTACCAATGTCAGCCCCGGCGCGCTCGTCGGCCCGTCTTCGGGCGTTCTGGCGACCATCGTGCGCGACTCCCCCATGTACGTGACTTTTTCGCTCTCCGAACCGCAGCTTCTGACCGTACTGAGCCAGCTTGACGTAGGAATTGCGGAACTTGTTGCCAGCGGCAAATCTCCGTCGGTTTTTGTGCAGCTGCCGGACGGCACTCTGGTGGAGGAAGCCGGGCGGCTCGTTTTTCTCGACAACCGTATCGATCCCACGACTGGGACCATCGCCGTCCGCGCCGAATTTGAGAACGAGCGGCAGCTTATCCTCGATGGCGGGTTTGTCTCCGTGGTGATTGAGGCGCTCGAACCGACCCTGAGCGTGCTGATCCCTCAAAATGCGGTGCAGCGGGACCAGCGGGGTGACTTTGTCCTTGTCGTGACCGACCAGCAACTCGTCGAGCAGCGTTACGTTCGTCTCGGACCGCAGGAAGGCACCGAGGTGGTCGTCTCTGATGGGCTGCGTGAGGGCGAAAGCATCATAGTCGAGGGCCTACAGAGGGTCAGACCGGGTGTGGCCGTCGACGCGGTGCTGTCAGGCACCGCCATCGGTGACGCCGGAGGAAACTGATCCATGCTTTCAACGGTCTTCATCAAACGGCCCAAGCTGGCCATTGTTATCTCGACCGTTCTCACGATCATGGGCCTGATCGCGTATGCGGTTCTCCCGGTCGAGCAGTTTCCGGACATTACCCCGCCGGTGGTGAACGTCTCCGCCAGCTATACCGGTGCCAATGCGGAAACCGTTGAGAACACTGTTGCCGCACCTATTGAGGCGGAGGTGAACGGCGTTGAGGACATGATCTACATGTCCTCCGACAGCACGGATACGGGCAGTTATGGCCTGTCCGTCACGTTTGAGGTTGGGACCGACCCGACCATCGCTACGGTCAATGTGCAAAACCGCGTGGCGCAGGCGGTGTCCGGCCTTCCCACCGAGGTTACCTCGACGGGCGTTGTGACTGAAAAATCATCCACCAGCATGCTTCTGGTGGCTACGCTGTTTTCTCCGGAAGGCACGTATGACGAGGTGTTCCTGTCCAACTATGCCTCGATCAACCTGAAAGATGCTCTTGCCCGTGTGCCGGGCGTTGGCAAGGCCGAGGTTCTGACTGATTTCGCATACGCCATGCGCATCTGGATGGATCCCGACCGCATGACCGGACTTGGGGTCACGCAGAGCGACGTGATCAACGCCATCCGTGAGCAGAACCTGACCGTATCGGCAGGCGCCATCGGCGCACCGCCCGCTCCGGAAAACCAGCAGTTCCAATACACTGTTACCGCCCAGGGCCGCCTCACCACGGCCGAAGAGTTTGGAAACATCATCATCCGCGCAGGCGAGTCCGGTAGCGTCCTGCGCATCCGTGACATCGCGCGTGTTGAACTCGGGGCCAGCACGTATTCCGTCTCCGGTCGCTTCGCGGGGCAGCCTGCAACCGTGCTTGCCGTCTACCAGGCCCCGGGTGAAAACGCTCTCGCCGTTGCCGAAGGTGTTTATGCCGAGCTTGAACGGCTCTCGCGTGCATTCCCTCAGGACGTGACCTATGCCGTGCCGTTCGACAGTACCGATTTCGTCCAGCAGTCCCTGAACGACGTGGTCTCGACCCTGATCCTGACATTCGTTCTGGTGATGTCGGTTGTCTTCATTTTCCTCGGCAGCTTCCGCGCCACGCTCATCCCTGCCGTCGCCATTCCCGTCTCCCTGATCGGCACGTTTGCCTTTCTGCTTCTGCTGGGCATGTCGCTCAATACGATCTCACTATTCGCGCTCGTTCTGGCCATTGGCATCGTGGTTGATGACGCTATTGTCGTGGTTGAAAACGTCGAACGCATAATCGCGGAGGAGGGGCTGAGCCCGGCGGAGGCGACCGCCAAGGCCATGGGGCAGATCACGACACCTGTTATCGCGACCACGCTGGTCCTGCTGGCCGTTTTTGTGCCGGTGACGTTCATGCCAGGCATATCGGGGCGGCTCTTTTCGCAGTTCGCTGTGACCATCTCCGTGGCCGTTGTGATCTCTTCAATCAACGCGCTGACCCTGTCACCGGCGCTTTGCGCGATGGTTCTGAAAAAGCGGTCGGGGCCACCGAAGGGGTTGCTTGCGAAATTTGAAAAAGGCGTTGGGGCGACCCGGGACGGGTATGCCGGCATCGTCGGGCGGCTTCTGCGGGTGCCTCTGATTGGCCTGGCGATTTTGATCGCGCTTGGTGCCGCATCATCCACGATGATGACCTCCCTGCCAAAGGGCTTTCTGCCGCTTGAGGATAACGGCTACCTCTTCGTGGACATCCAGCTACCCGACGCCGCCACGGTTCAGAGGACGGAGGCTGTTTCCGCGCGGATCAACCAGCAGCTTCAGGAACTGCCGGGTGTTGCAAACACCGTTGAGGTCAACGGCTTCAGCATGCTCAACGGCGTGGGGTCCAACGGTGCGATGATCATTGTGAACCTGCACAACTGGGAGGAACGCCAAACGCCGGAGTTGAGCGCGGGTGGCATTCTGCAACGCATTTACGGCATCGCGAACCAGGAGGTGTCAGCAAAGGTGATTGCCTTCAACCCGCCTCCCATCAGCGGTCTGGGCGTCAGCGCCGGTGTTGAAATGAAGGTCCAGCAGACCGGTGGCGGCACCCCGGGCGACCTGTCAGCCGCCGTCAATTCGCTGGTCTACTCCGCCAATCAACGCCCGGAAATCGCGCAGTCCTACACCAGTTTCAGTGCAACCGTCCCGAAACTCTACGTCGACCTCGACCGGGAGAAGACCCGCAGTCTTGGGATACCTATCAGCGACGTGTTTCAGACGCTTCAGGCGCATCTGGGCTCGATTTATGTCAATGACATGAACCTGTTCGGCAAGGTGTACCGCGTGATGATCCAGGCCGACGCCACATACCGCGACACGGTAGAGGATATCGGACGCCTGCATGTGCGCAACGCGAACGGACAGATGGTTCCGCTCGCTACACTCGTTAACGTCGAAAAAATCCTCGGGCCCGTCCTGCTGAACCGGTACAATCTTTTCCGTGCCGCGACCGTCACGGCCGTTCCCGCGCCAGGGTATTCCACGGGCGACGCCATTCGCATCTTGCAGGAGGAGGCAGCCACGGCTCTGCCACCAGGATATGCATACGAGTGGACCGGCACGGCGCAGCAGCAGCTTGATGCCGGTGGCACGGTTGTGCTGGTGCTGCTGGCCGCTATTGTGTTCGGATATCTGTTTCTGGTTGGACAGTATGAGAGTTGGACGATTCCGACGGGTATCCTCCTGTCCGTAACCGTCGCCCTTTTCGGCGCATTGGCAGCCGTGCTGGTTACCGGGCGTGATGTGGACCTCTACACGCAGATCGGGATGATCATGCTTGTGGGCCTGGCCTCCAAAAACGCCATCCTGATTGTCGAATTTGCGATGGAGCAACGCGCCCAGGGGGCCTCGATCCGCGATGCGGCCCTTGAGGCCGCCCGCCAAAGGTTCCGCGCCGTTATGATGACGGCCCTGTCCTTCCTGCTTGGTGTGGTCCCGCTTATTGCCGCTTCCGGCGCCGGTGCCGCAAGCCAGAAGGCAATCGGCGTCGCCGTCTTCGGGGGCATGCTGGCGGCCAGTATTATCGGCGTGATTATCATTCCGGTGCTCTATGTGCTGCTCCAGTCCCTGCGGGAATGGGCGAAAGGGAAACCGAAAGACGTACAGGAGAATTCACTGTAACCGAGAGCCATACTCCGCGTGTGCAGCGGTGGAGTGATATTTCGCGCTCCGGCCGTGCGACTATCCGATCAAAGATCGTCAATCCGCTCCAGCAGATCATTTGCCCGTCTAAGGTACGCTTCCTGTTTGTCAGCCATGCGGTCCCACGTGCGATACATGTTGCCCAACCGGGTATTGGCTCCCAACTTTTTGCGGTGGCGGTCCAGGAAATGCCAGTAAAGCGCGTTGAACGGGCAGGCGTCCTCCTCGGTTTTCTTGCTGACCTTGTAAGAGCAGTTCTTACAGTAGTCGGACATCTTATTGATGTAGTTCCCGCCTGACACATAGGGTTTCGAGCCCATAAGGCCGCCATCGGCGTATTGGCTCATGCCAATCGTATTGGGCGCCTCAACCCACTCGTAGGCGTCGATATAGACCGCCAAGTACCATTCATGCACCTCCGCAGGATCAACCCCGGCCAGCAGGGCAAAATTGCCGGTGATCATCAGCCGCTGGATGTGATGGGCATAGGCCTCGTCACGTGTCTGGGTGATCGCCTCCGACATGCAGCGCATGTCTGTTTCGCCGGTCCAGTAGTATTTGGGAAGGGACCGGTTGGCTTTCAGCCCGTTGCATTTCGTGTATCCCGGCCCGTCATGGAAGTAGATGCGCCGCACGTATTCACGCCATCCAATGATCTGCCGGATGAACCCCTCGACTGAGTTCAGCGGTGCGTCGCCGTCGTGATAGGCTTGCTCCGCGCGCCGACAGACGTCCAAAGGATCGAGAAGCCCTGCATTCAGGTAGGGCGAAATGACTGAGTGGAAGAGAAACCGCTCACCGGTCAGCATGGCATCCTGATAGGTGCCGAAATCGGGCAGGGCCTTCTCAATGAAATGATCAAAAGCGGCCTCCGCGTCATTTCGGGTGACGGCAAACTTAAACGGGCGGAGCGTTCCGAAATTGTCCCCAAATTCCTTCTCAACGAGGTCGAGAACCTCTTCGGTCACCTTGTCAAGTTCGAAGGTTCTGGGCTCAGGCAGCTTTACATCGGATCCGGCGGCCTCGCGGTTTTCCCCGTCGAGGTTCCACTTGCCCCCTACCGGATCGTCCCCCTCCATCAACAGCCCGGTTTGTTTCCGCATGTCGCGATAGAACCATTCCATGCGCAACTCCTTGCGCCCGTCGGCCCATTCCTCAAAAGCTTCAGCGGTTGAGATGAACCGAGGGTCTTGGCGCATGGTGACTTCGTGCTTGAAGTCAGACAGCTCTTTAACCAGCCGATGCTCGCCAGGTTCAACCGCGTGGATCTCGTCTGGATCATGCTCCTTTACCGCGGCCTCCAGCGCCTCTGAAATCGATGTTTTTGCGTCGCTGTCGTCGTATTTCGTGTAATCAACAGTCCAACCGTCATCGCGCAACTCTTCAGCGAAATGGCGCATGGCTGAAAAACAGAAGGCGATTTTTTTGGGGTGGTGGGAAACGTAGGTTGCCTCCGCGCGAACCTCGGCCATCACCACCACGTCCCTGTCCGGATCGCACTCATCGAGCAGAGATGGTGTGAGCTGATCTCCCAAAATCAAATGCAGACCCCGCGTCATCGCAAAACTCCCCGAACAGTTTTTACCGTTAGTACCACAAGTCCGAGCCCCGCGATGACAGGTACGATGCGCTCGTCGCCTCCCAGGCCTCCAACCGTTATCCCGAACAAAGCCCAGCCAACCGCCAGCGCGTAGGGCCAGGCCCCCGGCTTCGCGGCCAGCACGCCGAAGCCCGCAACAAGTACGGTGAAAAGAGCGGCGATTCCCGCAGCGGTCCCGCTCAAGACACCGTATCCGGCAAGTACGATGGCGGTGCCGACGCCGGTTGCAGCCGTCAGCCAGCCTGCAAACAGCGCCACCGGCGCGGCCTGCCACCACCAGTCCTCATCAGTCGTGCGAAGGAGTGCCACGACCGCAAAGCCGGCCATGAGCACGATCGCAAGCGTGGCAAGGAGCGGCGACGCGTTGGCAATCGCAAGCCAGAATGTCCCAAGCGCCAAAGCAACAAAAAGTGGCGGGCGCATTGCCGCCCAACGTGGGTTTCCGCGTGCCTTCCATACTCCATAGAGGCTGCCGGCAACCATCCACAGATAAATCACACCCCAAATGGAGAATGCCCAGCCCGGCGGCTGAATGGCGCGGTCGGTTTGCGGATAGGGCAGTTGATCGGCCGAATAGCCCTGAAACGGCTCGGTCAATGTCGGTGCAATCGTAAATGCAACCGCGGCGGCCGCTACCATGATAGCCCAGTTTTCCGTCTTCATCGTTTTATCAAATCCCGACCCTGTCCGTGTCCTGTCGCACCAACGCACAACACCCGGATGTCCCTATCCGTTCCTGTCGTTCTGTCGTTTCGGGGAACCGCACCCGAGACATGCGAGTTGGCAGGGAGTAACTTCGCTTTACCAAATCTACGCAATAGACCCCGGGATCGATCAAAAACAGTGGACAGTGCCGCCGATATCCTGACCAACACGCCGGAGGGACTCTACTGTCCCGCAGGCGGCTTTCACATCGACCCGGTGCGGCCGGTTCCCAAAGCGCTGATCACCCACGGCCATGCCGATCACGCCCGGGCCGGTCATGGCGCAGTGCTCGCAACAGCGCAAACCCTTGATATCATGGCCATCCGCTATGGCGAGGATTTCACCGGGTCACGTCAGATCGCCGACGGAGCCACGACCGTCGGCGATACCAGAGTCACTTTTCACCCGGCAGGTCACGTGTTGGGTTCAGCCCAGATAGCGGTGGAGCAGGGCGGTCGGCGGGCGGTTGTCTCAGGCGACTATTCCCGCGTGCCAAGCCCGGCCTGCGCCCCGTACGAGCCGGTGCCCTGCGAAATTTTCGTAACTGAAGCGACATTTGGTCTGCCCGTGTTTCGTCATCCGGACCCGATGAAGGAAATCTCAAAACTGCTGGTCTCCGTGCAGTCCTTCCCCGAGCGGTGCCATCTCGTTGGGGTTTATGCGCTTGGCAAGGCACAACGCGTCATCATGCTGCTGCGCCTCGCCGGATGGGACGGGCCCATATATATCCACGGCGCGTTGGCGCGGCTTTGCGAATATCACGTAAGTCAGGGTGTCGCGCTGGGCGATCTGCGTGCGGCAACGGTCGAACGCGGCGGCAAAGCCGATTTTGCGGGAGCCATCATACTGGGTCCGCCATCGGCGTTTGCCTCTACCTGGGCGCAGAGGTTCCCTGATCCGGTCATCTGTTTCGCGTCCGGCTGGATGCAGGTGCGGGCGCGGGCGCGCCAGAGAGGCGTGGAGCTTCCGCTGATTATCTCCGATCATGTCGACTGGCCGGACCTCACGCGCACGATTGCCGAGCTCGATCCGGAGGAAACCTGGGTAACTCATGGGCGCGAGGACGCGGTGATCCGCTGGTGTGAGATGAACGGCCGTGCGGCCAGGCCGTTGCGCCTCGTCGGTTACGAGGACGAGGTAGAGTCATGAAACAGTTCGCGCTCCTTCTCGAACGGCTTGCCTTTACGCCACGACGCCTTGGCAAGATCCGCCATCTCGTGGACTATTTTGCAGCAACGCCCGATCCGACCCGCGGGCTTGCGCTTGCGGCCCTCACCGGTGATCTCGATTTGCGTCGCGTCTCTCCATCCCTGCTGCGTGGCCTCGTCGGGGAGCGGGTGGATCCGGAGCTGTTTCGACTGTCGTACGACTTCGTCGGAGACCTTGCGGAAACCATCGCGCTCATCTGGGATGGACCGGAACAGGGTGCTGACCCGCCGTTGCCGGTAGTGATCAAGACCCTTCGGGAGACACCGAAAACCGATCTGCCGCGCCTTATTTCTGGTCAGCTGGATGAGCTTGGGCCGTCAGAGCGATACGCCTTTTTGAAACTGGCAACCGGCGGGATGCGTGTGGGTGTGTCCGCGCGTATGGCCCGCATGGCGGTCGCGGAATATGGCGATCTGGACGTTACCGGTATCGAGGAAGTCTGGCACGGTCTCGAGCCGCCATTCACCGAACTCTTCGCCTGGGCGGAGGGTCGACCGCGCCCCGAAGCCGCCGCGCATGCCCCGTTCCGGCCGGTCATGCTATCAACAGCCACGGATTTCGAAGCGCTGGAAAGCCTCGATCCAGCGCTGTTCGCCGCGGAGTGGAAATGGGACGGCATTCGCGTTCAGGCCACCAATGACCGTGGCATCCGCAGGTTATATTCCCGGACCGGAGAGGAGATTTCCAACGCCTTTCCCGACATCATTGAGGCCCTGAACTTTGAAGGCACCATTGATGGTGAACTGTTGGTCCGGCGTGATGATCGGGTTGCACCATTCGGTGACCTGCAAAAGCGTCTCGGCCGCAAAACCGTGTCCGCGAAGATGCGCGCAAGCCACCCCGCCGCACTGCGCGCCTATGACCTCCTTGTGCATGGCAGCGAGGACTTGCGACAATTGCCTTTCGAACGGCGGCGCAAAGCGCTCGAAAACCTCGTTAGGGAGATCGATGAGCCCCGCATCGACATTTCAACGCTCCTGCCATTTGCGACCTGGGAAGACCTTGCCGCACTTCGCGCCGATCCACCGGATGCGGTGGTTGAGGGCGTGATGATCAAGCGGCTGGACAGCCCATACCTGGCGGGCCGAATGAAGGGTCCCTGGTTCAAATGGAAGCGCGATCCCATGCTGATCGACGCGGTCCTGCTCTATGCGCAACGTGGTCATGGCAAGCGGTCGGGCTATTATTCCGATTTTACTTTCGGCGTTTGGGACGGTGACCAGCTGGTGCCCGTCGGCAAGGCGTATTTTGGCTTCACCGACGCCGAGCTTCGTGAACTTGACCGTTTCGTCCGCAACAACACCACCGACCGCTTCGGCCCCGTCCGGGCCGTGGCACCTGCAAAGGTCGTTGAAGTTGCGTTCGAAGGCCTCAACCGCTCAACCCGCCACAAAAGCGGCGTCGCCATGCGCTTTCCACGCATTTCCCGCATCCGCGACGATAAACCCGCTGCTGAAGCTGACACCCTCAGCAACCTCCGGGAATTCCTGCCGAAAGAGTGATGCGGCGTTCCGCCTGTCACACCAGGGCGCAGGCAGGCGGCTCCGGAAAGCGTTCGCAAAGTCGTGAACGGGATTTTTGATCGGTTGTAATCTTACTGGTCATCCCAATCTCCCCAGCAATGGTGTCGTTGGTTTCACGCCGTCGAGAGAAAGTATTGGCAATTATATCTATGTGCCAGTTCAAGATTGATCGACTCAGGCAAGTCTACTAACGGTGACTTGGAAGCACAGTGATTCGGTCCGGTTTCGGGCGCAGTGAATGAAGGAGGTCGAGATGCTGACACGTGATAGTCTGATCCGTGAATATCGTGCCCGGAGCGGTACATTCTCGGCGTTGCTTTTGGTCTATGCGCTGATCATCGGAACGATGGTTGCGACGGCGTCTTTCATCGTCTGACGCCTCTCAGGGCATTTGCCCCGAGCCGAATTTACCTCTACGGATCACAAAACCGCCCTTGGGCGGTTTTGCTTTTCGCGTTGCGTTAAACGTCGGCGGCCTCACCGACATTGTCGACACCCCGTTCCTCTAGCAGCGTGGTGAGCCAGTTGGGGTCCATCTCTGGCACCGAACTCAGAAGAAGATCGGTATAGGGATGGTGCGGCGGGGTGAACATCTCGGTTTTGGGACCCTGTTCAACCACCTTGCCGTGCTGCATGACCACCACCTCGTCAGCGATTGCGCGGACCGTTGCGAGATCGTGGGTAATGAACATGTAGGCGAGGTTGAGCTCCTTCTGCAGCCGGTCCAACAGTCGCAGGATGCCCTCGGCGACCAGCTGGTCGAGAGCACTCGTGACCTCGTCGCAGATGATGAAGCTGGGCTCCGCAGCCAGCGCACGTGCAATCCCGATGCGCTGTTTCTGTCCGCCGGAAAGTTCGGGCGGGAAGCGGTCGTAGTATTTCGACGGCTCCAGCTCGATCAGGTCCAGCAGTTCATCGACCCGTGACTTCAGCGCCGTGCCCGAAAGACCGGAATAGAACCGTGCCGGCCGCCCAATGATCTCGGAGATCCGCACTTTGGGGTTCAGCGCCGTATCCGCCATCTGGTAGATCATCTGTGCCTGACGGAGCTGATCCTTGCTTCGGTCGGTGTATTTGGGGGGCAGGGGCTCACCGCGGAAAAGAACCTGACCATTTGACGGTGGCAAAAGCCCGGTGATGACCCGCGCCGTGGTTGATTTACCTGAACCGGATTCACCAACGACCGCGACCGTCATGCCCTCGTGGATGTCGAAGGATACGTTGTCGAGAACCTTGACCCCACCGGTGTAGGCGGCATCGATGTTTTGAACGGAGACGAGCGGCGTGGCGTTTTTGGGGCGCTCCTTCTGGGGACGCTCGAAGCTGCGCACGGCCCAGAGGGATTTTGTGTAATCCTCTTTGGGGTTTTTCAGCATCTGCTCCGTCGGAGCCTCTTCGACCTCCTCACCCTTCAGCAGCACTTTGATGGTGTCCGCCATCTGCGCCACCACCGCGAGGTCGTGCGTGATGTAGATCGCCGCAGTGTTGAACTGATCGACAATGTCACGGATCGCGGCCAGGACCTCGATCTGCGTGGTCACGTCAAGCGCCGTGGTCGGCTCGTCAAAGATGATGAGATCCGGACGACAGGCCATCGCCATCGCCGTCATCGCCCGTTGCAGCTGTCCGCCCGACACCTGATGCGGATACCGGAAGCCGATCTCCTCCGGGTTCGGAAGTCGCAGTCGCTCATAGAGTTCGATCGCGTCTTCCTGTGCCTCCAGCCGCTTCTTGATGCGGTACTGGACCGGCGCCTCCGTGTGCTGGTCAATCAGCTTGTGGGCCGGATTGAAGGAGGCCGCGGCGGACTGTGCGACATAGGCGATCCTTGAACCACGCAGCGCGCGTTTTTCGGCTGAGGTCGATGTGGTCAGTTCAATGCCGTCAAACTCAATCGAGGAGCCTTCCACAATCCGGGTGCCATCGCGGGCGTAGCCCATGGCCGCAGCACCAATTGTGGACTTGCCCGCGCCGGATTCACCGATCAGCCCCATGACCTCACCCCTGTGCAGGGTTAGGTCGACGCCCTTGATGATGGGCACCCAGTTTTCGCCGGTATACCCCTCGATTTTCAGATCCTTGATCTCGAGCAGGACCTGCTTTTTCTTCATCGGGTCATTGTTGGTCATATCGGTCATGATCACATCTCCTTCAGGCCGGAGGAGCGCCACAGCATCCAGTCAACGACAAAGTTGACCGCAACCGTAAGCAGCGCAATGGCCGCAGCAGGAATAAGCGGGGTGATGTCCCCAAACGAGATAAGTGTGGCGTTCTCGCGAACCATCGACCCCCAGTCAGCAGTCGGGGGCTGAATGCCGAGGCCGAGGAACGACAGACCGGCGACCAGCAGGAACACGAAGCAGAACTCAAGACCAAATTCGGCAACCAGCGGAGCCGTGGAGTTCGGCAGGATTTCCCTGCGGATCAGATACCAGTCTCCCTCACCTCGAAGCTTGGCCGCCTCAATGTAGTCCATAACCACCACGTTCCCGGCGACCGCCCGTGTCAGGCGGAACACCCGCGGCGCGTAGATAATGGCAACAGCGATGATGATTACGGAGATCTGCGGGCCAAAGATCGAGAGCATCAGCAGGGCGAAGATCAGCGACGGGATCGACATGATCACGTCCGCAAAGCGGCCCATGAACTGATCGAACCATCCACCCTTAACCGCAGCCAGGAGCCCCGCGAGCGCACCCATGAAGAATGCAGCCAGCGTTGCCACCAGCGCCAGACCAACGGTGTTGCGCGCGCCGAAAATGATGCGGCTGAACATGTCCCGGCCGAGCTGGTCGGCGCCAAGAAGCATGTTTTCGTCCGCAGGGGCAAAGGCCGAGGAGATCACCTCGCTCTCCCCATATGGGGCGATCCACGGCGCGAAAATGCCCGCGATGGCGTAAGTGAAAATCACGAACATGCCAAACGCGGCCGTCAGAGGCGCGGTTTTCAGCTCCTTTGACGTGTTCTTGGGCGTGATGATGACGAGGAATTCCTTGAACGCGTAGGAAATACCCGCTGCGAACGCCAGAATGCCGGCCGACATTGCCACAAACCGCAAAGCGCCCACGCCACCCACAATGCCAAGTACGAAGGAGGCAAGGGTGAGTGAGAACACCGTCATGAACACGCCGCGCCGTTGAAGGTAGGCGGCGATACAGGACGCAATGATGAGGGAGGCAAAGTAGAGAATTACAAAAAGTTCCATGATCCCGCTCCCTTACTTCGGATGCCGCAGGCGCGGGTTGGTCAGGATGGCACCAACGTCGGCTGCAAGGTTGAGAAGGATAAAGGTTGCCGCGAAGATCAGACAGCAGGCCTGAACCACCGGGAAGTCGCGTTTTGACACCGCGTCGACAAGCGACTGACCAATGCCTGGATACACGAACACAACCTCAACAAGCACCACGCCGGTAATCAGATAGGCGAGGTTAAGTGCAACCACGTTGATGATGGGCGCCCAGGCGTTGGGAAGCGCGTGCTTCACAATCACTTTCCAGGGCGGCGTGCCTTTGAGGCGGGCCATCTCAATATAGGGCGAGGCCAGAAGGTTGATGATGGCCGCCCGTGTCATGCGCATCATGTGGGCCGTCACAACCAGAACCAAAGTCAGGGCGGGAAGGAACGTCCGGTGCAACAGTTCACCGAAGCTCAGGTCGCCACTGAGGCTCGCAATCGCTGGAAAGGCGCTGGACTTAACAGCCAGAAACAGAATGAGTACGTATCCCAGAAAAAACTCCGGACTCGAAATCGATGTCAATGTCAGCACGTTGGCAACCCGGTCGAACAGGGTGTTCCGCAGAAGCGCGACGATTATGCCAAGTGTGATCGCGAAGGGAACGGCAATGACCGCAGCATAGGCCGCGAGGAAAAGCGTATTGACCAAACGGTCCGAAATAACGGCACTGACCCTTTCACCGGTTACGATGGATTCTCCGAAGTCACCGACAACCGCACCTCCAAGCCATTCGAAGTAGCGGACGATGGAGGGTTTGTTCAGTCCCATCTGTTCGCGCAGCGCGGCGAGGTTCTCCTCCGTGGCGCCCTGTCCGAGAACCGCCTGAGCAATGTCGCCTGGCAGAAGTTCGACCATAAAGAAAATGATGATCGAAATGATCAGTAGCGTAATCAGCCCCAGGCCGAGTCGCTTGGCTATTAGAGTGACTATATCACCCATGTATTCCCCCGTTTCTTGTCAGGTTCCCGCTGGCGGGTCAGTGGACCTGGACAGGCAATACATGAGCTTGCCCGTCCAGGTCGGTGGGCCCCTAAGTGGATCCGGGGCCCGGCAGGTTTCGGCGCAAGCCTAGTCGGTGAACCACCAGCGGCTGGCAGCGCGGGCACCGTCGTTTTCCCAGCTCGCGGCCATCTGTTCGGGGGTGCCGACATTGGCGCGGTTGGCGTAGACGAAGTTGTTGAAGAACGGAATGATCGTGCCACCGTCGTCCCGCGCGAGCGTTGCCATCTCGCGATACATTTCCGCACGCAGGCTGTCGTCGAGTTCCGACTTGGCCTGGAGCAGCAACTCATTGAACCGTTCGTTCTGCCAGCGGCTTTCGTTCCATGCCGCGTCATCCTTGTACGCCAGAGTGTACATGACGTCCGGCGTCGGACGCGCACCCCAGGATACCATCTGGAACGGCTTCTTCAGCCATACTTCGGAATAGTACCCGTCGTTTGGCTCGCGCACCACATTAATATTGATGCCTGCCGCTCTTGCCTGCTCCTGGTAGAGAACGGCCATGTCGACGGCACCCGAGAACAGACTGTCCGCAGTCGAAAGGTTGATCGAAATCCCTTCCGCGCCCGCCTTGGCAAGCAGCGACTTGGCCTGATCCGGGTCGTAAGTGCGCTGTTCGATACCTTCCGGCCAGTAGGGCTGTGCCGGCGAGTGATGGAAATCATTCCCCATCGTGGCGGCTCCGAAGGCGATCTTCTCAATGATCTCCTCACGGTTCATGGCCAGTTTGAGCGCGTTTCGCACGTCGACGTTGTCGAACGGTGCGGTGTCGCAATGCATCGGCATGGTAATCGCACCTGCCGACGGAATGTTGTGGATCACGATGTTTGGATCACGCTGCAGCAGAGCCATGGTCTTCAGCTCAATGAGCGAAACCGCATGCACATCGCCCGTCACCAGAGCGGTCTGGCGGGCATTCGGGTCGTTCAGAACGATGAGGTCAACACTGTCAAAGTAAGCGCCTTCCCCGTGCCAGCCATCGTGGCGGCTGAGCGAAATCTGAACACCCCAGTCCACATTGTCGATCTTGTACGGGCCGGAACCGTCGCCGGACTGCCAGTCGATCGTGCCGTCCTCATTGGCCGGGCAGATCGCAAGATGGTAGTCGGTCATCAGCCAGCCGAGATCGGCGTTACCCCGCGAAAGCGTAAAGGTTACGGTATGGTCGCCGTCAGAGGTGATATCCGTCACGTCCGTGAGCAGAGCCTTGGCGGCCGAGGTTGATGCGTCGCCACGGTGGTGGTTGAACGAAGCGATAACGTCATTGGCGGTTACGGGACGTCCGCTGTGGAACACCGCGTTCGGGTTCAGCTCAAACGTCCATTCTGACGCGTCGTCGCTGGCTTCCCACGCGGTTGCCAGGTCGGGACCGAGTGAGCCATCGCCGTTGATCATCGTCAGATAGGAGCGATGTGTATGCGCCAGATAGATCTGCTGGCGCGACAGATATGTGCCGGGATCGTGCGTGTCGGCGCTGTTGCCGTCATGCAAACCCCAGCGGAAATGGCCACCGCTTTTCGGCTGGGCGTGGGCCTTGCTCGTCCAAAGGCCGGTTGCCGCCGTTGTCGTCATACCTGCCGCTGCAGCGGTGTTCAGAAAGTCCCGCCGCGAAATGCTGCCCCTCCGGGCCTCATGGGCAAGACGATCCATGTTAATTCGAGAAGGTTTGGTCATTGGTACTCCCTGTTTTCCGTCTGTCACCTTAGTCCAGTGCGACCGATTGACCGTTGAGTATACAGGCAGTTCTTTCGCCCGCACACACTCACACTGTCTAACAAAACATGATTGATGCCGGGACTAAAGCCCGTTTTCCGGGAAAATATGGTCTATTCCAGTGGTCATTGTCCCGTTATGGGCGAAAATCCCGGAAAGTTTTCATTCGATCGACGAACTTTGTAGTTTTGTGGAATCGGTTAACTGACTGACATTGCCGCTTCAAAACCAACGCGAAGCCATCTGGTTTTCAAGGATATTTGCCACGAACCTGGTGAATTTCGACCAGTCTGGCATCTAATTGGAACAATGAACGGTCCCTGCCTCCCGGCAGTTGTCGCCGCGGTTTATTCTCAGGCCTTCCAGGATCCCTCCGGCGCTGTTGCAATCGTCGGGTAGGAGGTGTTGTAAATGCGCCAATAGAAGAACAGTTTGGCTGAAAACAGAGCTTGGGTTAAATGCTGTCGACAACCAAAAATGTGGTAAATTCCGTCGGCGCCCCCGTGGGGAGGGCCCGTTGCCTCTGACCCGGTCCGATATCGTCGCAGCCCGCGACATCATTCGCGGCGTGGCCGATGCAACGCCGATGGTGCCGTCGCCGTTCATGTCCTCCAGGCTTGGCACGGAATTTCTCCTGAAACTCGAAATTGCCCAGCCGATCGGGGCGTTCAAACTCCGCGGCGCATACAATGCGATCATGGCCTTGCCCGATGGCAGCCGCGGCGTGACCTGCTGTTCGACCGGCAACCATGGAAGAGGCGTAGCCTATGCCGCCGCAAAACGTGGGTTGAAGGCGGTGATCTGCATGTCCGAGCTGGTGCCGCAGGCAAAGGTCGAGGGGATCAGGGCGCTGGGCGCGGATGTCCATATTTCGGGCAGCAGCCAGGATGATGCGCAGGCGGAGTGCCTACGCCTTGTCGAACGGGAGGGACTTGTGGAGATCCCGCCTTTTGACGACCTGAAAGTCATCGCGGGCCAGGGAACCATCGGCCTCGAGATGATGGAGGCCCGACCGGACCTTGACGAGATCCTCGTCCCGCTCTCGGGCGGAGGTTTGGCCGCCGGGGTCGCCTTTGCCGCCAAATCGTTCGATCCTGACGTCAGGGTCATCGGCATCTCAATGGACCGTGGCGCTGCAATGTTTGCATCCGTGACAGCCGGACACCCCGTCGAGGTCGAGGAGGTTCCCAGCCTTGCGGACAGTCTTGGCGGCGGCATTGGAAATGCCAACAAATACAGTTTTTCTCTCTGCCGGAAATATCTGGACGACATCGTTGTGGTCACCGAAGAACAGATCCGCGACGCAATGCAGGTCCTGTTCTACGAGGATCGAATGGTTGGTGAAGGTGCCTCGGTCGTTGGTATCGCCGCATACCTTGCGGGTCTGCTGCCTGAACCTGCGGGACCGGTCGGCACGATTGTCACCGGTCGCAACCTTGATATGCGGCAGTTTCAGCGCATCATGGCCGGGCAGGACGTTATGCTGGGCGACTACACCCTGAAAGGCCGATCCTATGACCCGTGACATCAGAATTCTGACCGAGGCCCAGTTGCGTGGCCTGGTCAAACTGGATCTGGATCTGGTCAACGTCATCGAACGCGCCTTCGCCGCGCTTGATACCGGTGGGGTCGTGATGCCACCGATCCTTTCGATGGACCTGCCCGAGGTAAACGGGGAGGTCGACGTGAAAACCGCTTACATTCCGGGTTTTGACGGATTCGCGATCAAGGTGAGCCCAGGGTTTTTCGGCAATCCGGGCCTTGGTCTGCCGAGTCTCAACGGCCTCATGATTCTGTTTTCTGCGCGGACCGGTTTGGTTGAAGCGGTTTTCCTCGATAATGGCTACCTGACCGATATTCGTACGGCTGCCGCTGGCGCCGTCGCTGCGCGACATCTTGCCCCCGCTGAGGTTGAAACCGCAGGGGTGATCGGTACGGGCGTGCAGGCGCGCCTTCAGATGCGGGCGGCACATCTGGTCAGGCCATTCCGTAGCATCCTTGTTCATGGGCGCAACATCGGCAAAGCGGAAGCGTGTGCGCGCGATCTGGCGGAAACTCTCAATATTGAGGCTGAGGTCGTCGAAAACGGTGCGGATCTTGTCGCCCGGTCACAACTGGTCGTTACGACCACTCCGTCACGTGAGCCTCTGATAGACGCATCCTGGCTGCACGAGGGGCTACACGTCACGGCAATGGGTTCGGATCAGGCCGGGAAAAATGAGATTGATCCAAACGCAATTGCCGGTTGTGACCTCTACGTGGCGGACAGGCTGTCGCAATGCGAAACGTCGGGCGAGTTGGAAGCCGTTCGGGCCGCTGGGCTCGACCTTCGGCAACTGCCGACCGAGTTGGGCCGGATCATTACCGGAAATCACCCTGGTCGCACATCCGATAGCGCGGTGACCGTAGCTGACCTGACCGGAACCGGGGCGCAGGACACGGCAATCGCCAGCCATGTTTTCCCGCTCATTGGCTCAGGCGGAACCGTGGTTTCCACCTGAACCGTGACCTGTACCCGGGATTACTCCGGATACAGACCGCAATCATTTTGGCCTCAGCCGCAGGAGCCCTCCAAGCCAACCATGCCGTTGCCGACACCCGTAACCGTCAGGTTGCAGGACTGGTCACCCGAGGTCACTTCGACGCTCTCGCCGGCCGAAACGAGTTGGGTCGTCACCCCGTTCACTGCGATCCGTGCGGCGGAGCCATCGGCGGACAGGCCCGACACAAAGACCCGCAGCGCCCCGTCAGCAAGCTGCGCTACGGTCCCCGGACGGAAACCATCTTCAGGGGCCGGAGGCACTCCGCCATCCGATGCACCGGCATCAGCCTGACCGGAGCTTTCGGCAGGTTGCGCGGAATCGCAGTCTGAGCCGATCTTTGCGCCGTCATCCGTCATGCCGAGTACAACAATGGAGCAGTTCATTCCATCGAAACTTACCGGCGTCGAACCACCGGCGCCGAGGCTGACCGGTTCCTGGTTTATAACCATGCGCACGGAGCCACCGCTCGGGTCGAGCCTTGATACGAAGGCACGGATCTTGCCATCAGCGAACATGGCTGTCTGCCCCGGTTTCAATGGATCGCTCACCGCCACGCCGTCGGCCTCGGTAATGTCACCATCTCCGGATGGACCAGCAGTGGACGCTACGGCTGCGGCTGCCGCCTGTGCGCTCTGTTCAAGGCCGGAGGTAATTTCGGCCATTGCCGAGTCAAACGCCGCTTTCTGCTGATCCGTGGCATTGGAAATTGCGGCGGAAAGCTCGCCGGTCAGGCCCGACAACTTCTCATCCATTGCCGCGTGAATCTGTTCGGTTACCGCGCCCGCTTCCGGCATGGAGGCTTCGAGTGCCGCAATTCGTTTGTTCAGTGCGGCTATGGCCTCCTGTTGCGCGCTTGCGGTTTGTTCGGCCGCCTCCTGGCCCGGAGCAAGTGCTTCGGAAACCGCTGAACTGATGTCCTCCTCACCGGGCCCCCCGCTGAACAGAATACCGGCAATCAGCCCGACGACGGCGCCTCCCGCTCCGAACAGAATTGACTGTTGCGACATGAGTAATTCCCCCCTTTTTGTCACCTGTTTCTGCCCGGCCGCGCTCAGGTACTACGTCGGGTCGTGAACTTCCCCGAGAGTACTATGGTTAGTCCATTCACACAAACATACTAATGGACTAGCCGGCCTCTTCTTTCTGTGAAGCCCCTTGCAATCATCGGTTGCTGCAAATCGGCCTTCAGACCCGCTGGTTTAGTCCGGGCAGGGCAGCCGCGGTAGCCGTCTCATGCCGTGCCGTCTTCCGCGCCGCAGTCAGCGCATCGTTGAGCATGCGCCACGCATCGCTATTGGATCCCGTCGCACCCCGGCCATATTTCGCCGCTCCCAACGCGATCAGTGCCTTCTGAACACCCTGCCTCTGCCGCGGGTCAGATCCGCGGACCCGCCCAGCCCAGACGTCGAGCGTGGGACGCAACGCGGCCGCGTCTCTGTCTGCCAGGGCTTTGTGCAGTTGTCTCCACGCATGCTCCTCCGATGCGAGGCGTGCTTCACGGCGTTCCGCGAAGTGCTGTGAGACCGGCTCCCGAAACCTACGGAACAGTACCGCGACTATCGCAACGGTTATCAAACCTGCAATTCCGGCCAGAGCCAAAAGGCGCCAGTCCCGCGGCGGTTCGTCGCTCTTGGCTGGCGGCCCGTCAACCGAGATGGAAAACCCCTCAACTGTCGCGGTCTCCACAGTCTCCGTTTCCAGATTGTACCATTCAACCGTGACCGGGGGCACCTCGCCACTTCCGCCGCCTTCCGCGACGAAGGTCGTGCTTTCGGTGCGCGTTCCGCCAATCTCGCCCCGGTCTTCCGTCTCCGTCATCACCGGCTCATCGGGATAGGCGGCCACTCCCTCGATCTGCGCCTGCGTCATCAATGCCGGCAGGAACATCGGGGATGTGCCGGACACCTTTGCAACTATGGTCCTTTTGACGCTGTCTCCCGGTGTCATCCCGGCGGGATCTCCATCCACCGTCTGCTCCAGTTCAAGCGATGCAGCGGCGACGAATGGATCGAGGTTTTCGGCCCCGGCAGGCAGGACCCCGGCAAACCCGAGCTCCGGTGTGTTCAGCGTCGCCGTCACCGGTTCATTTGTGTCCGGATCGGCATAAGTGACCGTGACCTCCTGCGGCGGGATGAAAAAGTCGCCTGGAACCATCGGTGAAATCCGGTAGAGCCTGGATACTCCATTCCATGTCTCACCATCCACCGGAGCGCTGCGCGGATTGGTCGATCTGCTCGGAAGCCGTATCAGCAGATTGGGCGCCTCCAGTCCCGGCCAAACCGGCGGGCTGGGCAGATAGGTCGGGACAAGAACCGTCAGACGCAGTTCCAAAGGCTGGCCGGGTATCGCCTCGGTCTCCGGAAAGGAAACCTCAAGAACCGCCTGGCCGTTTTCCGCCTCGATCAGGATTTCTTCCGCGCCGGCATTCTCTTCCTGAGCGTTTGCCAGTGGCGCCAGCAGCATCATAACCGTGATGAGCGCCAGCTTTTTCATTCGCCGTCAACCTCCGCTTCCGGGGTTTCTGCTGCTTCACCGCTTCCTGAGCTTTCCCCGCGCGTCGCCTCAACTGCAAACCTCTGACGCAGAAAATCGCCGGTACGCGTGTCCACCGTGTTCATCCACTGTTCAGTGGTCAAAAGCCCGGATCCGCCCTCCTGGGGCGCTTCCATTTCCGTGTCGGCACCCATATTGGACTCGTTGTCCAGAACGACATCGTCGGCTCCGATGCCCGAGTCCTCGCCGGTATCCGACTGCGCCCGGGTTTCCTCAACATAGGTGACAATGCGGTTGGCCAACTCCAGATTTTCGGTGGCATTCGGGTATTCGGGATCGCGGTCCAGAACCGTTTCAAACGATCTCACACCGTCGCGATAGGCTCGCGACTTGATCTGGGCCATGCCCTGGATGAAGGCGGCCTGGGCCGTTTCAACACGGTCTAGAACTTCAACCGCAGCATCGTACTGACCATCCCGGTAGAGGGCGTATCCGCGCCAGAGCGGGTCGGTGAAAAGTTCCGCAGCCCGCGAGAAATCCCGGTCCTCAAACGCCATGTTTCCCTGCTGGTCCGGGGTGAAGAACCAGACGGCCAGTCCATCAGCATGGGCCGGGTCATGCGATGTGACGCCCCAGGCCAGAAAGATGACGCTCCACCGCATCGTCCAACCCCGCCGGAACCACAGAAGCGTCAGAAGCGCCACCGGCCAGGCAAGAAGGTGTCCGCGGTCCAGCCAGGGCTGGTCCGCATTTTCCAGCATCGCCTGTCGGTACGCGGCATTCAGCAGGCTGTCGATTCGCCTTATGTCCCCGTCATTGGGGGTCGCGCGGACGACCTGAACGGAGGTCAGCGCGTCAAGACCACGGTCAGCGGTTCCCCCGGGCAGCATTTCCAGCACCGCAACCGGATGCTCACTGGCATCCAGTGCCGAAACATCCGCCGGGTCCAGACTGTCCGTTACAAACAGGATCCCACCGGGGGCCGCCTCTGAGGCCAACATTTCCTCAGCCAGCACAAGCGCATCCGCCGCCAGTGCTCCGTCCCGCGGCATGATGTCAGGCGTCAGACCGGCCAGATAGGGCGTCATGACATCCGGATCCTCGGTCATGGGCACGACACTGTGCGTGCTCCCGGCATAGGCCAGCAGAGCGGTACGGGCGCCCGCACGCAATGACAGCAGATCGCGAATTTTCTGTTTCGCCCGCTCGAGCCGGGAGGGCGCAATGTCCGTTTCCTCCATGGATGGCACCACTTTCAGCACCACAACCACCGGCGCGGACTGGGCCACAAACGGGTCGGGCATCCTCGACCAGGTTGGTCCGGCCGCACCAGTAGCGAGCAGCGCCAGGGCCAGCGCGACCCCGTCTATTGGCATGATCCGGCGACCGCCCGCGTTCCCGACCGTCAGGGCCTCGCGCAGGTGCGGCGCGATGTGGTCGGTCGGCATGTCGCGCCGCTGATGTTGACGCCGGATGCGCCACCAGACCCAGGCAATGACGGGGACAAGGAGCAGGCAATACGGCCTGATGAAATGAAACGCGCCGATGGCGATCTCAAACGAACTCATGCTGCCGCCCCCCGCCGGGAGGTGAGGGACAGGTACATCACCGTGAAAAGCCCGATCAGCGCGGCCGCGCCCATTGGGATCCAGGCGAGCGACTGACGCGGCCGGTAGGACAGGGTCTCCACCTCCCGTGGCGACAGCTCATCAATACGTTCATAAACCGTCCGCAACGCCGCCTCATCGCCCGCAAAGAAAAATTCCCCGCCGGTCCGCGACGCGATGTCCTCAAGCGTAACGAGATCCACGCGGTCCTCGCCGGTGGCGTCCGGATCGCCCACCCCAATGGTGTGAATTTCGACGTCCTCACCCGCGGCAATCTCGGCTGCATTGACCGGGCTCATACGGCTCGCCGTATCGCTGCCGTCGGACAGAAGGATCAGCAGCCGTTGTTCAATCTCACTGGCCTCAAAGGTGCGGATCGCGAGGCCAATGGCGTCGCCCAGCGCCGTATGCGGCCCGGCCATTCCAACCTCAGTGCGGTCGAGCAGCGCGGTTATGGTCTGAAGATCTTCCGTCAGCGGTGCCTGAACATAGGCTTTGGACCCGAAAACGATCAGAGCCATTCGGTCGCCCTCGCGCCCCTTAACAAAGGCGCTGACCACGTCCCGCACGCCTTCAAGCCGCTGTTTCGACTGGCCGTCCGGCGTCGCAAAATCGCGCGCATCCATTGATCCCGAAATGTCGATAGCGAGCACCACGTCACGCGCCGCCTTTGTAATCTCGACGGGCTCTCCAACCCGTTCGGGCTGTGCCACGGCCAAAACCGACAGACACCAGATCAGCGCTGCCGCCGTGAGTTGCAGGCGGGTTCGGGCCATAACAATGGCTCCCGGACCGGATTCCGCGCCGGCCGCATCAACGATCCTGCGAAAGAATGGAAAACGCAGCGCAGGCACACGCTCCCGGCGCGGCGGCACCAGCCACATCACCAGCAGGGGCAGGGGAAATAGTATCAAAGCATATGGAGCGCCGAGGGACATCATGTCGGATCCTCCACCTTATGCCGCCGAACCCAGCGCTTTGCCGCCTCGCCCAACCCGGGAACGGGTCTCGCCCCAAGTCCATAGGGCGCATGGACTATGGACCGCCCCGGCCCATCGGAGAACCCGCCGTCTCCGGTTGCGTCCAGAAATGCAAGCCAGTCACCACCGGTCAGACCGGCGACCTTCGACCTCGGCCAAGCCGCAAGGGCGGTGCGCCGCAGAACGTCCGCCACCGCAGCCGGATCATCACCCGCCTGGGCCAGTTCATCCACCGCGGCCCGGCGATAGGCCGCAGCCCGCCAGCGACGCCAGAACCGAAAGATCAAATACGTCACCAAAACCAATATCAGTATGGCGAGGACCAGCCAGCCGGCGGTCTGGGGTACCATCGATACCGGTGCGGGCTGTTCCGGCTCCGCCAACTGGTTGAGCAGGTCAATTAACGTGTCCGTAGTCTGGTTGTCTTCCCCGTTCATCTCTGGCTCAATCCCATGAGGCGACGGATTTGTGGCAACGTCTCCTCCGCCGCTGAGAGTGGCAGAACCGGAACGCCCAGACGCCGTTGCCAGTCAAGTATCGTGGCGAGCCGTCCCGTCGCCATATCCGCGAGGCGTTGATGTGCCGTCCGGTCTCCCGTATCAATTTCGGCCTGCAGCGATCCGTCCGACACCACCAGACGCATGTCCGCTGGCACGTTGTCCGCAAACGGATCACTCACCAGCCCCAATACCAGATCATTCCTCCGCGCAATCGCGGTAACGAGCCGTTCCGTCTGATCATCGACCACATCGAAGTCGCTCAGGATTATGATCAGATGATTTCGCGGGGCCATGCGGGCCACCGACTGCAAAATCCGGGTGAGCGGTATTGGCTCAACCGCCGGGGCCTCGGCGTGGAGCAGCGCGTTTGCCTCAGCCAATGCCATGAGCAGGCGGTCCAGCGCGGCTCTGCTGCGCTGGGGTCTGATCTCGGCCACAATCTCATCCCCGAACACCACGCCGCCGATCCTGTCGCCCTGTTCCAAAATGCGAAACGCGGCAAGCGCTGCCGCTTCCGCCGCCGTCACGGCCTTGGTGTTGAGTTCCGAGCCGAAGAACATAGACATGCGCTGGTCCACAACGATCAGGGATGGTCGGTCCCTCTCCTCCGTCATGACCCGCACATGCGGCTTACCGGTGCGCGCGGTCACTTTCCAGTCGATGGAGCGCACGTCGTCACCCGGCAGATAGCTGCGCAGTTCCTCGAAATTCAGCCCGCGTCCCCGCAGCCGCGACGCATGGCGCCCGTTCAGCACCGAACGCGCGGGCTGGCGGGGCAGGAAGGTCAGGCTTTTTGCGCGGCTTTCGAGTGAGCGAAGATGGGCAAGATCGACGCTGATCCGGGAATCCACCTCACTGGCCGACGCGGTCGCCGGGACCGTTCCCGTTCGTACCCGTGCCGCGTGGTCTGAAGTCGCCATGTCAGGGCAGCGCGACCTGGCGGATCATCTCCTCGACAACCCGGTCCGGGGTCACTCCCTCGCCCTGCGCGGCATAGGTCAGCTTCAGACGGTGACGGAATACATCCGGCGCAATGGCCCTTACGTCCTCCGGATCCACATAATCACGCCCGGCAAGCCAGGCATGGGTCCGTCCACATTTGTCGAGCGCCAGCGAGGCCCGCGGGCTCGCCCCAATCTCGATCCAGTTTATCAGGTCATCGCCGAAGCCGTCCGGGTTCCGTGTCACGTCGACCAGGTCCGCCATGTAGCGTTCCATGGGCTCGGCCACGTGGATGGCACTGATCTCCTGACGTGCGGCAAAAACCGCGTCCTGCGGGATCGCGGGCGGCTTTGCAGTCGCGGCACCGGCGTCATCGGACGCGGTATTCGCGGCAATCTCCTCGCCGCGCACGAGGCGGATCACCTCGACCTCGTCCTCAACCGGTGGATAGGTGATCAGAACATGCATCAGGAACCGGTCCATCTGCGCCTCGGGCAGGGGGTAGGTGCCCTCCTGCTCAATCGGGTTCTGGGTCGCCATGACCATGAAGAGTGGTTCCATGGCGTGGGTCGTGCCGGCAACAGTCACCTGACGTTCCTCCATCGCCTCCAGAAGAGCGGCCTGAACCTTTGCCGGAGCGCGGTTGATCTCGTCCGCCAGCACGATGTTGGCAAAAATCGGACCGGGTTCGAACCGGAAATCCCCGCCGCCTTCCGACTGGTAATAGACCTCCGTGCCGGTAACATCTGACGGAAGCAGGTCCGGCGTGAACTGAATTCGGCTGAAATCGCATTCGAGGTTTTTGGCCAGAGCCTTGATTGCACGCGTCTTCGCAAGCCCCGGCAGCCCCTCAACCAGCAGGTTGCCGTTCGCGAGCAATCCGATCAGCAGCCGGTCAATCACATCCCGCTGCCCGATGATGGCCGTGCCCATGCGCTCGCGCAGGCTGTCTATCTGGTCTCTCGCTGTCATTCGGACGCTCCCGTCCAGACCCGGGACCAGTCCTGTTTCATGTCCACGAGGGTCCAGCCACGCTCCGCAGCCTCATCGAGGCCCCGGTTCAGGACGCCGATATGGCCCTCTCGGTCGTATGCAAACTCCCGCTCGGCATCCGTGTGATGGATCAGCAGACCAAAACGTGGCCCTTCGCCTGCCGTGGTCCATTCCAGCATCGCAAAATCGCCATCGGAATTGCCGCCCGCCAGAATGGGGCGCTGACCAATGTGACTCATGATCCCGACGGGTTTGCCTTCCTTGTCATCCACGAAGGAAATTCCGCCATCCTTGGTGATGGTCGGTGTGCCACTCTCCGCCGAGTAGGACGCGTTGCCCTCGCTTCCCACGACCTGCCAGGGCGGAATGCCGTAAGCCTCGTGCGAGATGGCGCGGATGAAATCAATGCCGCCGCCGGACACGATATATGTTTTGAAATCCTCATCGCGCAGATAGCGGAGCAACTCGACCATCGGCTGATAGGTCATGGCAGCGTATTCCATCCCCATCGTGGGATGAGGGGTGGTGGTGAGCCATTCATGGGCGCTCGCCTTGAAATCCTCGGCGGTGATGCCCGAATGGCTTATGTTGATGATCTCGAGGAGGCCCTCCAGCCCATTGGCCATCATCCCCTCCATGTCGCCGTCATTCGCGGCCCTGAGCACGTCGGAGGTCAGTATCGACGGATCGGCGGCTGCTTTTTCCTTCAGAATATCGAGAGCATAGAGTACCTGAAAATAGGCAGGCTGTTCGGCCCAGAGGGTTCCGTCATTGTCAAATACGGCGATCCGGTCACGCTCGGGTACGTAAGTGTCCGCGTCTGGATCGGTAACACTATCAACAAATTCGACAATTGCTGTTTTGGTCTCTCCGTCGTTCCACGAGGGAAGGGGATCGGAGACGGCTGCGCTTGTGAAAAAAGCCGCTGCGATTGCGAGGCAAAATGGCATCCGGGTCATAAAATATTCCTTCGACCGGGGACCGCGGCGAAATTTGCCGCATTTTTATCGTAACTTCGGCCGGAGGGTGTTCTGTATCCGGTCGCGGTTCCAGGTGACGCCTGGCCCAGCCAAAGTGGCTGGCCGGAGAGCGGGAAAACGCCCCCCGGCCGGAATCTTTACTGACCCATCGACTGAAGGCTGTCGTTCAGTTCTTCCTGGATCTGGTCGATCGAGAAGCTGTCCGGACGCTGCGCCGGCGGATACTCTTCGAAGGTTGCAAGAAACTCACCAACAACGGCCTGTGCCGGAGCCAGCAGATAGGCGCGGTCCAGTACCCAGTCCCAGTAGGTGTTCGACGTTATGTCAGCCCGCTCATAGGGGTCCGCCCGCAGATCGAATATCTTCGGAAGCCGCAGCGAGGTGAAAGGCTCCGCCCAGATGTTCAGTGTGCCGGTTTCACGCTGTTCCTTGAAAACGAATTTCCAGTTTTCGTAGCGCAGCGCTACCACTTCGCCATCGTCATTGAAGTAGAAGAAGCGGTCACGGGCGCCCTCATCGGTTTCGCCGGTCAGGTAGGGCAGTTGGTTGTAACCATCCAGATGGTTTTTGTACTCCTTACCGTTGATCGTCGTACCTTCAAGCAGGCGTTCCTTGATATCCGTGTCGCCTACGGCTGCCATCAAGGTCGGGAACCAGTCGAGGCCCGAGAACATCTCGTTTGCGACCGAACCCGGCTCAATGTGACCCGGCCACTTGATCATTGCCGGCACGCGGAATGCGCCTTCCCAGTTGGTGTTCTTCTCGCTGCGGAAAGGCGTTGTTCCGGCATCAGGCCAGGAATTCTGGTGCGGGCCGTTGTCGGTAGAATACATCACGATGGTGTTTTCCGCGATGCCCATCTCGTCGAGCGAGTCGAGGATCTGACCAACAATCGCGTCATGTTCGACCATGCCATCCGCATACTCGGTGAGTGCGGTCAGGCCAGGTTCGGAACGGTTTTCGTCCTTCACATGGGTACGGAAATGCATCCGGGTTGCGTTCATCCACACAAAGAACGGCGTGTCCTGGTCCACCTGGCGCTGCATGAAGTCGATGGCTGCGGCAGAGGTTTCCTCGTCGACGGTTTCCATCCGCTTTTTGGTCAGCGGTCCGGTGTCCTCAATCTCGCCATCAGCGGAAGCGCGGATAACGCCACGGGGGCCAAAGCGGTCGCGGAATTCCGGATCCTGCGGGTAGTTGAAGTTTTCCGGCTCCTCTTCCGCATTCAGGTGATAGAGGTTGCCGAAAAACTCATCAAATCCGTGAGCGGTTGGCAGATGCTCGTCGCGGTCGCCAAGGTGGTTTTTGCCAAACTGACCCGTGGCGTAGCCGTGATCTTTCAGGGCTGAGGCAAGAGTGACATCAACATCCTGCATGCCTGCTTGCGCTCCGGGGAGGCCGACCTTGGAAAGGCCTGTGCGCAAAGTCGACTGACCGGTGATGAAGGTCGAGCGACCTGCGGTACAGCTCTGTTCAGCATAGTAGTCAGTGAAGATAATGCCTTCGTTTGCGATGCTGTCGATGTTTGGCGTCGTGTAGCCCATCAGCCCCTTGGTGTAGGCTGAAATGTTGGCCTGACCTATGTCGTCACCCCAGATCACCAGGATGTTCGGTTTTTCGGCGTCGGCACCATCCTGCGCCAATACCGGTGTGGCTGAGAGCAGCAGTGCTGCTGCGGCCACCCTAATACTTTTCGAAAAAATTGAGTGATCCAAGGTCACTTCTCCCACGGTTACGGGCCCTGAACCGCAGGTCTCGTTTGTGGACATGCGTTGGCCAGGGGCCAAGTTTGTTCACCTTATTTCAACCACCGGTTACCTTGCAACGGCTTCGTTACGAAGTTTGTCTTTGATTTTGCTTGACATTTTATGGGTGGTAGAGGGTGAGGTGCGCAAACGGGTGGAAAATCGTTTTTCACGGATTCGTGTGGTTGGCCGGGTTGATGGTGTTTCGTGGTTTGGACCTGCTGTATGTGCACGCCCCGATCCGAAAATATTGGCTCAGTTCATTTTTTAAATTAAATATCATGTACTTATGTATCGATGCGTGAGCCTGATTATCCGTCACCTCATCTCAGGTGCGCGTCCGGCACACAAATGCCTATATTTAGCGATCACGGCCGTGGGGATTTCTGCTTCCTAAAAATGGCAAAGATGAAATTTTTGTAAAACAAACGCCCCAGTGGACCGCGCCGAAGGAACCAGAAATCCTCCCCCGGCGCAGCATCGTAAAATCAGGGGTTTAAGGCATCAGCTGACCGCCATTAACCTCGATCGTCTGGCCAATAATATACCCGGCCAGCACGTCGGAGGCGAGGAACAGGTAAGCCCCGACGCAGTCCTCAGCCACGCCAAGGCGTCCCTGCGGCACCGTGGCTTTCATTGCGGCAAGCTGTTCCTCGGTCGAATACCGCTCATGGAACGGTGTGGTGATTACGCCGGGAGCAACCGCGTTCACCCGAATACCGAATTCAATCCATTCCTTGGCCATGCCACGCGTCACGTTGGACACAAAGGATTTCGAGGATCCGTACAGTCCTGCACCACCACCGGCTCCGTTTCGCGCGGCGACCGAAGTGGTGTTGATCACAAAGCCACCGTTCTTCTTCAGATGCGGCAGCGCCTTGCGGGACGCCGTGATGACCGAGCGCGCGTTCAGGTCCATAATCTCGTCATAGTCCTTATCGCTGGCCTCCGCATAAGGAATACGCCGCACCATGCCGCCCGCGTTGTTAATCAGTCCCTCAAGACCCCCGAGCGCCTCGGCGGCCTCGTCAACGGCTTTGCCAAACGCATCAGAATTGCAGGCATCCGCCTGGATGAGGGCAGCGGTCCCGCCATCGTTGCGGATCTCATCAGCCAGGGCATTCGCCGCGTCCGCGCTGGAGTTGTAATGCAGTCCGACCTTCGCGCCCTGCTTGGCAAAAGCGCGGGCAAGAGCGGCGCCAATTCCCGTGGATGCCCCGGTGATCAGGATCGGTTTTCCCGCAAATTCGGGCATGGTTAATGAAGCGTTCGACATATGGATTCCTCACCATTTGGGCTGTGTTTTCATTCGGTTTCGTTCGCGCGATGTCAGGTTTTTGCGCGGAACCGGACAGACACTTCTTGCGTCAGAATGCAAGGTCGCGCAATACTCCGAGGTACAGCAAGACAAGCCGGGCACAAAAAATGTGGCCGGTAACGGGAGGAAAAATGAAAAAAATTTCGAAACTGGCATTCAGTGCCAGCCTTGCGGCGCTTGTGGCCGCGCCATCTTTTGCAACCGAACTTGTGGGCGCCGTTCAGTTCGACGAGGAGCACGCTTTCACCAAGGCACTGCGCGAATTTGAGCGCGCGGCGTCCGAGTGTTCCGGCGGATCGCTCACCTTCGATCTGCATCTGAATTCCGAACTCGGTCTCGAAAAAGACTATTTCGAGAACATGAGCCAGGGCATCGCGATCGACTATGCTATCGTCAGCCCCTCGCACATGTCGACCTTCAGTCAGAAGGCCCCGCTGATGGACATGCCGTTCCTCTTCCGGGATCTCGATCACTGGAACGCCGTGATGGAGCAGGACGCGCTCGCGCCGCTCGCCCAGGACGTTCTGGAACAGGCTGACGTCCGCCTGATCGGCTATGCCGGTGGCGGCACCCGCAACCTGATCGTGAACAAGCCGGTCACTAACATGGAAGAGCTTGAGGGACTTCCAATGCGTGTGATGGGCGCCCCGATCCAGACGCGGATTTTTGAGGCGATCCAGGCCGCACCGTCCGTGATCGCTTATGACGAGGTCTACAACGCCATTCAGACCGGCGTGATCGACGCTGCCGAGAACGAGGCTGCCGGTATCGAGCAGATGAAGTTCTACGAGGTTGGTCCCGACATCGCGTTGACCAAACACGCGATCACCGTGCGTCCTATCGCATTTTCCAATGCGACGTTCGAGCGCCTCACGCCCGAGGAGCAGGAATGCGTCCTTCAGGCCGGTAAGGCCGGAGGCAAACTGGGTCGTGACGTCGAAAGCGGCCAGGACAGCGAAAAGCTGAACGCCATGGAAGAGGCGGGTCTTTTGACCACCCACGAGTTCACCGAGCGCGACAAGCTGCTCGAACTGGCTCAGCCGGTGAAACAGGCCTACGCTGAGGAACTTGGCGCGACCGACGTTCTCGAGTCGATCGAAGCCGTACAGTAAGCGCTGACGGGGCACGCCGCCCGGCCGGGTGGCGTGTTCCCGTACGACTTCATATCCAACTCACAAAGTGATTGCCGATGCGAACCCTGCTGGACGGTTATTACCGCTTCCTGAAGCTTCTGCTGACCATTTTGATGGGCGCGCTGATCGTCCCCGTCGCGATGCAGATCCTCAGCCGATACACCGGGCTGATCCCACGATACATCTGGACCGAGGAAATCGCCCGATTCTGTTTTGTCTGGATCATCATGCTTGGCGCAATGATCGCGGTAAGGGATGGCACCCATTTCGATGTTGATGTTCTGCCCCACAGCTCTAGCCCGACGGTTGAGCTGTGCTTCCGGACTTTCGTCAACATCGCCATGTTTGTAATGGCCCTGTCCTTCCTCTGGTGGGGATGGGATTTCGGCAAACTTGGAATGCGACAGAAATCCGAGATTTCGGGTCTGCCCATGCTCGCGATCTATATAGGCTGGCCTGTCGCCGGACTGACATGGGCGGCGTTCATCATCGAGCGGATCTGGAACGATTTCACCGGTACGGGGGAGGGCGCAACTCATGGGGCCGGGTGAAGTAGCCGCAATCCTGTTCGGAACCTTCGGCGTTCTTGTTTTCCTGCGTGTGCCCGTCGCGTTCGCGCTGGGCCTCGCGGTCGTGCCGGTTTTCTTCATTGAGGAACGCCTGACCCCTGTCCTGCTTATGCGGGAGATGTTCAAGAGCTACAACTCGTTCGTCCTGCTTGCCGTGCCGTTCTTCCTTTTGGCCGCAAACCTGATGAACTCATCGGGCATTACCGACCGTTTGATCCGGCTCGCCAGGGCGATGGTGGGTCATCTGCCTGGCGGTCTCGGCCACGTCAACGTTGTGGTATCCATGCTCTTCGCCGGGATCTCGGGCTCCTCCACCGCTGACGCCGCCGGCATCGGTTCGCTGCTGATCCCACAGATGCGCAAGGAAGGTTACGACGCCCCCTTCGCCGTTGCTATTACGGCCTGTTCCAGCGTGATGGGCGTGATCATTCCGCCCTCGATCCTCATGGTGGTCTGGGGTGGTCTGATGTCCGTGTCCATTGGCGGCCTGTTCCTCGCGGGGGTTGTTCCCGGCGTCCTGATCGCCGGGTCGCAGATGATCACGGTGTATATTTACGCCAAAAAGAACGGGTATCCGGTTCACAGCCGCTCCACCCTGATCGAGCTCATGCGCGCCGCGGCCTCCGCCGCTCTGGCACTCATGACGCCGGTTATCATTGTCGGCGGTATTGTCGGCGGCTTTTTTACTCCGACCGAGGCCTCCGTCGTCGCGGTGATCTACTCGCTCATTCTTGGAGTTGTGGTCTACCGCACCATTGCCATCCACGAGATCCCGAAAGTGCTCTACGACAGCGCCCGGTTCGCCGCGATCACGCTGTTCTGTATCGGGACCGCGTCGGCTTTCGGGTGGTGCCTTGCCTATTTCAAAATCCCTGCCGCCCTGGTTGAGCAGATCGACCAGATGGGTCTTGGGATCATCGGCATTGGCATCATGAGCGCGCTGGCCTTCCTTCTGATAGGCATGTTCATCGACGCCATCCCGGCGATCATCATCCTCGGCACGGTGCTCTACCCGGTGACTCAGCACGTCGGAATGCACCCGATCCATTTCGCCATCATCGGCGTGATGAGCCTCGCCTTTGGTCTGGTTACGCCGCCTTATGGTCTATGCCTCCTGATTGCGGCATCGATCGGAAAGATCAGGCTGGTGGACGCACTGCGGAACGTGGTTGTGATCCTGTTCCCGATGATCTGCGTTCTGCTTCTGATCATCGTAATGCCGGACCTGATCCTCGCCCTGCCGCGCTGGATTATGCCAGCTTTCGTAGACTGACCCAAGTCCCTGAACCGGTCGCCAACGTCCGGTTCAGGCAGATGGGGCTTGCAAGCCTGCAAAATCGGACCGCTCTCCAAAATATATCCGCGGATATATTTTGGCCCCGGTTCATGGTTGAGGCGAATTTGCTGGTTTCAGGTCACACTAAAAGAACGCCGGGCCTCTTTCGGGGCCCGACGGCATTCTTTGAATTTTGTGGACCTCACCGCATCAGGGCTGACGCCGATGCCGGGTCCAGTGGTTCTGGGCGGGAGCATGTGGTGGTCAGGTCCACAAACTGACCCGTTTCGCCTGACATGAGGATTGACGTCATCGCATCAAGGGCGTGAAGGGTCCGGTCGATGGAACAGCGCGCGTCCCGCCCGTCGCGAATGGCGGCGACCATGTCCGCGAGACCGACGGTGCGATAGTTGGCCATCATGCCCTCACCATGGGGATCGTTCGGAACCGAAAGGGGATGGTGCCAGCCTGTCACCGGCATGACACCCGCATCCCGCTTGGCCATGCGCAGATCACCACCAAAGAAATTTGGGTCGGGAACAAACAGCGAGCCTTCGGTCCCGTAGAGCTCCATTCGCCCGTGATCGTGCGCCCAGACGTCCCAACTCGTCGAGAGCGTGACCGTCGCGCCCTGCTCAAATTCCAGCAGGGCATGGACGTTTGTCGGCGTCTCAACCGGGATCACGTCACCCGCACGGGGCTGGGATGTGATTGTCCGGGTCGGTGTGGCCGAACTGGACAGCGCCGCGACACGTTTGATTGGACCTATCAGGTTGATGAGATTGGCCACGTAATAGGGTCCAATATCCAGCACCGGTCCGCCGCCAACCCTGAAGAAGAAGTCGGGGTTCGGATGCCAGTGCTCCATGCCATGGCTCATGACATGGGCGGTGCCAGCTACGATACGACCGATTTCGCCTGCATCGATCAGGTGCCGCGCGTGCTGATGCGCGCCACCCAGGAAGGTATCCGGCGCGCAACCGACGGAGACACCATGCTCGCGCGCGAGGCGCTGCATCTCAACACCATCCCTGAGCGTCAGTGCCAGCGGCTTCTCGGAATAGACGTGTTTCCCAGCCTGGATTGCCTGGCAGGAGACCGCCGAATGCGCGTCCGGGATTGTCAGGTTGACGACAACGTCGATGTCATCCGATTTCAGCAGATCCCCGATCTCTCTGGCATCCACATTGAATTTTGCGGCCTGGGCGCGGGCCGCGTCCATGTTCAGGTCGGTACAGGCGCGGATTTCCATGCCGGCAAACAGCGGCGCCAGTCTGAAATATGCCGTCGAGATGTTACCGCATCCGATAACGCCGACCCCAAGGGTATCAGTCATTTTCTCTTGTCCTGTCAGTAGGTTTTGGCAGCTTCAAGCGAGCGGCGTGCGAACCGGACGTCGTCACTGGGATTGTCGTGCTCCATGACGAAATGCTTGGCCGGCGTGTTCCGCAACGCCGTCATCAGGCCGGGCCAGTCGACGGTTCCGTGTCCGACGTCGGCCCATCCGTCCTCGTACGTGGCCTCGCCGGCCGGAGCGATGTCCTTCACGTGAACCGCGGAGATGCGTGTGCCGTTGTTTGCGATCCATTCGACCGGATCAGCTCCGCCCTTTATCACCCACGCAATGTCCGCTTCCCATTCAAGATCCGGCGCAGCCTCGAGCATGACTTGCATCGGAATGGTCCCATCGGGTAGTGCCACAAACTCAAAATCGTGGTTATGCCAGCCGAAGTCGAGGCCCGCATCCTTCAACGGTTTTCCCGCCTCCTGAAGTCTGCGTCCGAATGCGGCGTAGCCCTCGGCGTCGGTCGGGCGTTGATCCGGTGTAAGGAAAGGGCAGTAGACTGTCTGGATGCCAAAATCGGACGCCAGTGCAAGTACGGTCGCCGCATCATCTTCGATCATGTCGAGACCGACATGGGCCGTTGGCATGATCAGGCCGCTCTGGTCCAGTTTGGCTTGGAGCTCCGCGACCTTGGACGCGTCGGCATAGAGTGCGCCGTAGCCTTCGACGCCTCTGTAGCCGACTTCCGCCAGCATCGAGAGCGTATCACCCAGCGGGCCAAAGTTTCGGGAGCTGTAAAGCTGGTAGGAAAAATCTGTCATGTTGGCCTCTCTGGTGTTTCCTCTCTGGTTTTTAATGGTCCGATCCGTCGCAGCTGTATCCCCGGCAAAAGGCGAGGGCGCCTTGCTTAGCGGCCGCCGTGTTGCAGGTTTCGATGCGGAAGGTCCCGCTCAACGGGGCGGGCCCCCAACTTGACGGGGCGTGCGTTAAAGGCGACGCTCCGTTCCGACGTCGAAGATCGAGGCTTTGCTGATGTCGAGTTCCAGCCGTACCTCCTGCTTTGGCCGGAACGGATGGTCGGTTCCGGTCCTCACGGAAATCTGCCGCCCCTCGGTACGAAGCCAGATCAGGGTGTCTGATCCCATCGGTTCCTCGATATCCAGAGTCGCCTGAAGGCCGGGGCCATCGAGATCCTCGTTAATGACTATGTGTTCCGGGCGCAGACCAAGCACGACGCTGGCACCGTCCTGGCCCGACAGGTTGCCATCATATCCCGCAAGCGGAATGTCGATGCCGTCAGCCACGAAATTCATCCCGGCGCCCGTATCCCGCAATGTGCCCTCCAGCATGCTCATCGGCGGCGATCCTATGAATCCAGCGACAAAAAGGTTTGCGGGTTTGTTGTAGATCGTCTTGGGATCCGACAACTGCTGGATGACACCGCCGCGCATGACCGCGACCCTGTCCGCAAGCGTGAGCGCCTCGATCTGGTCGTGGGTGACGTAGACCATGGTGTTTTCGAGCTGCTGGTGCAGGCGTTTGATCTCCACGCGCAGTTCCGACCGCAACTTGGCATCGAGGTTGGACAGCGGCTCGTCGAACAGAAATACGTCCACATCCCGCACAAGGGCCCGGCCGATCGCCACTCTTTGACGCTGGCCGCCAGAGAGCGCGGCCGGTTTGCGGTCGAGCAGGGGCTGGATCTGCAGAATTTCGGCGGTGCGTTCGATTCGCTTCGCGATTTCAGCCTTTTCGAAGCCGGCGTTTTTCAGCCCGAAGGACAGGTTTCCGCGCACGTCCATCTGCGGGTAGAGCGCGTAGGACTGAAAGACCATTCCGATTCCACGGTCCTTGGGTTCCTCCCATGTGACGTTTTTGCCGTTGATGAAGATCTGCCCGTCCGTGATGTCGAGGAGACCTGCGATGCAGTTCAGAAGCGTAGACTTGCCGCAGCCGGAGGGCCCGAGCAGCACCAGGAATTCCCCCTGGCCGATGTCGAGATTGAGCTTTTTGAGAACCTCGACGGCTCCGAAGGAAAGGGTCAGATCCTTGACCGCTACACTGGGTTCCATACGATTACCCCTTCACCGCGCCGGCTGCGATGCCGCGCACAAACAGTTTTCCGGACACGAAATAGACGATCAGGGGCACGAGCCCTGTCAGAATGGTGGCCGCCATGTTGACGTTGTATTCCTTCACACCCTGGACCGAGTTGACGATGTTGTTGAGCTGCACGGTCATTGGGTAGAGGTCGGGTTTTGTGTAGATCACGCCGAACAGGAAGTCGTTCCAGATTCCCGTGACCTGAAGAATCATCGCCACCACAAATATCGGCAGTGACATGGGCAGCATGATCTTGAAGTAGATGCCCCAGAAGCCGGCCCCGTCCACGCGGGCGGCCTTGAACAGCTCCTCCGGAATGGAGGTGAAATAGTTCCTGAAGAGCAGCGTCAGAATGGGCATGCCGAAGACGGTGTGAACGATCACAAGGCCCCAGAGCGATCCGTAAAGGCCCATTTCCCGCAGGATGATCACGATGGGATAAATCATCACCTGATACGGAATGAAGGCCCCGAAAATCAGGATGGTGAAAAAGGCCTGCGCGCCTTTGAACCGCCAGTTGGCCAGCGCGTATCCGTTTACCGACGCGATGATGATCGAGATGATGACGGATGGCACGGTAATCTGGACGGAGTTCCAGAACCCGCGGCTCAAACCGTCGCAGTTCAGGCCGGTACAGGCCGCCGACCAGGCCTTGACCCAGGGCTCAAACGTGATCTCAACAGGTGGGGAAAAAATGTTCCCCAGCCGGATTTCCGGCATGCCCTTGAGCGAGGTCACGACCATCACGTAGAGCGGCAGCAGGTAGTAGACCGATATGACGATCAGGGTGCCATAGAGGAAGATGTTCCGGCGGGAAATGCGCCGCGTCGGCTTTGGGCCGCGTGGGCCGGTATCGCTGATGTTTTGGGACATGCTCATTTGTGTTTCTTGCCCCCGAATTCGAGAAATGCCCACGGAATGACAACAGTCGCCACGGCCAGAAGCATCATGGTGGATGCGGCAAAACCCTGACCCAGGTTCTGGTTGCGGAACATGGTGTCATAGACGTATTTGGCCGGAACCTCTGATGCGATGCCCGGGCCGCCGCCGGTCTGGGCCACGATCAGGTCGTAGAGGCGCACGATGCCGCTGGTGATGATTACCAGCGCGGTGATGAAGACCGGACGCAGCATGGGAATGATGACAAAAACATAGGTTTTCCAGGTGGGGATGCCGTCGACGCGCGTGGCCTTCCAAACATCCTCATCAATGCCGCGCAGTCCGGCCAGCATCAGGCACATGACAAAGCCCGTTCCCTGCCAGAGGCCCGCGATCAATACGCCGTAAATCACGATATCTGGGTTGTAGAGCGGATCAAAATCAAAGCTCTCGAAGCCGAGACCCCGGATGATTTTCTGGATGCCGAAATCCGGGTTCAGAATCCACTGCCACACCAGTCCGGTTACGATGAAGCTGAGCGCGAACGGGTAGAGCAGAATTGTTCGGAACGTGTCCTCAAACCGGATTTTCTGGTCCAGAAGAGCTGCAAGCAGAAATCCGATGATCAGGCTGAAGACGAGAGAGAGTATCCCGTAAATCGCCAGGTTTTCGATGGAGACAATCCATCTGTTGGTACTCCAGAGACGCTCATACTGGTCAAGACCCACAAACCGAAGTCGTGGCAGCAGTTTGGAATCCGTGAAGGAGTAGAGAATGGTCCAGGCCGTGCCTCCCACGAAAATCACGAGCGCCGTCAGTACCATCGGAATGGATGCGATTTTGGCGTTGAGATTTTTCAGGAGCTGGCTGGGTCGCCCGTTCGAGGACATACGGGAACCTCCATTGCGTAGAGCGGAACTGTCGGAATATGGCGCCGGTCCACCTGGGAGCCGGCGCCACCGTTCAGGCGGTCAACCCGTCTGGGTCAGCCGGCGTTCTCGATCAGGCTTACGAAGCGTTCCTGGGCTTCCTCGGGTGTAATGCTCGGATCGTTGAAGAACTCGACGAAGAGATCTTCCTTCTGGGTGTTGGTGTCCGGATCCAGAAGCTGGTTCACCGATACGATGGTGTTGCCGGAGGCGAGAATTTCGAGACCCTTGCGCATGCAGTCATTGGCAGCGGACAGATCCACGTCGCCACGGATCGGCAGGGAGCCCTTCTTAAGGTTAAATGCCACCTGGGTTTCGGGTGCCACCATGACTGAGGCGAGATCGCCCTGAGCCGCGGTGATTTCCTCGTCATCAACAACCGGGAAATAGAAGGCGTCACCGTCAGTGGAAATGATTTCGTTTACGCCGAGGCCCGGCAGACAGGTGTAGTCCTCACCGGCCACCTGGCCCGCAACCTGGAACTCGCCCTGGGCCCAGTCGCCCATGATCTGGCCGCCAGCCTCGCCGGTGATGACCATGTTGGTGGCCTGGTTCCAGTCCTGTACCTTGGATTCCGCTGCCATTTTGCGGGCGTCATCCGCAGCCTGAAATACGCGTGCAATTTCCGGGCCGCCGGCGGTTTCAGCGTCTTTGTCGTCGTAGACCTTTTTGAAAATCTCCGGACCGGCCAGAGTGACCATCAGCACGTCAAACGCGCCGGCCGTCTGCCAGGCCTGCTGACCCATGGCGAGGGGAATTTTTCCCGCGGCTTCCAGAGCCGGAGCGGCTGCAACGAATTCATCCCAGTTGGTCGGCACGTCCACACCGGCGTCGGCGAAAGCCTTGTTGGACAGCCACAGCCACTGCCAGGAGTGGATGTTCACCGGCACGCAGTAAATCCGGCCGTCAAGGGTGCAGCTTTCGAGAAGCGACGGCGGATTGATAATCTCCGCCCAGTTTTCGGCTTCGGCGATTTCGGTCAGGTCGCGCATCATGCCAGCCTCAACCAGTTCCTCAGCCTGGCGGCCGTGGTTGAACTGGGTTGCGCCCATCGGATCTCCGCCGGTGATGCGGCTGATCATGATCGGGCGGGCCGTGCTGCCACCGCCGGCAATCGCGCCATCGACCCATTTGTGACCTGTCGCGTTGAACGCGTCGGCAAATTCTGCAACCGCAGCGGCCTCACCACCGGATGTCCACCAGTGCGTGACCTCCAGATCGGTTGCCTGCGCCAGTGTTGCGGGCAGCGCAACCGTAGCGGCAAGCGCCGCCGCCATTGAGCGAAATTTCATTGTAACCTCCCAAAGTACTTTATCGTTGCAGTTGGATGCTAGTTCAGGAGTTTTCGTTTCGCAACGGTGGATTCAAAAAAATGTCGTTGCAAGGGTTGAATGGATTTTCCGAATGATAAGCCACTGATAAATATAATATTAATTCTATTTTTTCTTCGAACTCTACGAAGAGGTCAAGTTTGATTTCAAACTTTGCCGTCGTCAAACATGCCGGTTTTGGACATTTTCTGAAAGGTTTGACTTCGATTTCTAAATCGTTGCAGTTTATGGAGACAGCCAGAATCGATGCAGAGTTCGGCCAACGGGGGAACGCCTATCAAGATGTCAAACGACGGGAATGTAACGCAGGCAGGCGGGCGGGTCAGGGCGGGTCGCCCTACGCTTAAAACTATTGCCTACATGACCGGCCTGAGCGTGACGACGGTCTCGAAGGCGTTGAACGACGCCCCGGATATCGGTGCGGCGACCAAGAAACGGGTGCGGCTGATCGCGGATGAGATTGGGTATATGCCCAACCGGGCGGGTGTGCGTCTGCGCACGGGAAAAACCAATGTGATTGCCCTGATCCTGTCGACGGAGACGGAGATGTTTGGCCTGAGTTCCAAGCTGGTCTACGGGATTTCCAGTCGGCTGTCGGGAACGCCGTATCATCTGGTGGTCATGCCCTACGAGGTGGGGACGGACCCGATGATCCCGGTGCGTTATGTCGTGGAGTCGGGTTCCGCGGATGCGCTTATCTTTTCCCGGACCATGCCGCAGGACCCAAGAGCGATCTATCTTCGTGAAAAAGGGGTGCCGTTTGCAACGCATGGGCGGACCCATCTGGATTTCGAGCATCCCTACTGGGACTTTGATAATGAGACTTTTGCTTCCATTGGGGTGAAGCGTTTGGCAGCAAAGGGGCGGAGCAGACTGACACTTCTGCCTGCGCCAATGGACCTTACCTATGGCGGGCTGCTGATGCGCGGTTTTACGTCTGCCATCGCGGAACTGGGGCTAGCGGATATTCCGTCGCGTGGGATCAACATCGACACGGACCGCGAAACCTTCAAGGCCGAGGTCAAGCGGCTTATGTCCTCGCCAAACCGGCCGGACGGGTTTGTGTGTGCCAGTCCTGCTTCAGCGATTTTTGCGATTACGGCGGCGGAGTCACTTGGATACGAGGTCGGCCGGGATTTTGATCTGGTGGCCAAGGAGTCCTATGAGGTTCTTCAGCAGTTTCGGAAGGACATTATTGCCGTGCACGAGGATTTCCTCGAGGCGGGCCATGGGTTGGCCGATGCTGTTCTCAAGGCGCTTTCCGGCGTGCCGGCCAATCAGCTTCAGGCGCTTGAGGTTCCTCAAATCTGAACGTGCGGAATTCGTCCGGATGCAATACCGAAATTGGGGCGAAAATCGGTCTTGTGGTCGGGCCCCACCATAACTAAAAACGTCCCGATACTGGGGCGTCGCCAAGTGGTAAGGCAGCGGCTTTTGGTGCCGCCATTCGCAGGTTCGAATCCTGCCGCCCCAGCCATCTTCCCCGACTGGGCTGGAAGCGTTTTTCCGGCGTACGGTAACTGCGCACACGGTATTTTTGTACCGTCGCGATCCAAAGCTTTTCGGTGCCTGACACGGTCAAGTTCCGTGGTGGTGTTGGTCCCCCCGGCCACATGGGCCGTTTTCAGGTTTCCCGCAGGAAATCCCGATCAGTGTTTTGTTTCCGCCGCCCTTCAGGCCGCATGGTTTTCCCAGATCTCATCTATCATTTTCGGCAATTCGACCGCGTCAAACGGCTTTCCAATGACATTAAGGACACCCAGTTCGCGGTACATGTCGATCTCATCCGGCTGGATTCTGGCGGTTAGAAAGACGACCGGGACATCCGCAGTTTCAGGAATTTTGCGCAGCGCTTTGAGCGTTTCCGGGCCGTCGAGGTTTGGCATCATGACATCAAGAATGATCAGATCCGGCTTGAAATGCGCGGCCGCAGCGATTGCCTGTTCCCCGTCCTCACAAACATGGGTGCTGTACCCTCCAAGATGGGTGAGGGACAGATCCGCGATTTTGCTGATGTCGGGTTCATCCTCAGCAACCAGAATTCGTTTAAGGAGTTTTGCCATATCGTCCTTCCATCTATTGACTTGGGTGGGGCAGGGTTAGTCCGGGCAGCGTGCTGATCTGAGTAACGCCCTGATTTCACTCAGCAACATGTCGTTGTCGACTTCCGTCTTCACGAGCGAGCTGCCAACCATATGGTCCAGCCCCACCGGCGCGGATTTGACGGAATAGATCATAACCTCCGGCGGATTGGCCTGGGATCTGATGATTTTCAAAAGGTCCAGTCCGGTCCCGTCCGGAAGTTTTTGATCAAGAATGACCACGTCATAGCGGTGCCGGGACAAAAGGTTCGAGCTCTGCAAAACCGTCTTGGCCGTGTGTACTTCCGCAATGTTTCGGAGCAGGTCGCTAACGAGCGTCAGGTGGTCCTGGTCATCCTCAACATGCAGGACGCGTAGTGTTTCGACGCCGTTGCGGGGATGCACCGAATTCAGCAACTCCCGGATCTGAACCTGCGGCGTGGGCCTGTGAAACCAGTAGAGGAGCGAAGCCCTGCCTTCGGTATCCTGGTCGGAACGGGAGATCGCAATGACGGGGATGTCGCGGTGGTTGCTGGATTGGCTCAGAAACTCAAACAGTTCGATCGACTGGTCATCGCGGCACTCCCAGTCCATGACAAGAACATCGTAGTGGCCGGTCGCCAGGATTTCCTTGGCGGCCGCAACGGTATGGGCAACCTCCGTGTCGAAACCCAGCGGAGTTACCGAGCCCTTGATCTGCTCCGTGACCTTTTCATCTTCGTGGATGATCAGCATCTGACCCCTGGCCTGCGACGCTGGTACAATCTGGCTTTCCGCCGCTTCCAACGCGTCCAACTCAAAGAAGAATGTCGAGCCGTTTTCGCTGGTCTCAAAGCTGATTGCGCCGTCATGCGCGGCAATGATCGCCTTGGAAATGCAGAGTCCCAATCCGCTTCCGCCAACCTTCCGGGTGGTGGAATTGTCGGCCTGCGTGAACTTCTGAAAGATTTTGCTCTGGAACTCTTCCGACACGCCGGGGCCTCTGTCCTGAACCGACACGCGCCATTTTTCTCCCATCCGTTGGACGCCCACGGTTACGGTTTCGCCGCGCGGGGAGAATTTGCACGCGTTCGACAGGAAATTGGAAATGACCTGGATCAGCCGGTTGGTGTCACCGCGCACCGTAGCGGTTTCGGCTGGAATATCGGCGACAATGGAGACAGCATAGCTGTCGGCCAGACCCTGACACTCTCGTACAGCTGTTTCGACAGTCTCCGCGAGATCCGTCGCCCCGAGTGACAGGTTCATTTGCCCGGCTTCAAGCTTTTCTGTGTCGAGAATGTCATTGATCAAAACAATCAGCCGGGCACAGTTGGCAGACGCCGTTTCAACCAGCTCCTTTGCTTTGTCGTTCAGGTCGCCACCGACGCCTGCGAGAAGCAGGCCAAGTGTTCCGCGCATCGCGGACAGCGGTGTGCGCAGTTCGTGGCTTACGGTGGACACGAACTCACTTTTCATTTTGGTAACGGCATCCCAGTCGGAGATGTCCGTTATCTGACCGATGAATTTTTTCTCGCCATTCCGCTGGGTCGCGTTGACCCTCACATTTATCGGAAACGTCGTGCCGTCTTTTTTGAGCCCGTCGAAAGTCCGGTCCTTTTCGAGCACATAGGACGTACCGCGTTCCAGGTGCTGTTTCAGATACTGGTCGTGATACAGGGCATAGGGTGGCGGCATCAGGATGCTGACGTTCCGTCCGATCAGATCATCAGGCCGATAACCGAACATGTCGCGCGCCGCACGGTTCGCAATCTCAATCCGTCCGCTGGTGTCGATCAGAAAGATGGCGTCCTCCATGCCATCCATGACCGCCTGCAGCCGACTGGTCGTTTCCTCGTTCTGCGTATCTCGGGCTTCAAGGGCGGAAATCAGACCGGCAAATGTGCTTTGCAGGCGATGTATCTCGTTTGAGGTGCCGGGCTGGTCCGTTGATGGAGCGCCGACAAAATCTTCGGCTTCCCGGTTGGCAGTTTGCCCGGCGACGCCTGAATGGCCCCAGGGGCGCCAACCTGACCAGGCTGCAAAAAAACCGAGCGCCAGAATCGCAATTCCAGCCAAGAGACCGAACCGTGCCATGGTTTGCGCCATGCCCGCTTCCAAGCGGTTCGCCGGAACAGCCAGGCCAGCGAGGTGATAATCTTCCGGATCATGGGGATTCGCGAGCACGCGTCGGAGCAACAGCAGTTTTTTCTGGCCGCTCGTGTTGCTCACCATGCCGGCAAATCCGTTCACTCCGCTTGCCGACGGCTTTTTTGCAAGCGTGGGAAACTCATCCACAATCGTGTAAGGGGCTCCGGCCGACCGCTGGAAAGCCTGGTCGGGGTCGGGGTGGTGAATTATCTGTCCATCGCTTCGGGACACATAGAGTTCTATTGGTTCAGGAAGCGATCCACGAAGCAGCCCTGTCAATTGCCGCGCATCAATGTTGACGACGACAATTCCCACCAGATGATCCGCATCATCGAAGACGGGCGTCGCCGTTCTGAGAACTGGAATGCGTGGGGTCTGAATGCGCCCGTGCTCCTGGTTCAGTTCGATGTCACTCTGAAACAGCTGCCCGGCTCCAAGTTTGACCGTTTCCCTGAAATAGGGCCGGTGGGCTTTGCGCTGAAGTGCCTTCTTCGGCGTTGTCCCGACGCGCTCCCCATACCTTTCCACCCGAACGATTTCACGTCCCCCATCGGCGGTTCCGATAAAGCGGACCTGCAGGTAGCCGTTGTTCATCGACAGGTCGGAAAACCGCTGTGCAACGCGCTTTTTCCAGTATTCGCTGGTGCTGGCGTCGGACGCCGGCGTTTGAATGTCCTGGGTGGTGCGTACCAACCCCTGAATTTCCCTTGAGTTGGCAAGGTTCAGGGTGTGCCGTCTCGCGTCGTTGATCTGCGACGCAACATGCGACATGCCAATATTGAGATGGTTTTCCAGCCGTCCCAATTCGCGTGTCTGCGAAGATCCGACAAAACTTCCGTAGAAGATTACACTGACAATCCCTGCCATCGCCGTAAGCAGAGCCAAGCTGGCCAGCGTGATCCTGATGGTATCACGTTGTTTCATTTCTCAAGGTGCCTTATGCGGCCGAACCAAAATGGTTGGACGTTTCTCGAAAAGTAAAATTTTGGGATAGGTTCAGTCGAAATATACTCAAACTGTTGACAAATATTTACTGTTGCCACTCATGGCATCGATGCGTTTCAGTAGAACTGATGCATTACATGCGTGTGTTAGCGTAAAATTTGCCTTGCAGACAAAGCATCGCTCGGTTGGATATCGCTCCTTATTTTCGGTTTACAGGAGCGATGAAAATCAAGGCCGGACTTAATTCGTACACTAATGATGTCGTACTGGTCAGTATCTCATATCTGGCTTGAAACGCGTGTTTTGCTCGTTAGACGATTGACAACTTGTGCTTGTGGGTTATGAAATTAATCCAATGAAAATAGGCTGGGCTCTTCATTTACGTTTACTATGGCTGTGTTAATCGCGTTAAAAGTGTAGAATGAGATTTGATATTGCCTGATATGTGCCCTGTACCCTCGACTGTCCAGGGAGACCGTACATTGCCCATGTCCACCGTCGATGAGCATTCCGGGCTATTCGCCTTATGTAGCGTATTTGTTGCCGGCGGGATCAAGAGGAAGCGCTTTGAGTGATCCGTGGTACAGTTTCTCGGCGGAGCGGGACTCGGTATATGCCTCTGAGTTTCAGGGGGTCGTGGATTGCGCGAAGTCGCTGGCGCTGACCTGTTTCAACGCCCTTGATCTGGCCCTTGTCGCGTGCCCTGGGCATTCCGGAATGATAAAACTGGATTTCCTGAACAGATCTGACCCCGATCTGCAGAGGCTGGCCAACGAACACCTCGATGAGTTTCTCGAAGCCATAGAGACAGGGGCCGACCTCTCGGATTTCGAGTTTGTCCGTCTCCTTTCGGACGGGCGGTTGGATGGTTGCGTCATGTCCTGCATTCTTCGGGATGGCGACGGCGCGCCGGTGGGCAGCATCGCTATGCTCCTGATTCCGGATTTCGTTCCCGCACCTGACATGACACGGCGTGCGGAGGCGCTGGCCGGGATGCTGGCTCAACTCCTGCGCTCCATAAGCGGAAAGCTCGAACTCGAACTGGAACTGGTCGCCGCGAGAAAGCGCATCGTTTGGCTCGAAAAACAGTCACGCGTTGATCAGCTGACTGGTCTGGAGAATTCGATATCATTCGAGAGCCATGCCAATGTCCGGTTTGGTCAGTCGGAAATGCGCAAGGCGTTGATCATTCTGGACATTGACCACTTCAAAACGATCAACGACCTCTACGGGCACCAATTCGGTGATGGATACCTGCGCACGATCGCAGAGGCGTTGCGCAATGCCTTCCCGGACACCTCGATTGTGGGGCGTCTGGGAGGCGATGAATTTGGCATTCTGCTCGACCTTCCCGAACATAGCCGGAACTACCTCGAGTCCTCGATGCTGCGTTGTCGTACTTCTATTCTTCGCAGCACGGCGACGCTTGGCAAGCCGGATCTGGGCCGCGTAAGTATGGGGGCTGCGCTCTTCCCCGATCACGGCCGTAAATTCGAGACCCTTTTCGACCTCGCGGACAGCGCTCTTTACGTCTCAAAAAATGCGGGCAGGGGCGTGCAGACCGTGTTCTCACCCGAGGTTCACCAGCGTTTCAACAAACGCGAAATCGGTCGCAAGTTCCGCGAAGCCAAATCGGCCGACCGCATCCAGCCACACTTTCAGCCCATACACGATCTGGCGACAGGTGCCTGCCTGGGGTTTGAGTTGCTCGCCAGGTGGCAGGACGACCAGCGGCGGCTGATGAAACAGGAAACGGTGACCGCCATCCTGAGCGATTACCGCTATGCCGAGCAGTTCACCCATACAATGGTGCGTCAGGCTTTCGAGGTGTTCGAAACGCTTGAATGGCGGGGGAATAAACCTCCAACACTGGCAATCAACGTGACTACGTTCGACCTGATGAATCCCGAATTCGTTTTCGAGTTTCAGTCGCTTCTGTCGGACGCCAACGGACCCGACTGGGATTCCATCGTCATTGAGGTCACGGAAAGCATCATGCTTGGCCCGAGGAACGGTCAGGTGTTCCGAACCCTTGAGGAACTGCGCCTGCGTGGAGCGCGGGTGGCTCTCGATGACTTCGGAACGGGTTACAGTGGCCTGCAGCATCTCGGTGGCTGGCCGGTGGACGTGCTGAAGATTGACCGTGGATTTATCGACCGGATGGAACACAGCGCCACGGATGGCGCCATCGTGGAGGCCATCGTTCGCCTCGCCAAGCGGGCGGATCTCGCGATTGTTGCCGAGGGCATTGAGACACCCAATCAGCTCAGACGCCTCGTCGAAATGAACTGCGCTTCCGGGCAGGGCTTCCTGTTTTCGCCTGCGGTTCCAGCCGACCATCTCGCAGAGGTTTCCCGAAGCATAGATCTGGCCGCCCTCATGCCAACCGGCGAGCGCGCGGATGCCGCACCTGTCAGTGTTGAAGTGTCAGGCTGACCGTATTCAACAGCTTTTCCAGTGATACGGGCTTGCGCAGAACAAGACCCGCAACAATCCGGTCCGCCCGCCGCACCGGCTCCGTGTAACCGGTTGTGTAAATCACCCGCAACTCCGGCTGAAACTCTTTCGCGTTGACCGCCAGGTCGTAACCGTCGAATTCCCCGGCCAGGCCCACATTGGTCATCAAAATGTCGTAAGGCCCACCCTCGCGCATTTTGACCAGGGCCTCCAGCGCAGTGAAGGCCGTGCCGGTTTTGGCTCCCATGACACTGATGGCGTCAGCCACGATGACCTGGAACTGCGGATCGCTTTCCACGATCATGATTTTTTGGCCATTCAGGTCCAGTTTCTCGCGGACTTCCGGCTCGGCGGGTTCCTCGGGTTGCACCGTGTGGAGTGTGAGCACCGCCTCGGTTCCCTGTCCCTCGGTGGAATCCAGTTCAAAACTGCCGTCGATACGCCGGGCAAAATTTCTGACCATCGACAGCCCGAGGCCGCTGCCGCCCTCTTTTGAGCGTGTTGTGAAGAAAGGCTCAACCGCGCGTTTCAGAACGTCTTTGGGCATTCCGGGGCCGTTATCCGTCACTTTCAGGTGCACTTCGGAACCCCTGGGTGCAACGCTTACATGTATGCTGCCTTGGCGGCAGCCCGCCTCAACCATCGCATTTCTCGCGTTCAGGATGAGGTTGAGCAGGGCGGTTTCGACGTCGTTGGGGTCGCCCGCAACAATTACCGATTCATCGGGCAACTCGCTTGTCAGTTCAAACCGGCGCGGCACGGAGGCCCGCACCAGGTCCAGTGACTGTCGGACGACCGCCGTCAGGTCCGTGCGTCCAACCGCCACGCCACCGTCCCGCGTCATCTTGGTCAGACGGGTCACAAGCTCGTTCCCCCGCTGACAGGCGCTTTTGATCGTATCGAGCGAGTGACGCAGGGCGGAAACCTCACGTTTCATCAGACCCGTGTCAGCGGAAATCTGGATGACCCCAAGAATGTTTGAGACCTCATGGGCAATGCCACCCGCCAGCTGGCCAATGGCCTCGAACCGTTCGCCCCGGCTTAGGTTTTCGCGCAGGATCCATCCCTCACTCTCGTCCGCTATGGCAAGGACATGCAATGGGCCTGAACCGTCCGTGTCTACGACCGTCGCACAGGTGAAATGAAGGGCCATTTCCCGGTGATCCCGGTCCACGTGTCCCACAAAAAGGGACGTGCTTTCACCCCTTCCGATCAGCCTCTCAAACGGCCTCGCATTTTTTTCCAAAGGTTCACGCGTATCCATCGCATGAAATTCCGCCGTAGCCAGCCAGGCCTCCGGGGCCATATCCGGTCCGGTCAGCAGGTCAGCCGCCTTGTTTGTCAAAACCGGAGTGCCTGGTGTTCCGATCACAATGACAGCGGTATCAAGAGCATTCAAAACCGCACGCAGCCTCTCCTGCCCGGTGCGTTCTTTTGCGTCCAATGTGTTCTGATACCGCGCGACGAGTATGAGGATCGCCACGAGGACCAAAACCAGCAGTAAAGCCAGAACACTCAGCCTGAAATTCGGGTCGATCCAGCCAATTTCCGTTGTCCTGAGTGCACCCCAAAACAGGAGAAGTGGAGCAAGTGTGCAAAGTGGCAGCAGCATTCTGACGAGTGCGCTCCCCGACCCCTCACCGGTTACGGTCGCAAGCCAGCCCCGGTCAGGGTATCTGAGGATTTGACCCAGGAAGAGGAAGAGAAGACAGACGCTTGTCTGAAGGGAGAGGCCGGTGAAAAAAGGCGTGTTCTGCAGCGCGTCTGAATCAACGGCGTAGGTTTCAAGCCCAATCAGCGACACAATCAGACCAAACGTGGCCAGCCAGGTGCGCATACTGAGGGTCGGAGGAAGCATACCGGAAACTGCCGCAATAATCAGGCTGGCGGCGGTCGCATGTGACATCCGGTCGGTTTCGGGCAGCTCCTGCGGACCTGTGGCGTAGGACCAGAGGCAGATCAGCACCACCGTCGCCGCGAAAGCTCCGGCGATGGTTTCTACCAGAGCATTGGGTTTGACCGTCCTGATCAACTGCGCGATGGCAAGCAGCAAAACGCAAACGGCCGTCACCGCCACCATTGCGGATTCGCCCGTTCCAAAACGCACGATCCAGTCGATGCCGACACCCCAGCCAACCAGCAATACCACCAGGGCAACAAGGCCGGCCGCGAGGTCCGAGATCACCGCAAGTTGTCGGACATTTCCGCGCATACGGTCGCGTTTGTTGGTCTGCTTGGTTCGTTCGGACAGCATACGCGTCCTTTCAAGGCGTTTGTGTTCTGAGGCGGGATTCTCCGTGTCAGACCCGAGCGATTTTAATGATTTGTCAGCATCCGTACGACGTTATCCAGTTCCGCCAGCGTGGCGGTCTTTTGCAGTTTTGCCTGTGCAAGGCGCAGGCCATTCAGAAACAGAGGAGAATCAGCCAGTTCCAGTCGGCCCGTAATCACGGCTACAGGTACATCAGCGTCAAACTCCCTCACGGCGTGCAGAACGGTAATCGCCCCACCGCCTTCCATGACCACATCGAGGAACACCACATCAAATTTGGCATTCCTGAGCATGGGAACGACTTCGGAGCCGGAGGGCACCCCCTCGACCTCGTGACCAAGAGCTTCCATTCCCTCTTGGAATACCCGCAGATAATCGGCATCATCGTCTGCAATAAGTATTCTTGCCACCGTGTTGTTCCCCCATCGATTGAAAAGCCCACATGCTGTGTTAACAATCGTAAAACGCCAAGCAAATCAGGCGCGAATGATTAGCCAATACAGGAAGGAAGTCCAATGGCCGATTCCAGTGAAATGAGCACGGATGTGCCGCTGGTGGTCATTGGCGCCTCCGCGGGTGGTCTGGAACCTCTCGAAAGTTTCTTTGCAAATGCTCCCGAGGAGTCCGGATGGACTTTCGTGGTAATTCAGCACCTGTCGCCCGATTACAAATCCATGATGGACGAGCTTCTTGGCCGCAAATCCAGGTTGAGGATCAGGCATATCGAAAACGGGCTGAAGCTTGAGGCCGACACGATCTACCTCAACCGCCCCAGCGTGATTGCGGAACTCGACGGTGACGAGTTCCGAACCCATGAGTTTACCAAGCAGGACCATCTGCCCCGTCTGCCCATCGATGCGTTTTTCCGGTCGGTCGCCAGGCGGGATGTCAGCCGCACCGTGGCCGTGATCCTGTCCGGTTCCGGCAGCGACGGGTCCCGTGGTGCGAGGGCACTGCGCGATGCGGGGGCGATCGTTCTCGTCCAGTCTCCGTCGGAATCCTCATTCAGTTCGATGCCACTCGCGGCCATCAGTGAAGGCGCCGTTGACCGTGTCCTCAAAGCCAAAGACATGCCACGTTCGATCCATGAATTCATGGTTGACCGGGATCACAAGCCGGAACTGCCCCCCGCCGGCGTTACGACCCACGCTGCGATATTCCGCCTTCTGGAGGATGCCTATCAGGTCGATTTTTCGGCCTATAAATCCGCGAATGTCCGCCGCAGGGTCGAACGGCGCCGCCTCCTGCGTGGAATTGACGATCCGGAAGATTACCTGGCGCTACTTTCAGAAAGCCGGAGCGTACTGGATGAACTCTACCACGACCTTTTGATTGGTGTGACGGAGTTTTACCGCGACGCCGGTGCCATGGAGGCTCTGCGGACGAAGGCACTCGATGTTCTGGCGGCGGACAAGTCTACGGACAAGCCGATCCGCATATGGGTGCCCGCCTGCGCCAGCGGAGAAGAGGCCTATACCATCGCCATCGAGCTGAGTGAGGCTTTGGCCAAGGCGGGGTCACTGCGCCGTTTTCGGATCATTGCCAGCGACGTTCACCGCACATCGCTCGAACGGGCCTCTGCAGGCATTTACAGCGAGGAATCCGTCGCCCGGCTTCCCAAAAGTCTGCTGTCCCGGTATTTTGAGAAAAATCGGGACCAATACGTTGTCGACCCGATGATCCGTCAGAAGATTATCTTCTCCACACATGATGTCCTGAGCGATCCGCCGTTTATGAACCTCGACATGATTTCATGCCGCAACCTGTTCATATACTTTCAGGATGAAGCGCAGGCCCGTGTGCTTTCGATGTTCCTGTTCGGTCTGCGCCAGGATGGTTTCCTTCTGCTCGGATCATCCGAGAGCCTCGGCCGGTTCACGGACGAGTTCAAAGTGGTCGACAACCGCTGGCGTCTGTTCCGCAAATCGTCTCACAAGAAAATTGTCGATCGCCGGCTCATGCCCAACAAGCTGCGGTCGGTCCAGCATGAACCGGTTGTGAGAGAGCAGCACATTCCGAGACGGGATCGCTCGGTGGTGGCCGATATCGCGGAAATCCGCAATCGCGACACCCTCATCAAAAGCTACGATGCACTCCTGAAGAAATACGCGCCATCGTCGATCCTCGTGGCCGCTGATGGCTCGGTCCTGGGTTGGTTCGGCGCAGCCAGCGCCTTCATAGACACCATGAACAATTTGGCGGACTGGACCGTCGAGGACATAGTCCACAAAGATCTGCATTTCTCGATCAACGTTGCAACGGAAAAACTGCGTCAGGGTCAGTTGGAGCCGTACAACCGCATTATCGAAGTCGATATGGGTGACGGTAAGCCAAAGCGCTGTACCATTCGCATTGAGGCCCTCGACCAGGTGTCCCGTAACAAGATTATGCTTGTGGGCCTTTCGCTTGAGGGAGAACTGGAGGAGAATGACGTTCTTCCGGAGGCCGACGGCTCGGGTGTAAGCCGGGAAGACGTCACGGTCGTGACCCGGCGCATCCAGGAACTTGAGCGTGACCTGCGCCTGACCGAGGAAACCCTTCAGCATGTAACGGAACGTCTCGAGGCCAGCGGAGAGGAGCTTCAGGCCTCCAACGAGGAACTTCAGGCGTCCAACGAGGAACTTCAGGCCTCCAACGAGGAACTACAAAGCTCCAACGAGGAACTTCACGCCGTCAACGAGGAACTGGTTTCCGTCAGTGCCGAACACGAGCGGAAAATCGCGCTCCTCTCGGAGTTGAACGCGAGCACCGAACTTGTGCTGAAGCTTCTCCGCACCGGCGTAATTTTTGTGGATCTCTCCGGTCGGATCCGCCGCTTCAGCAGGCTTGTGGCCGAGGAGTATCATCTCGAAGCCCATGACGTTGACCGGTCACTGAACGTGGTTGGTCCGCGGCTTGAGTTTGTTCAGCTTTCAGATCTCGTGGCCGATGTCGTCAAAACCGCGAAATCACGCCAGGTATCCGGCGAGCACAACGGCCATTCGGTGACCGTTCATGCGCACCCGACCTATGACAGCGACAACGCGACGATGGACGGGGTCCTTCTGATTATCGCCTGAACCGGTAGGGGAAGGATGGTGGGGGGGACTGGATTCGAACCAGTGTATCGTTTCCGAGACGGAGTTACAGTCCGTTGCATTTGACCGCTCTGCCACCCCCCCAAGGGGTGTTATGACGCCGGAGCATCAAAACGGTAGCGGGGGATTATTCCAGCAGAACCCGCCCGTCAACACGAAATCTGCACGGATCGCCTTGCAAGCCCCCGGTTTGGGTGTGTAATTCCCCGCAACCGAGTGGAGATCAGGCGCGACATGGCGAAAAAACCCGGCTGGGCGATTGAAAAAGAGCGGTCAAAGCGGGCGGGTTCGCAGGAGACCGTCTGGCTTTTCGGCACGCATGCGGTGCGTGACGCGCTGAGGAACCCCCGGCGTGAAAAGCTTCGCCTCGTTCTGACCCGAAATGCCGCCGACCGGCTTGCGGGCGAAGTGTCGGCGTCCGGCATGACCCCGGAAATTGTTGATCCGCGAAAGTTCTCGGTCCCGATCGATCCGCAGTCCGTTCATCAGGGTGCCGCGCTGGAGGCGAAACCGCTGGAATGGGGCTCCGTGTCCGAGGTTTGCGCGCCGCAGGGCGAAACCAGACTGGTGCTCGCCCTCGACCGGGTGTCCGACCCGCATAATGTTGGAGCGATTCTCCGGTCCGCGGAGGTGTTTGGCGCTACGGCCGTTATTGCGCCACACCGGCATTCCGCGCCCGAAACCGGTGCTTTGGCGAAAACGGCATCCGGGGCCCTTGAGCGTCAGCCCTACCTGCGCATTCCAAACCTCGCCAACGCGCTGGGCGCTCTCAAGGATATGGGCTACGCCGTGGTCGGCCTCGATGGGGAGGCCGACCATGATCTCGCCCCCGGAGTCGCGGATTTCAGCAACCGGCCTCTTGCCCTGGTTCTGGGGTCCGAAGGCCCGGGCATGCGGGAGTTGACGCGAAAACTCTGCGACCGCCACGTGAAAATCCCTTCCGCTGGCGGTTTTGGGTCCCTAAATGTATCCAACGCAGCCGCTGTTGCCCTGTTCGCCGCGGTTCAGACGCGCAGGCCACCCAAGGGAACGGAACAGGAATGAGGGAGCTTCACAAATTGTTTAGAGGTCTGGAAAACGCGCCGGGCATTCCCCATCTCAATATGGAAGCAGATGGCTTGGAACTGCCCTGCTTCTTAACACTGTCCCTCGTTCCGACTACGCGCCCGGCAGTTTCCGGGCGCTTTTTTTTGGCCGGTCGCCGGGGGAAATCCGTTTGACCGAATATTCCGATCAGTTCCTGCGCAAAATCCTCCAGCGAACAAAAGTCATTGCATGTGTAGGCGTCTCCGGCAACAGCGTTCGGCCGTCCTACTATGTCGCGCGGTATCTGTCGCTCAAGGGCTACCGGGTGATTCCGGTCAACCCAATGATGGCCGGGAAGCGCCTTTTCGGCGAAACCGTATATGCCAGCCTGTCGGATATTCCCGCCTCTGAAGGCCGGGTTGACATGGTCGATATTTTCCGCCGGTCCGAGCATGTCGGCCCCATTGTGGATGAGGCGATTTCGGCACTGTCAAACCGGGGTCTGAAAACCATTTGGATGCAGTTCGAGGTCATCAACGAGGAAGCCGCGGCGGTCGCCCGTGAGGCCGGTCTGGATGTGGTCATGGACCGTTGCCCCAAGCTTGAGTACCAGAGACTGTTCGGAGAACTGCGCATGGGTGGTTTCAACACCGGCATCGTGTCGTCAAAACTCTAGGCGACCTCGTTTTCTGCAGTCAAACCGCTTTGACGGCGCAATCTTTGTAATGATCTCCAACTTTGGGGGCTTTTCTTTAGGAAATCCGTCCGTATAGTGCCGCCCATGAAATACCGGATGAACAGCTTGGATACCCGTGGGTCGGTTCGTGGCGAAGCCCGTACCGCTGTTCTCCTACTGCTTGGCGGCCTCTGAGCGTGCCGAAGCCCGGCGCGCGCGCTCAGGGGACAATCTGAACGCGCCGCCCCACAGTTTTTCAGACTCAGAGACAGTAAAATGACCGCTACAGACAAACCGCAGGACCGCGTCCTGATTTTCGACACCACCCTGCGCGATGGCGAGCAGAGCCCCGGCGCGACCATGACCCTGGGCGAGAAACTCCAGATCGCGACCCTGCTCGATGACATGGGCGTGGACATCATAGAGGCCGGTTTCCCGATTGCGTCCGAAGGGGATTTTGAGGCGGTGTCCAAAATCGCCGAACTGGCGAAAAACTCCGTGATCTGCGGCCTCTCCCGCGCCAATTTCAAGGATATCGACCGCTGCTGGGAAGCCGTGAAGCACGCCAGGCAGCCCCGTATCCATACCTTTATCGGGACATCGCCACAGCACCGCGCCATTCCAAATCTCGACATGGATCAGATGGCCGAGCGCATCGACGAAACGGTCACCCACGCCCGCAACCTCTGCGACAACGTGCAGTGGTCGCCGATGGATGCCACGCGGACGGAACATGACTACCTCTGCCGTGTCATCGAAATCGCCATCAAGGCGGGTGCCACGACGATCAACATTCCCGATACGGTGGGCTACACCGCGCCCGGCGAGAGCGCCGACCTGATCCGGATGCTGATTGAACGGGTGCCAGGCGCCGATGAGATCATCTTCGCAACCCATTGCCACAACGACCTCGGCATGGCGACGGCCAACGCACTGGCGGCCGTAAGTGCCGGAGCGCGTCAGATCGAATGCACCATCAATGGTCTGGGTGAGCGCGCGGGCAACACCGCTCTGGAAGAGGTCGTCATGGCCATGCGCGTGCGCAAGGACATCATGCCCTGGCATACCGGCATCGACACCACCAAAATCATGCAGGCCAGCCGGCTCGTATCGACCGTTTCCGGCTTTTCGGTCCAGTACAACAAGGCAATCGTCGGCAAGAATGCCTTCGCCCATGAGAGCGGCATCCACCAGGACGGCATGCTCAAAAGCGCGGACACATTCGAAATCATGCGCCCCGAGGACGTGGGTCTGACGGAAACCAGCATTGTCATGGGTAAACACTCCGGCCGGGCCGCGTTGCGGTCCAAGCTGGAAAACCTCGGCTATAAGCTGGGAGACAACCAGTTGAAGGACGTGTTCGTCCGCTTCAAGGAACTGGCCGACCGCAAGAAAGAGGTCTACGACGAGGATCTCGTCGCCCTGATGCAGGACACCGGCACCAATGCCGCCAACGACACCATTCAGGTGCGCAGGCTCCGCGTAATCTGTGGAACCGAAGCGCCCCAGTCCGCCGAACTCACACTGTCGGTCGATGGCGTGGAGCACAGCGTCGAGGCAACTGGCGACGGCCCCGTGGACGCCGCGTTTAATGCGGTCAAGCAACTGGTGGAACATGAAGCGAAGCTGCAGCTCTACCAGGTCCATGCCGTGACTGAAGGCACGGACGCGCAGGCAACCGTGAGTGTTCGCATGGAGGAGGGCGGCAAGATCGTCACCGGGCAGTCCGCGGACACGGATACCGTGGTTGCCTCGGTCAAGGCATACGTCAATGCGCTGAACAAGCTGCTGGTGCGCAGGCTCAAAACGACCGCTCCCGCAGCCTGATCATCCCGGAGGGATTGACTCGACACTCCTTGGGTGTCTGTCAATACCACAACAAAAAACTGCCCGGTCGCAGAGACCGGGCAGTGAGAATCCGGTTGGGACACCGGTATTTTTTGAATGTCAGGCCTAATTTATGCAGCCTCTACGTCGCGGGCGTGATCGCCTTCGCGGACCTCCTCGATAATTTTCGATACGAACGCATCGAGGTCTCCCGGCTGACGCGACGTGATTATGCCGTTGGAAATCGCGATTTCCTTGTCGACCACGTTCGCGCCGGCGTTCTGCAGGTCAGTACGGATCGAGTGGTAGGAGGTCATCTCACGACCCTCGACGACACCCGCCTCAATCAGAAGCCACGGCGCATGACAGATGGCGGCTACAATTTTGTCCCCTGCTACGAAGTTGCGCACGGTGTTGACGGCTGTCTCATCCGTCCGCAGGATGTCCGGGTTGATCTGACCGCCTGGCAGAACCAGCGCGTCGTAGTCATCAACCTTCACATCGGAAATCTTCAGGTCGGCATCGACCGATTTGCCCCAGTCGCCGCCATCCCATCCGCGAATGGCTTCGCCGTCGAGCGTGGCCACGTGCACCGTTGCACCGGCTTCCTTAAGCTTCTCCAGCGGGGTGAACAGTTCGGACTGCTCAAAACCATTGGTCGACATAATCAGAATTTTCGATTCACTCATGTTGGGCATCGGATTCTCCTTTGCTTTCCGTGAACGATCAAACCACCGGGGCGGCATGATCCTTTTTCGTTTTTGATCGGTGCCATCGCCCCGGCGCACGACCCTACAACGGCGGCAAACAGCGATTGTTCCATGCCGCACTACACGAAAATGTGGGGTCGTTTCGCCAGCCCCAAGCGGGCAAATCTCCCCCTGACCGGTTGACAGGACCGCCCGAAAAGATCGGCGCACCAAACCGAAGGCCCAAGGATACTGATCACGTTTTGCCTATCGGTGCGCTCTGTCGTAAACATCCATACATCCGGCGCAAAAGCACAATTCCGCACCGGGGAATTGCGCTGAATGGCCCGGTAGACACGGTCCTAAATGGGGTGATTCCGGACATGACGCGTTTTTCCGCTCTTTCCCTGCTCAAAAATGCCCTGTCCGGGCACAAAAACTGGCCTGAGCAGTGGCCGGAGGCGCAGCCGAAAAAATCCTACGATGTAATTATCATCGGTGCGGGTGGGCACGGACTGGGTGCCGCCTATTATCTGGCGAAGGAACACGGCATCACCAATGTCGCCGTGATCGAAAAGGGTTGGCTTGGTGGCGGCAATACCGGCCGCAATACCACGATCATCCGGTCCAATTACCTCTACGATGAAAGCGCCCGGCTCTATGACCACGCAGTCGACCTCTGGGATGGTCTTTCGCAGGAGCTTAACTACAACGTGATGTTCAGCCAGCGCGGCGTCATGATGCTGGCCCACAACGTACATGACGTGCAGAGTTCCCAGCGGCACATCCATTCCAACCGTCTCAATGGCGTCGATAACCAGTGGCTGACCCCGGAGGAGGCGAAGGAATTCTGCCCGCCGCTCAACATTTCGCCCAACGCACGATACCCGGTCCTCGGCGCCGCTCTGCAGAAACGCGCGGGAACCGCCCGCCACGATGCGGTGGCCTGGGGCTACGCGCGCGCCGCGTCAAAACTCGGTGTCGACATCATCCAAAATTGCCCCGTGACCTCGATCCGGCGCGGGGCCAACGGTGCCGTCGAGGGCGTTGAAACCGCCAAAGGCTTCATCGGGGCGAAGAAGATTGCCGTATCCGCGGCCGGGAACACATCCGTGGTCATGGAGAGCGCAGGCGTACGCCTTCCGCTCGAAAGCTATCCGCTCCAGGCACTTGTCAGCGAACCGGTCAAACCGGTCTTCCCCTGTGTGGTCATGTCCAATACGGTTCATGCCTATATCAGCCAGTCCGACAAGGGCGAACTGGTGATCGGCTCCGGAACCGACCAGTACACCAGCTATTCCCAGCGCGGCGGTCTGCCCCTTATTGAGCATACCGTGGCCGCGATCTGTGAAATCTTCCCGATGTTCAACCGGATGCGGATGCTGCGCAAATGGGGCGGTATCGTTGACGTGACACCCGACCGCTCGGCCATCCTCGGCAAAACCCCGGTCCCGGGGCTTTACGTCAACTGCGGATGGGGGACGGGCGGATTCAAGGCGACACCTGGCGCCGCCCATGTGTTGGCATGGACGGTGGCCAAGGACGAGCCGCATCCGATCAACGCACCTTTCACGTTGGAGCGGTTCCGCACCGGCCGCCTGATCGACGAGGCCGCCGCCGCGGCCGTGGCACACTGAGGCCGACCCGGATGACCGTACCGAATGCCCACCCCGCCCATGGTTTTTTTCCGCCCGTTCAGTTAAGGGGACACCATCATGCTTCTGATCCATTGCCCTTACTGCGACGAAACCCTGCCGGAAGCCGAGTTCGTCTACGCCGGCGAAGCCCATATCGCCCGGCCGGAGGATCCCTCAACCTATGACGACGAAGCGTGGCGGGATTTTCTCTTTATCCGCACCAATGCCCGCGGCCGCCATTTCGAGCGCTGGCGCCACACTCATGGTTGCGGACGTTTTTTCAATGCCGTGCGCGACACCGTCAGCGATCGGTTCCTTCTGACCTACAGGGCAGGAGAGCCACGCCCCTCCGACGCGGAACTTGAGGAGTTGGCGAAATGAGCGGTTTCCGACTTCCCGGACGCGGACGGGTAAACCACGACCGTCCGGTGGGCTTCAGCTTCGACGGTGACAGCTATCAGGGGCTGGAGGGCGATACGGTCGCATCCGCGCTGCTGGCCAATGGCGTCCACCTTATGGGCCGGTCCTTCAAATATCACCGCCCCCGGGGTGTCGTGACAGCGGGACCGGAAGAGCCCAACGCTCTGCTCGGTACCTCCCGCGGCGAGGGCCGCTCCGAGCCCAACACCCGCGCGACGATGCAGGAGATCTATTCCGGCCTCACCACCACCAGCCAGAACCGTTTTCCGTCCCTGAATTTCGACCTCGGCGCAGTGAATGATCATCTCGGGATGCTTTTTTCCGCAGGGTTTTACTACAAAACCTTCATGTGGCCGAAATCCTTCTGGGACCGCGTTTACGAGCCCGTTATCCGCCGCGCGGCCGGTCTTGGGGTTTCGCCTTCCGAACCCGACCCCGATACCTACGCGTCGCGGTTTGTCCACTGTGACGTCCTGGTGGTCGGTGCCGGACCGGCTGGTTTGGCCGCCGCGCTGTCCGCGGGACGTGCCGGGGCGCGGACGCTGCTGATTGACGAGGGCGCGGAATCTGGTGGCTCCCTCCTTTCGGAGCCGCAAGCCGTTATCGACGGCAAACCGGCCTGGGACTGGCTGTCATCCGCGCTGGATGAACTTGACGGGATGGTCAATGTCACGGTGCTCAGCCGCACCACGGCGATCGGCTATTACCACCAGAACATGGTCGGCCTCGTTCAGCGTCTGACAGATCATCTGGCCGAGCCTCCTGCGGATGCGCCACGTGAGCGGATGCTGCGGGTGCGTGCCGACCAGGTTGTTCTGGCCCAGGGCGCCATTGAAAAGCCGCTGGTATTCGATGGCAACGACCGTCCCGGCGTCATGCTGGCGGGCGCTGCACTGACCTATCTGAACCGGTACGGTGTTCGCGTTGGCGACCGCCCGGTGGTCCTGACCTCCCATGACAGCGCATGGTACACCGCGTTTGATCTGTCCGACGCCGGAGTGCCGGTCGCCGGTATCGTCGATACCCGGACGGATGTTGATCTCGACCTTCTCGAAAATGCCCGGTCCCGAGGCATTGTGATTTACACCGGCCACACCGCGTCCTCCACCGCCGGTCGGCTTCGCGTGACGTCACTGCGCGTCAATCCAATCCTGAACGGCAAGGCCGGACCGGGTGTAACGATTGAGTGTGATGCCGTGCTGATGTGCGGCGGCTGGACACCCTCGCTGCACCTCTTCTCCCATACGAAGGGTTCCCTGAGATGGGATGAGGAAACGCGCACCTATCTGCCGGGTGAGCGGACCGAGGAGGTTCACATCGCGGGGGCGGGCAGGGGCCTTTGGGGAACCGGTGCCGCGCTCGCCGACGGGGCGGATGCCGGCGCAAAAGCGGCCGATGCCGCCGGGCATAGCGCTGACGTTTCGCAATTTGATGTGACGGGCGACCGCGGCGGAACCGGTGCCTCCAATGTTGAACTGCCCACCGACCGCAACCCGGCCACGGCCAAGGCCTTTATCGACTTTCAGAATGACGTCACGGCCAAGGATATTCGACTGGCGGTGCGTGAGGGCATGCATTCCATCGAGCATGTCAAACGCTACACCACCAACGGCATGGCCACCGACCAGGGCAAACTGTCCAATATCAACGGCCTGATGATCGCCTCCGACGCTTTGGGCCGCAATGCGCCCGAAGTCGGCCTGACAACATTCCGCCCGCCGTATTCGCCGACCACCTTCGGTGCGTTCTGCGGCTACCATCGCGGCGAACGGTTCGAGGTCATCCGAACCACGCCAATCGATCCCTGGGCCGAGGAAAACGGCGCAGTGTTTGAGCCCGTCGCCCTATGGCGTCGCGCCCGCTATTTTCCGCAGCCGGGGGAGGACATGCACACGGCGGTCAATCGCGAATGTGCCGCGACCCGCAAATCCCTGGGCATTTTCGACGCCTCAACCCTTGGCAAAATCGAGGTCGCCGGACCGGACGCGGTCGAATTCATGAACCGCATGTACACCAACCCCTGGACCAAACTCGGCGTTGGTCGTTGCCGCTACGGCCTTCTGCTGGGCGAGGACGGGTTTATCCGCGATGACGGCGTCATCGGGCGCCTGTCCCCTGACCTCTTCCACGTCACGACAACCACCGGTGGTGCGCCACGCGTACTGGCGATGATGGAGGATTACCTTCAGACCGAATGGCCGGATCTGAAGGTCTGGCTGACTTCCACCACGGAACAGTGGGCAACCATCGCGCTCAACGGTCCCAACGCCCGCAAACTTCTGGAACCCCTGGTCGAGGGCCAGGACCTGTCCGATGATGCCTTCCCGCACATGTCGGTCGCGGAATGCACCGTTGCCGGTTTCCCGGCCCGACTGTTCCGGATCAGCTTCACGGGCGAGTTGGGTTTCGAGGTAAACGTCCCCGCCCGTCACGGTCTTGATCTTTGGAAAACCCTGATGGCCGAGGGCGCGCAGTACGACATTTGCCCCTACGGCACCGAGACCATGCACGTACTGCGGGCAGAAAAAGGGTATATTATCGTCGGTCAGGACACCGACGGTACGGTAACACCCCAAGACGCGGGCCTGTCCTGGGCCATCGGCAAGGCCAAACCGGATTTTGTTGGCAAGCGTTCCCTTGCCCGTCCCGACCTTGTAGCGTCCGGCCGCAAACAGCTTGTAGGTCTCATGACGGTCGACCCCAAAACCGTGCTGGAGGAAGGCGCGCAGATCGTCGCCGACCCGAACCAGCCCATACCAATGAAGATGATTGGCCACGTGACCTCGTCCTACTGGAGCGAGGCGCTGGGCCGGTCCATCGCAATGGCGGTGGTGGAGGACGGGTTTGAACGCAAGGGCGATACGCTGCACATACCAATGCCGGACAAAACCCATGCCGCCGTGGTCTCGGGAACCGTATTCTACGATCCTGAGGGTGACCGGCTGAAACTTTAGGGGGGCAGATGATGACCAACGCCGCAACACTGCAGGACTGTCTTGCCGCCACGGGGCTTTCCGGTCCCGTCGAACTCAGGCTGCTGCCCGAACCTGCCCGCATGGCCCTTCGTGCCGATCCGGCCCATGGCAACGCACTGTCCGGCGCCCTGCGCCTGGAACTGCCCACCAAAATCGGGGACCGCGCCAACAATGATGGCCTCGAGGTCCTGTGCCTCGGCCCCGACGAATGGGTCGTCCACACCGATGGGGAGGGAATGGCCGCCGTTCAGGCCGCCTTCGCGGAGATTTACGGCGAGGTGCCCCACAGCCTCGTCGACATAAGCGACCGCGACATTGCCATCGAACTTCGCGGAGCCGCAGCGGAGACGCTGCTCAGCACCGGATGCCCCATTGATCTGTCACGCATCCGACCCGGCCACGGCAAACGCACGTTGTTCGATTCCGTGCAGGTTGTGTTGCTGCGCGACGGTGAGGATCTCTTCCGCATGGAGGTCTGGCGCTCGTTCCTTCCCCATGTCTGGGGACTCCTGAACACCGCCAACCGTGAACTGGAAGTGGGTCTCTGACCCCCATCGCCCAAGTTGCCCGGCCAATGTAATCAAGTCTGGCCCCCAATCCGCAGACAATGGTTTGCAGCGCAATACCGGCGTCCATGTGACGCCATTCTTTCACACCGATGTGCGCTGGTCACTGTTCGAATCCGACGCGATCACCACCAAGCTCATGTTCTTCGTCGCGAACACGCTGGTCCTGAAGCACGTTCTGGCAAACGGGCAGATGCCGCAGAACTTCACGACCGAGCGCCCTCACGCGGGATTCGGACCGGTGGTGTTCCTTGTGGTCGCAAACACGCTCTGCCCATCGTTGGTCAGTTCATGGGCCCCTCCGGACTGATCGTCATTGTCGCACTGCCTGTGTCCCCGATCGCCATTGCGCTCGGTATCGAACGCATTCATCCGGGCACCATCATGGTGGCGCCCACCGGAGGTCGCGATCATCATGCCACCGGTGGGGCTGAACCTGTTCGTGACCTCGCCGATGGGCCTCCTGCCCGTGATCAACGGTTTGCACGTGGCTCTGCAGTGGCCCGGTATCCTGTTCATTTTGCTGATAATTGTGGTCTGTATGCCCTGGTTTTCGACATCTCTGGCGACCTCGACCATGGCGCCGAAGATCATTATCAAATGGCACGCTTTCGGCGGCATTCAAAAATTTCCCGCGCCGGTTGAAACGGTTGACTTTCCGAAATCATTCGACCGATGCGGGATGCATGCGGCTCTGGAAGGGCTCGGCGGATTCCCGCTGGAGGTCTTGCAAAATACTCATACCTGTCAACCCTTTCCTTTTGCTCCGATCTGGTTAATGAATTGGGAAACAGGCTTCGACAAAGAAACAAAAAATCGATGTCAGGGTGGAAGTGAATGATCGAATACCGGAAGTGCGCCGCACTCGCAGATACCAAAAATCTGCCCGGAAGGGGATATGGCCCCCGTTTTTCCCGATCATGTTTTTCCTGGTTCGAAAAAGTCCGGCTCCCTGCGCTGCGCCAAACGCGCACCGCTTCCGCACGCGGTTTGGGACCGGCACGTCTTACAGGCGTAATTTCGCGGGCCGGTGCTGTGCCGTCGGTCGGAAACACGAATGAAATCCAAGTGAAGGAACCAAACGCATGACAGATTCTCAGGATCTCGATACCGTTGAGACCCAGGAGTGGCTGGACGCCGTCGAGGATGTGATCGACCGGGATGGTCCGGATCGGGCCAATTTCCTGCTCGACAAGGTCGTTGCCGAAGCCCGCGCCCGTGGTGCGGATCTGCCCTTTGGTTCCACCACGGCCTATCTCAACACCATTCCCGCCGACCAGCAGCCGGACTATCCGGGCGATCTCAGCCTTGAATGGCGCGTCAGGACGATCAATCGCTGGAACGCCATGGCAACGGTCGTCCGCCGGAACAAGGAGTCGTCCGAATACGGTGGTCACATCGCCAGTTTCGCGTCCTCGGCCGTTCTTTACGACATGGGCCTGAACCACTTCTGGCGCACCCGTTCCGACAAACACGGCGGCGATCTGGTGTTCTTCCAGGGCCACGCCATTCCCGGCATCTACGCCCGCTCCTTCATGGAAGGCCGCCTGACCGAGGAACAGCTCGACATGTTCCGCTCGGAAACCAGCGGTGAGGGGCTGAGCTCCTATCCCCACCCCTGGCTGATGCCCGACTACTGGCAGTTCCCGACCGTGTCGATGGGCCTCGGGCCCTTGATGGCGATCTACCAGGCGCGGTTCATGAAATACATGCACAACCGCGGTCATATCGACATGGACGACCGCAAGGTCTGGGCCTTCCTTGGCGACGGTGAAATGGATGAGCCGGAAAGCCTTGGCGCCATCAGCCTCGCGGCGCGGGAAAACCTCGACAACCTGATCTTTGTCATCAACTGCAACCTTCAGCGCCTCGACGGCCCGGTTCGCGGTAATGGCAAGATCATTCAGGAACTTGAGGGCGACTTCCGTGGTTCCGGCTGGAATGTCATCAAGCTGGTCTGGGGCAGGGGCTGGGACGACCTGCTCGAGAAAGACGACAGCGGTCGCCTTGAGCAGCTGATGATGGAAACCGTCGACGGCGACTACCAGACGTTCAAGTCCAAAAGCGGCGCCTATATCCGCGAGCATTTCTTTGGCAAGTACCCGGAAACGGCGGCCCTCGTTGCCGACTGGACCGATGATGAGATCTGGGCCCTGCGTCGCGGTGGCCATGACCCGCACAAGGTTTACGCGGCTTACGACCGCGCCGTGAAAACCAACGGTCGCCCGACCGTGATCCTCGTTAAAACCGTCAAGGGCTACGGCATGGGCCAGGCGGGTGAGGGTCAGAACATCACCCACCAGCAGAAGAAAATGGCCGAGGACGAACTGCGCGCCTTCCGCGACCGTTTCCAGATCCCCGTGTCCGACGAGGATCTGCCCAAGGCGCCCTACGTGACCCTGGGCAATGAGCAGAAAAACTACATGCTGCAGCGTCGCGAGGCGCTGGGCGGGCCGTTCCCGAAACGGACGTACGAACACGCACCGATGGAAATCCCTCCGCTTTTGGCCTTCGACGCGCTGCTGAAGGACACCGGCAAGCGTGAGGTTTCCACCACGATGGCCTTTGTGCGGGTTCTCAATACTCTTTGCCGCGACAAGAAAATCGGTAAATACGTGGTACCGATCGTTCCGGACGAAAGCCGCACCTTCGGTATGGAGGGCATGTTCCGCCAGCTGGGCATCTACAACCCCAAGGGTCAGAACTACACGCCGGAAGACGCCGATCAGCTCTCCTGGTACAAGGAGAGCATCGACGGACAGGTGCTCCAGGAAGGCATCAACGAGGCCGGCGGCATGGCCGACTGGATCGCCGCTGCCACCGCTTACTCGGTTCATGGCGTGCCGATGCTGCCCTTCTACATCTACTACTCGATGTTTGGGTTCCAGCGGATCGGTGACCTTGCCTGGGCCGCCGGTGACAGCCGCGCGCGTGGCTTCATGGTCGGTGGCACCGCCGGTCGTACAACCCTGAACGGTGAGGGCCTTCAGCATCAGGACGGCCACAGCCACATCCTGGCCGGTACCGTGCCCAACTGCATCAGCTACGATCCGACCTTCGGCTACGAGATCGCGGTGATCGTACAGCACGGCCTGACCCGGATGTATGTGGACCAGGAGGACGTGTACTACTACCTCACCGTGGAGAACGAGAACTACCACCACCCGGAAATGCCCGAGGGCGCCGAGGAAGGCATTATCAAGGGCCTCTACCAGTTCTCCAAGAAATCCCGCCCCGGCAAGAAGCACGTCAACCTGATGGGCTGCGGTTCAATCTTCCGCCAGGTCATGATGGCGGCTGAACTCCTGCAGGAGGATTTCGGCATCTCGTCCGACCTGTGGTCGGCCACGAGCTTCAACGAACTGGCCCGCAACGGCCAGGACGTGACCCGGCGCAACATGCTCAACCCGACGGATACCCCGGAGAAACCCTATGTCACCGAGGCGCTGTCCAAGGCGAAGGGGCCGATCATCGCGGCAACGGATTACATGAAAATCTACGCTGAGCAGATCCGCGCCTATATCGAGCAACCCTACCACGTTCTTGGCACCGACGGCTTCGGCCGGTCGGACAGCCGTGTGAACCTGCGCCGTCACTTCGAGGTGGATGCGAACCACATCGCGGCCGCGGCGGTTTACGCGCTCTACCAGGAAAAAGCCGTCACGGCGGCGGACCTCAAAAAAGCCTACGAAAAATACGGAATGGACCCGAACAAGGCCAATCCGCGCACAGCTTGAATTTGGGATCAGGAGAATAAGCAATGTCGACAGTTGAAGTAACGGTCCCGGATATTGGGGATTTCGATGAAGTGCCGGTTATTGGCGTTTTCGTAAGCGTGGGCGACACCATTGCCGTCGAGGACAGCCTGATCGAACTTGAATCCGACAAGGCCACGATGGAGGTGCCAAGTACCCACGCGGGCACGGTCAAGGAAATCAAGGTCAAGGAAGGCGACACCGTCAAGGAAGGCGCCCTGATCCTCATCCTCGAAGCCGAGGAGGCGGGCGACGCCCCCAGGGAGGAGGCTTCCAAACCGGCCGAGAAAGCCGAGCAGAAGGAGGAAGCCAAACCGGCTCCGGCATCCACTCCGGACAAACCGGCAGGCTCCGGCCAGGGTGCCCTGACACCCGTGAACGAGGAGGCCTTCGCCAAGGCACACGCATCCCCGTCCGTGCGGGCCTTTGCCCGTCAGATGGGTGTGGACCTCGGCGGCATCGAGCCTTCGGGTCGCAAGGGCCGCATCCTGCGCGAGGACGTGGCGAACGCGCTCAAGAAAGGCATCGCACCCACCGGCGGTGGTGCCGCCGCGCCCTCTGGCGGCATGGGCATACCCCCGATCCCGGCCGTGGATTTCTCCAAATTCGGCAAGGTCGAAGAGATCGAGATGCCCCGCATAAAGAAGATCTCCGGACCGGCCCTGCACCGCTCCTGGCTGAACATCCCGCATGTGACGCATAACGAGGAAGCGGACATCACGGAGATCGACAAATACCGCAAGGAACTCGACACGAAGGCCAAGGAGGAGGGCTACCGCGTTACGCTCCTTTCCTTCATGATCAAGGCCTCTGTCAGCGCCCTGCGCACCCACTGGGAGGTTAACAGCTCCATCAGCCCCGATGGCGGAAGCCTTATAAAAAAGGACTTCTACAACATCGGTTTCGCGGCCGACACGCCAAACGGTCTTGTCGTCCCGGTCATCAAGGACGCCGATCGCAAGGGCATCATCGAAATCTCCAAAGAACTGGGCGACCTCTCGGCCAAAGCCCGCAATGGTGAGCTGAAAGGCCCCGACATGCAGGGCGCAACCTTCACCATTTCGTCCCTTGGCGGCATTGGTGGCACCTCCTTCACGCCCATCGTCAACGCGCCTGAGGTGGCCATCCTCGGCCTGACCCGCTCCAAAATGGCACCGGTCTGGAACGGCGAGGAATTCGTGCCGCGCAACATGCTGCCGATGTCTCTCTCCTACGACCACCGCGCAATCGACGGCGCACTCGCCGCGCGGTTCTGCGCCACGCTCAAAAACCTGGTGGGCGACGTCCGCCGGCTGCTGCTGTAAGGGGGCGGGATCATGGCAACAACAGAGGTAAAGGTTCCCGACCTCGGTGAGGACGGCGCCTTCCCGATCATCAGCATCTTCGTCAGCGAGGGTGACACCATCGCCAAGGAGGACTCGCTCATCGAGATCGAGTCCGACAAGGCCACCATGGAGGTCCCGTCCTCCCACGCGGGCAAGATCGTTTCGATCTCCGTGAAGGAGGGCGACGAGGTCTCCGAGGGTACGGTCATCCTGACCGTCGAGGCTGAGGGCGAGGCGGGCGGCGATGCGCCCGCAGCGGCGAAGGAGGAGGAGAAATCCTCCGAGCCCAAATCCGCACCCGCCCCCTCCACGCCACCGAAAGCGGAACAGACCGGCGACATCCACGCCGAACTCGTGGTGCTGGGTTCCGGCCCCGGCGGCTACACCGCCGCCTTCCGCGCGGCGGATCTTGGGCTCAAAACAGTGCTGATCGAGAAAGACCCCTATCTTGGTGGCGTCTGTCTCAATGTCGGCTGTATTCCGTCAAAGGCACTTCTGCACGCGGCCAAGGTCATCACCGAGACCGAGGAAATGGCTGATCATGGCGTCAAGTTCTCGAAGCCGTCGATCGACATCGATTCCCTGCGCGACTGGAAAAACAGCGTCGTTACCAAACTGACCGGTGGCCTGAAGGGCCTCGCCAAAGGCCGCAAGGTCGAGGTCGTCACGGGCAAGGGCACCTTCTCAGGTCCCAACCAGATCAGTGTCGAAACGCCCGACGGCACCAAAACCGTCAGTTTTGACCAGTGCGTCATCGCGGCGGGTTCCGAGCCGGTGGCTCTGCCGTTCCTGCCCAATGATGATGAGAGGGTGATCGATTCCACCGGTGCGCTCGAACTGCGCGACATTCCCAAGCGAATGCTCGTGATCGGCGGCGGCATCATCGGTCTGGAGATGGCCTGCGTCTATGACGCGATGGGAACCAAGGTCACCATCGTTGAACTCATGGACCAGATTATCCCCGGCGCGGACAAGGACCTGGTGAAACCGCTGCACAAACGTATTGAGAAACGCTACGAGGCGATCCGCCTGAAATCCAAGGTCACGGCCGTCAAGCCTATGAAATCCGGTCTCAAGGTCACCATCGAGGGCCCGGACGGCGAATCCGACGACATCTACGACCGCGTCCTGGTCTCCGTGGGCCGCAAACCCAACGGCAAAATGGTCGGTGCCGATGCCGCCGGTGTCACGGTTGACGACCGCGGCTTCATCTCCGTGGACAACCAGCAGCGCACCAACGTCCCGCACATCTTCGCCATTGGCGACGTGGTCGGACAGCCCATGCTCGCCCACAAGGCCGTGCATGAGGGCAAGGTCGCGGCGGAAGTCGCGGCGGGTCACAAACGGGCGTTTGATGCCCGCGTAATCCCGTCGGTTGCCTATACCGATCCGGAAGTCGCCTGGGTCGGCGTTACCGAGAACGAGGCCAAGGAAAAGGGCATCAAATACGGCAAGGGCGTCTTCCCCTGGGCCGCATCGGGCCGCTCCCTCAGCCTCGGACGGGACGAGGGCATGACCAAGCTCCTTTTCAACGAGGAAAACGACCAGGTCATCGGCGCGGGTATCGTCGGCCCCAATGCGGGCGATCTGGTGGCGGAAGCCGCTGTGGCCATCGAGATGGGCTGCGACGCCACCGATCTCGGCCACACCATCCACCCGCATCCGACCCTGTCGGAAACCGTAAACTTTGCTGCGGAAATGTTTGAGGGCACAATCACCGACCTCATGCCGCCGAAAAAGAAGAAGTAAGCAACCAGCTGGCCCCGGAGCGTTTCGGGGCCGGTCCTGTCTGAGCGGGAGCAAACATGTCCGACGAAGAGCCCACCGGCGAACTCACCCTGCGCACGCTGGCCATGCCCGCCGACGTGAACGTGAACGGCGACATCTTCGGCGGCTGGGTTCTCTCCCAAATGGATATCGCCGCTGGCATCATCGCCGGCGGTCGCGCCAACGGCCGCGTGGCGACCGTCGCGGTCGACGCGATGAAATTTATCCGGCCCGTAAAGGTCGGCGATGTGCTCTGCATCTACGCCAGCATCGACCGCGTCGGCACCACCTCAATGGGCGTTGGCCTGGAGGCCTGGGTGCGCCGCTCCCGCGTTGGCGGCCGTGAAAAGGTCACCGAGGCCACCTTTACCTTCGTTGCCATCGACAGCGACGGCAACCCGCGCCCCGTACCAAAAGAGCCGGTAAAGGTCTGACCTTCAGTCCAGCCGAAACCCGATTTTCCGAATAAAGGTGCCAAACCCGGCCCGTTCCGGTCGGCTGTACTGCCGCGTTTTGTCGTCCGACCACGTGTATATGTCCGGCGAGCCAAACTCCGCCGTGAACCTCGGCGCCCCTGCCGGCTCCCGCGCAGCCCGGTCAATGTCGTAAGCCGCGACGGCCTGATCGAGCCCGTCATCGGAATAGCCGTTCCTGTGCACCGTTACCGCCAAGGGCAGCCTCATGCTGATTTTGGGGGAGGGCGCCGCAGGATACCCCACCGCCAACCCGGCGATGGGAAAAACGTGATCGGGCAGGGCCAACAACCCGCTCACCTCCTCAATCCGGTTCCGCACCGTACTGATGGGGCAGCACCCCAACCCCGCCGCCTCGGCAGCAATCACAAAAGCCGAAAGGGCGATCCCCGCATCCACACTGGCGTTGAAAAACGCATCCAGATGGTCATTTGCAAACGGCCGCTTCCATTTCTCTTGCAGCCGCCTCTGACGGTGGTTGTTGGCGCAGAAAACCACAAGCCCCGGCACGTCCCTCAGCCACGGCTGATCGCCTGCCAGTTCCAGAACCTTCCCGACCAGATTCCGGTCATCCACCAAAATAATGTCCCGCTGCTGCAGGTCACTCTTCGACGGCGATGCCAGAGCCACGGCCGCGAGCGTACGTAGCACATCCAACGGCACCGGTTCACCGGTAAACTCCCGGCACGATCCCCGGCCGGCAATCCCTCCCAGAACACCGTTCGGATCATTGACCGCCACAGTGTCGGGCGCGTCCAAAAACCGCTTTCGAAGCAGATCCAAAAGGCGGGTATTTTCCCTCATGACTCCTGCCTCCCCACTCACGCTCTACCCGGCCGCCAGGGTCCGGGACATCAGGACCGCGCCGGACACAAACATCAGAATGATCAGCAACCAGCGAAACTGCACATCGCCAATACGTCCAAAGGCAAAAATTCCCAGTTGCGCCGCCGTCACCGAAACGCAGAGCGCAATGAGAATTGCCTGCAGCATCGCCGCGTCATACGTCCCCTGAAACGCCAGAATGACCGCACTGACGGCCAGAATGGTCAGGTTGAAAGGCTGCAAAACCGCGCGGGTTTCCCGCTTTGTCCACGGATGCAGCGTGCACCAGATCACCGGCACCGCACCGGAGATCCCGGCCAGACCTCCCATGAACCCGCCTGCCAGCCCGACCGCCATATCTGCCTTCGGGGCGCGGTGATCCAGCGTCGGCAGCCTGCGTCGCAGAACAAAAAATCCACCGTAGAGCAGCATGAAACCCGCGACCACGAGCTTTAGAATGGTCGGGTCGACATACCGCAACGCGCTGATCCCAAATGGAATCCCGACAAAACCCGGCACCAGAAACCGCAAGGTCCTGCGCGGGTTCGACAGGATCGTCTCCCGAACCACCCAAAGCCCCTGAATTCCCGTGACACTGGCCACCACGAGCGAGATTGCAACAGCCTTGACCGGTGGAAACACCTGAAGCCAGAACCCCAGCGCAAACAGGGACGTGCCAAACCCGGCGAGACCATTCACGAAGCCACCCGCCGCTGCCCCGAGCACCAGCATCATAATCACCTCAGTGGTCATGGGCGATCCCTCCGCCGCGTCAGACGAAAGGCTTTCAATCGGTTGGGCCGTGCCCGACCGGCTTTATCCGCAGAAAATGGCATGAATGTCCGGATCAGAAAAATCTGCCGGCACCCTATGGAGCATGGACCTGACTTACAATCAGACCAGCCAGGATTTTTTCCCAAATGGCTTAGGCCAGCACCGCCTTGCGTATGAGGTTCAGGCCCATCACCGCGAAGACAAGTAGAACAAAATACCTGAAAGTCCGCTCCGACAACCGCCCGCGCAGGTGCTCACCAATGGAAAATCCCAAAAACGTCGGAATGACCAGCGACAGCGAAATCAGGAAACCCCGCCCGGTCATGTAGCCCTGGCCGATATACCCGGCGACGAGTGGAATACTGCCGAGGAAAAACAACAGCCCGGTCGCCCGGACGAACTCCGCCTTCGGTGTGCGCCGTGACATCAGGTAAATCGCCATCGGCGGCGCCCAGACCGAGGTCAGCCCGCCAAGGATCCCCGCAACGCCTCCCGCCACGATCTGAGCCTGCCTGTCCCGGCCCTCCGGGATGGGCGGCACCCGGTCAAAGATACTGACCGCCACAAACACCAGCATGGTGGCCCCAAGCATTGCCAGAAGAAACCGCTCCGACGCGTTCGCGGTCAACACAATCGTCACCGCCACCATCACCATGAGCGAGAGGCCCAGCGGCAAATAGGTTCGAAACGCGCGCATCGTGTCGCCCGACCGGTACATCTGCCAGAAATTGCTGAACAGGATCGGGATCAAAACCAGTGAGATCGCCGTGCGCGGATCGAGCATCAGCGTCATAAGCGCCAGCGCCGTTGTGGGCAGGCCCAGACCGACCGCCCCCTTCACCGATCCGGCCAGCAGAAAAATCACAAACAGGACGGCAACGTACTGAAGATGTTCCAAACTGACCCCGGACCACACGCGCTTGCCGGCTGCTCCGGAGCGTTCAGTCCTGAGTACGTCCAGCACCCAAAAGAGTCGAACCCAAAATGAGCGCGCCTATACCTGCGCCGGTTCCGCCTGCACGGCGAGTGTCGGCTCAATGGCCAGGGCACGCAGTGCATTCAAAATCACCGCCACGTCAATCACCTCCTGCAGCAACGCCCCCTGCACCGGCGAGAGATACCCGAACGCCGCCGCGATCATCCCCGCCACCGACAGCCCGATGCCTGCAACTACGCTCTGCACCGCGATCCTGCGTGTGGACTGAGCGATCTCAATGCCGGTGCCCAGCCGATCAACCCGGTCGACCAGCAGCACCGCATCCGCCGCCTCCGCGGAGGCCGCCGCCCCCCGCGCACCCATCGCGACCCCCACATCCGCTGCGGCGAGAGCCGGCGCGTCATTGACCCCGTCACCCACCATCATCACCGGGCCGTTGCCGCGTTCCGCGAGCAGCACATCGACCTTCCTGTCAGGCGTTAGCCCCGCGTGCACCCCGTCAAGGCCAAGTCCCCGCGTGACACCCTCGGCTACCTCCGCCCGGTCGCCCGTCGCCAGCAGAATTCTGCGAATGCCACTGCGCCTGAGCCCTGCCAGCATCGCCTCCGTTCCGTCGCGCAGAGGATCAGCCATAACCAGATGCCCCGCCATGCACCCGTCCACCGCCACCGCGACCAGCACGGCGCCCTGGTCCTGCATCTCCGGCGCCCGCTGCCCGGCGGCGCACTGACCTGTCACGAAGCCCCAGCCGCCCACAGCAACCTGGCGCCCGTCGATGCGTCCAACCAGCCCTTCACCGGGAAATTCCTCCACATCCACCGGCACCGGAAGGTCCATGCCGGCCTCGCGGGCCGCTGCAACCAGAGCCTGGGCCACCGGATGGGTCGAAGCCTGATCCAGCGCCGCCGCCAGCCGTAGAACCTCATCCGCGGTTTCATCCCCATATGTGCCGATCGAGACCACCCTGGGCCTGCCATCCGTCAGCGTCCCTGTCTTGTCGAGGATCAGCGTCCTGACCCGGGCCATGTTCTCCAGCGGCCCGGCTCCCTTGATCAGCACACCAAACCGCGCCGCCCGCGACAGTCCCGCCACCAGCGCCACTGGGACGGCCAGAATAAGCGGGCAAGGGGTCGCCACCACCAGAACGGCAACCGCTCTGATCGGATCGTCCGTAAACCACCACGCGGCCACCGCAATCACAACGGTCACCGCAAGAAACCCCAGCGACCAGCGGTCCGCCAACCGCGACATGGGCGCTTTCGACCGCTGCGCCGCTTCCACCAGCCGCACGATCCCGGCATAGGTGCTGTCCCCCGCCGCCCGAACCGCTGTCAGATCAAAGGCATCCCCCGCATTGGTGGCGCCACTCATCGCTGCGTCGCCCGACGCCAGTTTCACCGGCAGGGACTCACCCGTCAAAGCCGACATGTCCAGAAATGCAGTACCCGAGGCCACCTCACCGTCGACCGGCAGAACATCCCCCTGCCGGATCAGCAGCCGGTCGCCGGGTTCAACATCATCGAGAGCCACGGTTTCCAACTGGTCGTTCCTGTGCCGCGTGGCCGTGTGCGGTACCCGCGACAGCAGATGGTGCATTTCACGCCGCGCACGTCCTTCGGCGAAACTCTCCAGAAACGTCCCGCCCGAATACATCACCGCCACCACGGCCGCCGCCAGTGTTTCCCCAAACACCAGCGCCGCCGTCATGGAAAGCGCCGCCACAATATCGAGCCCGACCTCACCCCGCCCAAGCCCACGCAGGATCTCCACCAGCAACGTCACCAGCGCCGGCACAACACCGGCAATCCAAGCAACGCGCGCCAAATCAAGGTCCCCGGCGCTCCAAGACACCAGCCCCGCAACCAGCCCGAGCACGGCCAGCCCCAGCACCAGGATCTTCAACCGGTCCGCCCCGCTCGTCTCCATCCCCGTCCGCTCTCCCCTCGCTTGAGGCACCGCCCCTGGCTCACCGCATTGAGGTCACCCTGGATCACGCAAAAAGACAACCGGAATGCCGATAGTGATTTTCGTCGCTGGGGGCGACCGACTGTCGCGGGCGGTTGCCTGCCTGTCGTCGCTTATGGAGCGCGTGCGGCACCTATTCGGACGCCGGCTAGGCGTAGACCTGCCCGACGTGCTGACGCTGGCAATGCCGTCGCCCTCACAGAGCGTCATAGATGTTCTGACCCGGGAAGGGCTAGGCGACCTTGATCTGGCCGCCGTGCGGGTCCTGGCGGTGCCCCTGTGGGCACTTCCCGTTGCCGACCGGCTCACCGTCGCGGCCCTGTGTGAACACCCCTGACAACCTTTCCATGAGTGCCAACTTGCCTCGCTTCGTCGGGTTTTTTTTTGGTTGAACGCTCGCGGGGAACGGCGCATCTTCCTCGCCAATTCAAATTTTAGCAGGAATTTTATGTCGGAAGAACAGACCGAAAACTCTGATTGCACATTGCCGCCAGATCATCCGCTTCCGGCAGATCAACTTGGGCGATATAGTCCTGAACGCGACTATTACGCAGAAAAGGATATTGCAGACTACATAAATGGTCAGGCCCCTGACGAAGACGTGCAAAACGTAGAACGGATCAAAACAGAATTCGTTCTCGGCACACCTTACGAAATGTGGGATGTTGTCACAGACAAAGACCGTTGGTGGGTGATTACAAACCCAACTAACCTTTACTCACAGAGACATTTTCCAAGCCTTGACTATACGCTCTCATTTCATATCGGGCTGATGACGCGGGTTATGAGCCGTTCAAAGGACGGCGGTGAAGGATTTGAAACCCCATTCGATGAAGTGTTTCGCAGACATGAACAAGCGTGTGAACTGTTGGAACGCGCTGTTGAGGCGGTAGACTATCAAGCGGTCGGGATGCAGTTGCGTGAGTGTCTAGTGACACTGGTCGGGACTGCACGCAGGCACCTTGGCGACGTTGAGTTTGAAGAACGACCCAAGGATGCGGCGGTCGTAGAGTGGAACAAGCTATTCGCGCACCACTTATTGCCCGGTGCGCGCAACGCCGAACTTAGAACGTACTTAAAAGCGATGGTCGAAAAAGCTTGGCCGCTTGTAAACTGGCTCACTCACCATCGAAATGCAGGGCAAAGTTCTGCGTTGGTCGCCGCCGATGCGGTAGAGGCGATCATCAAGCACTACGTTCAACTACTTGGCCGGGAGCGGATCGACCGGATTAATAAGTGCCCAAACTGCGCCTCCCGAGACATGCGAACATGGTACGACAGAGCAATCGAGCCGGACGGAGCGTACTTTGAAGAATGCGCGCAATGCGGCTGGGACAACCACCCCTGATGACCCAAACCCACAAACTTACCATTCAAAAATGAATAGTAGGTTGTGAGTAGGGTTGGCTTCATGCCAGATTCATCAATGAAATCAGAGGCAAGTGGCGGAGAGACAGGGATTCGAACCCTGGGAACCCGTGAAGGCTCAACGGTTTTCGAGACCGCCCCGTTCGACCACTCCGGCATCTCTCCGCATCAGGGCACTGCCATACTTGCTGTGCCGCGCCTGCACAAGTGGTGCGGCGAAATTTTTGTGACGCCGGGGCTCCGGCGTCATGGTCTACTCGCGTTCCAGAATTTCCGCGACAAAATCATCGAGCTGGTTGCCCGTCGCCAGAAGCCTGCGCGTCGCATCGATGCTCGGGCTGTCAAGCTGGGGCAGGGGCTCCAGGAACGCCTGTGGCGGTGACAGCTCCGACGGATCCTCGGTCAGCGGTGGCTGCTCCACCAGACCGTCGCTCGCAGCCATGTATTTCGCCATGGTAGACCGCTGTTCGTCCGTTTCCGTCTCGGTCACCGTCACCCAGTCGCCCGCCTGCCATGCTAACGACGCCGCCTCGGCCGAGAGATCGGCGTCTTCGAGGATCTCCGTGGCCCGGTCAAACTGGCCTTCCATGGCCCAGGACCGCGCACGAACCTCCGCAGCCTGCTGGCTTTCGTCGCCCTCGATCGTTTTGCGCGCCGAGCCATAGTTCCCCTGGTTCAGATGCGCACGGGCCATCAGAATGCGGGCCTCGTCATTACGCCCCATGGCCGGATCAAGCACATCCACCGCCGCATTCGGCAGGCTCATGTCCAAAAGATGCCGCGCGACATTGATCCGCGCCGCGTCGTTTTCCGGCCTGCGCGACAGCAGATCATCCAGACCCAGCGCAACCTTGGCAAAATTCGCCGGACCCACCTTTTCAGGGTCGGCATTGGCAAAAATATGCGCCGCGGCCTCCTCAATCTCCGGCGGGTTCCGCAGATCGGCATTCGCCTCGGTCAGTTCCGTCACCGCAGGGATCAGTTCATTCCGGGCCGCCAGCGCCTGCGCCAGCAGGGCCCGAATGGCAACCTCACGCTCGGTCCCACGGTGCTCCAGCGCCGCACCCCGCATGTCGGTAATCGTCCGGTCCGGCACGGGATAGTTCGCCTCAAGCGCGATATCCACCATGTTGCCCAGAACCTCGACGGGATCGCCCGCATTGCTCTCATACATGGACGACAGCGCCTGAACGGCATCGCGGGCATGGCCGTCATCGGCGTCCAGCATCGCCTTCGCGATCTTAACTTCCTGGCTTTCCTCGCTCCCCGACCGCACGATGATGTCGTAAATCCGCCGGGCCGGATCGGGTTGACCCGCAATCAGCAGGTTCTCAATGAGTTTCGGCCCCAGCATCAGGCGCAGGGAGGACGGCAGGTCACCAAAGGCGTTTTCCACCGACTCGAAATGGCTCTCACTATGATAGGTCGGCGCCACGCCACCCAGTGCCAGCCACATGCCATGGCGACCGGGGCAGGGCTCCTTGCGGCCCAGCGGACCGTAGGGAGACACGCGCTTGCCATCGACCAGTTTCGCCATCTCGATCAGCAGCGCGCGGTCCCGTGCCTGGGAATCAAAGCTTTCCAGCACGTTGATCGCCTCGGCTCCAAACCCAAAATGGATGTAGAGCTGCGCAAGTTCCGTCACGACCACCGGATCGGGTTCGTCAAACTCGCCCAAAATCTCGTTCATCATTACCGGCACCTGATCGAACAGGGGCGATCCGTCCGACCAATAGGCAATGTCGAGCCGGAAATCCGGGATACAGGTCGCCGGGCTCGCTTCCTCCCGCAGACGCTGCGCATGCAGCGCGCTCTCGCGCTCAAAAACCGTAGTTGCCTGGATCTGTCCGCTGTCGAGCATGGTCGACAGAATATCATTGGGTCGCGATCCGGGCTTCTGCAGTGCCATCGGAACCGTGGGGGGCAGGGAGGCCTCCGGTGCCACCGGACGGGGCGGGGGCGTCGTGTCGGCAAACTGGGGGCGGGCCTGCTCGAGGCTGGTATCGGAAATGCCGTCATCCGCCTCCTCGAGCGTGATCAAACCCTGGCGCGCGGCCCGTTCGATCTGTTCGATCAGCGTCTGCTCCGCCGAGCTGACAACCTGCGTCTCACGCTCATCGCGTTCCTCATCGGTTTCCGGAGCATCGGCAACAACTGCCGGGCGGTCCTCCAGCGGAATGGGCTCCGCATTCGGCGGGGTCAGATCCACCAGCGGAATCACCGGCTGCTCCGGCGCAAGCGGCAGCCCAGGGGGCACGTCGGGCGTCCCCGAGACTTCAGCCGTCTCAACCGGCGCATCTTCCTCTTCCGCATCGAGATCAGGCAGATCAAACGCACTCTTGCGATCCGCGTCCGAGACATCGAGCGCCAGATACCGCGCGCCCACGAAGGATGTGCTCACACGGCAGTCATCGCAGCCCAGATCAACGGAAATCACCGTACCGGCTTCCACAATGCCCGTGCGCACGTCGGCAATGCGGTCGCGCGGCAGCATGTCGAAGGTATTGCCGGTGGTATAGGTGATCGACTTGCCGGGAAAAAAGATCGTCGCCCGGCCGTCAATGGTTTCAAGCGACCATTCCGTTGCCGGGTCGATTTCCATGACAATCCGGGAGAAGCCCTCGTGTTCTCCTCCACGGATGTTGCCACCCTCCACGGCGCCCGCGGGCGCGGCACCGACAAGGAGTGCCAGACCTGCTGCCCCGTAAAGATGTCTCATTATGCAGCCTGCTTGTTCGCTTTGAGTGCGCCTTCCAGCTCGTCATAGGACGGCCGAACGGAGGACGGAGTGTTCTGACGGCCAACCTCAACACAGATGTTGGGGGCGTGCTGATGCAGTGCCGCGACAAGAACCTCGCGGATCAGGTTGTAGAAATTGTGATCCTCATCGATCACGTCCTTCACGCGCGAGGCAAACGGTCCAACAAAACCATAGGCCAGAAACACGCCAAGGAACGTACCCACCAGAGCGCCACCGATCATGCCACCCAGAATGGCGGGCGGCTGGTCAATCGCGGCCATGGTTTTGATAACGCCCAAAACCGCGGCCACAATGCCCAGAGCGGGCAGACCATCGGCAATGGTCTGAAGCGTGTGGGCCGAATGCTGGGAGTGATTGTAAATGGCCTCGATCCGCTTGTTGAGAACCTCCTCAACCTGAAGCGGATCATCGTAGTTCATGGATGCCGACCGCAGCGTGTCACAAATCAGCGCCACGGCTTCCTTGTCTGCAAGAATGCGGGGATAGGCCGAGAAGATGGGGGAGGCGCCCGCGTCCTCGATATGGCTGTCGAGTTCCACCGGGTTGTTGCGCGCAATGGTCACCAGCTGGTACATGAGGCACAGAAGGTCCTCATAATCCTTACTTTTCCAGTGCGGGCCCTTAAAAACCTTTCCCACATCCTTCATCGTGTGCTTGATGCCGTGGGTGTCGTTCGCGATAACGAAGGCGCCCAGTGCGGCACCGCAGATCATCATGAGTTCGAACGGTGCTGCGTGCAGAATGATCCCCATTTTGCCGCCAGCGATGACGTAGCCGCCGAAGACCATCACGAAGACAATGGCGATACCTACAAAACCAACCATGAAACCACTCGCACACTGCGGCGCAATACGCGCCTGTTAAGACCATGTGCGATTGATACCCCCTACATGATTAAGAAACCTTCAAAACCAGGTTTGACTTTAATTTGTCAAACAGGTCTGGCCCGGTGGGTGGGCTGGATTTTCGAACCGAAAAGCCGCCAGCTTTCGGCGAAAACAAAGCCAGCGGAGTCAAAAAAGCCGGAAAACGGGACCAGACCCGCCTTCCGGCTCGTAACTTCAAACCCGTAAAGGATTATTCCGTCGGCACACCCGAATTGCGGCTCGCGATGGTCAGTGTCACCGCATAGGCCGTGTCCGGCTCCATCGCTGTCAGAACATCCGCCGTAATCTCCGGGCGCATCCGCGACATGATCCCGGCGGCAAAGGAAATTTCCATCCGCTCAAAAATCCGGGCCGCTTCCTCGGGCTTCATCGCCTCATAGACGGTCGTCATCTGGGCGATGTCCCGTTCCGCGGCGCCATCGGCCATTGCGAGCGTGTTTTCAAGCTGTTCCTGCGCTTTACGGAATGCCGTGAGCTGTTCCTCGAGCTTTTTCTCCGCCACGCTCAGTTCCTGAGCACGGGTCGACAGGTTGTCGGCTTCGGTTTCCAGCTGTTTTTCCCGGTCGCGAATCGCGGAGAGCAGAACATCAGCCTCTTCCACCGGCTCCGCAGCCTCCGGGGCCGCATGAGCGTTGTTCCGGGCCTCCAGCGCCTCGCTGATCCCCTCGGCAAAAGCCGAACCGTGTTCCGTCAGGCGCATTGCGCCGGAACCAAGGAAACAGAAGGCAATAATTGCGACCGCGCCAGCGCGTTGAGGGGATGACGACATCTTCAGGCCGCTCCGGATGCGATTTTGGTCAGTTCAGCCACGAGATCCTCCTCGTTCCGCATGTTCAGGCTGGCCGTGGTGCGGCGAAGCGGGCTGTTGGAATCAAGCGACTGCGGTTTCGGTAGATCACGTGAGGACACACTGCCGGATCCGTTGGGCTTCATGCCCCGGCGCTCCGATTCCGCAGCCTCCTCAAGCTGCGAGCGGGTGAGGGGGGACAGATCGTTCTCCGCCGGCCGTTTGGAATTCATGATCTTCTGACCGCGTGGCGAGGACATGAACTCACGTTCAATCCGCATCGAGCGCGACACCTTGTCGCAGGCCTCGATCTCGGATTTCAGGTTTTCCGTCGCCGCCGTTGCCGCCTGCATCAGTTTTCGCAGTTCGGCATTCTTTCTTTCCGATTCGCCCCTGGCCTCCAGAAGCGTTTTGCGCGCCAGTTCCACCTGACGGGTCAGCGATACGATCGAACCGCCCAAACCCTTGTCGAGGGATTTGAGCTTGTTCACGCGTGCCGACAAAATCCAGCAGTAACTCCCCGCGAAAACCGTCGCCGCGGTCAGGAGTCCGTTCATAAGAAGTTCCGTTTCCATGTCCGTCTCCTTCAGTTGAGTACAAATTCGGTTACAAGCAGATCGCGCACCATGCCTTCGCCGGCCACGACCTGAATGCGTCTGAGCATCTGCGCGCGAAGCCGGGTGGCCGACGCCGGATGCTCAATATCCTTGATATCCACCGCACGCAGATAGGTGTTCAGAACGTCCATCACCCGGGGCATGATGTTTTCCACGGCCTCTTCCTGGCCGGGGGTCACCTCAAGCTGCCCCGAGAATCGCAGGTGCTGTGCGGATGCACCCGGCGCCAGCGACACCATGATCGATTCCATGGGCACGAACGCCACCTCGGTCGCCGCCGCTACCGCATCGGGTGAGGCCTTGGCGGGTGTACCGCCCGAGGCCGTCTGTGCGGGGGCGTCCTGACCCAGGACAGAATCGAGCATTCCCGAGGAAACGGCGAAGAATCCGCCACCTCCCAGTGCGGCTGCTCCGATAAGCCCAAACAGCAGCGGCTTCACCATACCGCCCTTGGGCGCGGGCGTATTTTCTTCCGGTTCGAGGGATTCGTCGGTCATGGGTGTTCCAGAATTCGGTTCTGATTTGAACCGTATTTAACCTTTGCAACCATAACGAAATGTTAAGGCTGTTAATTAGATTATCGCGACAGGCAGAGCGAAACTTTGCAAGCACAATCAACTCAGTGACCAGAAGGGACACCGTGGTAGATCAGATTAAATTGTTCTGGGAAAAACTGGAGCCCCGCCAGCGAATTATCGCGCTGCTGAGTGCCGTGGCGATTGTTGCCACGATGTTCGGAATCAGCCGTATCGCGTCGACGCCATCAATGGCACTTCTGTATTCCGGCCTTGAGCCCGCGGCCTCGGGAGAGATCGTGGGTGTGCTTGAGGCCGAGGGCGTACCTTTCGAGGTCCGCAACAACTCGATCTATGTTGATGTGGCCCAGCGTGACCGCGTCCGTATGGATCTCGCCTCCGAGGGTCTACCCGCCGGTGGCCCGGCCGGGTACGAGATCCTCGATGGCCTGTCCGGTTTCGGCACCACCAGCCAGATGTTCGATGCTGCTTACTGGCGCGCCAAGGAGGGCGAGCTCGCCCGCACCATTTCCAGTGCCCGCAACGTCCGCAGCGCCCGGGTTCATCTTGCCAACCCCGTGTCACAGCCCTTCTCCCGTGACACGACCGGGTCCGCTTCCGTCACCGTCACCATGGCCGGCGGCGCTCTGGGCGAACCACAGGCTGAGGCGATTCGTTACCTTGTGTCCTCCGCCGTCACCGGTGTTGACCCCGAATCCGTCGCCATTATCGACAGCCTGCGCGGCGTTGTTCTCTCCGGCAACGAGGACGAACTGACCCGGGCCGGCGTCAAGAAACCTGATGAGCGCGAGGAAAGCCTGCGCAAAAACATCCAGCGCCTGCTGGAAGCTCGCGTCGGCCCCGGCAAGGCCATTGTTGAGGTCAGCGTCGAAGCCAACATGGACAGCCAGACCATCTCCGAGCGCGTCATCGACCCCAGCAGCCGCGTGGCCATCAGCTCCGAGATCGAGGAATCCCAGGAGGATTCCAGCGGCACAACCCCCGGCGTCACCGTGGCCAGCAATATCCCCGATGGCGATGTCGAGGGCGGGGGCGGCGAATCCAACCGCTCCGCGAGCCAGCTCCGTGAACGCCAGAACTTCGAGGTGTCCGAAACCCGCACCGAGCGCGTGGTTCTCCCCGGCCAGGTCCGCCGTATCAACGTGGCCGTCATGGTCGACGGCATCACCGCCACCGATCCGGTCACCGGTGAGTCCACTTGGGAACCCCGTCCCGAAGAGGAAATGGAAACCCTCCGCCAACTCGTGAGCGCCGCTGCGGGAATCGACGAAAGCCGTGGCGACACCGTCACAATCGAGTCGCTCCAGTTCTCACCGGTCGGTGGCGAGGGCGCCCTCGGCGAATGGCAGGACGCGACCTTCATGGACCGCTACGGCTCCCAGGTCATCCAGGTCGGCGTTCTAGCCGGTATCGTTCTCGCCCTGATCTTCTTCGTCCTGCGTCCGATGATGAAACCGGCGGCCCAGGAAAACGAACTGGCTGAACTGCTTGGCATCGACCAGTCCGATGGATCGGAGGACGCCAACGGCGCCACCGCCCTGACCGACCAGTCCGGCGACAGCGACTCGATCTTCGACCTGCCCGAGGACAGCGTACGCAAGATCGACCGACTCAAGGAGGTCATCAGCAGCCGCAGCGAGGATTCCACCGCCGTACTTCTCGGCTGGATTGAAAGCCCTGATCAGGTCAAGGAGCCCGCATAGCGATGGGAAACTTCCAACTGGAAACCTTTTCTCCCGAGGAGAAAAAGAAGGTCGCGCCCCCTCCCAAAAAGAAGGAGATCCCGGCCCCCGACCTGAAAGCCATCCGTGAGGAGGCCTACGCCCAGGGCGTGATCGACGGGCGCTCCGCCGCCACCGAGGAATATCTCAACGACCAGGGCCGCCTGACCGCGGAACTCATCGAGGCGCTCTATGATGCGGGCATGACCAACGAGGCCGCCCGCCAGCACGTGAGCGCCAGCATGGTCCCCATCGTGGAAACAATTGCCCGCGCGATTGCGCCTGTTCTGGCGGAACATGGCCTGATTTCCGAGATCGGCCGGCTGGTCCGTCAGGCGCTTGATTCGTGCCCCAAGGCCCGTCCGCGCGTGCGGTGTTCAAGTGAACTTTTTGAGCCGCTGCAACGATTGGTTAACGAGCGCAGCCTAGATGCGGATGTGGAGATGGCGGGCGAACTGCTCCCCAAGGAGGCCCGCATTATCTGGGACCAGGGGTATGACCACATCGATCTGGATGCCTGCGTCGAAGAAATACTTGGATGTGTAAAACTGCATTTCCATTCCACCACCGGGAACGAAGACAATGAGTGATGATGATCTGGGTAAAGATGTACCGGAAGAGGAAACCTCCGCAGCAGCAGGGGAACCGGGCGGCGCTGCTGAACCCGTAGATCCGGCGGGCGAAGGACGTGTCGAACGGCGCGGCATGGGCGCCGCTCAGCCCACCGACGCCGGTGTGGAGGAGGAAGCTCCCGTAGAAGCCACTCCCGAACCGGAACCGGAGGAGGCCGCCGCCGCACAGCCGGCGGCTAAGACACCGAAGAAAAAATCCGGCGCCCGCAGCGTCTTCCACGGCGTTCCCATCGAGGTGACCGTCTCCGTGGGCAAGGCCCGCCCGACGGTCAGCGACCTGGTGGAGTTGCGCCGCGACTCCGTGCTTGAGCTGGATGCCTCGGTCAACGATCCCGTGGAACTCTACATCGCCGACCGCCTGATCGCCCGTGGCGAGCTTCAGGAGATTGGCGAGGAGGGCAACCGCCTGGGCGTGCGTCTTACCGAAGTGGCAGATTTCTCAAATGACATGTAGAATTCCATCTGTCCGCGTGGCCCTCCTGGGCTGCGTGGCCTTTGGACTGGTTTTTGCCGCCGCGCCCGTCGCGGCGCAGGACGTTTCCCTGTCCTTCGGGGACGGCGACACACTGAGCCTGCGGACGGTACAGCTTTTCATTCTTCTCACCCTGCTGAGCCTGGCCCCGGGCCTTGCCATCATGGTGACCTGCTTTCCCTTTATGGTGACGGTCCTGTCGATCCTGCGACAGGCCATTGGTGTGCAAAGCGCGCCGCCCAACATGATGATTATCAGCCTCGCGCTGTTCCTGACCTGGTTCGTGATGGAACCGGTGTTTCAGGACGCCTGGGCCGCCGGCGTCGACCCCATGATCAACGGACAGCTCGACCCGGAAGAGGCGTTCGAGCCCACCATGCAGCCCTTCCGCGTCTTCATGGAGGGCCGTGTCGATACCGACACGATCCAGATCCTCTCCGACGCCGCCCCCATCCGCCAGATCGGCGAGGACGGCTCCGTTCCCCTGTCCACCCTCGTTCCGGCATTCCTGCTGAGCGAGATCAAACGCGGTTTCGAGGTGGGCTTTCTTATTTTCGTGCCGTTCCTGGTCATCGACCTGGTGATTGCGGCAATTCTGATGTCGATGGGCATGATGATGGTGCCGCCCGCCGTCGTCGCCCTTCCATTTAAACTGGCATTCTTTGTCGTTGCTGACGGCTGGAGCCTGTTGGCTGGAGCACTGGTAAGGAGTTATGCGTCATGAGTGAGACCGGAGCCGAACTGGTCCTTGCAAGACCCGAAGAGCAGCAGACGGAGAACGTCCCCGCCACCGCAACCGGTACGGGTGTCGCCACGGTAAAACCGGGCGGGCAGGGTGCTCTCGTCGTCGCCCCGCGTCCCATCGACAAGGCCGCGGTGCTTCTGACCGCAATTGGCCCCGAACTTGCCTCCGGTGTCCTCGAACAGCTCAAGGACGACGACATGGAGCGTTTTGCCAACGCTCTCGCCAGCCTCGGCAAGATCAGCCAGGAAGCCCTCGACGAGATCATTGTTGAGTTTATCCAGTCGCTCTCCATCGGTCCCGAACTCACCGGCGGCGCACAGGCGGCCCGCGAACTTCTGCGCGGCATCGTCGAGGAAAGCGAAATTGACCGCATTCTGGCCGGCCATAATCCAGGAATGCAGCGCAGCGTCTGGGCACGTCTCGGCGACGCCCCGCCCAAGGCCCTGGCCACGTTCCTGTCCATGAACCACCCCCAGACCGTGGCCGTGGTCCTCAGCGAGATCAAATATGAGACCGCCGCCGCCGTGCTTGAGGAGCTTGATGGCGAGTTTGCCCGCAGCATCGTTCTGCGCCTCTCCCGCATCCCGAGCGTGGACGAGACCGTAAACGCCTGCATCGAGGCCGCCATCGAGCGCGACTTCCTCTCCGTTCTGCAGAACAACCTGTCCAAACGCCGTCCGGCGGATCTCATCGCGGGTCTGATGAACAACATCTCCAGCGAGGCACGCGACGGCTTCCTTGCCTTCCTCGAGGAAAAGGACGCGCACCTGGCCCAGGACGTTCAGCGCACCATGTTCACCTTCGAGGACATTCTCACACGCGTTGCGGGTCGCGATGTTCCGGGCATCCTGCGCGAGATGGAGGACGAGGACGTTCTGACCGCGTTCAAGTTCGGCATGATGCAGGAAAGCGAGACGGTGGAATACATGATCGGCAACCTGCCACGCCGTCTGGCCGAACGCTATCGCGAGGATCTCGAGGCGATGGACAACGTCCCCGCCAAAGAGGGCGAGACCGCCCAGATCGAGATGACCAAGGTCATACAGAACCTCGCCAAGGCCGGAACCATCAAGCTTATCGAGGCCGCTCCCGCCTGATCCTGATCCAAGCCGAATTGCATCCCCGCCCGTGCGGGGATATTGAGGCCATGTTTTCCTTTTGGGGGTGGCATGGCCTTTTTCAAAAAACTCAAGGACCGTCTGTTCAAATCGTCGAACAAGATCGACGAGGGACTGGACGCCATCATGGACGAGGCGCAGCCCGCGCCGCCCGAACCGGCTGACGCGCCTGCGCCCGAACCGGTTCCCACGCCCGCTCCCGCGCCGTCCCCCGCCTCAACCGCCGCACCGGTGCCCACGGCCGATCCGACCCAGACCCCGCCCTCGGCAAAGCCCGGTCTCGCCGGAGGCCTGTTCCGCCGTTCGGAAAAGGCCCGCATCTTTGACGATGCCATGCTCGAAAACCTCGAGGATCTGCTGATCACCGCCGATATGGGCGTGGACACCTCCCTGCGCATCACCTCGAACATGGCCGAGGGCCGCCTTGGCCGCCGCATCGACGCGGATGGGCTGAAGCAGCTTTTGGCCGACGAGATCACCGCCGTTCTGGAACCCGTCGCCAAGCCCATCCCCATCTATTCCAAACGCCCCCAGGTCGTGCTCGTGGTCGGCGTCAACGGCTCCGGCAAAACCACCACCATCGGCAAACTCGCCAGCCAGTTCCAGGCCGCGGGCAAAAAGGTCGTAATCGCCGCCGGCGACACCTTCCGCGCCGCCGCCGTCGAGCAGTTGCAAATTTGGGGCGACCGCGCCGGCGTGCCGGTCATGACCGCCCCCCAGGGCTCCGACCCCGCGAGCCTCGCCTTTGACGCCATGGGCTGCGCCGCGGAGGAGGGGGCTGACCTCCTGCTCATCGACACCGCCGGCCGTCTGCAAAACCGCGACGATCTGATGCAGGAACTTGCCAAAATCGTGCGTGTCATCCGCAAGAAAGACCCCGAGGCCCCCCACAACACGCTTCTCGTGCTTGACGCCACCACCGGCCAGAACGCACTGGCCCAGGTCGAGATCTTCCAGAAGATCGCCGACGTCTCCGGCCTCGTGATGACCAAGCTCGACGGCACCGCCAAGGGTGGCGTTCTGGTGGCACTGGCGGACAAGTTCGGCTTGCCCATCCATGCCATCGGCGTGGGCGAGAGCATTGACGACCTCGCCCCCTTCGAGCCGGAGGACTTCGCCCGGGCCCTCACCGGCCTGCAGTAAATGTCCGCCTGGATCACCGGGCTCGAGGGCACCCCGGCGGCACCCGTTGTCGCGCTCTGTCTCGCACTTCTCGCGGCCGTGTCCCACGCGGTCTTCGGCGCGCTCCAGAAGGGCCGCCACGATCCGTGGCTGTCCCGGGGCGCCATCGACTTCTGCTACGCGTCCATGGCGCTACCCTTCGCCTTTTTCGTCGTGCCCTGGCCAGAACCCCATGTCTGGCTGCTCCTGCTGGGCGCCATGATCATCCACATCGGGTACAAATATTCGCAGGCCAAGGCCTACGTCTCCGGCGATTTCACCGTCGTCTACCCAATCGTGCGCGGTATGGGGCCTCTGGTCACCGTGATCGGAGCCACCATCGTGTTCCACGAACACTTCTCGGTCGTGCAGTGGCTGGGTCTGCTCCTGCTCTCCGGTTCGATCCTGTGCTTCGCCGTCATAAACGTGCGCTCGGCAACGCTCGACCGCAAACGCCTCGTCAACGCCCTGTCCTGGGCCACGCTCACCGGCTTCTTCGTGGCACTCTACACCACCTATGACGCCTATGGCATCCGCGCCACGCCAGACCCGTTCACCTTCCTCGCCTGGTTCTTCGTGGTCGACGGGCTGGTGTTCCCGGTAATAGCCCTCATCCGCTACCGCACCATGTACGACCCGCCCGCACTGGCCCCGCTGATGCGCCGCGGCCTCATCGGCGGCCTGGTGGCCTATATCAGCTTCGGCTCCGTCATGCTCGCCACCCGTCTCGACAAGGTGGGCGAAGCCGCGGTCCTCCGCGAAACCTCGGTGGTCTTCGCCGCGCTCATCGGCTGGGCCTTCCTCGGCGAAAAGGTCGGCGCCATGCGCGGATTTCTCATAATCCTGATCGCCCTGGGTGCGGTAATTGTGGAATTTGGCTGACAGCCGGGATAAAGGGCAGGCATGACACAACGCAAAATCAATCCAATTCTGAAACTGGTGCTGGAGATTGGTCCCATCGCCGTGTTTTTCCTGGCCTATCGTTTCGCCCCCGTGCCGGAGGGGCTGGAAACCATGGAGCGCCAGCTTGAGCAGATCCTGTTTTCAACCAAGGTCTTTATCCCAACCATCCTCGCCACCCTTGCCGCAAGCTGGTTCCTGACCCGCCACCTGCCCAAAATGGCGGTGATCACGGCCGTGGTGGTCGTAATCTTCGGCGGCCTGACGCTCATCCTGCGCGACGACACCTTCGTGAAGATGAAGCCTACCATCCTCTACCTGCTCTTCGCCGGCATCCTGGCCTTCGGTCTCGCCCGTGGCGTGAGCTACCTGAAATACCTCATGGAGGAACTCGTGCCGCTTCAGGACGAGGGCTGGATGAAACTCACCCGGCGGTTTGTCCTGTTCTATGTCGTTCTCGCCGTCCTGAACGAGGTTGTCTGGCGCGGTTTCGGCACGGACACCTGGGTGAATTTTCGCACATTCATCCTGCCGCTCGCCAACTTTGCCTTTGTCATGAGCCAGTTCCCCATGCTCCAGGGCTACATGCTCGACCCCGAGGACGACCGGGCGGCCTGAGCCGCTGCCCCAAACGTTGTGTCCCGGTTGCCTCGGCAGTCACATCGCGCTGTCCCCGCAACTCTCCCGGCGTGTCGGCACGACGCGCCATGCCCGACTTCCTCCCAGGGAGGGCATACCCGACGTCTTGAATTGCACAGTGATCCGAGGGCTTTGAGAAATTCTCTCCAACCCGTCGGGTCGGAGCCCTCCCGAAGTCGTTCATGGCGCGTCGCGCCTCAGGTCAGGGATACAGGTAAGACGCCACAATGAAACGTACACACGGCGGAGGGTCGACACAGCCCGGCTTCACCGCCGGGCAGGGTGGTTGGTACGCGCGCGAGCCGCCCCTACCTCACCAAAAACGCAAACCGCTCCGCCAGCGCATTCCACGCGGCCGACGTCCCCGCCGTCAGCAGATACCCGCTGTTCACCGCCGCCGAATACGGCTCACCGGTCAGCATCTTCGACACTCCTCCAGCCTCCCGCACCACCAGACTTCCCGCCGCGTGATCCCAGCTGTTCAGCGTCCCCGAGAGACAGAAATCCATATGCCCCTGCGCCACCATACGGTACTCATGCACCGCACAGCGCAGGTTCAGAATGCGCAAAAACTCCGGCACCGCCGCCACCAGGTCCGGCTGAACCTCCCGCGGAAAAACGTTCAGCGGGATATACCCCGAGAGCGTGCCAAGCTCCGTCTTGGCCGAGGCCCGCAGCTTCTCCCGCTTCAGCCGCTCAATCCCGCGAAACGCCCCACGGCCCATATTCCCGCCGATCATGTCATCCGTCACCGGATCATAAAGCAACCCATAGACCGGCTCCCCGTAGCGGCATACGGCCAGAATGACCCCAAACAGCCCCAGGCCATGGGCAAAATTCCACGTCCCGTCCACCGGATCCAGAATGACGCAGAACGGCGCGCCCTCAATCCGGCCCAGCAGGGAAGGGTCCGCCGACACGGCCTCCTCGCCGACAACAATCGCCTCCGGCAGCTCCCGCCGAATGGCCTCCGTCATCATCCGTTCGGCCTCGGTATCGGCCAGCGTTACCAGATCGGTCTCCCCGGTTTTCTGCGAAACCTCCGCGCCTGACAGATTGCGAAACCGCGGCATGATCGCCTTTGCCGCCGCGTCGCGCACCGTCGCGATCAGAAAATCCTCAATGTCGCGGTCAATGTAATGGCTGGATGAAGTCATAATCCGAACTACCGTTTTCCCTGAATTTCACTGCCGAACGCTTCAGCGCCGGATCATCTCAAGCGACGCCTTCGACAGCGGCTCCGCCCCCGTTTCCGTAATCAGCGAGGTCCGCGCCAGCGTCATCGCCAGCCCGCGGTCCGCGTCAAACAGGATCATATGGGCAAAAAACACGTTGCCCGGCCGCATCTCGTAGCTCTGCCCGGCGTAAAACATCGGCCAGTCCATCCAGTTCGGGGCAAAGGTCGTGCCCAGCGAATACCCGCAGGCATTCAGCCGAAAATCCGTCATGCCCAGCCGGTCGAGCGTCACCGCATGGGCGTCAAACACCGCACCCGCCGGCTCCCCTGGCCGCATCGCTTCCTCGCAGGCGAGCAAAGCCTCATGCGCACCCTTATGCATGTCCTCCAGCCCGGCCGGAACCTCACCCACCACAACCGTCCGCATCAGCGCCGCATGGTAGTGCCGCCAGCCCGCGGCGAACTCGAGCGTCAGAAGGTCATTCGCCTCCAGATGCCGCCGCCCGGTGAAATACCGGCACATCAACGCGCCATCACCGGATCCGATGATCTGCTCATTGGCCGGATCATCGCCGCCGCCGCGGTAAATCGCCCCCTGCAAATCGGCCAGAATGTCGCCCTCAAACGCCCCAGGTCCGGTCGCAGCCACTGCCGCCTCCAGCCCCGCATCGGCCAGGTCCGCCGCACGGCGCACATGCGCGATCTCCGCCGGGGACTTCACGGCCCGGAGCCGCGTGATCAGCAGGGACGCATCCACCAGCGGAAACCCGTCCGCCAGCGCCGCTTCAACCCGTCGCCCCTTGGCCGCCGTCAGCCCATAGGCCTCCCACTCAACCCCGAGGGTCTTCCCGGTCAGCCCAAGTTCCACCAGAATTCCCAGCAGATCCGCCTCCGGGGTCGCGTTCTCCACATCGACCCAGATCCGCACATCCGGCACCACGGAGGTGAACTCCGCCTGCAACCGGTCCGCCGACCGCGTCAGCAGCACCAGATCCCCCGCCGCCGTGAAAACCATCGCCTGGAAATGCACGTATCCAAACGTGTCATACCCGGTCAGCCAGTACATGCTCTCCTGCCGAAACAGGACCAGCGCCTCGATGCCGTTCTTCTGCATTTCCGCAATCGTTTTCACCTGTCGGGCGGCAAACTCATCCAGAGAAAAATGCAGGTTCTTTTCCAAATCAGGACTGCCCTTCCAGCAGCGGCCGTATCCGTTTGTTGAAAATGTCCACCGTCAACGGCCCCGGGTGACGATGCAGGATCTCGCCGTCCGGCCCAACCACAAAGGTCTCCGGCACACCGTAAATCCCCCAGTCTATCCCGGACCGCCCGTCCGCATCGGCACCAATACTGTCATAGGGATTGCCAAGCTCCTCCAGGAACCCGGCCGCATTGTCGGCGCTGTCCTTGTAGTTGATCCCGATCACAGGAACCTCGCTCTCACCCAGTTCCATCAGCAGCGGATGCTCCGCCCGGCACGGCCCGCACCAGCTTGCCCAGAAATTGACAAGCTTCATTCCATCGCCGCGCAGATCCTCATCGGAGGGCACTGGCCCACCATCCATTGGCGCGAGCCCCGCCACACTCGGCGTGGTCCGGCCCACCAGGGCACTCGGCAGCTCGTCGGGATTTTCCCGCGTCAGCCCAACCCAGGCCGCAATCCCGAACGCCAGAAACAAAAGCGGAGGCAGCAGCACCAGAGGATTGAATTTCCGTTTTGTCATTCGCTTCGCTCCCTTCGCCCGGCCTCGATACGCCGCAGATCCTCACGCACCTTCCGCGCCCGCAAAACCGACAGAACCGTCAGCCCGCCCAGCAAAACAATACTCACGCCATAGGCCGCGAGCACCGTCCCGGCATATTTGCCCAGTTCCGGCATCATGCGTGCGCCTCCATCTCCTGCAACGCCCGCAGCCGCCGCAGCCGGATCTCCGTCCGCGTCCGCATCAGAACCAGCGCCACGAACAACAGAACAAACCCCGCGATGCTTATGATCAGCGGGAAATAGAACACGTCATGCACGTTTTCCTGCTTGTCGAGCGACAAAGACGGCCCCTGATGCAGCCCCTGGCTCCAGAAAAACACCGCATAGCGCGACAGAACCGCAAAGACCGATCCCACCATGCACAAAATCGCCGTCAGATCCGCCGCCTTGTCCGGATCCTCAATCGCCGCCCAAAGCGCGATATAGCCCAGATAAAACACAAACAGGATGAAAAACGACGTCAGCCGCGGATCCCAGGCCCAGGCCGTGTTCCACATCGGCTCACCCCAGATCGCCCCGGTCAACAGCGTCACCACCGTCATCACCGCCCCGACAGGAGCGGCCGCCTTCGCCGCCAGCGCTGAGACGTGATGCCGCCGGATAAACCAGATTAGCGACGCCACCAGCATCATGAACCAGGTGTTGATCGCCATGAGTGCCGCGGGCACATGCAGAAACAGGATCTTCACCGTCGAGCCCTGCTGATAGTCATCTGGCGTCGCGAAAAAACCCCATCCCAGCCCCACGGCCATGCACGCCGCCGCCAACACCGAAACCACCGGCAAAACCGGTCCGGTAATGCGCATGAATTCCGAAGGGTTGGCGTATTTCCAAAGGCTCATGGCGATGAGTTACCTGGCCACCCGTACGGGCGCAACTGTTTTGCGCCGATTCGCCCACGGATTTGTCTCACAATATCCTGGGGCGGGTCGGCCCCTGTATTCCAGTGGTGCTATCGTATAGCGATTTTACTGGACTTCTAATTTTCCCGTCTTTGTGGTATATTAACCAACATATTGTTTCGGAGGTGGAGGTTTTCGTATGAGAAAACGGCGTAATGGAACGGCTTTATTTGTGGCTGTCGCAATAGCCGCCGCCAGTATGTTTGCTCCGGCGTCCGTGTCGGCCCAAAACGCCCCCTGCAATCCTGCCGTTCAGCAGTGCAACTGAGCTTTTTCTGACCGTCCCTTCCTGGGAAACCACCAGAAGGACTGCCCGGCATGGACTATACCGTAGCGCTGATCTTCGGCGCCGTCATAATTGTTGTCTTCGCCTGGGACCAGTTCCAGCGACCGTCCTATGACGGCTCACGCGAACTGACCCGGCTGATCGAAATCCTCACTCCGTCCAAGATGCGCAAAAGCGGCATCTACCTGCGCGCCTATCTCGTCTATGTCGTGCTGCTCCTGGTCATCTACTTCACCCTCTGCGCCTATGTTGAAATTCTCTTCCCGCTGCTCGGGCTGGAAATCGCGGGGGCGGGCGGCATCTCCGACGAGGTCGGCGCACCGCAGCTTCCCACAAACTGTCAAACCGCCATCAACACCGCCGTCACCGGCTTCTCCCCGCAGGCCGTGATCGGCGGTCAGGACCTCTCCGCCGGCACCGGCGAATGCGCACCGCCGCCCGAGCGCACCGGAGACCCCATGATCCCTCTCGGCGTCAGCCTCGTGATGGTTGGCCTCGCCCCAAGCGTTCCCATCCTCCTGCGCGTCGAGGAAAAAATCCGTTTCCTCGCTCACCGCCTCTCCGGCATCCCGACCCGCCTCATCGCGGGCAGTGTTCAGCTCAAGCGCAAACCCCTCAAAATCGACGACGCCGACGGCAAAACCTACCTCATCGCCCCCCGCGACTGGCAGCGCATCCACCATTGCGAATCCATCGCCGGCGGCATCCTCAACGAACCCCACCAGTTCAGCACCGACCTGCGCAAAATCATGGCCTTCCGTGCCTGGGTGCTGGAGGACAAACTCCACCTCAGCCGCGCGGTCATCCGCGACGGCTTCTCCGACATCGAGGCCGATGTCAGCAAACGCATCGGCCGCCTGGTCCTCGACCTCGACACACTCACCACGGGCGAGCAGGACACCACCGACGAAAACGGCAACGCCCGCATGTTTGCCGTCTGGGAAAAAATCGCGGAGGAGGCCGAACGCCTCGCGATGGATGTCTGCGTCCTCTGCGTCCTTTATGTAGAACACGAGATCGTCCCGACCGCTGCCGAGGCCGAACGCCTTGGCTGGACGCGCAACGGTACCGACGACATCACCGAAAACGAACATCAGATGGGTCTCGCCCGCAGCAGCCTGATGGAGTTCGTCAGCGACGGAAACCACGCCCTCGACCGCGACAGCATCGACATGGTCCTCTGGTCCCGCTCAACCCTCGCCGTCCTGACCGTCACGTTTATCTATGGCCTTTTCTTCGGCCAGAATTCCGTAACCAGCGCCAATTCCGCCACGGGCCAGAGTCAGATGGGCCTCGCGCTCCTGACCATGTTCTTCGCGCTCCTGACCTACGCGCTCGCCCTGTTTCTGGCGATCCGCTACCACCAGGAGGCCAGCCGCCAGGGCACCTGGCGCAACATCTTCACTGATAACTGGGCGCGATGGCTCCCCGATCTGCTCCAGGTGCTTGCCGTTGCCGCCTTTGCCTCCGTCGGCTGCCGCGTGCTCTACAACATCATGGCAACCACTTTCGCCGTCGGCTGGGAACCCGTGCGCGACAACTTCCTCTCCGTTCTACGCTACGCCTTTGAATATGAGGCCCCCCAGGCCATGCTCGGCCCGGTTCTGGCCCTCATGGTCATCCTCATCACCGATGCCTGGCGCAGCGGCGCGGACCGCATCCTCAGCCGCCTGCCGATTCTGACCGGCCTCGTCATGGCCGTGGCCGGCGCAACCATGCGCGCCTTCACCGCCCAGGTTGCCCTGTCCGCCCGCGGCGCTGATTTCATCCTTGTCGAACAGCTTCCCGTCATTCTCAGGGTCGCCATCCCCGCCGGTCTCATCGGCCTCGCCGTGGGCTACTACATCCGCGGCACCCTCAAACAGGAATTTTCCTGGATGCTGGAGGAGGAACCGCACGTCACCGAACTCCAGGAACAGGCGGCGGAATGACCGGTATGCGTGTACTTCTCTGCTTCCTCTGCCTCGCCCTCGCGTCATCCCTGGCGGCGCAGTCCCGTACCGACAAACCCGTCATCACCATGGGCGTGCGTGTCGATGCAAAACCCTTCGCCTGGTACGACCGGTCCAATGACAGCTTCCTGGGCTTCCTTGTCGACATCTGCACCGACGCCGTCACCCGCGCCGGCTACCCCTTCACCCAGATCGCCATCGACGCCGCCACCCGCGCGGCCTTCCTGAAGGGGGAGGGGCCTCAGATTGACCTGCTCTGCGACCCCACAACCATCACCCTGCACCGCATCCAGCGCTTCATTGATCTCGGCAATGACGGAAACACCCCGGAGCGCTTCGCCTTCTCCCCGATTGTCTTTGTGGCCAACGGTACTTTTGTGACCGCCAAAAATGACGACTACGGCATCCTCACCGAACCCGCCGACCCCGCACTGTGCCACGGCCATCCGGCCCCTGAACCGGCCGCTGAGGAAAACGGCGACCCGGCCACTCCGGTCCATTTCGCCGCCGGCTTCGTGACCGGCACCACCGTGGATGAGGTCCTGAAGGACATCGTGGCCCGAAACCTGCTGAACCTCGGTGAAAACGAGTTCGCCTGCCCGGTCCCGCAACCCTCCCATTCCGAGGGCATCGCAGCCTTCTGTCGCGGGGACCTGAAATACTATTTCGGCGATCTCGACATCGTAAACGCCTATGTCCGCGAACAGGCCACCCTCAACCACGAGCCCTGCGAGTTCGACGTCTCATCCGTGGCCACCAGTTACGAGCCATATGCCTTCGTCGTCACCTCAAAAACCCCCGGCTTCCGCCCGGATTTCAACAAGGCCATTTACGAGGTTTTCTACCACGGCACCGCCATCGACCGCTTCAAGGGCCATTTTGAGGGTATGGACATGTCAGCCTTCCTCGAAACCCTCTTCCGCATCAACCAGATACCCGAAGGTTCACCTCAAACTGACCCGTAACGCCGCCGCGGCTGCAAATGGCGCCATCGCCAGAATGAACACCGTCAGTCCCGCCAGCAAAAAAAGCGACGTGGACGGATCCTGTCCGTCCGCCGCCTGGCCCACGGCCATCGCGCCCAAAATCAGCGTCGGGATGTAAAGCGGCAGCACCAAAATCGACAAAAGCAGCCCACCCCGGCGCAGCCCGAGCGTCAACGCCCCGCCAATCGCGCCCAGGAAACTCAGGCCCGGCGTCCCCAGCGCAAGGCTCAACACCAGCCACGGCTGCGCCTCCACCGCGAGATTGAGCGTCACCCCCAGAACCGGCGCCACCACCAGAAGCGGCAACCCCGTAGTCAGCCAGTGCGCGAACGCCTTGACCGCCACCAGAGCCTCCAAAGGCACTGGCGAAAGCACCAGCACATCCAGCGTCCCGTCCTCGTAATCCGTCTGAAACAGCCGGTCGAGCGAGAGCAGACACGACAGCAGCGCCGCAATCCACAGCGTCCCCGCCGCCACGGTCGCCAGCCGCTCAGGCTCCGGCCCGGTCCCAAACGGCACCAGCAGCACGATGATGAGGAAAAACGCGAGCCCCAGACCGGCCCCGCCGCCCGAGCGCACCGCGAGCCGCAACTCCCGCCCCAATACCGTGCGCAGCGCGCTCAAAAACCGGCCCCCTCAAGAAACGGGTTCGAAGCGGGCGCAACCGTCGCCATCCGCACCGGCTCCAAACGTAGAACATCCGAGTGGGGCAGGGCCAGGTCGTCATGGGTCGCGATCAGTGCCGCCCCTCCGGCCTCGCAATGCACCCGCACCGCCCCGGCCAGAAGCGCCGCCGCATCCGTGTCGAGCGACACCGTCGGCTCATCCAACAGCCAGATTTCCCGCCGCGCCACCAGAAGCCGCGCCAGCCCCAGCCTGCGTTTTTGCCCCGCCGAGCAGAAATGTGCCGGCCGGTCGGCAATCCCCCGCAGGTCAAACGCCTCCAGCGCCGCCCCCGCATCCCCGGTTCCGAACAGCCCGGCCCAGAACTCCAGGTTCTCCGCCACGGTCAGCTGCGGCTTGATCGCATCGAGATGCCCGGCATAGGCCATTCGCTCCACACAGGCATCCGGCTCCCGCGCCATTCTCACGCCCGCCACCTCGATCTCACCACCACTGATCGGCAAAAGCCCGCAGACACAGCGCAGCAGCGTCGATTTCCCGCACCCGTTGGGACCGCGCAGAAACAGCACCCGCCCAGGCTCGAGATCAAACCCCACGCCCCTCAGCACCGGTCGCCCGGATCTGTCGCAGTCGAGGTTGGAAACGGTCAGAACCATGCAGCGTGGTTAGCGGAACCAAACACCGGGGAAAAGGTTTTAAAACTGAATACCTCCATTCCAGAAAGACCCGCGTTCATCAATGAAATTAAGGTATACAATTGCATACTATCCGCTTCGATCATCTTGCGATGATGGGGTTTATGCCCATATGATGAATGGTACAGATCTTCAGTTCACATATCCGAGGGAGCGTTGAGCCACCATGCCAATTCAAGTTGGAAACGATACGTCGAACACCCGCCGAACGCTGAAAGCGGGTGGCAAAGAGTACGCATATTACTCCATCAAAGCGGCCTCAGAGGCCGGGCTTGGTGACTTCGAAAAACTCCCCGCGGCGCTGAAGGTCGTGCTGGAAAACATCCTCCGATTCGAGGATGGCAAAACCGTCGCCGTCGACGACATCAAAGCCTTCGCGGAATGGGCCGAGAAGGGCGGCAAAAACCCCCGCGAGATCGCCTACCGCCCCGCCCGCGTGCTCATGCAGGACTTCACCGGCGTTCCCGCCGTGGTTGACCTCGCCGCCATGCGCGACGGCATCGTGGCGCTGGGCGGCGACGCGGAGAAGATCAACCCGCTCAACCCCGTCGACCTCGTCATCGACCACTCCGTGATGATCGACGAGTTCGGAAACCCCCGTGCCTTCCAGATGAACGTGGACCGGGAATACGAGCGCAACATGGAGCGCTACACCTTCCTCAAATGGGGCCAGTCCGCCTTCAACAACTTCCGCGTGGTCCCACCGGGAACCGGCATCTGTCACCAGGTCAACCTCGAATACCTCGCCCAGACCGTCTGGACCGACACCGACCAGGACGGCACCGAGGTCGCATACCCCGACACACTCGTCGGCACCGACAGTCACACCACCATGGTCAACGGCGCGGCCGTTCTGGGCTGGGGCGTGGGCGGCATCGAAGCCGAGGCCGCCATGCTCGGCCAGCCCATTTCCATGCTCATCCCGGAGGTCGTGGGCTTCAAACTGACCGGCGCCATGGTCGAGGGCACCACCGCCACCGACCTCGTGCTGAAGGTCGTTCAGATGCTGCGCGAAAAGGGCGTGGTCGGCAAATTCGTCGAATTTTACGGCGATGGCCTCGACCACGTGCCGCTCGCCGACCGTGCCACCATTGGCAACATGGCCCCCGAATACGGCGCCACCTGCGGCTTCTTCCCCATCGATGCCGAAACCCTGCGCTACCTTGAGCAGACCGGCCGCGACAAGGACCGCATTGCTCTCGTGGAAGCTTACGCCAAGGAAAACGGCCTCTGGCGCGATCCGGGTTACGAGCCCGTCTACACCGACACGCTTGAGCTGGACATGGGCACCGTCGTGCCCGCCATCTCCGGCCCGAAACGCCCGCAGGACTTCGTTGCCCTGGACGCGGCGGCTGAAACCTTCCGCAAATATATCGAGGGCCAGCGCTCCGCCAGCGACGTCTCGGAAACCGCCGAGGTCCGCTGGGAAGGCGAGGGCGGCCAGCCCGAACCCGTTGCCATCCCCGGCGACGAGGGCCACCACAAGCGCGGCTGGGTCAAAACCGACGAAAACAGCTATCAGCTGCATGACGGCTCAATCGTGATCGCCTCGATCACCTCCTGCACCAACACCTCGAACCCCTACGTGATGATTGGGGCCGGTCTGGTGGCCCGCAAGGCCCGCGAGCTTGGGCTCGACCGCAAGCCCTGGGTGAAAACCTCACTCGCCCCCGGCTCCCAGGTCGTGTCCGCCTATCTCGAGGCCGCCGGTCTCCAGGACGATCTTGATGCCATTGGCTTCAACCTCGTGGGCTATGGCTGCACCACCTGTATCGGCAACTCCGGTCCGCTCGCGCCGGAAATCTCCAAGGCCATCAACGACAACGACCTCATCGGCGTCAGCGTCCTCTCGGGCAACCGCAACTTCGAGGGCCGCATTTCGCCTGACGTTCGCGCCAACTACCTCGCCTCCCCGCCGCTGGTGGTGGCCTACGCACTCGTTGGCGACATGAACGTGGACATCGCGAAGGAACCCTTGGGCAAGGACAAAGACGGCAACGACGTCTACCTCAAGGACCTCTGGCCGAGCCAGAAGGAGATCGCCGATCTCGTCGAGAAAACCGTGACCCGCGAGTCCTTCCAGGAGAAATACGCCGACGTCTTCAAGGGCGACGACAAATGGCAGAGCGTGGAAACGACCGACAGCCTGACCTATGACTGGCCGGCCAGCTCCACCTATGTCCAGAACCCGCCCTATTTCCAGGACATGAGCGCCGAGCCCGGCACCATCTCGGACGTGAAGGACGCCCGCGTTCTGGCGCTTCTCGGCGACATGATCACCACCGACCACATCTCGCCCGCGGGTTCGTTCAAGGACAGCACCCCCGCAGGCAAATACCTTGTGGACCGCCAGGTGCCGGTGCGGGAGTTCAACTCCTACGGCTCCCGCCGCGGCAACCATGAGGTCATGATGCGCGGCACCTTCGCCAACATCCGCATCAAAAACGAGATGCTCGACGGTGTGGAGGGCGGCTACACCCTCGGCCCCGACGGCGAACAGACCTCGATCTTCGACGCCTCCATGGCCTACCAGGGCCAGGGCACACCCCTGGTGATCTTCGGCGGCGAACAGTACGGCGCCGGCTCCTCCCGCGACTGGGCGGCCAAGGGCACCGCACTGCTGGGCGTCAAGGCCGTGATCGCCGAGAGCTTCGAGCGCATCCACCGCTCCAACCTCGTCGGCATGGGCGTCATCCCCTTCGAGTTCACCGGCGGCGACACCCGCAAAACCCTGAACCTCAAGGGCGACGAGACCGTCTCAATCACCGGCCTCGAGGGCGACCTCAAACCCCTCTCCGAGGTGCCGTGCAAAATCACGTATGCCGACGGCACGGAGAAGGAGATTACCCTTAAGTGCCGCATCGATACGGCGATTGAGAAAGAATACGTCGAAAACGGCGGCGTTCTGCACTACGTCCTGCGCAACCTCGCCAGAGCCGCGTGATCCGGCAATCAGACGACATGACCAGTCAGGGGCCGCCACGCGCGGCCCCTTTTTTGTTGTGGTGACAGTTGTTAAGGGAAACCGGGCACGGAACGAGGGGCTTCAGCCCCGCCGTGCCTGCGCCGGACCGGCCGCGAGGGCCGGCGCATGTCGACGCCTGCCCCACGGTGAGAGCGAAGAGGTACACGACGCCATAAAATTGCGACGCTCAATTGTTGGGTACGCCAGCCCCCGGTCCGGCGCTGGCACGGCTCTTCGCGCAAGGCCCCGGTTCAGCTCCGAAACAACAAAAGGGGGCCAACCGGCCCCCTCGCTAAATCCATACCATTCGGCGCGGAGCCCAACTCACCCCGCCCGGAACTCCTCCAGAGCACCCATGCAGGCCTCCTCGTCGCCGGCCGCCAGCGCGGTCTCGGCACGGGCCAGCGCATCGCTCTGCTTCTGCGACAGTCCGCCCGCATCCTGCTGCGCCGCCGCGTCCTGACCGGAGGTCGCTATGCTCGACACATCCGTCTCAAGCGGGGTTTCACTGCCATCCTTGGCGATCCCTTCGCCATCCCCACCGGCCGCTTCAGCGCCGGACCCGTCACCGGTCTCAACCGCATCCGCGTCCAGCGGCGCCATGCTGCCATCCTTGGCAATCCCGGCCTCCGCGCCGCCCTGACCGGTCAGCCGCTCAAGCTCCGCCTGGCAGTCGGCCAGTGCCGGTGTTCCCAGTCCCAGTACGGACGCCAGTGCGACGGCTGCTGTCATTCCACGTTTCATGATCGCTCTCCTCCAGTGCTGTTGTGGTTGACGGCACAACCCGCACAGGCGGCGGTCCGTTCCAACGCCGCTCCACCACTGGCAACACTCCGCCGGTCGGCCACCCGCAACCCACACGATCAATCACACACGCTCTCGAAGGCTTGACTGGTATTACCGGGGCCGGAGGGCTACCACTTGAAATCCGTGAGACAGGGATAATTCATGAGACTACCGACTTTTCTACTCGCGCTGTTGATCATGGCCGCACCACAGATCACCCGCGCCCAGCAGCAAAACCTCATTCTTGTCGAACTGTTTACGAGCCAGGGCTGCTCGGCCTGTCCCCCGGCCGACGCGCTTCTGCCCGAGCTGGATGAGATGCCCGGCGTCCTCGCCCTCGCGTTCCACGTCGATTACTGGAACTACCTGGGCTGGAAGGACACCTTCTCCTCGCCGCAGAACTCCGCCCGGCAAAAGGCCTACTCCCACGCCCTCCACAAACGCTCGATCTACACGCCCCAGGTCATCGTCCACGGCCGCGAGGCCATCGTAGGCCACAAGGGCCGCAAAATCGCCGACGCCCTCCAGCGCCATATGCAGGCCAGCCCGCGCATCATGATGGAAGCCAGCCGCGACGGTGGCATCCTCGTCGTCCGCATCGAACCCGTGGACGGCCCGCGCCCCGGCGCCGTCGACATTTCCGTGGTCCGCTACATGCCCTCGCAGGAGGTCGAAATCCGCCACGGCGAAAACGCCGGGCGCAGCTTCACCTACCACAACATCGTCTCCGACTGGGATGTCGTCGCACGCTGGGACGGGCGCGAACCGGTCGACCTTCGGTTCGAGGGCCTGGGCGATGAACCCGTGGCCGTCATCGCCCAGGAGGCCGACATGGGCCCCGTCCTGAGCGCGGCGCGCCTGCCCTGATCCAGGACTCACGCACGACGCCTTAGCTGTCAGGCCGGGGCAGCTTCTTCTCCCAGCGCCGGTGCAGCCAGTAATACTGCCCCGGATGCTCGCGGATCCGCGCGGCCAGGCTGTCATTGACCCGATGCATCATCTCGCGCGGCGTGCCCACCTCCACCGGCGGCTCCACCACGATCCGCACACTCACCCCATCGGGCTCGCGGATGCCGTAAACCGGGATGAGCGGCACATTGTATTTCAGCGCCAGATCCGCCGCCACGAACGAGGTCGGCGCGGGCTGTCCCAGAAAATCAATACGCTCCGAGCGTTTCTCATACTGGTCCACCAAAATGCCAGCGATCCCGCCCTTCGCCACATGGGACACCAGCCCACGAAAGCCACGGCTCCCCTTCGGCAGAACCGGCTTGCCACCAAACTCCAGGTTGCGGTGATAGTAGGCGTTGAGCAGCGGATTGTCAGTGGGCCGGTAGATCCCGCCAACATTCACGCCGAGCGCCTTCAGCCAAACCCGGCTCGCCTCCCACTGCCCGAAATGCCCCCCGACCAGCAGAGCACCTGTCCCGTCCCGCGCCGCATCCAGGATCATCTGCGCCGCGTCTCCATCGGGCGCGATACAGGTGCCCTGACGGTGAAAATCGGGATTGTGCAGGATCTCAATCAGCGTCCGGCCAAAACTGTCACCGGTCTGCCCCGCGATCCGGTCGCGCGCGGCGCGGTCCAGCTCCGGCATGACATGGGCCAGGTTTGCCGCGATCCGGTCATGGAACTTGGGAATGCGCGTTACGGCCATCCGCCCGACACGACCCGCAATCGCGAGCCTCTGTCTGTAGGGTAGGGCACCCGTCAGCCCCAGGAAAGCACGCTGCGCTCCGTAGGCCAGCCGATCGGTCAGGGGATTTCGGTTTTTCCTGCCCATGGCCTGATTCGGTCCCTGGAATAACGGGGCTGTAAAATGCGTCGGGCCCGGTGGTGTCCGCCCGTCAGGGCGGCCCGACCGGGCCCGTTCAATACATCCCGATCAGTTTTTGACCGGGTTGATCATCATTACCATCTGCCGGCCCTCAAGCTTCGGCATGGATTCGATCTTGCCAAGATCCTCAAGATCATCGGCCACCCGCTGCAACAGCTTCCGGCCAAGTTCCATATGCGCCATTTCCCGGCCGCGGAACCGGAGCGTGACCTTCACCTTGTCACCATTCTCCAGGAACTTCGTCACGTTACGCATCTTGACCTCGTAGTCATGCGTGTCCGTGTTCGGCCGGAACTTGATTTCCTTGACCTCGATGGCCTTCTGTTTCTTGCGGGCCTCGGATTCCTTTTTCTGCTGTTCGTATTTGAACTTGCCGAAATCCATGATTTTCGCGACGGGCGGCTTGGCGTTGGGTGAGATCTCAACGAGATCGAGACCGGCCTCAGCCGCCATTTCCATTGCGCGTTCAGGTGTGACCACTCCGACGTTTTCTCCCTCCGCGCCGATCAGTCTCAGTTCACTTGATCGGATCTTGTCATTTACGCGGGGTCCAGTGTCACGGGATGGCGGAGCGTTGTGTGGTCTGCGGGCTATGGCCTGGTATTCCTTTTGATTGTTAACCTTTAAGGTAATCCGGAGAAATCTCCCCGAACCGAAAGCGGTTTATATCCCATATTGGGCTCTTCGTGAAGATCGCAATAGGGCGTTACTGGCAGATTTCTGCCGTTCATCCGAATCCCACCGCCGAATTGTGCCGAATAGCGGCGCCACCCTTGTAATGGCCCGGCCCTGACATGACATGAGCGTCAGGGATCTCATGTCCCTGACATTGTGAAAAAAACGTACAGGAGTGGGAAATGGGACGGGTAATAGGTCTACTGGTTGTGATCGTGGTCGCCTTCCTTGGCTACAGCTGGTTCACCGGATCGGAAGATGCCCAGGAAGCGGTTGAACAGGCGGTCGAGGACACCTCAGAAGCCGTGGATTCGGCCGTTGAGGCCACAGAACAGGCCGTAGATGACGCCACCGACGGCACCGACACCACCGTAGAGGAAGCCGCTGAAAGCACCGAGGCCGCCGCCGAGGAAACCGGCGCCGCCGTAGAGGACGCCGCCGAAAGCACTGAAGCTGCTGCTGAGGACGCCGCTGATGCCACCGGCGCAGCCGTGGAAGACGCCGCCGCAAACACCGAAGCCGCCGCTGAGGACGCTGCTGAAGCCACCGGGGCAGCAGTAGAGGACGCCGCCGAAAGCACTGAGGCCGCTGCCGAAGATGCGACCGAGGCCACCGGCGCAGCCGTCGAGGATGCGACCAACGCCGCAGGTGAGGCTCTCAATGACGCGGGTGAAGCCACGGAACAGGCCGTGGAAGACGCCACTGACGCGACTGAGGAAGCCGTCGACGACACGACCAACAGCGCGAACTGATCCACGCTGACTGCGTTCCGGGCGGGTTAAACCGGCCCGGAACCGCCACACCTCACGTCAGCGAGGCGCAGAACCGTCCGATGCGCTCGCAGGCATCGACGAGCACCTCATCGGCTTCCGCATAGCTGATTCGGAAGTTCGGGCTGCATCCAAACGCACCGCCAAACACCACCGCCACGCCTTCCGCGGCCAGCAGCGCCTTGGCGAAATCCTCATCCGTTTGAATCTTCGTGCCATCCGGCGCGGTCTTTCCGATCAGATCCGCAATCGACGGATAGACGTAAAACGCGCCTTCCGGAGTAGGGCACACAACCCCTTCGCATTTGTTCAACAGACCCACCACCAGATCCCGTCGCCGCTCAAACGCCTTGCGGGAGGTCGGGATGTAGTCCTGCGGCCCGGTCAGCGCCTCGAGAGCCGCCCACTGGCTGATCGAGCAGGCATTGGAGGTCGACTGGCTCTGGATCGTCGTCATCGCCTTGATCAGCTCTTTCGGCCCACCGGCATAGCCAATCCGCCAGCCGGTCATCGCATAGGCTTTTGAAACACCGTTCATCGTCAGCGTCCGGTCCATGAGCCCCGGTTCAACCGCGGCCGGGGTCGCAAACTCAAACGGCGCGTAGACGATGTGCTCGTAAATATCGTCCGACAGAAGCCACACATGCGGATGGCGCATCAGAACATCCGTAATGCCTTTCAGCTCCTCCCGCGAATACCCCGCACCGGTCGGGTTGGACGGCGAATTGAAGATCAGCCATTTGGTATTCGGCGTGATCGCCGCCTCAAGCTGCTCCGGTGACATCTTGAAACCACTGTCAATTCCTGCCTCAACAATCACCGGCGTTCCACCGGCCAGCAGAACCATGTCCGGATAGCTCACCCAGTAGGGCGCGGGCACAATCACCTCGTCTCCGGGGTTAAGTGTCGCCATCAACGCGTTGTAAAGTATATGCTTTCCGCCCGTCGAGACCAGAACCTGGTCCGGCGTGTAGGTCAGCCCGTTTTCCTGGTAGAACTTCTCACAAACCGCCTTGCGCAGCTCAATGATGCCATTCGGTGCGGTGTAGCGCGTCTTCCCGGATGAAATCGCAGCAACCGCGGCCCGGCGCACGTTGTCCGGCGTATCGAAATCCGGCTCACCGGCGCTCAGGCCGATAATGTCGCGGCCTTCGGCCTTCAGTTCCCCGGCCAGAGCGGTCATGGCAACGGTGGGGGAGGCTTTGATCCGTGAAACGGCATCTGACAGGAAGGACATGGCAACTCCGGTTTGCATTGAACCGACGCGTGTAATAGGGTCCGCATCCCGAACAGGCAAGCGGAACCGGCTCCGGGAGGGCAGCGAACATGGTATCGGTTGATCCCGAACTCGACGATACGGCGGCAATCGACGACACGGCCGTACCCCACGACTATTCGGACGAATCAAGTACGTTTGGCGACCGCCTCGTGCTCGCACGCGAAGCGCTGGGTCTGACCCAGAAACAGCTGGCCGGGCGTCTGGGCGTCAAGCTGAAAACCCTCCGCCACTGGGAGGAGGACCGCGCCGAACCCCGGGCCAACAAGCTCATGATGCTCGCGGGCATGCTCAACGTCTCCATTGTCTGGCTGATGAGCGGCGACGGCGCGCAGCCCGAGTTCGCCGACAGCATGACGGGAACCACCATCATGGACGCAATCACCGAACTGCGCCGCCTGCGCGCCGATCAGGTCAGGGTGATGCAGAGGATGGAAATTCTTGAGAAACGCCTCGAGGAACTCCTGTGACGAACGGATATATTTACCGTTTGTTGTTCGTTTGTGTCTAATTCTGTGAAAAATACACACAATGACTGAATCACCGGAACACCGACTGAAACGTTTGCGCATGCGCAGCTGGCGTCGGGGCACCAAGGAGATGGATCTGATTCTCGGTCCATTTGCTGATTCGGCGCTGAAAGAGCTTGATTCCATGGACTTGGACGCTTTCGAGGCGCTCCTCGTGGAGAACGATCAGGACCTCTATGCCTGGTTCAGCGGGCGCGCCGCGACCCCTGAACGGCATGTAAAAATCCTCGATTTTGTCCGCTCCCGGCACATTGGTGGATTATCCCGATAGAATAAGTGTCGGTTTTTAACCACTTGTATATTGTTTTGCCTGAGTGTCCGGCCAAGTACCGATTACCCGGAGAGACAATTATGAGTATGCATGCCGACGTAGGGCGTGTTCCGGAGCCCTCGCCGACAGAGGAATTCCTGGTCGCCTATCTGGATACCCTTTCCATGGTCGAGAGACTTCATCGGCTGCTGCTGGATGTCATCAAGGATGAGTTTGAACGCCTCGGCATCATCGACATCAACGCTGTGCAGGCGCTGCTTCTCTTTAACATTGGAGACAACGAGGTAACGGCGGGGGAACTCAAAACCCGCGGCTACTATCAGGGATCCAACGTGTCCTATAACCTCAAGAAGCTGGTTGAGTATGAATACATGCACCACCAGAAATGCGCTGTTGACCGTCGCGCGGTTCGTGTCCGCCTGACGGAAAAGGGCCAGAACGTCCGCAAAACCGTCGCTGAACTGTTCCAGCGCCATGCGGACGGAATTCTCAGCCGCGAGGTGACAGGTGATATCCAGCTTAAGGACATCAACGCCAGCCTGCGGAAGATGGAGCGCTACTGGACGGACCAGATCCGCTACATCTACTGATCGGGGAATAGGGCAATTCGTGGATTTCCTTGGGAATTTCACGAATTGTCAGGTGGGAAAAAAGTGTCCGGGCACTAACCTGTCGTTAAAAAACGTGATAGGATTATCAAAAAAGAAGAACCCCGACAGGGTTGATTCGATTGAAGGCGCGGACAGGCTAGAAACATAAGAGGTCTCAGGGCGGATCCATGAGTACGCAGGAGATCAGTTCGGATATGGACGGGGGGCAGGCCTACGAGTTTGCCATCGGCGACGAACTGCGCGGTGAGCGCGCAACCAAGGGCAAAACCCTTCTCGATGTTCAGCGCGACCTGAGAATTCAGGCCGCCTACATCTCCGCGATTGAGGATGGCGACATTGCGGCCTTCCCCAATCCCAGCTTTATTCCAGGCTACATCCGGTCCTATTCGCGCTATCTGTCGCTTGATCCGGACATGGTGTACCGCCGCTTCTGTGCCGAGCACGGCTTCACCGGCGGCAAAAAGGATACGCAGCCCGTAGCCGACAGCAAACCCGCCTCCGGCTCCCGCAAAAAGGCGGCTGAACCGATTCCGTCCTTCCAGCCCAGGTTCCCGCTGGCTGAACAGAAACGCAGCGCCTTCGCCGACATTCAGGCCTCCGCCATCGGCTCGCTTCTGGTTCTGATCGCCCTTGTTGGTGCGCTTGGCTATGGCGGCTGGGCCGTCCTCCAGAACATCCAGCGCGTGCAGTTCGCCCCGGTCGAGGAGGTCCCGATGGCCGTGGCCGAGGTCACGCCGCTCGAAACGCCCGGCGAGACGGAGGAGGGGCTGGAACCCACCCTCGTCGATCTCGCGAGCCCGGTGACCACCACCAACCTGGCCGATCTCTACCGTCGGCAGGAGCTTGAGGTCCCGCTCATCGCCCGCCGCGACGGCCCCATCGCCGCCATCAATCCCGACGCCATCGCGCCGCTCAAAATGCGCGTAACGCCCGAACCCGCCGTGCAGCAGGTCACCGAGGCCCCCTCCACCGAGGCGGTCTCGCCCGCGGTCATCGTCGCCAAACTCCTCGAGGAGGAGAAAGCCGCCGCAGCCGGACCGGTTGACGCTGTCGCAACGACGGACCCCGTACGCGTAACCGTCATCGCCGAACGCGCCGCCTGGGTCCGGGTCTATCTCGAAAACGGCACCGTGATCTTTGAACAGATCCTTGAGAAGGGCGAGAGCTACACACCGCCCGAAGGCGTCGGCGCCCCGCTCATCTGGGCCGGCAATTCCGGCTCCGTCTATGTGCGCCTCGGCGACGAGCTGCACGGCCCCCTCGGCCTCGGCACCCGCGCCGTCCGCGACGTGGCGCTCGACCCGGTTTCCATCTCCGAGACCTACCCGGCCCTCGAACAGATCCCCGGCGTCCTCTCCCAGGCCATGCGCACCCTTCCGGACGGCACAACCATCCAGTAGGTGGGTGGTGGCCGGAAAGGCTACCAGTTCAAACGATCCCGCCCGGCGGCAACCTCACTTCGGGCTGCCGATGGATCATTCGATGTTATGTCTATTGAGGGCATTGTCCCCGATCGATCATAATTTTGCATTTTGAGGCGGGATGCGACATGCTTCTTTCCATTGAGTGGAAGCTGTAAAGATTGCCACGTCTGCGATTTTCTGAAAAAAAGTGGAACATTGGAATCGACTTCCAATGAATTCAAAAAATCGAATTATTTGCTAAAAAATGACTGAATTTCACAATAATGATGAGTTGTATGTGCCGTTCTCCCAGCGCACAGGGCTCAAAGAGATACCCCCGCAATTAAAGATTGGGGAGGTATCCGATGATATTCGACGTTTGACTAATTACTATATTAATCTGGAAATTGACAGAGAGGAAGTAGTCGGTTCATGGGAAGTGTTTTTTGATAGCAATTGGAAACGTGTGTCACAGGACTTTCACGTACTGTTTTTGAGGCAGGCGGTTAGTAGTTATGAGAACAAACCGCATGAATTTAGGAAGACTCTTGAATACTGTATTGGAAAATCAAACTTTGGAACTTTTTTCGATATTTTTGAGTTCTTTGTCCGCCATCAAGGGTGCAGCCAAGAGCTTAAACGTGATCTCACACAAATGTTGGTCTCCGAACGCTCCGCTTATAGGGTTATAGACTCAAAGGTTGTAGCTGTAGGCACAGAGCATCAGGGTGCCGCTATCGAAAGAGCCATTTCGGAGGCGGAAAAAACTGGATCTGACGCTGCCCGAAAACACCTGATTAATGCTGGCGTCGAGCTTCGCAACGGGGATTGGTCTGGCAGTGTTCGTGAGAGCATTAATGCTGTTGAAGCAATGGCAAGGAAGCTGGCTCCAGGAACGAAGTCTCTTGGTCCGGCGCTGTCCACTTTGGACAAGCAAGGATACTTGCATGGAAGCCTTAGGGGCGCGTTCGACAAACTTTATGGATATTCGAGCGACCAGGAAGGTATTCGACATGCACTGGTGTTTGATCAGGAAGCAAAGGTTGATGAGGCCGATGCGCTTTTTATGATTGGAGCTTGTGCGTCATTCGTTTCGTATATGATCATGCGCGACGGGTGATTGCGGTTGATAGTATTGCAACACCTTTCAATTTGCTTGTTTCCCCGCATGGCCCAAAACACCTACGACAATCCCGAATTTTCGCAGGCCACAGAAATCTGCCCCACCAGACCCAGGGACTGGCCGGCGCCCCCTAATGGTCCGAAACCCTAGTCATCCGCCCGATCCAACCGCCGCGGCCGATCTCGGCTGCGGCTTCGGCTGGGCCGTCCGCTGGTCCCGGTCAGACGCCGCCCATCAACACATCAACCGCCCGTGTGATCCTGTCGGCCTGATCCGCAACATCACCCACACGCCGCAACGCCGATCTGCGCACCGCCGCAATCAGACGGGTGGCCAAAAAGTATTCCGTTTCGCCATGTTCGATCACCGGGTTCAGATACCGCACTGCCGGATATTCCTGGAGCAGGGGGATCACCACCACGGCCGGATCAGGTGGTAGAAGATCGCTCTCAACGACAACCATTAAAACGCCGCGATACTCCGCGACGTCATGGCGTTTCAGCTCTTCCACGTAACATCACCCGGCGACGCGATAATCTCCGCCAGCGGGTGACCGTTCCGCCCGTGCCATTCCGCCTGCGCCGCGAAGGCTTCCGCGTTTTCCTCAAGCCACGCTCTGCGCTTTGCCTCGCCAACCGCCGCCACGAGCGCCGCCTCGGTAACTCTTGAGACGTTGATACCAAGCGCCCTGGCCTCGTCCAGTGTTGCCGCGTCCAGCGTCAGGGACGTCTTCCGTTTCGCCGCCGTCATGGCCTGCCTCCGAATTATACCGAACATTTATACCGCAACTTTGCGCCCCCAACAATCCTCGCCACCCCCTCACAATTCCCTGACCGGCACATCCCCGCAGGGCGCGGAAATCAACCGTGACTCCCACGCCCCGTTCCACTAGACATCCCCCCAAAGCAGGCAGTTTGCGAAACGGACGTCATGTCACACAATCCCATTCGACCCTGGCGAAACATCGACCGGCGCCCCTCGCGTCAGATCCATGTGGGCAATGTCCCCGTGGGGGGCGACGCGCCGATCAGCGTCCAAACCATGACCAACACGCCCACCACGGACATCCCGGCAACCATTGCCCAGGTTCAGGCCTGTGCGGAGGCGGGCGCGGACATCGTGCGCGTCTCCGTCCCCGACGAGGCTTCCAGTAAAGCCTTGAAGGAAATCGTGCGCGAAAGCCCGGTCCCGATCGTGGCCGACATCCACTTCCACTACAAACGCGGCATCGAGGCGGCGGAGGCGGGCGCTGCCTGTCTGCGCATCAACCCCGGCAATATCGGCACACCCGAACGCGTGCGCGAGGTCATCCAGGCCGCCCGCGACCACAACTGTTCCATGCGCATCGGCGTTAACGCCGGATCGCTGGAACGCCACCTGCTGGAAAAATACGGCGAGCCGTGCCCTGACGCGATGGTCGAAAGCGGTCTCGACCATATCCGCATCCTGGAAGACAACGATTTCAAGGAGTTCAAGATCAGCGTTAAGGCATCGGATGTGTTCCTCGCCGCCGCCGCCTACCAGGCCCTGGCCGAGGCGACCGACGCGCCGATCCACCTTGGCATCACCGAGGCCGGATCGCTGTCCTCCGGCACCGTCAAATCCGCCGTTGGTCTTGGCAATCTCCTCTGGATGGGCATAGGCGACACCATTCGCGTCAGCCTCTCCGCCGATCCGGTGGAGGAGGTCCGCGTCGGCTACGAGATCCTCAAATCCCTCGGCCTGCGTCACCGCGGCGTCAACATCATCTCCTGCCCCTCCTGCGCTAGGCAGGGCTTCGACGTGATCAAAACCGTTGAAGTGCTTGAAAAACGTCTCGAACACATCAAGACACCCATGAGCCTCTCCATCATCGGCTGCGTGGTCAACGGCCCCGGCGAGGCACTGATGACCGATGTGGGCTTTACCGGCGGCGGTGCCGGCTCCGGCATGGTCTATCTCGCGGGCAAACAGCACCACAAACTCGGCAACGAGGGCATGATCGACCACATCGTCGAACTCGTCGAAACCCGCGCCTCTGAGATCGAATCCGAAAAATCGGAAGAAGCGATACCGGAGCACGCCGCCGAATGATCCTCTTTCTGCGCGTCCTTGGCTGGATCATCGTCTTCGCCATTATCGCCGTTGTGGGCTTCTCCCTCTACGTGCGCACCGCCGACACCGACCCAGACCGCTGGCATGTCGACCCGCTCACCGCGCCATCCACCGGCAACCCCAACTCCTGGCGGCTGGTGCCAGAGGGCATGGACGCGCCCGAGCCCGATGCCGTGGCCCCGGTCTACGCGGTCGAGCCCGCAACCCTCAGTGACCGCTTCGCCTCCTGGATCAGCGACCGCAACGGCACCCGCCTCGTGGCGCAGTCCGATGACGGCCTCTGGATGACCTGGGAGGAACGCTCCCGCCTGATGGGTTATCCCGACTACATCTCCGTGCGCTTTATGGCGGCGGACGAGGGCGGATCGACCATGGCGGTTTTCTCGCGCTCCCGCTACGGAAAATCAGATCTTGGAGTAAACGCGGCCCGCGGCGACGCCCTGCTTGAGGCTCTCAAGGATATCGAGCGGCCCGGGTGACACCTCCGAGGACAGACACCCGGTCTTCAGCTCCCGCCACATCGGATTGTTGAGCGACATCTCACAGCGCGCCAGAAAGGCGCGCCCGTCCACATGCAGACAGATCACCGCGCCCATCTCCACGCGGCTTCCCGTCTGATCGGTGCAGTAACAGTCAGCCGCCCCCGCCTGCCGCGCACCTCCCGCAACCGCCAGGACAACCGCCATACCGAAGAAAACCGACCGGACCATACCGTAGGGTATCACGGATCCGGCCAATTTTCGACGTGTTTGAACAATCGGCCCCAAAGCCCCCCGGCCCCAGGGCCATCGTGCTCAGGCGTGGCGCCAAGGCCTGATCGACCCGGCGCACCGCCCTGATCAGAATCTCCAGCGAAGACCCGCAAGGGTCGAGCTGGAGTCCTGGTAGTCCACACCACCGTCGCCGTCGAACTCATAGGACGCGAACCCTGCATAGGCCTCGATGTTGTGCGCATCGAAATTCTGCGTGACCTGCAGCCCCCAGGCATCCGAGGATGATCCGTCGTTCTGGAAATCCGAACCGCTGTAGTAGTCGGCCGAAAACGCCGTGGACCCGACCGGGGTGAAGTCGGTGATCCAGCCCGCCTTGATGTAGCAGTAGTCGCCGCCGTCCGGATCACCACCCAGCGCAAACGTCCCGTTCAGACCCGTGTCGCCGTGCAGAACCGACACCGACCCGGCATAGCGCTCGGTGGTGTCCCCGTCGCTGTCCTTCCAGGCATAACCGGCCCCGGCCGATACCTCGAAGCTGCCATAGTCGTTGCTGTAGAACGCGCCGATGTCGTAATACTCGCTGTCATCGCCGCTGTTGAGAATTTCCTCACCGTAAGCCGCCGCCAGTCTGAACCCGCCAAAGGTCGGCGTGTCATAGCGGATACGGCCCCGGCGTCCGCCGTCGAAGTCGCTGTAGACATCACCCAGCGCAATATCCGACAGATCCCCGCCATCCTCACGGAACAGGTAGCTTCCGGCGGTATCCGACGTGGTCACGGTGCTGACCATGGTGGTGCCGGACTTGTCGATCGTCGCGACACCGTCCGAGGCCATGCTGCCCTGACCGAAGCTGATCGACCCCCAGGACAGCGAGTCCCAGACGATGTCGACCTTACGCAGTTTGGTTTTGTCCCACTCCCAGTCCGGGGAACTGTCCTGGCTGAACGCGCTCGTCTGGGGCAGTCCAACCGCCGTCTCGAAGTTGAACTTCAGAACCGAGGTCGCAAGTTCCCGCTCCAGCCAGAAGCCCACCCGGGTGTTGGAGTGGGCGTTGTCGGCCAGCTCGCTCGACGTCTCGTCGCCGTCGTCATAGCCCAGATAGGTCGGGCTGACCTGGCCATAAAACGTCACGGAGCCGGTTTCGTTCGAGTATGTCTGCGCCAGGACCGGGCTGCCAAGCATGGCCAGCACGGGCAGGGCGGTCGCCGTCATTAAATGTCTCATTGGTGTCTCCATCAGTTGTGCGCAAATTGGCGCACGTCCCTCCAGTCAGACAGCAACGGTGATCCCCCTCCAGGTCATCGCCGCCGATGAATGAGGCGTCCACGGGGGCGCACCCGCATGGAACACGCCTCATGCGATCACTTTAACGAAACCGGTGACAAATTTAAGATGCTGGAAAAAACTTCGCCTGGCCCTGGAAAAATGTGGCTTCCAGAGCACAGGCGGATCAGTCTGGTTCTATTCGACCGGTTCGATCTCACCCGGACGCCAGCTGCCGTCAAACCACGGCTCCAGGGGGCCATAGAGGCGCATGATCGTGTTCCACCCCTTGCCGGGCACGGTCTGAAGCCAGTTGCTCTCCCAACCCTCGGGCGCTTCCGGTCCAAAGTAAATGTCGGTCGAGCCGTCCTCATTCTGGACCACACCGGGCGTGTTGCTGCCAATCGCCGGGTAGCGCGCATCGGTTTGCAGCATCGACCGGGTCTGGTTGTCATAGAGCGTAAAGGACCAGAACTTTTCCGCCGGCGGATTGGCCGGAACCGTCATTTTGTAGGTCCTGCCGCCGTCCAGCGCGTCGCCGTTCGCATCGCGATAGGTAAAGGCGTATTGCGAGCCCTTGCCCACGACCTTGAGCGCCATTGCGGGTGAAATGCCGGTGGCGTAGAAATGGAACGCCGAGCGGAAATCCTGCCGCGTGATCCCGTCAATCACCCAGGTATAGGCCCCGCCCGGGAAGGCGTTTTGCCAGTAGCTCTCACCCGGATACCAATAGGCCAGATCATCGCGCGGTTTGGAAATCAGGGTTTTCACCGTCACCGCACCCGCCGATGCCGCCTTCTCCAGAATTTCGCTCATCCGCTCATCCGGCTCAAACGGCTCGCCCTTGCGAATGCCGACCGCCGCCAGCCGCCCCAGCAGTTCCGGCTCCTCACCCATCAGCGGCTCCGCCTGGATCACGGTGTTGATCTCCTCAAACATCCGCGCGTCCATCGCGTGTATGGTGTTGAACTCCACGCCGGACACGTCGACGAAATTCATCTCTGGCGGCGCATCCGCCTGGGACAGGGGATAGAGTTTGAGCATCTCCTGGGTCTGCTGGATCGCCACATCCGTCGATCCGTCCGCATCCGCAAACCCGCGCCACAGAACCCAGCTGCCAAAGGTGCTGGGCCGAACCACGGCGGTGTAGCCGTCCTCCGATACCTCACCCTCAAACCCCGGCGGAAGGATGAGGAACGTCCCGCCCTGACCCTCATCCGGGCCGAGGTTCCCGAAATCCGTCACGTATTTGAACCAGGCATCGTTGATGAGGCCAAGCACGTTCGGCGGTGTCTCCATCACCATCGGCTCGTCCCCAAGCTGAAGCCACAGCGTCTGGTAAACGCTCGTGGTATTCGCCGTCAGAAACAGCGTGCGCGAATCCATGAATTCCGCAAACTGCAAAACAGTCGTGTTGGCCGGCCCCTGGCTCAGAAGCCCGCGCCGCATCGCATCCATCGACGCGATCTTCAGCCCGTCGAGATAGGCCACATAGGCATTGGTGAAGTCGTAGAGGTCGTAAATCTTCCCGGCCGTATCCGCATCCGGCACCCCGTCAAAGAAATTCAGGTCGCCCAGCTGCGTCTCGATATTATCCGGCGTGGTGATGCCATCGGGAATCTCCGTCGTCATGGCCATCTGCGCCGCGCCCGGCCCCGACATGACCATAAGCGCCATGACCATCCCGGTCAGACATTGGTGAATTCTACGCATTTTGCGCTCCCTGTATCAGTTGGCTTTTGTGGTATTTCCCCCGCTGACCGTCCCCGCTTTGCTGACGGCCGTCGCGTCAAACGGATAGAGCGTCGAGAACCAGATCCGGCTCACCGCCGCCAAAACCTCCGCCTTCGGCGCCTTCTCAGGCGTGCCGAACGCATGGATCAAAATTCCCGCATCCATCCGGTTCAGCGCCCGCGCCACCGGCAGCGGGTCAAACTCCGGTGTGATCCCTGCCGCCTGGTCATTCGCAATCCGCGCCGCGACGACCTCATCAAACGACGCGACAAACGCCTCCCATACGTTCTCCAGCCGCTCATCATTCGGGGCCGCGTCATCGACCGCCTTCAAAATCGCCCCGTGCTCCCAGCCCATCTCGATCAGCGACGCGAGGCTCTTTCGCAACTCCTCCTGCGGATCGCCCTCATTCGACAGCCAGGGCCGCGCGCCCTCGACGATCCCCACCTTCACCTCATCGAGCAGCGCCTCCATCAGCCCGTGCAGATCGTTAAAGTAGAGATAAAACGTCGCCCGGCTCAGCCTGATCCGTTTCATCAGGCTCCCGACCGTCAGCTCCCGAAAGGGGCGCGTCTGCAAAAACTCATGCCCGGCATCCATGATCGCGGATTTCGTCACGGCCGCCTTGCCCGGCGTCATGGTCCGGGCGGCCCTGGTTCCAGGTGGTTTCGATTCTTCTGACATGACGTCAGTTTTACTGACACGGTGTCAGAAATCCACTCACTTTTTGCCAGGCTTCATCTCATCGGCGCCGGGGTAAGGGAGGCGTCCGCAGCCCCCTCGGCTCCCGGTTTCCCCAGCAATCTGCGCCAAAAAAGACCAAACCCCGTGCAATCTGTGCCATTTGACTCACAATCTGTGCCACTTCTCTGTCAATCTGCGCCACTTGCGGTACCGTTTGTGCCACGTTCCGCCCCCAAATGCGCCGCCTGGCACGCTCTCCCACTTGACCCTGCGCCCCTGATGGAAGAAACCCCGCCCATGGTGCCATTGGAAAAACTGGATCAGATCCGTAACCGTTACGGCTTTATTGAGGCGCAGCTCAACGAGGGCGCGGCCGTGGCCGATCTTGCGGCGATCTCAAAGGAATATTCAGATCTTAAGCCGGTCGTTGACCAGATTGAGCAGTATTTTTCCCTTTTAAAAGAAAAGGATGAGGCCGAACGCATGCTCTCCGACCCGGAGATGCGCGACCTCGCCAAAGAGGAGCTCGAACGCATTTCCGGCGAGCTTCCCGACGCCGAACACGCCGTTCGCCTCTGCCTTTTGCCGAAGGACGCCGCCGACGAACGCTCCGCCATCCTCGAAATCCGCGCCGGAACCGGCGGCGACGAGGCCGCGCTCTTCGCTGGTGATCTCGCCCGCATGTACCAGAGACTGGCCGAAAACCAGGGCTGGAAGTGGCAGATTATGGAGGAAAATCAAAGTGTTCTGGGCGGTATCCGCGAACTAGTAGTCCAGATCAATGGCCGCGGCGTCTATGCCCGCATGAAATTCGAATCCGGCGTCCACCGAGTTCAGCGCGTCCCCGTCACCGAAAGCGGCGGCCGCATCCACACCTCCGCCGCCACCGTCGCCGTGCTGCCCGAAGCCGAGGAAGTCGACATCGACATCCCCGCCACCGACATCCGCATCGACACCATGCGCGCCTCCGGCGCCGGCGGCCAGCACGTCAATACCACCGACAGTGCGGTGCGTATCACCCACTTACCCACTGGAATTGTTGTAACTTCTTCCGAGAAGTCGCAACACCAGAACCGGGCCAACGCCATGAACGTGCTCCGCGCGCGTCTCTATGATGCCGAGCGTCAGCGCCTCGACGACGAGCGTGCCGCCGACCGCAAGGGCCAGGTCGGCTCCGGCGACAGGTCCGAGCGCATCCGCACCTACAACTTCCCGCAGGGCAGGGTGACGGACCACCGCATCGGCCTCACGCTCTACAAGCTCGATCAGATCATGCAGGGCGATCTAGGCGAGATCATCGACGCGCTCATCGAGGCGGAGCAGGCGAGCCAACTCGCTGAAATGGAAGAATGAATCCCCGCACCGTCCGGGATGCGCTCGTCGCCGCGACGGGCCGTCTGGCGGGTGCGGGCATCGGCGATCCCGGCCGCGACGCGCGCATTCTGACCGCCGCCGCGCTCGAAATTTCCCCTGACCGGTTGACGCTCGCCATGCCGGATACCATATCAATTGAAACCGAAAAACGTCTCGAAACCATGATCGACCGCCGTATGCGCCACCAGCCGGTGTCGCAGATCACCGGTCGACGCGGATTTTGGGGGCGGGATTTTAGGGTCACACCCGATGTGCTGGACCCGCGCCCGGAAACCGAAACGCTCATTGCCCTGGCTCTTGATGGCCCAACGCCGGACCGGATCCTCGATCTTGGCACCGGAACCGGAGCCATCCTGTTGACATTGCTGGCGGAATTTCCTTCGGCCCACGGGGTCGGAGCGGACGTCAGCCCCAGGGCGCTCGAGGTTGCCCGCGCAAATGCGCGCGATCTGGGCCTGGAGGGCCGCGTGGATTTCGTTCAGTCCGACTGGACCTCGGAAGTCACCGGAACCTTCGACCTGATCGTCTGCAATCCGCCCTACATACCGCAGGCCGCGGTGAAAAGCCTGATGCCGGACGTTCGCAACTGGGAACCCCATTTGGCCCTGACTCCCGGCGAAAGCGGCCTGGAGGATTATCAGGCGATTGCGGCGCAACTGGAAGGTGTTATGAGCCCCCGCTCCAGAGCTCTGTTCGAGTTCGGCGAGGGCCAGGCCCCTGATGTTGCTTCAATATTTAAAAACGCGGGATTTGAACGGGTTGTAATACACCGGGACATGGACGAAAGGGAAAGAGTTGCTGAAATCTTGCTTAAATTCTGACAATTTACACTGGTTTTGCCCTTGTCATCCCGCGAAAGCAGGTTATAGACTGCTTTTATTCCGTAGACAGAATGAAATTCATCTCGTTCGACAGTACGGTTCCAGAAAGTGCACTGACGCTTCATGCTACGAGCCCTGTCCACGATGGACGGCCGAATTAGCAAGGCTAAGCCAAAAAAAGATGGCGGAAACTCCTTAGTATGAGACCACAAAACAAGTCGCGTTCGCGTAACAAAAACAACAACGGCAACAACCAGCGCCGTAACGCTGGAAATACGATCAACCGTGTGTTTGACAGCGCCGGTCCGGATGGCAAGGTTCGCGGAACGCCACAGCAGATCATTGATAAGTATCAGATTTTGGCCCGCGACGCACAGCTTTCCGGGGACCGTGTTGCTGCCGAGAGCTTCCTTCAGCACTCCGAACACTACGCCCGTTTGCTCGGTCAGGCGATGCAGCAGCAGCAGGAACAGCGTCAAGCCCAGGAAGCGCAGCGCGAGGAACAGCAGCAGCGCGAAAACCAGCGCCGCGAGGAACAGCAGCGCAGTCAGAACAACGCGAAATCGAACCAGAACGATCAGCCGTCGAGGGATCCGGAAGCTATTGAAAGCACTCCGCAAACCGGCACCGAGGGGTCTGGACTGACCATGATCGACACCTCCGACGACGCCCAGGACAGCGGTCCGGTTGAGACGCCGGAATCGAGCCGCAAACCGCGCAAGCGGGCCCGCGCCTCCGCGCCGGCGCCCGAGGCGGAAGCGCCAGTTGAGGCCAATGGCAGTGCGGCTGAAACGCCCGAGGCCAACGGAACGGCCAAAAACGGTGTTGAGGCGAATGGTGCCGAGGCCGCTCCGGCCAAACCGGCCCGCAAGCCCCGTGCCAAGCGCAAGCCGAAGGCGGAACCGGTGGTTGAGGCCGCACCCACATCTGATGCCGGTGCCACACCGCAGGCTCCTGAATAATAAAGAAATTCTGACGTCTGGAGCATTCCGCTCCGGATGATCAGGTGCGCCCTTCCGCGGCGTCCACAGCCCGCGACAGCGCACAAAACGCCTCCAGTGAAACGCGCTCGGCCCGCTCCGTCGGTTTGATTCCGGCCGCGTTCAGAATGTCCTCCACATCCGGCCCCAGGGCCTTGAGCGAGGATCTCAGCATCTTCCGGCGTTGATTGAAGGCCATGCCCACCACTCGCGACAACGTCCGGGCATCCGCCTCAAAGAGTGGTTTTTCAAGGACTTGCAGGTGTACCACCGCGCTTTTGACCTTTGGCGGTGGTGTGAATGCCTGTGGCGGCAGTTCCATAACAATCTTCGGCCGCGTCCGGAATTGGGAGAGAACCGCCAGCCGGCCATAGGCCTTGCCCCCCGGCTGCGCCACGATCCGTTGCGCGACCTCCAACTGAAACATGAGCGTCAGACTGTCCCAAAATGGTGGCCAGACCTCCGGCGTCAGCCAGCGGACCAGCAGTTCCGTCCCGATATTGTAGGGAAGGTTGGCCGCGATGCGGATGGGCGGCGTCAGATGGGGCAGGGGGTCGATCTCAAGCGCATCCCCGTGCAGTACCGTCAGACGCCCCGGATACGCCTCCCGAACCTGCTCAAGCGCCGCCAGACACCGTTCATCCCGTTCAATTGCCACAACATTCCGCGCGCCCTCCATCAGCAGGCCGCGGGTGAGCCCCCCTGGTCCCGGTCCGATTTCCAGCACATCCGAATTGGCAATATCCCCGGCCCGCCGGGCGATTTTGGCGGTCAGGTTGAGATCGAGCAGGAAGTTCTGGCCCAGCGATTTCCGTGCGCTCAGCCCATGTTCCCGGATAACCTCGGACAGCGACGGCAGGTCCGCTTCGCCGTTCCCGGTCATGCGGCCGCCCCGGCTCTGCGCTGACCAAGCTCGAAGGCGAGGCGCAACGCGGCAATGAGGCTCGACGGATTGGCCTGGTTTTTACCCGCCAGGGCATAGGCCGTTCCGTGGTCCGGCGAAGTGCGGACCATGCCCAGACCAAGCGTGACATTGACGCCGCCGTCAAAATCCAGCGCCTTGATGGGGATCAGCGCCTGGTCGTGATACATGCAGACCGCGGTGTCATAGGTCGCGCGCGCGGCCGTGTGAAACAGCGTATCCGCGGACAGCGGCCCGTTGAGATACATGCCCTCGCCGCGCAGATGGTCAAGAACCGGCGCGATCAACTCGATCTCCTCCCGCCCCATGGTGCCGTTTTCCCCCGCATGGGGGTTGAGCCCGGCCACGGCGATGCGGGGTTTCGCGATGCCAAAATCGGAAATCAGGCCAGCATGGGTGGTCCGGATGGTGTTTTCCAGCAGTTCCGGGGTCAGAACCTTTGGCACATCCGCAAGCGCCTCATGGATGGTCACCGGTACCACCCGCAGGAGCGTCGAGGCCAGCATCATCACCGGCGTCTCAACACCGCAGAGATGCCCGAGAAACTCGGTATGACCAGGGAAGCCGAAGCCCGCGTCCGATCTCAGGACATGCTTGCTGATCGGGTTCGTGCAAACGGCGCAGGCCTCGCCGGAATTGGTCAGGGTGACGGCGCGTTCGATGATCTCCACCACGGCGGGCGCATTGGCCGGATCGGGCGCCCCGGGCACCGCTTCCGCAGGCAGGTGGTGATGCAGAACGGGCAGGCCGGTGGGGTCTCCGTCACCAATTTGGCCCGGCTCCTCAATGGGTTGAACGCGCGATCCCATGCGGTCGGCGAGGACGCGCATGTGGTCCACGCTGCCGATCAGGAAGAACGGCACCCGGCCTTTCAGGGCCTCCCAGGCCGCGATGGAGATTTGCCCGCCAATCCCGGACGGGTCGCCAAGTGTCAGGGCAACGGGTTTCATGGCCGCTGTATCAGGGCGTCAGCCTCAAGTTCCTGGAGGTAGCCCTCGCCATAGGCCTCGATCCGCTCGGAGAAGAGCTGAAGCCGGATGGCCTCCCGCCGGTCAAACTCCGTCACCGTCGGGTCCTCCTGGGGGCGTTCCTTCTTCACATCGATCAGTTTAATGATGGCCAGGCCGCCGGAAATCGGAACCGGACCGGTGTTCTGGCCAGGCTCCAGCCCCTCGATGCGGGCGCGCATGGCCGGTGGCATGGAGGCGGCTGGAACCGGGTCGATGGCGCCGCCGTTGCGCGCGCTGCTCGACCGGCTGAACTGGCGGGCCGCAGCCTCGAAATTCGCGCCCTGGCGCAGTTCCTCGGCCAGCTGTGTCGCAAGCTCAATCGTGGCGCTTTCACCGCGCTCCTCGTAGGGCAGGGCAATCTCACCCAGGTAGTAGACGTCCACAAGCCGGTTGCGCGCGGCGGCCAGGGCCGCGTCGACCTCCTCCTCGGTCGGCGTGGCGCGGTCGCGGAAGCGCGCGCCGATGATTTCGCGCCAGACGAGGCCGGACTCGACAAAGTCGTTCATGGCCTGCCGGTCGATGCCGCGCTCGTCCAGAATGTTAAACACGTCGTCGAGTGTCATGCCGCGTGCCGCCCCAAACTCCTCGACACCCGCGAGAATGGCATCCTCGGGCAGTTCCAGACCGAGGGATTCCGCCGCGTCGATCTTCAGCTGGTCCTCGGTCAGCTGCGTCATGGCAAGCTCGTCCACGTCGCCCTGCGCGCCCAGTGCCTCCAGCAGCAGAATGCGCTGTTCCACGTCATGCTGTGTGATGACGTTTCCGTTGATCGTAAGGACGGGTGAATACGGACCGGCGGCCAGGCCACCCGACGGGCCGGCAAGCAGTATCACGGTCACGAATGCCAACCAGGCAGTACGCATTGTTGTTCCCTCTTGTAACCCTCCGGTCATCCCGGGAGGGCACAGGCCCTGGAAGGCCACTCGTTACTTCCGTCATCGCCAAGCCCTGCCAGATTCAGACTGAAGCTGATCGATGTCGAGGCCGGCACATTAGCGGATGATGTATAGCGGCGCGAGACGGAAAGGTCGAATTCGGCACATTCATTGCCGTAGGTGATCCCGGCCCCGGCCCGCAGGTTCTCCTTGGTTGCAACGTCATAGCGCCACTCGCCGCTGACTTCCCAGTTGGGATGGAAGCGGTGGCTGGCCTCGAAATTGAACTCGTTGATCTCGGGCTGGAAGCCCAGGGCCTCGTTGCTGTCATCCTCTGCCAGATAGGTATAGCCGACCTCCATGTCGGTCTTGTCGCTCTCAAGCCCGAGGGCAAACTCGTTGCGGCGCACGTCGAACTGCTTGTTGAACAGGGCCCGGTTCGTGATTCGCATACCCGTCTCGAAATCAAGCGAAACCGCACCCACGAAATCCGACCAGCGCCCCGCAAGACCCGTGCCGGTGGCAAAGCCTGTTTCCGGCTCGTCGCGGATGACACGGCCAAATGTCATGCCAAGGTGCCAGCCATCCGGGTCGTAGCGGTTGTATTTCACGCCCACATTGGCCCGCAGCCCGGTCTCAACCCGGTCGCGGCCGGGATAGCGGTTGGTGGAGAACAGGTTCAACTCGTCAAATTCCGGAAGCAGACTGTCCTCGTCGGGCAGGTTGGAGCTTCCGAGTGCGTCGGAATAGATGATCTGGGTGATCGGTTCGATCACATGCTGGGCGGCGGCGGTGGATTTCAGCAGGGGCAGGCGGAAATCGAAGGCGATCATGGGCACCACACGCCCCTTCATGCCGTCGTCAATCGTGTCGTCATTCCAGGTCTGATAGATGTCGACCTCACCTGACGCGGTCACGGATGTGAGCAGGCCGGGGCCCAAAACCCCGTCCATGCGCCAGTCGAGACCGCCGCCGCCCCGGATCATGTCGAGGCCCATGCGTCGCTGGATGCCAAGAGCGTTGGCATCGGCCGAGAACAGCCCGCCGATACCGTCGAGCCGGAAGTTGCGGTTGTACTGGAACTCCGGCAGCACGAAGGGAACGGTGCCGGTTTCCTCGTTTTCGCGCAGGCTTTGGAACCCGATTGTGCTCAGGCGGACGTAGTCGTCTTTTCGGACGCGGTAGACCTGCGCCACGCTCGTGAGGCGGTCGCTGTCGGAATAGTCGAACTGTTGCAGGAAGCTGTCATCACTTGCGAGATTGATGTCGAAATCCGACACAAACCCCTGTTGATGCGCAAAATTTCCGTTCAGATCGACCGCGCCACGAAACTCTCCGCCCATGCCGTCGCGCACGGCCAGAACACCGCCGAGGTCGATCGATCCGTTCACAAACCTGCGCCTGTATTCCGCCTCCAGAAGGGCCGCGCCCGTGGTGGTGACGAAGGGTGTCGCGGTCAGGTCCGCGGAGTCGCCGAGCACAAAGTAATAGGGCAGTTTGATGCCGGTGCCGTAGATGTCGCTGTCGCGGTAGTTTGGATGTAGGAACCCGTTGGCGCGGTCAACGGTCGGGTCGGGTACGCTGATGCCCGGGAAATACCCCACGGGAACGCCCAGAAGCTCGAATGTCGCGTCCTCGAAATAGATGCGCTGCTTGAGTTCGTCTGCCGTGATCCGGGCGGCCCGGATCGACCAGGTTGGGGTGGGATCGGTCTCGCAGATGACACAGGAACTCGCGACCGTGTTGTGCAGGGTCGTGAAGCGGTCGTCGTTGCGCTGCAACTCGGACGAGGCGACCTGAAGGCGCCCGGAGATCAGAAGCTGCGCGCCATTGATGAGACCGTCGCCAAGATCGGGGGAGAGCACCACGCTGTCTGCCAGGAACACGCTGCCCCCGGGTTCGGTCAGGGTGACGTTGCCGCTTGCCGTTACCTCCTCGGCGGCCTCGTCGTAGCGGATGGTATCGGCGCTCAGGACCTTGCCCTGGTAGAGAACCTCAACATTGCCCGTCGCGGTCAGCTGGCCCGTGTCCTGATCGAAACTGACATTGTCGGCCACCAGGCTCACCGGTGTCGTGTCAGCCTGAACCACCGGATCGACGGGCAGCGTGAGCAGCAGGGCCGCGAGAAGGACTGAGGATCGGTTCAATGGTGGCCCCAACGGAAAACTTCATCCGTTTTTTGCATTCCCGCTACCCATCCTCAAGATGCAGAAGTAGCCCCGTCGCCAGCAGAATGGCCGCCACCTGTGGCGTCCACGCCGCGACGAACAGCGGAACCTGGCCCTGGGCCCCAAGGGTTTCGGCGAAATCCTTGAGGAAATAGAGCGAAAATCCCGCGAGGATGGCAAAGAGCATCATGACGCCGGTCTGCCCGAACCTGGAGGGGCGCAGGGCGAAGGCCGAGCCGATCAGGACCATCGCGGCGAACAGCGCGGGCTTGGCCAGTTCGGTTTGCAGGTAAAGCCGGTGGCGCAGCCCGGAGAAGCCCGACTGTTCGATCTGCTGGATGAACATGCCGAGCTGCCAGAAATTGATCATCTCCGGTGGGGCGAAACTGTCGAGGATCTGCTCCTGGGTCAGATCGGTGTCGAGCCGGTAGCCGCCACGTTCCTGCGTCAGCTTAAACACCCCGTCGGGCTGAAGCTCCCATACATGGGCCGTGCGCATTTCCCAGGTGCCGTTGAGCAGCGTGGCGAAGGGCGATTCAACGCGGGCATAGATCTCCCCGTTCTCGTTGAAGCGGTGCATCCGCAGGTCCGCGAGAATGGTGCCGGAGGCGTTGGTGCGGGCCGCCTGGATCACGGTTTGACCTTCCGCATCGGACTGGCGTAGCCACAGACCGTCCTTGGAAAAGGAAAGCATGCTGGAGCTTTCGCCCCGGAAGGAGTCCTCCAGCTCCTGGCTTTGGCGCATCGTGGCGGCGACGAACGGATTGACCGCCACGATGAACAGAATACCGAGGATGATGGACGCGAGTACCGGGATGCCAACGAGGCGGAGTGCGGACACGCCCGAGGCGCGCATCACCACGAGTTCGCTGCTGCGTGAAAACCGCAGGAACATCAGCATGCTCCCGAGCAGAAGCACGAGGGGGAACACCTGGTACATGGTTTCCGGCACCTGGATCAGCGTGGCCTGAAAAATCGCCCCGGCCCCGACGCCCTCATCACCGAACCGCCGCAGGTTCTCGACCAGCGCAAACAGCATCACCACCAGTGACAGCACGATGAAGACCATCAGGACCGTCTTGATGAACGCCTTGAGAAGGTATCGCCAAAGTGTCATGCCGCCACGCGCCTCCGGGAGCCGGAACCCTTTTCAAGCCACAGCATCAGGGCCGCAACGTAGATGAGCCCCAGGGCCTGGGGCAGGTACATCAGCGGCCATCGGGCCGGTTTTTCCACCACACGTGCCTCCGCGGCGAACAGGACGACCTGGATCAGGACGCAGACAACGACCGCCACAACGACCCTTCGGCCAAACCCGGAGCGCCGGTAGCCGCCGGCAAGGAATGTCATCAGCGCAATCACTGGATAAATCATCGTCAGAAGCGGCAGGGAGAGTTTGTAATGCCCCTCGGAAATGTAGTCGCCAGGATCATACCGGGTGTCGAGCATTTCGGCCGTGGGGTTCAGAAGTTGCGGTACAGGGTATTCCGCCGGGCGCGGAGTGCGGTCGTTGTCCTTTTGCAGAAGTTCGCTGAGGTCGAACACGAACTGGTCGAACCGTACGGAGTTCAAGCCACCGCCCGACCCGGCGGTCAAGGCCACGCCGTCGACCATGACAAGGCGGGCCTCGTCTTCCTCGCGCAGAAAGAGGGCGCGTTCGGCGGTGTAGGTCACGGCCTGATCCTCATCCCGCCGGTCATCAAGAAAAATCCCCGCCATTTCACCGGTTTGACTGGTGTCCGCGATAAACAGGGTGAGGCCCTCAAGAGGGTGAATGAACTGTCGCTCCACGATCAGTGACGCGGCAAGGTCGGAGCGGATGGCGTTGGTCCGGTCGGCGAGTGCGGTGCTGGCAATCGGAACCGCCACCATCAGCACGAGCGCCATCAGGACCGCAATCAGGCTTGAGAACATCAATACGGGCCGCAGGAGCGCGGTGGGGCCGAGGCCCGAGGACATCATCACCACCAGTTCGGAATCGCTGTAGAGCCGGTTGAGCGCGTAGAGCGAGGCCCCAATGGCCGACAGGGGCAGAACGATGACAAAAACCTGGGGCAGCACGAGGCCGGAAAACTCAAGGAAGGTGCGTGCCCCCTGGCCGCTGGCCACCACCGTATCGATCAGCCGTACGGCTTGGGTCAGCCAGATCACGCCGGTGAAGATCAGGGCAAAAAATCCGAAGGCGGCAACGTGATGCCCAAGGATGTAGCGGTCGAGTTTCCTCAAGTGTCGCGCCTTTCTCCGATCATGTCTCTGCCCGTCTGGTAATGCGCCTGGAAAGCGGCTAGGCCTGACAGCCCGCATCAAGCATAGGGAGAGACCCGTGACCACGCTACCGCAAACAACTTTCGAGCAGATGGATATTGACGGGATCGCTGCCATCGAGGGCAGGGTCGTCATTTTCGTGGCCCCGGACGGGTCCATGGATGCGGGGGCCAAACGCGTCGACCGGCTGACGAAAAAGGCGGTGTCGCGGCTGGCGGGGTCGAAAAAGTTTGAAGATGCCGAGCCTGGGTCGTCGCACATGATCGGTTTCCCGGTGGGTATGGCCGCGGAGGCCGTGCAGGTCATCAAGCTGTCCCGGAAACCAACCGCCTCCGACGCACGCAGGGCCGGGGCGGCGGTCTCGCGCGCGGGTACGGATACGGCGGTGTCCATCATCGCGCCCACCATGGCGCGAATCGGCGATGTCGCGCTGGGCATGGTTCTGCGGGCCTATGACTTTTCCGCCTACCGTACGGGCGGGGATGACGGAAAACCTGATCCGGCTTTCACGGTTTACGTGAACGACACGGATGCGGCCAAAGCCGAGTACGCCCCGCTCGAGGCGCAGGCCCAGGGTGTGATCTTCACCCGTGATCTAACCAATGAGCCCGCGAATGTTCTGACCACGACCGAGTTTGCCGAGCGTCTGGTTGGGCTGCGCGAACTTGGCGTCGAGGTCGAGGTTCTGGAGGAGCCGGAGCTTGAGAAGCTGGGGATGCGGACCCTGCTGGGTGTGGGCCAGGGATCGGAATCGCCGTCCAAGGTCGTCGTGATGCAGTGGAATGGCGGCGGTGACGAGGCCCCGTTTGCTCTGGTGGGCAAAGGCGTTGTCTTCGATACCGGTGGTATTTCCATCAAGCCGGGACCCGGCATGGAGGAAATGACGATGGACATGGGCGGCGCGGGCGTTGTGTCCGGCGTCATGAAATCCATCGCCGCACGCAAGGCAAAGGCCAATGTCGTTGCCTTGGTCGGCCTCGTTGAGAACATGCCCGATGGTAAGGCGCAGCGTCCTGGTGACGTGGTGAAAACCATGAAGGGCGACACGGTCGAGGTCATCAACACCGACGCCGAGGGGCGGCTCGTTCTGGCGGATGTGCTGTGGTACACGCAGGAGCGGTTTAACCCGTCCGCGATGGTCGACCTTGCGACACTGACTGGAGCGGTGATCATCGCGCTCGGCCATGAGAATGCCGGAACTTTTTCCAATGATGACAGCTTTGTGAGCGACTTTCTCAAAGCCGCAAAAGAAGAGGATGAGGGCGCATGGCGTCTGCCGCTCAGCCCCGCCTATGACCGCCTGCTGAAGAACCGGATTGCGGACATGTCGAATATCGGCGGGCGCCCCGCCGGGTCCATCACGGCAGCGCAGTTTCTGCAGCGGTTCGTGAAGGAGGGTACGCCCTGGATCCACCTGGATATCGCCGGCGTGGCCTATGTGGCGAAGGGTACGACCCTCTCCAACAAGGGGGCCACGGGTTGGGGCGTGCGCGCGCTGGACCGGCTCATCCGGGATCGCTTCGAGGTCTGATCGCGGACATGGCTGAGGTTCTGTTCTATCACCTGACATCCTCGCCACTTAAGCGGAACCTGCCGGGGCTGCTCGAGAAATGTCTGGAACGGAACCTGCGCGTGGTCGTGCGTATGGGGCGGGACGACCGGGTTGAGCCGATCGACACGCTGTTGTGGAGTTACCGTGCGGATGCGTTTTTGCCGCACGGGACCAACGCCATGGGCCATGCAGCACTCCAGCCGATTTACCTGACCAGCGGGCCCGAAAACCCGAACCGGGCGGATGTGCTCATGCTGGTTGAGGGCGCGCGGGTCGATGCGGAGGAGGCGGGCAAATTTACCAGAACCTGCCTGATGTTCGACGGCAATGATCCTGAGACCCTGAACGCCGCGCGGGCGGACTGGAAAGCGGTTGTGGCGGCGAAAATACCGGCCAAGTACTGGGCGCAGGATGGCGGGCGCTGGGTTCAGAAACTGAGCACCTGACCCCTTGGTCAGCGGTGCAGGATCATCCTGTCGCCCGCTATTTCCAGCTTTGAGAAGCGGTTGAGATAGCTCATGCCCAGCAGGCTGTCATCCAGCCTGCCGCCATTTACGTGGGCTCTCACATTGGTGTCCGAAAATGGGCCGAACTCGATGGTTTCCAGGCGCACGGGTGCCGTCTCGACCACACCGTTTGCGGTGCTGGCCCGGCCTGAGAAGGCAAGCGTGTCGGGGTCTATTCCAATGCGTTCCGCGTCCTCAAGGCTCAGAACGATGCCGGTGGCCCCGGTATCCACAATGAACGGGATGCCGACGCCGTTGACATCGACCGTCGCGCGGAAATGACGGCCCGGACCACGGCTCAGCGTTATGCTGTCCATGTCGCTCCAGGTGGCCGATCCGGGCATCAGTTCACGTTTGAGTGTGTCGCGAAATCCGTAGGCAATCACCAGCATTCCGATGATCAGGGCCCAGAGTGCAAGGTCGCGGACGGATTTGGAGAGTTTCTGCCGCATGCCGGAAAACGCCCAGACGACAAAAACCAGCAGCAGGCAAAGGTAGATTAGACGCGGAAGGTTTTCCTGAATGTCCAATTGTTTATCCGGCTCTCCTAAAGCACACCCAGATCCGTGAGCCCGTTGAGGACGAACTGCACCGACATGGCGGCAAGCACCATACCCAGAAGTCTGGTTACCACAACAATGCCGGTGTGACCCAGTAACTTTTCGATGGTGCCGCCGAGCCGGAAGAAAATATACGTGACCAGAAGCACCGCCGCCATGGTCAGCATGACGCCCACCTGGCCGGCAATGTTGCCGGTGTTCTGACTGTTGAGGAGGATCATGGTGGCAAGCGCGCCAGGGCCCGCGACCAGCGGCATCGCGAGCGGAAACACCGACGGATCGGGAAGGGCCTCCTCGCTGCGTTTCTCGCGCCGTTCGCTGCGTTTTTCAAACAGCATGTCGACGGATATCAGGAAAAGCAGCATGCCGCCTGAGATTCGGAATGCGGGGATGCCAATGCCAATGGCGTCCAGCAGTTTTTCCCCCACAATCCCGAACAGAGCGAGAAGAAAGAAACTGATGCCAATCGCGCGGAGCGCCACGCTGCTGCGGCTTTTGGCGTCCATGCCGCGGGTCAGGGAGACGAAAAGCGGTGCCAGACCGATGGGGTCAATAATGACGAAGAGCGTGACGAACGTCGTCAGAAGTGTCTCAACCGTCATTAGGCCCGTCCCTGCGCCTGCTCCAGTTTTTCCAGTGCGGCCATCCAGAGCCCTTCGGCGCGTTCAAGCCCGTCGAGAACCTCGGCCCGCTTCTTCTGAAGCGTTTCGATCTTCTGCGTGTCACCGCTCCCGTAGATCATCGGGTTCGACAGGCGCGAGTCAATGGCGTCGCGCATTTCCTCGAGTTTCTGGACCCGGTCCTCGCACTTCGAAATCTCAGCCTTTATCGCGGAGGTGTCCACTTTCGGTGCTGCGGGTTTCTTCGCTTTCGGTTTCGATTTTTTCTCGCTGGACCCGCCCCGTTCGCTGAGGAGCAGGCGCCGGTAGGCCTCCATATCCTCGGCATAGGGCTTCACCGCGCCGTCGCGCACCAGCCAGAGGCGTTCCGCCACCAGTTCCACCAGGTGCGGGTCGTGACTGACGAGAATGACGGCGCCGCCGTATTCCGTCAGCGCCTGAACCAGGGCTTCGCGGCTCTCGATGTCGAGGTGGTTGGTCGGCTCGTCAAGGATGATCATGTGCGGTGCGTCGAGTGTCGCGATCAGCAGGCTCAGGCGGGCCTTCTGGCCACCGGACAGACGCCGCACCTCGGTTGTGGCCGTATCCGGTCCAAGTCCGCCCGAGGCCAGACGCGCGCGCAGCTTTGCCGGCGTTTCCGTCGGGCGCAGGCGGGTGAGGTGCTGCAGCGGTGTCTCGTTCAGGTGCAGTTCGTCCACCTGATGCTGTGCGAAATACCCGACACGAAGTTTCGACGAGGCGATTTTTCTACCGTCTATTGTGTCGAGTCGGTTGGCCAGCAGTTTTGACAGGGTCGATTTGCCCTGACCATTGGCCCCGAGCAGGGCAATCCGGTCGTCCTGATCGATCCGCAGTTCAAGGTTTTTCAGCACCGGATTGCCATCATAACCGACGCTTGCGTCCTCAAGCCGGATGATGGGCGGCGAAAGCTCTTCGGGCGTCGGGAAGTTAAACGCTGCGACCTGGTTTTCCACCACGCCGGCGATGGGTTTCATGCGTTCGAGCGCCTTCAGGCGGCTCTGGGCCTGCCGGGCTTTTGAGGCCTTGGCGCGGAATCGGTCCACAAAGGACTGCATGTGTTCGCGTGCGGCGTCCTGTTTCTTCTTCGCAGCCGCCTGTTGCTCCAGGCGGGCGCGGCGGGTGTTGTCGAACGTGTTGTAATTGCCCTGGTAGAGCGTCAGCTTCTGGTCATGCAGATGCAGAATCGCTCCGACCGACCGGTTGAGCAGGTCCTTGTCATGGCTGATGACCAGAACAGTGTGAGGATACCGGGCCAGGAACTGTTCCAGCCAGATTGTGCCCTCAAGGTCGAGGTAGTTCGTAGGCTCGTCGAGCAACAAAACATCGGGGCGTGAAAACAGAACCGCTGCCAGGGCGACACGCATCCGCCAGCCGCCGGAAAACTCCGAACAGGGCCGCGCCTGGGCCTCTGCGTCGAACCCAAGACCGCGCAGGATGGTGGCCGCACGGGCCTCGGCCGAATGGGCATCAATGTCGGCAAGCCGCGTCTGGATGTCTGCGATCTCCATGGGATCGGTGGCGTTTTCCGCCCGCTTCATGAGGTCGGCGCGTTCGGTGTCGGCGGCAAGAACGGTGTCTAGAAGGCTGTCCTCCGTCGCCGGTGCCTCCTGCGCCACGCCGCCGATGCGGGCGCGGGCGGGGACCTCGATTTCGCCGGTATCGAGCGCAAATTCCCCACGGATCAGGCGGAAGAGCGTTGTCTTGCCTGTCCCGTTGCGACCGACAAAACCAACCTTGTGTCCTGCGGGTATAACCGCGGAACAGTCATCAAAGAGTCGTTTGCCTTCGAGCGTAAAGCCGATGTTCTTGAATGCCAGCATGGCGCACGTGTGGCGAAGGGCCGACAGCTTGTCAACCAATGGTGGGACGGGGGCAGTTTTCGCTTTAATGGCCGCCGTCGTCGTGTTACCGGGCCGCATAAAAATGCAAGGACGAAGACCAGATGGCCATTCAGAGAACTTTCTCAATCATCAAACCTGATGCAACCCGCCGTAACCTGACTGGTGCCATAAACGCCAAACTGGAAGCAGCAGGCCTTCGCATCGTCGCGCAGAAGCGTATTCACCTGAGCCTCGCACAGGCACAGGAATTCTACGGTGTTCACAAGGAACGTCCGTTCTTTGGTGAACTGACCGAATTCATGTCCTCCGCTCCCATCGTGGCACAGGTCCTCGAAGGCGAGGATGCTATTGCGAAAAACCGTGAGGTTATGGGTGCAACCAACCCGACAGAAGCCGAGGAAGGTACCATCCGCAAGGAATTCGCGCTGTCCATCGGCGAGAACTCCGTTCACGGATCCGACGCTCCGGAAACCGCAGCCGTCGAAATCGCATACTTCTTCTCCGGCCTCGAATTGGTCGGCTGATACCGGTTCAATACCGGATGAATAAAAGGGCCGCTTCCCCGATGGGGAGGCGGCTTTTTTCGTTTCAGGAGGTCAGGGATACCGGGGTGCGGTCGCCAATGGCGAACCTGCGGAAAACTGCTGGATAGAGCCGGTGTTCCATGGGCAGGAGCCGCGCTGCGAGCGCGTCCGGCGTGTCGTCCTGGCGCACCGGTATCACGGCCTGGCCCAGGATGGGGCCGGCGTCGAGGTCGGAGATCACCTCATGGACCGTGCAGCCGTGGATGGCCATGCCGGCCTCCAGCGCGCGGGCGTGGGTGTGCAGGCCTGGGAAAAGCGGCAGGATTGAGGGGTGAATGTTCAGCATTCGACCGGCCCAGCGGTCGATGAACTCGGCAGTCAGAATGCGCATGAAACCGGCCAGGCAGACCAGATCGGTTTCCGCGGCCTCCAGGGCGCGTGTCACCTCGGCCTCAAATGCGGGGCGGTCGCCCTTGAAGTTGCGGTGATCCACGACGGCGGTGGCAATACCCATTTCCTCAGCGCGTGCGAGACCACCCGCGTCGGGCCTGTTGGACAAAACGAGGCAGGGTCGGGCGGGGTGGTCGGGGTCGACCATGTCCCGGGCCAGCGCAACCATGTTGGAGCCGCCGCCCGAGATGAGGATCGCCGTGCGCCTGCGGGTCACAGAACGCCCTTGTAACTGACGCCCTCACCCGCGACGAGGCTGCCGATGCGGATCGCGGTCTCCCCGGATTTCTCGAAACTGTCGATGATTGCGTCGGCACGGTCGGCTGATACCACGGCGATCAGACCCATGCCGCAGTTGAACGTTTTGAGCATTTCCGTGTCGGCGATGGCGCCGGTCTCACGCAGCCACTGGAAGACCGGCGGAAGGGTCCAGGTGTCGAGGTCCACCTCGGCCCCAAGGCCGTCAGGAAGGGCGCGTGGCAGGTTCTCGGTGATGCCGCCACCGGTGATATGTGCCAGACCGCGCAGGCCACCAGCCCGCAGCGCGGCTAGGGCGGGAAGGACATATATCCGTGTGGGTTCCAGAAGCGCCTCGGCCAGCTTGCGGCTGCCGAACGGGGAGAGATCATTCCAGTCAAGGCCGGAGACCTCCACAACCTTGCGCACGAGGCTGTACCCGTTGGAGTGAACGCCGGTGGAGGCAACACCGATCAGCACGTCACCCTCGGACATCTCGAGGGGCAGCTGACCGCCGCGTTCCATCGCGCCGACGGCAAACCCCGCCAGATCAAAATCCGCGCCGGAATAGAGACCGGGCATTTCCGCGGTCTCGCCTCCGATCAGGGCCGCGCCTGCCTGGCTGCAGCCCTCACCGATGCCGGAAATGATGCGCGACGCGGTATCCACGTCGAGTTTTCCGGTGGCAAAGTAGTCGAGGAAAAACAGCGGCTCGGCCCCCTGGCAGACCAGATCGTTGACGCACATGGCCACGAGGTCGATGCCGACCGTGGAGACATTGCCGGTTTCTATGGCGATCTTGAGCTTCGTGCCCACGCCATCCGTGGCCGAGACGAGGACCGGGTCACTGTAACCGGCCGCCTTGAGGTCAAACATGGCGCCAAACCCGCCGAGCCCGTCCATCACGCCGGAGCGTTTGGTTGCCGCGGCCACCGGTTTGATCCGATCGACCAGCGCATTGCCCGCATCAATGTCCACGCCCGCGTCGGCGTAGGTCAGTCCCGATTTCTGATTGCTCACGGATTCCCCGCATTTCCTGTCTGATTTGCGCTCCCATACCGTACCGGGACGCATAAGGGAACACGCTCTTGACCGCTGGCTCGCGCTTCATTAGCACAGCATCCGGCGGGCCTGTAGCTCAATTGGTTAGAGCAGAGCGCTCATAACGCTTTGGTTGGGGGTTCAAGTCCCTCCGGGCCTACCAGCCGCCCACTTCCCTTCCAGGACATGCACTGAATTTCGCCAGGCGCCAAATTGTGCTGTTTTTGTGTCCGAAAACAAAACACCCGAACTGGACGGTGCGTGTCCAATTCGGGTGTTCAAACTCAAATGTCCCGTTTCCGGAACCAAACTTGGTACCACCAATCCGTCAGCTGACGTTGCCCTATACAAGCATTGCTGCATCGCAATATCAACAGTGAATTTGTAAAAAGTTGGAAGCGTCTTCCGCATTTTGGCAGGGTGACGTGTATCAGGAAACTTCGTGAACGCCTTATTTTTAAGCGTCAAAATTTTCAAGCGTGGCGTTTCCGTAAGGTTTTCACATGGTTGACGCAGTGTAAATTTAAGGCTGTTGTGCGTTGCCGGTGGCGACCCATCCCGCGCTGCAATATTGTTTCAAGCGCGTGAGTAACGGGGACGTGAAAGGGCGGTGCCTGTTTTTGGCGCAATGAGACGGGATTTGCACGGTTCATATGACTACAGGGCGGTTTGTCCAGCCCGGTCACCGGAGTTTCGTGTGCCAGAAAAGGGCAGACTGCCGCTCCCGCGCCGTTTCGGCACGGAATGCGGTCGACTCCAGGCAGCAGTGATTCACGGCATCCCGGTCAGCCGGATGCCGTGACGGCCGTTTTACCAGGAGTTGAAGGCGAGGTATTTGCCGGACATTTCGACCTTCACCCGGTCGCCCTTCTCGCTGGGGATGCGGCTGACCTCCATGTCAAAATCGATGGCGGACATGATGCCGTCGCCGAATTTTTCGTGGATCAGCGCCTTCAGGGTCGGGCCATAGACGCCCACGATCTCGTAGAAGCGGTAGATGCAGGGATCGGTCGGCACGGCCTGATCCCAAACCTTGGTCGGGCTTTCCTCCAGTACCGCGATGGCGCTTTCGGGCAGGTCCAGCAGTTTGACGAGGGCTGTGGCCTTCTCCGTGGGCATGGCGTTCATGCCCATTGCGGCGGAATGGGTCCAGACCGGGGACATGCCGATTTCCGCGGCAATGGCCTCCCAGGTGAGCCCGGCCTTCTTTTTGGCGCCGATTATGAGGGCCGTGACGTCCTCCCGGGTGAGCATTTCGGTCGGTGAAAAGTTCTTCATGTGTTGTACTCCTTTTTGATTTCAGCCGCCCAGGCGGACGGCGAGGGTGATGCAGATCAGGGCCAGAATGAGGGAAACGCCCTGCCAGAACCGGACCGGGTTCCGTTCGGCGAGCGGCACATGCCGTCCCGCCTTCCAGGTTGCTCCGGGCTGTTTGAGGTCGGCCAGGAACTCCGAGAGGGCGTCATAGCGCTGCAGGGGATCGGGATGAGTGGCACGTTTCAGGGCTGCGTCCATCCACACGGGAACGGGGCTGTCGTCATCGCGGGCGGGACGGTAGCTCAGGCGCATCTGGTCCCGGCGCGAGCGGATGCGGGAGACGTCCGGGCCGTAGGGCAGGCGGCCGGTCAGCATCTCGTAGGCCATGACGCCAAGCGAAAACTGGTCGGAGCGCCAACTTACCACGTCGCCTGAAAAATACTCCGGGGCCGTGTACTGGTAGGTGCCCGGCTGGGGAGGCAGCGTTCCGGGTGCGGCCTCCTCAATGCCTGCGACCGAGGTTGAGCCCAGGTCGATGATTTTGACCGTCCCGTCGTGGTCGATCATGACGTTCTCAGGGCGCAAATCCTGGTGGATCATTTCGCGCCGATGCAGCGCGCGCAGCCCGGCGACGGTCTGCTTAATGATGTCCCGGACCGTATTGAGATCCGGGTCCGGGTTCGGGTGATCCGCCATCCATTGCCGCAGGGTCACGCCGTCGACGTATTCCGTTGCCACATATAGGCTGCTGCGGGTCGCGGAGGACGGTGGTGCAGCCCGCAGGACATGAGGTGAGGTGATCCGTCGGGCGATCCATTCTTCGAGCGCGAAACGCCTGAGATAGCCCGGGTCGGCGCCTGTATCTGAAGCCGGTATTTTGAGGACCACGCGCTCGCCCGTGGGACCGGACGCAAGAAACACATGACTTCGTGCGGTCGACTGCATGGGGCGGAGAATGCGGTAGCCATCGAGCATGTCGCCATCCGCCGGCAAGGGCGGGATGGGCAGGCTGGCCACTTCCGGGGTGATGGTGGTATCCGGATCGGGTACCGCGTCAATGCGCAGGACCTGAACGGTGAGGTTGTCATCGCTGCCGGCTGCGAGCGCGGTATCGGCAATGCGTCGGGCGGCTTCGTCGAGGTCCGTGTCCTGCAATAATTCGCGCAGGGTGCGGGCGTCGACGTGTTCATGGACGCCATCCGTGGTGAGCAGGTAAAACTCGCCCAGGTGCAGGGGAAAGGAATGGTAATCTATCTCGACCCGCTCCTCCATGCCGAGGGCGCGACCAAGATAGCTTTCCTCCACCGAGACGGTGATCCTGTGATCTTTTGTCAGGGGCTCGACACCCGCGTCCGAGATCCGGGTGATGCGGCTGTCGCCGACGTGAAGGATGTGTCCGCTGCGCCCTTTCAGGATGAGCGCCGACAGAGTGCAAACCCGGCCCGTGTTGAGGTCCGTGCCGTTGCCATGCCGATGGAGCCAGGCGTTGGCGGCGGAAATCACTTGTGACGCGGCGGTTTTGACGGTCCAGCTCTCAGGGGTGGCGTAATAGTCTGTCAAAAGGCTTTTGACCGCTGTTTCAGCGGCTTCGGCACTGACGGGGCTCGTGGATATTCCATCGGCTACCGCTGCGGTGATGCCTTTGTGCGTGAGTGCCGGGCCGGTTGGGATGACCGCTCCGTGGAAATCCTGGTTTTGTGATTTGCGACCTGCGGAAGAAAACTGGCCAAGCGACACCCGCAGCGTATCCGTCTGGTACGTGTCCTTTGGCATGGTGATCCCCCGTTGGCCCGGTGCAGGCGAACGGCCCCGTTGTATCGGGGCCGTTGCATGGGCGGTGTTATTCTGCGGGAATTGAGGTCGCGTCGTCGTTTCGGGCGACCGCCGCGTTGCGCTTGGGCGACTCGCGGAAATGGGTCATGTAGAGCATGCCTCCCACGAAGGTCAGGCCGCCTACGAGGTTGCCAAGCACCACCGGAATTTCGTTATAGGCGAAGTAGTCGAACCAAGTGAATTCGCCGCCGAGCATGATACCGCTCGGGAAGAGGAACATGTTCACGATGGAGTGCTCAAAGCCGAGGTAGAAAAACACGAGGATTGGCATCCACATCGCCATGATTTTGCCGGAAACGCTGGTGGACATCATCGCGGCGACAACGCCGGTGGACACCATCCAGTTGCAGAGAACGGCACGCACAAAGACGGTCAGAAGCCCCGCGCCACCGGCGGCGGCATAGCCAAGCGTCCGGGCCTCACCGATCGTGCCGATCCGCTGACCGACCTCGTTTGGTTCCTGGCTGAAACCGGTGGTGAACACGACGGCCATCATCACGGCGGTTGTCATGGCTCCGGCGAAGTTGCCGCAGAACACGAGGCCCCAGTTGCGAAATACGCCTTTCCAGGTGCAGCCCGGCCGACCGGCAATGACCGCGAGGGGGGCAAGGGTGAACACACCGGTCAACAGGTCAAAGCCCAACAGATAGAGCGTGCAGAAGCCCACGGGGAAGAGCAGCGATGCCACAAGAAAATTGCCGGTGTTGACCGCGATGGTCACGGCGAATGCGGCAGCAAGGGCCAGGATCGCACCGGCCATGTAGGAGCGGATAAGTGTATCCTTTGTGGCCATGAAGATTTTGGACTCTCCGGCATCGACCATTTTGGCCGCGAATTCCTTTGGTTGGACGTAAGACATGAGGTCTCCTTTCAGCGGGGGACGGAATTTGGGAAATGGGATTTCGTTGCAATCAACGGTTGAGGGGTAACGCACCGCCAGGTCGGCGGGCCGTGGCTGTTTGGGGAAAGTGGCATTGCATTCTCCGGCTTCCTGAACTGCGGATCCGGAGGCCGGAGCCGCGACGAATTTCGGTTCGGGAAAACGTGAGCCAGTGGAGCGCCGCAATCCCCATCCCTGACTGATGTCAGAGCGAAATGCAGCGCCATTGCCGCGTGCCACATGGGCACAGAAGGTAGGAAAGCCGCACCGTTGCGGCGGGAGGTGAAACTGCCGTCACCTGTAGTTGTTTATCCGGTTAGGATGCAGGCGCAGGAGTAGCAAGAATTTTTCAGAAATTTCGGGGACGCGAAGCGCCTGATTTTGCTGCTGTGCAAAAATTGAGCCAAATTTACTTCGAATGGTTCAAATTTTGTCACCTGACGGAACGCGGGTCGATCATTTCAGCCGTCATTAGGCGGTCCGTCGGGACGTGTCAGAACGAATGCGGCTGCGCCTGACAGGCAGACGGCCTGAATGAGAAGCACCATTGGTTGGACCGCCATCGCGACACTCAGCGCGAAAGCCGCGGCCATCATCGTGACCGCCATGACCTTGTAGCGTCTGGCGATGGCACCGTGGCTGCGCCAGTCGGCGATCATGGGGCCGAACAAACGGTGATTGTCGAGATAGGCGGCGAAACCCGGTGCGGATCGGCTGAAGGCAAACGCGGCGAGAATGACAAAGGGCGTTGTTGGCAGAACGGGCAGGGCGATGCCAATTGTTCCAAGCGCAAGGGACACCAGACCGACCAGAAACCAGAAGGCTCTCATCGGAGCACGCGCCAGGGACCGGCCGAATTTTTTCAGTGCCGACATGATGTGATTTTTTTCCAGCGGACCTGGCCAGTTAAACCAGTGGTTGACGTGTGGCAAGGGCAGGTTGACCAGGGGTAAAGGTTGCGGTTTCCATGCCATGGCTTTATTGCAGAGCACCATGCACCACGACAAAGAGAGGAAAGCGATGACCGTAATCCGTGAAGTGACCGGTGACGATCTGCCGGGCATGATGGAGGTCAGGCTTTCAGTTGAGGAAAACCATCTTTCACCCGAACAGCTTGAGAACGACTACGGCGTAACGGTCGAGACGCTGTCCGAAGGTTTGCGGCAGGGTTTGCGTGGCTGGCTCGCGGAGGTGGATGGAAAGGTCGTGGCATTTTGCATCGGGGACGGAAAGACCGGTGAGATGCAGGTGGTGGCCGTCAGACCTGAATACGAGGATCAGGGTCTCGGGCGGGCGGTGCTTGATCCGCTCTGCGAATGGTTGTTTGCCCAGGGCCATTCACATCTCTGGCTACTCGCCAATCCCGATCCTGGCATACGTGCCAGCGGGTTCTATGAACGGCTCGGCTGGAAGGAAACGGGTGAGCGTCGCGGCCCCGACATTGTCATGACGCTGGACCGCACGGATCAGATGGCCTGAGCCTGCCTCGTGTCAATTGTCGCGGGCGGTTTTATGACTGGTGCTCACGCAGTAATCGGCAGCTTCAGAATAAAACTGAAAGGCGGGTGGCAGCGACGTGGCATTGCGTCTGAATGTCCCATGCGGCGGGACGTAAATTAGGCGAACGCCGCTACTCCGCGATTTTTAAGTGTCGAGCTACGCGGTCCTCCCGGATCCGCCCCGGCCGCCTGAAATGGCATTCTTGAAGATCTCAAGCACGATCTTTGGAAGCTCGCCTGGATCGAATGGCTTTCCGATCACGTTGTCAGCACCAAGCTTGCGGTAAACCTCGACCTCGTCGGGCTGAATGCGCGCGGTCATGAAGGCGATGGGTTTTCCTTCGGCCTTGGGCAGTTTGCGGATCTCCTCGAACGCCAGAAGACCATCCATTCCTGGCATCATCACGTCCAGGATAATCATGTCAGGCTGGAAGCTTTCAACGGCCGCGATCGCGGTTTCGCCGTCATCGCAGGTCTCGACTTTGAAGTCGCCAAATGTCTCCAGGGAGTATTTGACCACCTTCTGAAGAATTTCCTCGTCTTCGGCATAAAGGATTTTGATCGGTTCAACTGTCATGGGATATCTCAATCCGTTTTGCTTCGTTTGCTGTGGCGGGTGGTGCGAAGAAGGTGTTTGATTTCGGTCACGAGTTGATTGTTGTCGACGCGGGACTTCATCAGGCTCGATGCGACCAGTTTTTGGATGTCATGTGGTGGCATTTCGATGGAGAAGATCATCACGTCCGGCGCGTTGGGCAGGTCCTTGAGGTCCTCGATCAGGGCGGTGCCCAGACCGTCCGGAATAAACTGGTCCAGCAGAACAAGATCGAAGGTTTCCGTTCTAAGGAGTTCGCGGGCCTCCCTGAGCGTGCCGGCTGCTGAAACTTCCGCCATGCCGTCGAGCAGTTCCCGGAGAAGCCTTTGATGATCTGGCTCGTCCTCGACCTGCAGAATTCTGGCGGGCCGGTTCAGATCGAATGAGGTGACGCTATCGATTGCGTCGATGATCATTTGGGTAGTGAGCGGTTTTTCGATACAGCACAGTGTCAGGTTCTCAAATTCGCTGGATGTTTCCGTTGCCGTCCGACCGGTCGCACGAACGGCTATGACAGGTGCCTGGTTTTCGCGGGGCAGGGAAGCCATGTGTTCGGTCAGTTGCCGCCCAAGGCCGTCACTCGTGGTCCAGTCCACAAATACCGCGTCGTGTTCCGATTGGTTCAGCAATTCGCGCGCGGCCTCTGCCGTGTAGGCAAGTGTGACGTCAAACCCCGCGTCCGTCAGCGTCCGATCCAAGAAAGTGGCAATGTCTCCGTCGCCCTCGCAGAGCAGCAGGCTCCCGCGCGACACTGAAGTGTCGATGATCTTTCTGACCGGAGTCGCATCAGTTGCGATCAGCGAGATGAAAAAGGTCGTTCCACTGGCGCCGGTGTCGAAACTGATCGAACCCTTGTGCGTGTCGACAATGGCTTTGGTGATAGCGAGGCCAAGGCCGGATCCGCCAGCTGTACGGTTGGTTGCGCCTTCGGCCTGGGTGAAGCGCTCAAACAGGCTGTCATGAAATCCCGCGGGAATTCCTGGGCCCTGATCGCGGACCTCAATGCACCAGTGCCTGTCCCTGCGGCAGACCGCCACGGTCACCGGCGATCCTGGGTTTGAGAATTTCACTGCGTTGGAAACAAGGTTGGTGACAACCTGAACGAGGCGGCCATGATCCGCGAAGGTGATGGCCGGCACCTCGGGGAATTCGGTGTGGAGGGCAATCTCCTTTGGTTCGGCCATGCCCCGGCATTCGGAAACTGCGGTACTGATGACGTCGCGAAGGTCGATGGAGTCGAAATCGAACCGCATCCGGCCGGATTCCATTTTTTCGATATCGAGAATGTCGTTGATCAGTGAAATCAGGCGTGTGCAGTTGGAGTAGGACGCGTTCAGAAACTCCTGACCCATATCGTTGAGAGTGCCAAGGGTCCCCGACTGCAGGAGGCCAAGCGATCCCTTTATCGCCGCGAGGGGGGTGCGAAGTTCGTGGCTTACCGTCGCCACGAATTCCGATTTAAGCCGCGCCATGCCGCGCCGTTCAGAGACATCCTTGATGAACACGATGTGTTTTGTGTGCTGATCACGGAAGGTCCGCGACACGGTCAGTTCGATATCGAAGGTCGAACCGTCTTGGCGCCGACCGGTCAGATCGGGGTGTTTCCCGGTCTTCAGGCTTTCTTCGGGTGAGATGTCGATGGCCCGCAGGTATTCGTCCTGCAACTCATTTCGCAACAGGGGCACGAGCATGCACATGTCCTTGCCGATGAGGCTTTCGGTGTCATAGCCGAACATCTTCTTTGCGGCCCGGTTCGCTGTTTCGATGTTTCCATCGCTGTCCAACAGAAGAATCGCGTCCTCGGTGCCGTTGAGAATGGTTTCCAGACGTTCGAGGTTCTCACTGATTGCAACCTCGCGGTCGTGAAGGGCCGTGACGGTTTTCGAGAATGCGTTTGAAAGGTTCTGAACGGTTTCGTTGTTGGTCTGTGGCCACACGATCCGCCCGGGTGAGGTCCCGTCAAGAATTGTGCGGGAGGCAGCTTCCAGCCTGGTGATGGGATCGGTAAACCGCCAGGACGCGTGGAAAAACAGCACGGCCAAGACAAAACAGAATGCGAGCGCAATGACCACGATGCGTTTGCGGACATCCATAATGCCGGCGTTGAGTATATCGTTGGGAATCGTCAGTGCTGCGATATAGGCACGGGGCGTTTTGGTATTCGATGACCGCAGGTGCCGGGCGTGAACGACATATTTGTTGTCGCGGCCAGAGGTCAGAACGCCGGAGAAATCGACGGATTCCGGGTTTTCAACCAGTCTTTTCAGGTCCGGGTACAGGTCCTGAAGCCGCACGGCGTCCCCGACCAGGTGGGAAAAGCGCAGTTTCGGGTCGTGGTGCAGCAGGATGTTGCCATTGTAATCGGCGACGATCAGATCCGCACTCGGCGGAACGGCAGACCGAATGGCCTGAAGCAGATATTCGCCGTCAAGGTTGATCACCATTATCCCAAACAGTTTGCCGTCCGGGGAATGGATCGGCGTGGCGACTCGGAGCACCGGAACCCAGGGCTCGACAATGGCGCCATGTTCCATATTCAGCTCGATCGAGCTGGAATAAATCTCGCCTTTACCGAGCGCGATGGTCTGTTGAAAATACGGACGGTGGGCTTTGCGTTGCAGATCGGTTTCTTCAACGATTGTGACTTCTTCGCCCTGACGATCCACGCGAACGATTTCACGTCCGCTGTCTTCCAGCCCGATGAGGCGGATCTGCAGAATATACGAGTTCAGCGCCACCATACGGCTGAAGAGGTTTTCCAGCCTTTCGGTCCATTGCTGCTCGGTCGAAAGGCCCTGCGGGTCCGTTCCGCCATTGGCGCGGGCGCGGATCAACCCCTGGATGGGACGAGTCTCTGCGATAAAGAGAAGGCGACGCTTGGCTTCGTCGATCTCCTGGCGCGCCTGGAGAACGCCAATGTCAAGGTAATTGGCGAAAGACTTCAACTCGCGTTCTTGTGTCTTGGCAACTGTGGCCTTGAAAAAGATTCCGCCGACGGCACCGGCTGTCACCAGCAATAGCAACAGGCCAATCAGCGTGATCCGAATGGTATCACGTAACATAAATAACTCTTTGATAGAAAATGGGCCTGACCGTGCTCAGTCGCAACGTGGCCATAATTGCGGTACGCTTACAGTACAGATGTTTCGGCTAAAAATTTATTAAGATGCTGAACAGCGGCAGAAAAGCCCCGGCGGCAGGGCTTGTTAACGCTCCACTGCGCAACGGCGGTTGCACGCTTCGGATTAATCCAGCCTGCATAATGGTGTTCGATGACCGAAAAATTGGTCTGGTTTACAGGCGGTCCAAAACCTGACCGGCAATACGCGCGGTATCCGACCAGGTTGGGAGACTGGCACCCCGCGTCGCCGCTGCGTCAGCCATACGTGTGTTCAGATCAGTATCCGTCAGCAGTTGCTCCAGAGCCAAGGCGAACCGTTCGGAATCGTCTATTGGCACGAGAAGTCCCGCATCCTTCGGAACGGTGTCCGGTACGGCACCGGTGGAGCAGGACACGATTGGCAGCCCCCAGCTCAGCGCCTCATCGAACACCATGCCGTACCCCTCATACCGTGTCGCCAGAGCGAACACCGAAGCCTGTCGGTATAATGTCTGAAGATCTTCGCCGGAGACCTTTCCGGCAAGTCGGACCCTGTCTCCAATACCGAGATCCCGGATCAATTGACGCAATTCGTCCTCATATCCCGGATGATGCGCTCCGCCCGCGATCACGGCGCTCCAATTCAATTGCTTTATGCGGGACAGCACCCGCAGGAATGTGTCGTGGCCCTTGCGCGGATGCAAAATGCCTACTGAGAGGATCAGATGAGGGGAGACCGGATCGCGCCTGCGCGTAAGCTTTTCCGTTCCCGGCGGCGCGATGGTTATGCGCTCCGCCTGCACCGAATAGTCGGACTCAAGAATCCGGGCGGTGTGTGGGCTGGGAACCAAAACATGGGTAGCGAGGGCGAGGTTGTCCCGCTCCGTACGAAACAGATGTTCGCGCTGGTCCGCATCGAGACCGGTCTCAAGGGCCAAAGGGTGGTGGATCATCGCGACGATCGGTGCTTTGGTTTTCGCCAGCCCATCCGTAGCAATCGACCCATAAACCAGACCATCGAGAATTAAGGGACGCTTGGGATTAATTGCGGCGAGCTGTTCAATTGCCTGGGACGTATGAGCAGCGCTTGGGTTCGGAAACGTGTCACCCAGTTGAAGGTGCTGCACGTCGTGTCCAAGCCTACGCAGGTTTTCCAGCAGCAGGCGCTCGTAGATGTATCCCCCGGTCACTGTGTTGATATCGCCAGGGATGGCGAATGCTGCGGCTTTGGGTGTCATTTGAGCTGTTCCGGTGCGTAAATTCCAAGGACCCTGCGTTCGAGCAGACCAACTGCCCCGTACCCCAGTACCGACAGGATCGCGACCAGGGCCACCGCACTCCAGAGCATGTCGTAATCCGACAGGGAGGCGCTGAGTGCCATCACGCTACCCAGTCCGTTTCCAGTTGCCAGCCATTCAACCACTGTGACCGCAAGCACGGAGGCCGGGACATTGATCTTTGCCGCCGCAAACAGGGCCGGGAGCATGGCAGGGATACGTATTCGAACGAGTTTCTGAAGCGGACCGGCGGCGAATACGTCGAACACGTCCGTTATTCGACCGGGTGCCTGTTTTAGACCGTGCAGGCAGGCGACAAAGGTGGGGAAAAATACCATTACGGCGACCAGAACTATGGTTCCCGCAGCGCCACGCCCGAGCAGGAGCACGATCAGGGGCGCCGTTGTGATGATCGGAACCGAGCGCAATGCAATCGCAACGGGCAATGCCGTGCCGGCGATCATCGGAACCATCACAACCAGCATGGCAAGCATCGCGCCGACTGTCAGACCCGCGATATACCCTGGCACAAGGTAAACTGAGGTCTCAGCCAGCGCGGTCAGAAGCGTATCCCGGTTCGTCGCGGCATCAGAGGCGGTTGTCACGGCCTGGATCACATCCAGTGGGCCTTTGGCGAAAAAAGGGTTCAGCCCCAATACCTTGAGGAAACCCCACCAGGCAATCAGGACCATCAGTGAGACGAACACCAGTTGTACGACTGTACGGCGCCAGCCGCCTCCGGAGGTTTCCGAGTTGGGCGCCGCCAGAATTACGGGCGGTTCGTCCTCCAGAAACCGTTTCGCCACCGCGCCTATTGCGACGTACCAGCCCACGGATACGGCGGTGGCAACGAGGGCGAGCGCCCATGTCATCTCGACATTCATTCCGCGCATGGCCCTGATCGTCAAAACCCCCATGCCCCGTTCCGCACCGGTAAACTCACCGACCATTGCCCCAAGGAAAGCCGCCGGGGCCGAAATCTGCAGTCCCGCGACCAGATAGGGAATGGCAGCCCTCGCGCGTACATGGACCAGTGCGGCCAACCGGCCGCGACCATAGCTCGAAACCAGATCCAGCCAGTTCGACGGCAGGGCCCGCAACCCAACCAGAAGCGGCACGAAGGTCGTGTAGTAAACGGCAAGTGCGGCCAGCACGATTTGCGGCCAGGGGCCAGGCCCAAAAATCACACGCAGTATCGGGCCGGTAGCAACCAGCGGCAGGCAAAAGATGAGCAGTGCAAAACCGCGAACGGTCCTTTCGCTGGCGGGCCAGATCGCGACCAGCGCGGCTAATGCTATCGCTGCAGTGTTGCCCAGGACAAATCCGACGGCTGCGTTGGTCAGCGTCACGCCGAGTGCGCGGCTCATCAGGCCCGCGTTCTCATAGAGATAAAGGAGTATTGCCGATGGTGCCGCCAGTACATGTGCGTCCGTCAGCAGGCGGGCCGCCAACTCCCAGCCAATCACCAGCAGAACCGGACCCATCGCTGCAACCCGCGGTTGCCACCCTGTACCCCCCGGCGTCGCGATTGACGCGCCGGTACTCATTGCGCCGCTTTTGCCCTCGAACCGGGCACTCCCTGGGAGAGAAATGCGAATACCTCATCCACATGGGCTGAGAATTCCGGCAGGCGTGCAAATTCGGACCGTCTAGGGCGCGGCAGATCGATTTTGATATCGGCCGCGATTGTGGCAGGACGCGGCGACAGAACGAGTATCCGGTCGGACAGCATCACGGCCTCGCTGACCGAATGCGTGACGAGGAGGGTGGTCGTGTCTCCCGCCTCCCAGATTGCCGGTAGGTCCTCCGCCAGTTGCTGCCGGGTAAGTTCATCCACCGCGCCGAACGGCTCATCAAGCAGGAGCAGGGCCGGTTTGGTTGCCAGCGCGCGCGCAATCGCGGCACGTTGACGCATTCCGCCGGAGAGTTCGGCGGGTTTGGTGTCCGCAAATCCGTCCAACCCAACCAGCTGGATCAGTTCATCGATATCTTGGGTGACTTTCGGTCTTCGCGCCAGATCGAGCGCCAGTTCGATGTTCTTACGCACGCTCCGCCAAGGCAGCAGGGACGGATCCTGAAATGCGATGGAAAGATCGCCCCGCCGCGATATCTCGGATGGAGGCAGCCCGTCGATCGTGATTGTGCCTGTACTTGGCTCTTCCAGCCCCGCGATCATGCGCAGCAGCGTGGATTTGCCGCACCCGGACGGACCTACAAGAGCCGTGGTGGCGCCGGGTGCTAAACTGATATTCACGGGGCTGACCGCAGTCAGCCCGCCAGGATAGGTTTTCGACGCCGCAGTGCAGGTGACGGGAACTGACATACGCCTCAGGCGCCGTGAACTTCTTCGAGGATCGACCGGTCCCAGAGATCCGGCGTCACCGTCCGACCAAGCAGCCCGAGCGTTTCGATATTTGCCGCGACGGTCTCGTCCGTCCACCAGCCGAAGCCGTTTTCATCCGTCAGATCGGAGAACATCAGCGGCACCTGACGCTCTGCCTGCAACCGCTGGGTTTCCGCGTCGAGGCCGGCGTCGGGGAACATCTCCAAGGTCAGGTCCGTCGCCGCATCCGTATCCTCGCGGTATTTTTCCCAGCCTCGGACCTCACCGGACATCAGAGCAACGATTTCCTCGCGACGATTTGCGAGGCTGTCCTCGGTTGCGATGTAGGTCTGGGAGTGCACCGAATAGCCATGATCGGCCATCAGCATCGTTACGTTGTCCACACCCTGGATGGTCATGGCGACGGGAAGATCCGTTTCCCAACAAAGCAGGCAGTCCACCTCGCCGGCCACGAGCGGCTGGGGTGAGTACTGGGTTGGGATGACCTCAATCGCGCTGATGTCCACACCGTTCAACTGGCAGAGCGCTTCGAGAACCGGCATGTTGGCAAGTGCCATTCCGATTCTTTTGCCGTCAAGATCGCTGGGTTCGTTGACCGGATTTTCGGCAAGGGACGCGATGGCGAACGGGTTTTTTTGCATCGCCACGCCGAGGATTTTGAACGGCGCACCCTCCTCGACCGCTGCTGCGGTGTAATCCGCAGCCGAGATGCCAACGAGAGCCGTGCCCGAGATAACCGGAGGCTCCACCGGTGCGTTGGGGCCCCCCTGCAGGAGGCTGACCTCCAGCCCATTTTCCTGCCACCAGCCGTTTTTTAGGGCAATATAGCTGCCTGCGAATTGGGTCGAATGAAGCCACGAGAGCTGCAGGCTGACCTGGCTCTGCGCAAAGGCCCGGCGGGGTGAGAGAAGTCCGGCTGATCCAGCCAGCATGGTGGTCGCTCCCACGGAAAGGAGGTGCCTGCGGGAAATCCCCTGTAGTTTGTTCACTGATTTTCCTTTCCTGAACCGCCCTGTCGAATGTGTTAACGATTTTTCATCATCACCCGAACGCTGGCAAATCAAAAAAGGTTCCGCAGCCCTGATATTTTGGCGAGGTGCGGTTTAGTTTTTGCCAAATCGCGTCATGACCGCACCAGGCAGGACCGCGAGCAGAAACATCAGACCGAAGGCGACACTGGTCGCTAGTCCCTGGCCTGGTGTGGCTCCCATCACCGGGAAGAGCAGTACGGCAGCACCCTCGCGGAAGCCCCAGCCGCCGATGGAAAGGGGAATGAGCATCGCAAAAAGGATGAGTGGCACAAGCGTCAGGACAACCAGTTTTGGCAGGATAATCCCCAGCGCCGCCGCGCAGAACGCGAAAGCAAGGACATTGCACAGCGCGGTTCCAACGCTCAGGCCGGTCTGATGCGCCAGAATGCCGGGCGCGGTCACGGAATGGGCAAAGGCTGACACAAATCTGCGCAACGCTTCCACGGATTTGAACCGCAGGCGGAGCAGCAAAAACGTTCCGACGAGGACCGCCACCAGAATGCCCAGTGATACACCGATGGACGACACCAGCCATTCCGGCCATCTGAAGCCCGTTGGGACAACTGTGGCCAAAACAAGGCCCGAAACCAGCAGCAGGAGCATCCCGATCTGCCCTGAGAGCCGTTCAAAAATTACCGCCTGTCCTGAGGACAACAGTCCAGCCTCCTTGCGAAACCGCACGGCCCGGCCCGCGTCTCCAATCATGCCACCGGGCAGTGACTGGTTTACGACCTGCGCCAGGTAATATTCGCGAATGGCCTCACCACGCGAAATGGTAATGCCGAGGCGCTGGGCCGTGATCCGCCATCTTTGCGCCGACAACAGCGTCTGGAGCGTCAACATCATCGCTGCGGCAAACAGCCAGTTGGGATTTGCGCTGGTAAGAACCGCAATGGCCTCTTCGCCATCGACCACCTGCCAGATCTGCCAGGCCAGCGCGCCAAGCACAATGACCTGTGCGATACGCAGCGTGTAGGCGGGCAGGGACCCGAGAACCGGCACGTTCATTGTGAAACCTCCGCAGTCGTTTGGACTGAAAAAGCTTTCAAAATGATGTCGCGAACCTGGTTCATGGGCAATACGTCTGCGGTCCTGTCTGGAATAATGCCGTCCGTGGGCACTATTTCCGCTACGAGGTCAACCAATTGTTTCGGCCCGACCACATGGATGGGCACATCCCGCCGCGTGTCCATCGATACCATCTCCGCGGCCTGGTGGTCACCGACGATGATCAGGAGCGGTGGCTCCTCCGCATGCAGCAGCGCGTATTCAAACACCGCGCTGAGCGAGTAGTCCACGGCCAGACGATACTGGTCCCGGACCCGCTCCCGGTCCCGCCAGACCACCTCCGGCGCATCACCGGACACCGCCATTTCGTTGAACGCGCTGCCGTCGCCAACTTCATCCCAGGGTAGCAGTTGCGGAACCGGCACCCATGGCGCGTGCGAAGAGGCCAGCGCCACCTGCGCAAAAAGCCTTTTTTCGTCGCCGGCTTCCCGAAGAAGTGTATCGAGTGCCAAAAGTGTAAACTGATCGGGCATCGTCACCCAGTTAAACGGAAGACCCTTATACCCAAGGTCCGCGGCGACCAGAACCTCGTCAAACCCCATCCGCGCCGATTCCGGCCAGTCGAGGGTAATTTGAGGCATGACTGCACCGGTTCGAAACCCGCTGTTGCGGGCATGGTGGAACAACCCCTCACGGTCACTCGACAGCAGCGCACCGTACCCCGCCTGATTGTCCACCCACAGCCCGTTGGCAAAAGTCGCATGAGAAAGCCAGCTTTGCCCGCCAAAGGTCGGCGCTTTCAGCCATCCCGATTTTGTGGCCAAACCGACCTCATCCAGACTTGAGCCATAGCTTTTGAGGGTCTCCACATGGCTTGAGGCGTAGAACGGCACGTCAAAACTCGCCCGGCCGTAGCTTTCCACGAAAATGACAACGACATCCCGGGCGATAGTGCCCAGCAGATCCTCCCGACCGGCATAAACATCCTCATCTGCCGCGATACGGAAGTTTTTCAACTCTTTTAGTGTTTTTTGGGCGGTCGAAACACGTTCAACGGCAACGCGTGCGGTAAAAGCGGCCCCGGGTGGACTGCTCAATCCGCTGATGGTCCCGCGTGCGACGCCAATGTCAAACAGCATTATCGCGGACGCGACCACCGCACCGGCAGCGGCAACTCGTTTGAGTATTCCCCCGAGGTTTACCTTCGACCAGACACCGGTCGCCCACCAGATGAGTGTAGCCACCAATACAACCGCGAGTATGGCCCCGATGATGCAAAGGACGGCCAGGACAGGACCGAAACTGCCAAACAGCAGCCTGACGAAAGCATCGACGAGAAACATGTCGGATACGGGATTGAAGCTCCGGGAGAGGGCATTGAAACTCACGAAATCGGCCGTTTTGAGCACAGCCAAAATGGCCAGGAAGGTTGTCACGCCAAGGCGGAACGCCCATGCCGCCCGGCTGCGACCAAGAGCCACAAGCGTCAGAAGCAGAGCGGGCAACTCCAGAGGAAACATCAGAAGCGCCTGCCAGGTGGCCGCCGCCGGATGATTGGGCTGGATCAGAACGACGTGCAGAACCGCCGCCGCTGCGATCAACGACGCTGATCTTTGCAGAATGCTATGGCTCATGACCTGTGTCGCCTCAGCCAGATCACATCAACAGCGAAGGACCATATCAGGGCCAACACGGCAATGCCCGCGAGGATGTCCGGCCAGGGCCCTGACAGAACCGGAGACAGGAGCGCAATCAGAACCGCAATCTGGATCACACAAACCACCTTGCGCGAAAACCGCTCCGGCAGATCAGCAGCCAGCCAGGGCATCGGATACTGCAACACGACGAACAGATAGTGGGGCAGGCCAAGTACTATTACGTAAGGACCAACCATGCCGGAGACCCAGGCATGAAACGCCAGGATCAGGGCGAGCAGCGAGTCGACCTCCATGTCAAATCGTGCGCCAAACCGTGATTCGCAGTCCTGCCGGCGCGCGAGCCACCCGTCCACGCCATCTAGGGCGAAAGCAAACACCGCAACCAAAAACACGGCCCAGGGACCCGACGGTATCGCAAACAGCCACGATGCCAACACCGTGGCCAAGGCAAGCCGGAAGACCGTCACCGTATTACACCAGCCGATCACCGGGTGCGGGTAGCCTGACCTGATGCCGTAAATCGCAATCAGGACAGCGGCGGCATATAGTAGCGATCCAGCGGCCAGGCCCGTCGCCATCCGCTCGCCGCCAACGCCGGTCACCAGCGGAAGACACGCCAGTCCGGACAGCACGGCAACCACGGCGAACTGTACCGTCGGCGTCATCGCACGGTTCAGACCGGCCAGCGGCAGTGTGTTGGATCCGTCGTCCGCCCGGGGAGGTTTGACTGAAAGCACCATGTATTGCGTGTAACCCGAAAAAATCCACTCTTGCCTGCAAGCTGGTATTGGAATCAAATCATCATTCAGTGACCTGATGTGTCCGCCGGCTTTAGGGCAACGGCCAAGAATAGAGGGGCAGTACATTTATGGCAAACCCGACCGGCACCTTTTCGGCTTCCGCCCGCTGGCTCCACTGGATCATGGCCATTCTTGTTCTGGCCATGATCCCCGCCGGCTTCAATATGGTGCGGGAGGGGATAAGCCCATCCGTCCAGGACGCGCTGTTCCTGTTCCACAAGAATGTGGGCGTGCTTCTCCTGCTGCTTATTGTCGTGCGGATTCTCTACCGCTGGCGCAATCCCGCACCTCCTGCACCTTTGCATTTGCCTGCATGGCAGAGGGGAGTGGCGCATGTGACGCACGGACTGCTTTACGTTCTTCTGCTGGTGATGCCGCTTGCGGGTTATATCCGTGTGAAGGGCGGGGGCTTTCCGATTGAGACGCTGGACGCGCTGGCTGTTCCCTCACTTGTGCCGCGTTCCGATGCTTTGGCTGAGGTTGCGAAGTCGGTCCACTATTATGGTGGCTGGGCGATTGCGTTTTTGGTGGCGCTGCATGTTGGGGCGGCGCTGCAGCAC
>JAUHWT010000039.1 GCA_030427145.1 Alphaproteobacteria bacterium | reverse complement strand
TCGACTGCCCCGGCCACGCTGACTATGTTAAGAACATGATCACGGGTGCGGCACAGATGGACGGTGCGATCCTGGTTGTGAACGCGGCTGACGGCCCGATGCCGCAGACCCGCGAGCACATCCTGCTTGCCCGTCAGGTTGGTGTTCCGGCGCTGGTCGTGTTCCTGAACAAGGTTGACCAGGTTGACGACGAGGAGTTGCTTGAACTGGTTGAGATGGAGGTTCGCGAACTTCTGTCCGAGTACGAGTTCCCGGGCGACGACATTCCGATCGTTGCCGGTTCGGCTCTTGCCGCTCTGGAAGACCGCGACGCAAACATTGGCGCTGAGAAAATCGCCGAGCTGATGGCCGCCGTTGACGAGTACATCCCGACGCCCGAGCGTCCGGTTGACCAGCCGTTCCTGATGCCGGTTGAGGACGTGTTCTCGATCTCCGGTCGCGGTACGGTTGCGACGGGTCGTGTTGAGCGCGGCATCATCAAGGTTGGCGAAGAGATCGAAATCGTCGGCATCAAGGACACCAAGAAAACCACCTGTACCGGTGTTGAGATGTTCCGCAAGCTGCTCGACGAGGGCCGTGCGGGTGACAACGTTGGTGTTCTGCTGCGCGGTGTTGACCGTGACGCGATCGAGCGTGGTCAGGTTCTGTGCAAGCCGGGTTCGGTCAAGCCGCACACCGAGTTTGAGGCCGAGGCCTACATCCTGACGAAAGAAGAGGGTGGCCGTCACACGCCGTTCTTCAAGAACTACCGTCCGCAGTTCTACTTCCGTACGACCGACGTGACCGGAACGGTTGACCTTCCCGAGGGCACCGAGATGGTGATGCCGGGCGACAACCTGAAGTTCAACGTCGCGCTGATCGCACCGATCGCCATGGAGGAGAAGCTGCGCTTCGCCATCCGTGAGGGCGGCCGCACCGTAGGTGCAGGCGTCGTCTCCAAAATCATCAAGTAAGTTTTCCGAAGCTTGCGGATTTCAGGGGCGTCCCGTTCGGGGCGCCCCTTTTCGTTTTCCGCAATCCCGCACCGGCATGAAGAGCCGCCGATTCCCTTTGCCGAAAATCTGTTTTTGGATTTGGGATCACGACTGATTACGGCCCGCTAAAACTTCAAGTGAAATCAGTAGGTTGGTGCAGCTCACGAAAATCGGCAGAAGCATCCTGATAATCGGTTGACATCCCGGGGACCCCGGCATAGTTTCCGCCCGCTCAGGAAGGCCAGTACGCTTTCCTGTACAGCCACAATCTGGTGGTCACGACCTGGGTGAGGAGCCCCGGTCCTCTGGAATTTCGCCGCGATGGGTCCGTTTGGAGGTCCTGCCGTGGCACTTTTGGTATTGCGCAATTGCCGGCGTGGTGCCGGTGAACTGAAACACGGTGTAGACGGGGTTGAAACTCGAATGCCTACGATCCAACAGCTGATCCGCAAGCCGCGGCAGCCCAAAGTTAAGCGCCAAAAGTCCATGCATCTGCAGGCGTGCCCGCAGAAGCGTGGTGTCTGCACACGCGTTTATACTACGACGCCCAAGAAGCCGAACTCGGCCATGCGTAAGGTTGCCAAGGTGCGCCTGACCAATGGTTTTGAGGTCATCAGCTACATTCCGGGTGAAAGCCACAACCTCCAGGAGCACTCCGTTGTGCTTATCCGTGGTGGTCGTGTGAAAGACCTTCCGGGTGTGCGTTACCACATCCTCCGCGGTGTGCTTGATACGCAGGGCGTCAAGGACCGTCGCCAGCGTCGTTCGAAATACGGCGCGAAGCGGCCGAAATAAGGAGAATACGGGATGTCCCGACGTCATAGCGCTGAAAAACGGGAGATTCTTCCGGACGCCAAATACGGCGACCGTGTAATCTCCAAGTTCATGAACAACCTCATGTACGACGGCAAGAAGTCCGCTGCCGAAAGCATTGTTTACGGTGCGCTGGACCGCGTTGAGCAGAAACTGCGCCGCGCGCCGGTTGAGGTGTTCCACGAGGCACTCGACAACATCAAGCCGTCGGTTGAGGTCCGCTCCCGCCGTGTTGGTGGTGCAACCTATCAGGTTCCGGTTGAGGTTCGTCCCGAACGCCGTGAGGCTCTTGCCATCCGCTGGCTGATCAAGGCGTCCCGTGCCCGCAACGAACACACCATGGAAGAGCGTCTCGCCGGCGAACTTCTGGACGCGTCCAACTCCCGCGGTTCCGCGGTGAAGAAACGCGAAGACACCCACAAGATGGCCGATGCCAACAAGGCATTCAGCCATTACCGCTGGTAACACGAGTTTCAGGAAACCATAACGATGGCCCGCGATTATCCACTCGAGCTCTACCGCAACTTCGGGATCATGGCGCATATTGACGCCGGAAAGACCACTGCGACCGAGCGTATCCTTTTCTACACCGGCAAGTCCCACAAGCTTGGTGAGGTGCATGATGGCGCTGCAACCATGGATTGGATGGAGCAGGAGCAGGAGCGGGGCATCACCATTACGTCCGCTGCGACCACCACGTTCTGGGAACGGACCGAGGACGGCGCATCCGCGCAGACCCCGAAGCACCGTTTCAACATCATTGACACTCCGGGCCACGTTGACTTTACCATTGAGGTTGAGCGTTCGCTGGCCGTACTCGACGGTGCTGTCTGTGTTCTCGACGCCAATGCCGGTGTTGAGCCCCAGACCGAGACCGTTTGGCGTCAGGCCGACCGCTACGAGGTTCCCCGTGTCGTGTTCGTCAACAAGATGGACAAGATCGGTGCGGACTTCTTCAACTGTGTTCACATGATCCGCGAGCGCACCGGTGCGGTTCCCTGTCCGATCCAGTTGCCGATCGGTGCCGAAAGCGAACTGGAAGGTCTCGTCGACCTGGTCACCATGGAAGAGTGGACCTGGAAAGGTGAGGACCTTGGTGCGTCCTGGACCCGTCAGCCAATCCGTGACGAGCTTGCTGACAAGGCCGCCGAAATGCGTGCGGAAATGATCGAACTCGCCGTCGAAATGGACGACGACGCGATGGAAGCCTACCTTGAGGGTGAGGAGCCGTCGGTCGAAACCCTGCGCAAGCTCATCCGTAAGGGTACGCTTGACATGAAGTTCGTTCCGATCCTTTGCGGTTCCGCGTTCAAAAACAAAGGCGTTCAGCCGCTCCTCAACGCTGTTGTCGACTACCTGCCGAGCCCGCTCGACGTTCCCGCCTACATGGGCTTTAAACCCGGCGATGAGACGGAGACCCGTAACATCGCTCGGTCCGCCGACGACAACCTGCCGTTCTCCGCTCTGGCGTTCAAAATCATGAACGACCCGTTTGTTGGATCGCTGACCTTCACACGGATCTATTCCGGTGTGATCAAAAAAGGTGATCAGATCATCAACTCCACCAAGGGCAAGCGTGAGCGCATCGGCCGTATGATGATGATGCACGCGATCAGCCGTGAGGAGATCGAGGAAGCATTTGCGGGCGACATTATTGCTCTGGCCGGTCTGAAGGACACCACCACCGGTGACACGCTTTGTGACTCGCAGGAGCAGGTTGTTCTGGAAACGATGACCTTCCCCGATCCCGTTATTGAGATCGCGGTTGAGCCCAAGACGAAAAACGATCAGGAAAAAATGTCCCAGGGTCTGGCCCGTCTTGCAGCTGAGGATCCGTCTTTCCGCGTCGAAACCGACCAGGAATCCGGTCAGACGATCATGAAGGGCATGGGTGAGCTCCATCTCGACATTCTCGTTGACCGTCTGAAGCGTGAATTCAAAGTTGAGGCCAACATCGGTGCGCCGCAGGTGGCTTACCGTGAGACCATCAGCCGTGAAGCTGAAATCGACTACACCCACAAGAAGCAGTCGGGTGGTTCGGGTCAGTTCGCGCGCGTTAAACTGGTCATCACTCCGACCGAGCCGGGTGAAGGCTACAGCTTTGAGAGCAAAATTGTTGGTGGTGCCGTTCCCAAGGAATACATCCCTGGCGTTGAAAAAGGTATCCAGTCGGTTATGGACTCAGGTCCGCTGGCAGGCTTCCCGGTCATCGACTTCAAGGTTGCCCTGATCGACGGTGCGTTCCACGACGTGGACTCCAGTGTTCTCGCCTTTGAAATCGCAGCCCGTGCCGGTATGCGCGAAGGTCTTCGTAAGGCCGGCGCGAAACTGCTCGAGCCCGTGATGAAGGTCGAGGTGATCACGCCTGAGGACTACACCGGCGGTATCATTGGTGACCTCACCAGCCGTCGTGGTCAGGTTCAGGGTCAGGACACGCGCGGTAACGCGATTGCCATCAACGCGATGGTGCCGCTCGCGAACATGTTCGGGTACATCAACACCCTGCGTTCGATGTCCAGTGGCCGTGCGAACTTCTCGATGCAGTTCGACCATTACGACGCCGTACCACAGAACATTTCGGAAGAGATTCAGGCCAAATTCGCCTGAGACAACACACCGGGTCCAAAGGCCCGTAAGACTTAGAGGAGGCCATCATGGCGAAGGAAAAGTTTGAGCGTACGAAGCCGCATGTCAACGTTGGCACGATTGGCCATGTTGACCACGGCAAGACTACGCTGACGGCGGCGATCACGAAACAGTTTGGCGACTTCAAGGCGTATGACGAGATTGACGGCGCGCCTGAGGAGAAGGCCCGCGGCATCACGATCTCGACGGCGCACGTTGAGTATGAAACGGAAGCCCGTCACTACGCCCACGTCGACTGCCCCGGCCACGCTGACTATGTTAAGAACATGATCACGGGTGCGGCACAGATGGACGGTGCGATCCTGGTTGTGAACGCGGCTGACGGCCCGATGCCGCAGACCCGCGAGCACATCCTGCT
>JAUHWT010000009.1 GCA_030427145.1 Alphaproteobacteria bacterium | reverse complement strand
TCATGTTCCTTGATCATCCCGATAATCTGCGCCTCGGTGAAACGGCTCTTTCGCATTCGTCTGCTCCTTCAAGGTCGGGCAGACTCTACATCACGGTGAGGGATTTCGCGGGGGGCAGGTCATGGGTAGCCAACCGTATTTGGCAAACCCTACCTCAGGCGAATATTGTCCAAGCTGTGCTGCTTTTACTACGTGTGTTCCCCGAGGATTTTGGTCGAAGCTTTCTTCCACGGTCTCAGCGCCAACGATTTGATAGAAGACGTCAAAGCCAGAAATATTGGCAAAAACTACTTCTCCCTCACTGAGGTTCGATTGCGCAGCCACTTCAAAAGAAATGATTCCAATTGTCGAGTTTTCTACAACAAAACCGACCAGTTTCGCATCTGCGCAGCCGCTTAGTTTGGATAGAAATTCTTTGGTTCTCTTCTCGTCATGGCTTGCGCAGACCATACTTGGAGGAAGTGCAACCCTTTCTGCGGCAGTCCCTACAACGAGACCAGTACCTACGACTTCAGCACCTTGCACTTGAGAAAACAGAGATACCACGTATTGCTGCTCCCCATTGGGAAGACTCGCCGTAAATAGTCGATTATTAGGCCAGAGCGAACCAGATTCTAGCCGAACTCTGAGAATGTTTGGATGGTCGATTCGGTCAATACGACCTACCGATATCGAGTTTGATAGATTATTTCTGTCTTCTGAAAGCTTTCGGACTGCTTCTGCAATCCTTTCAATTGGTTTTGCAATTACTACGAGTATCCAAAATAGTAAAAGGGAACTCATCGTTGAGAAAGAACTCTGGTATGCTCCCACTATGCTTACGATGGCAGGGCCGGAAAACAATATTTCTCCCTGACCGAAAATGTTCGTCAAACGAAAGGCAAACCTTCCGGCCGGAGTGCGTTGATCTTTATCATGTTTGAACAAGGCATATATTGCCAAAAAAACGACAAACATTGAAAAAACAATTATTCCTTGGCGTGTTGTTTCCAATTGGCTTCCGAAAAGAGGTATTTCTTTGATATTCATGGGGATTAGTATGAGAAGTGCTCCAACCGCGCTGATTAATGCGTCGCGAGGTGGTACAAACCAAGGAGCAGATAACAACCCTAAGAACCAATAGGAGAGGGCGCAGACCAGCCAGATCGTTTCGAGCCCACCTGTAGGCACTAGATTTCCTGTGACCCACCAAAACACAAAAAATGCAATCGCTGAGTTGGTGAGGAGTACCAGGCAGCGCTCCTTCAAGGATGCATAGTTATTCATCAAAGTTACTCTTTTGAAATGTAATTCATGAAGCGTAATGGCTATGTTTGCGGTTGAGAACAGCATTTTTGTGTCGGGTAATGACGAATTTTGCGAGGTCTGGCGTGGCAATTACGTCAGCGACGGCACATGATCGATCCAGCGGTATTTTTTGCGTTTGCTATTCTGAAGGTGGCGCCCACCCCCAACCCTTCCGCCCTTTCCCTGAGGGCAGTGCAAACCGCGGGCGGAGCGGAGCGCCGCCCATGGGGGCGGTTGGCGCTGCCCGGCGGTGCCGCCGGGCGGGTGGGGTGTTTTGGGCGGTGGCAAAAATCCGTGCCGCAGGGCGGGTTGGGTGAGCTGGGCGGGCCCCGGGGGTCTGCGACATTATATTGCATGCCCCCGTGGGCGCGGTATGCTGGGTGGATGAATGATGAGGCCGGCATCGCGAAGTATGAGGAGATCCTGCGCGCGGCGGGGTTTCGCATCACGCGGCAGCGGCAGCTGATCCTGAACATCCTCAATGACAGTGCCGGGCATCCGGACGCCACGGAGATATTCGAGCGGGCGAACCGGATCGACCGGCGGATTTCGCTGGCCACGGTCTACCGGACGATGAAGGTGCTGGAGGAATCGGGTACGATCCAGCGCCACGCCTTTGAGGGCGGCCCCGCGCGGTTTGAGCAGAATGACGGGGAACACCACGATCATCTGATCGATCTCGACACCGGTGAGGTCATTGAGTTTGCCAGTGAGCGGATTGAGGCGCTGCAGGAGGAAATCGCCGCAAAACTGGGCTACCGCATCGAGCATCACCGGCTTGAGCTTTATGGGCGCAAGGTGGGGAAGGGCGGTTAATCCGCCCGCAGTCGAATCCTTTTTGGGACAAAATTCTGGAAAATCTTTAGTATTTGCAGATTGTTACGCGGCCGCATTTACCATGGCGTTAGTGATTGCTTCACGGATTCCAGGCTATCACCTCCTCAAGCGACCCACGAGGTTGGCGCGACCGGGACTGGCTACCAGCTCCCACCGCACAGTCAGAATGGCGATTAGTTGCTCCGGAAGATCCGGAGTATTCATCAAACGTGACGTCGAAAGCGTCACACGCCAAAAGGAAATGACTATGTCCAGCATTGTAACGAACAACTCCGCTCTGGTTGCTCTTCAGACCCTGAAGTCCATCAACAAGGACCTCGCTACGGTTTCAAACGAAGTATCCACCGGCCTCAAGGTTTCGACCGCCAAGGAAGATTCCTCCAGCTGGTCGATCGCTTCGACCATGAAATCGGACCAGGGTACGTTCAGCAAGCTCAACGAGGTTCTGACCTCGAGCTCCGCCATGATCGGTGTTGCACGTTCCGCTACTGAACAGGCTGCTGATATCGTTCGTCAGATTCAGGAAAAAGTCGTTCAGGCTTCCAGCCCTGACGCTGACCAGGCCATCCTTCAGGCCGAGATCGAGGCAATGGCTGAGACGATCCGTTCGATCGGTAACTCGTCCCAGTACAATGGCATCAACATGACCGGCAGCGCCGGTGCCGCACAGACCATCACAACTTCGGTTGTGCGCGACACCGCCGGTGTTCTGACTGCTGAAACCATGACTATCGCTGCTGTCGATCTGGACGCAGTTGCAAGCTCCATGACCGGTCTGAACTTTGATGGTTCGGATTCCGACATGGACGCCGTTGACGACGCTCTGGACACCATCAACGCGGCTGCCGCCGTATTTGGTGCAGCCCAGGCACGTGTTGAAGCCCAGATGGACTTCCTGTCCAAACAGGCTGACGCGCTCGACACCGGTGTTGGTGCTCTTGTGGATGCCGACATGGAAGAAGCTTCCGCTCGACTGTCCGCTCTGCAGACTCAGCAGCAGCTCGGTACGCAGGCCCTGAGCATTGCGAACCAGCAGCCGCAGACCCTGCTGTCGCTGTTCCAGTAAGTTCCTGACAGGGGCGGGCCCGGAATTTCCGGGCCCGCTTCACTTTATATCCCTTCGCATTCCGCACGCATCCGCGTTGCGGTTTTTTTTTGTGTTTGGGGCCCGGCTGGCGGCCTTCCGTGGGGTGGATTGCCGGGGGCGGGGAGTGGTTAATAGGGTTCGGGTCGATTCTTGTTTTGGACAAAATCCCGGAAAATCTTCATTATTTGCAGTTGGTTACCGGTCAATTTTCGATTTGTGGTTAGGACTTGGTTCACGGTCTGGGGGTTATCAATCCCGCAGGCGACCCAGAAAGGTCGGCACGACGGAGATTTAACCCTAACTCGGTCGTACAGTCAGAATGGCGGTCACGTGCCCCGGTTTGCCGGGGTTTTTATGAAATGCGACGCTAAAAGTGTCGCGTGCCAGAAAGGAAACAGCTATGTCCAGCATAGTGACGAACAACGCCGCAAAGGTCGCCCTCCAGACCCTGAAATCGATCAACAAGGATCTGGGAGCGGTTTCCAATGAGGTCGCAACCGGTCTGAAGGTTTCGACCGCCAAAGAAGACTCCTCAACCTGGTCGATCGCGTCCACCATGCAGTCGGACCAGAATACCTTTAGTAAACTGAATGAGGTTCTGACCTCCGCTTCGGCCATGGTCGGTGTTGCGCGTTCGGCAGCCGAGCAGGCTGCGGACCTGGTTCGCCAGATCCAGGAAAAGGTCGTTCAGGCTTCCAGCCCTGACGCTGACCGCGGCATTCTCCAGGCCGAGATTGAGGCAATGGCTGAGACGATCCGTTCGATCGGTAACTCGTCCCAGTATAACGGCATCAACATGACCGGAAGCGCCGGTGCCACGCAGACGATCACCGTTTCGGTTGTACGTGATACCGCCGGTGTTCTGACCGCTGAAACCATGACGATTGCCGCTGTCGACCTCGACGCTGTTGCGAACTCCATGACCGGTCTGGCCTTTGACGGCTCCGACACAGACATGGATGCTGTTGATGACGCATTGGACATCGTCAACGCCGCCGCTGCCGCGTTTGGTGCCGCACAGGCCCGGGTCGAGGCCCAGATGGACTTTATGTCCAAACAGGCGGACGCCCTTGATACCGGTGTTGGCGCCCTTGTGGATGCCGATATGGAAGAGGCCTCCGCACGACTGACGGCTTTGCAGACCCAGCAGCAGCTCGGTACGCAGGCACTAAGCATCGCGAACCAGCAGCCGCAGACACTTCTGTCGCTGTTCCAGTAAGCTGACGACGGGAGCGGGTGGGCCTGATCATTTGGGCCCGCTCCAACCCCTGGGATTTTTGACACGCCTCCTGCCCGGTGAAGGACTCCCGGTCTGGTTGCAATGAGGTTTCGCGATGAACAACCAAAACAATGCAAGCTCCGGTTACGCTGCTGCCGTAAAACCGACCCGTACCGATCGTGGAATGGAATACAAGATCTTCGCCAGAGTGACTCACCGAATGAAATCCGTGGATGAAACTGACAGGGCATCATTCCCGGAACTGGCCAAGGCCGTCGCTGAGAATTCACGCCTTTGGGCCGCGCTGGCCGAGGATCTGATGAGTGAGGAGAACAAACTCTCCGACGAGATGAAGGGACAGCTGATTTCGCTGGCCATGTTTGTCGCAAGACATACGCATGCCGTACTTTCCGGCCGCGAATCCGTGGAGCCGCTGATTGACATCAACACGTCCATCATGCGCGGTCTGCGGGGAAACGGTGGGGGTAAATCATCCGTGGAGGCTGCGGCATGAGTGGCCTTGTCCTTAAACTGGGGCCGCGTGAGCGGATCATGATCAACGGAGTGGTCATGGAAAACGGCGATCGCCGGACCCGGATCAACATTGTTACGCCCGAGGCCAACGTGCTTCGACTGCGTGACGCCATCCATCCCGAGGATGCCAAGACGCCGGTGAAGCGCGTGTGCTACGTCGCCCAGCTGGTTCTGGCCGGGGAGGCCGATCCCACGGAGGCGCGCAAGCAGCTTCTGAGCGGGATTGAACAGCTCAGCCAGGTTTTCCTGGATGAGGACAGCCGCAAATTCCTCTCCGATGCGACCGATGCGGTCGTGGAGGGGCGGTTTTACCAGGCCATGCGGGCTCTTCGCGGACTTATTCCGCGTGAGACGAGGCTGCTGGCCGTAGGGGCGGACGGGGAGTCCGCGTCGGGGGGCGCCGCGAGCGCCTGAGAGAGACGGAGACGGGACGATGTATCAACCTCAAATACCACTTGCCGGTGTGGCGGGATGGCGGTTTCTTGAGAGAACCCAGGAAACGCAGCAGGCCGCGTTTGATGCGTCGCCCGAACTCGACCGGAAGATCGAGTATTTCCGGGAGAAAATCGGATCGGTGACCGAGGTTGCCGACCTGATGCAGGATCACCGTCTGCTCGAGTTCTCGCTCACGGCCTTCGGGCTAGAGGAGGAAATCGACAAGAAAGCCTTCATTCGCAAGGCGCTTGAGGAGGGTACTGACGACGAGGAGTCCTTCGCGAACAAAATCGTGGACAAAACCTATGCGAAAATGTCGGAGGCTTTTGGCTTCGGCAATGAGGGTGGGGTCCAGACCGGTAATCCGGAGTTCGTGGAGGACATCGTCAACAGGTTCCGCGACCACTCGTTCCAGGTGGCCGTGGGCAATGCCGACAACAACATGCGTCTGGCGCTGCATTTCAAGCAGGAGGCGCTGGATCTGGCGGAAGGCGGAGCTGATGACGGTCCGCGCAGCTGGTACACGGTTCTGGGCTCAGAGTCCCTGCGCACGGTGTTTGAGACCGCCTTTGGTTTCCCGTCGCAGTTTGTGAACCTCGATATCGACCGTCAGGCCGAATACATGGCCGACAAGGCCAGACAGATGTTCGGATCCGAGGATCTGTCGTTCCTGTCCGACCCTGAGAATGTCGAGAAGATGATCGTGAATTTTCTCGCCCGCGCGCAGCTGAACGGCGATTACAATGTTGCCACCGGTCCGGCGGCGACGGCCCTGACGCTGTTGCAGTCGGGCTCGTCGCAGGGGTCTTCGGGACTTCTGAACCTGCTTTACGGTTACTGAACCGGGGTGGCGAGGATGTCGGCCAGGCGCTGAAAGCTCTGCTCCGGGCCGCCTTTTTCCCGTTCCGTGAAAAACTGGTCCAGTTTGGGCCACAGGGTAATGGCCTCGTCGATGGCGGGGTCACTTCCTTTTGCGTAGAGGCCCGTCTGGATCATCAGGGCCGAGTTCTCGTAGGTGGTGAGCACGCGGCGGACTTTGGCGATCATCTCGTTTTCCGGGTTCGAGGCGATGCCCGGCAGACTTCGCGAGACACTGCGGCGGACATCCACGGCCGGAAAGCGGCCGCGTTCGGCAATTTCACGCTCCAGAACAATGTGACCATCAAGGACGCCACGGGTGATGTCGGCCACGGGTTCGTCCATGTCCGAGGCCGCGACCAGAACGCTGAAGATGCCGGTGATGTCGCCCTTGCCGAAAGGGCCGGGGCCGGCGCGTTCGCAGAAGGATGCGATCAGGTTTGAGGTCGAGGGCGGGAAGCCGCGCAGGCTGGGGCTTTCGCCGGCTGTGAGCGCGATTTCGCGGTGGGCTTCGGCGAAACGTGTGAGACTGTCGGTCAGCAGCAGGACATGATGGCCCTGGTCGCGGAAGACCTCGGCGGAGGCCATCGCCATCCAGGCGGCGCGGCGTTTGATCAGTGGCGACTGGTCGGAGGTGGCGGCGATCACCACGGAGCGGGCCATGCCTTCCGGTCCCAGAACGTTGTCGACGAAGTCGCGTAGTTCACGACCGCGTTCCCCGATTAGAGCAAGCACCACGATATCGGCCTCGATGCCGCAGGCGAGATCCGCGAGGAGGGTCGATTTACCCACGCCGGAGCCTGCGAAAATGCCGATGCGCTGGCCGGTGGCAAGCGGCAAAACGGTATCAAACGCGCAAAGATGGGTGGGAATGCGGGTGCCGAGCGCCTTGCGGGTGGCAGGTTCCGGGGCCGGGCGACGCAGGTTGGCGCTGGCCACGCCCTGTTTGAGGGGCCGTCCGTCGAGGGGTTGGCCGAAGGCGTCGACAATGCGGCCGACCCAGGTTTTGTCGGGGTGCACGCCGGTGGGGCCAAGAAGGGTAACGGCGTTGCCGATGGCCGCACCGTCGAGCGGTGAGTAGGTCATGGCGCGGGCGAGGCTTTCCGTGATGTTCACGATTTCGCCGCCAAGTTCCTGGCCGTTGCGCAGGTGAATGGCGACCTGGTCTCCGATTCGCGCCTGGTGTGTGAGGCCCTCGATTTCCAGGAAGGCCGTGCTGACGGACACCACGCGTCCGACCCGTTTATAGTTGGAAATTCGGGAAATTTCGGACGTCAGTGACGTGAAGTCGATCAGCATGGAAGCCCCGGTTTTGTCTAAAATCTGGTTACACTTTTTAAACACTGAACCGTTAATTGAGTGTTTCAAGCTTACTGGCGGGAGAATCCGGCCCATGAATTTAAACCTGAATATTCTACGGCTTGCGAGCAGTCTTGCATCGCATTCGGCCGCGCGGCAGCAGGTCATTGCCGAAAACATCGCCCATGCGGACACGCCTGGGTACAGGGCCCGCGACATCGCCGATTTTTCGGAGACGCTCGAGCAGACCCCGTCGAATTTCTCGGCCCGGACCACGCGTCCAGGGCATGTGCAGTTCGGCACCGCACCGAATGAGTACCGCTCCCATGAGGAAGCGGCCTTTGGAGCGGAATCCCCCAACGGGAACAACGTGTCCCTGGAGGATCAGATGGTCCGTTCGGTTGAGCTGCAGCAGAATCACCAGCTTGCGCTGGGCGTCTATGAGAAGTCCCTGTCGATTTTGCGCACGTCGATCGGCCGCAAGTAGGCCGCGCCCCTGTAGTAATGGAGTACCGGTATGAGTGATTTTGCGAAGACCATGGCCGCTGCCGCCAGCGGCATGAGGGCCCAGTCCACGCGACTGCGGCTTACGGCGGAAAACGTGGCCAACGCGGATACGCCTGGCTACCGGCGGAAAACCGTCTCCTTTGAGGAGATGTACAACAACACCAGGGATACCCGCGCCGTCGCGGCGGGGCCGGTCCAGCTTGACCGGTCCGATCTGGAAAGGGTGTATCAGCCCAATCATCCGCTTGCGGGTGTGGACGGCTATTACGAGGGATCAAACGTCAACCTTATGGTTGAGGTTGCGGATGGTCGGGAAGCCGGCCGTTCCTATGAGGCCAATCTTAAAATGTTCGATCAGGCGCGTCAGATGGCAAGCTCCGTGCTTGGCCTGTTGCGCAAGTAGTAAAAGGAACCAGTTATGGACGTTAAGGCTACACTTGCATCCCAGCTCTACAGCCAGGCACAGGCCGCCGCGAAACCCGACCAGGACGGTGGCGGCTCCGGTGGCGCCAGCGAGGCCTTCAAGGTCGCGGCGGATGATTTCATGGAGACCCTGCGCGCCGGTGAGAACACCGTGACCGCCGGCCTGGCCGGTCGTGCGGATCCGCAGGCCGTTGTTGAGGCGCTGGCCGCGACCGAGCTGGCCGTGGAAACCGCCGTTGCCGTGCGCGACAAGGTGGTGGAGGCCTATCAGGAAATCCTGAGAATGCCCGTCTGACCGTTATGGGTGAGGCGGAAGTCCTTGATGTATTACGGCAGGGTCTGTGGAAGGCCCTGCTGATTTCGTCCCCGGTTCTGGTGGTCGCGCTGGCCGTTGGTCTGCTGATTGGCCTGTTGCAGGCCCTGACTTCGGTGCAGGAGATGACGCTGACCTTCGTGCCGAAACTCGGTGCGATTTTGGCCGTTTACTGGGTGACGATGGGCTATTCCAGCCAGGCTCTGGTGCAGTTCTATCAGGGCATGATCATTCCGATGGTGGTCGGGAACTGATCTTTTAAGACGCTGAAATCGTTAGATTTCGGCTGCGTTGGGCCACCTTTCTCACGGATATTCCGATCTGAAGAATCGCGTCAGCGGGGCTCCGGTGGAGCGCCGCGCGATTCGTTCGGCTGGAGGGCTGAGCCCGGAGGCCGAGAGGGGTTTAGCTGCCACCGAACGGTTTGATCGGGGCGTGGCTGCCCTGCGGTCGCGTGAGCGCGACTGCCGTGGGAGGGCAGTCGCGGCCCGATTTGCCACGGGTCAAATCGGGCGGGTTAAGGCGGGGTGTTTCGGTGCGGGCGGAAGTGTCTCTTTGGGTGTTCGATCGCTTCGGATGAAATCGTTCGGATTCAGGCAATTGCGGAATTTTGGGGCCGTGTTGAACAGCTGAATCCGGGTGATTCCCCCGCCGTCATACACCGCAATTGATCTGTATTTTACATATATTTCAGTCGCTTGCCCGCCCATGGCCTTGACCAAATATTTACCAAGCCTGGTCAGGTTGCCCCCTGAGCGCCAGTACGTGCGTGGACCCTTGCAGAAAGCGGGAGTGTGAGATGGATACAGCCAGTTATGTGATTCTGACCCGGCAGACGGGTTTGAAAAAGGAACTGAATGCGGTCGCGAACAACGTCGCGAATCTCAACACAACCGGTTACCAGCGCCAGGGCGTTGTCTTCTCCGAAATGGTTCAGAGCCTTCAGACCGATGGTGGCAGTGTCGCCATGTCCGGGGCGCGGGGCCGTTACAATGACGAGTTGCAGGGCGCTCTGGTGCAGACCGGCGGCAGGCTCGACATGGCCGTTGAAGGCGACGGGTATTTCCAGGTCCTGACACCTGCCGGCGAGCGGCTGACCCGCGCCGGTGCGTTCACGCGCGACAATATTGGTCAGGTCGTCAACATGGATGGTTACCCGCTGCTTAATGATGGCGGCGGGCCGATTGTCATTCCGTTTGAGGCTGAGAATGTCGATATCGGGCCGGATGGCACGGTGTCGGTCGATGGCGATCCGGTTGGACGCGTCGGTCTGTTCGTGCCGGAGGATCCCACGACGGTCCAGCGTGAGGCCGGAACGATCTATCGCGTCGATGGCGAGGTGATCCCGGTTGAGACACCCGATGGCCGCATCGTTCAGGGCTTCGTTGAACAGTCCAACGTCAACGCCATTACCGAGATTGCGCGGATGATCGAGGTGCAGCGTGCCTATGAGCGCGGTCAGAAGCTCCTGGAGCAGGAGAACGAACGCATCAGCAAGACCGTCGATACCCTCGGCAAAACCCAGTAAACTGAATCAGGAGTAGAGTAATGCGTGCCTTGAGTATCGCCGCGACCGGTATGGCGGCCCAGCAGAAGCGGGTTGAGGTCATTTCCCACAACATCGCGAACTCCAACACCACCGCCTACAACGCCCGTCGGGCGGAGTTTTCGGACCTTCACTATCAGCAGGTTGTGACGCCCGGGTCGATCAGTTCGGCGGATGGCACGGTCATTCCCGCCGGGGTTCAGCTTGGTCTGGGTGTGCGCACCTCCGCCGTGTCGATGCATGTGCAGCAGGGCGCGTTGCGCGAAACCAACGGTGCGCTGGATATTGCCGTTGACGGCCAGGGCTATTTGGAAGTGACGCTGCCCAATGGTGAGGCCGCCTATACCCGTGACGGTGCGCTCAAGCGCAATGGCGAGGGTCTGATTGTCACGAATGACGGGTTTGCCGTGGTTCCCGACGTGACCATCCCCGAGGAAACCGTGAGCCTGACCATCAATGCCGATGGTGAGATCTATGCCCTGTTTGAGGATCAGATCGAGCCGCAGCTTCTTGGTCAGTTCAGCCTGGTGACCTTCATCAACCAGAAGGGTCTCGAGGCGATGGGTGACAACCTTTATCGCGAGACCGAGGCCTCCGGGCAGCCGAATGTGGGTGATGCCGGTGAGGATGGCCGCGGAATTTTCCGTCAGGGCTACCTGGAGGAATCCAGTGTCGATGCCGTGCGTGAGCTGACCGACCTGATCGAGGCGCAGCGCGGGTACGAGCTGAACTCCAAGGTGATCACGGCGTCCGACCAGATGCTCTCCGCAACCGTTCAGATCAGGTAGGAAAATGTCCCCCAAACCGCACCGTTTGATTTCCGTTCTTGCTCTGGTTGCCTTTGGTCACGGAGCCCTCGCCGAGGCCGTGGTTCCGATCCGCGCCATTCGCGCCCAGCACATGGTCACGGCGGACGATCTTCAGGTCGTCGACCAGAACGTGCCCGGTGCGGTGACCGATCCTGCGGAGCTGATCGGCAAGGAGGCCCGCATCACGCTCTATCCCGGCCGTCCCATTCTGAAGGGTCAGGTTGGCGCGCCCGCGCTGGTGGAGCGCAACCAGACGGTGCGGATGACATTCAGCCACGGTCCGCTGACCATTTCGGCCGATGGCCGGGTGCTGGATCGCGGCGGCGCGGGGGAATCGGTGCGGGTCATGAACCTGTCCTCCCGTCAGATCGTATCCGGCACGGTTGGTGCCGACGGCTCAGTCACGGTGGTAAAATGACACTGAAATCCTTTCCGATTCTCGTGGTTCTGACCGGGGGGCTTGCCGCCTGCGGGATCTCAAACTCAACGCCGGGCATGTCGACGATCGACGCGGTTGATCCGCGCACCGATCCGGTGATGTCCGCCGAGCGGGCCGCCCTGGCCGTACCGCCGCCGCAGGCCGCGAAATATGTCTATCAGCGCGGATCCCTGTGGAATACCGGGCCGACCGGGCTGCTGGGTGACAAGCGGGCCAGGACCCTGGGTGACATTCTGACGATCACCATTGAGATCGACGACGAGGCGGAGTTCGAGAACTCCACCACGCGCGACCGGTCGGGCAGTGAGAGCGCCGATGTGGGTGCGTTCTTCGGCATTGGCAGCAAGCTGCCCGGCGCGTTCGACAGTCTGAACCCGACGCTTGAGATGGGGTCGTCCTCGACCTTCTCCGGCGATGGATCGGTGAGCCGCGGTGAGCGGATCACGCTGCGGGTGGCCGCGACGGTGGTTGATGTTCTGCCCAACGGGCATCTGGTGATCCAGGGCGATCAGGAGGTTCGGGTGAACAACGAGCTGCGTGATTTGCAGGTCGTGGGCATCGTGCGGCCCGCCGACATCTCCCGTCACAACGAGATTTCATATGACCGGATCGCCGGCGCGCGGATTTCCTATGGTGGACGCGGCCAGATCACGGATGCGCAGCAGCCGAGATACGGCCAGCGCACCATGGACCGGGTCATGCCGTACTAAGGAGCCAAGGAGACTCCCCCAATGATGAAAATTCTAATTCCAGTTATTCTGGCGATTGCCGGGCTTGGCGCGGGGGTTGGTGCCGGTCTGATGCTCAAGCCCGCGGCGGAAGTGGCCGCGACCGGTCCCTGTGGTGAGGGTCAGACCGCCGAGGCCGGTGCCGATGGTGAGGCCGTGGAGCCCGCCGCGGCGGAGGACTGCGAAACCCAGGTTGCCGCCGATCCGTTTGACGGAGAACCGGAAGCCGAGGGTGAGGCGGAGGAGCTGCTGACGACCTTCGTGCCGTTTGAGAAGCCGTTCGTGGTGCCCGTGTTTGAGGGCGAGAAGATCGCCGCTATGGTTGTTGTCTCCCTGTCGGTTGAGACCGGCGAGGAGGGCGCGCCCGTGGTTGGCACCATGGAGCCGCGGCTGCGGGACCGTTTCCTGAAGGTCTTTTTCCTGCATTCGAATTCCGGTGGCTTCAATGGCAGCTTCACCAGCGGCCGCAAGATGACGGACCTGAAATCGGCTCTGCTGAAGGCCGCGAAGGAGGTCATGGGCGGCACCGAGGTGAAAAGCGTTCTGGTCACGGAGATCGCGCGTCAGGACATCTGACGCGGGGTTTCCGGTACGGTTTGAGGCGCCCGCCACGGGATGTGGCGGGTGTTTTTTTGTGTGGGTGGTGAGGGGCGACGGCACGGAACAGAGGGGCGCCAGCCCCGCCGTGCCAGCGCCGGACCGGTCCCATGGGCCGGCGCTCCGTTGAGGTTGGGTGCATCCCCTGAGCGACGAGGTACATTGCGCCATAAAACTGCGCCACACGGTCGGCGGTGCGCCGCCCCCGGTCCGGCGCTGGTACGGCTGTCGTTTTGAGTCCGGGATTGACGGGTTTTGACAAACCGCCTATGCAGCTTTCTGCAATATTGTGCAGGAAATTGCATGGATTTGAATATTCCGGATACGCGGCAGCGCATTCTTGGTGAGCGGCTGGGAAATGGGCGGGAGGTCGTGGCGGTGGAGGTCGCGGCGGAGTTTGGCGTGTCGGTGGACACGATCCGGCGGGACATTCTGGCGCTGGAGGCGGCCGGTTTGGCGCATCGGGTGCGGGGCGGGGCGGTGCCGGTGGCGGTTCCGTCCTCGCCGCTGCTGACGCGGATGGCGTCGGGGGAACGGATCAGTCCGGCGCTGGTCGCGGCGGCGGTGGAGCGGATCGGGACGGCGGCGACGATCCTGGCGGATGGCGGGGTTACGGTTCTGAGCGTAATTTCGAAGCTGCCGAAACGGGAGGGGCGGCTGGTGGTGACGCCCTCGCCCTGGGTGGCGGTGGCCTGCCATGAACGGGGGATTGAGGTGTTTCTGCTCGGCGGCAGGCTCAATCCCAGTGGCGGGATCGCGACCGGGGATCCGGCGGTTCTGGCGACGGGGCGGATATCCGCGGATGTGGCGCTGCTTGGGGCCTGTGGGCTGGATGCGGAGTTTGGGCTGAGTTCCGATGAGTTCGAGGAGGCCCAGGTGATGCTGGCCATGCATCGGGCGAGCCGGCGGAGCATTGTGGTGACGGATGGCTCGAAGATCGGGCGGCGGGCGCGACACGGGACGCTCGCGATTGATGAGATTGATCTGGTGATTACGGATGCGGAGGAGGCCCTGACCCGGCCTCTGGTGCAGGCCGGAACGGAAGTGATTGGGGTTCAGGACTTATGACGGCAGAGACAACGGCGTCGGGGTACACGGCGGGGGACTATTCAGCGACGGCTCCGGCCAGGCTGGCAACGCGGCTGGCGTTTTTTGCGGCCGGGTTTGCGATGGCGAGCTGTGCGCCGCTGTTCCCGTTTATCAAGGAGCGGATCGGCGCGGATGAGGGGCAGTTCGGGCTGGTTCTGCTCTGTCTTGGCTTTGGGTCGATCATTGCCATGCCGGTGACGGGTGTTCTGGCGGCACGCCGTGGCGCGGGGCCGATGGTGCTGCTCGGCGGGTTTGGGCTGGCTCTGATGCTGCCATTGCTGGGTGTTGCCTGGAGTGCGCCTCTGGTGGGGGCGGTTCTGTTCGTGTTTGGGGCGTCGCTCGGCACGATCGACGTGGCGATGAACGTGCATGGCGCAGAAATCGAGGGGCGGGAAGGGCGGCCCATTATGTCGAATTTCCATGCCATGTTCAGTATTGGCGGGTTTTTTGGCGCCGGTCTGATGACGCTGGTTCTGTCGCTTGGAGTGTCGGTGGTGGTCGCCGCGCTGATTGCCGGGGCGGTGACGTTTGCGACCATGCTGCCGATCCCGGGGCGTCTGCTGCGGGCCGGGGGAGGTGAGCCGGAGCCGTATGTTTTTCCGCGCGGTATTGTTCTGCTGCTGGCGCTGCTGGCCGGAATTACGTTCCTGGTGGAGGGGGCGGTGCTCGACTGGGGGGCGCTGTTGATGATTGAGCGGGACCTGGCGGAGCCGCGTGTGGCGGGCATGGGGTACATTGCCTTCTCCGCCGCGATGCTGGTTGCGCGGCTGACCGGTGGGTGGCTGATTTCCACGCTAGGGGAGTTCCGGGTGCTGATCCTGGGTGGTCTCGCGACCATTGCCGGTGTGGCGACGATTTTGCTGGTGCCCTGGCCTGCGGTGGCCCTGTCGGGGTTTGTTCTGATCGGGCTGGGGGCGGCGAACCTTGTGCCGATCCTCTTTAGCGCGGCGGGGCGGCAGAAGGTGATGCCCGCCGGGTTGGCCGTGGCGTCGGTGACAACCACGGGTTACGCGGGGGTGTTGCTGGGGCCGGCGCTGCTCGGGTTTGCGGCGGATATGACCAGCCTGCCGGTGGCGTTCTGGCTCGTCGCGGTTCTGATGGCGGCGGTGCCGCTGACGGCGCGGTTTGTGGTGCGGGCCTAGCCCAGGTCCGTGCGCGGCGGGGGGCCGGTCGGGGTTTCGCGGTCGGTGCGGGCCTCGCGGAACTCGCGTTTCTGCTTTTCAGCGCGTTCGGAGAGTTTTTCGAGCGCGCTGTGTTTGCCCAGTGAGATGGCAGCGAGCGAGCGGAGTTTGCGGATCTTGTCGCTGAGCGCCTCGCGGCGGACGGCGGCCTCGGACACGCGGTGGTCGGCCCATTGGAGGCGCAGGGCGAATTGCGAATAGGGCATTTCGGAGAAGTCGCCGTCGGTCATGTCCTGGGCGATGATCTTCGACATCTCGTTGATTTCCTGCTCCAGCCTGCGGTCCTCGGCCAGGGCGGATTCGAGCACGGCCAGGTCGCGGGCTTTCTGGGCATCGGCAAGCGCCACGAGCTTGTTCAACTGGTCGGATTTCATTGCGTGTCACCGTTGCGTTTGGCCGCACGCACGCTGTCGGCGAAGCGGATGGCCGCAGCCACGGCGCGGTACTGGTCGGGCATGATTTCGTGGCCGATTTTGATGGTGGCGTGCAGGGCGCGGGCGGTGGGCGGATCGTCGTGGATCGGGATGTTCGAGCGCAGGCCGATTTCGCGGATGCGCAGGGCGATCTCGTCCACGCCCTTGGCGACACAGACCGGGGCCGAGCCCTTTTCGCGGGACCATTTCAGGGCCACGGCGTAGTGGGTCGGGTTGACGATGATCACGTCGGCCTTCGGCACGTCCAGAAGCATCTGGTTCATGGCGATGTCCTGACCGCGCTGACGGCGCTGGGCCTTCATGTGCGGATCGCCCTCGGAGGCCTTGTGCTCGTCCTTGATGTCCTGATGGGACATTTTGAGTTTGCGGGCGTGGTCGAATTTCTGCCAGATCCAGTCCACCGCCGCGATGGAGACGGAGATGGCGCAGATCACGCCCATGATGACGATGAGCGTGTCGCCCATCATCGCACCGGTCATCATCGGGTCGGCCCGCGACGCACCGATCATGCGGTCCATGTCGCTGCGGATGAACAGGAACAGGGTGACCATGATCGCGATCAGTTTGATCAGCGATTTCAGGAAGGCCACGAGCCCGGTGGGGCCGAATTTCTGCTGGGCGTTTTTGATGATCGAGAGTTTCGACAGTTTCGGCTGAAGCTTGTCGCCGGACAGGGCGACGGCCTGCTGGGCCGCGACGCTGGCGATGACCGCCACGATGGGCACGAAGAAGAACGGGGCCATGGCGAGCAGGGCCTCGGTCATGATGTCGGCCATCAGGCCGGGGCCGCCGGGGCCGAGCACCTTGCCGAGCAGTCGGTCGGGGCTGTCGATGAAGATCATCAGGGTCGAGGCGGCCTCGCGCACGGCGAAGGCGCCGGTGGTCATGACGACCGCGAGAAAGCCGATATAGGTGGCGGCTGCGGTGACGTCCTGGGAGCGCGGGATGTCGCCCTTTTTGCGGGCTTCGGCCAGACGTTGCGGCGTCGGGTCGAAGGTCTTTTCACCGCCTCCGCCGGATTGATCGCTCATCGGGGCGTCGCTAGGGGGCTGGAGAGAACAAGATCCATTTTGCCGTTCCAGTAGGTCAGGATGACCGGGGCGGACAGGAAGAAGATGAGGACTGTCGCGCCGATGATGGCCGGGGCGCCGATGAGGGCGACCATGAGCTGGGGCATGGCGCGGCTGATTGCGCCAAGGGAGATGTTGTAGGCGAAGGCCGCCAGCACGAAGGGGGCGGCGAGGGAGAAGCCGAGCGCAAACGCGTCGGCGAATTTTGCGGTGCCCCAGGTCACGACATCCTCGGCCGGGAGGCCCTGGCCTATGGGCAGGATCTCGTAGGACTGGGCCATTGCCATGGCGGCTTTGACGTGCAGGCCGCCGACCACCGCGAGGGTGATGCCGCCCAGCATGAGGATGTTGCCGATGACCGGCATGGGGTCCATGTTGTTGCTTCCGAAGATCTGGGCCAGCGAGGTGGCCTGGCCCGCGACCGATCCGGCGTATTGCAGGGCCCAGACCATGAAGCGGATGGAGATGCCGAGCATCAGACCGATGATGGCCTCGGTGGCGATCATCAGGTAGAGGGGGTTGTCGACCTGCGGATCGGCGAGGCCGCCCACGAGCATGGGCCAGATCACCAGGGCAAAGGCGAAGGTCACCGCGAGGCGCACGCGCATCGGGATGGACTGCTCCCCGAAACCGGGCAGCAGGAACATGACGCCGCCGACCCGGCAGAACACAAGCATGAAGCCGACGATGCCGGCCTCCGTCATGTCCAGGATCTCCGCGAGGCCCTGGTACATGTCAGGCGAGACCCAGAACCGCGGGCCGGGAGTTGGTGCCGATTTCCTCGAAGGACAGGACCGGGTTGCGGATGCCCTTGGCCGCCAGAACGGTATGCAGGAAGCGGCGGCGTTTGGTGGAGGTCACAACCGCCGGGTAGCGCCCGGACGCGCCGGCATTGGCGATTTTCTCGGCGATGGAGTTGGCGAGTTTGTTGAACTCGTTGGGCGGCAGCGCCACGTCCACGACGCCGGAGCCATCGGGCAGCTGGAACTTCTGGAACAGCTCTTCCCAGGCCGGGTTGAGCTGGATCAGCGGCACGGCGCCATCGGATTCGGCCACCTCGGCCACAAGCTGGAAGCCGAGGCGGTGGCGGACATGTTCGCAGATCGCCTCGGGGCTGGTGGTCGGCGAGTAGACCTCGCCCACGGATTCGAGGATGAGCGGCAGGTTGCGGATGGAGACGCGTTCCTCCAGCAGCAGGCGCAGAACGGCCTGGAGCGTGTCGATGGGGAACTTGTCGGGGATGAATTCGTCGAGGATCTTCTTGTTGATCTCGGCGCGCTTGCGGTCGGAGAGCGAGGTGAACTCGTCCAGCAGCCGGCGCATGGCGCGGCGGTTGAACAGGCGGCCGAAGCAGGATTTGACGATTTCCAGCAGGTGCGTCGCGACGACCTCGGTGGGGGTGACGACGGAGAGGCCCATCATGGCGGCCTCTTCCTGTTTTTCCGGATCGATCCAGCGGGCGGGGGCGCCGTAGACGGGTTCGGCCACCAGGCGGCCTTCGGGCGAGGGCGCCTCGTCGTCGGGCAGGAGGACGAGCACCTTGCGGGTCTCAATGGCGCTGCGGGCGGCCTCGACGCCCTGGATGCGGATGGCATATGTGCCGGTGGGCAGGGACGGGTTGTCGGTGAGGCGGATCTCCGGAAGGATCAGGCCGAACTCCTGCGCGATGTGGTTGCGCATGTTGGAGATGCGCGCGTCCAGGCCGGTGGCCTCGTCCATGACGACCGGCACCAGGTCGGGGGCGAATTCCATGTGGATCTCGTCAACGTCCAGCAGGTCGCCGAGCGATTTGCTGGTGACGGTTTCCTCCTGGGGCTGGTCGGAGGCGGCTGCGGCCTCGGCTTCGGCCTTCTCGCGGTTGGAATATGCGACCCAGGCGGCGATGCCGAGCAGGATCGAGCCGATCAGGAAGGGCATGAAGGGCAGGCCGGGGATGAAGGCGAAGATCGCCATGAGGCCGCCAACGGTGGCCAGGGCGATCGGGTACTGGCCCAGCTGGGACATCAGGGCCTTGTCGGTCGAGCCGATCACGCCGCCCTTCGACAGCAGCATCGCGGTCGCGATGGAGATGATGACCGAGGGGATCTGGCTGACGAGGCCGTCGCCCACGGTCAGGATGGCGTAGGTCTGGAAGGCCTGGCCCACCGGCATGTTGTGCATGACAACGCCAATCACGAGGCCCATCACGAGGTTCATCAGCGTGATCAGGAGGCCCGCGATGGCGTCGCCTTTCACGAATTTCGAGGCACCGTCGAGGGAGCCGAAGAAAGTGGTTTCCTCCTGCTCGATTTTACGGCGTTCGGAGGCCTGCTGGTGGTTGATGGCGCCGGCGGCCATGTCGCTGTCGATTGCGAGCTGTTTACCGGGCATTCCGTCCAGAGCGAAGCGGGCGCCCACCTCGGCCATGCGGCCCGCGCCCTTGGTGATTACGATGAAGTTCACGATGAGCAGGACGGTGAAGACCACGAGGCCGAGGAAGACCGAGCCGCCCATGATGAACATGGCGAAGCCTTCGATCACGTTGCCCGCCGCGTCGGTGCCGGTGTGGCCCTGGCCGATGATGAGTTTGGTGGAGGATACGTTGAGCGAGAGGCGCAGCATGAGGCTCGCCAGCAGAACGGTCGGGAAGGCGGAGAAATCCAGCGGGCGCTGGATGAAGAGGGTGATCGTGAAGATCAGAATGGCAATGCCAAACGACCCGGCCAGCCCGAGGTCGAGGACCCAGGACGGCATGGGCAGGACCATCATCACGATGACGGCCATGAGCGCCATCGCGAGGAGCACGGTGGGCTGGTAGAGAGTGGTGATACTAAAATTCGTTGGCATTGCTGGATGGGCTTTCAAACAGGCCGGCCGAAGGTGCGGTCAGCAGCGGGCTGGAATCGTTAAGCAGGGTCGTTCCGGAATTCAGCAGTGAGCCGTTTGCCGGGAGGAACATGGAGCTTCCCACCGATCCGGCGGTGGGTTCGGGGGGTGGTCCGGCGAGGCGGCGGCGTTCCTCCTGCGCCAGACGGTTTGCCTCGCGCCGGGCCATGCGGCGGGCGCGGCTGGAGGACTCCGTCAGCGCCGTGGTGCGGAAGGTAAACTCACCCTGGGGCAGGTTGAGCGCGTCCGGGGCGGTCTGGGCCAGCAGGCGGTCGAACCGGGCGCGGTATTTCGCGGCGAGTTCCGGGGTCAGGGAGTGGTAGGCGCCCGCGGCCTCCGACCAGCTGCCGCGTTCCTCGTAGAGGGTGCGGAGGAACTGGGCCGCGTAGGTGGCCGTCCATTCGGGATCGAACATGGCCTCCAGTGAGGGGAAGGCGTGACCGTGCCAGCGGTAGTTGATCTGGACGCAGCCCACGTCGAAGCTGTTGCGGCCCGCGGCGACCGAGCGGCGGGCGAAGTCCAGCGCGTCCTGGCCATTGTCGAACCAGTGGCTCTTGCCCTCGCGGTTGATGGCCCAGGGCCAGGGGCGGAGTTTGCCGCCCGTTTTGCGTCCTGTTTCCGTGAGGGAGATGGCGTGCAGGATTTCCACCGGCACACCACCTCGTCTCGCGCCATTGATGATGGCCCGCTCACAGAGTACGGCGTTATAGTTCCCGTCATCAGCGCGTGCGGTGTCGGCCGACGAAACAAGCGTCAGCATCAGCATGGCGCTGAGCCTTATGGCAGCACGGGGCAGCATTTGGGATTCTCCTCAAATTCGCCGAATGCGTTAATCTCTAGGAGTTTGTGGTTACCAGGAGGTTAGCGAAAATTGTCGTCAAATGAGTGGGAATTGGCGACGGGAGGTGGAACCGTGCCTGCGGTGGACCGGGGGTGCATGTCCATTTCAACCGTCCCGCCCGGCGGCAACGCCGGGCAGCGCAGACCTCCCCCATGGGATGCGCTCACGCGCCTCCCGAGGTCCGCGATGCCCTCACAGGATGGACGGGAACGCAAGCAGCCGTATGCCGGGGTTTACATAACGCGGTTGAGGAAACCGGTTTGCGCTTTGGCGGCCATGTTGAATTCTTCGCTGCCGTGCCAGAGGAGGCCGAAATGGCCGCCGGCGATCTCAATGAATTCCTTTTCCCCGGGGATGAGATCGAACACGGCGCGCTGGGCGGCCGGGTTGCAGTGAACCATCTCGTCGTCACGGCCAATCATCATCTGGACCGGCATGGTGAGGCGGGTGGCGGTGACGAAGGGGATGCAGGGGACGGGTGTGTCGGGGATGACCCGTGTGGCGCGGTTTTCCCAGCCGCTGCCGTGGCGGCCGCCGTATTCGATGAACCAGCGGAAGGCCTGGATGGGGGCGAGCAGGGACGGGGTGTTGAGCTGGTCGGCGGATACCACGGGAATGGGGCCTGTGGTCTGCTCCGGGCCGCCGGTGACGTCGCCGTCGTTGAAGATGTCGCGGAGCGTGGCGAAGTGGGTTTCATCGAAGGTGGTGTCGGGGACGGCGACGCCGCAGACGGGGATCTGGGCGATTACGGCTGCGACATTGTCGATCAGGGCGGCGGCCACGAGAACGAGACCGGCGGAGAAGCTGTCGCCCCAGAGGATGACGGGGTGGTCGGGCCGATTGCGGCGCAGGAAGCGCGTGGCATCGCGGTAGCCGCGGGCCTGGAGCCAGGGGTTGATCTCCTGACGCGGTTCGCCGCCGCTGTGGCCGAGGTTTCGGTGATCGTAGAGCAGAACTTCATGACCGGCCTTAAACAGGGCTTCGGCATAGTGGTCGACGCCCATGGTGATGGTGGCGGAGGTGCCGTGGGTCATGATGACCGTGGGGCGGCCGGTGTCGCCGTTGGTGTAATGGCGTCCGCGCAGCTCCGCGCCTTCGGAGGGAAAGCTGATGCTGATATACATGGGGGCCTCCGGCGGGGTCGCCTGTGTCAGTTGAAGTCGGGAATGACGGCGTCGACCTCGATCTCGACCAGCCATTCGGGGTTTACGAAGCGGGTGATGGCCATGATGGTGTCCACCGGCCGGGCGTCGCGGCAGTAGTTTTTGCGCGCCTCGATCGCGTCTTTCCAGGTGTCGATGTCGGTGAGGATGACGCGGGTGCGCACGATGTCCTGAAGGCCGGAACCCGCCTGTTCGAGGGCGGCTTTGATGATCTCGAAACACTGTGTGGTCTGGGCGTAAACGTCGCCAATGCCGACGGTTTTGCCCTCCGCGTCCACGGGGGCGGTGCCGCCGATGGAGATCCAGGGGCCGACGCGCACGGCACGGCTGAAGCCTACGATCTCTTCCATCGGGTTTCCGTTGGAGATGAGCTGTCGCATGGTCCGGTCTCTCCCGTTTTAGCGGGAGCATAGCCTGGAACCGGGTTTTTGCCACGTTGGAGCGAGAGCCCGGGATGCGTCTGTTAACCAACTGTTAACCAAATCGTTGCCTCGCGGGCGGCCTGGTGGAATCCTGCGCCTGTTTTGGGGGTTGGATGTGTATCGATTTTTACCACAGCGTATTGCGTATGGACGTGCGGTCCGGGACGAGGCCGAGCGGTTGATTTACCTGCACGGTTTTGCGGCGCGGGAGGAGGCCAAAAAACTGGTGCGGGAGCAGGGTGGAGATGCGGAGGACGCGGCGTTTTACCGCTTCGTCGCCGCACGGGTGGACAGAATACTGGGGCATGGTCCCTGGGCGGTGGATTACCGCGAACGGGCCGGGATGCGCGGCGCCTCGTGAGACGGGGCGGCGTTATTCGTCGCAGAGTTCCTCAAGCGCCTCGAGGTCGGTGACGACCATGGTGCGGCCCTCCATGCGGAGGATGCCGTCCTCGACCATGGATTTGATCTGACGATTGACGTTTTCGCGGGCGAGGCCGGAGATTTCGCCGATGTCGGACTGGGAGAGCGTCACCTCCATGCGGATGTCGCCGCTTTCGTCCTCGGCCCCCCATTTGGAGGCCATGATGGTCAGGCAGCGGGCGACGCGGGCGCGGGCGTTAATCTGTGTTTGCAGCTCGAACATGCCCACTGCCTCGCGGACACGGCCGCAAAGCCCGGCGATCAGGGCCATGGTGGTGTCGGGGCGGGAGGTGAGAAATCGCACGATGGTGGCCCGCGACAGGGCCAGCATCCGGAGTTTGGTGCCCGCGACCGCGTCGGCGCTGCGGGTGCCGTTGTCGAGCAGGGCGATCTCGCCCAGGATCTCGCCAGGACCCATGTGGTTGAGCACCGAGCGGCGGCCGCCGAGGGAGGTCAGGCTGATCTCCACCCGGCCCTCCTCGATCACGTAGAGTGTGTCGCCGGGATCGCCGCGCATGAAGATGGTGGTGCCGGCCTTGTAGTCGCGCGTGTGCCCCAGGGCCAGAAGCTCGCTGCGGTCCTCCGGGGTCAGGGCGTCGAGGAAGGCGCTGTTACGGGGGCTGTCGCCGGTGTCGGAATCCATCATGTCACCGTTTGTTGCCGGAACCCGTCAGTGTCCCGTCCCTGAAAATACCGGCTGAGTGTAGCGCGGTTTTCGGGAGGGTCGATGCGGAAAACGGGTTGAAATCCCGCAGGCGGGTTCGCGGATTGGTGGAATATTGCGGTCCTTCGGGGTGTGGCGGGTTAAGCACGTGGGTTAACCCTTTGCTAACAAACGCATTGATTCAAATTTTAGTCGGGTGCAGGATAATCCCATCTTTCGTGGGGGAAAAATTCATGTTTCCGAACTTTGCCGATCGCATTGCATATGGACGCAAAATTCAGTCCGAGGCGGAAAATCTTGTGGTGTCCCATGGTGTTCACGCCATTCAGGCCGCATCGGAGCGGGCGCGGGCACCGGGTCTGACCATGGATGACGAGGCGTTTCGCCGGGCCGTTGAGGAGCGGGTTGCCCGTCTGACCGGAGCGACGCGCAGCGACCGGGTGGCCTGAGGCCGCCGTTTACCAAAGCTCCGGCCGGTTCAGGGCCGGAACGCAGCGGGATGGACCGGCGAGGGGGTCGCCGGAACCCGTAAGAGACTGCCCGAGCCAGCCAATGGGCTGCGACAGTGGCAGGGGCGGCGCCGCGAAATCCGTGGTGATCTGCTGAAACCCCGTTCTGATATAATAGTCCGGATCGCCATAGGTGGTGACGTAATCCGTGCCGTTGCGGCGGAGTGTGTCGAGGCCGTGGGTGATGAGTTTAGTGCCGATGCCGGTTTTCTGGTGCTCGGGTCGGACCGCGACCGGTGACAGGATGAAGACCGTGCGGGTGTCCTCCGGGTAGGTGAGTCGCGAGAGCATCACGCAGGCGGTGATGCCGTCGCCGTTATGTGCGGTGAAGACGTGGAGGTCCTCGGGCGGGGTGGTTTTCATCAGATCGGCGGCGAGAGTGCCGACGGCACGGCCTTCGTCGGGGCCTTCGGATGCGGTGAAGGTGTCCGTGAAAACTGCGGCTATGTCCTGTTCGAGGCCGGTATGGCCTGAGCGGATGTCCATGGTCTGCCTCCGGATTGGTCGGTCGTGTTTTAGTCGCGGAACTGCTGCGGGGCCATCCCTTTTGTTCCAATGGCAGAGCGGATGCGGACCCTGGTTGAGTTGGCCTGGGAAGTGGGGCAGTGTGCCGGCCTTGGGGACGAAACGCTTTGGGGCATTATGAAAAAGTCAGGGAAAACAATCATCACCTGTGCCGTGACGGGTGCCATTCACACGCCATCCATGTCGCCGCATCTGCCGGTGACGGCGGAGGAGATTGCGGATGCGGCCATTGGCGCGGCGGAGGCGGGGGCTTCGATCGTGCATCTGCACGCGCGCAATCCCGAAACCGGGCAGCCGGACCAGACACCGGAAGCCTTTGAGCCGTTCCTGCGGGTGATCCGGCAGCGGTCGAATGTTGTCGTGAACCTGACAACGGGCGGGTCTCCCTACATGAGTGTGGAGGAGCGGGTGAAGCCGGCGGCGACCTGGCAGCCGGAGGTCGCGTCCATGAACATGGGGTCGATGAATTTCGGCCTTTTCCAGATGCTCAACCGGTATAAGGAGTTCGAGCACGACTGGGAGCGGGATTTCCTGGAGGGCTCCTGGGATCTGGTGTTCCGCAACTCCTACAAGGACATTCGATACGCGTTTGAGACCCTGAACCGGACGGGGACGCGGTTTGAGTTTGAGTGTTACGACACGGCGCATCTCTATAACCTTCACTATTTCTATCGTGAGGGCTTCGTGGAGGGGCCGCTGTTTATTCAGACCGTATTCGGGCTGATGGGCGGCATTGGCGCGCATGAGGACGATGTCTGGCACATGAAGCGCACGGCGGACCGGTTGTTTGGTGACGACTATGTCTGGTCGGTGCTGGGGGCCGGGGCCTCGCAGATGCGCATTGCCGCAATGGCGGCGGCGATGGGCGGCAATGTGCGGGTTGGCCTGGAGGACTCGCTCTGGGCGGGGCCGAAGCGGCTGGCGCAGTCCAATGCGGAACAGGTGGAGATCGCGAAAACGCTGATCGAGAGCCTTGGCGGTTCGGTCGCCACACCGGATGAGGCGCGGGAGATCCTGAACCTCAAGGGCGGCGACAGGGTCGCGTTTTAGGAGAGTTTCGCGCGACGTCGAAAACGGGCGGCCTGGGACTGCCCGCCTGGGGTCATGCCGGTGCGGACCGGAGGTGATTCGCGGCGCGTATGACCGTTTTGCCAAATTTTTGCCAAATTTGATTCGGGCGGCCTTTGAGGGTGTTTTCGTTCGTGCGGGAAGTTTTCGTTTTCGCGCGCGAAGAGTGTTCACATCCGCAAAAAACCGAAAATGGTTTACCTCGACTGAGGCGATGACGACACAAAAAGACTTGGTGTTAACCGTCCGTTTTCCAAGAGGTTGTTAGAATTTGAAACAAGGCGCATCATTCCTTTAGTCGGAAGGAGTATTAACGATGATGTTGTTTTTTAAGGATCGCTCTGTTTATGCGCGCGCCGTTCGTGACACCGCTGACAAACTGCTCGCGGCACACGGAAAAGTTGCGGATGTGGAAGCCTGGAAGGCGGCGCGCATGCCCAGCCTGACCAAGTCCGAGCGGTCCTACTGTGAAGCGGTGGCCATCCGCGTTTCACAGCAGTTGGGTAACGCTCCGGCTGCGGCTGGCTAAACTCCCTGGAGGCGGGGTCTGAACCGGTCCTGGTTCAGACGTCAACGCCCTCTGCCGGCGCCCACCGGAATTCGGCGCGGACCAGTCCGTGATCGGTTGCGGTTCGGGTCTCTACCGGCACATGGTCGTTGTAGTATCTCTGCTCCTGGAAGGACCACAGGCGGTTGTCTGACCAGTCATAGAACTGTTCGGACACCATGATGTGGTCGATAACCTCGCGCACGTTTCGATATTCGTGCGTGTAGTAGACGTCACCCAGTGACCTGAGTTTTTGCAGCGCGACGGCTGAATAGAGGCCGTCATCGTCGCGTTTTGCCGCGCGGCTTGTGGCCACGACCCGGAAGCTTGGCTGTCCGGTGAGGATGGCGAGCGTATTTGAGTGCTCGCTGTCGTTGAGATCGCCCAGAACGGCCACGGGGCGGTCATTGTCCTTCATGGTTTCCGTGAGAATGATGCGCAGGGCCGTGGCTTCCGCGATGCGGCGGATGGTTGAGAGCGCGGTGCCGAGGGCGGCGCGGTGCGGCTGGATGGCCGGGTTGCGGTATTCCTCATTGTCGAGCGGTGTGGCCAGTTTTGACTTCAGGTGGGCGCAGAACACCTCCATCGGCGGCACGGAGGGGCGTGTGGCGCGGGAGTGGCCGATGGTGACCTGAAGGACGGAGCGGGAGAACTCGTCGATATCGACCTGGACACGCTCGTCCTCCTGGCTTGGCACGAAGGCGTCGTCATCCTCGGCCGAGACCTCCGCGTCGGCCAGTGGTGGCTCCTCGCGGATGTTTTCCATGGAGCGTTTGCGTTTGGCGAGCCGCATGGAGCCGGGGAAGGCCTTGTGGCGGGTGGTGGCGAGGATCTCCCAGGGTTTGCGCACGGCGCAGGCGACGGCGACGCCGTCCCAGTCGCCTTCCCTGATGAAGGCGAGGTCGTAGTCGTCCTCCATCGCGGCCGTGCGGATCATTTCGCGCAGGGCGTCGGCGGACCAGACCTCCTGGAAGGCGACCACGTCGGCATTGAGGGCGCGGAGGCGGTCGGCCTGCCACCAGATTTTCTCGGCATATTCAGCGTCCGTGTAGGGGCGGCTTTGCGGGTACATTGGCCCGCCGGGAAGCTGAAGGTTGTGGAGGTTGAAGCTTGCGAAGGTAATGTTTCGCATGTTGAGGGCCATGATCGTCACTCCCTTTTTGACCGCGCGGATGCGGGTCGTGCCGGGTCAGCATAGCAAATTTGGGGCTTTGGCGCATTGCCGGTGTTTTGCTTGACGTGATACCTTATGGTTTCATATATATGTGATACCAAAAGGTATCACGAGGGAATCGCTATGGACGTGCAGAACGTGTTCAGGGCGCTGTCGGACCCCACGAGACGGGACATTCTGATGATGCTGGCCGAGCGGGAGATGTCGATTGGCGAGGTGTCGGAGCGCTTCGAGATCACCCGTGCGGCGGTCAAAAAGCACCTGATCATCCTGCGGGAGGGCGATCTGATTTCGGTGCATTCGCGGGGGCGGGAGAAGGTCAACCGGCTGGAACCCGATGCCCTGCGCGGTGCAGCGGACTGGATTGGGTATTTCAGCGGCTTCTGGGATGGGCGTCTGGCTGCGTTGCAGGAGGCGGTGACAAAGGAGATGGAGGAGAGGAAAGATGACGATGACTGAGACCATGCGGCCGGAAGTGGCAGCTAACAGGGATGTGATCACCAAAACCGCGTTTTTCGACGCGCCACGGGAAGTGGTTTGGTCGTTCCTGACTAACACGGAGAAGCTGGGGCGCTGGTATCATCCGGCGCGGCAGGATTTGGCCGAGGGGCGGGATTATACGCTGACGCGCGCCGGGGATGATGGCGGGCAGGTGGCCCTGATCTGGGGGCGGGTGCTGGAGATGCGGGCGCCGTCGCTCCTGCGGGTGACGTTTGTGATCGAGGAGATGGGCACCGCGGATACGGAAGTGACGTTCATTCTGGAGGAGGCGCTGGGCGGGACGCGGCTTACGCTGCTCCATGAGGGTGTCGAGGCCGCGATGGCCGGGCGGGCGCTGGGGCTGCTTGGGCATCTCGACCCGGGATGGGACGAGCACCTTGGCAGCCTGCGCGCGGCGGTGAGGTCCCGCTAGCCGCGAATGGCCTTCAGCATTACGTCGACATTGGCCGGGTCGGCGTCGGGGGTGATGCCGTGGCCAAGGTTGAAGATGTGGGGGCCGCCGGAGAAGGCCTCCACGATGCGTTTGGTCTGCGATGTCAGCGCGTCGCCGCCGAGGACCATCAGGAGTGGGTCGAGATTGCCCTGGACGCAGAGTTTGGGCTGGAGTGTGCGCGCGGCCCAGTCCGGGTTGACGGAGGTGTCGAGAGCCACGCCGCTGATCCCGGCCTCATTGACGTAGTCGACATAGCTGCCGCCCGCGCCACGGGGGAAGCCTATGATCGGCACGTCCGGATGTTTTGCGCGGATCGCGTCCACGATGCGTTTGACCGGGGCGATGGCGTACCGGTGGAACTCGCCGCCGGGCAGGGCGCCGGCCCAGCTGTCGAAGATTTTCACTACTTCCGCGCCCGCTTCGATCTGTTTGAGCAGATAGAGGGTGGTGGCCTCGGTGATGCGGTCCATCAGGGCATCAAAAGTGGTGCGGTCGGAATACATCAGGCGGCGGGCGGGGGCCTGATCGGGTGTGCCGCGACCGGCGATCATGTAGGTGGCAACGGTCCAGGGGGCTCCGGCGAAACCTATCAGTGTCGTTTCGGACGGCAGTTCCGATGAGAGGCGGCGGACGGTCTCGTAGATGGGCGAGACGGTTTCGTGGACCGCGTCAGCCGGTTTGAGTTTGGTGAAATCATCAGCATTCTGCACGGTCGAAAGGCGCGGGCCCTCGCCTTGGACGAATGTGAGGTCGGCGCCGAGGCCCTGGGGGACCAGAAGGATGTCGGCAAAGAGGATGGCCGCGTCGAAACCGTAACGGCGAATGGGCTGGAGCGTGACCTCGGTGGCGAAGTCGGGGTTGTAGCACAGGTCGAGGAAGGAGCCGGCGGTCTGGCGGGTGGCGCGGTATTCGGGAAGGTAGCGGCCCGCCTGGCGCATCATCCACACGGGCGGTGTGGCCAGTTTTTCCCCGCGCAGGGCGCGCAGGATCGTTTTGTTGCTCTGTGTCATCGGGCCACCCCACTTGCGAATATGCGCGCGCGACCTTACCGATACGGGCCGGAATGAAAAGGGATATGAGGCCGTAATGGGTATTGAGCTGCCGTCACCTGACCAACCGCTGCGCATCGGGACGCGGGGCAGCCCTCTGGCACTCGCCCAGGCGCATGAGACGCGTGACAGGCTGATGGCCGCGCATTGTCTGCCGGAGGACGCGTTTGAGGTCGTCGCGATCAAGACCACCGGCGACCGGGTGCAGAACCGGCCCCTGTCGGAGATCGGGGGCAAGGGGCTGTTCACCAAGGAGATTGAGGAAGGTCTTCTGTCCGGCGCGATCGATATTGCCGTTCATTCGATGAAGGACATGCCGACGGTGCAGCCGGACGGCCTGGATCTGACCTGTTATCTGCCGCGCGAGGATGTGCGGGACGCGTTCATTACCCTGGGCGAGGGTGGTCTGGCTGATCTGCCCGCCGGTACGGTGGTGGGCACGTCGAGTTTGCGCAGGCGGGCGCAGCTGAAATATCGCCGTCCGGACCTGGAGGTCGTCGAGTTTCGTGGGAATGTGCAGACGCGGCTGAGGAAGCTTCGCGAGGGTGTGGCCTCGGCGACGTTTTTGGCCATGGCCGGCCTGCGGCGGCTGGGGATGGAGGATCTGGCGACGCGGCCGATTGAGCCGGAAGACATGCTGCCCGCGGTGGCGCAGGGGGCGATTGGGATTGAGCAGCGGTCGAATGATGTGCGGGTGTCGGAGATGCTCGGCGCGATTGACGATATTCCGACGCGCCAGCGGCTCGCGGCGGAACGGGCGTTCCTGGCGGGTCTGGACGGATCGTGTCAGACGCCAATTGGCGGGCTGGCTGAGATTTCGGATGATCGGCTGCGGCTGCGCGGCGAAATTTTGCGGCCGGATGGTTCGGAATGCCTCACCCATGAGATTGAGGGCGTCATTGCCGATGGTGCGGCCATGGGCGCGGAGGCGGCTTCGGTTTTGAGGGCGCGGGCCGGTGAGGGGTTCTTCAGTTAAATACCGAGGTACTGCCGGATTGACGGCAGGAAGGCGGCGGCGACCAGGCCGATGAAGATGCCGGTGGCAAAGCGGGCTCCGCGGGTGCGGACGAACGGGGCGAACATGCTGACGAGGCCGCAGACGAGTCCGTAATAGGCGAGGGTGACGGGGTCCAAGGTGGGCTCCTTCGTTCAGGGTGCGTGTGTGGTGTCGGGGTCAGGGTCGTCTATGCCTTCCGGGTCCAGGGCCCGTTCAATCCAGGATTCGAGCGCGTCGTAATCCTCGAATGCGAAAGCGCCAAACCCCTGCATCCAGATGAAGGCGTTCTGGAGCCCGTCCGGTTCCAGGCGGCAGGTGCGGATACGGCCCTGGCGGTCTTGGGAGACCAGACCGGCGCGGCCGAGGATCTGGAGATGTTTCGAGACGGCGGCGAGCGACATGGGCAGCGGCTCGGCCAGGTCGCCCACATTCCTCTCTCCGTCGAGCAGGGTGCGCAGGATGGCGCGTCGGGTCGGGTCGGCCAATGCGGCGAAGATGAGGTCGAGGTTGTGCTCGGCGGGGGCGTCCATGGTGTCACCAAGCCCGCGCCTGGAAAAAAGTCAACCATTTGGTTGAATGAAGCCCGGGTTGCGGCGGGGTGGGGAATCCGTGCCATTGCGGCGCACAAAAAGCCGGAGCCGGATTCCGCCCGTTTCAATTTATCCATTAAGATCAGATACTTGACCCATGTTGCGTGATGGCCTCAAATACTTGACACCCCTTTGGACCATGCTTTAAGACCCCTACTCAGTCGAACCTGGGGCAGCGGTTGTCCGGTTCGGGAGTTTCAGGGGGAAGGCGATGGAGAGGGACACCCTTTCGGAGCGTCTAAAGGCCCTGGAGGCCCGGGTGAACGCAACCGGATCCAGTGGCGCGGGGCGAAAAAACTCGGCGCAGGGGAAATACACGCAGAGCTCTCTCGCCTGGCGCATGGTGACGGAGCTCGTGTCGGGGATGATTCTCGGGTTGGGCATTGGTTTTGGGCTGGACAGCCTGGTGGGGACGGAGCCGCTGTTTCTCATTCTGTTTGTCCTGCTGGGCTTTGCCGGTGGCGTGCGCGCGATGATGCGGACCGCCGACGATGTCCGAAAGAAGAAGTCCGAGGGCGCTTTGCTGTCCGGGGACGACGACGGATCCGGCCCCGAGGGGTCAAACTGAATTTACCGGCCCGGCGGGTCGATTGGGAAAGCTGAGAGAGGCACATGGCAGGCGGAGCAGATCACGGCGACAGCCAATTCAACATCCATCCCATGGATCAGTTCCGGGTTGAGCCGCTGTTCGGTTCCGGTGAGGTACACTGGTACACCATCACCAACGCGACCCTGTGGATGTTCCTGACCGTTGGTGCGATCACGCTTCTGATGGTGTTCGGCTCCCGCGGCCGTGCCCTGATCCCGTCCCGTGGCCAGTCCGTGGCCGAGATGACCTACGGCTTCGTGCGCAAGATGGTCGAGGACGTGGCCGGCAAGGAAGGCGCGAAGTACTTCCCCTACATCATGACGCTGTTCCTGTTCATTCTCGGGTCCAACGTTCTGGCGCTTCTGCCTGGCAGCTTTGCCGCGACATCGCACATTGCGGTGACCGCGGTTCTGGCCGTGGCGGTGTTCGTGACGGTAACCGCAATTGGTTTCGTCAAGCACGGCGCCGGTTTCCTGAAGCTTTTCTGGGTGTCGTCGGCACCCACCGTGGCGCTGCGGATCGTTCTGGCGATCATTGAGTTGATCTCCTATTTCGTCCGTCCGCTCAGCCATTCCATTCGTCTCGCCGGTAACATGATGGCGGGCCACGCGGTTCTCAAGGTTTTCGCCGGTTTTGCCGGTGCCCTTGGGGTCGGTGCCGTTATTCCGATCGCCGCCATTGCGGCCATCTACGGTCTGGAACTTCTCGTAGCCTTTATTCAGGCCTACGTGTTCGCGATCCTGACCTGTGTGTATCTCAACGACGCGCTGCACCCCTCGCACTGAGGGGCGGAGCCGCACTTAAATTCAGCCATTCCAAATCCAGAGGAGACACGACATGGAAGGCAATATCGCAGAAATGGGTCAGTTCATCGGCGCAGGCCTCGCATGCATCGGCATGGGTGGCGCAGGCATCGGTGTGGGCCATGTTGCCGGCAACTTCCTGTCCGGCGCATTGCGCAACCCCGCTGCTGCTGGTGAGCAGACCGCGACCCTGTTCATCGGTATCGCGTTTGCGGAAGCCCTGGGCATCTTCTCGTTCCTCGTTGCACTTCTTCTGATGTTTGCGGTCTGATCGCAGCAACGGAAAAATGCCGCACGGGTTTTCCGTGCGGCCCGTCATGGACGGAGTGAAATATGGCGAACACTACAGAAGCTGCTGATCATCTTGGCAACGAGGTACTGCATGAGGCGGAAGCCGGCATGCCGCAGCTCGATCCGAACATCTTTCCCAACCTGATTTTCTGGCTGGTGGTGTCGATTGTCCTTCTGTACCTGATCCTGACCAAGGTTGCCCTGCCGCGTCTGAACAGTGTTCTGGCGGAGCGCAGCGACGCAATCTCCAACGATCTGGAACAGGCACAGCTCTTCAAGAAGCGGGCAGAGGACGCGGAAGCCGCGTACAATGCCTCGCTGGCCAAGGCCCGGGAAGAGGCGCAGCAGATTGCGGCCGACACCAAGGCTGAGATCAACCGCGAGCTTGGGGTTCTGCTGGAAAAGGCGGATGCCGAGATTGCCGCGAAATCCGCGGAATCGGAGCGTCGCATCGCCGAGATCCAGGAAAGCGCCGCAAAAAGCGTCGAGGACGTGGCAAAGGAAACCGCAGCCGAGATCGTTGCGTCCTTCCTGCCCGGTGGAGCCGATCAGGCTGCCGTGGATTCCGCCGTGTCCGAACGGGTGAAGGGATAGTTCGATGGAAATTCTCAACAACACCACGATTGTCGTTGCCATCGGATTTGTGATCTTTGTCGGTGTGCTGATCTATTACGGCGTGCCCGGGCTTCTGCTTGGCAAGCTGGACCAGCGCGCCGAAGGCATCCGTGCCGATCTGGACGAGGCCCGCGCCCTGCGTGAGGAGGCCCAGACCCTGCTTGCGAGCTATGAGCGCAAGCAGAAAGAGGTCGCCGCACAGGCCGAGGATATCGTGACCGCCGCCCGCAAGGAGGCCAAACAGGCTGCCGAACAGGCGAAGGTCGATATCGCGAAGTCGGTTGAGCGTCGTCTGGCCACCGCGTCCGAGCAGATCGATGCCGCCGAGCAGGCCGCGATCCGTCAGGTCCGTGACCGGGCGATCAATGTGGCGGTTGCCGCTGCGAGCGACGTGCTTCGTACGAAGATGAAGGAAATGGATGCCGGTCCGATGATCGACGCATCCATTGAGGAAGTTGGTGCCAAGCTGCACTGATGGTCCGACCGGTGTCCGGTGGATGTGACTTTTGGCCCAGGCCGGTCACGGAAACCTGACTGACGGATTTCAGGAATTAAGGAACCGCCCGCATTCCGGGCGGTTTTTTTGTTGAGGGTTCGACAACATGGGTATGCGTGATGCCTGCCCGGTGTCGATCCGACAGTTGAGCCATCACACCGACTTCCGGATGCCGGATGGCAACCCGCAGGGTAGCCGACGTGAGGGCCCGTCCCGTTTCCGGTGGCATGAGAGGAAAGGAGAAGGACGATGACGACCGACACCATTCCGACCAAATCCCGGCAGGGTCTGGAGTCTCCGCTGGCCGGGCTTTACGCGACGCCCGCCGCGCCATTGCCGTTTCTGGACGGCATTTTGGTCCGGTCCTTTTTGCTGGAGCGGGAGCAGGGGAACATTCTGATCTACCATTCACCGGGGATCAATGCGTCCTCGGAGGCAATTCTGGAGCGCGGACGTCCCGATCGCCTGCTGATCAATCACTGGCACGAGGGCATGTACGACGCGCCGGAGATGGACGTGCCGATATTTGTGCATGAAAAGGACCGGGAGCAGACCGACCTGCCGATTGCCGGCACGTTCTCACGGCGGGAAAAGATCGCGGATGACCTCGAGGTTATTCCGACGCCGGGCCATACACCGGGCGCGTCGATGTTCCTCTGGGACAATGGCCAACACCGTTTTCTGTTTTCGGGCGATACCGTCTGGGTGCGCGACGACGAGTGGCAGGCGGTTGTACTGAACGAAAGCGACCGTGATTCCTATGTCGCGAGCCTGTCGCTGATGATGCAGCTGGATTTCGACTACCTGGTGCCCTGGGGCGGCCGCGTTGGTCAGCCCTGGGGGTACGAGGTTGACCACATAGAGGCCCAGGAAAACCTCGAGCAGGTATTCAGTCGCGTTGTTGCGGGGGAGAACGGGTAGGCAGGGGTTTCCTGCTCACACAGCATTAAAAGACGAAAAAAAGAGCCCGCGTGGTGGCGGGCTCTTTTGGTGTTGCGATCTGGTGCCGGTAAATCAGGCGTTCGGCGTGATGATGATTTCCACGCGGCGGTTGGCGGCGCGGCCGGCTTCGGTCTCATTGGTGGCGACCGGCTGGCTCATGCCGCGGCCGGAGGAGAAAATCCGGTTCGCCGGGGTGCCGCTGGCGACGAGGACATTGGTCACGGACTGTGCCCGACGCTCGCTGAGGCCCTGGTTGTAGGAGGCCGAGCCGGTGTTGTCGGTGTGGCCGATAACCTGGACGGAGGTGTTCGGGTAGTTCTGAAGGCTCTGGGAGACCGCAACGATCTCGTCCCGGATACTCGGGCGCAGGTCGGCGCTGTCGACTGCGAAGGTGATCGCCTCGGGCATGGAGACGATCAGGCGGTCGCCGGTGTTGACGATGGTCGCACCGCTGCCGCCGATGGACTGTTCGAGTTCCGCGGCCTGCTGGTCGAGCTGGTAGCCGACGCCGGTTCCGAGCGCGCCACCGATGACGCCGCCAATAATCGTGGCTTCGGTGTCGCCACCGATCAGGTTACCGAGCGCGGCACCTGCGGCCGTGCCTACAGCGGCACCGGTGCCGGTGCGGTTTTGTGATCCGTCCGGGTTGGTACAGGCTGCAAGTGCGATGGCCGATACGGCAAGTACCGGCAGTGTTTTGGTGAGTTTCATTTGGCTGCTCCGCCTCCTCGTTCTGTATTATGGCGCAGTCTATAGCATCTTGCGTTTCGTCGAAAAAGCGGCATGTCGGCGGCGTTTGATCAAAAGGCCGTATATCGGCGGGTGTCTGCGCAGCGCGGGCTCAGGCGGCGCCCTCCAGCCGGGCAGATTCCCACGCGAGAAGGGCGCGTTTGACGCCAAGACCCCAGTGGTAGCCGCCAAGTCCGCCGGATTTGCGCAGGGCGCGGTGGCAGGGGATGAGCCAGGATACCGGGTTGCGGCCCACGGCGGTGCCCACGGCGCGGACGGCTTTGGGGTTGCCGATGGCCTGGGCGATGTCGGAATAGGTGGTGACGTGGCCACTGGGGATTTGAAGCAGCGCCTCCCAGACCTTGATCTGAAAAGGCCCGCCGATGAGGTGCAGTTTTGTGTCGCCGGTCATGGTGATGGCGGCCTCGACCCAGCGGCGCACGGCATCGGGGTTTTCCCGGAATGTTGCGGCCGGCCAGCGGGAGGTCATGTCTGCCATGGTGGTTTCGCGGCCCTGTTCCGCGGCGAAGGCGAGACCGCAGAGGCCGCGTTCGGTGCCCATGGCGAGCGTGTCGCCAAAGGGTGTGTCGAACCAGCCCCAGTTTATGGTGAGCCCCGCGCCACCGCGGGCGTATTCGCCGGGGCTCATGGCTTCCCAGCGCAGGAAAAGGTCGTGCAGGCGGCTGGATCCGGAGAGGCCGGTGGTGTGGGCGGTCTCCAACAGGCTGTGGCGTTCGGCCAGCAGGGATTTCGCGTGGTCGAGGGTCAGGTACTGCTGGTAGCGCTTGGGACTGACCCCGGCCCATTGGGAGAACACGCGCTGGAAATGCGAGGGGCTGAGGCCAACGCCGGAGGCAACCTCCTCGAGCGACAGTTTCTCGGCGCTGCGGTCGGAGATTTCCTGGATGGCGCGTTCAATGACGCCGTAGTGGTACATGTTTTCGGTGTTCATCGTTTTGGTCCGGTTTCGGGTGTTGTTGGCAGATTAGTGTTTGGGGAGGGACGTGCCACCCGATTCCTGCGCAATCGGCTTGCGGTTTCTCCTGCGACCGTGCCAATTGGCGGGATGCCGGATCAACTGGATTACAATACGCTCAACGAGATATTTCACCGCTTCCATGCCTCGGAGCCGGAGCCAAAGGGTGAGCTGAATCACGTGAACGCCTATACCCTGCTGGTGGCGGTGGCGCTGTCGGCGCAGGCGACGGACAAGGGCGTGAACCGGGCGACCGAGGAGTTGTTCAAGATCGTCGACACGCCGCAGAAGATGCTGGATCTGGGCGAGGACGGGCTGATCGGTCACATCAAAACCATCGGCCTCTACCGAAACAAGGCGAAGAACGTCATGAAAATGGCGCGCATTCTTGTGGACAAGTACGGCGGTGAGGTGCCCTCGTCGCGGGCCGCTTTGGAAGGTCTGCCGGGTGTTGGGCGCAAGACTGCCAATGTTGTTCTGAACATGTGGTGGCAGATGCCGGCGCAGGCGGTGGACACGCATATTTTCAGGGTTGGAAACCGCACCGGGATTGCCAAGGGCAAGGACGTGGTGGCCGTGGAGCGGGCGATTGAGGACAATATCCCGGCGCCGTATCAGCTGCACGCGCATCACTGGCTGATTTTGCATGGGCGGTATGTCTGCAAGGCACGCAAACCCACCTGTCCGGCCTGCATCATCCGTGACATCTGTGACTTCGAGGAGAAAACGATTTGAGCAAACCCTGGCAGGTTGTCGGTATCGGCAACGCGATTGTGGACGTGCTGACGCAGATTGAGGACAGCTTCCTGACTGAGAACGGTGTGGAGCGGGGGATCATGCAGTTGATCGACCGGGACCGGGCCGTGGAACTGTACTCAAAAATGGGACCGGCGCGGGAAATCTCCGGAGGGTCGGCCGCGAACACGATTGCGGGGCTGGCGGCTCTGGGTACGCGCACGGCCTATGTGGGCAAAGTGAAGGACGACCAACTGGGCGAGATTTTTGCCCATGACATGCGCGCGCAGGGGGCAGGGTTCGAGACGCCGCTGGCGCCGAAGGATCACGAGCATGAGACCGGGCGCTGCATGGTTTTGGTCAGCCCGGACAGCGAACGGTCGATGAACACCTATCTCGGCGTATCCGAATTTCTGGGGCCGGATGACATTGACGAGCACCAGATGGCCGGAGCCGACTGGATTTTCCTCGAAGGCTATCGGTTTGACGGGCCGGACAGCGTGGCGGCGTTTGCCAAGGCGATCCGGGCGACCAAAGCCGCACAGGGGAAGGTGGGCATTACCCTGTCCGATCCGTTCTGCGTGGAGCGGCACCGGGACGAGTTTTTGCGCATGATCCGCAGTGATGTGGATCTGCTGGTGGCCAATGAGCATGAGCTGAAGTCGCTCTACCAGACGGATGATCTGGATGCGGCAATGCGGTCGGCCCAGGTGGATGTGCCGGCGACGGCCTGTACCGTTGGGGGGAAAGGCGCGCATATCCTGGCGGGCGATCTGCACGAGCATGTGCCGGCTGAGGCGGTGAATGTGGTCGACGCGACCGGAGCGGGTGATCTGTTCGTGTCGGGGCTGATGTATGGCATGACGACCGGGCGGGACTGGAAAACCTGCCTTCGCATGGGTTGCGTGGCCGCGGGTGAGGTCATTTCGCATATCGGTGCGCGTCCGGAGGCGGATCTGCGGGAACTGATGGCGAAAGAGGGGATGCTCGCGGGTTGAGCGGCGCGTTTTTCGCTGGAAGGGCATGGTGCGTCCGTGCAGGATGCGGCCAAACCCCGACCCGGGCCGCGGGCCGGGGATGGCCTGACTTACGGGGAGAATGCGACCATGCCCTACGACTATGACGATCAGAACGTTTTTGCCAAAATCCTGAGGGGGGAGATTCCCAACAAGACGGTGCATGAGACCGAGCATACGCTGGCGTTCCATGACATTTCCGCCCAGGCCCCGGTGCATGTTCTGGTGATCCCCAAGGGCGCTTACGTAAATTTCGACCATTTCGCCTCGGAAGCGAGCGATGCTGAGATCGTGGATTTCAACCGCGTGGCGGCGATGCTGTGTTCCGAGCTGGGCGTGGCGCCGGGGGCGGATGGCGGTGGTTACCGGCTGATTGCCAATTCCGGGGAGGCGGGTATCCAGGAGGTGCCGCATTACCACCTGCATATTCTGGGCGGCCGGGTCTTGGGCCGGATGCTTGAGCGCGCCTGACGGTTGCGGGCCGGGCCGTGGATGGCCCATTGCCCACCGGCCTTATGGCGGGCTATTGAATGATGAACCGCAGCAGCAACGTGACGGAGCGCATCCATGGCGACACACGAGCCGGAAACCATTGAAGTAACCCAGACCCGGATTTCATGTGACGGGGGTGCGGGCGCGCTGGGGCATCCGCGTGTCTGGCTGACCATTGATCCCAAAACGGGGTATGTGGAGTGCGGATACTGCGACCGGAAATACGTGCTGAAACCAGGCGCGGGCACGGGCCACTGACGTGACGAAATTCGGCAAGGGTCACCACCTGCATCTGATCGACGGATCGGGGTTCATTTTTCGCGCCTATCATGCGCTGCCGCCTCTGACGCGCAAATCGGACGGGCTGCCGGTTGGGGCCGTTGCCGGGTTCTGCAACATGGTGTTCAAGATGGTGGAGGACTCGAAGGAGGCCGACGCCCCGACCCATGTGGCCGTGATTTTCGACCATTCCGGCAAGACGTTCCGCTCCGATATCTATCCCGAATACAAGGCGCACCGGCCCCCCGCGCCGGAGGACCTGGTGCCGCAGTTTCCGCTGATCCGTGAGGCGACGCGGGCGTTCAACCTGCCCTGTATCGAGAAGGAGGGGTATGAGGCGGACGACCTGATCGCGACCTATGCCACGATGGCCCGGGATGCGGGCGGGCGCGTGACAATTGTGTCGGCGGACAAGGACCTGATGCAGCTTGTGGGCAACGGCATTGAGATGTTCGACACGCTCAAAAGCCGCAGCATCGGGCCGGAGGAGGTCGAGGAAAAATTCGGTCTCGGTCCGGACAAGGTGGTGGATATTCAGGCGCTGGCCGGGGATCCGGTGGATAACGTGCCGGGCGCGCCAGGGATTGGCGTGAAGACGGCGGCTCTGCTGATCCGGGAATACGGCGATATCGACACGCTGCTCGACCGGGCCGAGGAGATCAAACAGCCCAAACGGCGGCAGACGCTGATCGATCATGCGGATCAGATCCGGATTTCGCGCGACCTGGTGCGGCTGAAGCAGGACACGCCGATTGATCATCCGCTTGAGGAGTTTGAGGTCGCCGGGGCGCAACCGGAAAAGCTGCTAGATTTTCTGGTGTCGATGGAGTTCCGGACACTCACCAACCGCGTTGCGAAGAAGATGGACGTGGACGTGCCGGAGCCGAAGGCGGTGGAGACCCCGTCCGGGTCGGTTGCTGGCGAGGCTGCGGGCAATGGGCCCGCGGTGGTGGAGATGTCGGCCATCGACCGGGGGCTTTATGAGATTGTGCGCGACGAGGAGGCGCTGGAGTTTTGGGTGCGGCGCATCCGGGACCGGGGCCTTGTGGCGTTCGATACGGAGACGACCGGGCTCGATGAGATGGTTGTGGACCTGGTTGGTCTCTGCCTGTGTACGGATGTGGGGATTGCGGCCTATGTGCCGCTGGCGCATCGAAGTGGGGATGATGACCTGTTTGGGGCCGACAAACTGGCCGATGGGCAGATCCCGCTGGAACGGGCGCTGGAGATCATGAAGCCGGTTCTTGAGGATGAGAGTATTCTCAAGATCGGGCAGAACATGAAATACGATACCAAGATCATGAAGCGATATGGCATCAACGTGGCGCCGATTGACGACACGATGCTGATTTCCTTTGCGCTGAACGCGGGCACGCACGGGCACGGGATGGATGCGCTGAGCAAGACGTATCTCGACCATGAGGCGATCCCGATCAAGACGCTGCTGGGGTCGGGGAAGTCGGCCAAAACTTTTGATATGGTGCCGATTGAGGACGCGGCGGCCTATGCGGCCGAGGATGCGGAAATTACCTATCGGCTTTGGAAAGTGCTGAAGCCGAAACTGCCGTTCTCAAAGGTGACGCGCGTTTACGAGACGATGGAACGGCCGCTGGTGCCGGTTCTGGCTGAAATGGAGATGCATGGCATCAAGGTCGACCGGCAGCATCTGTCGCGGATGTCGGGCAATTTCGGTCAGAAGATGGTTGGCCTTGAGGCTGAGATCCACGAACTGGCCGGGGGCGAGTTCAATGTCGGCAGCCCGAAACAGCTTGGCGAGGTTCTGTTCGAAAATCTCGGGCTTGAGGGCGGCAAGAAGGGCAAGACCGGGGCCTATGCCACCGGGGCGGATGTCCTGGAGACGCTGGCGGCGCAGGGGCATGACCTGCCCGCGAAAGTGCTGGAATGGCGGCAGCTGTCGAAGCTGAAATCGACCTATACGGATTCACTTCAGAACCACATCAACGCGGAAACCGGTCGGGTTCACACGTCCTATGTGATTTCGGGCGCGGCCACGGGGCGTCTGGCCTCGACCGATCCCAACCTGCAGAACATTCCGGTGCGCACCGAGGAGGGGCGGCGCATTCGTGAGGCGTTTATTGCCGATGAGGGCAATGTTTTGGTCAGCCTCGACTACAGCCAGATTGAGCTGCGTATTCTGGCGCATGTGGCCGATATTCCGGCGCTTAAGAAGTCGTTTCAGGACGGGATCGACATTCACGCGATGACGGCATCCGAGATGTTCGGCGTGCCGCTCAAGGAAATGGATTCCGGGACACGGCGAAAGGCGAAGGCGATCAACTTTGGTGTGATTTACGGCATTTCGGCCTTCGGTCTGGCGAACAACCTGCGCATTCCGCGGGATGAGGCGAAGCGGTTTATCGATACCTACTTTGAGCGCTTCCCTGGAATTAGGGAGTATATGGACGTCACCAAGGCCTTCGCGAAGGAACACGGCTACGTTCAGACCCTGTTTGGGCGGCGCATTCACACGCCGGGGATTTCCGCGAGCGGGCCCAAGGCCGCATTTGCCAACCGCGCCGCGATCAACGCGCCCATTCAGGGAGCGGCGGCGGATATTATCCGGCGGGCGATGATCCGGGTGCCGGAGGTCATTGAGAAGCTGCCCGCGAAGATGCTGCTTCAGGTCCATGACGAACTGGTGTTCGAGGTTGAGGAAGGCGCGGTGGATGACACCATCGAGGCCGTGCGCGGTGTGATGGAAGCGGCTGCGATGCCGGCCGTGCAGCTTGACGTGCCGCTGGTGGTTGATGCCGGGCGCGGGTCCAACTGGGCGGAGGCGCACTAGCGCTGAGCCGATGGTGCTGATAAGCGCGCCTTTGCGCGCGTTGTTCATTTGCTGGCGCAGGCGTGTTCGCTTGCGCTGACTGCTCTCCAGGTAAACTTACCCGTATGAAACGGGCAGGAACCCGGCCCCAGCGCTGTGCGTTTGAGTTGTGAAGGAGGACTTCATGACTGACAAAAAACCACATGCAGCCGAGAAACCCAAACGTGACAGCGACGCCGTGCTCGGTGAGCATGGCACTATCAGTGGCCAGGGCCGCGAGGGCGGAAGTCTGGCACGGAAGATCGGCACCGAGGACGAAATGAAGCGGGCTTTCGAGCGCCCGGCCGGGTCGACCCGGGTGACCAAGTCCGATGAGGACGCCTGAACGGAGGTAGCGGGAGGCCGGAGGGTTACGCCCTCCAGGCCTCTTCCACCCATTTGCTTGGCAGGATGAAGTGCCGCAAATGCCGCAGGGGCTTGTCGTGCCGGTCGGGGTCGGCCAGACGACGGATGTGGTCCATGCGGCTGCCGGGTTTGTGGTGACGGCCCCAGTAGCCCTCGATGGCGTGGGTCGGGAGCAGGCCGCCGGGGAAGATGATGACCTTGGCATCGGCGGGCTTTTTGGGCGGCAGCACGTAGTTCATCGGGAACGAACGGGCGCAGTCCATGCGGAAATGGCGCAGCCAGCCCCGGGGCCAAAATGAAACGCCGCCTGGGGCGTTGCGGGTGACGTAGCGTTGTTCGAATTGGTATTCATCAGCTACGGTCTGCGGATCGGCGAGGAATTTTTCTTGGAGCGGCAGCAGTTTTCCGACCGGGAAGCGGAACAGTGATGTCTGCCCCAGTTTTTCAAATGGTGTGTTCGGGTTGCGGCCGAGGATGACGTCCTCCGGCGAGCCGTGCTCGAAGAAAGCGTCCATGTTGCCGATGACGACGAGGTCGAGGTCCATGAAGAGGACCGGGCCCTGAAGGTCGGCGAGTTTTTCGCTCCACAGCCGTGCCTTGGGCCAGATGCCCTTGGTGCCGGTGGGCATGACGAAATCAAGTTCGGGCAGCGGTTCGGTGCGAACCTCCGGACGCATTCCGTCGGGATTGTCGCAGAAACAGGTGAAGGTGAACGGCGGTGTGATGTTACGCGACACCATGCCGTAGAGACGGTTCACGTAGTCAGGGCCGTATTTTGTGCCCCAGTTGATGCAGATGATCTGTTTTAACATGGGGATCCCGGCCCGGTACCGTCAGAAATCAACCGCAATACCCTTTCGTTCCCAGTCGCCATAGCGCACGGGTTCGGGGCCGTCGCGGCCGCCGAGTTCAACCGGCATTTCGGCTGCTTTGGCCTTCGCACGCCGTTCCTCCGCCTCGGCAAGGGCGCGTTTCGCGGCGGCTGAGGGTTCGGGTCGGCTTTCGTCGCTGTTCCGTGACATGAAACCTCCTGTATGCCATGGGTAATACTAGGGAACGTTGCGGCTCATTCGCAAGGGCTGGAGGGAAAATCGCGGACCATGCCGGGTGGGCGAAGCGTGAAGGTTTTCGAGGGCGGTTTCACCTTTGGCGGAATCGGTCTACAGCGCATCTGTTTATTATCAACCCGCTGACCGGTGGTGGCCGTGCTTCACTTCTTGCGACCCATCCGCCGGTTGAGGACAGGATCAGGGAACTGATGGAAATTGCCAAACAGCTGCCCGCGCCCAGGGTGACGGTGCGACAGACAAGTATTCTAGGCGTGTCGCGCTCGGGGGAATCGATTTGAGCGCACCGGGGTTTGCCGCGCGCCGTGCCGCAGCCGGGCTGCTGGCGGGTGTTCTCGACCGGCGTCAGAGCCTGGCGGATCAGCTTGGCGATTCCAATGGCCCCCTGAAGGGTCTGGAGCCGTCGGAAAAGGCACGGGCGCAGAGCCTCGCGTCGGGTGTTCTGCGGCATTTGGGGCGTACGGATGCGGTGTTGGCCGGGTTTTTGCGGAAACAGCCGCCGCCGGCCGCGATGAATGCGCTGCGCATTGCCTGCGTTGAGATGAATGTTGACGGGGTGCCGGCTCATGCTGCGGTGGACGGTGCCGTGCGTCTCGCGAATGCCAGTGGCAAGGCGCGGCATCTTTCGGGGCTGGTAAATGCGGTTGCGCGCAAGGTTGCGGGTGCCGGAGCGGAGGCATGGGATGCGACGCCCGAGGGTGATTTGCCCGATTGGCTGTCCGGACCGGTTTCCGGAGCCTGGGGCGCGGAGGCTCTGGAAGGGATTGTGGCCGCGCATACCGCCGGTGAGGTGCCGGTGGACCTGACCCTGAAGCGGCCGGGTGATGCGGAAGCGGTTGCCGCGGAACTCGGTGGCGAGGTGCTGCCGACGGGGAGCGTGCGGTTGCGGTCTTCGGGGCAGATTTCGAAGCTGCCGGGATACGACGCGGGCGCGTGGTGGGTCCAGGACGCCGCGGCGGCCATTCCCGCGCGCATGTTCGGGGATCTGACAGGACGGAAGGTGCTGGATCTGTGTGCGGCGCCGGGCGGCAAGACGATGCGGTTGGCGGCGGCGGGCGGGGAGGTTACGGCGCTCGACATGTCGAAGGCGCGGCTGAAACGGTTGCGGGAAAACCTGGACCGGACCGGGCTGAAGGCCGGGATAGTCAGTGCGGATGCGATCCGGTGGCAGCCGCCGGGGATTTTTGACGCGATCCTGCTCGATGCGCCCTGTTCGGCCACGGGAACCGTGCGCCGGCATCCGGACCTGCCTTACGTGCGGCAGCCGGCGGATGTGGGCAAGTTGCGCGATCTTCAGAAGCGGATGCTGAAGCGGGCGTGGGAGTGGCTCGCGCCTGGTGGGCGGATGGTATACTGCACCTGTTCGCTTCTGCCGGCGGAAGGGGAGACCCAGGCGCGGCGGTTCGTTGAGAACACGCCGGATGCGGAGGTTGTGCCAGTGGAGGATCTGGTGCCGGGATTTGAGCCGAACTGGTCGGATGGGCATGGCGGAATGCGCCTGCGCCCGGATTTTTGGCCGGAAAGGGGCGGAATGGACGGTTTTTACGCCGTAATGTTCCAGAAGAACGCCAAGTCCGCGTGACATGTGTCTCCAGTAACTTTATGGATTGGAAGGAATATTGTCCTTTGAGGTGTTCGATAGTCCTTCATGTCCGGTTTTGCGCTGTTCCTTAAGGCATTAGGCACGCGGATTGCGCGGCCGGGGCGGCGGCTTCAGAACAGGGTCCGTGCCAGCCGGTCACGTCTGGGCACAAAGCCAAAGGTGGTCGAAACCCTGCCGGAGCCGCTGCTGTTCGGTGAGTCCGACGCGGGTATGGCCATGGTCGAAGGGCGCTGGAATGCCTTTGGTCATGAGATTGAAATCGGCTCCGGCACGATCTGGGAGCCGAGGCTGCCGGACGAGCGGCTGGAGCCGGAGCGGCAGTCGTGCATCTGGCTCGATGATCTGGCGGCTCTGGGGAACAAGGCGGCCCGTTCGCGGGCGCAGGCCTGGGTGCAGGACTGGATCAGGCGCTACGGGTCGGGCAGCGGTCCGGGCTGGACGCCGGACCTGGCCGGGCGGCGGGCGAAACGCTGGACGGCGCATTGCATTCTTCTGACGAAAAACCTCGATCAGGCGGATGCGGACCGGTTTTGGAAGGCTCTGGCCTCGCAGCAGAAATACTTGATGCGGTCGTGGAAGCGGGCGAAACCTGGGCTGCCGCGCCTTCAGGCTTTGACAGGTCTTGTCTGGACGGGTGTCGTGCTGCCTCATGCGGGTCACGCGAAAGCGGTTGAGGAACTGGGTCGGCTGGCCGATCAGACGATCAACAGCAAGGGTGAGGTCGCCAGCCGGTCGCCGCAGGACCTGGCTGATACGATGGTCATGCTCATATGGGCCGCGCGTATTCTGGAAAACAGTGGTCAGCATGCGGTGCCGGAGCATCTGTCGGCCATTGTGCGGGGGGTGCCGGTCCTGCGTCCGCTGCGCATGGGCGGTGGGAACCTCGCCATGTTCCACGGTGGTGGCGCGGGCGAGCCGGACCGGCTGGATCAGGCGCTGGCGGAGCTGCGGGTTGGGGTTCAGGCCAAGCCGGATCTGGCGATGGGCTTTTCCCGGCTGTCCGGGGGGCGGATTGCCGTGGTGATGGATGCGGCCAAACCGCCGGTTGAGGGGCCGCACAGCCTGCGGGCCCATGCCAGTACGCTCGCGTTTGAGATGAGCGTGCATCGGCTGCCACTGGTGGTGAGCGGTGGGCCGGGTCACGTGTTTGGGGCGGACTGGAACGTTAAGTCGCGCCTGACCGGGTCGCATTCCACGGTTGAACTGGCGGGGGCGTCCTCCTCGACGGTGAAATATAAAGGACTTGCGGCGCGGACATTTGGGCCGCGTCTGGTTGATCCGCCGGGCCGGGTGGTGATCCGGCAGGCCCAGGATGCCACGGGCCAGTGGCTGCTGGCGACGCAGAACGGGTATGAGCCGCAGTTCGGTGTGGTCCATGAGCGCAGGCTGTTTGTGGATGCCCGTGGCGGTGAGGTCCGGGGCGAGGATTTGCTGAGCGTGCCGGAAAAGCACGGTCAGGCGAAATTTAACCGCGCAACGAAAAAGCGGCCTCTGCGCTTTGCATTGCGTTTCCACATCCATCCCGACGTGCAGGTGGTGCATGAGTTGAACCGGAATGTGGTGCTTATGCGGCTTCCGACCGATGAGATCTGGGTTTTCCGGGCATCGGATGAGCAGATTTCCGTGGAGGAGTCGAATTTTTACGATCCCCGCCAGGCACGGCCGGTCCCGTCCATGCAGGTGGTTGTCCATGGGGAAATGGTGGAGTATCTGGGGCAGATCATCTGGTCTATTGGCCGTTACTCCGAGTCCCAGGGCCTGTCGGAAGAGGCGTTCTGAGACACTATTTTTTGCGGGAGCTCCTGATCCATGACGTCCCAACTGCAGCCGGTTCGCCGGGCGCTGATTTCCGTTTCCAACAAGGCCGGCCTGACTGAACTGGGCCAGGCGCTGGCCGACCGGGGTGTCGAGCTGGTCTCCACCGGCGGTACGGCGAAGGCCCTGCGGGATGCGGGACTGGACGTGCGCGACGTTTCGGAACTGACCGGGTTTCCGGAAATGCTGGATGGGCGGGTGAAGACGCTGCACCCCCTGGTGCATGGTGGTCTGCTGGGGCTGCGGGACAATGACGTGCACCGGGCCTCGATGGAGGAGCACGGGATTGTCGATATCGATCTGCTGGTGGTGAACCTCTACCCGTTTGAGGAAACGGTTGCGGCCGGTGCGTATTACGACACCTGCATTGAGAACATCGATATCGGTGGTCCCGCGATGCTGCGCGCGGCGGCGAAGAACCATCAGTTTGTCACCGTTGTCACGGATGTTGAGGATTACGAGGCTCTGTTGGCGGAACTGGATGCCAATGACGGGGCGACCACACTGACCTTCCGCAAGGCGCAGGCCCTGACGGTTTATGGGCGCACGGCGGCTTATGATGCGGCGGTGTCGACCTGGATGGCCGGGGCGCTTGAGGAGAGGGCGCCGCGCCGCCGGGTGTTTGCCGGGACACTGGCACAGCCGCTGCGTTACGGCGAGAACCCGCATCAGGGCGCGTCGTTCTACCGGGACGGTTCCACGCGGCCTGGTGTGTCCACCGCGCGGCAGCTTCAGGGCAAGGAGCTGTCCTACAACAACATCAATGACACGGACGCGGCGTTTGAGCTGGTGTCGGAGTTTAACCCGGCGGACGGTCCGGCCTGCGCGATTATCAAGCATGCGAACCCCTGCGGTGTGGCGCGTGGCAAAACGACGCTGGAGGCGTACCGGTCCGCATTTGACTGTGACCGGACCTCGGCATTCGGTGGCATCATTGCGCTGAACCAGGTCCTGGACGCGGAAACGGCTGAGGCAATCAGCGAGATTTTCACTGAGGTTGTGATTGCGCCGGAAGTGTCCGACGAGGCGGCGGCGATCTTTGCAAAGAAGAAAAACCTTCGGCTTCTGGCGACCGGGGGTCTGTCGGATGCGTCGGCGGCGGGGCTCGCGTTCAAGCAGGTGGCCGGTGGTCTTTTGGTGCAGGACCGTGACAATGGCCGGGTTTCCCAGCCGGACCTGAAAGTCGTGACCGACCGGGCGCCGACCGACATGGAGATGGCGGATCTTCAGTTTGCCTGGAAGGTGGCCAAGCACGTGAAATCGAACGCGATTGTCTATGCCCGTGACGGTGCGACCGTGGGCGTGGGGGCCGGTCAGATGAGCCGTGTGGATTCAACCCGTATCGCCGCGCGCAAGGCTGAGGACATGGCAAAGGTTCTGGAAATGCCGCAGGCGCCGACCATTGGTTCGGTGGTGGCGTCGGATGCATTCTTTCCGTTTGCGGATGGCCTGATGAGCGCGGTTGAGGCTGGTGCGTCGGCGGTGATCCAGCCAGGCGGTTCCATGCGCGACGGTGAGGTCATCGAGGCCGCCAACCGGGCGGGACTGGCGATGGTCTTTACGGGCATGCGCCACTTCCGGCACTGACGCCATGTGGAACCGGTCAATATTTGGTCCGATTGCGGCGGTCGCGCTGTTTGTGTTCCTGGTCGACCGGTTCTCAAAGATCTGGGTGGTCGAGATCATGGATCTGCGGTCGCTCGGGCGTATCAGTGTTCTGGATCCGTTTCTGACGTTTCAGATGGCCTGGAATGAGGGCATCAATTTTGGCCTGCTCGATTTTGGTGATGCTGGGAAATGGGTACTGATTGCCGTTGCGGTGGTGATTGTGGCTGCGCTTCTTTGGTGGATGCGGGGGCGCAGCGGCTGGCTTGCCGCGACCGGGGCCGGGTTGGTGACGGGCGGTGCGCTCGGTAATGTCTGGGACCGGGTGGAATACGGCGCGGTGGCCGATTTCCTGAACATGAGCTGTTGCGGAGTTCGCAACCCTTTTTCGTTTAACATTGCCGATGCCGCGATATTCCTGGGCGTCGTGCTTTTGTTCTTTTTGCCCCAGGATGAGTCCGGGGATCACGGCGACGATGCCAACAGGGCGTGACGAGCGGTTCGGAACAGGTTAAACACTGGGCCGGAGTGAGAGGATCAAGATGCTGAAACCCGTTTCCGGACCTGTTTTGCCCGCGCTGGCTCTGCTGGCGGTGACGGCGCTTGCCGGTTGTGAGGGCGGCCTTGCCGGGTCGCTGCGCTCCGCCGGTGTTGGTGGTTCGCCGGACGAGTTTCTGGTTCTGCCCACGCGTCCGCTGGTGATTCCGTCCGAGCTGGAAAGCCTGCCGCCGCCCACACCGGGGTCGGACAATCTGGTGGACTACAAGCCGAACGAGGAGGCCATCACCGGCCTGACCGGGCGGAGCACTGTGCCGCAGGGCGCGAACGGCCAGGCGCTGGTGGCAGCGGCCGGTCCGGTCGATCCGCATGTGCGGGCGCGTCTCAATGGCGAGGACGCGGTCTACCGGGAGGCAAACCGTGGTCTGCTGCTGGAACGCTGGTTCGCGCAGAACCAGGAAGCGCTGATCTACGAGACCATGATCCTGGATGCAGGCGACGAGTATGAGCGGTTCCAGTCGATGGGTGTCCGCCAGCCCTCCGCACCGCCACAGCTTCTTGAAGACGACTGAAGCCCGGCAAGGGGCTCAAAACCTCTGACTTTTCAGTGATTGATGGCTGTTTGCGCTCACGGTTGCGTTGACCGGCCTTGATCCTGTGCGGGTTGCGAATACTATCCGCGGTGCATTACAGGAGGTAGTTCCGCATGCGTGCAGCAATCGCTACGGTTGTATTTTTGGGGGTTCCCCTGATCGCGCCGGCCGCAGAAGGCTTTGACGATATCCACAGTTTCACCCTCGACAACGGTCTGACCGGGGTGGTGATTGAGGACCACCGGGCGCCGGTTGTGACCAATATGGTCTGGTATCGGGTCGGGGCCGCGGATGAGCCGCCGGGTCAGTCGGGTGTGGCCCATTTCCTTGAGCATCTGCTGTTCAAGGCGACCGACACGCTGGAGGATGGGGAGTTCAGCCGGATCGTGGCCGCGAATGGCGGGGATGACAACGCGTTCACCTCTCAGGATTACACGGCCTATTTCCAGCGTATTGCCGCGGACCGGCTGGAACTGGTGATGGAAATGGAAGCCGACCGGATGGTCAACATCAATCCCGGTGACGAGGCGGTTCTGGCCGAGCGGGACGTGGTGCGGGAGGAACGGCGCCAGCGTGTGGAAAACTCGCCGGGCGGACCGTTCAATGAGCACCGATTGGCGGCACTCTACCTGAATCACCCCTACGGCACGCCGGTGATCGGCTGGGACCATGAAATCGCGCAGTATGACGAGGAAATGGCCATGTCGTTCTACCGGGAGCATTATGCGCCCAATAACGCGATTTTGGTGGTGGCCGGTGACGTCACGGTGGAGGAGGTCGAGGCGCTGGCGGAGAAGCATTTCGGGCCGATCCCGGCGCTGGAGGGCATCCCGGAGCGACGGGTCCGACCGCAGGAGCCGCCTCAACGGGCGGAGCGGCGTGTGGAATACCGCGATCCGCGTGTGCGTCAGCCCTATGTCTCGCGCACCTATCTTGCCCCGAACCGCAAGCCGGGCGACCAGGAAACCGCAGCGGCGATTTCGGTTCTCGCCGAACTGCTCGGCGGGTCGGGCATCACCTCGGTGATGGCGCAGGAGCTTCAGATCGGCAGTGAGGTCGCTCTGGCCACCGGGGCATATTACAACGGGCTTGGGCTCGACGATCAAAGCATCAGTTTCTATGTCGTGCCGTCCGAGGGCGTGAGCCTTGAGGAGGCCGAAGCCGCAATGGACGAGGTTCTCGAGCGTTTCGTTGAGGAAGGGCCGGACCCGGAGCAGCTTGAGCGCATCAAGACGCAAATCCGCGCTGCGGAGATTTACGGTCTCGACAGCCAGCAGGCGCGGGCGCGTAAGGTGGGCAGTGCGCTGACCTCGGGTCTGACGCTGCAGGATGTTGAGGAATGGAGCGGGCTTCTGGCCGCGGTGACGGCTGATGATGTTGTGGAAGCCGCGAAGCTTGTCTTCCGGCCGGAGGCGTCGGTGACCGGGTGGCTGATGTCTGAGGAAAACACTGAGGGGCTTGGCCAATGAAGATGTTTGCATCCGCACTGGTGATCGCCGGCGGTCTTCTGTCGGTCAGCGCCGTGCCCGTTCGGGCGGAAATTGAAATCGTGCCGGTGACGTCCCCTGGCGGTATTACGGCCTGGCTCTATGAGGATCATTCGATCCCCATTCTGAGCATCGAGGCGAATTTCCGTGGTGGCACCGCCCTGGACCCGGAGGGAATGGAGGGTGCGGTAACGCTGATGACCGGCCTTCTGGAAGAAGGCACAGGTGACATGGATGCCACCGCGTTTGCCCAGGCCACCGAATCCGTGGCGGCCCGGTTCGGGTATGACGCGCATCTCGATTCGGTTTCGATCTCGGCGGAGGTTTTAACGGAGTTCCGGGATGAGAGCCTCGATCTGCTGCGCCGGGCGATGGTTGAGCCCAGTTTCGACGAGTCGGCTGTTGACCGTGTTCGCGCGCAGATCGTGTCCATGCGGCGGTCGGACCAGACCGATCCGGATTCGATAGCGCGTGAGGCGTTCTACGAGATGGCCTTCGACGATCACGTCTATGCTCGACCGACGGAGGGGACGCTTGAGTCGCTGGCGGCGCTTGATGTGGAGACCATCCGCCAGGTTCACAAGGATGCGCTGGTGAAGGACAGGCTGAAGGTCTCCGTCGTGGGTGACATTACGGAGGAGGAGCTTGGCCCGTTGCTGGATGATCTGTTTGGCGACCTGCCGCAGTCGGGACCGGAACGGCCGGAAATGGCTGAGGTCAAGCTTGACGGTGAAATGAGGGTGATTGACCTCAACATCCCGCAATCCGTGGTGGTGTTTGGACATGAGGGCGTCTTCCGGGACGATCCGGATTTTATCCCGGCCTTTGTTCTCGATCAGATCCTGGGTGGCGGTGGCTTTGGCTCGCGCCTGACTGAGGAGGTGCGGGAGAAGCGGGGGCTGACCTACGGGATATACTCGTATTTGGCGCCAAGCGATTTTGCCGGGCTTTATATCGGCAGTTTTTCCAGCGCGAACGGTGTCGTCGGGGAAGCCGTCGATATCGTGAAGCAGGAATGGGCGAAAATGGCCGAGGAAGGCGTCACGGAGCAGGAGCTTGAGGATGCCAAGCGGTATCTGACCGGGGCGTATCCCCTGCGCTTCGACAGCAATGCCTCCATCGCGGGACAACTGCTCGGTCTTCAGATTGCGGATCTCGGTCTCGATTATGTCAACCAGCGCAACGCCATGGTCGAGGCGGTGACGGTTGAGGACATCAAGCGGGTGGCCGCGCGGCTGTTGCAGCCGGAGGAACTTTCCTGGGTGATTGTTGGTCGCCCCGAGGGCCTCAACGCCACGAATTAACCATAGCGCGGGCCGCCGCTGAATGCTAAACCCAGGGGTATGAATGTCGAGATACCCCATATGGAGCAGTCTCTGCCACAAATAAGGCAGCTTGATGCGGCGGCGGCAAACCGTATAGCGGCGGGCGAGGTCGTGGAGCGCCCGGCCTCCGCCGTGAAGGAACTCGTTGAAAACGCTCTCGATGCGGGTGCGTCGCGTATCGACATCGCATACGCGGACGGGGGCAAGCGGCTGATCCGGGTGACGGATGACGGCTGCGGCATTCCGGGGAATCAGATGGAACTGGCGCTGTCGCGCCATGCCACGTCCAAGATCGACGGACATGATCTGACGCATATCCTGACATTCGGATTTCGGGGCGAGGCTCTGCCGTCTCTGGGCGCGGTGGGGCGGCTGACACTCAAATCACGGGCCCGCGGTTCGGGTGAGGCCCATGAACTGACCGTGCGGGGTGGCGAATCCCACGGGCTTCGGCCCACGGCGCTTGCTCGCGGTACGGTTGTGGAACTGGAGGGTCTGTTTTCCGCGACTCCCGCGCGTCTGAAGTTCATGCGGACCGACCAGGCGGAGGCCCAGGCGATCAATGACGTTGTGCGGCGTCTGGCGATGGCGGCTCCGGATGTGGCGTTTTCGCTAACGGACATGACCAACCCGGGTGCGGTGAAATCCGTTCTGTCGCTCAACGCCGAAACAGGCGATCTGTTCGATGGCCTGCGCGGACGTCTGCGCGGTATCATGGGACCGGAATTCGTCGAGAACGCCATCCGCATTGAGGCCGAGCGCGAGGGATTGCGCCTGTCGGGATTTGCGGCTCTGCCGACCTATTCGCGGGGGGCGGCGGTGTCGCAGTATTTCTTCGTAAATGGGCGTCCGGTTCGGGACAAACAGCTTTTTGGCGCGCTTCGGGCGGCGTATGGCGACGTGCTGTCGCGGGACCGGCATCCGGTTGCGGCGCTGTTCGTGGACTGCGACCCGGAGATTGTAGACGTAAACGTGCACCCGGCGAAGGCGGAGGTGCGGTTTCGCGAACCTGGTCTGGTGCGTGGGCTGGTGGTCGGGACCATCAAACAGTCACTGGCCGAGTCGGGCCATCGCGGTTCAACGACCGCGTCGGCGGGGATGCTGGGGGCGTTTCGGACCGCGCAAACGCCGGTGCAGCCCATGGAGCGCACGACGCCACGCATTTCGCAGAGCGTTTATTCCAGCCCGGAACCCGCGCCGGAGATGCTTGGCGGCACTGCCTGGTCCGGGCGCGTGGAGCCTGATGATGCGCCGGACATGGCGGGTGACGTGGATGTGGTTGAACGCCCGGTGCAGGAAGGACTGCCTCTGGGTGTTGCGCGGGCGCAGATCCATGAGAATTACGTGGTCGCGCAAACCGGGGACGGGATGGTTCTGGTCGATCAGCACGCAGCCCATGAGCGGCTGGTGTATGAACGGCTGAAAGCGCAGTACGCTAAGAACGGCATCGCGTCGCAGATGCTGCTGATCCCGGACATTGTGGAACTGGACGACGCGGCGCGGGCGCGGCTTCTGGATGTGCAGGAGGATCTGGCCGATCTGGGTCTGGTGTTTGAAACCTTCGGTGGCAATGCGCTGTGTCTACGGGAAACACCGGCGATCCTGGGTGAGGTTGACGGCAACGACCTGCTGCGCGGAATTGCCGATGCGCTGGCCGAGGGGACGGACCGGGCGGGTCTGGCCGCGCGGATCGATGCGGTGTTGAGCAGTATGGCCTGTCACGGGTCGGTACGGTCGGGACGGCGTATGTCGGGTCAGGAGATGAATGCCCTTCTGCGCGAGATGGAGGCCACGCCGCTTTCGGGCACCTGCAACCACGGGCGGCCCACCTTCGTGGAACTGAAACTCGCTGACATTGAGAAGTTGTTCGGGCGGCGATGATCCCGGTTGGTGATCTGGTCATCGACATCACGGACCTGCGGCTGTGGATTGCCGTGGGTCTGGTGGTTTTTGCGGTTGTGCTGATCCGCACGGTGGGGCGGGTGGCCAAGGCGAACGAGCCGCTGGCCCGACATCTGGCTGACCTGGACGGGGCCGTGCGGGCGCTGAATGATGGTCAGAATCAGCTTCACGGCGGGATCACGCATGTGGCCGAGGCCCAGGCGATTTCCCAGGCGCGCATGGCCGAAGCGATGGAGCGGCGGCTGGCGGAGGCAGGCCAGGCTCTGGGCGACAATCTGGGCAAGTCCTCCCTGCGTACGGCACGGTCGCTGGGTGAGTTGCAGCAGAGGCTGCGGGTGATTGACGAGGCCCAGACGCGGATTGAGAAACTGTCCGGCGATGTGCTGGGTCTGCAGGATATTCTGTCCAACAAGCAGACACGCGGGGCGTTTGGCGAGATCCAGTTGCGGGAGATCGTAACCAGCGCTCTGCCGCCGGATGCGGTATCGTTTCAGGCGACCCTGTCGAACGGGACACGGGCGGACTGTCTCATTCGGATGCCCTATCCGCCGGGTCCGATTGTTATCGATTCGAAATTCCCGCTGGAGCCCTATGAGGCGTTGGTTCGGGCGGAAACGCCGTCGGAAAAGACCGCGGCGGGACGGCAGCTCAGGACCGCATTGCGCGCACATATCAAGGCGATTTCGGAAAAATACATCATTGAGGGCGAGACATCGGACGGGGCGCTGATGTTCCTGCCCTCCGAGGCGGTATATGCCGAGCTGCATGCGAATTTTTCAGAGATTGTGCGTGAGGGGTTCGAGGCGCGGGTCTGGATCGTGTCGCCCACCACCTGCATGGCGACGCTGCACACGCTGCGGGCGGTGCTGAAGGATACGAGGCTGCGGGCGGAGGCGCACGCGATCCGGCGCGAACTGGGCATGCTGAACCGCGATCTTGAGCGGCTGGGAGGGCGCGTGACGAGCCTCGAGCGGCATTTTTCGCAGGCCCGCAAGGATGTGGAGGAGATCCGGGTGTCCGCCGATCGCATCGGGCGGCGGTCAAAGCGGCTTGAGGTCGTGGATTTCGCCGAGGATGGGACGCGGGCGGAACCAACGCGGCAGGCGGGCGAATAAGCCGCGACCAATGTGGCGGTGGCGCGACCATGGCGCGACAATCACCATGCGCTCCGGGGTCTTTTGTTGAAAAGGCATGGCATTGTGTCACTGTCGGGGAATGGCCGGAGATTGGAAATGACGCTGAAAACCCTCCCTGACTATCCGGACCGGTATGCGCTTTCCAATGAGCTGCATGCCCGTCCGTTTCCCGTTCTGGATGCGCCGTGCAACGCGGTGTTTTTGGCCATCAAGCAGCCCAAAAACGCGGCCGAGCGGGACCGGTTGGTGGATATTGCCCATCTGATCGAACTGCTCGACCGCTATGGCAGTCCGCATCCGCCGCCGGGGGCCAGCCATTATTCCGGGGCGCTGGGGCGCGGGTTTCTGAAATGGGAAATGCATACGGAGGTCGTGACCTACACCTTCTATACCGGTGACAGGGTCGGGGAGCCGTTTTCGTCGGATCTGTTTAAACTTTTCCCCGCCGATTGGCTGGCCAAGGCACCGGGCAACGCTGTTACCACAAGTATCGTGCATATCGAGACGGTGGCGCCGGAAGATCGCGCACGGGTGATGGAGGAGAAATTCCCCACCTGGTTTGTCGCGGAAAGCCTGGCCGCCAGCAGGGTGACCGAGGATCACGCGATTATCGCCGGGGATTTTCGGATTGATGAAAACGGTCATTCCCGTTTTGCGGTTCTGGCCAACCCGGAAATCAGCAGTGCGCGGCTTGGGCGGATCACGCAGAGGGTTCTGGAGGTTGAGCTCTACAAATCCCTGTCGATGCTGACCCTGCCCGAGGCGCGGAAGGTCGCGTCGACGCTGGACCGGCTCGACCGGGAGCTGTCGAGCAATGCGCTCGGTCTGGAACAGAGCCATGGACAGGAGCGGGAGGATCTGGACCGGCTGTTGAAAATCTCTGCCGAGATTGAGCAACTCTCGACCAATACCGCGTTTCGGTTTGGTGCGTTCGAGGCCTACAGCGCGATTGTGGGGCAGAGGATTGAGGCCCTGCGCGAGCAGCGCGTCGGAGACAGCCAGCTTTTCAGTGAGTTTATGATGCGGCGCTTCGATCCGGCCATGCGGACCTGCCGGTCGGCGCGGAAGCGGCTGGAGGATCTGTCGAGCCGAGCCTCAAGGGCTGCGAACCTGCTGCGGACGCGCGTCGATGTGGCGAACCAGGAATACAACAACGAAACCCTGCGCCAGATGGACAACCGCGCGGCGATGCAGCTACGTCTGCAGAAAACGGTAGAGGGGCTGTCAGTGGTGGCGATCAGCTACTACGCGGTGAACCTTTTGGCCGGGCTGCTTGGGCCGGTGGGCAAAACGCTTGGGCTCGACAAGGTGACGCTGGTAGCGATCCTGACAGTTCCGGTCATTGTGATGGTCTGGAAGACCGTGCACCGCATCCGGGAAAAGCTCGAGGGCGACGACGCGCCCTGATCCATACCGGGTCAGACTTCCGGCGTGCGGAAATCCTCCACATCGCTGTCGGCTTTGGTTTTCGGGTCGATGGGCGAGCGCGTGCGGAACACGGCCCGTCCGATCAGATGCGCGCCAACCGGGGCGCTTGCGATCATGAACAGAAACACGAACAGCGCCTCCGCCATATGGAGCAGACTGTCCGCGCGGATCATCACGGCGACACAGACCAGACCGAGGCCCAGGGTGCCGGCTTTGGTGGCGGCGTGCATGCGGGCGTAGATGTCATTGAGCCGGACCACACCGATCCCGGCAACCATGCAGAAGAAGCCCCCGGCGATCAAAAACAGGCTGGAAATGATGTCAGTCATCAAGCTTGTCCCCCTGTGAGCGTTCGAGGAAATGCGCGAACGCGACCGTCGCAAGGAAGGAGATCAGCGCCAGTCCAATGGCCACGTAGATGTAGGCGTTTTGCCCGGTGACGAGTTTGACAATCACAAGAAACACGACCAGCAGCATGGAGACCATGTCGAGGGATATGATCCGGTCCGCCAGTGTTGGCCCAACCAGCAGCCGGTACCCTGCGGCGAGAAGCGCGATGATCAGGAAAAGTGCGGTGACCTGAAGGGCGAGGCCGTAGAAGCCGGTCGCGATGGATTCGATAATCATTTGCCGGTCACCTTCAAAACCCGGGATTCGATGCCGGTGCGCACGTCCTCACGGGTTTCCTCGCTGCTGTCCCCGGCCAGAAGGTCATGGACGAGAAGCTTGGTGCGGTCGTCGCTTACGTCGATGCTGAGTGTGCCTGGAGTCAGGGAAATGAAGTTTGCCACCATGGTGATGCCCGCATCCGTGGTAACGTTGAGCGGGATGGTCACGAGGCGCGGTTTAGTGGCGTCGCGTGGTGAGAGCACGACCTGCGCGACCTGGACGCTCGAGATGATCAGGTCCTTCAGGAACATGATGAAGAGATAGATGAAACTCAGGCTGCGCTTGATGAACGTGATCATTCCGCACCTCCAAGGACTGCCGTTATGTACCCCGTCGGGTCGGTGATCTGCGCCCCGACGGTGGTGGCCAGTTCCACATATGTGTTCGCGTCAATTCCAATGGCGACGATCATGATGGTCAGGGCCAGAATTGGCACCAGGGTGGACGGCCCAAGGCTGCCGGTGATGGCGCGCGGCCCGGAAGGGTGCGGCGTCCAATAGACGGCGGCCCAGACGCGGCCCATGGCAAAGAGCGTCAGGAAACCGGTGGCCAGAATGGCGAAGGTCAGGAAATATCCGTTGACCTCAAGCGCGGCCGTGACCAGCAGGAATTTACCCCAGAACCCCGAAAACGGCGGCACGCCCGCAAGCGAGAGCGCCGGGATCAGGAACAGAAGTGACAGCGCCGGATGCGCCCGCCACATCCCGCCGGAGCGCGCGAACAGTTCCGAACCGGTCAGGCGGGCCGTGGCTCCGGCCATGAGGAACAGGTTGGCTTTCACCAGAACGTCCTGGAACAGGTAGAAGGCCCCTGCGGTGATGGCGAGCGGGGTTCCCAAACCCAGGCCAAAGATCATGAAGCCGATCGAGGTGATGATCGAATAGCCCAGCACCCGTCGCACGCTGTTCTGGCTGAGCGATCCGAGCGCACCGAAGAGCATGGTCAGGACAGCGCCCCAGATCAGGATGGGCTGCATCAGAGTGCCGTCGATGTCGTAGACGAGCGTGAAAACGCGGATCAGCGCGTAGACGCCCACCTTGGTCAGCAGGGCGGAGAACAGCGCCGAGGTGGAAAATGACGGCGTGTGGTAGGAGGCCGGAAGCCAGAAAAACACCGGGAAAAGCGCCGCCTTGGAGCCAAAGGCGAAGAGCAGGAATGCGGCGGAGGCAAGAATGGCGGCCTCCGAGGACCGGCCCGCGAGTTTCGCATGCAGATCGGCCATGTTCAGCGCACCGGTTGCGCCATAGAGCAGACCGACGCCCGCGATAAAGGCCACGGTGGCGATCAGGTTCAGGCCGACATATTTCACCGCCCCGTCAAACTGTTCACGCCCGCCGCCCACGACGAGCAGGCCGAAGGACGCGATCAGCATCACCTCGAACCAGACATACATGTTGAAAATGTCGCCGGTCAGAAAGGCGCCGCTGATCCCCGCGAAAAGCGCATGGGTCAGGGTGTGGTGGCCGAAATGAATTTCCTCGTTACTGATGTCCGAGAAGCTGAACATCACGACGCAGACGGCAACAAAGCCCACGAGAAGCATCATGATGGCCGAGAGCATGTCCGCGACCATTGTGATGCCAAAGGGGGCGGGCCAGCTGCCAGCCTGGGCGGCGAAGGGGCCGTTGGTGGCCACCTCCGCAAAAATCGTCAGGGCGGAGCCGAACAGCGCGAGCGCGCCGGCCAGCGAGATGCCCTTTTGCATCTCGGTGGATTTCCACGCGAGCAGGCAGAGAATGGCCGTAAAAAACGGTATGACAACGGGCCAGAAGAGGATCACTGCGGGTTCGCCTCCGTTCCGGGTTCAGACGAGTGCATCTGATCCATCTCAATTGTTCCGAGCACGTAATACGAGCGGTAGGCGAGGCAGAGCGCGAAGACCAGCAGGCCAAAACCGATCACGATCGCGGTCAGGATCAGTGCCTGCGGCAGGGCGTTGGCCGCTCCCTGGATGTATTTCTCACCTTCGGGCACCAGCGGTGGTTTGCCAAAGGTCAGGCGGCCGGAGGCGAAGATGATGATGTTGGCCGAGTTACTGATCATGGTCAGGCCGAACAGATAGGGAAGGGTCTTCCCGTTCATCATCAGGTACGCACCTGCTGCGACCAGGGCACCGGCTAGGACGGCGAGCATTATCTCCATGTCAGCTGTCCTCCAGGTCCGTTTCCGAGGCCACGACCTCCTCCAGCGTGAACAGGATGCCAAGCACGCCGCCAAGCACCACGAGGAACACGCCAAAGTCGAAGAGAAGGATCGAGCCAACCGGCAGGCCGGATTTCGAGCCATCCGCCAGTTTGGTGATGAACGGCCAGACACCCTTGAGGAAATAGCCGTATTTGATGCCGCCCCAGAGACCGCCGACCAACGTGCAGCCAAGGCCGAACGCGGCGATGGAGAGCGGGCGGAAATAAAGCACCTTGCGGGCGTATTCCACGCCGGCGGATTTCTCCACCAGGGTGAAGGCGATGGCCGCGAGCAACCCGCCGATAAAGCCGCCACCGGGTTCGTTGTGGCCCCGGTTAAAAACAAACAGGGCCAGGATCACGATGAGCGGCAGAAGAAGTCTTGCCGTGGTGCTGAGAATTACCGAGTTCATTTCCTAACCTTTCGGCCCGCTTTTAGAACGGCGTATGCGGCCATCGCGGCGAAGCAGATCACTGCCGTTTCGCCCATGGTGTCAAAGCCGCGGAAGTCGACTAGGATCACGTTGACGATGTTGCGCCCGAACGCCTCGGGGTAGCTTTTTTCAACAAAGAAGTCGGTGAGCGACAGGTCGATATCGGTGCCGAGCACCATGAGCATCGACATGGTCACACCGAGGCCCAGGAACGCGGCGACCGCCGCGTCGCGCGGACGGAAACGGGCGATGCCGGTCACGGGCAGTTTGACCATTGCGATTGCCATGAACACGACGACGAGGATCTCCACGAAGAGCTGCGTCATGGCCACGTCGACCGCGCCGTAAACAACGAAGATGATGGCGATCCCGGCTCCGACACCGCCCAGCGCCGTGATGGCCGCGAGGCGCGAGGAACTGCCGAGAACCACGGAGAGAGAGGCGGTGATGAGCAGGAAAATCGCCCAGTCAATCAGCTCGCCGCTCAGCGCGAATGCGGGCCAGGTCCAGGTGCCCGAAAGCAGCGCGACCCAGATCAGGATGGCCATGACCATGAAGGTCCGGCGCAGGTAGCTTGTCATGCTGCCGTTCTGGACGAGGATGGAGCCGTTGCGGGCAATGCTGCCCATCGCCACGAGAAAGCCGTCATACCAGCGTTCGGTCTCGGGCACGTCATCCTCGATGCGGAACAGGAACTCGCGGATGTGGTCCAGACCGAAATACAGGAGGGCGCCGAGGGCAAATGTGGCGACACTCAGCAGAAGCGGCATTCCAAACCCGTGCCAGAGCGCAAGGTATCCCTCCATCGGTTCACCGGCCACGGCCAACACCATGGGCTCGACGAGGGTATATCCGATGGTGCCCGGGAACAGCCCGCAGAGCAGGCCGAGCCCCGAGAGAATGACCGGCCCAAGCCACAGGCCCCAACCAGGATCGGCGGGGTTGTTCTTTGGCGCCTGCTGATCGTTGAAGAAGAAGGGACGGATCGCAACCATGCCGGAACAGGCAACCATGAGTGCGTTGGCGACCAGCGCCGCGCCGACCACAAACATCGCAGCATGGTGTGAATGCAGACCGGCCTCGTAAATCATTTCCTTGCCGATAAAGCCAAACAGTGGCGGCAGACCCGCCATCGACAGGGCGGCGAGGCCCACAACGGTCGTGGTCAGCGGCAGTGCACGGGACAGCCCGGCGACCTTCGTGTAGTCGCGCGATCCGGAGCCCTTCTCGATCATGCCGACGGACAGGAAGAGTGCGGCCTTGTAGAATGCGTGGACAAGGAGGAACGTCATCGCGGCCGCAATCGCGGCGTTGGTGGATACCCCAAGCAGCATGGTCATCATGCTCAGGCCCATGACCGTGGTGAAGGCCAGCATGAGTTTCAGGTCGGTCTGGCGCATGGCCCAGACGGAGGCGAGAATCATGGTGAAGGCCCCGAACGGGATAAGCGTCCAGACCCAGAGATCCGTGCCGCCAAGTGCGGGCATCAGCCGCGCCATCAGGTAAACTCCGGCCTTCACCATCGTTGCCGAATGCAGATAGGCGCTCACCGGCGTCGGGGCGGCCATCGCGCCGGGAAGCCAGAAGTGGAACGGCCACTGCGCCGATTTGGTGAAGCAGCCCAGGATCACCAGCACGAAGATGGTGGTGTACATCTCATGGGATTTGAATGTCTCACCGAGCAGATTCATCTCGGAAATCCGGTAGGTTCCGGCAATGCCGCCCATGATCAGCAGCCCCGCAAACAGGGCCAGACCACCCGCGCCGGTGATCAGAAGCGCCTGAAGCGCCGCACGCCGGGAGGTTTCCTTCTCATGGTCGAACCCGACCAGAAGGTATGACGTGATCGTGGTGCCTTCCCAGAAGATGAACAGCGTCACGGCATCGTCGGCCGTGGTAAGCCCCAGCATCGAAATGGCGAAGGCGATCAGGGTCAGCTGCAGCGACAAAAGCCTGCGATCCGACCGGAAATAGGCGGAGGCATAGAGGAACACCATCGCGCCGATACCGCAAATGAGAAGCGCGAAGGCGAGTGAAAGACCGTCGAGCCGGAAGGCGAAACTGACGCCCGCGCTTTCAACCCAAGTAACGACGTATTCGGGATACTGCCCGTTTGCCACGGGCGAAATGAATTTCGTGAACCAGAGCGTCACGAGTGCGGCGATAACGGCGGGGATGAAACGCCAGATACCGGCCTCCCGCGTTATGGTCGGTTCGTCCGGGGTTTCGGCCAATGCGTACCCTCTTTCCCTGTTTTCCGGCCGGAATGACCGGAGTGTTCTTTTTGCTCCGTCTCCGGTAGCGGCGGGATGGTCCTGATCCGCCGGTCCGGTCTGTTACGGAATCGTCTTATTAAGCTTACGGTACACAGAGCGTGCCTCAAGGTAAACTCATGGCTTCGCACCAACATCTTCACTTGCGCGTCAGGTCCTGTGATACCATTTAGGCAACATGGATGTATCCTCACTCAACCTGAACCATATTGAACATGCCCTGACCGGCGACCGGTCGGGTTCCTCGGATTTTGACCTGAACCCTTCGGCGCGACCGGCCGGTGACTGGACCTTGCGGCCCGCATCGGTGCTGGTGCCGCTGACCCAGCGTGGCAGCGAGCTGAACATGCTGCTGACGCGGCGGACCATGGGGCTCCGACACCACCCCGGCCAGGTCTCCTTTCCTGGCGGCAAGCAGGAGCATGACGATCAGTCCCCGATGGACACCGCTCTGCGTGAGACGGAGGAGGAGATCGGTCTGGCCCGCGAAAAGGTCGAGATCCTCGGCCGGTTTGACGGCCACGAAACCGTGACCGGCTTCATGGTCACACCGTTTGTGGGCATCGTGCATGGCGATTTCAAACCGGTTCCCGACCGCTCGGAGGTCGAATCCGTGTTCGAGGTGCCGCTGTCCTTCGTGCTGAACCCCAGCAACCTGCAGATGCGGGAACGCATGTGGAAGGGCCAGCTGCGCCCGTATTACGTGATCCCCTACGGCCCCTGGTATATCTGGGGGGCGACGGCACGGATCATCAAATCCCTGGGTGACCGGGTTTACGGACGGTGACCCGCGTAGAGGGAAGCTGGCTGTCCGATCCGTCCACGCGCTCAGTCTGTGACGCGTTTTCCGCGGCAGGGGCGCGAATTCTGTTCGTGGGCGGATGCGTGCGCAATTCGCTGATGGGGCGACCCGTCACCGATGTGGACATGGCGACCGATGAAGTCCCCGAACGCGTGATGGCGATCGTTTCGGCCGCTGGACTGCGCGCCGTTCCGACCGGGCTGGACCATGGGACCGTGACGGTGGTGAGCGATGGAACGGGTTTTGAGGTCACGACCTTTCGCCGCGATGAGGAAACCACCGGCCGGCACGCGAGGGTCGCCTGGTCCGTCGATCTGAACGAGGATGCGGCGCGGCGCGATTTCACCATGAACGCGCTCTATGCCACGCCCGACGGCGAGGTGCTCGATCCGCTTGGGGGCATGGACGACCTGCGGGCCGGGTTGGTGCGCTTTGTCGGCGATGCCGATCGCCGGATCGCGGAGGATTACCTGCGCATATTGCGGTTTTTTCGCTTCTACGCCTGGTACGGAAACCCCGGAGGCGGGCTCGACGCGGATGGCCTCGCGGCCTGTGCCGCGGGGATTGACGGGTTGGCGCAGCTGTCGCGGGAGCGTGTTGGCGCGGAAATCTCACGCCTGCTGGCGGCCGCTGATCCAGGTCAGGCGGTGGCGGCGATGTCGACCTCTGGCGTGTTGAATGCGGTTCTGCCCGGCAGCCTTGCGCGGTTTTTGCCGGTGCTGGTCGAGCATGAACGGGCGCTGGGCGTGGAGCCGCGCTGGTTGCGACGGCTCGCGGTATTGGGGCAGTCCCCCGACTGGACCGATGCCCTGCGCATGTCAAAGGCGGATCGCCGCGCCTTCGGTGCCATCGGCAAGGCGCTCGATGCGATGTATCCGCCGGCGGTCAGCGGGTATTATTTTGGACGGGACACCGCGCTCGATGCCGCATTGATCCAGGGGGCGTCGCTGGAAATGCCCTTGGCACCGGACCTGATCGCGGAGATTGACCGTGGGGCCAGCGCCAAATTTCCAGTCAGGGCCGCGGATTTGGATGAGACCGGCGCCGCTCTGGGTGAGGCCCTGCGGCTTCTGGAAGCCAAATGGGTGTCGTCGGATTTTCACGCGACGAAGGCTCAGCTTCTTTCGGAATAGGCCTCCACCAGGTCCCGCCACCACGGATCGCGGCTCAAGGCGCGGCGCAGAGGCGTGCGGGTGGTTGGCGGGGCACGACGGATGTATTGCAGCGCCTCGGTCAGGTTTTCGCCGCTCAGGGTTTTGAGGTATGCGATGCCGTTTTCGACGCTGAACGGCTGGCCGGTATTCAACTCAAAATTGGGCTCAAGATCGGTCCAGACCGCGCCCGCCCATCCGTTTTCCTCACACCAGATCGCCACCTGCGCAATGACCTCGGGCATACGGCTTTCGCCTCTGCCCGAAATATCAGCCCAGCCGACCCTATGATCGGGCGCGCGTTCGCGGCGGGCCAGATCGGCGCGGGCGGTGGCAATCCGGTCCGCCCTCGAAACAATCGCATGGGTGGCACAGGGCACGCCGACTTTCGGGTCGAGACAGACCACAAGCCCATCCTTGCGTTTGGCGCTAATGCGGCTGAACTCCATCGGCAGACGGGGCCCGGCGCGCTGCATCCAGTCGCCGTGCACGTGTTCGGCCAGATCATCGAGATCCCAGAGCAGCGAGCCCCAGCCCAGTATGGCAATACGGTCCGCCAAGCGCCTAGTCGTCGCCCGCAATCAGCGCGCGGGTTTTCGTGACGCTTTTTTCCGCAGCGGTCGCCAGCAGGCGCGTGTCGTTTTGAACGGTGACCATGTCGAAACCCCACTCAACCGCGCGGGCGGCGTATTCCGGGGAACCACAGAATATGCCCGCGCGCAGTCCGTGCTTCTTCGCGGCATCGAGAATGCGCCGGATGGCGTCAATCATGTCCTGCTCCTCCCGGTCGACACCCGGGGGCAGGCGGCCCTGGCCAAGACTGCTCGCGAGATCGGATGGACCGACATAGAGCGCGTCGAGACCGGGTGTCGCGGCGATTTCGTCGACATTCGCGAAGGCTTCCTCAGTCTCGATCATCGCAAAGCCGACCACATCGTCGTTGGCTGCGGCGTAGTAGCCGGGACCGTGGGCTATGATGGCACGGGTGGGGCCGAAGCTGCGGATACCGTCGGGTGGGTATTTCATCGCGCCCACGAACTGCTCGGCCTCGGCGCGCGTGTTGATCATGGGGCAGATGATCCCGAGCGCACCGGCATCGAGTGCGCGCATGACGGGCGCGGGATCAAGCCAGGGCACGCGCACCAGGGGGCAGACGCCGCTGTTGCGCAGGGCGATCAGCATGGAAACGCATTCGGCGTGGCCCATGAGCCCGTGCTGGGTGTCGATTGTCAGGGTGTCATAGCCCTGCTCGGCCATAATCTCGGCCACGAAACCGGAACCGGTGGACAGCCAGCCGTTGACCGCTGGTTTGTTTTCGCTCCACAGCTGGCGAATTCTGTTCGGTTGCATGTGACCTCCCTGGTGTTTTTTGCGAACGTTAGGCCGAACGGCTGACGGGCACCAGAGCGGAATTGATTGATTTTAATGCGCTTCGCGTCCTACGGCCATTTCGCCACCGGGGGCAGGGACATCAGTACCGCCTCCGGGTTGTGACCGGTCTGAAGGCCGAACTGCGTGCCGCGGTCATAGACGAGGTTGAACTCGGCGTAGCGCCCGCGTTTCACAAGCTGGATCTCGCGCTCCTCCTCTGTCCATGGGGTGCGCATGTGGCGCTCCGTGATCGGCACAAACGCGTCGATGAAAGCTTTGCCGACGCTCCGCGTGAAGGCAAAATCGGCCTCCCAGTCACCGGTGCACAGATCGTCATAGAAAATTCCGCCGACGCCACGCGGCTCGTTCCAGTGGCGGATCATGAAATACTCGTCCGCCCAGGCCTTGAAGCGCGGGTAATACTCCGCGTCATGGGCGGCGCAGGCGGATTTCAGTGTGTTGTGGAAATCGGCGGTATCCGCGTCGTTCTCAATCATCGGGTTGAGGTCGGCCCCGCCTCCGAACCACCAGGCTCCCGGCGTCCAGAACATGCGTGTATTCATGTGAACCGCTGGCGTTTTGGGCGAGCGCATATGGGCTACGAGGCTGATGCCGGAGGCCCAGAAGCGCGGGTCCTGCTCCAGTCCGGGGATTTCCTTGCGGGCGGTCAGGCTTTTCTGCGCCCGGTCCGCGAGTTTGCCATGGACGGTGGAGATGTTGACGCCGACTTTCTCGAACACGCGGCCACCGCGCATGACGGACATGACACCGCCGCCCGCGTCCTCGCCATCCTCTCCTGCCCTGCGGGTGGTTTTGCGCTCAAACCGGCCGGGTTCCAGCCCGGCAAACGGGCCCGTGTCCTGCGCGTCCTCAAGTGCCTCGAACGCCGCGCAGATCCGGTCGCGGATGTCCTCAAACCAGGCCGAGGCCCGCGATTTGTGGTCGTCAGAGATATTCATGGTCCACTCCCGTTTCTGGCTGGGAGTGCATTAGTTCCCGCGGCCCGGATCGTCCAGACCGAAGCGCGTCAGTCCACCCGGCGGAACCGCAGCCTGCCGATGGCTGAGGCATCGATTTCCACACCAGGTCCGGACCGGCCGAGCCGCACCGTGCGGCGCAGGCGTCCGGCCGCATGGGTGGCGTTTTCGCCCTCGGCCCGGTGCCGATGCGCCCGCAACCCCTCGGGCAGGTCGTTCAGCGCGGCGTCGTGATGCACGTCCTTTGGCTCGGACGTCCGGTTGCGGGTCGCGTAATAGGCCAGAGCCGTAACCGCCCCGTACCGCAGGGCGGCCCAGGCGAGCGGTGAAAGTGCGATTGGTGCAGGCATGTGCGCTCCATGATGCTGTTACCATGCGGACGGTCCGCCGGTGAAGTTAATACCATAAACATGTATCCCCGGCAATCCAGCCCGCACGCGGGTATGGAACCAAAACCGGACATGACAGTTCCGTTACTGTTAAAGCAACCGCGCCGGATGCGTCCGGCCTTCCAACGGAGGGAAGTTATGAAACATTTTGGTCTCGTATTCGTCGTCGCCGCAAGCCTGCTGGCCGCATGCAGCAACACCGTCGAAGGCGTCAAACAGGACACATCGGAAACCGTCGACGCGATTGAGAATTAAGACAACCCGATCCTGACCGGATCAGGAGGACAGTGCCTCGGCGGTAAGCCGGCCGTTCTCCTGACCGGTGATCTTCGCCCGGAAGATCGACCCAGGCTCATGGTCGCCGGAAAACCGCGTCAACGCAAAGCTTTCCGTCCGACCCACTCCGGGCTTCTCCACCAGAATTGAGCAGGTCATGCCCTGCATCGCATCAAGATGCCGCCGCACCTGGGCCTGTCCCAGATCGCGCAGCACCGACGCGCGTCGCTTACCCACATCCCCCGGAACCTGTGGCATGCGGGCCGCCGGCGTCCCCTTGCGCGCGCTGAACGGGAAGACGTGCATCCAGGTCAGTCCACAATCCGCGATCAGTTTCGCGGAATTGTCGAACATCTCATCGGTTTCCGTCGGGAACCCGGCAATGATGTCAGCCCCAAACACAACCTCCGGCCGTGCGGCGCGCACGGTTTCGCAGAACGCAATGGCGTCCTCGCGGGAATGCCGCCGCTTCATGCGCTTCAGGATCATGTTGTCGCCATGCTGAAGCGACAGATGCAGATGGGGCATCAGCCGTGTCTCGCCGGAGATCACCTCGATCAGCAGGGGATCGGCCTCAATCGAGTCAATAGACGACAGACGCAGACGGGGCAGGTCGGGAACCCGCCGGATGATAGCGTTGACCAGATCGCCCAGACGCGGCGCACCATCGAGATCCGCGCCCCAGCTCGTCAGGTCCACACCGGTCAGCACGACCTCGTTGAACCCGCGATCCACCAGCCGCTGAACCTGTTCAATGACATGATCCACTGGAACGCTGCGCGAATTGCCGCGCCCGAAGGGAATGATGCAGAACGTACAGCGGTGGTCGCATCCGTTTTGGACCTGAACATAGGCCCGCGCGCGGGAACCCAGACCGTTGACCAAAGGTGCGACGGCCCGGGTCTCGGCCATAATGTCACTGACCTGAACCTGTTTCCCGCCGCGTTTGGCGAGGTCCGCCCAGGCCTCCGGTTTCATCTTGTCCGCGTTGCCGAGAACCAGGTCGACCTCCGGCATTTTGGCGAAGCTGTCGGACTCGGTCTGTGCGGCGCAGCCGGTCACGATGACTTTCGCGTCCGGGTTTGACCGGCGCAGCCTGCGGATGTGCTGTCGGGCCTGGCGCACGGCCTCGCCCGTGACGGCGCAGGTGTTGACCACCACGGCGTCCTCAAGCCCCGCGTCCTTCGCGAGGTTCTCCATCACTTCCGTCTCGTAGGAATTCAGACGGCAGCCGAAGGTCGAAAAATCAGGCGCTTTCATTGCAGACCGTCCAAAAACTCGCGGGTCAGCCAGCCCTCGAACACCAGTGCGGTTGGCCCGGTCATCCAGACGCCGTCCTCGCGCCAGTCAATCTCGAGCGGTCCACCGTCCAGGTGAATGGTCACACGACGGTCTGTCAGCCCGCGACGGGCGGTGACAACAGCCGCGGCACAGGCGCCCGAGCCACAGGCCAGGGTTATCATGCCGCCGCGTTCCCAGACGCGCATGCGGATGTTCTGGCTGTCGATGACGTGGACGAACTCGACATTGGCGCGTTCGGGGAACAGCGGATCGTGTTCATGGACGGGGCCGCGCGCCTCAAGATCGACGGCTTCGGCATCATCCACCACAAATACGCAGTGCGGGTTGCCCATCCCGACGGCGCCTGGGGCGCCATCAATGGGCAGGGCGTCCAGATCGACATCGCGGGCAAGCGGCACCGTGTCCCATGTTTGCTGCGGCTGGCCCATATTGACGCGAATCAGGCCGTTTCCCGCATCCTCGGCAATGAGCTGACCGCGCCCCGTGCGAAACACCAGGCGCTCCTGGCCGGTTTCCGACATGACCAGACGGGCAACGCAGCGCGTGGCGTTGCCGCAGGCATTGGCCCGCGTGCCATCGGAATTCCAGAAATCGATATTTGTCTCACCGTTTTCGCCCGGCCCAATCACGGCCAGTTGGTCGAATCCCACGCCGCGATGACGGTCGCCAAGGGCTTTCGCCAGGACAGGCGTCACCGGATCGCCGCCATTCCTGGCGTCGATGACGACAAAATCGTTGCCCAGCCCGTGCATTTTCAGGAACCTGAAACGCTCCGTTGGGTCGTGAAATCCAGAATCACTGTCCATCGGCGCTATATAGGGGATGTGATCCATATTCGCTACGGTGTGAATTAACCAGGATTCCTTCTTGACCCCGGTCGAATGACCCCTTAGTGGTCTCGCTGCTTTTAGGGGCCCGTAGCTCAGTTGGTAGAGCAACTGACTTTTAATCAGTGGGTCACAGGTTCGAATCCTGTCGGGCTCACCAAAAGCATCCGGAAGGGGCCTTTGTGCCCCGTTCCGATCCCCCAAATCCCACCGACACCGCTCGAACCGCGGAAGCTCTGATCCGCACTTCAGGCGCTGACCGTCGAAATTCCCATTGAATACGACCCCTTGCCGTCCCCCCGGATGTTGCTGCAGTGTTCGCGAAAGCCATCACGGAAACGGGAGGACGGGCATGACAGGCGCGACGCTTCATTTTTCTCACGGGGAATACGCCTCCCGTCTCGCCAAAACCCGGACTGAGATGGAACGCCGTGGGCTCGATCTTCTGATTGTGACCGATCCGTCCAACATGAACTGGCTGACCGGCTATGACGGCTGGTCTTTTTATGTCCACCAGTGCGTCCTCGTGTCGCTCGACCGCGAGCCGATCTGGTACGGGCGGGGTCAGGACGCCAACGGGGCACTGCTGACCTGTTACATGGATCCGGATTCGATCATCGGCTACCCGGACCATTACGTTCAGAACGATGAATGCCACCCGATGGATTACCTCTCGGAGCAGTTGATCGACCGGGGCATGGGTTCCGGGCGCATCGGCGTGGAGATGGACAACTACTGGTTCACCGCCGCGGCCTATGCCTCGCTGCAGACGCATTTGCCGAATGCGACCTTTGTCGATGCCACGGTCATGGTGAACTGGCAGCGGGCAATAAAATCCGAGGCCGAACTGGGCTACATGCGCCAGGCCGGCAAAATCGTCGAGAAAATGCACCAGCGTATTTTTGACCGGGTCGAGCCCGGCATGCGCAAATGTGACCTGGTGGCGGACATATATGATGCCGGTCTGCGGTATGATGCGGAGGCGGGTTATGGCGGCGACTATCCCGCGATTGTGCCTCTACTGCCCTCCGGCCCGGATGCGGGCGCGCCGCACCTGACCTGGGATGACCTGCCGATGAAAAACGGGCAGGGCACATTCTTTGAGATTGCCGGTGTCGTTAACCGCTATCACTGTCCCCTGTCGCGCACGGTGTATCTGGGCAAGCCGACGCAGACCTTCCTCGACGCTGAAAAGGCCGTGCTTGAGGGAATGGATGCCGGTCTGGAAAAGGCCGTGGAGGGCAACACATGCGAGGATATCGCGAACGCGTTCCTCCGCGTGCTCAACAAACATGGCATCGAGAAGGACAACCGCGCGGGCTATCCCATCGGGCTTTCCTATCCGCCCGACTGGGGCGAGCGGACCATGTCATTGCGGCCGGGCTTTACCACCGAACTGCGCGAAAACATGACCTTCCATTTCATGACCGGCCTTTGGATGGATGACTGGGGCTTTGAGATCACCGAGAGCATTCGAATTGGAAAGTCCTGGCCGGAATGCCTGTCCAACGTGCCGCGCAAACTGATCGTGAAAGACTGAACGATGCCTGAGAATCCAATTACAGCCACGGTTCCCTTTGAAGAGGACGGCATCCATCACGGCTTTCTGCGTCTGCCCTTCAGCCATGACCAGAGCGCCTGGGGCGCGATCATGATCCCGCTCTGTGTTATACGGAACGGCGATGGCCCGACCGTCCTGCTGACCGGTGCCAATCACGGTGACGAGTATGAGGGACCGATTGCGCTTCAGGAGCTGACCGTGACCCTGCGCCCGGAGGACATCACGGGCCGGGTGATTATTGTGCCCGCCTTCAACTATCCAGCCTTTCGCGCCGGAACCCGGACCTCACCGAATGACAAGGGCAATCTCAACCGTTCCTTCCCGGGTCGCCCGGACGGGACGCCAACGGAGAAGATCGCGGATTACTTCCAGAACACCATGCTGCCCATGGCGGACATGGTGCTGGACTTTCACTCGGGCGGCAAAACGCTCGACTTCATCCCGTTTGCCTGCGCCCATGTGCAGGACGACAAGACGCGGGAAGCCGCCAGCTTCGAGGCAATGCGCGCTTTCAACGCACCGTATTCCGTCCAGCTTCTGGAAATCGACAATCTCGGCATGTACGACACCGCCGCAGAGGACATGGGCAAGGTTTTCGTCTCCACCGAACTGGGCGGCGGCGGGTCCTCAACCGCACGGACAAACGGGGTCGCGCGCAAGGGGCTTCGGAACTTCCTGATCCATGCGGGCGTTCTCGACGGGGAAATGCAGGTTGACCCGACCGTGGAACTGCGTATGCCGGATGATGACTGTTACACCTTCTCCGACACCGAGGGGATGCATGAACCGGTGGTGGATCTGGGGGATGAGGTCAGCCTCGGGGATGTTATTGCGCGGGTCTGGGCCGTGGACCGGACCGGCATGGCACCGAGGGAATACCGGGCCGCAAGGAGCGGCATCCTGATCAGCCGGCATTTTCCCGGACTGATCAAAATGGGCGACTGCCTTGCGGTCGTGGGGGTTCCGGAAACCTGAACAACGCCTTTGCGGGCCACACAACTGACGCGCCAGGCGCGGGAGAGGATCTAATGCTGACGAATGACACGCTCGGACAATGGGACCGCGAAAACTTTTTCCATCCGTCCACCCATCTGGCGCAGCATGCGCGCGGCGAGACGGCCTCGCGGGTCATCCAGACGGCCTCCGGAGTGCATATCGAGGACCGGGACGGCACGCGCTTTCTCGACGCTTTTGCGGGCCTCTATTGCGTAAACGTGGGCTACGGCCGTCAGGAGATTGCCGAGGCGATTGCCGAACAGGCGAAGGAACTTGCCTATTACCACTCCTATGTCGGGCATGGCACGGAAACCTCGATCACGCTGGCCAAGATGATTCTCGACCGGGCGCCGGACAACATGTCGAAGGTCTATTTCGGCCTTGGCGGGTCGGACGCCAACGAGACCAACGTCAAGCTGATCTGGTACTACAACAACATCCTCGGCCGTCCCGAGAAGAAGAAAATCATCTCCCGCTGGCGCGGGTATCACGGCTCGGGCCTTGTGACCGGTTCGCTCACCGGGCTTGAGCTGTTCCACAAGAAATTCGACCTGCCGCTGGCGCAGATCATCCACACCGACGCGCCATACTATTTCCGCCGCGACAACCGCAGCCAGACTGAGGAGCAGTTCTCGGCCCATTGCGCGGCTGAACTTGAAGCCATGATCCAGCGCGAAGGCCCCGATACCATTGCGGCCTTCATCGGTGAGCCGGTGCTCGGCACCGGTGGCATCGTGCCGCCGCCCGCCGGCTACTGGGAGGCCATTCAGGGCGTTCTGAGGAAATACGACATCCTGCTGGTCGTGGACGAGGTCGTGACCGGCTTCGGTCGGCTGGGTTCCATGTTCGGCTCCGCCCATTACGGGCTTGAGGCCGACATCATCACAATCGCCAAGGGCCTGACCTCCGCCTACGCGCCGCTCTCCGGTTCCATTGTCAGCGACAGGGTCTGGAAAGTTCTGGAGCAGGGTACGGATGAAAATGGACCTATTGGCCATGGCTGGACCTATTCCGCGCATCCGATTGGTGCCGCCGCCGGTGTGGCGAACCTCAAGCTGCTGGATGACCTGAACCTCATCGACAACGCGGGCACGGTTGGTGAATACCTCAACCGCACCATGCAGGAAGCGCTGGGCGATCATCCCAATGTGGGTGACATCCGTGGCGAGGGCATGCTCTGCGCCGTGGAAATGGTGAAGGACCGCGACAGTAACACCTTCTTCGACGCGTCCGAGAAAATCGGCCCGCAGGTCGCCGCCGCGATGCTGGCGCAGGACCGGGTTATCGCCCGGGCCATGCCGCAGGGGGACATCATCGGCTTTGCGCCTCCGTTCTGCCTGACGCGGGAGGAGGCCGACACGGTGGTTGCCGCCACCAAAAACGCGGTTGAAAAGGTTCTGGGGTCCGGAAAGTGAGCGTCTCCGAACCGAAGGCGTTTCTGAGCCGACTGTTTGATGCCGCCGTGGCCGCGGCCGATCCGATGAAAACGATCCCCGGCGCGCTTCCGGAAAAGCCCGTTGGTCGCGTGTTCGTGGTGGGGGCCGGCAAGGCCTCCGCCCGCATGGCCGAGGCGGTCGAAAGCGTCTGGGGCCCCTGTGAGGGCCTCGTGATCACCCGCTACGGCTACGGCCGTCCGACCCAGGGCATCGAGATCGTGGAGGCCGCACATCCCGTTTCCGACCAGGCGGGCATGGAGGCAACGGCGCGGCTTCTCAAACTGCTTGGAGAGGCCGGGGAGGACGATCTGGTTCTTGCCCTGATTTCCGGCGGGGGATCGTCGCTGCTTTGTGCGCCGGCGGAGGGGATAACGCTTGAGGATTTCCAGGCGGTGCACCGCGCCCTGCTTGAGTCCGGTGCGCCGATTGGTCAGATGAACGTGGTGCGCAAGCATCTCTCCCGCATCAAGGGCGGTCAGCTTGCCGCCATGGCCTGGCCGGCTTCGGTTCTGAGCCTGATGATTTCCGATGTCACCGGCGACGTGCCGGGGGATATTGCCTCCGGTGTGACGGTGGGTGAGACCTCGACCGTTGAGGACGCGCTGAAAATCATCGCGGACCGGAACATGAAGCTGCCGCAAAGCGCGATGGATGCCCTGCATGCCGGATCAACCGTTGTCGCTCCGGACGATCACCGTCTCTCGCGCGTGGACAACCGGGTGATTTCCGCCCCGTCCCAGTCCCTCGCCGTCGCGGAGGACCTGGCACGCGAAGCGGGGATCGAGCCGCGCAATCTCGGCGATGGTATTGACGAGGAAGCCCGCGAGGCGGGCGCGCGTCAGGCCAAAACGGCGATGGACATTCAGGACGGTTTGAGCCCCGGAGACAGACCGGTTCTGCTGATTTCCGGTGGCGAATGCACCGTATCCGGCTGGGGCGGTGGCGTTGGCGGTCCGAATGCTGAATTTATCCTGTCCTGCGCCATTGCGCTTGACGGACGCGCCGGGATTTACGCGCTCGCCGGGGATACCGATGGCGTGGACGGCGCGGCCGAGATCGCCGGTGCCTTCTGTGGCCCGGATACGCTGGAAAAGGCCAGGTCGAAAGGTCTCGACCCGGCGGATGTGCTCAAACGCAGCGACAGCCACACTTTCTTCGGCGAGATCGGCGATCAGATCGTCACCGGCCCGACCCTGACCAACGTGAACGATTTCCGCGCCATTCTAATCGAACCTCGGCCCACGAATCCGTCTTGACGCCCGACCGTTCCCGGATGTAGTCACCCGCCTTCGGACATGTGCGGGTGACCTGCCCACGTCCCCTGGGTGGGCCCGTAGCTCAGTGGTAGAGCAGTTGACTCTTAATCAATTGGCCGAAGGTTCGAATCCTTCCGGGCCCACCAACCTCACCCAACCATGACCTTTTCACGCCGCCAGATCGCGCGTCGTGTAAGTTTATTCATAAGTTTTACAGATTTCGCCGCCACACCATGGCCAACCGAAACGGTGGATATGGACGGGACATGGCGACTTTCAGGACAGGGGGCAATCCTCTTGAGCGCGCGCTGCCGGTTGTGGCGGCGGTGGTTGCGTCAGAGGTCGTGCTGCTGGTCTATGTCTACCAGTTCCTGCTCAATTTCGAATGTCCGGTCTCCGGTGGGCTGAACACATGCATGATGTTCGGCGATCTGCTGACCCGGTTCATGGTGGTGTTTGGCGCGCTCGTTATCTTCCTGGTGGTGCAGCCGGCGGAGATCCCGACCGGGGCGCGCAGGACCGGATTTGCGGCTTTGCATCTGGCTGGGTTCGCGCTGCTCTTCGCTCCCGGCATCGCGACGCTGTTTGTGCAGCCTGCGGCCATCGTCTGGCCCACGATTGCGGTCTGGACGGTCGGCTCGCTCATGGCGGGTGCGGGCGCTTTTCTGTGGTTTTTCAGCCCCCCTGCCTTTCTGGACTGGCTGCGAAGCACCGGGTTCGCTCCGGTTTGGGTCTGTCTTACCGCGTTTTTTGTGCCCGACCTCGCGGAAATCGGGCAGCTTTTGTGGAATGTCGAGGATCTGGCCCGGGTCACGTTTGACGCCGTCCATCAGGTGCTGTTCCGGATGGGCAACGCACCGTTTGCCGAGCCGGAGACCTACCGGATCGGGCTCGACGATTTCGTGGTCTCGGTGGGCAGTCCCTGTTCAGGCATTGAGGGGTTTGTCCTTGTCACCGCCTTCATCGGCTTCAACGCCTGGCTGGGCCGTGGTGAGCTGCGGTTTCCCCATTACTTTCTGCTGATTCCGCTCGGCATCGCCGCAAGCTGGGTGTTCAACGTGCTGCGGATTTCGCTGCTCGTCTGGATCGGCGCCCGGGTGTCGCCGGAACTGGCCATGGAGGGCTTTCACAGCCAGGCGGGCTGGATCGCTTTCACCATTCTGTCCTTCGGCATCCTGTGGCTGTCCAGTACCGTGTCCTGGTGGCGGATCACGCCATCGGGCCGTGTGGCATCGACCGCTCCGCCCGTCGCCCAGGACTGGAACGCCGCGCGGCTGTTTCCGTTTATTGCTTTTATGATGTCCGGGGTCGTCACCTCCGCCGCCTTCGCCACGCCCGCCATTGGCTACCCGTTGAAAGCTGCGGCCATGCTGGTGACGCTGCTGTTTTTCCGCAGGCTTTACCTCACCCGCATCACCTGGGCGATTGATCCCGTCGCGGTCGCGGGCGGGGCGGTTGTTGGTGTCATGTGGCTGTTTCTGCTGCCGTTTGGCGTGTCGGACGATGCGGGGCTGACCGGGGCACTGGCGGGGCTGGGGACCGTAGGCTTTACGCTCTGGGCGATTACCAGGATCGCTGGAACGGTCCTGCTGGTTCCGCTGGTAGAGGAGCTGGTGTTTCGCGGATATATCCTTGCCGAAATGGATCGAGGTGGTCGCAATACGCGTATAGCTGCGGTTGCGGTCTCGACGGCGCTCTTCGCGCTGCTTCACGGCCGCTGGCTGGCGGCGGGGCTGGCCGGGCTGGCATTTGCCCTTGTCTGGCTGCGGCGCAGGAGCCTCGCGGATGCTATCGTGGCCCATATGGTGGCCAATGCCATCGTTGCCGGCTGGGCCGTGCTGCACCGGGACTGGGGCGCGATCTGACCCCGGTCAGTCGCCCATGCAGGAGGCCATCAACCGGTAGGTGATCTGTGCCGCCGTGAAATCCCAGGCCGTTTCTCCATTTGGAGCAAGTTCCACCACGTCGAGACCAACACATTCGCGGCCTGCAAGCGCGGATTCGACGATATGCAGCGCCTGGTAGTAGCCAAGCCCACCGGGCACGGGCGTTCCGGTCGCGGGCATGATCGACGGATCGAGGCCGTCCACGTCAAAGGACACATAGACCTTGCGCGGAAAATCCTCCGGCAGTTTGACGCTGTGGATGCCGTCGGTCACCAGCTGCTCGGCGTCGATGAACTCCACGCCATGGGTCTCGCGCCCGTCCATTTCCTGCTGGCATAGAGCCCGCACACCATATTGCGCCAGCTTGTGGCCGTCGCTGGCGAGCAGGTGCATGACGGATGCGTGCGAATGTTTCTCGTCCTGATAGGCGATGCGAAGGTCCGCATGGGCGTCGATCTGGACAATGCCTACCGGCTCCCCAACCGCCCGGGCTACACCCGTCACGGCGCCGTAGCTCAGGGAATGCTCACCGCCCAGCGTTACCGGAACGCACCCGTCGCGGATGGCGGCTTCCGTGCGGGCGGCAATGCGCTCCATGATATCGGGCAGCGGACCGTCGCAGTCGATGGGCGCCTCGGTTGTGATACCGGCCGCGCAAGGCTCAACCCCGTTGCTGTTGCGTTCCAGCTCATTTGAGGCCTCGATGATCGCCTCCGGACCCTTCGCCGTACCCGCGCCATAGGACACCGTGCGCTCGAGCGGCACGGGGATAATGCGGAAACGGGCGTTGGTGGCGTCGCGTTCGGCGTGCGTCAGTTCACTGTCGAGAAAAATACCCATGCGCCGCTCCTTACGACAGACGGTTCCGGAAATCCGCGTATTCAAACTCGCGGATCATGCGCAGTTCATCGGTTTCTGAGTTCCAGAGCGCGATCGAGGGCAATGGTACACCATTGAAAGTATTGGTTTTTACCATTGAATAATGCCCCTGGTCGAGGAAGGCTATCCTGTCGCCAATACGCAGCGGTTCCGGCCGGGTGTAATCCCCGATCACGTCGCCCGCGAGACAGGATGGACCGCCCAGGCGATAGGTGTGGCCGCTCTCAACCTCGCCGAGCATGGCGGGACGGTAGGGTGCCTCGATTACGTCGGGCATGTGGCATGTGGCGGAGATGTCGGTGATCGCGAGATCGACCCCGTTGGTGGGCAGGTCGAGGATCTCGCCCACCAGAATACCCGCGTCCAGCGCCACAGCCTCGCCCGGCTCCAGATAAATCGTCAGGCCGGTTTTTTCGCGCAGGTCACGAATAAAGGTGATCAGCCCCTCGCGGTCGTAGTCCTCGCGCGTGATGTGGTGTCCGCCGCCAAAGTTCAGCCATTTCAGGTCCTTAAGGAATGGCGAGATGCGGTCCTCGATGGCGTTCCACGTGCGCAACAGCGGCTCAAACCCCTGCTCGCACAGCGTGTGCATGTGGAATCCGTCCACGCCCTCAAGCATGTCCGCCGTGATCTGCGACAGTGGGGTGCCGAGCCGTGATCCGGGTGCGCAGGGGTCGTATTTCGGAATCTCGCCCTCGGAATGCTCCGGATTGATGCGCAGACCCGCATGGACGGGGCGCGAGGCGGCGCGGATGTTGGGCAGGAACCGGTCCCTCTGGGCCGGGGAATTGAAGATCATGTGGTCGGAAAGACCAATAATTTTATCAATTTCCCCCGGCCTGTACCCGGCGCAGTAGGTCGCGACCTCCCCGCCATATTCCTCCCGCCCCAGACGGGCCTCGTAGAGGCCCGAGGCGCAGACCCCGGACAGGTACCGCATGGTCAGGGGCGCGAGCGAGAACATCGAAAACGCCTTAAGCGCGGCCAAAACCGTCGCGCCGGACCGCTCCCCGACATCGTGCAGGATCGACAGATTGCGCTCGATCGCCGCCTCATCCACCACGAAACAGGGGCTGGGCACGCGGGAGAGGTCGAAAGACCGGAACGCCCCCGCGTCACCGGCCTGGGTCTGCATTATTGAGGCCATTGGCGGCTTAGAACTCCACCGGACCGGACAGTTCGTGAACTTCCCAGGGCAAACCCTGGGTGTTCAGCATGTCCATGAACGCGTCTGGATCGAGCTGCTCCATGTTCCACACACCCGGATCGCGCCAGATGCCTTTCAGCACCATCGCGGCCCCGATCATGGCCGGTACGCCGGTTGTGTAGGAGACCGCCTGGCTGCCGACCTCGCGGTAGCATTCCTCATGGTCGCAGATGTTGTAGATGTAATAAGTCTTTGTTTCGCCGTCTTTTTCACCAGTGGCAATGTCACCGATACAGGTCTTGCCCTTGGTCAGCGCACCAAGCTCGCCCGGATCGGGCAGCACGGTTTTCAGGAACTGAAGCGGGATGATTTCCTTGCCGTCATGCATCACCGGCTCGATGCCCGTCATGCCGACATTCTGCAGTACCGTGACGTGGTTGATATAGGCATCACCAAAGGTCATCCAGAACCGGGCGCGCTCGATCTCCGGGAAATGGGTCGAGAGGCTTTCCAGTTCCTCGTGATACATCAGGTACATGTTCTTCTCGCCCACGCCGGGGAAGTCGAACGTGACCTTTTTGGTCATGGCGGGGGTCGTGACCCAGTCGCCGTTTTCCCAGTGGCGGGCATCGGCGGTGACCTCACGGATGTTGATCTCCGGGTTGAAGTTGGTGGCGAAGGGCATGCCGTTGTCGCCGCCATTGCAGTCGAGCACGTCAATCTGGCGGATGGTGTCGAGTTTGTGTTTTTTCAGCCAGGTCGCAAAAACGGAGGTCACGCCGGGATCGAAGCCGGAGCCCAGGATCGCCGTAAGTCCCTGTTCCTCAAACTTTTCCTCGTAGGCCCACTGCCAGTGATACTCAAACTTCGCATCATCCTCCGGCTCGTAATTGGCCGTGTCGAGGTAGTGAATTCCGGCCTCAAGACAGGCATCCATCAGCGCCAGATCCTGGTAGGGCAGGGCCAGGTTCACCAACAGTTCCGCCCCGGTGGATTTGATCAGCTCGACCACGGCGGGCGTGTCCATGGCCTCAACCTCGGCCGTGGAAATCTCCACGCCCGTGCGTTCCTTCACGCCAGCGGCGATCTCATCACACTTGAACTTCCGGCGCGAGGCCAGCGTGATCGAGGTGAAGATATCGGCGTTCATGGCCATTTTGTTAACGGCCGCGGAACTCACGCCGCCGGCGCCAATTACCAGTACATTCCCCATCAGATTGCTCCCCGTCATTTCACTCGTAGTAGGTGTAACCATTTATGCTGTCGGTATATTCCCGGATCAGCTGCTTGCGGTCCGCGGGTGTGAGGTGCCCGTCGGAGGCGGCCTCGTCCACGTGTTTTTTGAAACTCGCGATCATGTCGCGCGGGTTGTATTCCACATAGCTCAGAACCTCGTGGATCGTGTCGCCCTCAGTGTCCTGAAGCAGGTGCACGCCGCCATCGGGGCGGAGGTCGACGGTGGCGACATTGGTGTCGCCGAAGAGGTTGTGGAGGTCTCCGAGCGTCTCCTGGTAGGCGCCGACGATGAAGGCGCCGATGAAGTATTCCTCGTCATCCGCGATGGAATGCACCGGAAGGGACGGCGAGAGGCCGCCGGAGAGGATGAAACTGTCGACCTTGCCGTCGCTGTCGCAGGTGATGTCCGAGAGGATCGCGCGGCGTCCGGGCTCCTCGTTCAGGCGCTGAAGCGGCACGACGGGGTGGATCTGATCAATGGCCCAGACATCCGGAAGGGATTGAAAAAGTGAGAAATTACAGTGATATATGTCCGCGATCTGATTCAGCTGCACGCCGATTTCAGGGGTCAGTTCGCTGGCCTGGGCGATGCCGCGGATGCGGGACATGATGGCCATGTGCGTGCGTTCACCCCGAGCCATTTCGCGCAGGCCGATATAGCCGCGGCGGAACAGGGCGCGCATTTCGTTGCGGTAATAAACCGCGTCGTTGATACACTCCTGCATGCGTTCCGGCACAAGATATGCCAGGATGCCGCGCATGTCGCTCAACAGGTGGTGGTCACCTTCCTGCGGTTCAGGGGCGTCGGGTGTGTCGTAGAGCGTGGTTTCCAGCACGTCGAAGACAAGGATGCTGGAGTTGGCCACAACCGCGCGGCCGCTCTCGGTGATGATGACCGGGTGATCCAGCCCCGCTTCGTCCATGGAATAGGCCACGGTCTCGACCACGTTGGAGCAGTATTCCCGTATCGTGTAGTTGATCGAATTAGGAGAAGCGGTTTTTTCCCCTGTATAATCAATGCCTAAACCGCCACCAAGGTCGAGATGGGTCAGCGGCGCGCCCTCGGATTTCAGCTCCGAGAAATAGCGGCAGGCCTCCGTCACGGCGCGGCGGACGTCGTTGACGTCGGGGATTTGCGAGCCGAGATGGGAGTGCTGGAGCATCAGACAGTGCAGGAGTCCGGCCTGTTTGAGGCGGTCGATCACGGACACGATCTGGTCGGTGTTCATGCCAAAAGTCGAGCGGTCGCCGGAGCTTTCGGCCCAGTTGCCGCCGATCTGGTGGGTCAGTTTGATGCGCACGCCCAGCAGCGGCTCCTCCCCCAACTCTTCCGCGACGTCGAGGACCGTGTCCAATTCCTTTCGACTTTCCAGTACGATAACCGTGTTGAAGCCGATTTTTCGGGAGAGAATTGCGAGGCGGACGAACTCGGCGTCCTTGACACCGTTGCAGATGATCATCGCCTCTTTGGAGAGGGATTTTGACAGGGCGATCACCAGTTCGGGTTTGGAGCCGGCCTCGAGCCCGTAATGGTATTTGCGGCCGTACTCGACGATGCTTTCGATCACCTGGGCCTGCTGGTTGACCTTGATCGGGAAGACGCCGCGATAGGCGTTTTTGTAGCCGAGAGTCTCGATGACTTCCGCGAAACTTTCGTTGATCTGACGCACGCCGTTTTCCAGAAACGGCTTCACGCGCAGCAGGAGCGGGGTCTGAATTCCCCTTTGTTTCAGGCCTTTAACGATCTCGGGCAGGCTCATGCGGGGCATGGAGGAGTCGAGCGGGTTGCCCAGGCCGATGTCGCCGTCGGGCAGCACGGAGATCATGCCGCCGCCCCAGTTTTCAATCCCGTAAATGTCGTGAGGACTGTCGTTTTCCATCGCGGTCTCCCTGTCGGACGGTCCACGAATCTGACCACGTCCACCCACTTTCCAGGAGGGGATGTAACTCTGCTGACTTGCCGTTTTCAACAGTGGGTTGGGAAAAAACGGCGTGTTTCGGGGGCCTCAGGTGGTCCTTTTTTGCTCCAAAGTGGCACGGATTGCTGTCCGGGTGGCGCAGATTGAGAGTCATTTGGCACAGATTGTGAGTCAAATGGCACAGATTGCACGGGGTTTTGCCGAAAATGGCCGAATTTGCACGGGTTTCAGGATGGCTCGATCCGTTCGCCGGAGGCGTCGAAGAGGTAGGCGCGGTTCATGTCGAAGCCGAGTGTGACCTGCTCGCCCACGCGGTGATCGTGCTGGCCGAAGAGGCGGCAGGTGACGGTTTCGCCGGTGGTGAGGGTGACGACGATGTTTGTGTCGCCGCCGAGTTTTTCGACATGGATGACCTGGCCCTGAAGCTGACCGGATTCGGAGAGGTTGAGGTTCTCGGGGCGGATGCCGAGTTCGACGGCGCCGGCCGCGTTGATGAAGTTCATGGACGGGGCGCCGAGGAAGCCCGCGACGAACTTGTTGGCGGGGTTGTTGTAAAGCTCCATCGGCGCGCCGATCTGTTCGACCCGGCCGTCGCGGAGCACGACGATTTTGTCGGCAAGCGTCATGGCCTCGGTCTGGTCGTGGGTGACGTAGACCATGGAGGTTTCAAGCGAGCGGTGGAGGCTGGCGATTTCCATGCGGGTGTTCATGCGAAGGGCCGCGTCGAGGTTGGAGAGCGGCTCGTCGAAGAGGAACAGTTTCGGATGGCGGACCACGGCGCGGCCGATGGCGACGCGCTGGCGCTGGCCGCCGGAAAGCTCGGCCGGGCGGCGGGTGAGGTAATCGTCGAGGGAAAGCATGCGGCTCGCCTCGGTCACGCGTTCGTCGATGGTGGAATTGGACTCATTTGCCTGTTTCAGGGCCAGCGCCATGTTGTCGCGGACATTGAGGTGGGGGTAGAGGGCGTAGGACTGGAACACCATGGCGATGCCGCGTTTGGCGGGGGCCACGTTGTTGACGCGGTCGCCCGCGATTTCCACGGCGCCCGAGGTGGCGTCCTCAAGCCCCGCGATGACGCGCAGCAGGGTGGATTTGCCGCAGCCCGACGGGCCCACGAAGACCACGAATTCGCCGTCCTCGACTTCGAGGCTGATGTTTTTCAGGACTTCGGTGGTGCCAAAGGTTTTGCAGACATCCGTGAGTTTCAGGGCGGTCATTCGGCGGGCTCCTGGAGCTGAATCGGTTGGCCGGTGCGGATGCTTTCGTCGGCGGCAAGACAGATGCGCAGGGATGCAACCGCGTCCTGCATGTGGCGGGTGAGTTCGATGTCCTCGGCAATGGCGCGGAGCATGTAGGCCTGTTCCGCGTCGCAAAGTTCCTGGTGGCCGGGTTCGTTTTCCATGTCCATACGCTCGTCGGGACGCTCATTGGCGTGGTGGAGCAGGAGGCTGCCGACCTTTGTGTGGCCTTCGATGGAATCGGAGGTTTCGCCGGTGTCCTCAACGATGGAGATGGAGCCGTTGGGGGAGACGATGTCTTTCACGAAATGGGCGGTTTCCGACATCATCGGGCCCCAGCCGGCCTCGTACCAGCCGACGGAGCCGTCCGCAAAGATCACCTGGAACTGTCCGTAATTATACATGTCAGGGGCGATCTCATTGCTCAATCGTAATCCCATGCCGTGGACGCGCACGGGTTTGGCGTCGGTAATCTGGCACATGACGTCCACGTAATGCACGCCGCAGTCCACGATGGGGGATGTGGTCCGCATCAGGGATTTGTGGGTGTCCCAGGTGGGGCCGGTTGATTGCTGGTTTAGGTTGAGGCGGAAGACGTAAGGCCCTTGGAGGTCGCGGGCCAGCGAGACGAGTTTGATCCAGCTTGGGTGGTGGCGGAGGATGTAGCCGATGACGAGTTTGCGGTTCAGTTTTTTGGCCGTGTTGACGACGCGTTCGGCGTCGGCGACGGTTGTTGCCAGGGGTTTTTCCACGAAGACGTCCGCGCCCGCGTTCATGGCCGCGATGGCGAGATCGGCGTGGCTGTCGGAGTAGGTGGCGATGACGGCGAGGTCGGGTTTGGTTTCAGTGAGTGCCGTGTGGAAGTCGGTGTGGAGGGGGTAGGTTTGGAGTTCGTCAGGCAGGTCGGGGGTGGAGCGGTTGACCAGTGCCACAACCTCGCTGTCCGTGTGGTTGTGATGGGCGAGCGCGTGGGAGAGGCCCATGTTGCCGAGGCCTGCGATGAGTGTGCGGGTCATGGGTGGGCCTCGTTGGGGTGTTGGGTGGTTTTGCTGGGCGCCTGGGCCTTGGAGATGAGGGCATCGCGGACCTCGGGGGGCGCGTCAGCGCCTCCCATGGGGGAGGTCGGCGCTGCCCGGTGTGGCCACCGGGCGGGGCAGTTGAGATGGGGGCGTACTGGTTCAGACGGAAAACTGCTGACCGGTTCCGCCCATGAAATAAGGGCGGCGCTGACCCTGGGGGCGCGAATGCGCCTCCGGGGGGAGGGTCGGCGCAGCCCGGCGGTGCCGCCGGGCGGGAGGGTTGAAGTGGCGCGATAAAACCCGGTCATTTCACCGCTCCGGAGGTAATGCCGCGAATGAGCTGCCTCGAGAAGATCAGGTAGAGAACCAGAGCGGGCAGGATTGCCAGCGACAGGGCCGACAAAACCGCGTTCCAGTCGGTAACGAACTGGCCGATGAAGACCTGGGAGCCGAGCGTGAGGGTCTTGGTCTCCTCGCCGGGGGCCAGGATCAGCGGGAACCAGAGGTCGTTCCAGATGGGGATCATGTTGAACACGGCCACCGTCGCCATGGCGGGGCGCACGAGGGGCAGGACCAGGCGGAAGAAGATGGCGTATTCCGAGAGGCCGTCGATGCGGCCGGCGTTTTTGAGGTCCTCGGACACCTGGCGCATGAATTCCGAGAGGATGAACACGGCCAGCGGTAAGCCCTGCGCGGTATAGACCAGAATAAGGGCGGTGAGCGTGTTCACGAGACCGGTGGCGACCATCATTTCCAGGATCGCAACGGTTCCGATGCGGATGGGGATCATAATGCCCAGCGCCAGGTAGAGTCCCATCAGGCTGTTGCCCCGGAAGCGGTACTCGGACAGCGCGAAGGCGGCCATGGCCCCGAAGAGCAGGATGAAGGTCAGGGAAACCACCGTGACGATCATCGAATTCTGGAAATAGAGGAAGAAATCACCCTGCTTTGCGACGGTCTGATAGCCCACCAGCGAAAAGCTCTCGGCATTGGGCAGGGCCAGCGGCTCGCGGAAGATGGCCTTGCGGGTCTTCAGGCTGTTGATGAGGATCACGAAGACCGGGAAGAGGGCGATTACGGTCCAGGTGATGAGGATCGCATGGGCGGCAATGGTGTTGCCGAGGTTCGAGCGTGCGGTGGCGGTGGACATCAGAACTGGTACCTCCGCAGACGGGTCTGGATCCCGAACAGGTATATGCAGACCCCGATCAGAATGATGGCGAACATGGCCGTGGCGATGGTGGAGCCCATGTGGGGGTCGCCGAGCTGCAGCTGGAAGCCGAAGAAGGTGCGGTAAAGATACGTGCCCAGAATATCTGTGGCGAAGTCAGGTCCCGCGAGCGCGCCCTGGGCTGCGTAGATCAAATCGAAGGCGTTGAAATTGCCCACGAAGGTCAGGATCGAGATGATGCCGATCGAGGGCAGGATCAGGGGCAGCTTGATTTTCCAGAAGGCCGATGCGCCGGTGATGCCGTCGATCTCGCCCGCCTCGAGCATTTCCTCGGGGATCGAGAGCAGGGCCGCGTAGATCAGCATCATAGGGATGCCCACGAACTGCCAAACGGAGATGAGAGCCAGGGTGGTCAGGGCGTATTCCTCGCGGCCCAGCCAGGGGGCGAAGAGGCTCTTGAGGCCCACCGCGTCGAGCAGGGAGGGCGCGATGCCCCAGATGGGCGAGAGGATCAGTTTCCAGGCGAAGCCCACGATCACGAAGGAGAGGATCGTGGGGATGAAAATCGCGGTGCGGTAGAACCCCGCGAAACGCAGGCGCGGGTGGGAGAGGATCGCGGCCAGAAGTATGCCGATGGGGTTTTGCACCAGCATGTGGATGAAGAAGAACCAGAAATTGTTGGCGAGCGCGTTCCAGAAGCTCTCCGACCAGCGGGGATCGCCAAACAGGGTGCGGAAATTGTCGAGGCCGACGAACTGGCGGATGTTCTCGGTTTCCGTGTAGAGGGCCAGGCGTAGCGTGTTGAAGAGCGGGAAGATCATCACCGCCGTGTAGACAAGCACCGCCGGGGCGAGAAACACGACGATATGCCAGTTGAATTTTTTCCCTGTCTGCTCAGCCATGGCTGTCCCCCTGTCACGCTGTGGTGCGCCGGGCGGGTGTCGCCCGGTGCATTGTTGGGTTCGCAGGCGGCGTTACTGCTGGGGTTCGTACCAGCTGGCCAGGCCTTCCTGGAGGCGGGCGCCGGCGTCGGCGGGGCTTTCAGCGCCGCGGATGACCTGGGCCGAGGCGTTCCAGGTGTCGTTTTCCAGGTTCGGCGTGCCGCGGGACAGGATCTGGTAGGTGGACCGGATCGTGGAGTTGCACTCGCTGCGCCAGGAGACGAATTCCTGGGCGAGCGGGTCCTCAAGCGAGATCTCGTGGCTTGAGAGCGAGAAGAAGCCCGGCAGGGCGTTGGAGTACATTTCCGCGAACTCGGGCGAACCGACCCAGTTGAGGAAGGTTTTGGCGGCTTCGGGGTTTTCTGTGGCCGCGTTCATGCCGAGCGCGATGTCCGTGTGGTCGGAGATGTAGCACTCGTCGCCCTCGTTCGGGACGGGGGGCGGGAAGGCGCCCATTTCGAAATCGGCCTGGGTGTTGAAGCCCGCGATCTCCCAGGATCCGGCCGGGTAGATGGCGGCGCGGCCGAGGGTGAAGAGGTTCTGGCTGTCGGGATAGGTCTGGGCCTCAAAACCGTCGCCGAGATAATCGGCCCAGCGGGCGAGCTGTTCATAGGGGGCGACCCAGGCCTCGTCGGTGAGTTTCTGTTCGCCGGAGATCAGGGCCAGGCGGCCTTCCTCGCCTTTCCAGTAGTTCGGGCCGATGTTGTTGTAGCCCATGGTGGCGGCTTCCCACTGGTCATTGGTGCCCATGGCCATTGGGATGTATGTGCCGTCCTCCTTGATGGTGTTGAGTACGGAGAAGAACTCGTCGACGGTTTTGGGTTCCTCGATGCCGAGTTCCTCGAAGGCTTCGGCGTTGTAGATGAAGCCGTGGATCACGGAGGCCATCGGGACGCAGAAGGTGGCAGAGCCGTCATCGGTGCTCCAGCCGGATTTGGCCACGTCGGAGAAGTTGGACATGCCGTCGAGATCAGAGAGATCGGCAAGCTGTCCGGCCTCATAGAGGGCAAGGGAGGCGTCGAAGGGGCGGCAGGTGATGAGGTCGCCGGCGGAGCCCGCGTCGAGTTTGGAATTCAGCACGGCGTTGTATTCGGCCGGGGCCGAGGGGGTGAACTGAAGCTTGATGCCTGGATGGGCGGCCTCAAAGGCGGGGATGATCTGATCCTGCCAAATGAGCAGGTCGTCGTTGCGCCAGCTTTCGATGGTGAGGGTTACGTCCTGGGCGGAGGCAAGGCCCGCCGAGAGGAAGGTGCTGGCGAGCAGCGCGCTGCCAAGTGTGTGTTTTTTCACGGTGAAACTCCCTGTTTCGTGGTTTGGTCGTCAGTTTTGCGCGCATCCAGTATCGGACGCAACGTCTGGTTATTTTTGGTGAGCAGGGCCTCGGCATCGTCCGCCGTGTGGCCAAGCGCCACGAGAACCGCGGGTTTGACGCGGTGCCCGGTGGTTTCAAGAGCGGCCCGTGCTGTCGCGGGATCGGTGCCGGAAATGTCGGACACCATGCGCACGGCGCGGTCGCGGAGTTTGGCGTTGTCGACGTGCAGGTTGACCATGCGGCCGTCATGCACGTGCCCGAGCATCACGCCCATGAGGCTCGACATCAGATTGAGGGCGGCCTTCTGCGCGGTGCCCGCGCCGAGGCGTGTGGAGCCCTCGATCGGTTCGGAGCCGGTGGGCAGGCAGATCTCAACGTCCGCGTGGCGTCCGAGGGCGGAGCCCGGGCTGTTGTGGATGGCGATGGTGGTGATGCCCCGGGCGTGGGCAAGTTCGGTGATGCGGCAGGTCCAGGGGGTTGTGCCGCTCGCCGCGACGGAGATGACCACGTCATTTTCGCCAAGCGCGTCCGCGATGGTCGCGGCCTGTTCGGTTTCGTCCTCGGTATCGCCGGGCATGACCGCGCCCTGGGGCGTGCCGCCGGCCATGTGGATGGCGATGCGGTCGGCGGGAATGCCAAAGGTGCCGGGCAGTTCGGCCGCGTCGGCCAGTGTCATGATGCCGGAGCTGCCGGCGGCGACGTAGTTGAGGTTGCCGCCTGCGCGGATCGCGTCGGCCATGGCGCGCGCGCCCTGTTCCAGAGGGGTGGTCGCGTCGGCAAGGGTTTTCAGTGCGGCCATTTGTCCATTGAGCAGCGTCAGTAATGCTGCCTGGGGTTCCTGTTGATCCAAAGTCTGAGGGCTGGTTCCCTGACTGTCAATTGAACGCATCCGAATCTCCACTGTCACGAATATAATACCTATTGAATACCTGTTGTCGAGAGCCAATGCTGTCCGTTGCAGCATAAACAAAATATGGCCAATATTTGACCACTTGCCACCAGAAACTGCTTTGCGAAAGAATTTCGGTATTATAAAGGTATTACATGGCGGATTCGAATGGTTCAGTTCTGATTGGCGTTGACGGCGGCGGAAGCGGCTGCCGCGCGGCGGTTGCGTGTGATTTCCAATCCTCGCGCGGCGAGGGCGCCGGCGGGAGCGCGAATTTCTCCACCGATCCTGACGGGACCATTGAAAACGTGCGCGCGGCGATCTCTTCGGCCTGTGCGCAGGCGGGGATTGATCCCGCCGTTCTGAAGACCCGCGGCGTTGCGCATGTGGGTCTGGCCGGGGTGATGGATGACGGGGACGCGGCCCGTGTGGCGGCGCGGCTGCCGATTGCGGACTGTTTCGTGACCGATGACCGGCCTACGGCGGTTGCGGGTGCGCTGGGCGGGGGTGATGGTTACGTCATTGCCGCCGGAACCGGGTCTTTTGTGGCCCGGTCGGTTGGGGGAAAGGCCGGGTTTGTCGGTGGATGGGGGCTGCGCATTGGCGATGAGGCCTCGGCCGCCTGGATTGGCCGGGCCCTGATTTCCCGGGTTCTGCACTGCGCTGACGGGCTCTACCCGCATTCTGAACTGACGGAACGTATTTTGAGCGAATTTGAGAGCACGACGATCGGCGTGGTCCGGTTTTCCCTTAAAGCCACGCCGTTTGATTATGGCGCCCATGCGCCGAAAGTGGTTGAGGCCGCGAAGGCGGGCGACGCCAATGGTCTCGATCTGATGCGGGCGGGGGCGGCGTATCTCGTTCAGGCGCTGAAGGCGCTGGGCTTTGCGCCGGGCGCGCGGCTTTGTGCGATGGGCGGTATTGGCGGGGCGTTTGTGGATTACCTGCCTGGTGAGATGACGGCGAATATGGTCACGGCCCAGGGCAGTCCGCTCGACGGGGCGATGGTGCTGGCCGCGCAGCGGGCCGGGAAGGCGGGTGTGGCATGAACATGCGCGATTTCCTCGATCCCGGCGACTGGATGGAGAAGGGGCTTGGCCCGCGCTACGTGCAGCTGGGCAAACGGTTGCAGGATGGGATTGATTCCGGTCTGCTTGAGCCTGGACGCCCCCTGCCACCCGAGCGGGAGATTGCGCAGATCACGGACCTGTCGCGGGTGACGGTGCGCAAGGCGATCCAGATTTTGGCCGAACGCGGCTCCATCGTGCAGAAACAGGGGTCGGGGTCCTTCGTGGCGCCGAAGACGCCGCGCATGGATCAGTCGCTGTCGCGGCTGACGTCGTTTTCCGAGGATATGGAGCGGCGGGGCATGCGGGCGGAATCCATCTGGCTTGAGCGGGGCGTGTTCATGCCCTCGCCGGAGGATGTGATGTCACTGGGCCTGGAGCCGGAGGATTCCGTGTCGCGGCTGTCGCGCTTGCGGCTCGCGGACGGGCGGCCTCTGGCGATTGAGCGGGCGTCGCTGCCCACCAGTCTGTTGCCCGATCCGCTGTCGGTGGAGACGTCGCTTTATGACCGGCTGGACCGGACCGGGCACCGGCCCGTGCGGGCGATCCAGAAAATCTCCGCCATTGTCATGGAAGGCGCGGACGCGGAGCTGTTGAAGGTTGAGCCGGGCGTGCCGGGTCTGAGGATCGAGCGGATGTCGTTTCTCGCCTCCGGGCGGAAGGTTGAGGTGACGCGGTCCGTCTATCGCGGGGACGCGTATAATTTTGTGGCGGAACTCCGCCTTTCAAACGATCAGGAGCATGCTCATGACGCAGACTGAAACACAGATGCGACGGGAGATCACCGAGATCCCGGTTGCCGTGGAGCGGCTGCTTCGCGATGGCACGGAGGCGGTCGATGCCGCGGTGGCGGGGCTGAAGGCGGCGGATCCCGCGTTTATCATCAGCGTCGCGCGGGGCTCGTCCGATCATGTGGCGACCTATTTCAAATATGCCAGTGAGCTGTTGATGGGTGTGCCGGTGGCGTCCGTGGGGCCGTCGGTTGCGTCGATCTACAAGGCGAAGCTGCGGCTGGCGCAGAGCGCGTGTCTGTCGATTTCCCAGTCGGGGCGCAGTCCGGATATCGTGGAGATGACGCGCATGGCGGCGGGGAGCGGATCGCTGTCGCTTGCGGTGACGAACAATGCCCACGCGCCCCTGGCCGGGGCGGCGGATCACGTTCTGGACCTTCATGCGGGGCCGGAGCTGAGCGTGGCGGCCACCAAGACCTTTGTGACCTCGGCCGTGGCGGTGATCTGGCTGCTGGCGAAGTGGCGGAGCGATGGGGACCTGTTGCGGGCCGTGGAGGGTCTGCCGGAGGTTTTGGAGAAGGCGGTGCAGGAGGACTGGCCGGAATTTCGCGAGGTGGCGGAACCGGTGAACTCGCTGTTCTGTCTGGGACGCGGGCCGGCCTATGCGGTGTCCTGTGAGGCGGCGCTGAAGTTCAAGGAGACGTGTCTTCTGCACGCGGAGAGCTATTCCTCGGCGGAGGTTCTGCACGGTCCGGTGTCGATTGTGGGGGATGGCTTTCCGGTGATCGGGTTCTGCGCCCGCGATGAGGCGGCGCCGGCGCTGGTGTCCGTGGCGGATGAGCTGGCCGACAAGGGCGGGCAGGTGTTTGTAACCTCCGCCCAGGCGAAGAAGGCGACGTGTCTGACGGCCTGGCGCACGGGGCATCCGCTGACCGATCCGGTTTCCATGATGTCGAGTTTCTATTCCATGGTGGAGCGGCTGGCCGTGCAGCGGGGGATCAACCCGGACGCGCCGCGGCATCTCAACAAAGTGACGGAAACGGTCTGATGGGGGTTTCCCGCATCTGGACCGGCGCCGGGATTTTCGACGGGGCGGGGGTCCATGCGGGACACGCCCTGGTGGTGCGGGACGGCCGTGTTGCCGGGATTGTGCCGGAAGGTGAGATCGAGCCAGGCGCGGAAGTTGAACGGCTCGATGGCGGCCTGATTGCGCCCGGTTTTGTCGATCTTCAGGTCAATGGCGGCGATGGCGTGCAGCTTGGCGCGGTGCGCGATGTGGAGGGGTTGCGGCGGATTGCGCAGGCCCATGCGCGGCTGGGCGCGACCAGTGTTCTGCCCACTCTGATCACCAGTTCGCGGGAGGTGACGGCGGAGGTCATCGCCGCCGGTGTTGCCGCCGTGGAGGCGGGCGTGCCGGGGGTGATGGGTCTGCATCTGGAGGGGCCGCACCTGTCGGTGGCGCGCAAGGGGGCCCATGACGCGGCGCTGATCCGGCCGATGGAGGCGGAGGACCTGGAGATGCTCTGTCAGGCGGCGCGGGCTCTGCCGGTTCTGATGCTGACGGTGGCGCCCGAGAGCGTGAGCCCGGAGCAGATCGCCAGGCTGGCGGAGGCCGGGGCGGTGGTGTCGCTGGGGCACAGTGACGCGGAATACGCCGATTTCGAGGCGGCGGCGCGGGCGGGTGCGCGCTGCGTGACGCATCTGTTTAATGCGATGAGCCAGATGCAGGGGCGCAGGCCGGGCCTGGTGGGGGCGGCACTGTCGATCGGCGGGCTGAATGCGGGGCTGATCGCGGATGGGGTGCATGTGCATCCCGCCTCCATGGCCGCGGCGCTGGCCGCGAAGTCCGGGCCGGGGCGGATATTCCTCGTGAGCGACGCGATGGCTGCGGCGGGCACCGATCTGACGGAATTTGAGCTCGACGGGCGGCGGATCACCCGGCGGGACGGGGTGCTGCGGCTGGCGGATGGGACTTTGGCCGGGGCGGACCTGGATTTGGCCACGGCGGTGCGGGTTTTGGTGAGGGATGTCGGGGTTGATCTGGAACGGGCCCTGGCGATGGCAACCTCGGTGCCGGGGGCGGTCGCGGGCCTGGAATTCGCAGGGCGTCTGGTTGAGGGCGGACCCGCGGATTTTGTCTGGCTGGGCGAGGGCGTGAGCCTCAAGGGCGTCTGGCGCGGGGGTGCGGCGGTTTAGGCCGTTTCGGTCCCGCGCAATGAGCCGTGCCGGCGGCGGGCCGGGGGGTGGCGCTGCTGGGGTGTGAGCGGCGCGGTTTTATGGTGGGGTTTGCGTCTTCGGCTTGAACCAGGTGAGAACTTCGAAGGAGCGACGGCCCTTGGGGCCGGACCGTCGCTGGCACGGCGGGGCTGGAAGCCCCTTGTTCCGTGCCTGGTGGCAAATCCGTGCCGGGGTGGCCCGCACCGGAGGTCGGTGCGGGCTCTGTCGGTTGGCCGCTTATGCGATGATGTCGTTCAGGGTGTTGGAAGGGCGCATCGTGGCGGCGGTTTTGTCGGCGTCGGTGTGGTAGTAGCCACCTAGGTCGGCGGCTTCTCCCTGGGCTCCGGCGAGTTCGCCGAGGATGGCCTCCTCGTTTGACGCGAGCGCTTCAGCGATGGGTTTGAAATGCGCGGCGAGGTCGGCGTCTTTCGTCTGGGCCGCAAGGGATTCGGCCCAGTAGCGGGCGAACCAGTAGTGGCTGTCGCGGTTGTCGGGCTCGCCGACCTTGCGCGAGGGGGAGCGGCCGTGGTCGAGGATGCCCTGGGTGGCGTCCTCAACAGCCTGGCCCAGAATGCGCGCCTTCTCATTGCCTTTGGCGTCCGCGAGGAAGATCAGGCTTTCGCCAAGGGCGCAGAACTCGCCGAGGCTGTCCCAGCGCAGGTGGTTTTGCTGCTGAAGCTGCTGCACATGCTTGGGCGCGGAGCCGCCGGCGCCGGTCTCAAACAGGCCGCCGCCATTCATCAGCTTCACGATGGAGAGCATTTTGGCGGAGGTTGCCAGCTCAAGGATCGGGAACAGGTCGGTCAGATAGTCGCGCAGCACGTTGCCGGTGATGGCGATGGTGTTCTCACCTTTGGTGATGGTCTCGAGCGAGGCGCGGGTGGCTTCGCGCGGGGCCATGATCTCGAACTTGTCGGCGACACCCTTCGCCTCAAGGATCGGTTTGACGTATTTGATCAGCTCGGCGTCGTGGGCGCGGTTGGCGTCGAGCCAGAAGATGGCGCGGCAGCCCTCGGCCTCCTGACGGGAGATCGACAGGTTCACCCAGTCCTCGATCGGGGCCTTGCGGGTGGAGGCGGAGCGCCAGATGTCGCCGGCCTCGACGTCGTGCGAATGCAGAACGGTGCCGTCGTCGAGGATCATTTTGACCGTGCCGGCTTCCGGGATCTCGAAGGTTGTCGGGTGGGAGCCGTATTCCTCGGCCTTCTGGGCCATCAGGCCGATGTTCTGAACGGTTCCGGCGGTGGCCGGGTTCAGTTTGCCGTTTTCCTTGAAGTAATTGATCGTCTCGTCATAGACCGGCGCGTAGGAATTGTCGGGGATCACGCAGTTGGTGTCGTGCTCCCTGCCATCCGGGCCCCAGCCCTTGCCGCCGGCGCGGATCAGGGCGGGCATGGAGGCGTCGATGATGACGTCGGAGGAGACGTGCAGGTTGGTGATGCCGCGGTCGCTGTCGACCATGTACATGGGCGGACGGTCGGCCATGCAGGCCTCGATGTCGGCCTTGATGTCCGCGTTGTCCTTCACGCGGTTCAGCAGATCGCCCAGACCGGCATTGGGGTTCACGCCCAGATCTGCCAGCGCGTCACCGTGTTTGTCGAAGACCGGGGCGAGGTAGGCCCGGACGGCGTGGCCGAACAGGATGGGGTCGGAGACCTTCATCATGGTGGCCTTGAGGTGCACGGAGAACAGGGTGCCCTCGGATTTGGTCTTTTCGATTTCGGCGGTCAGGAAATCCTTCAGCGCGGCGGCACTCATGAAGGTGGCGTCCACAACGGTGCCCGCGGGGTATTCGATACCCTCCTTGAGGACGGTTTCGCCGTTGGCGGTCTCCAGAACGATTTTCGCAACGGCGGCCTTGTCGAGCGTCGCGGAGGTCTCGTTGGAGAAGAAATCATTGCCCGACATGGAGGAGACGTGGGTCTTGCTGTCGGCAGACCAGTCGCCCATGCGGTGCGGGTTTTTCTGAGCGTAGTTTTTCACCGCTTTGGCGGCGCGGCGGTCGGAGTTGCCCTCGCGCAGAACGGGGTTCACGGCCGAGCCCTTGATGCCGTCGTAGCGGGCCTGGATGTCTTTTTCCTCGTCGGTGGACGGGGCGTCGGGGTAGTCGGGTATGGCGTAACCCTGGGACTGAAGCTCGGCGATGGCGGCTTTCAGCTGGGGGACGGAGGCGGAGATGTTGGGGAGCTTGATGACATTGGCCTCGGGGGTTTTCACGAGGCGGCCCAGTTCGGCCAGGTCATCGGACTGGAACTGTTCCTCCGTCAGCTTTTCCGGGAAGGTTGCCAGAATGCGTCCGGCGAGGCTGATGTCCTTTGTCCCGACGGACACACCGGCGGCAGATGCGAATTTCCGGATAATCGGAAGAAGTGACGCTGAGGCCAGTTCGGGTGCTTCGTCCACTTTGGTGTAGATAATATCGGGCATGCGAGTCTCCAAATTTTTCCGGATTTGGAGTGTCTCTAACCGATAGTGCCGCGGGTGTCGACAGTATACCGTCGTATACGGATGTGGTTTATGCCGTGTGGAACCGCAGGGCGGCGGCGTGGGCGGTTTGGTGCCCTTCGCGGCGCGGGTCCGCGAAGGGGCGTTGGTGTGGTCCGCAGGCCTAGAGGATGGTCAGGCCGATCGCGATGATCGCGCCCGACAGGATCAGGTGGACAACGCAAAAGCCCATGATGTCCTTGGCGCGCAGGCCCGCAATGCCGAGGATGGGCAGGGCCCAGAAGGGCTGCACCATGTTGGTCCAGGCGTCGCCCCAGGCCACGGCCATGGAGATGCGGGCGAGATCGGCGCCCAGCGCTTCGGCCGCGGGCAGGATGACCGGGGCCTGAACCGCCCACTGGCCGCCGCCCGACGGTACGAAGAAGTTCACGATGCCTGCGGAGAGGAACGACCAGAAGGGCAGGGTGGTTGCGGAGGCAAGACCCACGAGCCCTTCGGAGATGCTGGCGGCGAGGCCGGTATCGACCATGATGGCCATGATACCCGCATAGAACGGGAACTGGATCACGATGCCCGCGCCGCCCTTCACGGCGTCGGTCAGGGCGTTGAGCAGGTTGCGGGGGCTGCCGTGGAGCAGGATCGCCAGCGTCAGGAAGAGGAAGTTGATGACGTTGAGTGACAGCCCGTTGCCGGCGGCGAAATACTGGATCAGCCAGGCCAGACCGGCGACACCGATCAGCGTGGAGAGAACGAAGCTGTTTTCCAGATGCTCGGCCGGGGTTTTGGAACCGGTTTTGGTGTCCTCATCATTTTCGAGCAGGGCCGGATCGATGTGGTAGGCCTCGTCCTCACGGGGCAGCATGGCGCGGTTCACGAAGGGGACCGCGATGAAGAGGGCGATGACGATGGCGAGGTTGTAGAAGGAGAAAATCGTCTCGGAGGTCGGGATGATGCCGGTGATGTCGGCGAAGGGATGGCCCTCAGTGGCGATGGAGAGCGGGATCGACCCGGCCAGGCCGCCATGCCAGACGATGAAGCCGGAATAGGCCGAGGCCACCAGCAGGCGGTAGTCTACGCGGATGGAGCGGGCCAGTTCGCGGGCGAAGAGCGCACCGACGACGAGGCCGAAGCCCCAGTTGATCCAGGAGGCCGCGAGCGAGACAAAGCTCACGAGCAGGATGGCGCTGCCCGGGGAGTTCGCGAAACCGGCGAGACTGGCCAGGCCGCGGCGCACGAGGGGGGTGGAGGCCATCATGTAGCCGGTGACCAGCACCAGCAGCATCTGCATCGAGAAGTTGAGCAGCGACCAGAATCCGTCGCCCCAGACCGTGACGACCTGCATCGGGTTGGTGCCCTGGGTCAGGACGGCGGCGAGGCCGGCGACTAGAGTGAGGATAAGAACGAAAACGAACGGATCGGGGAGATAGCGGTCCATGATCCGAACCATTGGACGTGACAGAAAATTGAGCATTTCCGGCTCCCGGGTGTGACTGTTTTTGTTTGGAGGTAAGGTTGTCTTCCGCCGCTCCCTATCAAGCCCTGCCGGGTGGGATCAAGGTGCCGTGGGTGGGGTGGATTTGTGTTCGGCAGGAGAGTGCCGGTGTCGCGGTGGGCTGCGGGTTTCGTGTATGACGGCTAATGTTTATTGTTTTACAGAAATATTTGGAGTAACATGACAGCGAACGGAATGTCGGGAGGCGGATATGGATTCGGAGAAGCGCAGGCGTCGGGTGGAGATTCTGAGCCGGGTTCTGGGCGTGGCGGTGGTGGTTGCGGCCGTGTTGATCCCCGTTCTGACGGTTTTGTCGGTGGTGGTGATGTCCGTGGGGCAGCTGGCCCAGGGGGCGCAGATCAGGCCGGAGCTGGTGACGGGCGTGTCGCTGGCTAAGCGGGTGGCCCTGATTGTACTGACGGCGGTTCCGGCGGTGGTGTTTTCCTGGGCGCTGGTCGCTCTCCTGCCGGCGCTCAGGGATTTGCGGCGGGGGGCGTTTTTCTCGACGGTGGTGTTCCGGTCGCTGAGGCGGTTTGCCGGGGCGCTGGTGGTGGTGAGCGTGCTGCGGATTTTGGTCATTCCGCTGGCGGGGCTGGTTCTGACGGCGGGGGAGGCGCAGGGCAGTCTGTCGATCTCGATTGATTTTGACGTGGTGCAGTCGTTGATGCTGGCCGCCGGGGTCTGGCTGATGGCCTGGGTGCTGGCCGAGGGGGCCGCGCTGGCCGAGGAAAACCGGCAGTTCGTCTGATGGGGATTGAGGTGAGACTGGCCGTGGTGCTGGCCGAACGCGGGGTCAGCGGCCGGGAACTGGCCGAGCATGTGGGGATCACGGAGGCGAACCTGTCGCTTCTGCGCAAGGGGCGGGTGAAGGGCGTGCGGTTCGAGACGCTGGCGCGGATCTGTGAGTACCTGGAGTGCCAGCCGGGGGACCTGCTGGTTTACCGGGAGGGGTAGGTTTTCGGGGTTTGGCGCGATGGTCCGGCGGCTCTCCCGGCGCGTCGGCACGACACGCCATGCCCGGCTTTCCCCCCAGGAGGGCATCCCCAACGTTGGCCTCTGCTCAATGGTTACGAGTTTTATGCGACACGCGCTGCACAACGGGGTCGGAGCCCTCCCAAAGTCGGGCATGGCGCGTCGTGCCTCGGGTCGTGGGCCTGGGAGGGAGGCGCTGCGGTAAACCCAGGGCTGCATGTTTGTCTTATTACGCTACAGTTGACGTTACGGGGTGTTTCGGAAAGTATCGCGCGGCAAAAAGACCAGATATTTCGGGGAGAAAAACCATGAAAATTTTGAAGGCTGCGGTGGCGGCTTTGGCGATGGTTGCGGGACCGGCTTTGGCCGATTATCCGGAGCGTGAGGTTCTGGGCGTTGTCATGTGGGGCGCAGGTGGCGCGACGGATACCGTGGCGCGCGCGGTCAATCCGGCGGCGGAAGAGGCGCTGGGCAAGCCGATTGTGGTTCTGAACAAATCCGGCGGTGCGGGGGCGATTTCGACGGCGTTCGTGAATGCGGCTCCGGCGGACGGGTACACGTTCCTTTATGGCGCGGAGAACCCGCAGCTGCATGGTGTGATGGGCGTGTCGGACATTGATTATGGCGACATGTATCCGATCAACATTCTCGGCCGGGGCGTTGCGGTGATCGCGGTGCCGGCGGACTCGAAGTACCAGACGCTCAGCGAACTGCTCGATGACATTGCGGCCAATCCGGGCGACGTGAAGATGGGGTCCACGGGGCCGGGCGGGCTGCCGTCGACCATTGGTGCGCTGATCGCAAATGCGGCGGAGTTCGACGTGACGGCCATTCCGTTTGACGGTGAGGGTCCCGGTCTGACCGCGATGCTGGGCGGTGAGGTTGATTTCATGCCCACGGGCATCTCGGCGGCCGCGGAGCAGCTGAAGGCGGGCAACATGCGGGCGCTGGCGGTGGTGAACCCCGAGCCTGTCGAGACCCTGCCGGATGTGCCCGCGATTACCGATACGCTGCCGGACATGGCGAAGTTTCTGCCCTGGGGACCGTTTTATGGCGTGTTCGTGCGCGCGGATGTGCCCGATGACGTGAAGGCGACGCTGACGGATGTGTTTGCCACGGCCGCGACGGATGAGGGCTTTGTCGAGTTGATGAACAACCGTGGCAATGTGGTGATGAACATGTCGGGTCAGGAAGCGGTGGATTTCCTCGCCAAGTGGCAGCAGGTCACGGTCTGGGCGTTGCAGGATACCGGTGCGGCCAAGGTCAGCCCGGAGGATCTGGGCATTCCGCGGCCCTGAGTGTATTGGCCGGTCCGGTCGCTTAAGGCCGGGCCGGTTGCGGATTTTTCATGAAAACACCTGACACAGTTCGACCGGGAGAGCGGGCTTTCGCGCTGCTCCTGGTTTTGTTTGCCGGTTACGCGTTTCGCGAGGCTTACGGCATTTCCGGCTTCAGCGGGCTGACGACCGGTGGGGTGATGCCGATGCTGGCCTCCGGCGTGATGGTGGTCACGGCGCTGGTGATCCTGGCTGACACGTTGCGCGCGCCATCGGGCGACGGGGGCGGTGTGCGTGGGGTGGTGGCGTACCTCTTTCCGCTGCGGGTGGTTTTGTTCACGGCGCTGGTGGGTGTCTATGTGGCGGCGATCCCCTGGGTCGGGTTTTTGCCAGCGTCGGCGGGGCTTTTGTTTGTGGCGATCTGGGCGCTCTGGCGGCGCGGGCCGGTTTGGGCGGCCGGGGTTTCTGCGCTGTCCATCGGGGTGATTTACGTGCTGTTTCGGGTGGTGTTTCAGGTGGTTCTGCCCGCCGGGAGCCTGTGGCAGTGATGGAGGTTCTGGGCTATTTCGCGACGTCCTGGATGGACCCGTATCTGCTGGTTCTGACGGCGCTGGGTACGTTTGCCGGGATCTATGTGGGGGCCATACCGGGGCTGTCGGTGACGATGGCCGCGTCAATTTTAATCTCTTTTACCTTCAAATGGGAGGTGACTGAGGCGCTGGCGGTGATTGCCGGGGTCTATGTGGGCGGCGTCTATGGCGGGGCGCGGACGGCGATATTGCTCAATATTCCCGGGGCGCCGAGTGCGATTGCCACGGCGCTGGACGGTTATCCGCTGGCGCAAAAAGGACTGGCCGGGGAGGCGATTGGGCTCTCAACCGTGATGTCGGTGTTGGGTGGGCTCATCGGGGTTTTGGCGCTCGCGCTGGCGGCACCGGTGATTGCGGAGTTTGCGATCCGGTTTACCTCGCGCGATTACATGCTGCTCGGGATCATCGGGATTCTGCTGGTTGGCACGCTGTCGGGGGAGAGCTTTGCCAGGGGGGCGTTCGCGGGCGCGCTGGGCGTGATGATCGGGATGATCGGGCTCGATCCGATGACGGCGGAGACGCGGTTCACCTATGGCTCGATCAACCTGATGGGCGGGGTGCCGTTCGTGGTGGCGATGATCGGGTTTTTCGGCGTGGCCGAGGCTCTGGTGCAGCTGGAGCACGTGGCCGCGACGCCGGTGAAGCAGAAGGTGACGCGGATCGTGCCGGCCTGGGCGGATGTGCGGCGCTACCTGGGCCTGGGGCTGAAATCATCCGGTTTGGGGACGCTGATCGGGGCGTTGCCGGGGACGGGCGGGGATATTGCGGCGCTGCTCGCCTATGACCAGGCGAAACGGAGCACAAAAAACTCGGAGGTGCCGTTTGGCGAGGGGGCAAAAGAAGGTCTGATTGCGCCGGAGACGGCGAATAACGCCGCCGTGGGCGGGGCGTTTGTGCCGATGCTGACGCTGGGAATACCGGGCGATGCGGTGACGGCGATCATTATTGGGGCGCTTTATATTCACGGGTTGAAGCCGGGGCCGCTGCTTCTGACGGATACGCCGCATCTGTTCTGGTTTATTGTGGGCAACCTGACGCTGGCCAATCTGTTTTTGCTGGTGTTCGGGCTGACGGGCATTCGGATATTTACGAAGGTGGTGGAGTGCCCGCGGGCGGTTTTGATCCCGCTGATCGTTATTCTGTCGGCGGTGGGGGCCTATGCGATCCAGAACAATCCGGTGCATATCACCTGGGCGCTGGGCTTTGGCGTGGTGGGGTATTTCCTAAAACGCTACGGGTTTCAGGTGGGACCGATTATTTTGGGCGTTATCCTGGGGCCGATGATCGATTCCAACTATCGGCGGGCCATGATCGGGGCGCAGGAGAGCGTGGGCGGGTTCCTGTTCGATCTGGTGAGCAACCCGATTTCGTTGGTTTTAACCTGCGCGCTGGTGTTCATGCTGTTGAGCCAGCTGCCGTTCTGGCGGCGGCGGGGGTAGGTGCCGGCAGGCATGGTCATTCCGGGCGGCGGGGCGTAAGACCGGGTGAAAAGGGACGGGACGCCGTATTGTGGGCGCTCTCCGGGAAGTGTGAGGCAGCAATGAAAGCCGGAATATTTTTCCTGGTGCTGGCGTATGTGTTCAGCCAGTTTTACCGGTCGTTTCTGGCGGTTCTGACGCCTGTGCTGGGCGCGGAAATCGGGACGACGCCGGGGGATCTGTCGTTTGCGTCGGGGCTCTGGTTTGTGGTGTTTGCGGCGATGCAGATTCCGGTGGGCTGGGCGCTCGACCGGGTTGGACCGCGGCTGACGGCGGCGGCTCTGTTTGGCGTGGGTGGCTGTCTGGGAACGGCGGTGTTTGCCATGGCGACGGGGCCGTGGTCGGTGTCGGTGGCGATGGTGCTCTACGGGATTGCCTGTTCACCGGTTTTGATGGCGTCCTACTATATTTTCGTGCGTGCCTTTCCGCCGGCGGTGTTTGCAACACTTGGTGGGGCGGTGATCGGCTTTGGATCGCTGGGCAATCTGGCGAGTACCGCGCCGCTTGCGATGCTGGTTGACGGGATCGGCTGGCGCGCGACGATGTGGTGGCTGGGGCTGGCGACGCTGATTGTGGCGGTGGCGATTGCGGTGTTTGTGCGCGATCCGGAGCGTCAGGAGCGTAGCCAGGACCAGACTGGCGGGTTCTGGTCTTTGCTGATGGACTGGCGGATGCTGCTGATCGCGCCGATTTTGCTGTTTAACTATGCGCCCTCGGCGGGCATTCGCGGGCTGTGGGCGGGGCCGTATCTGGAGGATGTGTTTGGCGCGGATGCGCTGGGCATCGGGCGGGCGACGCTGGTCATGGCACTGGCGATGACGGTGGGCAGCTTCGTTCTCGGGCCGATGGAGCGGTATTTCGGCTCGTCACGGAAGGTGATTGTGGTCTGTGCTATGCTGGGCGCCGGGGCGCTGTTTTACCTGTGGTCGCATCCGGGTGCGTCGATTTTGGCCTCGATGGTGGCGATGGCGGTGATCGGGTTTGTGGGGGCGTCCAATCCGGTGCTGGTCTCGCATGGGCGGGAGTTTATTCCCGCGCATCTGACCGGGCGGGGGCTGACGCTTCTGAACCTGTTCAGCATGGGGGGCGTGGGGCTGATGCAGTTTGTCACCAGCCGCTATTCCCACGGGGTCAGCGCGGACATGCGCGGCCTGCCGGAGTTTTACGGCAACATCTTCCTGATCTTCGGCTGCGCGCTGGTGGCGGGTCTGCTGCTCTACCTGTTCTGCCCGGAGCGTCGGTACAGGACGGAGGTGGTGGGGTAGGCCGCTTCTGATGGTTCAGACGCTGGCTGATACGGAAACGAATTCGCCGGGTATGTCGTAGCTCCCGTCCGGCTTTCGGAAAGCGGCGACAGAGGCCAGAAAATCGCTGCATACACCGTCCCAGGTTTCGTCATCGAACCGTTTGACGGCCAGGGCAACCGGGCCACCTTTTAGCACGGCGTTCAGCACTGAAGTGTCGTCTTCAAAGGCGAGGGTCTCCGACTGACGCCGTTCGGTGATATTGTTCAGCCCGGCCTGTTCAAAGATGCGGCTCAGGGCGTTGGGGGCGCCGGTGCCGAAAAACATTGGACAGACCTCGGACGCGACCCGCGCGTCGACGATGGGAAAGACGTCTGCCCAGCCGCAGTTGCGGCGCTCCCCCCAGACCGTGGCCGCGACCGTTCCGCCGGGCGCGACCACCCGGGCCATTTCGCCAACGGCTTTGGACGGGTCGGGTGTGTACATGAGCCCAAGTGCGCAGAGGGCGGCATCAAAGCGGTCATCCGCTTGATCGAGCATTTCAGCCGGCATGCGGTGTGCAGAGACGTTTTCGATTGGGGTTTCCGACAGGCGCGTTGTGAGATCATCAATCATTCCCTGGGACAGGTCCGTCGCGGTTACGCTCCCATTGGGCCCAACAATTTCGGCCAGGCGCAGGGTGACAATGCCGCTGCCACATGCCGTCTCGATCACATTCTGGCCGGGTTTGAGGTTTGCCATGTCCAGAAGCGTGTCATGGGCAGGCTTGAGGTGCCGGTGCCAGCAGGTGTGGTAGTGTGTGGCCGCGGCATCCCATCCGTAGCGTTGCACCCTGATCTGTAGTCGCGGGTCCATGGCGTGGGCTCCTATATGGCCGTGCAGTTGATACGCACCGGTTGTGCCTCGAGGAAACTCAGATACCAGGGGTCGGCCCGGAGTGTGCGATCCACGAGGTCCTGGACGGTCTCCGCGGATTCGGGGCTGCTGATCCCGATTTCGATACGGGTTTCCGACGGCACGGCGCTGGTTTCGGGGAAACCCAGAACGCCGCGATTGTCGAAATCCTGCTCGATTGAGACGTTGACTGTTTCGAGGCGCCGGTTCTCCCGCGTGGCCGTCATCTTGATGCCGATAGCGATGCAGCTGCAAATGGCGGCACGTCCGAAAAAACCTGGGGACGGCGCGGTTCCCGTGCCGCCGATGGCTTCGGGCATGTCGATTTCGATATCGTGGCTTCCGTCGGAAAACGTGCAGGCCAGTCCGTCGCCCACGGATGCCGTGCCCCGGTTGGTGCACAGGGCCTGGTCCGGTCGTTTCTCGAAAACAGCAATGGCGCGGCGTTGGCCTTCACCTGCTTTTGCGTCTCTGTCCATTCGATCCTCCCCTGGTTGGCATTTGGGAGGATAACCTGTTTGGTCCTTCAGCGATAGTTCAGGGCAGGTTTCAGGCCTTTTCGGCGGGGCTGGGGCCCAAAATCCGCTGAGCCTGGTGCGAATTTTGGGGTGGCCTTTTTTTGGACTGTACCGGAGCCGCTTCAGCCCTCTTTCGGGATGACCTGGAACATCCAGGTTTCCGAGAGGCGTTGGCCGTAGCCTTTGACGTGGGCGAGCATTTCGATCACCGCGCCCGGTTCGGGCTCGACGTCGAAGACGAGGCGCCACATGTCGGTGCCGTCGATTTTGAAGAGGACCGGGTTCACGGTTTTGCCCCCGGTGACCGAGATGACGGGTTCGACCTCGGCCTCGGGGCCCATGCCGGCGAGAAGGCCGCCGGCGAAATCGACCACGTACTTGCGGGCCTTGCCGTCCCAGGGAACGCCGGCGACGCCGCCCTGGCCGGTGCGGGTTTCCGTTACATGGGCAAGGCGGGCGCCCTCGGGCACGGGCAGGTCGCCCCAGTGCAGGCGGTAGTGGTATTCGCGGGTTTCCCCGGCTTTGGGGCTCTCATCCGGCTGCCAGTAGGCGACGATGTTGTCGGTGGCCTCGATATCGGTGGGGATCTCGACCAGCTGCACGGTGCCAGGGCCCCAGTCGCCGAGCATCTCAACCTCGAGCGAGGGGCGTTCGTGGTAGCGGGCGCCGGGGTCCTGGTAGCTCCCGTAGCGGCGGTCGCGCTGGTGCAGGCCGAAGCTCGCGAGGCCGGGCTCGGAGAACACGGATTTCGAGACGCGGGGCGGGTTGGTCAGGGCGCGCCAGAGGGTGATGCCGTCGCCGCGCTCGATTTTGAGGCCCTCGCTGTCGTGGACCTGGGGGCGGTAGTCGTCAAACTCGGAGCGGTTCGATTCGGCGTAGAGGAACATGGAGGTCAGGGGTGCGACGCCGAGATTGGCCACGTCCTCCCGGAAGAACAGGCGTGCGGTGACGTCCATGACGGTTTCCTGGCCCGGCTCGACCACGAAGCGGAAGGCACCCGCGACACTGGGGCTGTCCATCAGGGCGAAGAACTCCAGGTGCCGCTGGCCGGGGCCGGGGCGGACGAGGTGGAACTCGGTGAAGACCGGGAATTCCTCGGGGCGGTCGGAGGCGGTGTCGATGGCGAGGCCACGGGCGCTGAGGCCGTAGGCGCTGCCCTTGCCGAGCGCACGGAAATAGCTGGCGCCCTGGAAGGCCATCAGCTCGTCGAACACGTCGGCGCGGTTGAGCGGGTAGTGGATACGGAAACCCGCGACGCCGGGCAGGTCGGCATGGGGCGGCAGATAGTCGGCGGCCTCGTGACGGTAGTCGAAATCGTCGGCCGTGAACTGGAACTCGGTCTCCTGGCCGCCGGACACGTCGTAGAGCGGTGTGGCGGTGGGGAAGAGCCAGCCCATGTGGAAGGCGTGCATGCGGAAGAGCAGGTCGTCCTCATTCCAGCGGGCGGCGTCGGGTTTGAAGGCGATCTGGCGGTAGAGATCGTAGGTCAGACCCTCGGGCAGGCCCTCGGTCGGTTCGGGGGCCACATACGCCTGGGCGGCGAGGTCCCGGGCTTTGGTGGTCAGGCGGTCGAAATCAAACGGTTGGCCCTGGGCGGCGTCGCCGTCCGTCTGGGCAAGTGCTGCCAGCGGGGTCAGACCGGCGCCCAGCAGGGCTGTGGAGCCAAGCAGGAAAGTCCGGCGCCCGGTGGTCAAACGTGTTGTCATGGTGATCGCGTCTCCGTGTGTGCTGATCCGTCATAGCAACGACCGCGCACCGGGGCGAGTTCCCGTCACGTGTTTTTTATCGCGCGGCTGGGCGTATATCCGCCTTAGTCCCCGGTAGCTGGTAGTTTTTCGGTAAGTTCGATGGAAAGTGTGGCCGGGGTTTCGGTGTCACTCAGGGACCGAACGCGAAGGAGGTGATAATCCTGATCGAGATTGATGGATATTTTGGAATCCAGTTCGTTCAGGCCGTCCGGATCATCATCGTTTTCGGCAACCATGCTGTGCTGCGGGTCGAAGGCCTGTAAGAAAGGGTTTCCGTCGTGAGATGAGAGTTTGATTGTCGCTTCCGTGTCGTCAGGAAAGTCTCCGACGATTTTGATCCATTCAGCGTCCGGGCTTATCGATATGGACCTTTGGGCGGGCATGCTTGTGGATGGGTTGAGGCGCAGGGTTTGGAGCTTGGCGAGTTCGGAAGCGTTGGGGGGTGTGCAGGCGGCCAAGGTTTCCGAAAACCGGGTGGTAAGACTTTCCCTGCGGTCGGGGTCGTCGGCGAACTTTTCGATGGTCGGATAGAGGGAAGCGAACCGTACGCATCGTTCGGGACCGGCGTTTGATATCACGCTGTCCGAAACTATCATCAAGTTGTGAAAAGCGTCGTTGTGGTTTGGATCGAGCCTGAGCGTGGCGATGTATTTTTCAAATGCTTTTTCGTGACGCCTTAGTTGGGCCTGCGTGACACCCAAATTGTACAGGGCACCCACGTAATCTGGATCGATCTCAAGCGCAGCGTCGTATTTTCGGATGGCCTCTGCGTGCCGCCCGAGATCGCCGAGGCTGTTCCCCAAGTTGTTTAGGGCGTCGGCATCTTCGGGATCAATATCTAGCGCTGCGGTGTATTTCTCAATGGCCTCCTCGTGCCGCCCGAGATCGCCGAGGCTGGTGCCCCAGTTGTTCAGGGCGTCGGTGTCTCCGGGATCAATTTTGAGCGCGGCTTCGAATTTCTCAATAGCCTCTTCGTGACGTCCTAGATTGCCGAGGCTGGTGCCTAAATTGTAAAGCGCCAAGCTGTATCCAGGATCAATTTCATGCGCTGCCGCGAATTTCTCAATGGCCTCTTCATGTCGCCCGAGTTCGGTAAGGCTAACCCCCCACGAGATGTATGCGTGGGGGAAGGGCGGAATTTGGTCGGTTTCCACGTAGGTAACGGATTTTTTTGCCCACTCCATCGCCTTTTCCGCGTCCTGTTCGTGAAAGGACAGCAAAAGTGCGGCCCAGGCGCGTTGGGGGTGGCTCCGGCGGATAAGTGTTTTTGCTTCAACAACTGAACGTGGTTCGGTGACGTCAGGTGGCAGTCGGTCCAAGAAAGACATCAGGATTTCGGCGCGTTTGGCCGAGTCCTCCGGCAAGTGCCCCTGCTCGATAGCATAAAAGAAGTTCGCCCTTACATAGGGGTCGATCATTTTAAGCAGAGTAAGGGCCGCCCGGTCGAAATAGGCGTCGATCTCGGTTTCGGAGTCCACGCTTCCGAGTTTGCCGACGCCGGAAACCTTCAAGGTAAAATCATGAAAGGCTCGGAGCCGCAGTTCCATTTCACTTATTGTACAATTCGCATCGCGGCAGACAAACTCTCCCATGATACTGGTCTGTTCGCGTCCGAGCAGCCTCCTGATTATTTGCACCAGACCATTTAGGGAAAGGCCGGTTCCCGGTTCCGTGATTTCGAGCTGTCGGGAGGCGGTGGTGAGCGCGGCGCGTTCCTTTGACGCGGTTGCATGTTCTCTAATCCATTGAGTGGAATCCCACAATCGGTGGGTTGCTATGGTGCCGGAATAACCCATTTCGACCAGGGGTTCGGGGAGACGAATCTCCTCGATAAAGATGGTGTCCTGCGTCACTTCGTTGTAGGTGATGGTCAGAACCGCCAGCACCGAGCCGATCAGAACCGTTCGGAAGACCAGCGTCCAAAGGCTGGTTGCGGCTTCCGAGAGCCGTTTGAGGCTGAAGCTGCGTTTTGGGCTATTGGGCGGCTCCGTGGCGGGTACGAACCGGACCTCGCCATAGGTGACCTGAATGATGGGGTCGTCCGGCATGGTAATGCTTTCGATCTAATCGTCAGACGATACCACATGCAGGCCTTTTTCGAAACCGTTGGCTGTTGGGAGGCTCGAATGGGGGAGAAGGCGGCGTCCTTTTGTCGGTCTTCTGCGGTGCTTTTATCCGCCTTGGTCCCGTTTCCGGGCGGCGATGAGGTATTCGGTGTTGCCGTCGCCGCCGGGGATGGGGCTGGTGGTCTGGCCGAGGATTTGCCAGTCGAGGGTTTCGAGGAAGGTGGCGATGCGGGTGCGGACGGTTTTGACCGCGTCCCCGTCGCGGACGATGCCGCCTTTGCCGATGGCGGCGCGGCCGACCTCGAACTGGGGTTTTATCAGGGCCACGAGGATGCAGCCGGGGGCGGCGAGGGCGAGCGGGGCGGGCAGGGCTTTTTCCAGCGAGATAAAGGAGAGGTCGGAGACGATCCAGTCGGGTGTGGGGACCATGCCGGGTTGGAGGTCGCGGACGTTTTGGCCCTCGATCACGTTGACGCGGGGGTCGTGGCGCAGGCTGTCATGGATCTGTCCGTGGCCGACATCGACGGCCCAGACGGCCTGAGCGCCGGACTTGAGCAGGATCTCGGTGAAGCCGCCGGTGGAGGCGCCGAGGTCGAGGGCGGTTTTGCCCGTGGGGTCGAGGCCGAACACTTCGATGCCGTGTTTCAGTTTCAGCGCGGCGCGGGACACGTAGGGCAGGGGGTCAGCGGTGAGGGTGATGTCGGTGTCGTCGGTGACTTTTTGTGAGGCTTTGGTGGCTTCGGTGCCGTTGATGGCTACCGCCCCTGCGGAGATCAGGGCCTGAGCCCGTGCGCGGCTGTCGGTCAGGCCGCGCGCCACGAGGGCCTGGTCGAGCCGCATGGTCATTCCGCCGCCAGGTTGAGGAAGCCGCCGGACTGGCGGTTCCAGAAGCCCGCATAGAGGCCGTCGCGGGCGAGCAGGTTTTGGTGGGTGCCTTCCTCGACGATCCGACCCTGGTCGAGCACAATGATGCGGTCCATGCGGGCGATGGTGGAGAGGCGGTGTGCGATGGCGATGACGGTTTTGCCCTCCATCACGCCGTAAAGCGTGTCCTGGATGACCGCCTCGACCTCGCTGTCGAGGGCGGAGGTGGCCTCATCCAGAACGAGAATGGGCGCGTCCTTGAGGATGACCCGGGCCAGGGCGATGCGCTGGCGCTGGCCGCCGGAAAGTTTCACGCCGCGTTCGCCAACCTGGGCGTCATAGCCGCGCCGTCCCTGGGGGTCCTGGAGGTCGTGGATGAAACCGTCAGCGGCGGCGCGTCTGGCGGCTTCGATCATGGCGGCCTCCCCCGCGTCGGGGCGTCCGTAGAGGATGTTGTCGCGCACGGAGCGGTGCATCAGGCTGGAATCCTGGGTCACCATGCCGATGCGTTCGCGCAGGCTGGACTGCGTCACGGCGCGCACGTCCTGGCCGTCGATCAGGACGCGGCCGCCTTCGGGGTCGCGGAAGCGCAGGAGCAGGTTGACGAGGCTGGATTTTCCCGCGCCGGAGCGGCCGACGACGCCGATTTTCCGGTTTGCGGGGATTTCGAGCGTGATGCCGTCGAGACCGCCCCGACCCCGGCCGTAGTGGTGCGTGAGGTTCTCGAAACGGATGGCGGCGTCGGTGACATGCAGGGCGGGGGCGCCGGGCGCGTCGGTGACTGTTTGCGGGACGGCGATGCTCTCCAGGCCTTCGCGGATGACGCCGAAATGCTCAAAAAGGCGCACGGTCATCCACATGATCCAGATCGTCATGGTGTTAAAGCGCAGGGCCATGGCGGAGGCCGCGGCAACCTCGCCCATGCTGATGCGGTTTTCCGTCCAGAGCCACAGGGCCGGTCCGATCACCATGAGGATGGCGGCGGAGTTGAATGCGGCCATGGCGGCGTGGCTGGCGGCGAACATGCGCATCAGGCGCCCGAAGCGGACCCTCTGGCGGGCCATGGCGGATTTGGCGAATTCCTCCTCGCGCGCCGCATGGGCGAAGAGTTTGACGCTTTCCATGTTGGTGTATGCGTCAACCACACGGGCGGTGACGCGGGAATTGGCGTGGCTGTTTTTCTCGGCGGCGCGACCGGCCTGGGGGGCGTACCAGGCCAGAAAGGCGACATATCCCGCCATCCAGAGCGCCAGCGGCAGGGCGAGCCGCCAGTCCATGCCCAGGAGCAGCAGGACCGTGACGACGGCGAAGGCCGCGGCCTGCCAGAAGGCCTCGAAGAAGAGGAACGAACTGTCCTCAACTGCCGGGCCGATATTCATGACGCGGTTGGCGAGGCGTCCGGCGAAATCGTTCTGGAAGAAGCCGACCGGCTGGCCCAGCATGTGTTTGTGCGCCCGCCAGCGGGCCTGGGTGAACATGTTGGTTGAAATGCCGGAAAACAGCAGGACGGCGTTCACGCCCAGCACAATGGGCCGGAGCAGCAGGAGCAGAACCGCGGCCATGATGACCTCGGTGCCATGGGCTGTCCAGAAGCCGTCGGGGCCGGTGGCGTCCATCAGGTCCACAAGCCGCCCGGCGTAGTAGACAAGTCCGAGTTCCAGCAGGGCGACCAGCACGCCGATAACCGCGGCGAGGATCAGAACGCGGCGGAAGGGGCGGAGCTGTTCGAAGACGAAAGGCCAGACGCGGTCGGGCGGCGTACCCTCCGCATGGGGCGCGAAGGGGTCGACCATGTCCTCCACCTGCCGAAACAGGGGGAGCCGGTGATCGCGTCGCGCCCGTGCCATCGTCCTACTCCGCAGCCTCCAGCCCGAGGAAGCCGCCCGACTGGTGGTCCCAGAGACCGGCATAGAGCCCGCCGGAGTTCAGCAGGTCGTTATGGGAGCCTTCCTCCACGATCCGGCCCTGATCGAGCACCACGATACGGTCCATGCGGGCGATGGTGGAGAGACGGTGCGCGATGGCGATCACGGTTTTGCCCTCCATCACGGTTTCCAGCGTGTCCTGGATGGCGGCCTCGACCTCGCTGTCGAGCGCACTGGTGGCCTCGTCGAGCACGAGGACGGGCGCGTCCTTGAGGATGACGCGGGCCAGTGCGATGCGCTGTCTCTGGCCGCCGGAGAGTTTTACGCCCCTTTCGCCCAGGTGCGCGGCGTAGCCCTTTCGGCCGCGGAAGTCGCTGAGGTCCTGGATGAAATCATGGGCATGGGCGCGTTTTGCGGCCTGGATGACCTGTTCATCGGTTGCGTCCGGGTTGCCGTAGCGGATGTTTTCAATCGCGGGGCGGTTGAACATGGCTGTTTCCTGCCGGACCATGCCGATTTTGGAGCGCAGACCGTCCTGGGTCAGGTCGCGGATGTCGACGCCGTCGAGCATGACGCGCCCGCCCTCCACGTCGTAGAGGCGGAGAAGCAGGGAAACGGCGGTGGTTTTGCCCGCGCCGGAGCGGCCTACGAGGGCGACCTTTTCCCCCGGTGCTATTCGCAGGTTCAGCCCGTCGAGCGCGGCCGACGGCCGCCCGTAGCCAAACACCACGTTGTCGAACACGACCTCTCCGCCGCCATCGTTCCGGCGCGGTTCGACCGCACCCTCCCGGTCAACGACCGAGTGGGAGGGTGACAGGGTGCGGATACCGTCCTCGATCTCGCCCACATTGGCGAAGATGCCCATGGCGGTCATGCTGACCCAGCCCGACATCTGTGCCAGCCGGGTGGAGACCAGACCGGCGGCGGCGATGTCGCCTGGGGTGGCGATGCCGCGCGACCAGAGGAAGATTGAGCCGCCGATCAGCGTGACGGGGAGGATGCCGGCGAAGGCCATCAGGATCAGCCGGAAACTGGCGGAGACGCGGCCGAAGCGGATGCCGCATTCCCGGAAGCCCGCGAGGGCGTCGAGCGTGGCCCGGTCCTCGAAATCACCGTGGGCGAACAGCTTTACGGTGGCGATGTTGGAGACGGTGTCCACAACCTGGCCCGTTACGACCGCACGTGCGGCCGCGCGCGCCTTGGACCGTGCCCGGATGCGCGGCATGAAGAACCGGATCAGGAAGAAATAGGCGATCAGCCAGACCAGGACGATTACCGCCAGCCAGACATCGACCGCCGCCATCAGGAAAGCCGCGCCGATGATGGAGGCGAGGGCAAGGCCGAAGGTGTTGGCGCTCTCGACCATGACCTCGGAGACGGCGCGGGAGGTCTGCTGTGCTTTCTGCGCGATGCGACCGGCGAAATCGTCGTCGAAATAGCTCAGGGACTGGCCGAGGACATGCCGGTTGAGCCTCTGCATCACAAGCGGGAAGAGGTTCGGCTGCATGGTTATGGATGTCAGGGCCGCGCCGAGACCCATCATCAGGGGGCGGAAGATGAGGAAGAACACCGCTACCCCGGCGAGCGTTAGCCAGAAGGTGGGGAACAGATCCTCCGGTCCCCGGGCCGTGGCCGTGTCGATCAGCCAGCCGACCAGATAGGCGGCCAGGACCTCGGTTCCGCCGACGGCGGCGCCGACGAAGAACATCAGCAGGATAAAGGGCAGGGCACCCTTAAGGGCCCAGCGCATGAAGGCGTAGAGGGTTTTGGGAGGGGAGCCGTCAGCCGGTGCGAACGAGTCGAACAGGTTGGAAAACAGTTTCACCAAACGTACTCCTGAATGCCTTGAACAAATGCTTCCGCCCCATCCCCGAGGGCAGCGGTGACCTCGGGCGGTAGCGAAGCGCCGCCCATGGGGGCGGGCGGGGCTGCCCGCCGTTGCCGCCGGGCGGGGGGGGTGAGGTGAGCCGGCTTTGCGTCAACGAGGAACAACTGACCCGTGTGTCGAATTGTTCCTGCGCTGTTCACTCCGCGGCCTCCAGATTTATGAAGCCGCCGGACTGACGGTTCCAGAAACGGGCGTAATGCCCATCCATTTCAAGAAGTTCCTGGTGGGTACCTTCTTCCGCGACACTGCCGTCATCCAGGACGATAATGCGGTCCATATGCGCAATCGTCGACAGACGGTGCGCGATGGCAATCACGGTTTTGCCTTCCATCACTCCATACATGGTGTCGAGGATTGCGGCTTCAACCTCGCTGTCCAGCGCGCTTGTGGCCTCATCCAGCACCAGTATGGGGGCATCTTTGAGGATAACACGGGCGAGTGCAATCCTCTGGCGCTGTCCGCCGGACAGTTTCACGCCGCGCTCGCCCACCTGGGCGTCGTAGCCGAGGTTCCCGTTCATGTCGGCGAGGTCGCGGATGAAGTCGTCGGCCTCGGCGCGTTTTGCGGCCTCGATCATGTCGGCCTCGCTGGCGTCGGGGCGGCCGTAGAGGATGTTTTCGCGCACCGAGCGGTGGAGAAGCGAGGGGTCCTGGGTAACCATGCCGATATGCTGGCGCAGGCTGTCCTGGGTTACGGAGCGCACGTCCTGGCCGTCGATCAGGATCCGTCCGGTTTCGGGGTCGAAGAAGCGCAGCAGCAGGTTGACAAGGGTGGACTTGCCCGCGCCTGAGCGGCCGACGAGGCCCACCTTTTCGCCTGGGGCGATGGTCAGGGAGACGTCCTTCAGCCCGCCGCTGTCGCGGCCATACTGGTGTGCGACGTTTTCGAGGGTGATGCCGCCCTTTTCCACCTGCAGTGGTTTAGCGTCCGGTGCGTCGGGCAGGGCAATGGGCTGGGCGATGGTTTCCATGCCCTCGCGCACGATGCCGATGTTCTGAAAGAGCGACGACATGGCCCACATGATCCAGCCGGTCATGGCGTTGAGCCGAAGGGTGAGCGCCGTTGCCGCCGCGACCGTGCCGACCGTGGTGCTGCCCGACTGCCAGAGGTGGATCGCGAGACCCACGACCGCGACGATCAGGATGCCGTTGATCACGCCGAGGCCGAAATCCATGATGGTGATCACCCGCATTTGCCGGGCGAATTTGATGCGGGCGTCCTCGATGGCCTCGCCCGCGTATTCCTCTTCGGTGCGGGTATGGGCGAAGAGTTTGACGGACTGGATGTTGCTGTAGCTGTCGACGATGCGGCCGGTGATGACCGAGCGGGCATCGGCAAAGTTCCGGGAGGCCTCGCCCACGCGGGGAATTGCCCAGAACATCAGCGCGACATAGAGCCCAAACCAGAACAGCAGCGGTATCCCGAGCCGGGCATCCGTTCCGGCCAGCAGCCACAGGGCTCCGGTGAGGTAGATCAGCGAGTAGACCAGCGCGTCAAATGTCTGGAACACCGCCTCGCCGACAGCGGGGGCGGTCTGCATCATCCGGTTGGCGATGCGTCCGGCGAAATCGTTCTGGAACCACGTCACCGATTGGCGCAGCACGTGCCGGTGGCTTCGCCAGCGCACGATTGTTCCCACATTCGGCATCAGCGACTGGTTGAGCAGGAGCGCGCTCAGCACCTCGAGGCCGGGGCGCAGGAACAGGATGAACAGGGCCACGAACACCAGTTCGACGCCATGTGCGGCCCACACATTGGTGGCGTCGGCTTCGGTCAGCATGTCCACGAGCTGTCCCGCGTACCAGATCAGCATGATCTCGACGACACCCACCACCAGAATGGAGAGGAAGGTCCAGGCCGCGACCTTGCGGGCGGGCCAGAGGAATGCCTTCAGGAATGGCCAGAGGCGGTTGGGGGGTGTGTCGGTCGCGGAATAGGGCTCATAGGGGTCAATGAGCGACTCAAAGAAACGAAACATGTGGGATGCTTTCTCAAACGCAGACGGGAGGAAATAAAATGCGGGGGCCACTCAGCCCCGGTCCGGGGCCGTTTCAGGCTTTGTGAAAAATCCGGAGTCGCATCATCCCGTTCTCCCGTAAGGTTCGCGCACCTTATACGTTTAAAACCGCGTTCTGTCACCCCGCCTGTGGCTATTTTTGCGGCGGGGTGGTCGGGCGGCCCTGGTCACGCGGTTTTGGGCTCTTTCAGCAGGTCGTTCAGGTCGAGCCGTTTTGTGTACATGACGAGGCTGCCGTCAGGGTTGCGCGGCCATTCGGCCTCGGGGCGGTCCCAGTAAAGCTCGACGCCGTTTTGGTCGGGGTCGTCCAGATAGAGGGCCTGGGATACGCCGTGGTCCGAGGCTCCGGTGAGGCGGTGGCCTGCGGCATTGACCCGCCGCAGGGCGTCGGCCAGATCGGCGCGGGTGGGGTAGAGAAATGCCGTATGGAAGAGGCCGGTATGCCCGGCGGGCGGCGGGGTCGCTCCAAGGCTTTCCCAGGTGTTGAGGCCGATATGGTGGTGATAGCCACCGGCACCGAGGAAGGCGGCCTCATTGCCGTACCGGGCCTGGACCTCAAACCCGAGGACACCGGAATAGAAGGCAATGGCGCGTTCAAGGTCCGAGACCTTCAGGTGGACGTGGCCAACCCGGGTTTCGGGTGTTACGGGAGTTTGCATCGGAATGTCCTTTTGTTGTCATTGAGAGGATAATGTCCTATCAAATGCGCAAAAAGGCGTTTTTTGGAAACGGTGAGTTTCAGGGAACTGGTTGATGACTGAGCATCGCGTGGAGCGTCTGGGGATCGAAGGCGACGGTTTGGCCGCCGGGGTGCGCATTCCGTTTTCCCTGCCCGGCGAGGTCTGGTCCGGGGAGCCGGATGCGGACGGGCGGCTTGCGGATGGTGTTTTGGTGACGCCGTCTGATGTGCGTGTGAAAGCCCGCTGCCGTCATTTTGGCTCCTGTGGCGGCTGTTCGCTGCAACATGCGGATGACGGGTTTCTGGCGGAGTGGAAGGCGGATGTGGTGCGACGGGCGCTGGGCGCGCATGGTCTGGAGACCGAGATCCGGCCGACCCTGTCCTCGCCGCCCGCGTCACGGCGGCGGGCGGTGTTTACCGGCGTGCGGACCCGCAAGACGGCGACGACCGGGTTCCATGAAAGGCGCTCGGATACGGTGGTGGCGGTGCCGGACTGTCAGGTTTTGCGGCCTGAGATCATGGAGGCTCTGCCGGTTCTCGACGGTCTGACGCGGATGGCGGCGACGCGGACGCGCGGTGTGCGCATGTCGGTTCTGCTTTCACCGGCCGGGCTGGATGTGTCGGTGGAGGATGCGCGCGAGCTGGATGTGGACCTGCGTGCGCGGCTTGGCACGTTTGCCGGGGGGCCGGTGGCGCGGCTGGTCTGGAATGGCGAGCCGGTCTGGCAGGAGCGGGCACCGTTTCAGGAGTTTGGAGCGGCGCGGGTCGTGCCGCCACCGGGAGGTTTTTTACAGGCGACTGCGGAGGGTGAGGCGGCGCTCGTGGAGGCGGTGCTGGACATTGCCGGGGATGCGAAGCGGGTGGTTGATCTGTTTTCCGGCTGCGGGACATTTTCGCTGCCGCTCGCGGCGCGGGCGGAGGTGCATGCGGTTGAGGGGCTGAAGGCTTCCATCCAGGCGCTGGATGCGGGGTGGCGCGGTGCGACGGGGCTGAAACGCGTGACGACGGAGGTGCGGGATCTGTTTCGCAGGCCGCTGCTGGAGGCGGAACTGGAGGGGCTTGACGTGGCCGTGGTCGATCCACCGCGTGCGGGGGCGCAGGCTCAGGTGGAGCGGATTGCGGCGTCAAAGCTTGGCCGGGTGGCGATGGTCTCCTGCGATCCGGTGTCGTTCGCGCGGGATGCGAAAACCCTGGTGGATGCGGGGTTTGAGATCAGGTGGGTGCAGCCGGTGGACCAGTTTATCTGGACCGGTCACGTGGAGATGGTGGCGGAGTTCGTGCGTTAAACCGGCGGCGTTTTATTCCATCAGCATTCCGGTCAGGGCCTCAAGACTTTTGGCGGACAGGGTCCAGTCGCCCTCGGGCACCAGGTCTTTGGTCTGGTCCGGTCCGTGTTCCGTTGGCCGGGGGAAAAATCCGGTCTGCAGGCCGCTTGCCTTGGCGGCGGCAAGGTCGGAATTGTGGCAGGCGACCATCATCACGGCCTCCGGCTCGAGACGCAGGGCGTGGCAGGCGGCGTGATAGACTGAGGCGTCAGGTTTGTAGTTGTGGGCGATGTCGGCACCAAGGATGCAATCCCACGGCAGGCGGCCGTATTTCGCAAGGCGGGTCATCAGGGCGATGGAGCCGTTTGAGCAGGGCGCGATGATGTGGGTGATTTTCAGCGTCTGTAGACAGCGCACCGTGTTGGGCCAGGGGTCGAGCTCCTCCCAGCAGCGGGCCAGTTGGATGATCTCGTCAGGCTCGAAAATGCCGTGGTGGCCCTGACTGCCCAGGACCTCGATGAGGTTTTCGCGGTGCAGGTCGTCAAGGGCCGTATAGTCGCGGCGGCCGGCGCGGATTTCCTCCATCGCGGGCTGGTAACGGGCGCGCCAGGCATCGGCGAAGGCGGCTCCGTCCACGTCCTCGCCATGGCTGGCGAAGGCGGCGGTGACATGGGTGTCAACGGAGGTGCGCCAGTCCACAAGTGTTCCGAAAACGTCGAAAATCAGGGCTTGCGGTTTCATGGACGGGTCCTCCGGGGGTTGGCGGCCCGGGTGTGCCGGGCCTGCCTGCGGCTGCCTAGCGGTCGATTTCGGTGATTTTGGAGCCTTCGATGGTGACGCCGGCCATGAGGCCTTTTTGGCTGGTCACGAAGGCCACGATCGGATCCTGGATGGTCATCGAGCTGATCTCGGCGCTGACGCCCTCATTGACCACGGCCACATTGGCGTCGCCACCGATCTCGAAGCCCTTGCGGGAGGTCAGGGTGTTCAGCGCGCCCTCGGTCATGAAGTAAAGGAACTGGGAGTAGGACTGCGCGCCGAGCTGAAGGCCGAAGGAGGCGGCGGCGACGTTGTAGTAGCCTGCGGAGACGCCATCACGGATGAGCACGCCCTCACCATAGAGGCCGCCGACACCAAAGCCCGCCTTGACCACATCGGGGAACACGAGCACCGCGAGGGCCTTTTCGTTGATGGCCTGGGCGGTTTCGGAATTGGCTAGGAGCGAGTTCAGCGCGAGGTTCGCCTTCGCGTCGATTTCCGCCGCCGTGTCGGCCTCGGCAGCGGGCGCCGTGAGGGCTGCGGCAAGAAGGGCCAAACCGGCCAGTGCGGAACGTCTCGAAAATTTGCCAGTCATTGTTTTTGGTCCTCGTTGTGGGATCGGGGAATGCTGGATGGCCCCCGCCTGTAGGGTCTCATTTCTTCGATAATGCCCGCCTGTGTAAAGCACAAGCCGGGCGGTGATCACCCAATCCGTCCCTGGTTCTCGCCAATCTGGCCGCGGTGGAGCAGATAGTGGTCGAGGATTGTGCAGGCGAGCATGGCTTCGCCGACCGGGACGGCGCGGATGCCGACGCAGGGGTCGTGGCGGCCTTTGGTGACGATCTCGGTGTTTTCGCCGGAGATGGTGATCGTTTTTCGGGTGGAGAGGATCGAGGAGGTGGGTTTGACTGCGAAGCGGGCGATGATGTCCTGGCCGGTGGTGATGCCGCCGAGGACGCCGCCCGCGTGGTTGGAGGAAAACTCGGGACCGTTTTCGCCCATGCTTATTTCATCGGCATTGTCGACGCCCGTGAGCATGGCGGCGGACATGCCCGCACCAATCTCAACGCCCTTCACCGCATTGATGGTCATGAGGGCGCAGGCGAGGTCGCTGTCGAATTTGGCGTAAACGGGTGCGCCGAGGCCTGCGGGAACGCCGGCGGCCTGGACCTCGATGATGGCGCCCACCGAGTTGCCGGATTTGCGCAGGGCGTCGAGCTCATCAGCCCAGGTCTCCGCCGTGGCCGCGTCGGGGCACCAGAAGGGGTTGTCGCGGATGATGTCCCAGTCCCAGGCGTCGCGGTTGATGCCGGTGGCGCCCATCTGGACCATTGCTCCGCGGATTTTGAGGTCGGGCAGAAGGTCGGCGAGTACCTTGCGGGCGATGCCACCGGCGGCGACGCGGGCGGCGGTTTCGCGGGCCGACGAACGCCCGCCGCCGCGGTGATCGCGGATGCCGTATTTCTGGTAATAGGTGATGTCGGCGTGGCCGGGGCGGAACTTCTGGACGATGTCGCCGTAGTCTTTTGAGCGCTGATCCGTATTGCGGATCATCAGCTGAATGGGGGTGCCGGTGGTCTTGCCCTCGAAGGTGCCAGAGAGGATTTCGACCTGATCGGGTTCCCGACGCTGGGTGGTGTATTTGTTCTGCCCCGGTTTGCGGGCTTCAAGCCAGGGCTGAATGTCGGCCTCGGTCAGGGCAACGCCCGGCGGACATCCGTCGACGGTTGCGCCAAGGGCGGGTCCGTGGCTTTCACCCCAGGTCGTGACCTGGAACAGGCGGCCGAATGTATTGAACGACATGTATATTCACTCCGGTTGCCGGTGTTCCTTACTCCGGTCGGACGTCGGGTGGAAGCCCCGGGGGCGTTGAGGTCATGCGAAAGCAGTGGCGCGAGCGGCCGGTGCCGACACAATGTGTTTCCACCTTCTGAACGGTTTCGTTTCGCTTTTTTCGCCTGAGGCATGGATGTCTGGCGGGGATGGTGTTACGCAGGGGCAGGCAATTCAGCCCTTTATCCAGATTACATTGGTTCCCATGTCCCAACCTTCGTCCGCCCCGACGGCGCGGCCCGTGCCTGCGTTTCCGGTATTCGTCGCCATGATGGCTCTTCTTATGGGGCTGACGGCAATGTCCATTGACGTGATGCTGCCCGCGTTGCCGCAGATCCAGCAGGCGTTTGCGCTGGGGGATGGGAACCAGCAGCAGCAGACGATATCGTCCTACATGTTCGGGTTTGCCTTTGGGCAGATTCTCTATGGTCCGCTCTCTGACAGCTTTGGGCGGAAGCGGGTGCTGCTGACCGGGATTGCGCTGTTTTGCATTGCGACCGTGGCCGCGTCGTTCCTCGGTGTCTTTGGCTGGTTCCTGTTCGCGCGGTTTTTGCAGGGGTTTGGCTGTGCGGCGGCGCGGATTGTCAGCACGGCGATCATTCGGGACATCTATGGCGGACGTGAGATGGCGAAGGTCATGTCCTTTGTCATGATGATCTTTATCATGATTCCGGCGATTGCGCCGCTGGTCGGAACCGCCGTGCTGGCGGTAGGCAGCTGGAGGATGATTTTTGGGCTTCTGTTTGTGGCGGGCGTTTCGGCTTACGTTTGGATGGTTGTTTCGCTGCCCGAGACCCTGCCGGAAGAGCGGCGCAAGCCTCTGGCCTGGGGTACTCTTGGCAAGGCGATTGCCAAGGCCGCGACCAACCGGGTGACACTGGGCTATACGGTTGCAGGTGGCGTCATCTTTGGTGCCCTGATGGGGTATGTAAACTCGGCGCAGCAGGTGTTTCAGGATTTCTACGCAACCGGCAGACTGTTCCCGTTCTGGTTTGGCAGCATCGCCTGCGCGATGATGCTGGCGTCGATTTTCAACAGCCGGCTGGTTGAGCGCATTGGCATGCGGCGCATGTCCCATTTCGCGATCCTCGGTTTTGTGACCGTGGCGCTCGTCCATGTGGGGCTGTTTTGGACGGTGGGTGCGCCGCCGGTGGCCGGGTTCGCGGTGCTGATCGGGCTGAATTTCTTCTTCTTCGGGGTTCTGATGCCGAACCTGAATGCGCTGGCAATGGAGCCGATGGCTGATATTGCCGGGACGGCGTCGTCGTTTATCGGGTCGGTGACCACGATGATGGCAGCGGCGTTTGGTGGCTATATCGGGCATTTGTTTGACGGTACGAGCGGGCCTCTGCTCATGGGGTTTGCGGCCTGTGGTCTTGGGTGTCTGCTTCTCGTGATGATCACTGAGAAAGGCCGGCTGTTTGGCGTGTCCGAGGACGAGCCGGTTGAGTTGCCGCACTGACATGTTTCGCGTGGTTGTGACGGGATGATGCCTGCGGACGGGATACCCGCGCAGCGGTCGGTTCTGGCCATTGTGCTGATGGCGGGCGCCGGGGCGCTGGTGGCGGTGACGTCGCTAATCGCCAAGGCGCTGGGCGTGGGTGTGGGCGGTGAGCCGTTGCATCCGCTTCAGATCAGCGCCGGGAGGTTCGGGTTTGCCTTCCTCGCCATATCAACATTTGCGCTGTTTGCCCGGCCGGGGTTTCATGGGGCTCTCTGGGGATCGCATCTTGCGCGGTCGGCCTCCGGGTGGCTTGGCGTGACCTGCATGTTTGCCGCCGCGTCGCGCATGCCGCTGGCGGATGCGACGGCGATTACGTTCCTCAATCCGCTTGTGACCATGGGCCTGGCCATTCTGCTGCTCGGTGAGAGCATTGGTCCGCGCAGGCTGGCAGCGGCGGGCCTTGCGCTTTTTGGAGCAATGGTGCTGATCCGGCCGGGGACGGATGCGTTTCAGCCGGCCGCTTTGATTGCGCTGGCGGCGGCGGTGCTGATGGGCGTTGAGGCTGTTATCATCAAGCGGTTGACCAATGCGGGTGAACCGCCGGTGCGGATTTTGCTGATTAATAACGGTATGGGCGCGATTATCGCGATAACGGCGGCAAGTTTTGTCTGGGTTCCGCCGAGTGCGGAGCAGTGGCGTCTGCTGGCCTGTCTCGGGTTTGCGATGATCTGTGCGCAGTCTCTGTTCATTCAGGCGATGAAACGCGGGCAGGCGAGCCATGTCATGCCCGCGATCTATTCCACGCTGGTGTTTGCCGCGCTCTATGATTTTGGGGTTTTTGGCGTTCTGCCCGACCTGGTTGCGATCCTTGGGGCCGCGATGGTGGTGGCGGGGATTGTTCTGCTGGCGATTTTGCGCGAGCGGGCGGCGGCCTCAAAGGTGGCCGGGTCTGAGCTGCCGTGAGGCTTCGGCCAGGGCGATGCCCGCTGCGGTTGCGACATTGAGGCTGCGTCCACCGCCGGGCATGGGAATCAGTATGCGTGCATCGACGCGGTCGTGGACCTCATCCGGTACGCCGGCGGATTCGCGGCCCATGATTACGATGTCGGTCGGCGCAAAGCCGAAATCCCAAAGGGGAGTTGCGCCACGGGTGGTCATGAGAACAAGCCGACCAGAAGGCGGAAGGTCAAGAAAGGCGTTCCACGAGGAGTGGTGGCGGGTTTCCACGTTGCCGGCGTAATCCATAGCGGCGCGGCGAAGCGCCTTGTCGGACATCGGGAAACCGCAGGGACCGATTACGTGGAGGTCGGCGGCAAAACAGCTGGCGAGGCGAATCATGGCGCCAAGATTGGGCGCGATGTCGGGCTGGTATGCCGCAAGTGCAATAGTCACGGTTTAAATCCCCTCCAGGCTACCAAACACTGTTGATCCCGGCTGGACCAATGGCGCAGAAGTGATTAAACCAATTCAAAATCCGGGCCAATTCCCTCTTTGGCCCCGTATCGACCCGCGCCCTTTGCAAGGGGCTTAGGCAAGGAGAAATGTGCGTGGCCCACGTTGAAGACCAAGGCGGCACCCGTAGGGACTTCCTATATGTAGCAACCGGAGCGGCCGGCGCAGTGACAGCTGGTGCTGCGGTTTGGCCGCTGATCAACCAGATGAACCCCAGCGCGGATGTGCAGGCGCTGGCCTCCATCCAGGTGGACGTGTCCAGTGTTGAGCCGGGCAGTCAGCTTACGGTCAAGTTCCTCGGCAAGCCGGTTTTTATCCGTCGCAGAACGGAAGCCGAGATCGAGGAGGCCCGCGAGGTGCCGATGAGCGATCTGAAGGATGGGCTGTCACGCAACCCGAACCTCGCCGCTGATTCAGATGCCGAGGACCAGAACCGCGCGCTGGACGAAACGGGCGAATGGCTGGTCATGGTTGGCGTGTGTACGCACCTGGGCTGTGTGCCGCTGGGTGACGCGGGTGATTTTGACGGCTGGTTCTGCCCCTGCCACGGATCGCATTACGACACTGCGGGTCGCATCCGCAAAGGCCCGGCGCCGGAGAACCTGCACATTCCGCTTGCACGGTTTGTATCCGACACCGTGATTGAGCTGGGCTGAGGGAGGTACAGGACATGAGTGGAATTCCGCACGATCATTACGAGCCGAAGACAGCTCCGGAAAAATGGGTTGAGAGCCGTCTGCCGATTATTGGGCTGGTGGTCTCGACCCTGACGATCCCGACGCCGAAGAACCTGAACTGGATGTGGATCTGGGGCATCGTTCTGACATTCTGTCTGGCACTGCAGATCATCACCGGCATCACGCTGGTCATGCACTACACTCCCGACACCACGCTGGCCTTCTCCTCCGTTGAGCACATCATGCGCGACGTGAACGGCGGATGGGCGCTGCGCTATCTGCACATGAATGGCGCCTCGCTGTTCTTCATCGCGGTTTATGCCCATATTTTCAGGGGCCTGTACTACGGTTCCTACAAGGCGCCGCGTGAGATCACCTGGATCATCGGGATGCTCATCTTCCTTCTGATGATGGCCACGGGCTTTATGGGCTACGTTCTGCCCTGGGGTCAGATGTCCTTCTGGGGTGCGACGGTTATCACCGGTCTGTTTGGTGCGATCCCGCTCGTCGGTGAGAGCATTCAGACCTGGCTTCTGGGTGGACCGGCCGTTGATAACGCGACGCTGACACGGTTCTTCTCGCTGCATTACCTGCTGCCCTTCGTGATTGCGGCTCTGGTTGCGGTTCACATCTGGGCCTTCCACACCACGGGCAACAACAACCCGACCGGTGTTGAGGTGCGGCGCACGTCCAAGGCGGACGCGGCGAAGGATACGCTGCCGTTCTGGCCGTATTTCGTGATCAAGGACCTGTTCGCGCTGATGTTGATCCTGGTGATTTTCGCGGCGCTGGTTGGTTTTATGCCGAACTTCCTTGGCCACCCGGACAACTATATTGAAGCCAACGCGCTTCAGACGCCGGCGCATATCGTGCCCGAATGGTACTTCCTGCCGTTCTATGCGATGCTGCGGGCGATCACCTTTGACATCCTGTTCATCAACTCCAAGCTCGGCGGTGTGATCGCGATGTTCGGGTCGATCATTGTGATGTTCCTGGTGCCGTGGTTGGATACGAGCCGGGTGCGTTCGGGCCGCTACCGTCCGCGCTTCAAGGTCTGGTTCTGGATCCTGGTGTTCGATTTCTTCCTTCTGATGTGGTGTGGTGCGATGCCGGCCGAGCAGCCCTTCGTCATCATCTCGCAGATCGGAACGCTCTACTGGTTCTCCTACTTCCTGATCATCCTGCCTCTGCTGGGTCTGTTTGAGCGGCCCCTGGAGCAGCCGGAAACGATCGAGGCGGACTTCAAGGCGCATTACGGCGAAAAGGCATCATCCGGTGCCGCGACTCCGGCTGAATAAGGAGCGGGGAAATGGGAAACATGATCAAGAATACCGTTTTCTCCGGTCTGGCCGCTCTTGGCCTTCTGGTTGGCGGGCAGGCTCTCGCCGCGGGAGACGGGGAAGCCCACGTCACGGACTACAGCTTCTCGTTTGAGGGTCCGTTCGGAAGTTACGACCAGGCGCAGCTTCAGCGTGGTCTACAGGTCTACACTGAGGTTTGCGCGGCCTGTCACGGATTGAAGTTCCTCAATTACCGCAACCTGTCCGATGAGGGTGGGCCTGCGATGGAAGAGGCTCAGATGCGGGCCTATGCCGCGCAGTTTGAGGTGTTTGACCCGGAACTCGACGATTTCCGCCCGGCGACACCGACGGACAAGTTTGGTGAGTCGGCCCTGTCCAACGCGCCGGATCTGACGCTGATGGCGAAGGCCCGCGCGGGTTTCCACGGCCCGGCCGGCACCGGTATCAACCAGCTGGTTCGCGGTATGGGTGGACCGGAATACATCGCCTCCATGCTCCTTGGCTTTACCGGCCATGAAGAGGAGCAGGCCGGTGTGGTTCTGTATGAGAACACGGCGTATGGCGGTCTGATGGCCATGAACCCGGTTCTGATGCCGGATCTCGTGGAATACGAGGACGGCACTCCGGCGACGGAGGAGCAGATGGCGAAGGACGTGTCCGCGTTCCTGATGTGGACGGCGGAGCCCAAGATGATGAATCGCAAGGCCGGTGGTCTCACCGCGGTTCTTTTCCTGACGATCCTGACCGTGCTGCTCTACTTCACCAACAAGAAGCTTTGGGCGCCGCATAAGGGAAAAGATCACTGACCTGAAGGTTCAGGCAGTGTAAGAGATTTAGGGCGGACCCGCGGGTTCGCCCTTTTTCGTTGCGGGCCGCCAGATTTCAGCCTTTGTGCGGCTTCAAACGTGTTCCTCGCCGGGACGGCTAAGGCGGCAGGACCAGCGTTTGATTTCCCAGTTGGGGTGGGAGGCCTTCCAACGGGCGGCCTCCTGTTGGCCGACGATCATGCAGGTCATCAGGGAAATTCGGTAGGGATCGTAGAAGAGAGAGAACTCCTGGCATTGCTCTTTCTGACAGGCAGTGAGCACCAGTTCGATCATCGGGATGTCCGAGGCCGCGCCGGGCGAAAGGGCGGTTGGCGTCATTTCTTCCGGGACGTGAGAGTGCAGGTGACCGCAGGTTGGTGTGGCGTTGGCCGTGATTGTGGCGGAGAGAAGCAGTACTATAGTGGTCCAGATCGCAGTCAATTTTGTTGAAAAACAAGCCATTATTGACTCCATAAATAGATTCAATGAATATTTATAACATGAAATTCCCGTTTTCCGAAATAATGTGTCAGTAACGAACCAGTATTGTCCTGGTTGTATTAGCCTTCCCCTCCTGATGCGGAATGCAAGGCTATGCCGCTGCTCCGTGCAGGGAATCCTTTGGAAAACGACGGGATCAGTTGCGGTGGTAGGGGCCGCCGGAGAGGATGGATGCGGCGCGGTAGAGCTGTTCTGAGAGCATCACGCGCACCAGCATGTGGGGCCAGACCATTTTGCCAAAAGAGAGCAGGAAGTCGGCCCTGTCGCGCACGGCGTTGGTCAGACCGTCCGCGCCGCCAATGATGAGCGCGAGGTCGCGTGTGCCGGTATCGGCCCAGGACTGGAGTTTTTGAGCAAAATAAGGAGAGGTGAGCGTTCGACCACGCTCGTCAAGGGCCACAACGGTGGCGCCTTTGGGGATGGCATTCAGGATCAGGTCCGCTTCGGCCTCTGATCCGCCACCGCGTTTGTTCTCAACCTCGACAACCTTTGACGGTCCGAGGCCGGACGGTTTTCCGGTGCGGTCAAACCTGGTCAGATAGTTATCGACCAGATCCGCCTCGGGCCCGGAACGCAGCCGGCCCACGACGACAAGTGTCAGGCGCAAGTGTCAGGCTCAGGCGAGCGGAGCCGGCTTGCGACCGGTTTTGGCCTCTGGCTGCCACATTTTTTCGAGCGCATAGAACTCGCGCACCTCAGGACGGAACACGTGAACGATCACGTCGCCCGCATCCAGAAGAACCCAGTCCCCGGTATCCTTGCCCTCGGTCCGCGCAATGATCGCGTGATCATGCTTAAGACGGTCGACAAGTTTTTCGGAGATGGATGCCACCTGACGCGAGGAGCGACCGGAGGCGATCACCATGTGATCCGCCATGTCCGATTTTCCGGCAAGTGGAATTGTCGTGACATCAATGGCCTGGTCGTCATCGAGTGAGGCCAGGATTGTGGACAGCAGTGTCCCGCTGTCGGTTTGTTCGGAAGCAGGACGGCCTGCCTGGTCCGATGTGACGGGATCAACCGTCGTAGTGTGCTGAGACAGCTGTGTAACCTCCAATTACGAGCCCGGAACAGGGCTACAGGGTTAAAATATAGTTCATTGGGCCTTTCGTCTCAAGAAGGCTCATCGTTAACACTGCCTGGAAATTGGTAAAGTTTTGTGAATGGCAGTGGGCAGGGTGCTTAACTGACTGTAAACGCTCAGAAGTTTTTTCCGAAGCGGCCGCACGTCGCGGTTAACGAATCGAAACCGGACCCGACGCGCGTGGGGCACCGCGCGGCGGGCCGGCCTCGAATTTCGGTATTTTGTGCCGTCCCGGACCGAGGAAAAATCCGGGACGGCGGCTGGGGTGCGATACTCGTTAAACTTACAATCGTCACTCAGTAAGCACGTTATGCGGCAAAAAGCGGGACGATTCTGTGACATTCATCACAAGGAAGTTTAAAGAGTGCCGATCCTCTCGATCAGGAGGTCAAAAAACGCGTCGTCATCCACATCACGGACGAAGTGGACGTTTTTGGGGCGGTCCGTCACGCCCCACCAGTCGGCGACGGTCTGGCCCATTGTGAGTTCGGAACCGGTTTCGACCTCAACATTGATGTCTCGGCCTCCGAAAATCTCCGGCCTCAGAAGCCAGGCGATGACAGTGGGGTCGTGCAACGGGCCGCCGTCGGAGCCGTATTTGCTTTCATCGAAGCGCTCAAAATACTCGAGCATGAGGGCCACGGCCTCACCGACGCGAGTGTTGAGGTCGCGGTATTTTTGAATCCGCGACCTTTTTGTCAGGCATTTATGGGTGACGTCTAGGGGCATCATGACCACGGGGATGCCGGATTGCAGCACGGCCTGCGCCGCGTGGGGGTCGACCAGAATGTTAAACTCGGCGACCGGTGTGGTGTTGCCGCCCTCGAAGGCGCCGCCGCCCATGGCGACGATCTGTTTTACGCGCGGTTTGATGTCGGGCGCTTTGCTGAAGGCCAGTGCGATGTTGGTCAAGGGGCCGAGGGTGCAGAGCGTGACGGTGCCGGGATCTTCGCGGCGGAGCGTTTCGATGATGAAATCGACCGCGTGCCCGTCCTGGAGCTTCATGGACGGCTCCGGCAGGTCGGGGCCATCGAGACCGGTGCGGCCGTGGACCTCTTCCGCTGTTATGAGGGGGCGCACGAGAGGGGCCGCGGCACCGGCATAAACAGGGATGTCGGGACGACCGGCGAGTTCACAGCATTTGAGCGCGTTCAGGGTCGTCAGGGGCAGAGGCACGTTGCCGGCAACGGAGGTGATGCCGAGAACCTCGATCTCCGGACTTGTCAGTGCGAGCAGGATCGCGACGGCGTCGTCCTGTCCGGGATCGGTGTCTATGATGATTTTTGTAGTGGTCATTTTGCGTTCAAGACCACAAGTGCAAATGACTTGCAAGCGCCGTGCGAACCGGCCGCCCGTTGCGGGCGACCGGGTGTGTCGAACAGGTCAGGAACGGACCAGTTTTTCGTAGGTTTCGGCGATATCACGGGTGAGCGCGCCGACCTCGAAGGTGAAGTCACCGATTTTACCGACCGGGGTGACCTCCGCCGCGGTGCCGGTGAGCCAGCACTGCTCGAAGCCTTCCATCTCGGACGGTTCGATATGGCGTTCGATGACCTCGATGTTTTTCTCCTTCAGGAGGTCGATCACGGTCTGACGGGTGATGCCGTTGAGGAAGCAGTCGGGTTTGGGCGTGTGGACCGCGCCGTCCTTTACGAAGAACACGTTGGCACCGGTCGCCTCAGCCACATAGCCGCGGTAGTCCATCATCAGCGCGTCGGAGCAGCCTTTGGCCTCGGCCGCATGCTTTGACATGGTGCAAATCATGTAGAGACCGCTCGCCTTGGCAAAGCAGGGGATGGTCTCGGGGCTGGGGCGTTTCCAGGCGGAGATGTCGAGTTTGGCGCCCTGCATCTTTGCGTCGCCGTAATAGGCACCCCATTCCCAGACCGCGATGGCGGTTTTGACCGGGTTGCGGGCGGAGGCGACGCCCATGTCTTCGCCAGAGCCGCGCCAGACGACGGGACGGACATAGGCGTCGGACAGGCCGGATTTCGCGAGGGCCTCTTTTTTGGCCGCCTCAAGCTCATCCACCGTATAGGGGCGCGGGATGTCGATGTAGTCGCAGGACTTCAGCAGGCGCTCGCTGTGCTCGCGGCTTTTGAAGATTTTGCCGTTATAGGCGCGCTCGCCCTCGAAAACGCTGCTGGCGTAATGAAGGGCGTGGGTCAGTACGTGGACTTTGGCCTCGCGCCAGGGCACAAAAGTGCCGTCCATCCAGATGACACCGTCCCGATCGTCATAAGCGCCCGCCATGGTTGCTCTCCCAAATTTAAACTAATATTGCTGAACTCGCGTGGATTTCGACAGTTTATTACGCGAATTTGAGTGCGGGCTATCATTTGGACCTTGGAATGTCAACAACGCTGACATAAACTGTGAATGGAACGGGAAATCAGGGATTTGCAATGCCGGGACCGGGTTCATGACCAATGTTTCACGCAGCGAACAGCTTCTTTTTCTGACCGACGAGCAGTTGCGGCAGGGAATCGAACTGATGTTTTTCGCCTATCGCGGCTTCACGGCGGACCCTGACCGTATTCTTGAGAAATACGGCTACGGGCGCGCGCATCACCGGGCGGTGCATTTCATCAACCGCGATCCGGGTCTGACTGTGAATGAACTGCTGGCAATCCTCGGCGTGACGAAGCAGAGCCTGAACCGGGTGTTGAGGCAGCTTGTCGATGATGGGCTGGTGGAAAGCCGGGTTGGAGCGAGCGACCGGCGGCAGCGGAACCTGTACCTGACCGTGGCGGGCAACGCGCTGGAGCGGGAGCTGTCGGCGGCGCAGAGGGTGCGGATGAAGCAGGCGTTCTCAAATGCCGGACCGGAAGCGGTTGTGGGGTTTCGCAAAGTGCTGGAACAGATGATAAGCCCTGAACTGAGGGGGCAGGTTCTGGGACCAATGGAGTCGGTCAGGCAATGAGTGAAACGCCCGAGGCCCATGTTCTCGTCGTCGATGACGATGCGCGCATTCGTGGGCTGTTGCAGAAATTTTTGGCGCGCAACGGCTTTTGGGTTTCGGTAGCGCGGGACGCGAAACATGCGCGCAGCCTGCTGGGCGGGCTGGATTTTGACCTGATCGTGCTGGATGTGATGATGCCCGGCGAGACGGGGCTGGAACTGACGGCGTCCTTGCGGGAGACGCTGAACACGCCGATTTTGCTGCTGACCGCGAAGAGTGATGCGCAGGACCGTATTCGTGGCCTCGAGTTGGGGGCGGATGATTACCTGCCCAAGCCGTTTGAACCCCGGGAGCTTTTGCTTCGGATCAATGCCATTCTACGGCGGGTGCCGAAACCGGCCCCGAAGGCCGAGCCGCCAAAGACAATGCATCTTGGGGATGTGCGTTATGACCTGTCGCGCAGTGAGCTGTGGCGGGACGGGGAGCTGGTGCGGCTGACGGCGACTGAGGCGATGCTGATGCGGATCTTTGCCAACCGGGCGCATGAGGCGGTGAGCCGGATTGAGCTGGTCGAGGAACTCGGTGGCGGGGTGGCCGAGGCGCAGGAGCGGGCCGTTGACGTGCAGATCGCGCGGCTGCGTCGCAAGATCGAGGCTGATCCCAAGACGCCGCGTTACCTTCAGACGGTGCGCGGGTCGGGTTACATGCTGTCGCCCGACTGAGGCGGTATGCCGGACCCGATGCGGGCGGTGACCTCAATTTCGATTTTCATGGCGGGGTCAGCGAGCCCGGCGGAGATCATGGTGGCGGCCGGGCGGATGTGGTCGAAAGCGGCGCGCAGGGTGGGCCAGCATTTTTCAAATTCGCTGGCGTCCGGCAGGATGTAGCGGATGCGGAGAATGTCAGCCATTGTGGCGCCGGCCTGGGTGAGGGCGTCCTCGATGTTTCTCAGGCACTGCCTGGTTTGCGCTACGATATCCGGATCGATCCGCATGGTGGTGTAGTCGTAGCCGGTGGTGCCTGAGACATACACCATGTCGCCATCCACGACCGCGCGGGAGTAGCCGATCAGTTCCTCGAAGGTTGATCCCTGTGAGATGAATTTACGCATGTGTGGTGGGCGTGTTGGCTGCGAATTTTGTCAATATGTCGGTTCCCTCACGATTCCTTGAGAGTTTGTAACATAGGGAAACAACCTCCACTGGTGCTCCGTACTGATGGCATCGGATAGTTATGGAGGATATGGATATGAACACGGATGTACATGGCGGCGCAGCCGGTATTTCGCTCCCGAAAATCAATGCGGCAACGGCGGCGACAGCCGTGACGGCCGGTGCCTTTGCGACGATTGCTTTTGATGCGTTTGGTCAGGGTCTGAGCCCGCTGCTCGGTTTTGCCAAGCTCGCGCCGGTGGGGCTTGCGCAGTCGACGCTTCAGAAGCTCTTTGGGTTCAGCAGCACGCCGGCGGCGCATCTGCTGCATGTGGTTACCGGGCTTGTGTTCTATGTCATCGGCTGGATGTATATTTTTGAGCCGCTGGCGAAGAAGTTCGTTCCATCCCTGCCGTGGTGGGCATCGTCCATTGCCTATGGTGTGGCACTGTGGGTTTTCGCGCTGTTCATCATGGCGCATCTGGTTGCCGGTCTGCCTGCCTTCCTGGGCTTCACGGGCATTACATGGGCCGCCCTGTGGGGTCACATTCTCTATGCGGTGGTGCTGGCCTGGGTTATCCGCCTGCGCACACCGGCCTGAGGGCTGCGGGCCGGTCCGGGGCGTCCGGACCGGCGCGGCCGTTCAACCTAAAGGATGGTCTGGCAAAGGACCATGATGAGACCCATGGCGGCGATGAAGGTGGTTTCCACGACGATCGCGTAATGGGATTTTTGCGCAAAAAAGCCGTTGGCCGCGATCAGGCAGCCGATGGTGAGAATCACCAGAAATGTGGTGGCCGGTGTGCCGGCGGCGGTGGTCAGGCCGATCACCAGGGCGAGAAAAAACGTGCCCGCCAGTTGAAAAATCATGGCCTGTTTGGGCATGTCATTGGCGGATCCGAGGGAAACTCCCACGCCTTCCGCCCATTTTTTTCCGAACAGAACGGGTGAATACCAGAGCCATCCAAGCAGGAAGGCCAGGATCGTTCCAGCAAGGACGGCGAGCCAGTCGATGCTTTGGGGTGTTGATTCCATTGCGAAATTCCCCTTTCGGAACAAATTTAGAACGAAACGCGAATTCAGGCACGAAAAAAATTGGTTACCAGGGCACCCTGGTTTTACAGGGGGCTGTTGCGTGAAATGGGATACGTCCGACAAATCAGCGGACTGCACTGATATTTTTGAGTATCCCTGCGTACAGTAACCGGCGATTAAGCTTTGCAGCGCAGTTTGTTCCTGCGTCGTGTTCGAACACGGGCCGAGGGCTGACAGCAGTGTATTCCGAGTGTGTTTTTGCGGGTGAGAACCTGTGCGTATAGCTGGAACGTCCAACCAGGGACGCTTCAGGTGGAACTGGTCGGGACACGTCACCGCGTTGGTGGGCGGGCGCGGCGCACACATCCTTTGAGCCGTCAGTAATGCTGACAGTATCGGATGTGACAACTGATTGCGGACTGCACGCTTAGTGCCATTCCGCCGGGGCATTCGCTTAAATTATTAACAGCTTATGACTGTTTTTTGAACGATTTTTTGCGAAACACTTGCAAAATAAGCAGGTATTGCGCCAGAGTTCCCTTTGGATAACAGGGGGACATAAATATGACGTGTATACTTGTCGGGCACGATGGTTCGGCAGCAAGCGCCAGAGCGGTGGAACATGCCAAAAAGCTGGCTCTACTTATAGGCGATTGCAAACTCCATTTGGCGTTCGTGATTGAATGGTCACCTTATTCTTTTCACACACCGGAAGAACTGGCCGAACGTCACAGACGGCGTGAGGCGGAAGTGGGTGCGGCACGCTCCCACGTGCTTGATCCGGCGGTGAAACAGCTGGACGGGTCCGGCCTCGAGGTGACCACGGAAGTCCGGCATGGGGATCCTGCGGTGCTTCTGAACGAAATGGCCGTCAAACTTGGCGCAGAACAGGTTGTAATCGGCCGAACGGGCGATAGCGGGCTGAAGGACAGGTTGTTCGGGAGCGTTTCCAGCAAGCTGATTTCCATCTCTTCCGTACCCGTAACAATAATTCCGTAAACAGGGAAAACCATGAAACATCTGAAATTTCTGTCCGTTGCGCTGGCGTTCCTGACGCTTGCGGGCGCGGCCATAGCCCAGGAGGCTGCCGCTCCGGAGATCGCGCCAACCCTTGACGCGCGGGTGAATGAGATCTTCGCCAGTTCCACTGGCTGGTTCGTAAGCCTGATTTTTGCGCCGCTGCCCTTTAATGTCATGGGCGTGGCTTTCCCATGGATCGTGCTCTGGCTGGTTGTCGGTGCGTCGGTCTTTACGATCTATTTCAGCTTTATTCAGTTCCGGGCGTTCGGTCATGCGATCAGCCTGGTGAAGGGAGATTATTCCGATCCGAACGACGCGGGTGAGGTGAGCCACTTCCAGGCGCTTGCGACCGCTCTGTCCGGTACGGTGGGGCTTGGTAACATTGCCGGTGTGGCCGTGGCCGTAGGCATTGGTGGACCTGGTGCGACGTTCTGGATGATCCTGGCCGGTCTGCTTGGTATGGCGTCCAAATTCACCGAGTGTACGCTGGGTGTGAAGTACCGCAACGAGTACGACGACGGTACGGTTTCCGGTGGCCCGATGTACTATATGGTCAAGGGCTTCAAGGAGCGTGGGCTTCCCGGTGGCGGCTTCATGGCCATTCTGTTCTCGATCTTCTGTATCGGCGGCGCGTTTGGTGGCGGAAACATGTTCCAGGCCAACCAGGCGCATGCGCAGTTGTCCGGTATTCTGGGTGACTACCCGGGCTGGATCACCGGCGTGATCTTCGCCATCGTGGTGTTCATCGTGATCGTGGGCGGTATCAAATCCATCGCGAACGTGACGGAGAAAATCGTGCCGTTTATGGGTGTGCTTTATGTGGGTACGGCTCTGATTATTCTGCTGCTTAACTTCGACAAGATCGGCTGGGCTTTCGGTCAGATCTTTGAGGGTGCGTTTAGCGGTCTGGGTGTCGCCGGTGGTCTGGTTGGTGCGCTGATCCAGGGCTTCAAACGGGCGGCCTTCTCGAACGAGGCCGGTGTTGGTTCGGCGGCGATTGCGCATTCCGCGGTGCGGACGAAAGAGCCGATTACTGAGGGCACCGTGTCGCTGCTTGAGCCGTTTATCGATACTGTTGTGGTCTGCACCATGACCGCTCTGGTCATTACCATCTCGGGCGTCCAGATGGTTGATCCGGAGACCGGGCTGTTCATCCTCAACGAGTCCGGCATGATCGAGACCGCTGGCGGTGTTCAGGGTGTTGAGCTGACCTCTGCGGCGTTTGCCACGGGTCTGAGCTGGTTCCCGTATGTTCTGGCCATCGCGGTTGTGCTTTTCGCCTTCTCGACCATGATTTCCTGGTCTTACTACGGGCTTAAGGCGTGGACGTATCTGTTCGGCGAGGGCAAGACCAAGGAGCTGGTTTTCAAGCTGCTGTTCTGCTTCTTCGTGATCGTGGGCGCGGCGGCGCAGCTTGGTGCCGTGATCGACTTCTCCGATGCGATGATCTTCGCCATGGCCGTGGTCAACATCATTGCGCTCTACGCTCTGATGCCGATCGTGCGCCGGGAGATGAACTCCTACTTTGGACGCATCAAGTCGGGTGAGATCCGGAAGTTTGCCAACCACTGAGCTTGTTTCTTCCAGACCCTGAAATCAAGCGGGGCGCCCGGTGGGCGCCCCGTTTTCGTTTGGATGGTCCGTCGTTCAGGCTGCTGGTTTGGTGCCGTGTGGGTCAGTCGGAGCTGGATGCCCCGGTCGCGCCGGACAGGACCCTGAACACCCGTTGTGGGGTGATTTCACCGACGGTTTCGCCGTCCGTGCCGGTGACCAGAATGGGGGACTGTTCCCTGGCAAACAGGTCGAGGGTGTCGCGCAGTGGTGTTGTGTGCGGAAGTTTGCGGCCTTCCGGTGCCGTGCCGGTCGCCGGTTCCATCACGTCGCCGACGCGCAGGACGCTGAGGGGATTCAGCTGGGCCACGAAGTCTGAGACGTAGGTGTTGGAGGGCCGCAGGACGATGTCCTCGGGGTTGCCCGACTGCACGATGCGGCCGCCTTCCATAATGGTGATCGTGTTGCCAATCTTCACCGCTTCCTCGAGGTCGTGGCTGACGAAGACGATGGTGCAATGCATGCTCTCCTGCAGGGTCAGAAGCTCGTCCTGGAGGCGGGTGCGGATGAGCGGATCGAGGGCTGAAAACGGCTCGTCCATCAGCAGGATTTCCGCGTCGGTGGCGAAGGCGCGGGCGAGACCGACGCGTTGTTGCATGCCGCCGGAAAGTTCCGAGACCTTTTTGTCTGCCCAGTCCTGAAGGCCGACCGTGGACAGGACGGAGCGGGCCTTGTCGTGGCGTTCGCTGTGACCCATGCCCGACAGTTCCAGACCGAAGGCCACGTTTTCGACCACGCTGCGCCAGGGGAGCAGGCCGAACTGCTGGAAGACCATGGAAACGCCGCCGCGTCGCAGGCCGCGCAGGCGGGTGTTGGAGCAGGTCACGACATCGACCATTTCGCCCTGCTGGTCGCGGACCAGCATTTTGCCGCGGGTGACCGGGTTGAGGCCGTTTACCGCGCGCAGGAGGGTGGACTTGCCGGAGCCGGAAAGCCCCATCAGGACGGAAATTTCGCCCTGGCGGACCTTGAGCGAGCAGTCGTGGACGCCGAGGATCTGGCCGGTCTGCTCCTGGATGGTGGCGCGGGATTTTCCGGCGTCCATCATGGGCAGTGCGCTTTTGGGGTCGTCGCCGAACACGATGGAGACGTCCTCAAAGGATATCATTGTGTTGTCGGTCATCCGTCCCTCCTGAACATGCGGTCAAGGACGATGGCGACGACGACGATCACGAGGCCGGCCTCAAAGCCAAGGGCGGTGTTGACGGTGTTGAGTGCGCGCACGATGGGGACGCCAAGCCCGTCCGCACCGACGAGAGCGGCGATGACGACCATCGAGAGGGAGAGCATAATGGTCTGCGTCAGACCGGCCATGATCTGGGGCATGGCCCAGGGCAGCTCAACCTTGCGCAGAAGTTGTGAGGGGGTTGCGCCGAAGGCCTGGCCGGCCTCAATCAGTTCCTTGGGGGTGGAGGAAATGCCGAGATGGGTCAGGCGGATGGGGGCGGGCACGACGAAAATGGCAGTGGCGACGAGGCCGGGGACCATGCCGATGCCGAAAAATACAATGGCCGGGATCAGGTAGACGAAAGTGGGCAGCGTCTGCATCAGGTCGAGGACGGGGCGCATGGCGGCGTAGAGCCTCGGCCGATGGGCGGCGGCGATGCCGATGGGAATGCCGAGCCCCATGCACACGATAACGGCGCAGAGCACGAGGGTGAGGGTCTCGGTGGTTTCCTCCCAGTAGCCCTGGTTGAGGATAAAGAGGAATCCCGCCACGACGAGAGCGACCACGGGCCAGGATTTCCTGAGCAGCCAGGCGATGCCCGCGAATACGGCGATAACGATCAGTGGGTGGGGGGTCTGAAGGACGAGGAGTATCCCGTCAATCAGGGCGTTGATGCCGTCGGCCAGGCTGTCGAAAAACCAGGCGGCATTGATGATGAGCCAGTCGACCATGTCGCTGGCCCATTTTCCGATGGGGATTTTGTGGTCGGTGAGCCGAGTCATGGGTGCCGGTCCGGCGGCGGGGAGTGAGTGTCTCGCCGCCGGACCTCCCTATCAGAGGCCGAGGGAGGATTTGACGGCGGCGAGGCCTTCGGAGCCGTCGAGGGTCGTGACGCCCTCGAGCCAGCCGTCGAGGACCCCTGGGTTGGCGGCGAGCCAGGCGGCCGCAGCCTCGTCAGGGTCGGCGCCATCGTTGAGGATCGCGCCCATGATCTCGTTTTCCATGGCCAGTGAGAATTCGAGATTGTTTAACAGAGTGCCAACATTGGGACATTCGTCGACATAGCCCGCGCGGGTGTTTGTGTAGACGGTGGCGCCGCCGAGATTGGGGCCGAACCAGTCATCACCGCCCTCAAGATAGGCCATTTCGAGGTTGGCGTTCATCGGATGCGGTTCCCAGCCGAGGAACACGATGCCGTCACCCTGTCGTGCGGCGCGGGCGGCCTGGGCGAGCATGCCCTGCTCGGAGCTTTCAACGACCTCGAATTCGCCAAGGCCGAAGGCGTCCTCATCGATCATGGACTGGATCAGGCGGTTGCCGTCATTGCCGGGTTCGATGCCGTAGATTTTTTCGTCAAGCTGCTCGGCGAATTCGGAGATTCTGTCGAAGCTGGTCAGGCCTTCGTCAGCCAGGCTCTGCGACACGGCGAGGGTGTATTTTGCGCCCTCAAGGTTTGCGCGAACGGTGTCGACGGTGCCCGCTTCGCGGTAGGGGGCGATGTCACCCTCCATGGTGGGCATCCAGTTTCCGAGGAAAATGTCGATATCGCCCTCGGCCAGGCCCGTATAGGTGACGGGAACGGACAGGACGCTGACTTTCGTCTCGTAGCCCAGACCGCGCAGGACTGTGCCCGTGGCGGCGGTGGTGGCGGTGATGTCGGTCCAGCCCACGTCGGAGAAGCGCACGGTGGCGCAGGATTCCGGGTCGGCAGCGAATGCCCGGGACATGGTCATCGTGATCAGTGCGGTAGCGGACAGCAGTTTTTTCATTGGTTCCCTCCTTGTTGCGAAGCAGCGGCCACAGCGCCGGAAGGCACCGCGGAGACCCCTTCACAGGGTCGCGTGAATTGATTGACGGACGCAAGTGTAAGATTTATTGATTGACTGATCAATCAATTTTCTGGAGTCGCCCAATGGCGCCACGTGCTGGCCTTGCTGAAAACCGGAAACGGGCCCTGATCGGTGCGGCCCTTCTGGAGATTTCCGAGCGGGGATCGCTGGAGGTCACCGTTGCGCAGATTGCGCGCAGGGCCGGGGTCTCGCCCGCGCTGGCGCATCATTATTTCGGCGGCAAGGATGATCTGATCCTGGCGACCATGCGGCATCTTCTGACGCGGTTCCGGGTGGATGTGGTGGCAAGGCTGAAATCGGCCGGCACCCCTCGGGAGCGGATTTCCGCGATCCTGCGGGCCAGTTTCGGGCCGGAGCAGTTTGACGATTCGACCGTGAACACCTGGTTGACCTTCTACACCTGGGCGCTGTCGTCGCCTGGGGCGGCGCGGCTCCTGTCCGTGTATCACAGGCGGCTGCGCCGAAACCTCGTCCATGCATTCCGGGACCTGACCGGCCGGGCTGAGGCCGAGCGTATTGCGGGGGCGCTGGGCGCGTATATCGACGGCGTTTATCTGCGGGAGGTGTTGCGGTCGGGACCGCCGGATGCCGGGGCCGCGGTGGCGGGGCTGGAGCATTACGTGGATATGGAACTGACGCAGGCCGAAAATCAGAAATTCAGTGGAGTAGGGGCGCCATGATGGAGGCGGATTTCGTCATCATTGGCTCGGGGTCGGCCGGATCGGCAATGGCATACCGTTTGAGTGAGGACGGCAAATACTCGGTAATCGTGCTCGAGTTTGGCGGCACCGATATGGGGCCGTTCATTCAGATGCCAGCCGCCCTGTCATTTCCCATGAACATGTCGCGCTATGACTGGGGGTATCAGTCGGAGCCGGAGCCGCATCTGAACGGGCGCCGTTTGGTCGTGCCGCGGGGCAAGGTGATTGGCGGGTCGTCGTCAATCAACGGCATGGTCTATGTGCGGGGGCACGCGCGGGATTTTGATACCTGGGCGGAGATGGGGGCGCAGGGTTGGGCGGCGAAGGACGTGATGCCCTATTTTAAACGCATGGAAACCTGGCATGGGCCAGGTGAGCCGGGGATCCGCGGTACGGATGGGCCGCTCCATGTGACGCGGGGGCCGAGAACCAATCCGCTCTATCATGCCTTCGTGGAGGCCGGGCAGCAGGCGGGGTTTGAGACCACGTCGGATTACAACGGCATCAAGCAGGAGGGCTTCGGCGCGATGGAGCAGACCGTTTGGAAGGGGCGGCGCTGGTCAGCGGCGAATGCGTATCTGAGGCCAGCGTTGAAACGGCCAAACGTGACCCTGGTTCGGTGTTTTGCCGAGCGTGTTGTTATCCGCGATGGACGCGCGGTCGGCGTGGAAATTCGTCAGGGGGAGCAGCGCAGTACGGTGACGGCGCGGCGGGAGGTCATTGTGGCGGCCTCGTCCATTAATACCCCAAAAATCCTGATGCTCTCGGGGATCGGACCGGCGGCGCATCTGGCGGAGCATGGAATTGACGTGGTCGCGGACCGTCCTGGCGTGGGCGGGAACCTGCAGGACCATCTGGAAATCTACATGCAGATGGAAAGTCTGAAGCCGGTTTCGTTGTACAAATACTACAACTGGCCCGCGCGGCTGGCGATCGGGGCGCAGTGGCTGTTCCTCAAGAAGGGCCTCGGGACCTCGAACCAGTTTGAGTCCGCGGCTTTCGTAAGGTCACGGGCAGGTGTCGAGTATCCGGACATTCAGTATCACTTTCTGCCGCTGGCGGTTCGGTACGATGGAAAGTCGGCGGTGAAGGGACACGGGTTCCAGGCCCATGTGGGGCCGATGCGGTCGCCGTCGCGGGGGCGGATTTCCCTGGCGTCCAGTGATCCGATGGACGCGCCCAGGATCCTGTTCAACTATATGAGTACCGAGCAGGACTGGGTCGATTTCCGGCGTTGCATCCGCCTGACGCGCGAGATTTTCGACCAGGATGCGTTTGCGCCTTATGCGGGGCGGGAGATTCAGCCGGGTGCGGATCTTCAGAGCGATGACGAGCTTGACGGTTTCCTGCGGGAGCATGTGGAAAGCGCGTACCATCCCAGCTGTACGGCACGCATGGGGCGGCGGGACGATCCGGATGCGGTGGTCGATCCGGAATGCCGGGTGATTGGCGTTGACGGGCTCCGCGTTGCGGACAGTTCGGTCTTTCCGCAGATCACCAATGGCAACCTTAACGGGCCGTCAATCATGGTGGGGGAGAAGGCGTCGGATCACATCCTGGGGCGTGCGCCGCTGGCTGCGATGAACACCGGGCACTGGATCAATCCCCGCTGGCGGGAGAGCGACCGCTAGGGGCGGAATACCCGCGGTCGCGGCCGGTTTCGGCACTGCGTTTCCCAGCCTGTTTTCAAGTGTGGAAGGGGCCTCTTTCACGGAGGAGTGAAGTTTGAACACTCGTCCGTGATAGGGGGAAACAATTTGTCCATCTGTTCCTAATTGTTTCCCAGACAGCCACTACGGATGTCGTCGCCCGGAACGGAAAACAAAATCTGGGTGGCTCACAGAAACACTGAGAATAAGGAAACAGAGTCATGAACCGCAATTTCGCAGCCGCTATCGCAGCCCTCGTCGCAATCTCCGCCACCGCACCCGCATTTGCCGGTCCGCAGACCACCGAAGGTCTGACCCTCGAGCAGGTTGCCGCCGTCAGCTACAACAACGGTAAATCCCTGCACGACCAGCAGGCCGTTGTTAAACCGAACAGCGGAACTTCCGAAGGCCTGGCGCTCGCCATCGAGAACTACAACCGTGGCAAAAGCCAGACTGACATCCAGGCTCAGGCTCCTGACACCGCTGCCGTTGCCGCAAGCCGCGCTGCCAACTTTGACGCCTCCGCACATGCCCAGCTTATCGCTTCCGCCGGTCTGACCCAGGAAGAAGCTGAAGGTTTGACGCTGAACGAGATCGTTGCCGCAAAATACAACCGTGGCCGTTCCGTGCACGACCAGCAGCGCGTAGGAGACGCCTATTAAGTTGTCGTGCGTACGACCATCCAAAAGCGTACGACCAGATCAAAGCCCCGATCGGTGATACCGACGGGGCTTTGTCCCTTTTGGGACGTTGTTTGCGCGGAACAGTCGGCGGCGGGTTGCCACTGTCTTCCGCTATCTACTTGTATGGCCTGAATCCCTCCCCTACATCGGAGTGATGGAAAACCCGTTCAAACGATTTCGTCGACAGGATACCGTTACCGTTGTGCGCCTTGAGGGCGTTATCAGCAGCGGTGCCCGTCCTGGCGGCCAGAGCCTGAGCGATGCGGCGCTTGCTTCGGTGATTGAGGCGGCCTTCAGCAAGGGCAAGCCGAAAGCCGTGGCGCTGTCGATCAATTCACCTGGCGGAAGCCCGGTGCAGTCGAGCCTCATCACCGCACGTATCCGGCGGCTGGCTGACGAAAAAAACATTCCCGTTCATGCGTTTGTTGAGGATGTTGCCGCGTCCGGCGGGTACTGGCTCGCGACGGCGGCGGACCGCATTCATATCGATCCAAGCAGTATCGTCGGCTCCATCGGCGTCATTTCCGCCTCTTTCGGGTTCCATGAGTTCATGGAGCGCAAGGGTGTGGAGCGTCGGGTCTATACGGCGGGCGAGGACAAGAGCATGCTCGATCCCTTCCGTCCCGTGCGGGAAGAGGATGTCGGGCGCATCAAAAAGATCCAGAAGGTCATCCACGACAACTTCATCGAACAGGTCCGCTCGCGACGCGGGGAACGTCTGAGCGGAGAGAATCTTTTCACCGGTGAAATCTGGGTTGGCCAGGATGCCATTGATGTTGGACTGGCCGACGGGATGGGGCATCTGGTGCCAACCATGAAGAAGCTCTACGGCGACAAGGTCCGGTTCAACGTGGTCCGGCCGAAGCGGCCGCTGTTCCGGCGGTTTGGATTGCCGGGTGTGTCGGACGTCCTGTCGGACGCGGAGGACCGTGCCGTGTGGGCGCGGTTTGGGGTGCAGGCGCCGTGATCATCAAAATCGTCCTGCTGTTTCTTGTCCTGATCGGGCTGTTGGGAATGACAGGCCGGTTTCGTTCCATCTCAAAACCCAAGAAGAAGGACGGCCCCGTGATAAAGTCGGCCGTCAAGTGTCCGAAGTGCGGCACCTATCTGGTTGGGGACTCGCCATGCAATTGCGGGGGGTCCGGCGATTCCAGATCCTGAGGTAAACCGAGGTCTTCTCTCATGGATATTGTGATAGCGGTCGCCGGTCTGGTGATCCTGCTGGTTGGCGGTGACATGCTGGTCCGTGGGGCCGTGGCGCTGAGCCTTAGGATGAATGTGCCGGCGTTTATTGTGGCCCTGACGGTTGTAGCATTTGGGACATCCGCGCCTGAACTTCTGATTGGCGTGAATGCGGCGCTGAACGGTCTGCCTGGCATTGCCGTGGGTAATGTGGTGGGCAGCAACATTGCCAACATCCTGCTGGTGCTTGGGGTGCCGGCGATTATTTCGGGTATTCCGACCTCGGATTCGGGCTGTAACCGCAACTATGTACAGATGGTTGGGGCGTCATTCCTGCTCATCGCCCTGTGTTGGCTGGGGCCGCTGCATTTCTGGCACGCTGCGGTTCTGCTGGTGCTGTTTGGTTTGATGATTTTTGACATGGTCCGGTCCGCGCGGGAGCATCCCGGCGAGGTCGAGCAGGAGCTCGGCGATATGAACCATATCATTCCGCTGCCGAAGACGCTGGCCTATCTTGTCGCGGGGATCGTGGGGCTTCCGCTTGGGGCGCATCTGCTGATCGTTGGGGCGACGGAGATCGCCGTTCATTTTGGCATTTCCGACTCCGTCATAGGTTTGACCATGGTTGCGATTGGAACGTCGCTGCCCGAACTCGCGACGACGACGATGGCGGCGATCCGCAAACAGGCGGATGTTGTGATTGGCAACGTGCTGGGGTCGAACCTCTTTAACATTCTGTCGATCCTGGGCGTCACAAGTTTGTTCGGACCCATCGAGATCGCGCCGGAGTTTCTTGACCGCGATCTGTGGGTCATGCTGGTCTGTGCGCTGATACTGGGGCCGTTTGTGGTGCGGGGCATACGCATCGGACGGCGGGCCGGGATCGCGTTTCTGGTAGCCTATGTTGGCTACATGGTCGTTCTGTTTCAGCAGGGAAGTGTGGCATGACCGGTTTGGATGGTGCGGCGCTGGTAACTGGCGGGGCTCAGAGGCTGGGCCGTGCCATGGTGCTGTATCTTGCTGACCGGGGCGTGGATGTGGCCATTCACTACAACAGCAGCCGGGAGGCGGCTGAGGCCGTGGCTGAAGAGGCCAGAGGGATGGGTGTGCGGGCCTGTACCATTCAGGCGGATCTGCTCAGCCGTGAGGAAACGGCGCGCGTGGTTCCGAAGGCGGCTGGTGGCCTTGGACGGCCCCTGAGCATCCTGATCAACAACGCCTCCATTTTTGAGCATGACACGATTCAAACCGCGACATGGGAAAGCTGGGACCGGCATGTGGGGTCCAACCTGCGGGCGCCATATGAACTGACCCAGGCGTTTGCGGCGCAGGCTGAAAAGGGTGCCCGAGACGCAAACGATGAGCCTGTCGCGCGTAATTGTGTCGTGAACATGGTGGATATGCGGGTGCGGAAGCTGACGCCCGAATTTTCAACTTATACGATAGCCAAGATGGGTCTGTGGGCCATGACGGTGACGGCCGCGCAGGGCCTGGCGCCGGATGTCAGGGTGAACGCGATCGGTCCTGGTCCGACCTTGAAAGGCGCCCGTCAGACGGAGCGTAATTTCAAAACCCAGCGGGCCGCGACTGTACTGGAACGCGGAACCGATCCTGGAGAGATTTGCCGCACGCTCGGCTACATTCTCGAAAGCCCCGGTCTGACGGGGCAGCTGCTCTGCATTGACGGGGGGCAGCACCTCGCCTGGAGGACGCCGGATGTGCTTGGCGTGGAGTAGCGGCGAAGGCCGGTTTTTGTACGGTTTTGGTCGGGGGTACATTGACTTTTCCACCCCGCGGTCGCCTGTCACATTGCTGTGTTGATTCTGTCAATGATTCCAGAAATTTACAAAACGTATCCCAAATTATCGTTTAGTATCAGCAACTTGAAAATTTGCCTAAAAAGTGAGCAATCTTTAAAATCCTTTTACAATACAGGGAAAAACCCTGCTCACGGGAAGTTCCCAACAGACTTATCCACAGATTCTGTGGGCAGCTTTTCTCTTGTGGAGCATCCTGAATCCTGGCAGGGGGGCGTTCGAATCAATCATGGGTAGAGACGAGTCGGAATCGCTCAATCAGGGCCTCGGTGGAGAGGCCTTCGTGGAGGAGGGGCAGAGGGAGTCGGACGCACCGACGGGGCACCTGGTAATACGGGATTACCTCAAGCGCCTGGATGACAGTCCGGGTGTGTACCGGATGCTCGATCGTACGGGTGCAGTACTCTATGTTGGCAAGGCCCGCAACCTGAAACGCAGGGTTGCCTCCTACGCCAAGCCAACGGGTCACAGTTCGCGCATTGGTAGAATGATCTCCGCCACCGCCTCCATGATGTTTCTCACGACGGAGACGGAAACCGAGGCGCTGCTGCTTGAGCAGAATCTGATCAAACAGTTGAAACCCCGGTACAATGTACTGCTTCGGGACGACAAGAGTTTCCCCAACATTCTGCTGACCGGGGACCACCCCTATCCGCAGATCAAAAAGCACCGGGGTCTGCGAAAGGAGAAGGGGCGGTTTTTTGGACCGTTTGCCTCGGCCGGCAGTGTGAACCGGACCCTGAACCAGCTTCAGAAGGCGTTCCTGCTGCGCAACTGTTCCGATTCCATGTTTGAGAGCCGGTCGCGTCCCTGCCTGCTTTACCAGATCAAACGGTGCAGTGCGCCGTGCATGGGGTACATATCGGAAAAAGACTACGGCGACCTCGTCGAGGACGCTACGATGTTCCTGACGGGCCGGTCGACGCGCATCCAGAAACAACTGGCGGATGAGATGGCCGAAGCCGCCAAAGCGATGGAATACGAACGGGCGGCGGCGCTGCGTGACCGGATCCGGGCGCTGACCAATGTTCAGGCCAATCAGGGCATCAATCCGGAGAACGTGACCGAGGCGGATGTGATTGCCCTGCATCAGGAGGGCGGCAATGCCTGCGTGCAGGTGTTCTTCATCCGTGCCAACCAGAACTGGGGTAACCGGGCGTATTTTCCGAAGACGGGCGCAGGGGCGGAGCCGGATGAGATCCTGGAGGCATTCCTCGGGCAGTTTTATGGCAACAAGGCTCCGGCGCGGATGCTGCTACTGAACCTGGAGGTCGCGAACCGCGATCTGCTCGAAAGTGCTCTCTCGGCGCAGCTGGAACGGCAGGTGAAGATTCTGGTGCCGCAGCGCGGTGAGAAGGCCCAGCTGGTCGAGTATGCCGTGCGGAACGCCCGGGAGGCGCTGGCAAGGCGTATGGCCGAAAGCGCGAGCCAGGCGGCCTTGCTCGAGAAACTGGCCGAGGCGTTTGACCTGGACGGGCCACCGGAGCGCATCGAGGTTTACGACAACAGCCACATCATGGGCACGAACGCGGTGGGTGGCATGATCGTCGCCGGGCCGGAAGGGATGATCAAATCCCAGTACCGCAAGTTCAACATCAAATCGACGGAGATCACGCCGGGCGATGACTTCGGGATGATGCGCGAGGTCCTGACCCGACGGTTTTCGCGGCTGGTGCGGGAGGACCCGGAGCGCACGGGGGATACCTGGCCGGACCTTGTTCTGATCGACGGGGGTGCCGGGCAGTTGTCGGCGGCGCAGGAGGCGCTTGCGGAAATAGGGGTGGAAGATGTGACGCTGATCGGCGTGGCCAAGGGCGAGGACCGGGATGCGGGCAAGGAGGAGTTTTACCGCCCTGGAAAGCGGCCCATGGCGCTCGGGCATCGCGACCCGGTATTGTATTTCATTCAGCGTTTGAGGGATGAGGCTCACAGGTTCGCGATTGGCGCGCACCGGACGAAACGCGCGGCGCAGACGCGGGCGACGCCGCTGGATGAGGTCCCAGGGGTCGGACCGGCCCGAAAACGGGCGCTTCTGGCCCATTTTGGTTCGGCCAAGGCGGTGACGCGGGCGGGGCTTGCGGACCTCAAGGCGGCACCAGGGATATCGGACGCTGTCGCCGAGGCGGTATACGGCTTCTTCCATGGCGACGGATGACGGTCTATAGAGCGTGTAAGGGAAATAGATGCCCGTGAGGTGAAACGAGACATGACCTGGACCATACCGAATATCCTCACGCTAATGAGGCTGCTGGCCGCACCTGGTGTGGCTCTCGCATTTGCGGTTTTTGACCGGCCTCTGGCGGACTGGGTGGCTATTTTTCTGTTCGTGATGGCGGCTCTGACCGATTATTTCGACGGCTACCTCGCCCGGGCCTGGCAGCAGGAGACCAATTTTGGCCGGATGCTCGACCCGATTGCGGACAAGGCGATGGTTATCATCGCGCTGGCGGTGATAGTTGGGCTGTCGGGGATCAATTCCCTGATCTGGATTCCGGTCGCATTCATTTTGCTGCGCGAGGTGTTTGTGTCCGGTTTACGGGAATTCCTTGGTGCGGATGCCGGGAAGCTGAAGGTTACCAATCTGGCCAAATGGAAAACCACGTCGCAGATGATCGCCATTCCCGCGCTTCTGCTGGCGAGTGTGTTCCGATTTGACGGTTTGCGCGGATCTCCCTGGATAAGTGACTGGTTTCACGAGTGGATTTCGTGGATTTTACAGAACGGTGGGGTTCTACTGATTTGGGTGGCGGCAGCTTTGACGGTGGTGACCGGCTATGACTACCTGCGGAAGGCTATTCCGTTTTTGACGGATCAGAAGTGATGGCGGTGAAGGTTCTGTATTTTGCCTGGCTGCGGGAGCGCATTGGTGAGGCGTCGGAGGTTGTGGAGACCAACGCCAAAACGGTCGCGGAACTCGTGGAGGATCTGCGCGATCGTGGCGAGGAATATGAGCTGGCCTTCGCGGATGTGTCCGCGATCCGGGCTGCGGTCGATCAGGACCTCGTGGAGTTTGATGCCGACATCTCCGGGGCGGGCGAGGTGGCGTTCTTCCCGCCGATGACCGGGGGTTAGATGGCCGTCCGGGTTCAAACGGAGGATTTTGACCTCGGTGCGGAACTGGCGCAGTTGCGTGAGGGCCGCACGGATATCGGAGCGCTGGTCAGTTTCTCGGGGCTGGTGCGGGGAAGTGATGACCCGGATCATCCGCTCGATGTCATGGAACTGGAGCATTACCCGGGCATGACCGAGAAGGCTCTGGCCGGGATTGAGGCCGAGGCCACGGCCCGCTGGAATTTGCAGGCAAGTCTGATCATTCACCGGTATGGACCGCTAAGACCCGGCGAGCAGATCATGATGGTCGCGACCGCCTCCCGTCACCGTCAGGCGGCGTTTGAGGCGGCGGAGTTTCTGATGGATTTCCTGAAATCGCGTGCCCCGTTCTGGAAAAAGGAAAAGTCCGGCGGGGCTGGTTCGTGGGTCGATGCGCGGGTGTCGGATGAGGACGCGCTGAAACGCTGGGGCCGTGGCGGGGCGTAATTCCCCGCGCTAGATGATCTCGTCCTCGTCGAACAGCGGGTCATCGGAGAGCTGCTCGTTGAGGTCTTCCACGGTGCCTTCGGCGACTGACCGGGAACTGACACGCGCCAGGTGAAAAACGGCGTCGCCTTCATTCACCACGGGCATGACCGCGCGACCGACGACTATGCCGTTGAAGGGGCTGATAATCTCCTCCTCCTGTTCGCCAAAGGGATCCGAGACGGCGGCAACGACATCACCGCGGCCCACAACCTCGCCGTTGCCCCGGAATGTGCGCAGGAGGCCACCCATCGGGGCGCGGAGCCATTTGCTGGAGGTGCAGTACTGCGGGGCGGTTCTGGGTTTGGTGATGCCCTTGGAGGGCAGCATTCCCACATGGCGCAGGACGCGCAGGATACCGGTTACACCGGCGCGGACGGAGAATTCGTCGAAACGCAGGCCTTCTCCGGCCTCATAGAGCAGCACATCCGTCCCGATTTCCCGGGCAGCGTCCCTGAGTGATCCCTTTCGCAGGGAGGACTGGAGGACCACGGGCGCGCCGAACACCTCGGCCAGTTCGGCCATTTTGGGGTTTTCCGGTGAAATGCGTACCTGGGGCAGATTGGTGCGGTGAACGGCGGCGGAGTGAAGGTCAATGCCGAGATCACTGCGCGCGACAATCTCGGTCAGGAACATGTTGGCAATGCGGGAGGCGAGGGAGCCTTCGGATGTGCCTGGGAACATGCGGTTGAGGTCGCGACGGTCGGGCAGATAGCGGGAATGGTTGATGAAACCGAAAGTGTTGACAATCGGAATGACAATCAGTGTGCCGCGCAGGGATTTGAAGGGATGGGCGCGGAGCAGGCGACGAACGATCTCGACGCCGATGACCTCATCGCCGTGGATGCCCGCGCTGACAAAAACGGTTGGCCCACTGGACCGGCCGTGAATGATGTGCGCGGACATGTTTACCGGCGTGTGGTCTGACATGACGCTGACGGGCAGATCGACGGTCCGGCGCGAGCCTGGCGGGATGGACACGCCACCAATTTCAAAAGCGGCGCGTTTTGGCATCAGCCCTTGCCCTTTGTTTTGGTGGAGCCCTTATTGGCGTTTTTTTCGATGTATTCGATGATTTTGCCAGCGACGTCGTAACCGGTTGCTTTTTCGACGCCTTCGAGACCGGGGGAGGAGTTGACCTCCATGACGACCGGGCCATGATTGGCACGAAGCATGTCGACGCCGCAGACGTTCAGGCCCATGGTTTTGGCGGCGCGGACAGCGGTGGCGCGCTCCTCGGGAGAAAGTCTGATGACCTGGGCCGATCCGCCTCGGTGCAGGTTGGAGCGGAAGTCTCCTTCCGCGCCGGTTCGCTTCATGGCGGCGATGACCCTGTTGCCGACGACGATGGCCCGGATGTCGGTTCCGCCCGCTTCCTTAATGAATTCCTGAAGCAGGATGTTTACGCCCGCGCCCCGGAAGGCCTCGACCACCGATTTTGCGGACCGGTTGGTGTCGGCCAGAACCACGCCGATGCCCTGGGTGCCCTCAAGAAGCTTGATTACGACAGGGGCGCCGCCGGCCAGTTCGAGCACCTCCTCGGTCTGTTTGGGGTCATGGGCAAAGGTCGTGACCGGAAGGCCAATGCCGTCGCGGGCGAGAAGCTGCATTGAGCGCAGCTTGTCCCGGCTACGGCCGATGGCGACACTCTCGTTGAGGGGGTAGACGCGCATCATCTCGAACTGCCGCAGTACGGCCAGGCCGTAATAGGTAATGGACGCGCCGATCCTGGGAATGACAGCGTTGAAGCCCTCGAGTTTTTCACCGTTGTAGTAGATCTCGGGGCGTCGGGAGGCGATGTTCATGTAGCATCGCAGGGTGTTTATGATGTGAAAATCGTGACCGCGTGTCTCTGCCGCCTCTTTAAGCCGACGGTGTGAATAGAGATCGGCGTTTCGAGCCAGCATGGCGATTTTCATAAGATTTGCCTATCCTCCCCCAGGGTCCCGACCTTTGATCTCCGTGGTCAGGTATGTGCGGCGTGTGTGGACCGCGACGTTGTGATTGCGAAGCGTCGTGCGCCCTACGATGACCGGAACCCGCATGCTGCTGCGATCGGTCAGTGAGACCGGCACTTTCCAGATTCGGTCGGTGAGTTTCAGTTCCGTAAGGACTACGATGCGTTCTTCGGGGATTCCACCTGTATTCCTGATCCGCCGCCGCTCATGCACCGGAGCTTCCACCGTATTGGCGGGAGCGTTTTCGTGCGCCTGAACCTGGAACCGCACCCATTCGGTTCCGTCCCGCTCGAAGGTCTGGATGTTTTCGGCATGGAGCGCGGTCGTGCGCGCGCCCGTGTCCATCTTGGCCTTGATCTGTGTCAGACCAAGTTGCGGCAGGTCGAGACGCTCCATCCAGCCAATGACCGTCAGTGGCGGTTTGGGTTTTCCGACCTTTTTTCTGCCGCCTACTCCAGCCACGGAAAGACGAGCCTTCCCTGAACCCTGTCGACATATTTCGACAAAGGGCGGGCTTCGGCGGCATTGCTGGCTTCCTGCGCGCCGGTTGATTCCGTGGCCGTTCGGGCGGTGCCGAGCGTGTCGACCGGAAATTGTGTTGTTTTTTCAACATCCTGTGGGATGCTGGATGAGTTCGGATTCATGATATGGCCTCCTGCGCGGCGTTTACATAGACCAAAAATCATTGTCTATAGATAAAAAATCGTCATCACGGAGGGGTTATGATGCCATTCAGACAGGCAGCGCGAAGGCTTGCGGTGCTGTACGGGGAAAGCTTCGGCGGCAAACCAAATGGCAGGTACCGCATGTCAGCGAAACAGATTCGGCAGCTTCTGGGGCGAAGACGGCTCTATGAGGATGACATTCGGGACCTGACCCGGGCGCTGCTTGAGGAGGGATTTGTCCTTGTGGATATGGACGGTTTCTTCGTCGTGCTGAGCGCAAACACCTTTGTAAACTACCGCAGGCTTTCGGCGGAAAGCCTTGAGGAGGTTTTGGCTGACGAAAACGCGGATGGGTTATGACGGAACGCAAAAAAATCGGTTTGGGGATACTTGAAAACGGGTGGGATATTCCCAGATCTCATGGTGTCCAACGCCGGTATTCGGGTTGGATGGCTAAAATGGGACCCGTCCAAATGGAGGGTCCAGCAACATCGTATCGCTTCCTCAGGAGGGTGCACAAATGCGTCATTTTGATCTTACACCGCTTTACCGTTCGACAGTAGGTTACGACCGTCTCGCCAACGTGCTTGACCAGGTTATGTCGGGCGACGTTTCACAGAACACCTACCCGCCCTACAACATCGAGAAGACCGGAGACGACGCCTACCGGATTTCGATTGCCGTGGCAGGGTTTGCCGAGTCTGATCTCAACATCGAGGCCCGTGAGGGACAGCTCATCGTGTCCGGCCGCAAAGTCGAGGACGAGAATGCGCCGAAGCCGTCCTACATGCATCAGGGTATTGCCAACCGCGCGTTTGAACGCCGGTTCCAGCTTGCCGAGCACGTGCATGCGAAGTCGGCCACGACCGAGAATGGTCTTCTGCACATCGATTTGATTCGCAAGGTGCCGGAAGCACTGAAACCGCGCACGATCCAGATCTCGACCAAAAACGCGATTGAGGATCAGAGCGCCAACGCCTGATCCTTAGATCCCGAAGGATCGGAGGGGCCCGCCGCCATGGCGGGCCTTTTTTGTCAGAGAACGAAATCCGTGGCGACCACTGTTGCGGACAGGACGCCCTCAAGCAGGATCGTCAGGCCGTGATCCTCCTCGAGGTCGATGAAGGTGCCGGAACTGGTGTCGCGCATGTTGACGACAATATCCGTGGCATAATTCGTGAGGCCCAGACGTGTGAGGTTGATGACATCATTGTCGCCGAAATCCTCGATCACGTCGCTGCCACCTTTTGCCGCAAAGACGAACTCGTCATCGTCACCACCGCCTGAGAGGGTGTCATCGCCCCGGTTTCCGGCGATGTAGTCGTTGCCAGCCGCGCCCTTGAGCACGTCATCGCCCTTGCGGCCCTTCAGCTGGTCATCGTCCGCCTGGCCATAGAAACGGTCATCGTCGTCTCCGCCGATGATGACGTCATCGCCCTCGCCTCCCTTGACGCTGGTTTCGATGTAGCCGTTCCGGCCGCTTACGTATTTGTCGTCTCCGAGGCCCATGTCGATGTAGTCGATGTAGTCGCGGTTCGTAACCTTGTCCTCGCCGTCGCCGGTGTACACGCCGCCGGTGATGATGCCGTAATTGTAGATCTCGTCCGCCGTGGCGTTTTCCCTGGAAATGTAGCCGTAGAGCGTTCCCAGCATTTCGCCGTGATTGATGAAGTTGGTGGCGCCCACGGCCTCCACGCCGTATTTCCCACGAAGTTCGCCGGTGTTGTAAACGAGGGAGGCCTTGGTGCCGCCGTCGATCTTGATCGCGGCGCTGGAGTTGGAGTGGATGATCCCGGAATTCGAGATGTTGATCTCCGCGCCCAGGCCTTCGCAGTAGACACCAACCGCACCGTATTCGGCGTAGATCTGGCCATCATTGACGATGTAGGCGCCAATGGACGGAACTGCGGAGATTGCGAACACGTCGGCTGACGCGCTGACGATACCGTCACGGGCGATGGTGAGGTCAAGAGACGCGCCCGTGTGGAGGACGGAGGGTTCGTTAATTGCGTGAAGCGTGCCAAAGACCGAAAGCTCAACATATCCGTTGGTGGTGACCGAGGCCACCTCGGACGTGATCACGGCCGCATCGCGGCCGACGTATCCCGTTTCGAAGGTGTCGAGAGTTTGCCCCTCGGTGGTATCTTCCTGAAGTATGAATCCGCGCATGTGTCATTCCTTCTGAACTGCATCCCGGCCTTGCGGGCCAGGTCCGGGTTACAGCAGTCGCGCGGAAGATTTGATTTCCCGTGAACGCGGGCGTTCCGGGTCAAAGGAGGAAGTCGGAGGCTTTCAGGTCGTCCGGGTCGGAGCCGCGGACGAAGATCGAAAGATCGAAGTCATCGGTGAGATCGATTCTGCTTCCCCCTTTTGCATCCTCAATGTGAGGTTTGATATCTTTGCCAAAGCGATTCAGCCCCAGTGCGGTGAGGTCGATCGTGTCGTTCGACTGCAGTTTTGCAATGGTGTCGAAGCCTCCGTTGGACGCGAAGATGAAGACGTCGGCGCCTTTTCCGCCATTCATGAAGTCGTCTCCCTTCTGACCGGCTATGGAATCATCCCCGTCCCCACCGAGCAGCCAGTCGTCACCGGAGCGACCGCGCAATTCGTCATCGCCCGCGTTGCCCCGGAACGTGTCGTCCTCTCTTCCTCCGCGCAGTGTGTCGTTGCCGTCACCGGCTGTAATGTCTCCGGACATTCCGCCGTTGCGGGCGTTGTAAAAATCATCGCCCTCGCCAAGGCTTACCTCATCTACCGAACCGCGGTTGATGAGGCGGTCATCGCCACCGCCCATTTCGATCATTCCAATCATGGAGCCGGTGTTGATGATGGTGTCTTCGGCATCTTCGCCGTCGGAGTAGAACGCCGCATATCCCATGCCGATGATGGTGCCAGCGTTGGTGATATCGGCTCTCCCGGTCGTGGAAATCCCGCTATATCCCGTGATTTCGCCGGTGTTGGTTAGATTAAGGTACACTTCCTCGCTATCCGCCCCAAGATTGTTCCCTAGAGCCGATATTGCGGACCCAAGGCTCGATATGATTTTTCCGGAGTTGGTCACGACATGGCCCTGAGCTTCGGTAAACTCGCTGTACACGTATCCATTCAACTGGATGGCTGTTGCATGGGTCGAGATCGTGCCGCTGTTATTGATCAGGCCGCGGCTTGTGTCCTCAACGTATATGGCTGGAAGCGGTGAGGCTTCCAAATCTCCGATGAAGCCTGAAGGACCGACGTTGAGGTTAAACGTGCCCTTTTCATGATATATAACTTCGGAATCTGATACGAGCGAGCCAAGAACCACAAGTTCCGTGGAGAACACTGAGGTTATGGCACCGACGCCCTCGTAAAAAAGCGCGCCGTTCTGACCAATAAAGCCGATATCTCCTATGCCAAGGTTTCTTGCCTGTGTCGATCCGTTGTTGATTACGAAGCTTGCCATCGAGGTCTCTCCCCTGAATTCATACTTTTAATTTGGACTTTTGCGACGGGACAGTGTCCCTTCTGTGATCGGCGGTCTGAATGTCCCGCCCCCGCTTTCGTCCTGACGAAGCACCGGTAATGGATGCCGTGTCATAGAATAGCACCGGTGCGGAGAGTGCGTTTACTTAATTTTGGCCGTTTTACGTTTTGCAGCTGAAAATACCCTACGTGACGTCCAGCATTCTCCGGCCAACGCTATCCTTACAAATAAGTGGACCTGTACGGGATTGCTGTTAGGCTCAGTCCTGAATGAGGCGACGGAGATCGCACGAAAAAATAACGATCTGGCTCAGGGAGGAACTCATGGGGTCGGAACAGCTGCCATCGGATTCCGGGAGTTTCCCGGCGCTGCTTCTGCGCAATGCGGAGCGGTTTGGGGCGCGCACGGCGTACCGTGAGAAGGAATTCGGTATCTGGCAGTCCTGGACGTGGGAGCAGACACGCGATGAGGTCATGGCCCTGGCTGCCGGGCTTCACGGCCTGGGGTTGAAGCCTGGGGATCATCTGGCGGTGATTGGACGCAACCGTCCATGTCTTTACTGGTCCATGGTCGCGGCTCAGGCCTGCGGCGCGGTTCCGGTGCCCCTGTACCAGGATGCCGTATCGGATGAGATGGCATATGTGCTTGAGCATTGCGGCGCGAGGTTCGTGATCGCTGAGGATCAGGAGCAGGTCGATAAGGTTCTCGAAATTCGTGAAAAACTGCCGGGTCTTGAGCATCTGATCTATGTCGATCCGCGCGGAATGCGTAAATACGGGCATGGCGGCATTCAGGCGTTCACCGAGGTTCAAAAGGCTGGACGTGACGCGGGTGAGGACGGCCTCCGTGCTGTTCGGCAGATTATCGACGGGCAGGTCGCGGATGATACCTGTGTCATGCTCTATACCTCCGGGACGACCGGACGGCCCAAGGGGGTGGTGCTGTCCAACCGGAACATCATCACGACGGCGCGGGCCTCGTCGGAGTTTGACGGATTAAGGGAAACCGACAGTGTGCTGGCCTATCTGCCGATGGCGTGGGTCGGGGATTTCATTTTCTCCATGGGTCAGGCCTACTGGACCGGTTTCTGTGTGAACTGCCCTGAAAGTGCGGAAACGATGCAGGCGGATCTGCGGGAGATCGGTCCGACGTATTTCTTTGCGCCGCCGCGGTTCTTTGAGGGGCTGCTGACATCGGTGATGATCCGGATGGAGGATGCGAGCAGGATCAAACAGAAAATGTTCCGGTACTTCATGGATCATTCGGCCAGAGTCGGGCCTGCTATTCTGGACGGAAAGCCGGTCAGTGCCATGGATCGGCTGAAATACCGGGTTGGACGGTTTCTGGTCTACGAGCCGCTGAAAAACACGCTGGGGCTCTCGCGGTGCCGGGTCGGTTATACCGCCGGAGAAGCCATTGGGCCGGAGATTTTTGAGTTTTACCGGGGTCTGGGGATCAACCTGAAGCAGCTTTATGGCCAGACCGAAGCCAGTGTTTTCATCACGCAGCAGCCCGATGGCGAGGTGCGCGCGGATACGGTGGGGGTTGCTTCGCCGGGGGTAGAGATCCGGATCGCGGAGAGTGGCGAGGTTTTCTACCGGTCGCCGGGTTCATTTGTAGAATATTACAAGAACCCGGACAGCACGGCGTCCACCAAGGATGAGGACGGTTGGGTCGCAACGGGTGACGCGGGTTTTATTGAGGAGGGCAGCGGGCATCTGAAGATTATCGACAGGGCCAAGGATGTCGGGAAGATGGCTGATGGCAGTCTGTTTGCTCCGAAATATGTTGAGAACAAGCTGAAGTTCTATCCCAACATTTTGGAAGCCGTTGTGTTCGGAAACGGTCGCGAGACCTGCACGGCCTTCATCAACATTGATCTGACGGCGGTGGGGAACTGGGCGGAGCGAAATAACATCGCCTATGCGTCGTATCAGGAGCTCGCTGGACTGCCGCAGGTCTATGCGACCATTCAGGAGCATATCGAGGAAGTGAACCGCAGCCTGGCGCAGGACGAGATGCTGTCGGGATGTCAGGTGCACCGGTTCCTTGTCCTTCACAAGGAACTGGACGCGGATGATGGGGAACTGACGCGGACGCGGAAGGTGCGCAGGGCCGTCATCGAGGAGAAATACTCGGATCTGGTCACGGCTCTCTATGATGGGTCTTCCTCCGTCTCTACCGTGACCGAAGTGACCTATGAGGATGGGCGCAAGGGATCGATCAGTGCCACGCTCGAGATCAGAGATGCTGCCGTTGTCGATGCGCAGAGGGTAGCTGCATGAGTTCGGAGTGGAGCAGGCAGATCGCGCTCGAGGTCGCTTTGGCCGCGGAACGAAACCGCCGGGATGCGGCGGTTTCTGAGCCTTTACGAAAACCCCGTCCAAACCCGGTGCAGACGCCAGCCGAACCGAAATCGGTGATTGTTCCTTCAGAAAAGACTGTTGCGGTCAGGGCGGAGGACGTAACGGCCAAGGACCTGTTCGAGGCGGAGCTGGAGGCGCAAGGTGTCGAACTCACGCATTTGCCGGAACCGACGCCGGGTGAAACTGAAAAGGAGACGGCGCCGGATGCGGACCCGGAAAACCGTCCCGTGCTCATGGAGATGCGTAACATAACGCTGCGCTTTGGTGGGGTGACGGCGATACGCGATATCTCGTTTGATATTCGTCAGGGCGAGATACGGGCGATCATTGGCCCGAACGGGGCCGGCAAATCGTCGATGCTCAACGTGATCAACGGGTTCTATCACCCCCAGGAGGGTGAAATCTGGTTCAAGGGCTCAAAGCGCGGGCCAATGCGGCCACACCAAATTGCGCAGCAGGGCATCGCGCGAACGTTCCAGAACATCGCACTCTTCAAGGGCATGTCGACGCTCGACAACATCATGACCGGGCGGTTCACGCACATGAAACAGGGGATATTCTCCCAGGCGGTCTGGGCCGGTGCGGCGGAGCGCGAGGAAAACGAGAACCGGGAGATTGTGGAGAAAATCATCGATTTCCTTGAGATCCAGCACATCCGGAAAAAGCCGGTCGGATCGTTGCCCTATGGTCTACAGAAACGGGTGGAGCTTGGCCGGGCGCTGGCGGCTGAGCCGGGGCTGCTATTGCTTGATGAGCCGATGGCCGGCATGAATATCGAGGAGAAGGAGGACATGAGCCGCTTTATTCTCGATGTGAATGACGAATTTGGAACGACCATTGCCCTGATCGAACATGACATGGGGGTTGTGATGGATATTTCCGACCGGGTTGTGGTGCTCGACTACGGGCGGAAGATCGGAGACGGCACGCCCGATGAGGTCCGGGTGAATGAGGATGTAATCGACGCCTATCTGGGGGTGGCTCATGAGTGATGCGGTGAGAGGATTCCTGCGGGAACTTGAGGCGGAGGCGGGATTTGCCGAGGGACTTCTGAGCCGAAGGTTTCTGACGGTGTTTGCCCAGGATGACCCACGGCTGGATGCGATCCCGTCGGAGGATCGTGAGCGTATCCGCAGGCATTTTCTCGGTGCGGTTACGGAGCGGATGCCGCGCGAGGTGGATGAAAAGACCATGCTGAGCCCGGCGGAGGTTCAGTCGTTTCGCGTGATGTTTGGCCGCGCTGGTGAAGCTATAGTGGCTGATGATGATCTGGCACCGGAGACGCGCGAAACACTGCGGTTTCTGTGTCCGTACTGCAACGATGACGGCAGCCGCGCGGAGGAGGACGCCGATCTGAGGGCACCGCCCGCGTTGCCGGGAACGGCAGGCGAATTGAAGCCGGTCAGGGATGTGCCGGAGGGTGACGCGGATGCCTGAACAGCTGCTTTTTGCGATGGAGGTGACGCTCAACGGGCTGATGACCGGGGTGATGTATTCGCTGGTCGCGCTGGGCTTCGTGCTGATCTTCAAGGCGTCAGGCGTGTTTAACTACGCGCAGGGCGTCATGGCGCTTTTTGCCGCGATGACTCTGGTTGGGTTGCAGACGGGGCAGGTGCCTTTCGCGCATCTGATCAACGCTGTGTTCGGCACGGAGATTCACCATTTCGGTTGGGAGTTGCCGGCGATCCTGGCGATTTTGCTGACGCTGGGTGTGATGATCCTGTTCGCGATTGTTGTGGAGCGGGTGGTTCTGAAACATCTGGTCAATCAGGAGCCGATCATTCTGTTCATGGCGACCATCGGGCTGGCCTACTTCATGGAAGGGTTTGGCGACCTCATGTGGGGGTCGGACATCAAGACGATCGATGTGGGCCTGCCGCAGGGGATTTCCGAGACGGTGGAAGCGAGCACCTTTGAGTGGTTCGGTTACGGGTTTTTCATCGACCGTCTTGATATCGCGGCGAGCCTGATTGCTATTGTTCTGGTGATCTCCTTGACGCTGTTTTCCCAATATACCCGGACAGGTCGGGCTCTGCGGGCCGTGGCGGATGATCACCAGGCGGCGTTGTCCGTGGGAATTTCGCTGCGCCGAATCTGGGTGATTGTCTGGGCGATTGCTGGGTTTGTGGCTTTGGTGGCAGGCGTGATGTGGGGCGCGAAATCGGGCGTGCAGTTTTCGCTGTCGCTGATTGCGCTTAAGGCTCTGCCGGTTCTGATGCTGGGCGGGTTCACGTCGATCCCAGGGGCCATTGTTGGCGGGCTGATTATCGGGGTTGGGGAGAAACTGTTTGAGTTTGCCATCGGTCCGATGATCGGCGGCGCGACGGAAAACTGGTTCGCCTATGTGCTGGCGCTGCTGTTCCTGGTGGTGCGGCCCCAGGGGCTGTTCGGCGAAAAGATCATTGAGAGGGTGTGATGGGAACCGGAACTGATGCAGCAACGGAGGCACACCCGTGATCTATCGTGAGGCCGGTGAGTTCAAATCGAGCTATTCCGAGGACAGCCGAACCTTCCCGATCAGGTTTGACCGTATTGCCTATTTTGCCCTGTTGCTGGTGGCGTTTGGTCTGGTGCCGTTTATCATCAATGACTACTGGGCGAACGCGGTTTTGCTGCCCGTTTTGATCTGGTCGGTGACGGCGATCGGGTTGAACATTCTCGTAGGTTATTGCGGACAATTGAGCCTTGGCACCGGCGGTTTCATGGCTGTCGGGGCCTATGCCTGCTACAAGTTCATGACCGGAATGGACATTTATCTGCCCGGTGAAGACGGGGAATGGGTGCGGTATGCCCTGCCGCAGATGAATATTCTGGTGTCCGTTCTTCTGGGTGGAGTGGTGACCGCGCTCGTGGGGTTGCTGTTCGGATTGCCGAGTTTGCGGATCAAGGGGTTTTACCTGGCAGTGGCGACGCTGGCTGCGCAGTTTTTTCTCGTCTGGTTGTTCAACAAGTGGGAATGGTCCTACAACTATTCCGCTTCCGGCCAGATTACCGCACCGACGCGTGGGTTTCTCGGGTTCGAGGTCTCCGGCCCGGCGGCGGCTCCGGCAGCCAAATACCTTTTTTGCCTGACGATCCTGTTTGTGCTTGCCTGGGTGGCGCGTAACCTGACGCGGGGGCGCATCGGGCGGTCCTGGATGGCCATTCGGGACATGGACATCGCGGCCGAGATTATTGGGGTCAATCCGTTGAAGACCAAACTGCTGGCCTTTGCGGTATCCTCGTTTTTTGTCGGTGTGGGCGGTGCGCTGTTCTTCTCGGTTTACCTTGGCGCTGTGGAGGTCACGGAGGCATTCGGCATTCAGAAGTCGTTCCTTGTTCTCTTCATGATCATCATAGGCGGGCTTGGTTCGATGTTCGGCTCGTTCGCCGGGGCGGCGTTCATGGTCCTGATGCCGGTCCTGCTCAAGAACATCATGGTCGGGTCGTTTGGCTGGCCCACGGATATTGCGGCGCATTTCGAGTTTTTGATCGTGGGCGCGCTGATCATCTTTTTTCTGATCGTGGAGCCGCATGGGCTCGCCGCGATCTGGCGGACGGTGAAGGAGAAGCTGAGGCTTTGGCCGTTCCCGCACTGAGAATGAAACAAATACAACCATAGGGAGGATGCAATGGGATTTTCGAAGACTGCGGCGGTCGCGCTGGCTGCGACACTGGGGGCGACACCCGTGCTTGCGGATCTGGTGTTTCCGGATCTGAGCTACCGTACCGGACCTTTTGCCGCGGGTGGCGTTCCGTTTTCCGACGGGTATCAGGACTATTTCACTCTCCTGAACGAGCGTGACGGTGGCATTGGCGGCGTGATGACCCGCATTGTTGAGTGCGAAACGGGCTACAACACGGAAAAGGGTGTGGAGTGTTATGAGGCGACCAAGGGGGAAAGCCCACTGGTCTACCAGCCGCTCAGCACCGGTATCACTTACCAGTTGATCCCGAAGGTGACGGCCGACAAAATTCCCATGCACACAATGGGATACGGGCGCACGAGTGCAGCCAATGGTGAGATTTTCGAGTGGGTGTTTAACTACCCCGGCACCTATTGGGACGCGGCGTCCATCATGGTCAAACACGCTTTGGACGTGGAGGGAAGCCTCGACGGCAAGACCATCGCATTGCTCTATCACAACTCCGCCTATGGTAAGGAGCCGATCCGGACGCTTGAGGAACTCTCCGAAAAACACGGGTTTGAGCTGACGACCCTGCCGGTGGACAGCCCCGGTCAGGAGCAGAAGAGCCAGTGGCTGCAGATCCGGAGGGAGAAACCTGACTACGTGTTCTTCTGGGGCTGGGGCGTCATGAACTCCACCGCTGTACAGGAGGCTGCAAACATCCGCTATCCGATGGACAAGTTCATTGGCGTCTGGTGGTCAGGCGCGGAGCCGGATGTTTTGCCGGTGGGCGAGGGTGCGCATGGCTACAAATCGGTAAACTTTACCGGCGTTGGCACGGATTTCCCGATCTTTGACGATCTGCAGACCTATGTGGTCGATGCCGGTAAAGCCGCCGGTGACGGCAGCAACCTGGGTCAGGTGCAGTACAACCGGGGCATGTTCGCGGCGATGCTGGCGGCTGAGGCCGTGAAAACTGCGCAGGAAATCCACGGCGTGGCCGAGATTGACGCGTCGATGATGCGGGACGGAATGGAGGCCCTGAGTGTCGATGCGGCAACCATGGAGGCGCTGGGCCTGCCTGGGTTTGCACCGGAGGTCAATGTGACCTGCTCGAACCACAGCGGTCCGGGAATGGCCCTGGTGCAGCAGTGGGATGCGGAGGCACAGCAGTGGAATGCGATCACGGATTACATCGCGTCGGACCGTGAGGTTATCCAGCCGCTGATTGATGCCGACGCGGAAGCGTTTGCCAGTGAAAATGGCATTGAACCGCGTGACTGCGGCTGAGGTCCGCGTGCAACCATCTCCCGGCCCAGATGCGGGCCGGGATGACCGGATGAGGTGATGATGTCTGAAAATGCCGCCGGGCAGGAAAGTCTGCTTGAGATCAATAATATCGAGGTGATCTACAATCACGTCATTCTGGTTCTGAAGGGCGTGTCACTTGGTGTCAGGAAGGGCGGTATCACGGCGCTGCTCGGCGGAAATGGCGCGGGAAAGACGACGACGCTTAAGGCAGTTTCCAACCTTCTGAAATCGGAGCGCGGCGAAATCACCAAGGGTTCGATCCGCTATCACGGACAGTCGCTTGCCGAACTGAACCCGTCGGACGTTGTGAAGCGTGGCGTAATTCAGGTGATGGAGGGTCGGCACTGCTTTGAACACCTGAGCGTCGAGGACAATCTGATGACGGGTGCCTATACCCGTACGGATGGCGCGGCGGCAATTAAGCGCGATCTTGACATGGTTTATGACTATTTTCCACGTCTGCGGGAACGCCGTACGAGCCAGGCGGGTTACACCTCAGGCGGTGAACAGCAGATGACGGCAATTGGACGTGCCTTGATGAGCCGCCCGGAGACCGTTCTGCTGGATGAGCCGAGCATGGGTCTTGCGCCGCAGTTGGTTGAGGAGATTTTCGACATCGTGAAAGACCTCAATGAGAAGGAAGGCGTGAGTTTTCTTCTGGCGGAACAGAACACCAATGTCGCACTGCGTTTCGCCCATTACGGTTACATACTTGAGTCCGGGCGGGTTGTGATGGACGGGCCTGCCGCGGAGTTGCGGGAAAACCCGGATGTAAAGGAATTTTATCTTGGCATGGGCGACGAGGGGCGGAAGAGCTTTCGCGATGTGCGGTCCTATCGCCGGCGCAAGAGATGGCTGAGTTGAGGGGGCGGGATGCCGGACTATTTTGACGCACTGGAAACGAGGAGCACGGACGCGCGTCAGGCGGCATTGGCGGAGGCGTTGCCGGGCCTGATCGCCCACGCCCAGGAGGCGGCCCCTGGTTTCGCGAAGCATCTGGAAGGTATTGATCCAGCCGAGGTTCGCGACCGCGCGGCATTGGCGAAGCTGCCCGTTTTGCGCAAATCGGCGTTAATGGACGCGCGGGAAGCCGGAGAGCCGTTTGGTGGATATGCTGCGGGTCCGGTCAGCGGGTTTGACTATGTGTTTCAGAGCCCGGGTCCAATCTATGAACCGGGGTCCCGCAGTGCCGACTGGTGGCGTCTGGGGCGCTGTGCGCATGCGAGTGGAATTGGCGCGGGTGACATCGTGCAGAACTGCTTTTCCTATCACCTGACGCCCGCAGGCATGATGTTCGACAGTGCCATTGCTGCGGTGGGGGCAACGTCGGTGCCGGCTGGAACGGGTCAAACGGACCTTCAGGTGCGCGCGGCGGTGGATATTGGAACAACTGCCTACGCGGGAACACCGGACTTTTTGAAGGTCATACTCGACCGGGCGGAGGAGATGGGCCTGTCTCCTGCGATCACCAAAGCCGCGGTATCGGGCGGAGCGCTGTTTCCCTCATTGCGTCAGGAATACGCGGATCGTGGTGTGTCCTGTCTGCAGTGCTATGCCACGGCGGATCTGGGGCTTATTGCGTATGAAAGCTCCGCGATGGAGGGCATGATCGTCGATGAGGGCGTGATCGTTGAGATTGTGCGTCCGGGAACCGGTGATCCCGTGCCGGAGGGAGAAGTCGGTGAGGTTCTGGTGACGTCCTTCAACCGGGATTATCCGCTCATCCGATTCGCGACCGGGGATCTTTCGGCGGTGTTGCCCGGTGCCAGTCCGTGCGGGCGCACGAATATGCGCATCAAGGGCTGGATGGGGCGGGCGGACCAGACAGCTAAGGTGAAGGGAATGTTCGTGCGGCCGGAGCAGGTCGCGGAATTCGTGGCGCGGCATCCCGGTGTCGGAAAGGCGCGCGTGGAAATCGACCGCGAGGGCGAGCAGGACCGGATGCGGGTGAGGGTTGAGGCCGATGGCGGCAATCTTGAGGCGCTGATGGAGAGCGTTCAGGCGGTCATGAAGCTGCGGGCTGATGTTGAGGTGGTGGTTCCTGGCACGCTGCCGAACGATGGCAAGGTCATAGATGACCAGCGGGATTATTCATGACCGGGGAGTGTGAGGGCCCGAATCAAAAAAGCCGCACGGTTGGTGCGGCTTTTCGATCAGATCGCTGCGATGTCTCAACCCTGACGGGCTTTGAACCGGCGCTGGGTCTTGTTGATCACATAAACCCGCCCCTTGCGGCGCACGACGCGGCAATCGCGATGGCGCTGCTTCAGGGAGCGAAGCGAATTACGTACCTTCATGGCCTCTCTCCTTTTTGCGGCGCGCGGACGGAGCCTGCGCCTGGTGTCGTCATGCCCCTTTCGGAGCCGTTCAAATCCCCCGGGAAGGGAATGGTGGGCGTAACTGGGATTGAACCAGTGACCCCTTCGATGTCAACGAAGTGCTCTCCCGCTGAGCTATACGCCCGTAGTCCGGATCCCGAAGTCTCCGTAACGTTCGGGGCTCTATATTCAAGAGCGCGATCCTGTTCAAGCCCTTTTGCGCCCGGAAAGGTTTGCAGTTGAACTATTCGGGAACTATGGCTGTGGCATGAGTAATACGGTCTATACATTGCGGCTCCCGAAGGGACCTGGTTCGTGCGTGATTTTCAGTTCACCACACAGCGGAACCGGGTTCCCGAATCCCTATGGCGACCGTCTTTTGCTGAATCCGCTGCAAATCCGCTCGTCGGAGGATGCCTTTGTGGATGAGCTTTTCGGCGCGGCGCCGGATCACGGCAGTCCGCTGATTTCGGCACGCCTTTCCCGCGCCTGGGTGGATCTCAACCGGGCTCCCGGCGAGCTGGATCCGGCCCTGATTGAGGGAGCACCGAAAGGTTTCGTGAATTCGAGGGTTGCTGCGGGACTTGGTGTGATTCCCCGTGTCGTTTCCGAGGGCCGTCCCATCATATCCGGGAAAATATCCATGGATGACGCCGTTGGGCGTGTGGTTGGTGTCTGGCAGCCGTATCACCGGCAGCTTCAGTCCCTGATTGATGAGGCGCGCGGAAAGCATGGACGCGCGATTCTTTTTGACTGTCATTCGATGCCGGATGACGCGCTGTCCTCCACGACCAGTGTTTTTGGCCGGAAACCGGATGTGGTTTTGGGTGACCGGTTCGGCGTGGCCTGTGGGCGGTGGCTTGTTGAGGCGGCAACCGCAATTTTTTCCCGGGAGGGGTTTCGGGTCGCAAAGAATGCTCCCTTCGCCGGTGGTTACATCACGCAGAACTACGGGCGTCCGAGGCGCGGGGTTCATGCATTGCAGATCGAGATCAACCGTTCGCTCTACATGCATGAGGCGCTGGTCCAGAAATCCCGGGATTTTGACGCAATACGGGCGCGGCTTACGAGAGCTGTTGGTGAACTGACCCGGTTGGGAGCGTCGCCGACGCAGGTTGCTGCGGAATAGAAGCGTTTGGGTGCCCCAGGCGGAGAAAAGCCAGCTTCCTGTGATCTTTGAAACGGTTTGGGGTCGTTTCGATTCGCGTTGAGAAAAACGATTGGGGGCCAGGTTCCCTGTGAGGCTTACGTAAATTACTGTAAATGCCTGTTATGGGTTGATTAATTTCCGTACCTGATATTACCTGAGAGACCACAAAAAAAGAGGCCGTGCACAATGCACGGCCCAAGTTTAGGGAGGAAACGCCCAATGGGCGTATATGATGCAACGCATCATGAGCCTAATCTATGTCGCAGCGCAGCATAGTCAAGGGTGGCGACTGGCAATCTTCGCTTTTTTTCGATTTTGATCGATTCTGCCCAATTTTTTCGCATCTTTCTTCACCGTTGCACATTCAAGGCGTTTTAGAAGCCGAATAATCGTCCATTTTTTGGGTTTAGCGGGTTTTTGCGGTGGGTGTCGGGAGAGGTCCGCGCACCGCTGATTCAGCGAATTGAGCGTCCGAAGATGATTGAGTCGGATCCAAATTTGGCACGGATCTTGTCGGCTGCGTGTTCAGCGCCAATCCGATTGCCGGATGTAGGGTCAAGCAGATCGGCTTCGGTTTCAGGCTCAAGGACCTCCACCAGATCCGAAATGCCCGTACCGATAAGCCTGAAGGGCCCATGCGTCAGGTTTTGATGCAGCAGGTTCTTCGTGAGGCGGAATATCCTGTCGGCCATATGCGTGGGGGCATCGAGTGTCATCCGTCGGCTGACGATGCGGTGATCGTGTGTTTTGAGTTTCAGGAGCACGACCCGGCCGGACAGGTTCCTTGCTTTGGCCCGGGCCGAGACCTGTTCGCAGAGGTTCCAGAGGTGCCACTCGAGGTCTTCTGCGGCCGATATATCCTCGAAGAAGGTATTCTCATTGGTAATCGATTTGACCGGTCGATGTGCCGACACGGAGCGCCGGTCGTCACCCTGACTGAGGTGCCATAGACGGTCGCCGAGAGTTCCGAAAGATTTGATGAGATCCTTGCGGTCCCGGCGGCGCAGGTCGGCAATGGTCTGAATTCCGGATTTTTGCAGCGAACGGGTTGCGGACGGCCCCACACCCCAAATGATATTGATGGGCTTGTCGGCGAGAAAATCCAGCGTTTCGCCCCGACCGATCACGGAAAACCCTCGCGGCTTGTCAAGGTCGGACGCAATCTTGGCCAGAAACTTGTTGTGGGACAGCCCGATTGAGACGGTGACGCCAATCTCCTGGTGAATCCGTCGCTGCAGGCGGATGAGTTGCTGTGCCGGAGAGCCACCGTGAAGGCGTTCGGTTCCGGTCAGGTCCAGAAAGGCCTCATCAAGGGAAAGGGGCTCCACCACCGGTGTCAGTTCCTCGAATAGGGATTTCACCTGCCGGGAGACCTCCACGTAGCGCGACATGCGCGGCTTAATGACCACGGCGTCTGGGCAGAGGCGATTGGCCTGGAACATCGGCATTGCCGAATGAACGCCGCGTATGCGCGCAACGTAGCAGCAGGTGGACACCACGCCACGTTTGCCGCCGCCGATGATAACGGGCTTGTCGGTCAGTGATGGGTCATCACGCTTTTCAACCGCGGCGTAAAAGGCGTCACAGTCAATATGGGCAATGGAGAGAGTGGAGAGTTCCGGGTGGCTTAGCAGCCGCGGGCTGCCGCAGTTTGGGCAGCGCGAGCCACCCGAAAACTCCGCAAGACAGTCACGGCAGATCATCCGGTTTTCCATGGAGGCCAAATAGCAGTTTTGCCGGCCGTGGGGAATTCGCCTTTGATCGAATTCCGCTCAAGGCATGACGGCGGTCACGCGGCCTTTTGCTCCGCCTCCGCCAGGATCGGGAGCAAAGCCTCCCACTGTCCCCTCGGCTGTGTCGCGCCGCTTTCCTGCAGCAGGGTGCGAATACGTGTGCCAAATCCCTTTCGAAAGGCGGCTTCGAGGCGCAGAACCTGTGTCTGGTTCATTGCTTCGGGCCTGGCGAGAACGCCATCGACCAAGTCGTGGAACTGCGCGAATTTACGGATGTTACACCTGCGCCGCGCATTTGCGTCCGGGAACAGGCTGGCCACGGCAGCATTATGGGTCGTAAAGAGTTTCTGATCACATGCGGCCTGGACGAGCCGGCCGAGTTCCATCGGTGCCAGCTTTCCGGCCGCTTCAGCAGTTTTGATCGCCTCGCGGAGTACGTTCGGAACTGAGCAACTTTCGTGAACGATCGCAGCCATCTTGTTGGGTTTGTGTCCGGAGTTTCCGGGTTTTGTATGCCTGTTGGCGGGAATGGGAGCCTGTCCGCAAATCAGCCCGTATCTGTATCGACGCGACGGGCGGGAAAGCTCAAAGACGTGCAGAGCCTTCCCGGCACAAACCCCGTTGAATGTACCCTCCTGCATTTGAGAGGAAGGAAATCTCCGGAACAGTACCTCCTCGTCGATCTCCGTGACGGGAATGTACTGAATTTGGTTCGGCATGCCGGTCTCCACACATCGTTGCTGGGAGACATTAATCCGTTAAGTGCAGTGTTGCTCCGCGATCGCGCGGCAAGGGCGTGCCGGTTACTAAATCCTGGCAATCTCGCTGAGAATGGCTTCCGCTGCCGCACGTGGGTCAGGTGCGGCGAAAACCGGCCGGGCAACCACCAGGTGATCCGCTCCGTTTTTTAGGGCTTCCGCAGGCGTGGCGATGCGCTTCTGGTCACCGGAGGCCGAGCCGGCAGGACGCACGCCGGGCGTGACAATGAGTTTGCCCTTGGCTTCGGGCAGCGCCCGAATGGCGGCTGCCTCGTGTGGGGAGGCAATGACCCCATCCGCACCGGCCGAGAACGCCGTTCGGGCACGCTCGACGACCAGATCAGCCAAGTTGCCCGGTTTGATCAGGCAGGCATCCAGATCAGAGCGGTTCATGGAAGTCAGGATGGTCACCGCGAGAATTTTCAGCGGTTTGGTCCCGCGCCCGTCCGCGGCGGCCGTGACCACGTGCGGATCGCCATGAACGGTCAGGAAATCCAGATCGTACTGCGCCAGACCACGGACCGCGCGTTCCACGGTGGCGGGTATGTCGAAGAGTTTCATGTCGAGAAAGACGCGCTTGCCGTTTTCGGTAAGTTCATTGGCCAGTGCCAGTCCGCCACCGGTGAGCATTCCGAGGCCGATTTTGTAGAAACTGACACTGTCGCCGAGCTTTTCCGCGATCTGAAGGGCTTCCAGCGCGTTTGGTACGTCCAGGCCAACAATCAGGCGGTCGTCCGACATGTGGGGTCTCCTCATGGAATGGATTTCCATGCGGTTGCCCCGTCACGTCGGGAAAGTCAAGGTTGCCACCGGTTGAGACCCGGCAGCAACCTCTCGTCCATATCAGGCGTCCCGGTCGGGAATGTTCAGTGCGGCCTGCGACGCCGGACGGTCCAGAGCGCGGGCGACCCAAGCTTTGACGTTGGTAAAGCTGTCGAGTTCGACGGCCTCATTGGCGCCATAAAAGTCCAGGGTGCGGATCCAGGGCCAAATTGCCATATCGGCAATGGTGTATTCGTCACCCATGATCCATGTTCGGCCCTCAAGCCGCTGGTTCAGGACATTGAGCAGGCGCTTTGTCTCGTCGATGTAGCGCTGACGTGGTCGCGGGTCCTCAATGTCAGCGCCTGCAAACTTGTAGAAGAAGCCCAGCTGACCAAACATCGGACCGACGCCACCCATTTGGAACATCAGCCACTGAATGGTCTCATAGCGCTCGGCTCCATCCTTTGCCAGAAAGCGTCCGGTTTTGTCCGCAAGGTAGATGAGAATGGCGCCGCTCTCGAAAAGGCTCAGCGCCTCGCCGTCCGGTCCATCGGGGTCGATAATTGCGGGAATTTTGTTGTTCGGGTTCAACGACAGGAACTCGGGCGTGGTTGTCTCATTCAGTTTGACGGTGTGCGCTTCGTAGTCGATCCCGATTTCCTCCACCATGGCCGAGACCTTGATGCCGTTGGGCGTGGGGAAAGAATAGAGCTGCAACACGTCCGGATTGTCCGCAGTCCAGCGTGCGTTGATCGGGTGATCGGCCACCAAATTTGATTTCGAGTCCAGCATAAGGTCGTCTCCCTGCCTTGGTTGCGTTCTCGAAGCACTTAAGTGGCGCTTATTTGGAAACAACAGCCTCACGCGGAATAGTGAGTTTCCGAAACGGAAACGGCGAATTTTGGCCGTCAAAATTTTTTGGCTGTTTGCACCTGTTGTTTTCTTGCAACGGTAGGTTGATGTTCCTATCTGAATTTCAAGGCTTTCAGCGAATGTGCCGCCGAGCGGGCGTTTGCGGGGAAAGTGCTGAGAGGAGATCAAAATGAACATGGAAAAGTTTTCCGAACGGGCCCGTGGCTTCATTCAGTCGGCCCAGACAATTGCTTTGCGTGAGGACCACCAGAGGTTCCTTCCCGAACATATTCTAAAGGCCCTGCTGGACGATGAGCAGGGCATGGCGGCCGGATTGATTACGCGCGCCGGTGGTGACGCCAAAAAGGTCTACGGTTCCGTGGAGCTGTCGCTCGGTAAGCAGCCGAAAGTTTCCGGCAGCGGTGGTGGCCAGGTGTATATGGACGGCCAGACCGCCAAGGTGCTGGCTGAGGCGGAGAAACTGGCGGACCAGGCTGGTGACAGCTATGTCACTGTTGAGCGTTTGCTGACCGCGCTTGCCGTCACAAAATCCGGTGCCAATGACGCGCTGAAAGAGGGTGGCCTGTCCGCCCAGAAGCTCAACGAGGCGATTAACGACCTGCGCAAGGGCCGTACGGCGGACAGTGCGAACGCTGAGGAAGGGTACGACGCGCTGAAGAAGTATGCGCGGGACCTGACGGAAGCGGCACGAGAGGGTAAAATTGACCCTATCATTGGCCGCGACGATGAAATTCGCCGCACCATGCAGGTTCTGAGCCGTCGCACCAAGAACAACCCGGTTCTCATCGGTGATCCGGGCGTGGGTAAAACCGCGATTGCAGAGGGTTTGGCCCTGCGGATCGTCAATGGCGATGTGCCGGAATCCATTCAGAACAAGCGTCTGTTGTCGTTGGACATGGGTGCGCTAATCGCCGGCGCGAAATACCGGGGTGAGTTTGAGGAACGCCTTAAAGCCGTTCTCAACGAAGTAACGGATGCCGCTGGTGAAATCATCCTGTTCATTGACGAAATGCACACGCTCGTGGGTGCCGGTAAGGCGGACGGAGCGATGGATGCGTCGAACCTGCTGAAACCAGCGCTTGCCCGTGGTGAGTTGCACTGCGTTGGTGCGACCACACTCGACGAATACCGCAAGCACGTGGAAAAGGATGCGGCCCTGGCCCGGCGGTTCCAGCCGGTCATGATCGGTGAGCCGACGGTCGAGGATACGATCTCGATCCTTCGTGGCATCAAGGAGAAATACGAGGTTCACCATGGGGTGAGCATCACGGACTCCGCGCTGGTTGCGGCTGCGACCCTGAGTGACCGCTACATCACCGACCGTTTCCTGCCGGACAAGGCCATCGATCTCATGGATGAAGCCGGTTCACGCCTTCGCATGGAGGTGGACAGCAAGCCTGAGGAACTTGATGCAATCGATCGGGATCTGTTGCAAAAACAGATTGAGGCTGAAGCCATCAAGAAGGAAAAGGATGAGGCAAGCCAGGAGCGTTTGCAGAAGCTTCTCAAGGAGATTGCCGCGCTTGAGGAGGAGTCCATTCAGCTTACGGAACGCTGGACCTCGGAACGTGACAAGTTGAAGGGCTCCGCGGAGCTGAAGGAGCAGCTCGACAGCGCGCGTAATGATCTGGACAACGCCAAACGTCGCGGTGATCTGCAGAAAGCGGGTGAGCTCGCCTATGGTGTCATTCCGCAACTGGAGCAAAAGCTTGCCGCAGCCGAGGCTGTCCAGGACGATGATGTCATGGTCGAGGAAGCGGTTACGCCCGAGCATGTGGCAAGCGTCGTGGAGCGCTGGACCGGTATTCCGGTTGACCGGATGCTGGAAGGTGAGCGCGAGAAACTTCTCCGTATGGAGGAGGAGCTTGGCACACGGGTGATTGGTCAGAAAAAAGCCGTGGTTGCGGTCTCCAATGCTGTACGCCGTGCGAGGGCCGGGCTGAACGATCCGAACCGACCTTTAGGCAGCTTCCTGTTCCTTGGACCGACCGGTGTTGGTAAAACCGAGCTGACCAAGACGTTGGCGGATTTCCTGTTTGATGATGATCAGGCAATGGTTCGTATCGACATGTCGGAGTTCATGGAGAAACACTCCGTGGCACGCCTGATTGGTGCGCCCCCGGGATACGTGGGCTACGACGAGGGTGGCGTTCTGACCGAGGCCGTTCGGCGTAAACCGTATCAGGTGATCCTGTTCGACGAGGTCGAAAAGGCGCATTCAGACGTGTTCAACGTGCTTCTGCAGGTTCTCGATGACGGTCGTCTCACCGACGGACAGGGCAGGGTGGTAGATTTCAAGAACACCCTGATCGTTCTGACCTCCAACCTGGGCAGCCAGGCGCTTTCGACGCTTGGTGACGGTGAGGATGCCGAATCCGCGCGGGATCAGGTCATGGCGGCCGTGCGGGCGCATTTCCGCCCCGAGTTCCTGAACCGCCTCGACGAGATCGTGCTGTTCGACCGGCTCAGCCGCGAGAATATGGATGGTATCGTTAGCATCCAGCTGGGCATACTTGGCAAGCGTCTTGCAGGGCGGAACATCACGCTCGACGTGGACGAGGCGGCCATGACCTGGCTTGCCGATCGCGGATACGACCCGGTTTACGGTGCGCGACCCCTGAAAAGGGTCATACAGAAGTCCGTTCAGGACCCGCTGGCTGAAAAGCTGCTGTCCGGAGAGGTCCGCGATGGGCAGGTGGTGCCGGTATCCGTGGACGCGGATGGTCTTTATGTCGGTAAGTCGACGGCCACCCCGCACGTGGTTCACTAAAGCCGGTCAGGCATATCCGGAACTGAGTGGAAGCCCCGTTGGTAACAGCGGGGCTTTCTACTTGAGGTGGAATCGTCTCCGCAACGGTACGCAGCACTCAGGTGAAATGGCTCAAATTTTCCAGGCCGGTTTCGATTAATGGAATTCAACCTTGAGTTTTATCAGATGGTTAATTCCCGCAAGCGACTGAACTAAAGCGGAATTTTCACTGCGGCTTCCGATTTTTACCACTTTTTCAATTAGTTCTACTAAAAATCGCTTAGATTATTTTACTCTTTCGATACCGTAATATGAAAATTGTAGGAAACCTCAGGTTGTTCGGTTTCCTGCCTGTTTGCTTGGTGTCGTGGAGTATTTTAGGCATGTCTTTTCAGGATCTGGAACTCGAAGTCCCGATATTTTTTCAGGGGCGGGGAACAAAACGGTTTCTCAAATCCGACCTCAATGGGATCAGATGGTCGCCCGTTTTCCGACTTTATAAAACCACGTTCGATATGTGCTGCGCGCTTGCCGCAATGCCGGTTATTCTCCTGCTTGCGGTGCTCCTTCTGATTGTGAACCCGGTCTTGAATCCTGGTCCGCTGATGTTTGTGCAAAAGCGCATGGGCCGAAACCGGCAGGCGTTTTACATGTACAAATTTCGTACCATGCTGCCGTCCGGGGACACGGCACGCGGCCCGGAAGCTGGGCTTGAAACCGACCGGATCACGGCGCTGGGCGGTTTTCTCAGGCGGACACGCGTTGATGAGCTGCCCAACTTCATCAATGTTCTCTTGGGTGAAATGAGTGTAATCGGACCGCGCCCGGATGCCATTGAGCATGCGGAGTATTTTTCGCAACTGATCGGCCACTACAACGAGCGTTTTCGCGTGAAGCCGGGAATTACAGGACTGGCGCAGATTGAGCACGGGTATGCGGATGGAGCGGAGGCGACGGCGCTAAAGGCAATGTACGATCAGCGCTACGTCGAAGCTTCCTGCGGACGCCTGGACGTGTACATAGCCCTCCGCACGATTTTCGTCATGGCCAGTGGGTTTGGAGCGAAATAGGCGTCGGTTTTAAACCGCCACTTTACTGTCCTCCAGGATCATGTCGCTGGCTTTCTCACCAATCATGATTGCGGGAGCGTTGGTGTTGCCTGAGACGATCTCGGGCATGATGGAACAGTCCGCGACCCGTAGTCCCCTGATGCCATGTACCCTGAGACGGTCATCCACAACCGTATTGGGGCCTTCTCCCATCTTGCAGGTACCCGTGGGGTGATAGATCGACGATGAGTTGTTGCGCGCCCAGTCGAGGGTGCCCTCGTAGTCGTCCATGTCCAGTGAGCTGTCAGGCCGGAATTCTTCCGATATTTTTGAATCCAAAGGAGCGTGACGGGCTATTTTTCGGGCGATTTTGACGCCCTCCACAATGGTGCGGCAGTCCGTTTCCGTCGAGAGGTAGTTGGGGTGGATTTTGGGGTATGTGGTGGGATCCGGGCCGTTCAGCACGATCTCACCGCGGCTCTCCGGGCGAAGCTGACAAACCGACATGGTGAAGGCGGAGAATGGATGGACGCCCTCGCCGGGGCTGTCGGCTGACCACGGCTGAACGTGGAACTGAATATCGGGAGTTTCGACCTGGGGCCCCGTTTTCAGGAAGCCGGTGGCGAGACTTGCGGCCATGGTCATTGGGCCGGCCCGGAAGAGGGCGTATTTCATGGCAATTCTTGCCTGATTTAACAGGCTGCGAACCTCGTCATTGAGCGTGGGTTCGTTGCATTTGAATACCAGACGAGCCTGAAGATGGTCCTGAAGGTTTTTGCCGACTGCCGGCATTTCCCTTTTGACCTCGATGCCGTTTGCCTTCAGTTGTTCCGGTTCACCAATGCCGGAATGCATCAGCACCTGGGGCGAGCCGATGGCGCCGGATGAGAGAATCACTTCGCGGTTGCAGTTGATGGTGTGAACCGTTCCCGCAGCATCTGCGTAAGTGACGCCGGTCGCGCGGCCCGACGAATCAATCTCAACTTTTTGCACCTGGGCTTTGGTGATGATTTTGAGATTTTTTCGGTCTTTGACAGGTTTCAGAAAAGCGACCGCGGAACTGCACCGGCGTCCGTTTCGGGCGGTCAACTGAAAGTAACCGACGCCCTCCTGATCTTTGCCATTGTAGTCCGGGTTGAAGGGGTATCCCGCCTCCTGCGCAGCCGCCACCCAGGCGTCGCAGATGGCCCGTTGCAGGCGCATGTTTGAGACCGCAAGCGTTCCATCCGTGCCGTGAAACTCGTCCGCGCCACGCTCCTGAAGCTCAGACCGTTTGAAGAGCGGCAGAACGTGTTCCCAGCCCCAGCCGCGATTTCCCATCTGCTGCCAGCGGTCATAATCCTGTGGTTGTCCACGTACATAGAGCAATCCGTTAAGGGATGAGGAGCCGCCGAGTACCTTGCCCCGGGGCCAGTCCAGACGGCGACCATTCAGGCCCGGATCAGGCTCGGTTTTGTAACACCAGTCCACGGACGGATTGTGCATGGTCTTAAAGTACCCGACCGGAATATGGATCCAGGGATTCCAGTCCCGTCCACCCGCTTCGAGCAGAACCACGCTGTTGGCCGGGTCCGCGCTCAGTCGGTTTGCGAGAACGCATCCAGCTGAACCCGCACCAATGACAATGTAGTCGGTGTTGGTCGTTTCCATCCCCAAGCTCTTTTCTTTGTTTGATGTGGTGCCATGTTTTCCTTGCCAGAGTGAAATTAGTGTATTAAAAATGATACTACAAGTCTCAATAACAAACCGGGAGGAACTATCATGTCATTGGCTGCCAAACTTGGCGGGCTGTCTCGCCGCGATCTTTTCAAAGTCGCTGGACAGTATGGAATGTCGTCGACGCTGCTCGCTGCGGGCACGCTGGGCGGGACGGTTTCGGTCGCGTCACTCGCAAAAGCTGCTGAATCAACTTACGAAAAGCGCTTCGCCAAGGAAGCCAAGCACACGCTCAAGTTTGGTGCGGCGGGCTTCAACGCCCGTAACCTTCTGATTGAACGTGCGGGTGCGCTGGAATTCGCCCGCGATCTCGAATCCCGTACTGACGGCGAAATCCGTATTGAGTTTATCGGCGACAACCAGATTTGTGGTCAGCCCAACTGCGTGGAAAAAACCCAGCTGGGCATTACCGACATCTATGCGGCCTCGACACAGAACTCGGCCGGCGCAGCGCCCTACCTGAACGTGTTGGACTACGCGTACATGTTCCCCAGCCGCGCCTCCCAGTACTATTTTCTTTACAGCCCGGAGAGTCAGCGCATTCTGCGCGATCCATTTGAGAAGCGGCATGGCATGAAGTTCCTGTTCAGCCATTGTGAGCTTCGCGGTATCCAGTTGGGTCTGGGTGCCCAAGACAAGCCGACCGTTACGAAGGTTGAGGAGCTTTTCGGCACCAAAAATCGCGTAACGGGCACTCAGCTTGGCCGTATCGCCATGCAGCTCCTGAACCTCAACCCGGTGCCGGTGGCCTGGGAGGAAACCCTCGACGGCCTGAAAACCGGTCTTATTGATGGCGCGGAAACCTGGGCTTCAGCCGTGGCTTATGCAAACATGGCCCCGGTTGTGTCCCAGTCCGTGGACCTGAAGTTCTTCTGCGGAACCGAACATACGGCCATGTCGGCGAAGGTGTTTGACAGCCTCGATGGCTATCTGCAGGACGCCGTGATGGAATCCGCCTATCTGGCACAGGTTCACGTTCAGGCCGCCAATGAGGCAGCCCTGGTGAACACGGTTGGGTTCTCTGATCCCCAGCTTCCGAACACGATTTTCGCGCAGAACAACGTGCGGAATGCGTTCCTGCCGCCCGAGGAAATCAAGATCGCCGAGGAGATGTGTTCGCCGGAGTTCAATCCCGATCCCTGGAGCCAGTGGCGTGAGCGCATCAACAACTGGGCCGGCGGTATCGATACCTATGACGCCATCTACAATGTGGCCCGCGAGATCCCGGTCGACATGCTGGCTGAAAACGTTGAGCCCCGCCGCTGGTGGAAGGCCTGACGATATTTGCCGGTGGGTGGCTGCGCAGCCATCCACCGGCACACTGAACACAAAACCGTATCGAGACACGCCACGGGCGTAGGTAAGCTGCTCGTGGGGAGGGGCAGGTCATGATTGGTAACATCGGGGAAATAATCAGCGCGCTGTTCGCAAATGACGCGTGGATGCTCAGCGAGGCCCTCAGAGGACCCGGAGCCTGGGTGCTTGGCGCTCTCGTCACGTTGTTGGGGGGACTGTTTTTTCTCGTACTCTACAGCAAAATTCCATGGGTGGAACGCAAGCTGGAGAGCACGATCATGGTCTCCACGTATCTTTTGATCGGCGCCATTATCTTTGTAGAGGTCTTTCGCAGGTTCATTCTGAATGTTCAGGCGCCGTGGTCGACCACATTGCCGCCGTTCCTGTTCCTCATCATGACCTGGGCCGGATGTGCCTATAACGTGAAACTCCGAACGCATCTGGCCTTCGCGGAATTTCGTGCCTCAATGCCGCGTCCTTTGCAGTTTTTCTGCCTGTCGCTCGATTTCGTACTCTGGCTCGGGTTTTCCTGGGTTGTGATCGTCACGTCCACACGGGTTGCGGCAAACTCGGCGTCCAACTTTCAGATCCTGCTCGGGACGGACAACGTCCTGCAGTGGTGGTTCCTAATTTCCGTACCGCTCAGCTTCATTCTGATCGCGGCACGGGCGATGGAGAACTACCTCATTGACGTGGAAAACCTGCGAAACGGCAATCCGTTGATTGGCACTGTCGCGATCGGGGAGGGCTGAAGATGACGGACGGAAACTGGATTACGCTTATCTCACTGGGTGTCACCGTATTCTTTATGCTCGGCGTGCCGGTGTTTCTTGTTATCGGGTACTGGGTGATCGGGCTGAGCTTTGTGCTTGGTTTGCCGCTCGATAACATCGGTGCGGCGCTGGGCGATGTGTTCACCGATGGTTTCGCGCTATTGGCGATGCCGCTCTTCATTCTGACCGGTGACCTCATCAACCGCTCCGGTATCGCGCGAAGACTGTCCGACTTTGCGTATTCCTGTCTCGGCTGGTTGAGGGGCGGACTTGCAATGGCCAGCATCGGGGCCTGTGGACTGTTCGCCGCGATCTCAGGATCCAACTCAGCAACCACCGCAACCATCGGATCCATGCTGCATCCGGAGATGGTCAAGGGTGGATACGACGAGCGCTTTTCCGCGGCGACGGCCGCTGCGGGGGGTACGGTCGGCATCATCATTCCGCCGTCGATCATCTTCATCGTTTACGGCTTTCTGATGAACCTGCCGATTTCGGAGCTTTTTGTGGCGGGTATTATTCCGGGTGCCATGATGGTGTTTGGCATGATGCTGACCGCCTTTGTGATCTGCTCGCGAAATGGCTGGGGGCATCTGATCAGTCTCGATTTCGCCCGGGTGATGAAAACCGCGGTCGGTGCCTGGCTTGGCTTTTTTGCGATCGGTCTGGTGCTTTGGGGCATTTACACGGGTAAATTCTCTCCAACCGAGGCGGCCGGTGTGACTGTCGGGTTCTGCATCATTGTGGGGTTTGTCAGCCTTCCGATCCACAAATTGATGGGATCGCCGGATGAGGACCGCCCCGTGGCGCATCGCGGTTTCGGCGAAATGCTGGTGGTGAAGGGGTTCGGGCCATTGGAATTGCCGTCGATCACCATGCGCTCGGCCCAGATCGCGGGCATTCTCGCGCCACTGATTGCGGTTTCGGTCGTCATGCAGCAGATACTGTCGGTTCTCGGGGCCCAGGAATTCATAGGCGACTTCGTTCGCGGGATGGGGGATTATTACGCCGTGCTGTTCACCTCCATGGCCATCGTGTTTGTGGCGGGAATGGTTCTCGAAAGCCTGCCGGTAACAATCATCCTGGCACCGATATTGGCGCCGATCGCGCATTCAGCGGGTGTCGATCCCCTGCAGTTTGCGGTGATCTTCCTCGTGGGTGCATCGATCGGCTTCATTACGCCGCCATATGGTTTGAACCTTTATGTGGCATCCGGAGTTACCGGCGTTCCATATTTCAGGCTTCTTAGGTATTCGGTGTTCTATCTTGTGGCGTTGCTTGCGGTTTGGATGGTCGTGGCTCTTGTGCCGTCCCTGTCAACCGTGCTTGTTCCAGGTTCTTCGGGGTAAATGCTGATTTTGGCAGGTGATGATAAGTGAAAGACGGTTCAGACAATTCCGGTTCCATTCCAACCAACCTGCGGCTTCTCTTCGTCCTGGAGGAAATGGCGCGGATCGGAGTTCCGGTTACACCGACCGAACTGAACCAGTCACTGAACCTGCCGAAACCCACCATCCACAGGCTCTTCTCCACACTGGAGCAGGAAGGCTTTATTCAGCGCGAAATTGACGGGCGATCCTATTCGCCCGGCGCCCGGCTCCGGCGGATGTCCACGGGGATACTCTCCTCGCTTCGCATCAGGACCGCGCGGGTTGCGATACTTACCGATCTTGCCGAGCAGGTGGGTGAGACCGTCAACCTCGCTCTGCCGGATCGTGACGCGATGGTCTACATAGATCGCGTGGAGACAAAATGGCCACTTCGTATCCAGCTTCCGGTGGGTACGCGCGTTCCGTTTTACTGCACGGCCAGCGGCAAGATGTATCTCAGCACGCTGAACCGCCGTCACCTGAAAAGCTATCTTGAAGCAACCGTTTTTGAGGCCCGCACGCCCGGAACCCTGGTTTCGGCCGACGCCGTGTTGGAAGAGGTCAGCCGGATACGTGAGCGGGGCTATTCCACCGACGACAGTGAATTCATGGAGGGCATGATTGCCGTGGCAGTTCCAATCTACGGATCCGAGGGCCGGCTCGTTTCGACCCTTTCGTTCCACGCCCCGGCGTCCCGCCTTCCACTGCGCGACGCGGAGCAACATGTGGAAGTCCTGAAAGGTGCGGCGTCGAGGTTGTCGGTGCTCATCGGTGGCGCCGGGGACGAGGCGGACGATCTAACCCAGGAGGACTAAAAAATGCAGGTAGCTCCGGTTTCTCCGGAACTACCTGCTCGCCAGGAAAGCGATTTTTTTGGTTCAGGCCAGGAGTAGCCCATCTGCCGCGGTGAACGTCAGGTGGTCGGGATCGACAGCGTCCCCGCCGATGAACAGCAGGTCTCCGTCGCCCGCAAAATGCGCAACGAGAAAACTCGAGGTTTTGGAAAAGTGGCTGACGCTTGCTCCATCCATCAATGCGATCTGATCGCTGCCGACCTCGTAATCATAGATGATCTCGCGCTCCGTGCTCCCGTTCGAGGTCTCCCATCCGATCACAAAGCGGTCGGCACCGTCCCCTCCGTACATGCGGTCAAACCGACCGCCCTTTGACCAGATCACGTCGTCATTGTCGGTCCCGGCCAGATATTCTCCCCTTTCCGATCCGGTGACCCCGTTCAGGAAATGGTCCGCGGAATGGTCCCCGTCAGCAAATCTGAACAGTTCAATGCTTTCCGCCGTATCGGTGCCATCCAGGCCGCGTTGGTCGACAACGGTCAGAACACCGTGTTTCGAGTATATGTCGTAGTCGTCGCGATTGCCGTCGAACACCAGAGTGTCAATCCCGAGACCGCCCTTGACTATATTGTCGGCCTGGTTGCCCCGCACCAAATCGTCACCGCTTCCGCAGATGACATTTTCGATCAGGCAGCGCGTATCATTCCCGTGCATCAGGGCGTTGTAGACACTGCCGCTCGCATCGCTGCCGTTGTCGTCATTACCACCGCCGAGCCATGCAAGCTGGTTTGAACCCAGTTCCGAGGTGCCACCGGGCGAGAGATCAACGTCCAGATCGTTGGAATAGGCGGAGAGGTCATAGGTGTCATTGCCGTCTCCGTCCCAGATGGTCAGGAAAATTTTGTTGGCGCCCGGGCTGATCGCGACCTCGCCATTGATCCATGTGTTGCCGCTGTCCGGACGCCATACGTAGATCGTATCGCCTGCATTGGCCGTGTAGTCCGCGCCATACAGGTATTGCAGGGCGGCGATATCGGCCATCATAAAGGTCTGTGCGAACCCCCAGGTTTCATTTGTGTATCCGCCGATGTCCTGGCCCACGTAGCTTCTGTAGGTCATCACGGAGTATTCCATGCTGTCGTATTGCGAGGGGAGAGCCGTATTTAGCTGCGGAATGCTGTCCGGATCATATGCCAGACCATCCTGGCCATGCTTAAGGCCGACAGCATGGCCAATTTCATGCAGAACGGTGTGATAGTCGTAGTTACCCACCGCCGGCCTGTCGCCGGAATTGCCAAACCAGACGTCACCGCCATAGCCGCTGTAGCTGGGATAGAACGCGAAGGCGAGGTTTTCAGTTGAACTGCTTCCGGCCCGAATTTGTCCAGTTTCAGCGCCCATCACGTTCAGATTGGTGAAGCCTTCGACCGTAAACCCGGAAGCCGGCTCCGACACCATGTCGGCGTCAAGTGCCAAGTATATCGCCACCGTTTGCGCATCGGTCATTGGACGAATGCCATCAAGTGCGGAAACCATGTAGTTGTCCGGGTAATCCGCCGTGGAATTTGAAATGCTGTAGGTGACTTTTGCGTCCCAGCTGACCCCATACAGTAATCCGTTGATCAACGGATTGCCGCTGGCCACATCAGATTTTACTGACCCCATATCCCACCGCACTCATAAATGTCCCACCCGATACAGCCCCATTTCGGAACGGTCTCGGCGAAACTGGACCCACCGCGGGTTGGCTAGTGTCTGTGGGGTGGCGAAATCAACAGGATAGAAGTGGGGTATTTCTTAAAAATGATATTTTTACAGTCTGTTATCTGTCTTTATGCTTAACGTGGCAGGGGAATGACGATCGATGCGAGGGCACCGGATTTGGGCCAACGCAGCGAATTTGGTTTTGTAAGAAATGGGCTCGCGCCTATCCGGGCTTCGGGCAGACTGCCGAGATAAAGTTAACAAAGGAAGTCTGACAGTGTGGTCCCGGATGGGGCGTTCGATTCATTACGATTTGAAACAAAGAACCAGTACGAAGAAACAAAATCGTTTATCCCTGCCTTTGCCCGAATCGATGTGCGAAACCTTTGGAACGGTCAGGCTGTAACCTTGATCACATTGACTTCGTCATCAAGGCGCACCGCACAAAGGCATCCTGAATAGTAAGCTCCGAGATCCACGCATATACGGCCCGGCGTGGAGACCACATCAGCGGAATCGTAGTGGCCATGCACGACCCTGACCCCTCGTAGTCCATCCTCGGTCAGGAAACTCGATTTTCCCCATAGAAGCGCACGTTCCGACTGGTCGCTCAGAGGTCTCGCCGGATCTATCCCGGCATGGGCGAAAAAGACGTCACCTGACCGAAACGAAAGCGGAAGGGTGCTGAGGAAATCCAGATGCGGCCCCATCGCCTGTTTCAGCTCATCGCGAATTCTGGTCAGTTCGGCATCGCTGGTCCGCCCTCTTGGCGCGGTCAAACCGTAACTTCCAATCGTTTGAAGACCGCCGAACTGGAGCCATCCGCGCTTAACCAGAGGGTCCCTGATGAAATCGAGCAGGGCCTGCTCATGGTTGCCCCGGAGGCAGATGATGTTGTTTTCCTTCTCCGCAGCGATGGTTTTCGTGATGACGTCCAGAACGTTGCGGGAATGGTCGCCACGGTCGATCAGATCGCCGAGAAACACCAGCCGCGCAACACGATTGTCCGAATGTGCCGTGATATCGTTGCCGATCGCTTCAAACATGGCGAGCAGCAGATCATCACGTCCATGAATGTCCCCGACCGCATAAATCCGCTCGTCCGGGGAGACTTTCGGATCAGAGACCGTTTCGGCTTCGCCGCCGTCCGAATTCAAAGGTCGTTTGGGTCGAAAAAAACTCACCGTTTGCCTCCCGGTGACACTGCGCGGTCGGCCTGCGGAACCCACAAAATTGACGGTATCGGTGTGATTGGCAACCTTGTTTTCCTCGGGCTTCTGAACGGTCCGTCTGCTCCCAGATAGACCGAATAACCCGATTTAACAATCTTGGGCGTGAAGAAATGGTTGTTTCGTGCACATTTATGGTCGGCAATTGGCAAGGGACTCAGGCGCGATTTACGCCGGTTTGAGTGTTTGCAGAACCTTCAACATTCCGGCTGCCAGTACCGTTCTGTCGAACCTGGGTGCGGCCGCAACCGCGTTGTCCGCAAGACGTTTCCGCAATGGGGCGTTTTCCGCCAGTTCCAGAATACCCGTTGCCAATTCGGTCGCGTTTTCAGGCTCGAACAGTATTCCCGCGCCACATTCCTCAATAATTTCAGCGGAGTCTCCGCGTACGCCGTGCAGAACGGGTATACCCATGGCCATACACTCAAAAATTTTGGATGGGATAACCGTGCTGAACAGCGGGGTGTCTTTCAGGTGGACTATGGATGCATCCAGCAGAGACCAGTAACGAGCGACTTCTTCCCGCGAGACCGGGTCGACGAAAATCATGTTCGCCAGTCCACATTCCCTGGCGCGCTGCTCGATCGCGGATTTGCTGGCGCCATCCCCAACAAGAAGAAACCTGATATCGCCACCTTCAGGGTGTTGCTCCAGCATCTCGGCGGCATCGACGAGGGTTTCCAAATGATGGGCCATGCCATGCGTTCCGATATATCCGGCCACAAATTTGCCCTGAAGTTTGAGGCTTGCCTCAAGGGCTTCATCCCGCGGTACCCGCGCAAAACGGCTCAGATCGACACCGTTGGTGGCAACACTGATTTTGGCGCCGTCAATGCCACGGTCGATCAGGTTGCGCTTGAAGGACGGTGTCACCGCCACAATCGCATCGGCCGAACGGTAGAGAAACAGTTCGAGCTTCTCGAGCAGGTCCAGAACCCGCGAGTTCTGCATGCCGCTCACGGCCCGAATGGATTCAGGCCATATGTCTCGCAGTTCAAAGACCCAGGGTCGGCGCCGGAACAGGGACACGGCCCAGGCCGCGCAGGCGGTGAAAAACTGGGGTGAGGTACCGACGATAACATCGATCCGCCGGACGAAAAACGAGGCGATAAATCCCGTCACCATATAGCTCACAAAGTCAAGAATTCGGCGAGCGAACCCCTCATTCCGCGTCATGTAGCTCCAGACGCGGATGACCTCGATGCCGTCCATGTTCTCCGTTTGCCACAGGCTGTTGCGGTATCCGTCGTAAACCTTACCCTGCGGAAAATTTGGGGCGCAGGTGATCACGGTTACCCGATGTCCGGCCGCAACCCAGGCTTTGGCATGCTCAAACCCGCGATTGGCCGGGGCGTTGGTTTCGGGAGAAAAGTTATCGCTCAGAAGAAGTATGTGCATGTCCTAGTCCCAACGGATTTTGAGGATGGATCGGTCGTCACGAAGGGGAATGACGAGACACTGGTTCTCTATCATTTTGCCAAACTCGGGGTGCCATGTGGTTGATGTGACACTTGGCTCGTTGTCGCCGGCATCCCAGGTCAGTGTCTGACCCGCAGGCAGCTTGATTATCCCTGAACTGGCTGAGGTTTGTTGAATTGCGACGTCCGGATGCAGGTGAAACCGTGCGACGGATTCGTGTTCAGTTGGCGTAACACTGTCGACGACTTCAAGACACTGACCAGACAGTTTGACCGACCTTCGATGGATCGGGCGACCTGGCAGTCGGGCGTAGCCATCGTGACACCCGGAAGCGGTCTGTGCCCCGCCATTCCAATCGCAACTGACATCAAAAACCCGGGCTCTGCGGGCAACCCGAAACCCGCTCCAGATTTCGGATGAATTTGTGCCAGCGACAGTTACGGTATTATGCGCATCCGTGCCTCTTTGCCGTAACCGTTCCGTCCCCGTGCCATAAAGTGATGTTCCGGAATTGACGAAGGTCCGGTGTCCGAACAGAGACGCCTCAAAGCTGAGTGTATCGGCATGTGCATGTCCAGGCAGGTAATCCGGCCCAACACGAGCAAAATCCGCGATAACGACCGCGTGCTGGTTTTCGAAACGGATATATCCGCTGTCCTGCAACCAATCCGGTTCAGTCCGCTTCGGAGTGGAGAAGCCGAGGCGTTGCGCGTAGTCCATGAGGTTTTGATTTTCCGGAGCGACCCCAAAGGCTGTGTCATTGAAAAACGAAATCCGCCCGTCCGGATGGCTCATTGCTTGCAGCCAACCAATCATAAGGGGAATCCGCTCGGAAATTGCTGCGAACAATGGTTCGATGCCGGCTTGGAATGCGCGTGAAACGTTCGTGAGGTCGAGAAAGTCCTCGAGGATCAAGGCATGGTACATCGGCGAGAGTTCGAAATGCGCACCGTCGCTCATGATTTGTTCGGGGATCTCGCGCTCCAAAATCCTCAAACCCGTTTGCAGCCATTGCCGCGCCTCTGCACCGTCAAAAAACAGTCCGGAAAAAACCAGCGCCTTAGCATTGGCAAGAAGGTGATTTCCTAGCAGATGCCATTCGAGGCGCGCCGCGAGCCATCTTGTCTGAACGGCAAGGCTCGCGAGCATGTCCTGACCAGGTTCATTGCCGGAGAGCACCCACTTGATCCAGTTTACCAGTCGCAGGGACGTGGGATAGGGTTCCCATCCTGTCCCGGCACCGGGCGGATTGGCCTCTATCCAGGAAGGGATCAGCCGCTGGTGCCACCCGGAACGCCCGTCCGGACTCTCAGCGTTAAGATCGTCGAAATAATGCTGATTGTAACGCCAGAGCTTTTCTTTCCCCTGATCATCCCAGCCGTTCTCTTCTAACGACCCCGCTTCATTCAGGAAGATAAAGCGGTCAGGCCCGGTAAGAGAGGGTCGTCGTCTTCCCGGTACCTGCCACGTTCCCACGCGGTCTCGGGTTGGAGGCGGAGGGGACTGACCCGGCCGCGGACTTGCCAACCGGTATCGAATGCGACCGGTTATCTGCCCAGGCCTGAGATGCCTGATGGTCTGCCAGTAGCGGTCGGCTGTGGTTAGTGCGTTCATGCGGTGGGTGAAGTGTTTATCGTGAGATTGCCCGCGACGCCCCTGCTGGCCGCTTCGATCGCGACCCTGCTGACCTCGATCTGTTCGTCGAGGCTGATGGCTGGCGGAGTTCCGGTTCTGACCGCATTCAGGAAATGAGCCGCACATGCATTTATGCCCTTGTCCTGCCGCCAAAGGCGCATGCGGGAGAAGCCTGGCCATCCATACCCTGTCAGTTTTCTGAAGTTGTCCAGCGTGAGAACCCTGCCGCCCGCAAATACCTCCAGTCGCTCCTTGGAAATTGAGCGGTGACCATTCGCGAGGTAGTTGATCACACCGGCCGAGCCGTCCGCGAAAGAAACCATGATGGAAGCTGTGTCCCCGGCATCCCAGTTTGCTGTGGAACTGGCAAAAACCGTGTCGAACCCGGTGATCGGCGCGCCCGCGAGATGGCGGAGAAGATCGATGAAGTGACAGGCCTCGCCAATGATCCGTCCACCGCCCACAGTGGGATCCTGTGTCCAGTGATCGGAAGGGATCGCCCCGGCATTCACTGTCATTGCGAAATGCTTCGGGACCGAAAGCGGCTCAATCAGTGACTTCATTCGTTCGACATGGGGTGCAAACCTGCGATTGAACCCAACCATCAAAATCTGTTCCGGGCGGGAGGCAGCCTCAAACCGGATATCCTCAAGATCTTCGGTGTTCAGGCAGAGCGGTTTCTCGCAATAGACATGCTTCCCCGCGCGAAGGGCGGAGAGAACTTCGCTGGCATGGCGGTCATGCCGGGTGGCTATGACAACCGTGTCGATCTCATCATTTTCCAGCACGTCGTCCGTTCGGGTCGAGGCGTCGGCGAAGCCAAACTTTCTGCCGTAATGCCGTGCGCTGACGCCACCGGCGCTGACAATTGTGTGAAGGTTGGCGCCGGATTTTTGGAATGCAGGGATGAGGGCGCGTCCGGCGTGGTTTCCCGCACCGAGGAAAGCTACCGTGCCTGTTCCCGCGGTCGTCTTTTCGCGAAGGGAGACGTTTGGACTGAACAGGTTGGCCGCGTCTGACTTTCGAGGGAATTCCAGCATGATGCCAAGCGACGGGGCGTCAGATGTCAGCAAAGCCATCGCCTCGTCCGCGCGCTCAATGGCATAGCGGTGTGAAATGAGCGGCTGCACGTCGAGGGCACCCGAGGTCATAAGATCGAGGACTGCTTCAAAGTTTCGCTGTTCGGTCCATCGGACAAATCCCAGCGGATAGTCCTGCCCGCGTTCCTCATAGGCCGGATCGTAGCGGCCGGGTCCGTAGGAGCAGCTGACCTGGAATGTGAGTTCCTTCTCGTAGAATTCATCCCGGTTCAGCTCCAGCCCGGTCTGTCCGACCAGCACAATGCGGCCCCGTTTGCGGCACATGTTTGCGGCATCAGACACCAGACGGTTGCTTCTCGACGATGCCGTGATGATGACTGCATCCACGCCATTGCCCCGCGAAAAGGCGGATGCGACTGACTGCACGTCATCAGTGGGCGAGGCGGTCATTGCGCCAAAGCTCCGTGCGATTTCCAAACGCGTGGTATCTGGATCAATGCCCAGAACCCTGCACCCCTGTGCGCGCAGAAGCTGGACGGTCAGGAGGCCGATTAAACCAAGACCGGTAACGACGACGTTTTCGCCAAGCGTTGGATTGGCAAGCCGGATCCCCTGCAGGCCAATGCTCGCGAGAACCGTAAAGCTGGCATCCTCATCGCTGACGCTGTCCGGGATTTTGGCGCACAGGTTGCGGGGCACAACCACCACTTCCGCGTGACTTCCATTGCTGACGACGCGGTCCCCAAGGGCAAAACCGCTGACATCTACTCCAACGCTCTCGACCCGGCCGACATTGCAGTAGCCGAGCGTGAGCGGCTGATCGAGCTTGCTTCGTACTGCATCAAACGTGGCAAGAACGCCATCCGTTCCCGCTTTGTCGAGCACCATTTTGACCTTGTCCGGCTGCGACCTGGCCCGCGTGATCCAGTTCGCCTGACCGAATTCAGCCAGCATGCGCTCGGTACCAGCTGAAATGAGGGTATGCGAGGTGTGGATACGCAGGCATCCGCGCTTTGGTTCCGGCGCTGGTATCTCCGCCAGTTCTACAGTTCCGTCCTTCAGCGACTGAAGCAGCTGTTTCAATTTGGATAACCCGGTTTCCAAGGAAAAATTTTAGTAATCTTGTTTCGTTTGCGGGTTAACAAGCTGGTAAAATTCGTCCCGGGCCGCAGAAAATTTCGGACTTCTCCAAGGGGATCGGGGCACGCGGAAGGATCACTGCTCCACGTAGTAGTCCCGGTACTGGCCCTTGTAGTAGCGATGGCCCTCATAAGCGTAGCGCGCGGCTTTGGATTCGTTGATCATCGTCACAACAAGGCCCGCGATTGGCGCGTCGATGGACTGAAGCTCACGCAGCCCGTCCATCACGGCACCCCGTGGAGTGTCGTCCCAGCGAAGCGTGTATATGACGGTGTCCACATTGGCCGACAGAATGCGCGCGTCCGATACGACCAGTGCCGGCGGCGTGTCGAGGACGACCATTTCGTATTTGGTGGTCAGTTCACTGATCAGGTTTTCGAACTTTTTCGACGAGAGGATATCGGCGGCGTTTACCTTGTTCCTCTTCTCTCCGGTTCTCGACATGATGATGTGAAGGCCGGTTTCCTGATCCTCGTGAATGGCGTCCTCTACTGTCGACGTGCTTTCCAGGATGCTGAGCAGTCCGGGTTTTTCACTGCCGGCACCTATCATGCCAGAGAGGGTCGGCAGGTGCAGGTCACAGTCCACAATGATAGCGGACCGTCCCATCTTTCGGCTGGTCAGCGCGGTGAGGATCGATGTGGTGGATTTGCCTTCCCGCGGCACGGATGATGTGAACATGATGACACGTGGCGGCCGGTCAACGTTGGACAGCAGGATGCTGGTGCGGAGGTTGCGTATTGCTTCGGACAGTGCGGAGCCCGGATTGTCCATCAGGTGTCGCACAATGTCGCCGCGCTTTGCCTTTTTCCCGATTGAGGGGATGTTGGCCAGCACCGGGAGCCCGGTCATTTCCTCGATCTGCCGTGTGGCGCGGAAAGTGGTGTTGAGCGCGTCGCGCAGCAGCACGATGCACGTCCCAAGGATCAGTCCTCCCAGTATGGACGCCGCTGCGATCCTGTTTCTGGTTGAGGTCAGTGCGTGTGCCGGAACCTCAGCCGGTGTCAAAACCCGCGCATTGGCTTTTTGCAGGTCCTCCTGCACGGACGTTTCCTTCAAACGGGCAATGAAGTTTTCATAGATCGACCGGTTTGCAAGCGCCTCGCGTTCAAGCTGATGAAGTTTCAGTTCCGATCCCGACTGTTCGACAAGGCGGTTTTCCAGTTCGATAATCTCGGCTTCCGTGATTTTTTCCTGATCCAGCGCCACCTGAAGATCGCGGTCAATTGCCTCAACGATCTGAATGGCCTCGCGCCGGGAGCGCTCATCAAGATCGTCTATGTTTGCCTCTATCGACCTGCGTTCGGGGTGGTAGCGCGAAAGTTTTTGCAGTTCGGCCGTCAGGTCGTCAATTTCGGTGCGGTATCTCTGAATCAGAACGGAGTTCCGAAATTCCGAGATCGAATTCAGATCCGTGCCATCCTCAAGAGCGTTTTGCAGCCTTGCCTGGGTGGCGGCAATCACTGTCGCGTTCTGCCGTGCGCGGGCGAGTGATGCTACGAGCCCATCGAGGCGCTGTTGCGTGACCTCCCGGCTTTGTCCTTCCTGTTCCGCTATTTCGGCCCGCAATTCTTCCACTTCTGCCTCAGATTCCTCCATGCGGATGCGCAGTTCCGTCGACTGCTCCGAAAGCCATTCGGTGGCCGATCTGGTGGAGTTGAGCTGGGCCTCCAACTGGTCAACGATGTACTGGTTGGCAACTTCGTTCACCACCCGCGCGGCTGTCCGGGGAGATGTCGAGGTGAAGGCAATCGCCAGCACCCGTGACTCGCCCACCGGTGTGATTTCGAGATTCTTCCTGATCGCGGAAATGATCCCGACACGCGTCATCTCCGCCGTCGCGGCCTCGGTCAGAGGGGGCTGTTCGGGTTTGATGAGTTTTGCGCTCTCGAATATGGGGCGAAGGGTTGGCTCGAAAGGCAGGGATTCAACGACTCGTTCCAGCAGGGGGGCTTTCCGATCCTGCAGGAACGGGTTGAACTCCTCGTCATATTCCAGTCGCAACTCGTGGATGACCCGTTCAATCAGCCCGGTCGAACGCAGAATTTCGATCTCATTCAGGACCGTATCCCGGTCGAACTGCTGATCCACCAGAACTTCCTGGATGTTGACCACATTCGTATCCGGCGTGTCCACCAGCACTCTCGCGGACGCCCGGTATCGCTCGGTCTGAAACGTCAGAGCCGTAAGACCAAGTGTCGCACAGGCCACTGTGCAGGCAAAGATGGTCCATTTCCCCATCCAGAGTTTGTTAAACAAAACCCGGGGATCGATCGTATCGTCGGCCTTCGCGGGCTCGGGACCCGTGCCCGGCGCGGGAACTTCGGACCCGTGGACCGGGAATTTTGAGCTGTGTTTCATACCGTATTCAAACCAAAAAGCTGTTGGATCTCGGTGTCCTGCATGGGGTCTGGGTCCACATGGTCAGTTGGTCCCGGTCATTGCGCTCAGGCCCGGTTGGGACAGGCGTTGTTCGACCAGAGAAATTTGGGGCAGGGGGGCGCCTTTACGCGCCTGAATTAGTGCGGTTTCATAGGCGTGGCGGGCCGCATCAGGGTCACCTGCGGCCAGACGGGCCTCTGCCAAGTGGAAACTTATCTGAGCATTGTCAGGCAACTGTTCCGATGCGGCTCTGAGGTAACGGAGCGCCTCGTCCGGGTCGCCACGCAGGTGCAGAATCCAGCCATACGTGTCCTGGAAATATGGATTGTCGGTATCCCTGAATCGGCGGGCGATTGCGTAAGCGCGGTCGAGCGTGCCTTCGTCCTGTTCCTCGAAGGTCAACAGACTCGCGAGATTGTTCGCGACCCAAGGGTTCGAGCTGTCCCTTCGGTACAGACTTTCAAAGATTTCGAGCGCGCCAGGGATATCGCCGGAGAGCTCCAGCTGGCCCGCTTTTGAGATCAATAGGCCCGTTTTGTCGCTGGCATTTTCGATGCCCCGGTCAAGCACAATGGCGGCCTCGGCTGTCTTTCCCTGCTCTTCCAGCAGAACATGGAGTAGTTCATAGGCCTGGCTTTGGGTCGGATGGCGTTCGATGAGCGCGCGATACTCTGCCTCTGCGGCCGACGGTTTGCCGTCCGACACGAGGATGCCGGCTTTTAGCAGGCGCGCCGCTTCGTCGTCCGGCTGTTTGGCCAGGACGTCATCGACGTATCTCATCGCAGTCGCGATTTCGCCATTATTGACGTGGGCTTTAACCAGTTCAGGGAGTGCCGCCGGATCACCGGTTTTCGTCACCAAACGGGTCAGCACCTCAAGACGTTCGGCTTCACGCCCCTGAGCCTGAAAAACTTCTGCCCTAAGTAATGATGCCGACCTTTCGGCTGTCGGATTCCCACCCTCCGAAAGTCTGTCCGCAACCTGTTCGGCGCGACCCCAGTCTGAGCGCGCGAGGTGTATCCGACCGAGAAACGTCAGCAGTTCGGTACTTCCAGCATGACGGGCGAGGGAGGTTTGAACCGCAACTTCGGCTGCTCCCGTGTCACCCTGATTCATCAGATAGTTGGCGTAACGCAGGGTTTCAGCCACGCTATAATTCGACGCGCGAGCGGCCATTCCCAGAGCATCGCCTCGGAGTTCCGCGGCACCCGCCCGCTGGTGGGCCATGGCCATGATCGAGAAAATCTCAGGATCGTTTGGAGTGTTCGTCGCGGCATTACGTAAATCCACGAGCGCGGTGTCAGGATCATCCGCGTGGATATGCAGCTGCGCCCGAAGTTTCAAAGCACCGGAGAAGTCCGGGTGTTCGTCCAAGACTTCGTTCACGACCCGGGCGGCTTCCTTCATGGAACGCTGTGCTGCGAGGAGTTGCGCATATCTCGTCGAAACCCTCGCGTCATCGGTACGGCTCTGGACGCGGCGCAGGTATGAAACCGCCGTATCCGTGTTTCCGAGCGAATACTCCAGATCGGCCAGGGCCACCTGATACGGCGTTGCGGAAACCTGCGTATTGATCAGATCCTCAAGCTCGGTACGCGCGGCATCCTCGCCGCGCATCTCCAGAAGATATTTGACGACCGCCAGCCGGTCCTCCACCTGTGACGTCGGTTTGATCCCAGCCCTCAGAACGGCTTCTCCTTCGCTCACATTGCCGCGCCGCGCATTCCAGCCAACCAGCGCCTGCCGCATCGCCATGTTTTCCGGGAACATCCCGACCATCGCGACAAGCTGCTGTCCAACGGCCACGTCGTCCTGCATTTTCTCCAGAATCGAAAGCTTCATGACGTTGAGCGTTTCATCGCCATTGGCATGCTCAAGAGCCGTTTCCACAGCAGTCAGCGCCGCTGACGGGTCTCCATTCAGCATATGTGCGGCAATGACCGCCTGATGGGCGCGAGGATTGTCCGGAGCGGTGGCCAGCACGTCCTTTGCCATTAGAATAGCCGTATCCCGCGTCGCTGGTTCACGGACATCAACCGCTGCCTTGATTGCCTGGATGTCTGTATCATCGTCGGCAAGTTCGTTAGCAAGGTCCACATGGCGTTTCGCCAGTGCGAGGTCGTTCACCCGCAAAGCCAGTTCGGCCAGTTCGGTATGGGCCGTTACATTGCCGGGGTCCCTCGCCACCAGTTCAAGCCGCGCAGCGATTGCCTGGCGAATCGCGTCTGCCGAGTTTGGCAGATCATTCAGTGTTCCCTGGGCCGCACCCGAAACACCGCTCGCAGGCACCCACTTCAGTTCAGGGAATTCCTCGCGTAGTCCAGCCAGATGCCGCTCGGCTTCCTCATCGCGACCGGCTTTGCGCAGGAGAGCAATCCGAGCGGCCAGTATTGGTGCAGTGTCCGTTGCAGGAAGGGTATCGAGGAATGCCAGTGCCTCATCAGTTCGATTGCTTCCTGCGAACCAGTCGCCAAATGAAATCATTACCCGTCGATTATTTGGAAACTTCCGCGCCATGCGTTTCAACTGTGTTGCGACCGCTTCAGCGGCTCCGTCACGGTCAAGAGCCTGGAGTTTCAGAAATTCCAGGCTGAGTTGCGGTCCAGCTTCCTGCGTCGCTTTATCCAGCAGCTCAAGTGCCGCGCCGGAATCACCTTTGGCCAACCGATCAACGATCAGCAGTTCATGCGCGCGCAGATTGTCCGGAAATTCCTTCAGAACAGCCTTTGCCGTAACGACTGCCGCCTCCCTTCGGGTTGGGTCCGTGTAATCGATTGCCGCTGCAAGACTGCGGGTCTCGCCATTGTCGGGCTCAATCGCCAGAGCGCGCTCAACTTGGATCCCGGCCAGTTCGAGGTCGCCGGCACGAAGCGCAAGATCGGCAAGCGCGTTCAGGTCGGAAACACTGTCAGGCTTCTCCTGCAGGATCGTGAGGTACTGTGAAATGGCCTCAGTAAAACTGCCCTGCGATGCGGAAATTTCCGCATATTGCCTGCGGGCATCCAGCAGGCCGGGGTCGAGACGAAAGCTGTTTCGGAACTCATTTCGAGCGGCGTGCATCTCACCCGCCGAGAGAAGGCTCATCCCACGCGACAGGTGTTCCTGCGCCCGTTCTTTTGGGGTGTCACATGAGCTTAGCGCGAGGAACGCGGCAAACATGCAGGAAATCGTGTGGTTGGACGCTGGCATCAAATTTGTCTGCTCTCTACTCACCTGGTTGCACCGAAAATACGGGCGTACCTGACGCCCGGCTCGCGCAGATCAGCACCGATTACCTAATTTTTAATCAATTTTTTCGGGTCACCCGAAAAAGCCGAACCTGACCCAGGCCGCGTGCAAAATGGGTCGGTTGTTTCAGTAAATTGACGACATTTACGCGAGATTAACTCTACTGGCGACTTATTGCCCTCAACGTGCCATGTCGGCGAAGCTGGCTGGCCGCAATTTCTGCGGGTCTCACGAACCTGATTCACAAGCTGCTGAAATCTCTGGTTTTCCAGAGGCCCGCAGCCGGATCATGCAGGTTGCCGTTTCAGTACCACGTGACCTGAAACGAAGGATTGGATGGGCCAATGTCGGTTCCGGAATTCAGGGTTCTCGCGGTGTTTGGCACCCGGCCCGAGGCGATCAAAATGGCCCCGGTGGTCCGGAGCCTTGCCATGGCCGAGGGGATCAGGGTGGGTGTCTGCGTCACGGCCCAGCACCGCCAGATGCTCGATCAGGTCCTTGATCTGTTCCAGATTACTCCGGACTTTGACCTCGATCTCATGGCGCCGGGGCAGGACCTGAATTCGCTTACATCGGCAGTCCTCAAAGGCATGAAGGGGCCGTTGGAGACCTTCGATCCTGGACTGGTTCTCGTGCACGGTGACACCACGACGACCCTGGGCGCTTCATTGGCATCATACTACGCGCGGGTCCCTGTCGGACATGTGGAGGCCGGACTTCGCACCGGCAATATTCTCTCTCCGTGGCCCGAGGAGGTGAACCGAAAGGTGGCCGGCGCCATAGCTTCAGTACATTTCGCTCCCACCAGGGTGGCCCGGGACAACCTGCTCGCCGAGAACGTCGTGCCCGAATCCATCCACATCACCGGCAATACTGTTATCGACGCCCTTCATCAGGCTGCAGCCAAACTAAAAGCCGATCCAGGTCTGGCGCGCTCGCTGGAGCATCGTTTCGAGCTCGACCCGTCCAAACGGACGCTTCTCGTTACCGGCCACCGTCGTGAGAGCTTCGGGGATGGTTTTGAACGAATCTGCCTTGCATTGTCGGCCCTTTCGCAACGGCCTGATCTCGAGATTGTCTATCCGGTCCATCTCAACCCCGCCGTCAAGGGACCGGTCGAGACCAGACTTGGCGCAATTCCGAACGTGCGGCTGATTGCTCCGCAGGAATACCTGCCCTTTGTCTATCTGATGAACCGGGCCGACGTAATCCTAACTGATTCCGGTGGTGTCCAGGAAGAAGCCCCGTCCCTCGGCAAGCCCGTGCTGGTCATGCGGGAAACCACCGAGAGGCCGGAAGCCGTCGCAGCCGGCGGTGTCAGGCTGGTCGGAACAGATATCGATCAGATCGTCTCCGGGGTCGGCAAAATACTCGATGACCTGGACGCGTATCAATCCACGGAACGGTCCCTTAACTGCTACGGCGATGGACGGGCCGCCGACCGCATTACCTCAGTTATTCAGCGTTTCGCCGCGGAACATGCCCCCAGGGAGATTACCCATGAAAATGAGCAGATCGGATTTTCAGCCGATGCCAAAACCGTTCGCGACTATTTCAGTCATCGGCCTGGGGTATATCGGTCTGCCGACAGCTGCGATGTTCGCGTCGCGGGACATGAAGGTGATCGGCGTCGACACGCGGCAGGAAACCGTCGACTGCGTTAATCGCGGGGAGATCCACATTGAGGAACCGGGTCTGGGCGATGCCGTAAAATCTACGGTTGCGCTCGGCTTTCTACGGGCCACGTCCGAGCCTGAGCCCGCTGATGCATTTCTGATTGCGGTCCCAACCCCGTTTCGGGCAGGTGACCGTAGTCCGAACCTGTCTTACGTCGAGGCTGCCTGCCAATCCATTGCGAGAGTCCTTGAACCCGGCAATCTCGTGGTGCTCGAATCCACCTCGCCAGTCGGCGCGAGTGAAGCCGTAGCGCGCTGGATGGCGGAAGAACGCCCGGATCTCGTTTTTCCCGGGGCTCATGGCATGGCGCCCGACATCCATGTCGCGCATTGCCCCGAACGGGTCCTGCCCGGCCGCGCCATATTTGAAATCGTACACAATGACCGCGTCATTGGTGGCATCACCCCCGGCTGTGCCGAACGTGCCGTGGAACTCTATGAGACGATTGTCGAGGGACGGTGTTTCAAAACGGATGCCCGTACCGCTGAGCTGGCCAAGCTGGCGGAGAACAGCTTTCGCGACGTGAACATCGCGTTTGCGAACGAACTCTCCATGATCTGTGACCGATTGGATATAGATGTGCGCGAGCTGATTGGTCTCTCCAACCGGCATCCCAGGGTCAACATTCTTCAACCTGGACCAGGTGTTGGCGGTCACTGCATTGCCGTCGACCCATGGTTCATAGTGTCATCGGCACCCGAAGAGGCGCGCATCATTCGTACCGCGCGGGAGGTCAACGATTCCAAGCCGGACTGGGTCATCCAACAGGTCACGGAGACCGCCACCGACATTTCCGGGCGGATCGGTCGTCCGCCACGGGTCGCCTGTTTTGGGCTGACGTTCAAGCCTGACATCGACGATCTGCGCGAGAGTCCCGCCTTAAACATCGCGCGCCAACTGGCCGGGCAGGGCGACATGGATATCCTTGCGGTCGATCCTCACGTATCCGCGCTTCCTTCAGACCTTGGGCGCCACGCCTCACTTGTCGGCTCCGAAGAGGGGCTTGCAAACGCCGACATTATTCTCCTGCTCGTGGCTCACCAGGAGTTTTCCACGCTCGACTTCAATCTGTCGGTGCCGGTGATCGACACATGCGGGCTCACCCACGGCAAACGGGCGACGCCAAACGTTCGGGCTCGAAGCCCGTTCCCGGTTTGATCCTGCGATCCGGCTGTGGTGGCAATAGAGGAGCTGATGTCCATGCGTCCGACAATAATGGTATTCAACAAATTTTACCTGCCGGGTTTCAAGGCTGGTGGGCCGATCCAGAGCATTTCCAATCTGACTGAAGCCCTTAGCGGTGATTTCGAATTCCGGATTGTCGCCCGCGACCGCGACTCCGGCGATCCCGGACCATACCCGGATGTCTGGCTGGACGAATGGAACCCGGTCGGCTCGGGGCAGGTCCGTTATTTGGATTCGACGCAGGGGCGCATTAGTCAGATTCGCCAGATCCTCGCCGATACCCCACATCACGCACTCTATCTTAACAGCTTTTTCGACATTTGGACGATGCTGTCCCCCTGTCTGGCGAATCTCACCCGGGGCAAGGGCCGGCGTCCGGTCATTGTTGCTCCGCGGGGAGAGTTTTCACCAGGTGCCCTGAAAATCAAATCCGGGAAGAAACGCCTCTTCATAGCCGGGACCAAGCTCAGCGGCCTGCACCGTATGGTGCACTGGCACGCCTCATCGTGCAGCGAGGCGGATGAAATCGCCGCTGTAATGGGGGCCCGCATCAGCATCCATACGGCCAGCAACATCCCCAGGCCATTGCCGGCCACTGCGCCTGACCAACAACCCCGGTTGCCAAATGATCCACTTCGGGTCGTCTTTCTGTCGCGGATCTCGCCCAAGAAGAACCTGACATTCGCCCTTGATGTCCTGAAGACCGTTGATGTCCCGGTTCGCTTTACAATCGTGGGTTTTATCGACGACGCGCACTACTGGCAGGAATGCCGCGCGAAAATAGCCGGTCTGCCAGAACACATTGAGGTGGAAGTGGTGGATCCGGTTCCGGCGCATCAGGTTCCTCAACTGCTATCCACTCAGGATCTGTTCTTTCTGCCGACGCTCGGCGAAAATTTTGGCCATGCGATTATCGAAGCGCTGGGCGCCGGAACGCCTGTTTTGGTCAGTGACCAAACCCCCTGGCGCAGCCTTCAGACCAAAGGTGTCGGGGCCGACCTGTCGCTGAATGATGCGGAGGCATTTGCGTCCTGGCTCAAAAAACAGTCGGCCCTGACAGCTGGCGAGGTCACGGCCCAGCGGCAACGCTGTTTCGAGTTCGCCCAAAGTTTTGCTGCACATGACGATCTCGTCGCAGCGAGCCGAAGGATGTTTGAACGGGTCATCGGCCGCACAATGCCCAACCACGAGGGCGTGGCAACCAAGGTCAACCGGCCGGCAGGAGCGCGTACATGAGCCTGATGGAAGCGATCTACGCGCACCTGCCGGTGCCGGCGCAGCATCTGGCCTGTTCACTGGAAGGTTACAGGGTCCAACGGCGTCGATATGGTCCCGAATACGACGCAATTCTGGCCGAATACAAAATGCGGCACGCACTGAGTGATTCCGAATTCGCCGCGGTCCGGGATGCGCGTCTCGCGGCCTTCGTGCGGCACGCCGCGACGACCACACTTTATTACAGGCAGCTTTTTTCCGAACTCGGGCTCGTGCCTGAGGATATCCGTGGCCTCAATGACCTTTCCGCGCTCCCGGTGTTGTCCAGGGCCAGCGTCCAGGAAAACGTGGAGGCCTTTGTTTCCGACGCGGTGCCGGCGGAGCAACGGTTGACCCAGCATACCAGTGGGACAACCGGGGCCGGTTTGGTCTTTCCTACAACGCGGAAGGCCGAACGTGAGCAGTGGGCTGTCTGGTGGCGCTACCGTCAGCATCACGGCATCACTCCTGGGACGTGGTGCGGCTATTTTGGAGGTCGAAGCGTGGTGCAGCCCTCCAGGTCGCAGCCACCGTTCTGGCGAATAAATGCCGCAGGGCGTCAGGTCATGTTCAGCGCATATCATATGGCACCGGACAACCTCGACAGTTACATTGATGGCATCCGCCAGCGCAAGCTCACCTGGCTGCATGGCTACCCGTCGATGCTGTCGCTTATCGCCGCGCGTGTACTCGAAACCGATGCGCGGTTCGAGATGCCTATCCGTCACGTGACGATAGGTGCCGAAAACCTGACCGCCCAGCAGACACGGCTCATGCAGTCCGCTTTTGGTGTGAAGCCACTGCAGCACTATGGAATGTGTGAAGCCGCCGCGAACATTTCGGAATGCAAAAATGGCTGTCTCCACGTCGATGAGGATTTTGCCGCCGTAGAGTTTTTACCGCAGGCAGATGGCACCAGCCAGATTGTCGGCACTAATTTTACCAATCCGGCTTTCCCGCTCCTGAGATATGATGTTGGCGATCTGGCGGTTCCGGTCGACGGCTCCTGCGATTGTGGCCTGCCGGGCCGAACAGTCGAGCGGATCGACGGTCGGTCCGAGGACTACCTTGTCCTTGCCAACGGGGCCAGGGTCGGCCGCCTCGATCATATTCTGAAGGACATGGTGAACATCCGTGCGAGCCAATTTGTTCAGGAGCAGGCCGGAGTGGCCGCGCTGAGAATCGTACGCGGGAACCATTACGGACCGGAGGACGAAACGCTTCTCGCCCGGGAATTGGCGTCGCGGCTGGGAACCGGCATCGACATCCGCCTGGAATACCTGGATGAGCTGCCACGGACGAAGTCCGGGAAAATCCGGTTTGTGGTCAGTTCCGTGTCCTGACATTGGATATCTATGTCACGGTCGCGGGCGCACCTAGGCCTGTGCCGACATAATCACTTGCCTTTTCAGCCATAAATCTCTATCCGGGCGCGCACTGTCCCAGGGGGCGAATTCGCTGTCCCCGCATTCTTAGGAAATGGCATCATGGCGAAGGAAAAGTTTGAGCGTACGAAGCCGCATGTGAACGTTGGCACGATTGGCCATGTTGACCACGGCAAGACTACGCTGACGGCGGCGATCACGAAACAGTTTGGCGACTTCAAGGCGTATGACGAGATTGACGGCGCGCCTGAGGAGAAGGCCCGCG
>JAUHWT010000038.1 GCA_030427145.1 Alphaproteobacteria bacterium | reverse complement strand
TAGGAGACGCCGTAAGCCAGAACGGTAGCTTTATAGCAGGTGCTATTGCGGGCGTGCTGATGTTTCTGGTCGCCGCACTAATGGCCGTTGTCAGTGTCATCATGATCGGCGGCGCGAAGCTCATGATCGGCGTGCTGATCATTCTTGGACCAGTTGCAGTGGCGACCGCTCTTTTCAAACAATCAGCACCATTTTTCGAAGCCTATGTAAAAATGGCTCTCGGTTTCGCACTTGTCCCGCTACTGGCGGCTGCAATGGCGGGCTTCACTATAGCCGCTGCCACCGATGTAGTTCCCGACGATCTGAGTTCCGTTGACACGATAGGGGATATGGTGAGCTTCATCGTGATCATGCTTTTGGGGACTGGCCTTATGGCAATGATCCCCAGCACATCTTCTTCACTTGCACAAACCGGGATCGGTCTAACCGCTGCTGCCGCAGCAACCTATGTGCAGGGCCGTAAAGGTCTTGACGCCGGTAAAGCTGGGGCCAGTGCAACTGGTGGAGCCATTGGTGGGGCATATCGCGCCGCCAGAGGTCAGGCGCTCGATGCTGGAGCAAGCCGAGCCTCGAAAGTCGGACACGCGACGGTCAGCAAGGTTCAATATCTTGCGAACCGACTGAGAAAATAAACGGAATTGACGAGTTTGAAGGAAGGGCAGCCAATGTCAGAAAAAGGATTCGATGTAGACCTGGTGTTGCAGCCGAAACGTAGTGAACGGCTGGCATGGAAGGTAGCGACAGCATCTTGCGGTCTATCGTTGCTGCTGGGTGCAGCAATCGTTTTCATGATGCCGTTGAAGGAAAGTTACCGTTCTCACTGAGCCACTGGCAGAGAAAGCCACAGGTCAGGGGTTGAAAATCCTGAACCTAAGCGAACCCCTCTGGGACATTCCTGTAAACATTTTCTTTCGTCGAACAGCCAGCAGGATAAGATCGGTGCAGTTGTTTGCACATTCAGTCGCGACGGCAATGCGCTAAATTAGCAAATGTACTCTTCTGTTCGCCGTTCAATTCCTCGCGCTGAGCCTACGCCATGCTTTACAGTCAGGGCGGCGATCCGGGGAGTGAGCCAGCCCCGCGGTCCCTTGAAGTTGCGCTAGCTGGCCCAACCGCCCCGAACGTGCGTTGATGGGGCTTATGGGGAACACAAAGAGAACACGTGATGCAGTGACCATTCGCGGCGGCGTGTATGAACTGGAAAGGTGCGGACAGACCCGCCTTTTGCTCTTACGGCTGGTGCTGACGCAGCATCCATTCGCAGGTGCCGCATACTTGTCGCTGCATCGCAACAGGTGTCGCCATACCGGTCATTCGAAGTCAGGTCGAAGCCCAGATTTGAAACAGCTTTTTCGCTGCAACTTGATAAGAACGACGTGACGCGGACTTTACGGCCAATTGATTTCCGACCTCCGCTGGCGCAGCATCCGCTCGCAAGGGCGGCAGAGTTTAACAGTAACGCAGCAGATGTCGCCATAGCGGCCATTACTGTGCGGCTTTGCGCGCCCGCCTTTTGTATGCGCCACCGGCCAACAGCCAGGCAACCATTCGAACGCGGTCTTGGATCGATCCACACCGGCTTTCGGATTGCTAAAAACCCTTGGGAATAAACGCGTTTCCGATCATCTTTGGAGATGCGAGTAATGGCACTATTGTAAATCTGTTCGGGATTTGCCTGTTTCAGTTTCACCGATAAAGGCATCAACGACCGGTTTTCTCAACGCCACCCAGCGTCGTTTGTATGCTAATTGCCACAATATCGTTGCGAACTGCGTATTCCCGGTGTCAATGAAACACATGTTTCGAATTGGTGGATCAGATCGGGCAAAACCGCCACACGACCATACAAATACCGGCATTCCGACGTATTTGTTGCAATCATTATTCTATCCGAACTAAACTGAGTAGGTTGTTTTGAATGAGTGAGGCTTTGGAAACATTGAGAATAAACGAAAAACGGGCATGTTTGAAAACGATCCTGAAGGATGTACGAGCCCATACTTCAGGTTCTCGCGTCCAGATTCTTGCGTGGTCGCTCCTATCGACGACGTTGGTGACTCCTGGCGCGCATGCTCAGAGTTTTACGATCATGAACGGGCAGACTGCCGGTCAACAAACCCTGACGGCCCCTGGTGATGTGGGAACAGTGGATACCGGCGGAACCATCAATGCCGTGGGCGAGGGCATTGTTGATGCGGGGGCCGTCGATAACCTAACCGTACTAAACAACGGGTCAATTGTTTCGGGCACTAACGGTGTGAGTTTTGATGGCAACTCCAGCGACATTACAAACAACGGGGATATCACCACAATACTTGACGGTCTTCAATTCCAGGACGGATCGATTGTGACCAACGGTGGCGCAATTACGGCGAACGATGATGGCGTCGATGGACAAAATTCAAACACGATAACGAATAATGGCACAATTACAGCGGACGATGATGGCATCGATGGACAAAATTCAAACACGATAACGAATAATGGCACAATTACCTCTCTAGGGGGTGTTAGTTCTGCTAACAACAACAGTATTGAGGTTGATGATAACAACGCCGTGACAAATAATGGAACGTTGAATTCAGCAGATGATGCAATTGATACGGGCGACGACAACATCCTCATAAATTCTGCTACTGGTATCATCAATGCAGACGATGACGGGTTTGATATCGGAGATGGGAATAGCGTCACAAACCGAGGATCAATAACAGCCACAGACCTGGGAGTTGAAGCTGGTGATGATCTGACGGTTTTCAACTCGGGAACTATCACCGCAGGTGACGATGGTATCCTGGGTGAGGACAGCGGGTTTATAGACAATTCCGGTACCGTTACGACGACCAATGGCGGCATTGGAAACATCACTGTTGACTTGGACAGTGGCACGGTCATCAACTCCGGCACGTTGGATGGCGGGATTGGAATTCAATTTGATAGCGGTCTGGGCACGGTCACCAGCTCTGGCGTAGTTACCGGCCGATCCGGTACGGCGCTGGATTTTGCTCTGGGCAGTTTTGATGATCAAGTAACGTTGCAGACCGGGAGCACTACAACCGGCAATATTCTACTCAAAGGTGGTAGCGACACACTGACCAATGATGGACGAATTGTTGGTGATATTCTCGCAGACACCGGCGATGATTCCGCGACCTTTACCAGCAACAGCACAACGGCAGGCCAAATCCTGATGGGGGATGGTTCCGATCTTGTGACCTTTTCTGGTGGAGATTTCAGCGGCGTTACCCTGTTTGACGGTGGCGACGATACTGGCAACGCCGACGGATTTATCGACGTTCTGACCTTTGCCGGAACCAGCGGAGCTCTGACCGGCGCGAATGTTGTCAATTGGGAGAACGTGGTGATCGGATCCGGCTCCACGATTTCGTTCTCTGACAACCTGCTCGTCACAGGAGTCCTTCAAACCAATGTAGGCGGTGTTCTAAACGCCGCTGGCGGGTTTTCTCTGACCGGCACGCTGGCGAACAATGGGACCGTATCCACCCGAAATGGTGCGGCAGGGGACATCTTGGCGGTGAGCGGCAATTATTCCGGCAGCGGTCAGTTACAAGTTGATGTCGATTTCACCTCAGACACAGCGGATTCGTTGCAAGTCGCCGGTAACGTGACCACGGGAACAACTGCTGTTGCCGTAACCGATGTCTCAACAGGTCTGCCGTCAGGCAATGACGTTCTGGTTGTTGATGTGGCTGGGACAACTTCCGCCGGTGACTTTGTGCTCGCGAGTGGCCCGGTCGCATCCGGTGCTTTCTCTTACGACCTTGAGCTCATTGGCAGCCAGTTCTTTCTAAGCAGCATCGGTGTAAATGGAACCGGAGCGGTTTATGAGGCAACACCTTCGGTGTTGCTCGGGTTCACAGATCTGCCGACGCTGGAGCACCGGGTTGGTCAGAGGCAATGGTTGTCTCGGGACAGTGAACGGGATCCGGTACAACCTCAGGAAGGTGCGTGGCTGCGTCTCTATGGTGACCGTTTTGACATTTCACCCGGCTCCAGCACCTCAGGTCTGAATTACGAAACACAAAGGTGGGGCCTCCAGTTCGGTGCTGATGTCGCGATTGACGAAGCTGCCAATGGGATCTGGGTTGTGGGCGTTACAGGTCAATTTGGCAGCGTAAGCGCCGATGTGACAAACGCTCTTGGGCGTGGCAATATCGACGCAGACGGGGTCGGACTTGGCGCAACTGCAACCTGGTATGGAAATTCTGGTACTTACTTCGATGTCCAGGCTCAGTTAAACTGGATAGATACTGATTTTTCATCATCGACCAGTGGAAACTTGGGATCGGATGTTTCCTCGAAGGCCTATGCTTTAAGTGTCGAGATCGGTCATCGGTACGAACTGGATGAACAGAACGTTCTTGTACCACAAGCGCAGCTGAGCTGGGGCGGCTGGGATGGAGACGATTTTACCGACAACGTAGGGAATGTTGTAGATTTTAACTCAGAATCTAGCCTGATCGGCCGCATCGGTCTGGCTTATGAGCATGAGTACACTGAAGGATATTTCTTTGGCGATCATAGCTCGGGCACCGGATATGCCGGGCACCGCGAGAAAATCTATGTCATCGGGAACATCCTGCACCAGTTTGAGGGATCGACCACGGTTGGTGTTTCTGGAAGCAACCTGTCGTTGGAAAATCAGATGACATGGGCTGAAATTGGTCTCGGTGGGTCAATTGTTTGGGAAGAGGATAAAACGCTCTATCTTGAAGCCGCCTATAGCTCATCACTAGATGGCGGCGGAGATAGTCACGGATATGGTCTAACAGCAGGATTCAGGATGCTTTGGTGAAATATCGCATCAACAGGCGAAGCAGTTTCCACTGGCTGGGGTTGAATGACGTTCCTCAAACTCCGCACCAATAGACGTTCGGTTGACGATTAGACCAAAACCTGAGTTGGCAAGAAATGATAGCCAAGCTCTGCCGGCGCTACACTTTTCGGAGAGCACCGCAAAGTGTGGCTCGATCCCGGTCATTGGCGCGGCGGATATCGAGAAAACGTAGAATCTCCAACCGGTGGCGGCGCGCTGTGTCACTGCCGATGTCATAGTTCGACACATGCGCGATATCCTCACCAAGCTGTTCTGCGAGATAATCCAATGATTCCGATGGAAGGTCGTTAGAGGTGGATGAAAAACAGTCCCGCATGTTGAGAAGAATGCTGCTTGCTCAAAGTATTGCCGCAATGGAAGTCTTCTTCGCGGACACACTTATACCTTCAGCCTCCGCCAGCGTAGAAGTGC
>JAUHWT010000008.1 GCA_030427145.1 Alphaproteobacteria bacterium | reverse complement strand
GGCGACTGGAAGACCACGGCGCGCTGGGGGTCGGCGCCCTCCACGTGTTTGCCGTCGAGGATGATGCCGCCCTTGGAGATGTCATTGAGGCCCGCGGCCATTGTCAGCACGGTGGATTTGCCGCAGCCGGAATGGCCGATCAGGGAGATGAACTCGCCCTTGTTGACCTTGAGGTTGAAGTCCTCAACCACGGTGAGCGGACCCTTGGGGGTCGGGTAGACCTTGTGCAGCTGTGAGAAGTCGAGGAAAGCGTTGGTCACGGCCGTCTGGCCCGCCTTGACCACCGCCGAGGGCAGGTCGTGGATGGGCGTGACATTAGGCAGGGTGCGGGTTTCCGCGACGCGGGCGGCGATGCCCACATCCATCAGGTAGTTGGTGACCTGGGCGCGCAGCTTCTTGAAGCCCTCGTCATGGTTCATGGCGGTGCGTTCGCGGGGACGGGGGATCGTCACCGTGATCGGGTCGCCAAGCGTGCCGTCGGGGTTGAGCGGGATGATGCGGTCGGCCAGCAGGATGGCCTCGTCCACGTCATTGGTGATCAGGATGCAGGTTTTGCGGTCCTGTTCCCAGATGTCGAGGATCTCGTCCGCGAGGTTGGCGCGGGTGAGGGCGTCGAGGGCGGAGAGCGGCTCATCGAGTAGCAGCATCTCGGGGTTCATGGCGAGTGCGCGGGCCACGGAAACGCGTTGACGCATGCCGCCGGAGAGTTCGGCGGGGCGGCGGTTGATGGCGTGGGGCAGGCCGACCATGTTGACGTAGTGGTCGATTTTGGCCTGGCGTTCGGCTTTGGAGAGTTTCGGGAACACCGCGTCCACGGCGAGGCCGATGTTTCCGCCCACGGTCAGCCAGGGCATGAGCGAGTAGCTCTGGAACACGAGGCCGCGTTCCGGGCCGGGGCCGTTGATGGGTTTGCCCTGGAAGGTCAGGGTGCCGCTGTCGGGGGTTTCGAGACCGGCGATGAGGTTCATCAGGGTGGATTTTCCGGTGCCGGAGAAGCCGAGGATGGCGATGAACTCGCCTTCCTCCACATCGAGACTGATGTTTTTCAGCACCTCGACACGCTGGTTTCCGGCTCCGAAACCCTTGCTGACATTGTTGAAGCTCAGGATGTTCATGGAGGTCACCGGTTTGCCGAGAAGGTGAACATGGACTGGAGGGCGTACATGACCCGGTCCAGCAGGAAGCCGATGATGCCGATGGTGAACACGGCGACCATGATGCGCGCGAGTGACTGTGATGAGCCGTTCTGGAACTCGTCCCAGACGAATTTCCCAAGCCCTGGGTTCTGGGCGAGCATTTCCGCGGCGATCAGAACCATCCAGCCCACACCGAGCGACAGGCGCAGACCGGTAAAGATCAGCGGCAGGGCGGAGGGCAGGACGAGTTTGGTGATCTTGGAGTACGTGCTCATTTTCAGAACGCGGGAGACGCTGACCAGATCCTTGTCGATGGTGGACACGCCAAGGGCGGTGTTGATCAGCGTCGGCCAGAGCGAGCAGAGCGTTACGGTGATGGCCGAGACGAGGAAGGATTTCGAGAACATGCCGTCATCGGTGGTGTAGGTCGCCGAGACGATCATGGTCACGATGGGCAGCCAGGCGAGCGGGCTGACCGGTTTGAAGATCTGGATCAGCGGGTTCACGGCCGCGTTCGCGGTGGCCGACAGGCCGGCCATGATGCCGATGGGAATGGCCACGACCGAGGCGATCAGGAAGCCGAAGAACACGGTTTTGATCGAGGTCCAGATCTGCTGGTAGTAGGTGGGCTGGCCGGTGTAGCTGCGGATCTTGATGCGGTCGGTGTCGCCATTGGCGGCGAATTCGGCGTTGCGTTTTTCCTGGCGCTCGTAGAATGCGGCCTCTTTTTCGCGCTCGCGAATGGCGTCCTCGTTGAGGTTTACGGCCTGTTCCCAGACGGCTGCGGGGCCGGGGATGGCGCCGAGTGAGGTCTGGACGGTCGGGGCGAGGGTGGCCCAGAGGAGAAGGAAGCCCATGATGGCGATGAGCGGTACGCCGAGAAGTTTCCAGATTTCCGAGAGCTGCGCGCGGGGGTTGTCTCCGGCGGCGGCCTTCAGAACCGGTGTGAGCCACGCCAGTCCGAGAACCTGGAACCAGGAGTCGGCCTTGTTGATCCAGGTGTGGCGCCGCATCCGGCGGGCCTCCTTGGCGTCAATTGAGTCCGGGTCGATAGCGGTCATGTGATGGATCCTGCCTGTCTGTTCGGGTCAGATGGGGGTGGGAGGGGTTCAGGGCCTCAGCCCTGAACCTCGTTTCCAACGATGATCTGATCGCCCTTCAAGCCGATGGGCAGGCTTTCGAGGTAGGCGTTTGGCTGGCGGCCGTCATAGGGGATGCCGTCGATGATGTCCTCGGCCGGGGTGGCTTCCTTGAAGCCGTCGCTGTCCCAGGGGAAGTCGGCGGCGTCGGCCAGGCCGTCATCCACGAGAAGCTGTGCGGCCTCAAGATAGATGTCGGGGCGGTAGACGTCCTGGGCGGTTTCAATGAACCACTCGTCGGTTTTCGGCTCGGAGATCTGGCCCCAGCGGCGCATCTGGGTCAGGTACCAGATGGCGTCGGAATAGAACGGATAGGTTGCATTGTAGCGGAAGAAGACGTTGAAGTCGGGGACCTCGCGGACGTCGCCCTTTTCGTATTCGAACGTGCCGGTCATGGAGGCGGCGATGACTTCCTCGTCGGCGCCCACGTATTCGGAGCGGGAGAGGATTTCGACGGCCTCGCCGCGGTTGGCGTTCTCATTCTCGTCGAGCCACATGGCCGCGCGGATGAGCGCCTTGGTCAGGGCGAGGGTGGTGTTTGGGTTTTCCTCGGCAAATTGGGCTGAGATTCCAAAGACTTTCTCCGGGTTGTTTTTCCACAGCTCATAGTCGGTGATGACCGGGACGCCGATGCCCTTGAAGACGGCCTGCTGGTTCCAGGGCTCGCCGACGCAGTAGCCGAAGATTGTGCCGGCTTCCATTGTGGCGGGCATCTGCGGTGGCGGGGTGACGGAGAGAAGCACGTCGGCACCGATCTGGCCCGAGATGTCGTCGGGGGAATAGTAGCCGGGCTCAAGGCCGCCGGCTGCGAGCCAGTAGCGCAATTCATAGTTGTGCGTGGAGACCGGGAACACCATGCCCATGTTGAAGGGGATGCCCTGGTCGCGGTAGTCCTCGACCACCGGTGCGAGGGCGCTGGCGGAGATCGGGTGCTGCGGGCGGCCGTCGTCCATGAGCGGCACGTGGCGCTTCATTTCCTCCCAGATCCCGTTGGAGACGGTGATGCCGTTGCCGTTGAGATCCATGGAGAAGGGCGTGATGATGTGGGCCTCGGTGCCGAAGCCGATGGTGGAGGCGAGGGGCTGTCCGGCGAGCATGTGAGCGCCGTCGAGCTGGCCGTCGATGACGCCATCGAGCAGCACCTTCCAGTTGGCCTGGGCCTCGAGGGTGACGTAAAGCCCCTCGTCCTCGAAGAAGCCCATCTCGTAGGCGACGGCGAGGGGGGCCATGTCGGTCAGTTTGATGAAGCCGAGGGTGAGTTCGTCCTTCTCAACGTCGAGGTAATCGGCGCTGGCGGGGGCGGCTACGAGGGCGGAGCAGGCAAGGAGCCAGTGGAGCGTTTTCATGGGTGGTTGTCCCTGATTTGGAAAGCAAAAAAGCCGCACGATCGGACACGCTGAAGAGGGCATGCAGGATCGAACGGCGGTGCTCGGAATTCGGTGACCAACTACCTTGTTGATCGGTATCAGGCGTCTTTGCCCTGACCCCAGGGTGAAACGAAACGTTCACACTTTCAAAAGGAAACTCGCGAAACGGGTTATTTTTTCGCTGCGTCGCAGCATGTGCCTTTTTTTTGACCGGAAATTAGAGTCGAAAGTCAAAAAAAGCGCCATCGAGGAAGGCGTCGGGGCCCAGAATCATCTGGCCCCTGGTGGAGGCGACCACGGTTTCGTGCTTCATCGCGCCCTCGATTTTGCCCGATGCGCCGGGCAGATCGACGCCGAGCGGCATGAGGGCATTGCGGTAAAAATCGGTGCGGAAACACTCGCGGGCGGTGGCGTTTGCGGTCGTGTCGTCGATGTTGTGAATGCGCGCGAGGCGGTCGGCGATCCAGGCGGCCTGGCTGCGCCAGGGGAAGTTCGCGGCGCGGCGGTGGAAGAAGAGAAGGTTGCGCGTGTCGACCGGGGCCGCGCCAAGGCGGACCGGGATGGTGCCGGTCAGGGCGGGGTTGATGGCGTGGTCGGGCAGGTCGAGATGCTGGCTCCGCGCGAGAATTTCGGCGGCGAGCGGTTTGTTGTCCTTTTTGTCCAGCCAGCGCGCGGCGCGGTAGATGGCGCGGATCATGGCGAGACAGGTTTCGGGGTTCAGTTCGGCCCAGTCGTGGCGGACGCCGAGGATTTTTTCCGGAGCGAACTGCCAGATGGCGGCGCCGGGAAGGATGAGGGAGGCGCCGCTCTGCTGGACCGCGACGGAGCCCCAGGGCTCGCCCACGCAGAACATGTCCAGCTCGCCATCGCGCACGGCATTGGCCATTTGCGGCGGCGGGACGGTGACGACCTCGATGCGGTTGAGATCGAACTCCGGGTCACGGGTCAGCCAGTAGTCGAGCAGGAGCCGGTGCATGGAGAAGGGGAAGGGCACCCCGATGCGGATGCGGTCGGTGCGGGCCGCGAAAAGGGCCTGCGCGGTGGCGACGGGGTCGCGGAAGCGGTTGGTCCAGCCGCCCGCCTGCATGCTGTCGGCCAGATCGCCGGAGACGCCAATGACGGTGCCGTTCACGGACATGACCATCAGCGCGTCGATATGGGCGGGCATTCCCCCGAGACCCAGCGACATGGCGATGGGCATGGGGGAGAGCATGTGGGCGAACTGGATATGGCCGAGGGCGAGCATGTCGCGCAGGGCGGACCAGGAGGGTTGGCGCACCAGTTTGAGGTTCAGGCCCTCCTCAGCCGCGAATTCCAGTTCCTGGGCGATGATGAGCGGCGCGCTGTCCACAAGGGGAAGAAAGCCGCACTGGACCTCCCGGCTCATTGGAGGAGTTCCATGGATGTGACCAGCGCGGTCGCCACGTCGATGACCTTGCGGCCCTGGTCCATCGCGGTTTTGCGCAGGAGACCGTAGGCTTCCTCTTCCGAGATCTGGCGGGCGCGCATCAGGTGGCCCTTGGCGCGGTCGATGGTTTTGCGGTCGGCCAGCGCCTGTTTGGCGGCGTCGAGCTCGGTGCGCATGTTGCGGATCATGTTGAACCGGGCGATGGCCGTTTCCAATACCGGTTTGATGCGGTCCTTTTGCAGGCCGTTGACCACATAGGCCGAGACGCCCGCGGCGATGGCGGCCTGGGTCATGGCGCCGTCGCTCTGGTCCACGAACATGGCCACCGGGCGGGAGCGGGCGTCGGAAACGAGGCTGAGATGTTCGAGCGTATCGCGGCTGGGGTTGGCGAGGTCGATGAGGACAATGTCGGGGTCGAGCCGTCGCAGGGTCCGGTCGAGCGAGGACGTGTCGGCGATCACCGTGACCTCCGACCAGCCGCCATCCTTGAGCGCATCAATGATGTCATGCGCCTTGGCCGGCTCGGATTCCACAACGAGGATTTTCAGATCGCCATTCACGGGCGCAGATTTATCCGATTGATCCGGGGAGGTCGTTCGCAAACGCAAAAACCGGTACGCGGCATGGCGAAATTTGCCGGTGAATGGCGCGAAAACAGGCAGAAAGCTGGAATTTGCCGATTGATGCGCCGTTTTCGGCGATTGAAGTGGTAAAAAAACAGTCCCGCTATTTCAGGCTGGTCGGGTATTGTTCATGCATCGACGGATTCGGAAGTCCACAGGGGGAAGCCGGTTGTCCACGATTGCACAAAGGGCGGAGAGCCTCAGTCTGAGGATCAACTGGTTTGTTGAGCGGATCTGTGTCGCTCTGCTGGTTGTGCTGGTGCTGGATGTTTGGCTCGGGGTTCTGGTCCGGTATGTTATTCCTCTGCCCCTGACGTTTACCGAGGAACTGGCGCGGTATCTGATGATCTGGATGGCTCTGCTGGCGGTGTCGTCGGGCATTGCGCATCGGGAGCATATTGGCGTCGAGTTTGTGTTTGGGCGGCTGCCCGCGGTGGTGCGGCGCTGGCTGGCGGTGTTTTTCTCGGCACTCGCTTTCGTGTTTTTCCTGGTTCTGTTTCTCTACGGCGTGGGCTTCGCGGTGCGCGGGTTTTCGCGGCTGACGATGATTTACGGGCTTCCCAAGGGGTATCCGTTCCTGGGCGTTCCGCTGGCGTCACTTGTTGCGTGCGTTCAGCTGGCCCTGACGGCCGTGCATGATTTTTACGCGGACACCGCGCCGGACAGCACCGGTGCGTCGCTTGTTGATCCGGGAGAGGACTGATGGAGGAACTGGCGGTCGCGGTGGCGTTTTTCGGGCTTCTGGCCTTCGGGATGCCGGTTGGTTTCACCATTGGGATTGCGGGTCTGATCGGGATCATTGGCATGGGGCCGCGGTTTTTGCAGATGGTCCCGGACCGGATGTTCGCGGGGCTCGATCTGTTTCCGTTTCTGGCGATGCCGTTTTTCATTCTGGCGGGCGAGATCATGAACCGCTCCGGCATTACGCAGGGGCTGGTGAAGCTGGCGAATGCGCTGGTGGGCTGGCTGCGCGGGGGCATGGCCCATTCGAACATGGTGGCGAGCGTTATGTTCGCGGGCATTACCGGCTCGGCCACGGCGGATGCGGCGGCGTTTGGCAACACGCTGGTTCCGGCGATGCAGAAGTCGGGATATTCGAAATCATATGCCTGCGCTGTGACGGCGGCGGGGTCGATCATTGGGCCGACCATTCCACCATCGACGCTGGCGATTATCTACGGCTCGATCATGGGGGTTTCCATTGCCGGGCTGTTTGCGGCGGGGATTTTGCCGGGGCTGCTGATCTGTCTGATCTGTATGGCGGTGATTGCGCTGACGGCGAAGCGGAAGAACCTGCCCAAAGGGGAGGGGCGGCCGAGCCTGCGAGCGGTTTGGGCGGCGTTGCGCGAAGGGTTTCTGGCGGCGCTGCTGCCGGTGTTTATTCTGGCCGCGATTTTGGGCGGGTTTGCCACGCCGACGGAGGCCGCGGCGATTGCGGTGGCCTATGCGCTTGTTGTTGGCGGTGTGATTTACCGGGCGCTGACCTGGCGGGATCTCTATGAGATCGGGGTGCGGACGACGCGGATCACGGGGGTGATTTTCCTCATTATTGCGGCGGCGTCGATCCTGGGCTGGTGGATGACGTTCAATCAGATCCCGCAGGCGATCGCGAAGGGCATGCTGTCGGTGTCGGACAATCCGATGGTGATTGTCGGGCTGATTTTGCTGCTTCTTCTGCTGATCGGGCTGGTGATGGATATCAATGCCACGCTGATCATTCTGGCGCCGGTATTGGCGCCGCTGACGTTGCAGATTGGCATGGACCCGGTTCATGCGGGGATCATGATTATTCTGGCGCTCAACATATCACTGATGACGCCGCCGGTGGGGGCCTGTCTGTTTGTGCTGGCCTCCGTGACGGGTGAGAAGGTCGAGAGCATCACGCGGGAGCTTTGGCCGTTTATCCTGGCCGAGGTCGCGATTTTGCTGATCGTGGCGTTCTGGTCGGATCTTACCCTCTTCATCCCAAGACTGCTTGGCCTGTGAGGCCGGGCGATAAATCCAACAGGAAAGGAACCCCAATGAAAAAGACGATAGCCGCCGCACTGGCCGCCGGGCTGCTGGCTGGACCGGCGCTGGCCCAGGACATCACCATTCGTCTGGCGCATCTGAACCCGGAAGATCCGTTTGAGAGCCATTCCGGCGCAATGGCGTCGGTGTTCAAATCGCTGGTGGAATCCAATTCCAACGGGCGGATCGAGGTGCAGCTCTTCCCCAACGGTCAGCTGGGCAAGGACAATGAGGTGATCGAGCAGGTCCGCTCCGGTCTGGTGGAAAGCACGATTTCCTCCTCGGGCGGTATGGCGCAGCATTACCCGTTGGTGGGTGTGTTCGACATTCCGTTTGCTTTCCCGAACATTGGTGTGGCCTCGAAGGTGATCGATGATGACAGCTCATTCGGTCAGGCGTTTGTGGCCGACCTGGAGGAGGCGACGGGGCTTGAGGTTCTGGGGCTGATCGACAGTGGCGGGTTCTTTGCCTTTACCTCCGGCAAGGGTCCGATTGCCACGGTGGCCGATATGGAGGGTCAGCGGATCCGGACCATGACGCTGCCGACCCATGAGGCGATGATTTCCTCGCTGGGCGGGCAGCCGACGCCTTTGCCCTGGGCTGAGGTCTATACCGCGCTGCAGACGGGTGTTGCGGACGGGCAGATGAATCCGGTGCCGATTATCGCCTTCGCGAAGTTTGATGAGGTGCAGCAGTATCTTTCGGTCACCAACCATCTGATTACGCCGTATATCTGGACGATGAACAGGGAATTCCTTGAGGGTCTGAGTGAGGAGGACCAGTACCTGATTTCCTGGGCGTCGGATGTGGCGACAGAGGCCGGACGGTCCATGAGCCGGGTGATTGAGGCCTCTGCCAAGGGTCTGCCGGCGCTTATGGAGAAGATGGAGGTTAATGTCGTAACCCCCGAGGAACAGGCGAAATTTGCCGATGCGGCACAGCCTGCGGTGCGGGAGCTGATCGGGGAGCAGTTTGGCGAGGAAGGCACCGCCATGCTTGACGCGATGATGGCATCCATAGAAGAAGAGAACGCAGACTTTTGACTTACCGGAGCGCCCGGATCCGGGCGCTCCCTCACCAAAAGGTTTTTTCATGTGTTCAGCCATGGTTCCGCCGCCCGTTGAGACAGATGTGAGTCTGTCGCTTGCGCTCAATCACCACGGGCACCGGACGGCGGCCTGGACCGATGAGCAGAACGACATCCTCAATGATGCGGGCCTAAAGCGGGCCCGTGACACAATCTCGAACTGGGAGGGGTACAGCCCGACGCCGCTTTTGAACCTGACGGGGCTGGCGGAGGAGATTGGCGTTCGCAGGCTCTACTACAAGGATGAGGGGCTGCGGTTTGGGCTTGGCAGCTTCAAGGCGCTGGGTGGGGCCTATGCGGTTTGCCGGCTTTTGCGCTCGGGGCTGGAAAAGCGGCTGGGACGGCCGGTTGGCACCGATGAGGTGACGGGCCGGGTCCATGCGGATGAGGTTGCGAAGATTACCGTGTGCTGTGCCACGGATGGCAATCACGGGCGGTCGGTTGCCTGGGGCGCGCAGATGTTTGGCTGCAACTGCGTCATTTTCATTCACCAGACGGTGTCGCAGGCCCGTAAGGAGGCCATCGCGTTTTATGGCGCGGAGGTCCGCCGGTGTCAGGGCAACTACGATGACAGCGTGCGCGAGGCGCAGAAGACGGCGACGGAGGAGGGCTGGTTTGTGGTCTCCGACACGTCCTATCCCGGCTATATGGATGTGCCGCGCGACGTGATGCAGGGCTATGAGATTATGGCCGATGAGGCGTTTTCCGCGCTCGATACACCGCCGACCCATGTGTTTTTGCAGACCGGTGTGGGCGGCATGGCCGCGGCGGTGGCGGCGAATGCGGTGCGGCGCTGGGGCGCGGAGCGGCCGCGGATTATCCTCTGCGATCCCGACGAGGCGGCGTGCTGGCTGGAGAGCATTCAGGCCGGGAAGCCGGTGGCGGTCGAGGGCGATCTCGATACCATTATGGCGGGGCTGGCCTGCGGTGAGGTGTCGGCGCTTGCCTGGGAGATTTTGCGCGATCACTCGGATGCGGTGATGGCGCTGCCGGATGTGATTGCGGTGACGGTGATGCGCAAGCTGGCCTTACCGGTCAGTGGCGATCAGCCGGTGGTGGCGGGTGAATCCGCCGTTGCGGGGCTGGCCGGGCTGATGGAGGCGATGCGGGATCAGGACGCGCGCAAGGTGCTTGATCTGGGGCCGGAATCCGACGTGGTCGTGTTCGGGACCGAAGGCGATACGGATGCGGAGCTGTACCGGCATCTGGTCGGGAAAACGGCGGACGAGGTGCGGGCTTGAGCCGAAAAATGATCGTCGCCGGGGCGCAGCTTGGCCCCATTGCGCGGGATGAGACGCGGGGATCGGCGGTGGCACGGATGTGCGCGCTGATGCGACAGGCGCATGCGCAGGGGGCGAAGGTCGTGGTGTTCCCGGAACTGGCGCTGACCACGTTTTTTCCGCGGTGGTATACGGAAGATCAGGCGGAGATTGACGCGTGGTTTGAGACGGCGATGCCCAATGACGCCGTGCGGCCGCTGTTTGATCTGAGCGCGGATCTTGGGATGGGGTTCCATCTGGGCTACGCGGAACTGACGCCGGAGGGGCGGCATTTCAATACGGCGATCCTGGTGGTGGCCGGTGAGATCGTCGGGAAATATCGCAAGATACATCTGCCCGGGCATCGGGAGAATGAGGACTGGCGGCCGTTTCAGCATCTGGAGAAACGGTATTTCGAGACCGGCGATCTGGGCTTTCCGGTGTTCGATGCCATGGGTGGTCAGATGGCCATGTGCATCTGCAACGACCGGCGTTGGCCGGAGACGTGGCGGATGCTGGGGCTTGGTGGCGCGGAGCTTGTCATGCTGGGCTACAACACGCCGCTGCATTACCCGCCGGCGCCGGAACATGACCGGTTGCAGTATTTCCACAACGAACTGTCGGTTCAGGCCGGGTGCTACCAGAACGGGCTCTGGGCCGTGGCGGTGGCGAAGGCCGGACTGGAGGAAGGCTGTGAACTGATCGGCGGGAGCGTGATTGTCGCGCCGACCGGTGAGATCGTGGCGCGGGCGCAGGGCGTTGGGGATGAGCTGATCACGGCGGAGATTGATCTGGACCGCTGTGGCGAGATCCGGCGCAATATTTTTGATTTCCGCGCCCATCGTGAGCCGCAGTGTTATGGTGCGATTACGGCGATGGATGGTTAGTTCGGCCGTTTTATAACATAAGCATGAATATGTGTGTTTAGGGCTTCAGCGGGGGTGTTACCCGCTGAAGCCCTAATTTTTCAGGCGGATGCTACCGTGGCTTCGGCGGGCATCCAGCTGTTATACATCGGTGCGTCTTTCTGCATGGGCAGTGACACCGGCAGGCCGCTGCCGGCGGACTGGTAGACGGCGGAGACGAATTCGATGGACTGGCGGGCCTGTTCGATGTTGACGCAGGCGGATGTGAGGCCGCGCATGGCGCGGTAGACCTCAACGGAGAAACCGACCTGGCCGGCGGGTTCATCCTCGACTTTTGCGAGCACCGCGTCGACCTGGTCCTGGGTGACGGGGTCGCGGGCGGTGAAGGTCCAGTCGCCCTCCGCCGGGGCGTATGGCGGGGTTGAACCGCTTTCGGCGGTCAGACCCTCGAAGCAGAAGCGCATGCGGCTGGTGTCATTGGCGGCGCCGAGCGTGACGGAACTGGTGACGAGCGCGCCGGATTCCATCTGGACGGAGAGTGCTGCGCAGTCCTCGACCTCGATGTCGTTGACGCGGGTTCCGGTGCGGGCAAAGACAGACTGGACCGGGCCGAGGACAAAGCTCATGAGGTCGTGCATGTGGATGGAATGGCCGAGGATGCAGCCGCCCTGTTCGCCCTTCCAGGTGCCGCGCCAGTCGACGGCGTAGTAGTCCGCGCCGCGGTTCCAGTGGGTCTCGATGGAGGCCACATAGGCGCGTCCGGCGAGGCCCGCATCCATCAGCGCGCGCAGTTTGGTCATGCCCATGCCGAAGCGGTACTGGAACACCGGATAGACGGTGCGGCCGGTCTCCGCGCTGATTGCGATGAGACGGTCGACATCGGCGACGCTGCTGGTCAGGGGTTTTTCGCAGATGACGTCCTTGCCCGCTTGGAGTGCGCGGGCGGTGAAATCAAAATGGAGGTGCGGCGGCAGGCAGATGTCGATGAGCTCAACATCCGGATCGGCCAGGATTTCGTCGTAATCCGCGGTGACTTTGGTGCCGTGTTCGGGCTTCACGAAGTCGTTCACACGGTCGAGGTTTGTGTCGCAAACCGCTGAAACTGTGTACATATCCGGCAGTTCACGGAAAGACTGGTAGTGCTTTTGCCCTACCCCGGCACCGATGACGGCGACATTGACCTTTTTCATTCCGTGGCTCCCTCGGCCTGCATCTGGGCGCGGATGGCGAGATCCATGACGCGGAAGGTGTGTTCCTGGGCGACGGCGGTTTCGCTGCGGTCCTGGATGTCGGCACAGAGACGCGGGAAGTAGTGGAGCGGCACCTCGCGGCAGTCGATGACCTCCGACCCCTCGTCATTGGCGAGCAGGAGCTGGTCGCCGAGGTTGCCGTTGGCGAGGTCGATGTATTTGCGCAGTTCGATATAGCCGTTCTCGCCCAGGATTGTCAGGCGGCCGTCGCCCCACATGGGCAGGCCCTTCGGTGTGAACCAGTCGACGCGGATGTAGCTGTGACCCTGGTCGCCCTGGAGCACGGTTTCGCCGAAATCCTGGAAGCCGGGGCGGGATGGCAGGGTTTTGTTGTCCACGAGCGCGTGGCGGATGTCGACCTCGGTGGAGCCGGTGAAGTGGAGGAACTGGTCCATCTGGTGCGAGCCGATGTCGCAGAGGATGCCGCCGTAGCGGTTGCGGTCGAAAAACCAGTCGGGGCGGGTTTTGAGGTTCTGTTTGTGGGGGCCCATGCCGAGGGTCTGGACGACCTTTCCGATGGCGCCCTGGGCTACGAGATCCTCGGCCTTTGCGGCGCAGGGGACCTGGAAGCGTTCGGAGAAGTTGATGGTCCAGATGCGGCCGGTTTCGGCTGCGGTGGCTTTGATGCGTTGAAGCTGTTCCAGGGTAGTGCAGCCGGGTTTGTCGACCATGACGTCCTTGCCCGCTTTCATGGCCTCGATGGCGAGGTCGGCGCGGTCCTCCGGCACGGCGGCGATGAGGATCATGTCCACATCCGGGTCGTCGAGGATGGTGCGGCGGTCGGCGGCGCGTTCGAGGTCGGGGTAGGTCTCCGCAAATTTTTCGGTGAGAACCCAGTCGCTGTCGGACCACCACTGGGCGGCGGTGCAGCCCTGGGCAAGCATGTTGCCGAGCATTCCGAAGATGTGGCCGTGATCCACACCGATGATGCCGAGTTTGATTCCGTTGTCCTGTGTCATTTAATGACTGCCTTTCGGGGGGCCGCGGGATTGCGCGGTTTATGCGAGGGTGATGTTCCGGGCGCGGAGCATCTGTTGGATGTCGACGGTGCCGCCGGTCTCGATGGACATGTTGGCGGCGATGCCGGTGAGGATGGACCACCCGCCCGCCACATGGTCGGAGGCGCGGTCGTAAAGGTCGGGTTCCATGTTGTCGGGGTCGAAGATGTAGCCGAGCATGACCGGGTCGGCGCCGCCGTGGTGGCCCTCGCCTTTGGGGACGTCGAGCATTTCCGGTTTGTGGCCGGCGAGGTGAAGTTCGGTCGTGACGGCGTCCTTGCCTGCATGGGCGCGTTCGCCGCCGAATACGCCGTGGACCTCGACATGCCTGTGTGTGAGGTCGCCTTTGGTGCCCTGGAATTTGATCTCCAGACCCTCCCAGGGGGAATAGGCGGTCAGCGTGTAGTTCGCGGTGGCGCCGGAGGCGAAGCGGATATGGGCCTGCATCGTGTCCTCGATGCCGATCTCCTCATCGAAGACGCAGAGGTCGCGGTAGTAGCCGTCCTCGTGTTCGGCCTCGCGGTAGAGCGCGCGCAACGGGGCGTCGGCGTCCATGTCGAGTTCAAAGTCGCATTTGTCCGCGACGGCACAGGTGGCGCAGCGGGGGCCGCGGCCCTCAAGGCCCAGATCGACGGCGGTTTCGGGGCGATAGAAAGCGCGTCGGCCCGATGCCGTGACATGGGTTGGGACGGAGCCGAGCCACCAGTTCAGCAGGTCGAAATGGTGGGTGGCCTTGTGGACGAGGAGCCCGCCGGAGTTTTCCTTCTGGCGGTGCCAGCGGCGGAAATAGTCGGCGCCGTGGACGCGGTCGAGATGCCAGCGGAAATCAACGGCGGTGATCTCGCCGATGGTGCCGGAGGCCAGCAGCTGTTTGAGTTGCGTGCGGGCGGGTGAGTAGCGGTAGTTGAAGGTCACCCTCACCTGGCGGCCCGTGCGTTTCTGGGCCTCGGTGATCTGTTTCAGGGAGGACAGGTCGATCGTCATGGGCTTTTCGCAGATCACGTCGCAGCCGGACTCAAAAGCGCGTACGATGTAGTCAGCGTGCAGGAAGTCAGGCGTGGTGACGACCACGGTGTCAGGCTTCTGCTCGGCGATCATCGCGTCAAAGGCGTCGGCGTGGTAGGTCGCGACGCCGTTGGTGCCCTCGCGGAACGCGGCCTGGGCGGCGATGTTCATGCGGTGGGCATTGTTGTCGCACATGGCGACAATCTCGTGCCGGTCCGGGTAATCCTCAGAAACACTCTCGGAAAACATGGAGTGGCGGGAGCCACACCCTACTATGGCAAGCTTCACGCCAGGGCCTCCTCGCGGACGAACGGGACACGGTTGCCGTTGTGGTCGAAGACGTGCACGTCGCCGGGCTCGAAGCCGACCGTGATGCTCTGTCCCTTCGCGTAAGCGGCCTTGCCGCCGGTTTGCATCAGGACGGTCTGGCCGGAAGGCAGGCGGGTGTGCAGGAGGATTTCGCTGCCCAGGTATTCGACGAGGTCGATGGTGGCGTTGACGGAAATCGAGCCGCCGTTGGGACGGAAGGCCTCGGGGCGGATACAGACAGTGACATCGTCCACGGTGCGCTCAAGGCCGTCGATTTCGAAGTCCTGGAAGTCCGGCATGGCGATGTGGATGCCGTGGGCACCCTTGGTGGCTTTGGCGGAGAACATGTTGATTTTGGGGGATCCTATGAAACCGGCAACGAAGAGGTTTGCCGGGCGGGTGTAAAGCTCGTGGGGTGTGCCGACCTGTTCGATGATGCCCTTGCGCAGAACCACGATGCGGGTGGCCATGGTCATGGCCTCCACCTGATCGTGGGTCACGTAGATCATGGTGGTGCCGAGTTTGGAGTAGAGCGAGGCAAGTTCGACGCGCATTTGCACGCGCAGTTCGGCATCGAGGTTGGAGAGCGGCTCGTCAAAGAGGAAGAGCTTGGGTTCGCGCACGATGGCGCGGCCGATGGCGACGCGCTGTTTTTGGCCGCCGGAGAGCTGACGGGGTTTGCGGTCCATCAGTTCCCCGATCTGGAGCACGCGGGCGGCCTCATCGACGCGGCGGTCGACCTCGGCCTTCGGCATTTTCAGATTTTGCAGGCCGAAGGCGAGGTTTTTGCGCACCGACATGTGCGGGTAGAGCGCGTAGCTTTGAAATACCATCGACAGTTCCCGCTTGGAGGCGGGAAGGTCGTTTACGATGGTGTTTTCGATGGCGACCGTGCCATCGGAGATTTCCTCCAGCCCCGCGATCATGCGCAGGAGCGTGGATTTGCCGCAGCCTGAGGGGCCCACGAGAACGAGGAACTCGCCGTCATGAATGTCGAGATTGAGACCCGACATCACGGTGACGTTGCCGTAGGATTTCTCGACGTTGCGAAGAGTAAGACCAGCCATTGGTTACAGTTCCCTATTTCATTCCCGAGGTCGCGATTCCGCGCACGATGAGCTTCTGGAAGGCGACGAAGAATATGATCACCGGCACCAGCGAGAGCATCGACATGGCGAACATCTGTCCGTAGACGGACTGGCCTTCCTGATCGAGGAACAGACGCAGTGCGAGCGGCACGGTGTAGGATTTGATGTCGTTGAGGTAGATCAGGGGTGCGAGGAAATCCTCCCAGACCCAGATCAGCGAAAAGATTGCGGCCGTGCCCATTGCGGGAAGCGACAGCGGCAGGATGATGGCCCAGTAGATCTTGAAGGGTGAACAGCCGTCGATCATGGCCGCCTCGTCCAGTTCGCGGGGGATCTGGCGGAAGAACTGCACCATCAGGAAGATGAAGAAGGCCTCCGACGCCAGGAAGCGTGGCACGACCAGCGGCAGGTAGGTGTCCACCCAGCCGAGGTTGAGGAAGAGCACATACTGGGGGATGAGCACCACGTGATACGGGATCATCAGGGTCATCATCATCAGCGCAAAGAAGAGGTTTTTGCCGGAGAACTGCAGTCGCGCAAACGCGTAGGCCGCGAAGGAGCAGGACAGCAGGTTCCCGATGACCGAGAGCACCGTGACAATGGCCGAGTTGGCGTAGAACACGGTGAAGGAGATCGGCAGCGCCTCCCAGCCTTTGGTGTAGTTGTCCCAGTTAAACTCGGACGGCCACAGGGACAGGGTGTTGAAGATCTCGTTTTCCGGCTTGAGCGACGAGGCAAAGAGCCAGAACAGCGGGTAGAGCATCATCACCGACATGCCGATGAGGAAGATGTGTTTGTAGATGCGGGCGCGGCGCGATCTCTGCTGCTGGCGAAGGCGGAGTTCGTGGGCGATTTCCGCCGAATGCCGCATCTCCTCGAGGACGTCGGGTTCGACGGCTTTTTCAATCACGTTCGTTTTCATAGTGAACCCAGTATTTTGAGGTGAAGAACGAAACGGCGGTGAAGAAGCCGATGATGATAAGCAGGACCCAGGCCAGTGCGGAGGCGTAGCCCATGCGGAAGAACTTGAAGGCCTCGTTGAACAGGTAGACCGTGTAGAACAGCAGGCTGTCCGCGGGGGCACCGGTGCCGCCGGAGATGATGAAGGCCGAGGAGAAGGTCTTGAACGCCTCGATGGTCTGAAGCACCAGGTTGAAGAAGATCACCGGTGCGAGCAGCGGCAGGGTGATGCGGAAGAACTGGCGGCGTTTGGAGGTGCCGTCGATTTCCGCCGCCTCGTAGAGGTCGCGGGGGATGCCGCGCAGACCGGCGAGGAAGATGAGCATCGGCGAGCCGAACTGCCACATGGCTAGAACGACGAGGGTGTAGAGCGAGGTGTCCGGATTGGAGATCCAGGCCGCGCCCTCGATGCCGAATTTGGCAAGGATCTGGTTGACCACGCCGTCGGCTGCGAAGAGCTGGCGCCAGAGGATGGCGATGGCGATGGACGCGCCGAGCAGTGACGGGAGATAGAAAATCGCGCGGTAGACCCCGATGGTGCGCAGACCCTTGTCGAGCAGCATCGCGACGCCGAGCGCCATGATCAGGCGGGCGGGCACGGAGAGGAAGACGTAGGTGAACGTCACCTCCAGGGCTTTCCAGAACCGGCGGTCGCGTTCGAACATGTACTGGTAGTTGTCGAAGCCGATCCAGCGGGGGTCGCCGACCATGTCGTAGCGTGTGAACGACAGGTACAGCGACGCGAGGATCGGGCCGAGCGCCAGAAGGAAGAAGCCAAGGAACCAGGGCAGGAGGAAGACATAGCCCGGTCCGTTGCGCGCGAGGAATTTTTTCATTGTTTGCTGCCCCACATCGGGAAGGGACCGGTTCCAGGGCGGACCCGGAACCGGTGGCTGACCGTGTTAGCGGTCTGAACGGTGATCAGCGTGCGCGATCAATGATCGCCTGCGCGTCCTCGATGAAGATGCCGGCAGCCTCGGCCGGTTCCATCTGATCGAGTACCACTTCGGTGCCGATGCGCATGAAGGCGTCACGGACCTCACCGGCTCCCTTGGGCTGTGGCAGCGGCAGCGGGCCGACCTTATCCTGGATGGCGTTGAAGTAATCCACGGAGAGCTTTTCGGCCGGCGTAAAGTCCGGTGCCAGCGCCTCGCGTACGTTCGGATTGGCGGGGATACCGCGCTCAAGTCCGAGGATCGCAGTCGTTTCCGGTTCGTTGATCCAGTCGTTCATGTAAGCGATGGCCGCTTCCTTGTCCTTTGCGTCGCGTGTGAGCGACATGAACATGGAGGGTTTGATGAACTGTGCCCGGCCTGCTCCATCGGCCTTGTGCGGGATCATGGCGGCGCCAACCGGGTCCTTCATGAGGCCCTGTATTGCTACAAGCTGGTTGGACCAGTAGGTCGACATGGCTGTGTCACCGGTCACTACGCCCGCTTCGGTCATGGAGGGATCGAGGATGACGGTCTTGTTCTTGTCAGCTACGACTCCCGCGTCGCGCAGTTCCTTCCAGTACGACCAGTATTCCGCAACGTCCTCGGGGGTTGCGGTGACGTTTCCGTCGGCGTCGTAGAAGTCGCGTCCGTCCTGGCGGACCCAGCCTTCGACGTTTTCGATGGCGAGGGAGAAATCGTCTGATCCGCGCGCATCGGTTTTGGAGGTAATCTGCTCACAGACCGTAGCGAATTCCTCGCGGGTCCAGTTGATCGGGTCGGCGGTGACGCCGGCTTCGTCAAACAGGCGGGTGTTGTAGGGGACCACCTGGGAGTTGGAGCCGATGTTGAGGGCATAGAGCTTGCCGTCGACCATACCGCCGGAAAGCGGGCCCTCATCGAAATTCGACAGATCGAGACCGTTGCCGATGAATTCGTCAAGGGACACGATCGCGCCGCGATAGACGTATTCGAACAGGAAGCGGTAGTCCATCTGCACGAGGTCGGCCATGTTTTTGCCGGCGGTCTGCGTGGCCATTTTGGTCCAGTAGTCGCCCCAGCCGATGGTCTCGCCGGAGACTTCGATGTCGGGGTGGTTTTTCTGGAACACGTCAATGACCGCGAAGGTGCGTTTGTCGCGCTCGGGGTTGCCCCACCAGAAGTGGCGGATGGAGCGGTCGGCGGCCAGCGCGGGCAGACCCGGCAGCGTTGAGGCCGCGGCGGCGGCTCCGATGGTTCCAAGCGCCTGGCGCCGTGACAGTTTTGACATGGTTTTGTTTCTCCCTTTCCGTACCCGTCTCTGTGGCGGGTGATTTGGTTATGGTTTGTACCCCAGCTGGTGCGCCGCGGGGCGATGGCGTCCTTAAATGTAGGTTCTGAGGTATTCCGACAGACAGAGTATCGCCATGGCCTGGCCGTATGGCATCGATGTCCGGGGAATGGATTTGTAGAAGTCGAGGTCGCTGCCCATCGGGGTGCCGAACGAGACGTTCAGCAGTTCGCCTTCCGGGTTGATGTTGTTCGTGATGGCCTGGACGGCCTTTACGCCCACCTCCTCGAACTCCGGGTCGAGAAGCCGCAGGCGGACGGATTTGAGAATTCCGTAGGCGAAGCCGGCGGTGGCGGAGGCCTCCACATAGCTCGACGGGTCGGTGAGCAGTGTGTGCCACATGCCGGTGTCCGGGTCCTGCACGTCGCGCAGGGTCTCCGCCTGGCGGCGGAGGGTCGAGACGAGATGGCGGCGGATGGGGTCGCGCTCGCCGAGGTTAAGCATCTCGATAAACTCGGGGATCGCGATGGTCGCCCAACTGTTGCCGCGGGCCCAGAGGGCGTTGGCGAAACTGTGGTTGCCCTCGAATGTCCAGCCATGGAACCAAAGCCCGGTTTTGCTGTCCATCAGATACTGGATGTGGGTGAGGAACTGGAACTTTGCCTCTTCGAGGTATTCGGGCCGGTCGAGTACCAAACCGATTTTGGCGAGCGGCAGGACGCTCATCATCAGCGTGTCGTCCCACATCTCGCCCTCATTGATGCGGTTGTAGACGATGTGCTGAAGGCCCCCTTCCCGCACGCGGGGCATGGTGTACATGACCCAGTCGGCCCACTGTTCGAGATAGGGGCGCCATTCCATGTTGCCCTCGCGCTCATAGAGGAAGGCGAGCGTCAGGAAGGGGGCCATGGTGTTGATGTTTTTGGTGGGCGTGCCCTCGGCCAGGCGGGCGGCGAACCAGTCGTCGATGATCTTCTTCGCGCCGGCGTCGCGGGTCTGTTCGTAGTATTTCAGAAGCCCGAAAAGCCCGATGCCGTGGGTCCATTCCCATCCGGCCCAGCCTTTCGTGTCGATTTCCCGGCCGTCCTCCAGCCGCAGAATGAACTCGCCGGTCTCATCGGTGATGTTGATGAGATTGTTCGCCAGACGATCAATCAGCGCGCAGACTTCGGCGCGGCTGATGAAGTGGTCCTTCTGGCGGAGGAGCGGGTGCATGCGTGAGGTGGTTCCTGCTTTTCTGAAAATGTGAAACGGCGTTCCGAAATATCTTGTACACAAGATTTTGTGAAATCAACAAAAATATCAGTTTGAGGTGAAAATTTATTTTGTTGAAAAAACAGAGATTTATGGGTATAAATTGATAATTCCGCAGAGTGCTGACAATATTTTTGAAACGGCGTTCCGGAAAAAACAGGAGCCATAAATGGCGGACTCGCAAAATAAAACGGACAATGTCGCGGCGGTTTTGAAGGTCTTTTCGGTTCTGGAATCACTTGTTGAGGACAGGCAGGCGACGCTGGCGGATGTGGCGTCCAAGGCCATGACATCGAAGGCCACGGCGCACCGGCTTCTCAATACGATGATCGATCTCGGCTATGTGGAGCGAGACCCCGATACGGAACGCTATGGGCTGTCGCTGAAGCTGTTTTGCCTCGGCGCGCGGTCGATCCAGGGGCGGTCGGAGATCCTCTGGGCGGCGGACCGGATCATGGGCAGGCTGTCGCGCGCGACGGGCGAGTGCGTCAATCTGGGCGTGCTGGACGCGGCGGAGGAGCGGGTCGTCTACATCCACAAATATGACAGCCACTATAACCTCTCGATGCAGTCGACGCTTGGTAAAACCAATCCGCTGCATTCGACCTCGCTGGGCAAGGCCCTGCTCGCGTGGCGGGAGCCGACAGAAATTGAGGAACGGATTGCGCGGATGAAGTTTGAGGTCTCCGCGCCGAACACCATTACCGACCCGGACAGGCTGCGCGCGGATCTGAAGGCCACGAAGGAGCGTGGCTACTCTGAGGAGATTGAGGAAAGCGAGGCCGGGGTGCGGTGCATGGCCGTGCCGATTTTCGACCACCTCGGCCGGCCGGTGGCGGCCATGTCCATTGCCTTCCCCCTCTTCCGGTTTGATGAGGAGAAGAAGCCGGAGATTGCCCGCCTGATTGTGGATCTGGGCCGGGAGGCGTCAGCTTCGCTCGGGTGCCCTGTCAGGGGTAATGGCGCCTGACAGGGCGGCGCGGGTTCGGATATTCAAACCCTTTCAGTATCGTAATTCGACTATCATGGCGCGGCGGCGTGTGATTAACCTGTGGCTGGGGCGCGGGGATTGCGACAGTGCCGAAACCATGGGAGGCTGAGGCATTGTTGCAGGTGTTGGGTGTTGTGAACACCAATGGTTTTTTCCGCCGGGCGAATACTGAATGACCGAGATTTCGAAGAACTACCTTGAGCTGGAACTCGAAAAGCGGATGCGGGAGGATTCCGGTATCTGGGAGTTTCTGCAACGGGGGTCGCTCGACGGGGTTTGGTACTGGGACCTGGAAAATCCTGAAAACGAATGGATGAGCCCGGAATTCTGGCGGCTTCTGGGGATTGATCCGGCGACCAAAAAACACGATCCGGCGGAGTGGCAGGACCTGATTTTTCCTGAGGATCTGGAAGTCGCGCTCGATAACTTCCATAAGCACTGCGAAGATCCCGACCATCCCTATGACCAGATTGTGCGGTATCGCCACGCGGACGGGTCGACCGTCTGGGTGCGGTGCCGGGGCATTGCGCTGCGCGACGACACCGGGAAGCCGATCCGGCTTCTGGGTGCGCACAACGATCTGACGGAGATCAAGAATACCGAACGCCGGTTGCACGAGGCCGAATTCGAGAAGCAGCAGGAGGAGGCCGAGCGGGAGAGGCTGGCCTCTGAGAACCGGTTGCTGACCACGCAGTTCCGGCTGTTGCAGCTCAGCAATGATGCCGAGCTCGCCTGGACCCGCGCGGGCGGCATCCAGTACTGGAACCAGGGGGCGATCAACCTGTACGGGTTCAGTGAGGCGGAGGCGCTGGGGCGGTCGACGGTGCAGCTTCTGAACACGATCCATCCGGTGCCCTGGACGGAGATCGAGGAAACGATCGACCGTGAGGGAGAGTGGCAGGGCGACATCCGCCAGTTCAAAAAGGACGGCACGCACGTTGTCATTTTCGCCCGCTACCAGTCGATGATGATCGAGGGGCACAAAACGTTCCTCGAGTCCAACCGTGACGTGACCCTGGAGCGGGAGAGTGAGCGGGTGAAGGCGGCGCTCAACATGGAGCTTCTGCGGAGCAACCGGGATCTCGATAACTTTGCCTATGTGGCCTCCCATGACCTTAAGGAGCCTCTGCGCGGGATTACGATCAACGCGAACTTCATGTTGAAGGAGGAGATGCCGGATCATCTGCGCAAACGCGTCAAGCGGATGGTCGAGCTCAGCGGACGGATGGAAAATCTGATATCCGATTTGCTGACGTTTTCGCGGCTGGGGCAGAAGAGCGGCTCGGACCGGACAAGTGACGTGTCCGAAATCCTGTCCGCGTGCAAATCCGTGCTGGAGGAATTTCAGGATGACACGGTCGCGCGGCTTGAGGTGCTGGGTGAGTTTCCGACGGTTTATGCGGACCCGACGAGAGTCAGAACAGTGTTTCAGAATCTGATTGCCAACGCGCTTCAGTACAACAGGTCGGTGCCAAAGATCGTGCAGGTTGGATTCGTGCGGGACATTGAAATCGATGGCGAATTTCGGCCCCATGCGTTCTTTGTGAAAGATAACGGCATAGGAATACGGCCGGAGTTTCGCGAAAAGGTCTTCGATATATTTACGCGTCTGAACCCGAGAGAGGAGTTCTTGTCGGGATCCGGCGCGGGTCTGTCGTTTGTCAAACGCATTATTGAAGGGTACGGAGGATGGGTCAGACTTGATTCAGAGCCGGATGAAGGAAGCGTTTTCTATTTTGCTTTACCCATTGCCCCAAACGGAATGGGTTCGGCGGTATAACAGGTGCGAAAGATGCAGGGTTTCAACAACAGTCAGATGATACTCATCGTTGAGGACAACGACGATGATTTTGAGGCGGCGGAAGCGGCGCTGCGCGAAACCAGGAATTTCCGCAATCCGATCACGCGTTGTGCCACGGGCCAGGAGGCGCTTGACTATCTTCAGGCGACCGGCAAGTTCGCCGGCCGGGACGATCTGGAAAAGCCTGGTCTTATCCTGCTTGATCTGAATTTGCCGGGTCTCGATGGGCGTGACGTGCTTCGCAAGATCAAGGCCGATCATTCGCTGCGGCTTATTCCCGTGGTGGTGATGACGTCCTCCGCCGATCAGAGGGATATTGACCGCTGCTACGAGGCGGGCGCGAACACCTATATCGTCAAGCCGCTCGACTGGGATGGTTTCCTGGCGGCGGTGGCGCGGCTCAAGGAATACTGGCTGGAAATTGCCCTGCTGCCGAAAGTGCTTAAGTGACCATGACATCCGTACTGATTGTTGATGACTCGCCCGACGATATGGAATTTTTGGCGGATCTGATCTGTCGTGATCATCCTGAATTTGTTGTGGAATCCGCGGAGACGGGGTCGGCTGGCTTGCAAAAGCTGGCGGAGTTTCGGCCGGACTGTGTCTTGCTGGACTACCGGCTTGGGCATGAAAACGGTCTCGATCTGCTGCCGCAGTTTTTGGAAAAGGGAAAAGGCACCAGTGTCATCATGCTGACCGGCCAAGGGTCGGAGCCTATTGCGGCCGCGTCGATCAAGGCGGGGGCGTCGGACTACTTGGTGAAGCAGGACGCGACGGGCACGGCCCTGCGGACAGCGGTTCGGAATGCGGTCGAGCGGGCCAGCATGCAGCGGCGGCTCAAGGCGCAGGAACAGGATTTGCGGCGTCAGGGCCGGCTGGAGGCCCTGGGGCAGTTGAGCGCGGGAATTGCCCATGACTTCAACAACATGCTCGCCACAATTCGGTTTGGGGTAGAGGGTGTAAAGCGTAATCCCAACTCGTCGGGCAATGCGCAGAAGCTTGACATGATCATCACCACGGTCGACCGGGCGGCGGAGCGGACGCAGGGGCTGCTGGCTTTTGCGAGCAAACAGGTGGGGCGGATGTCGAGCCATCCGTGTTCGGAGGTGTTTTTTGAGCTTGAGGCACTGGTGCGTGATCTGATCTCTGATGACTGCCGCATCGAGTTTCATTTCTGCGAGCCGGATGTTGCGATTTACTGCGATCATTCGCTGCTTCAGAACGCTCTGCTCAACCTCGTCGTGAATGCCCGGGATGCGATCAAGGGCTACAGGCGGGACGGGATGATCGAGGTGTCCGCCAGTCTTGAGGATGGTGAGGAGCTGGCCGGAAAGGGTCGGCTCATGCTGACCGTATCGGATAACGGCAAGGGCATCCCCGAGGAGATCATCGACCGGGTGACCGATCCGTATTTCACCACCAAGCAGGATGCCGGTGGCACGGGTATTGGGCTGGCCATGGTACATGGCTTCGTGACCCAGAGCGAAGGGCTCCTGGAGGTACAGTCGAAGCCCAATGAGGGTACGACGATCAGCTTCACAATTCCGGTTGGTGAGGGTGAGGACGCCGGTGCAGCGGAGGCGGTGAAGTCGCGGCATCCGACAACGGCGGCCGGGCGGCATGTTTTGCTGATCGACGATGAGGACCTGCTGGCGGGGATGATCCGGGACCTGCTCGAGGAGGTCGGGTTCGTGGTGCACAAGGCGGCAACACCGGACGAGGCGCTGGCGCTTCTGGACAACCTTCAGGAATCGGACGCTGTTGTGACCGATATAAGCCTGCGCGGGTCGCTGGATGGGTTTGATCTTGCCGCGATCATTCGTGGTCGTTTGCCAAAAATTCAGATCATAGGGATATCAGGATTTCACGAGTTCGAAGAGGGTCGCAAACGTGATGTCATGGATGCCTTCCTGACCAAGCCGTTTCAGGCGGCAGACCTCATTAGTGAACTGTACAATTTCGGTACCGGCGTGTAATTCCAGAAAAAACCCGGATATATTGCAGCGGCAGCCAGTCAGCAAACCGTGAAGCCTATGGATCGTGAAGATGGCTAAAAAACTACAGATACTGGTCATCGAAGACGATGAGGCCCTGTTGCGGTTTTTGGCGGACTATATTGAGGAACTGGGCCACGAGGCGCATATCGCGTTCGATAAACTTGATGCGGAGACGATCCTGAAGGAAAGACGGATCGATGCGATCATCATGGACGTCTTTATCCGCAAGGAACACAGTGCCAAGCTGGAGAACACTCTCGGGATACTTGCCGCGATCCGGTACAGGCTGAAGAGCGATCTAGACCTCGACAGGAACCTGCCCGTGCTGGTGATTTCGGGCGGGATTGAGATTGACGGCGGGTATTCTCCGCTGAGGATGGCCAGGGATTTGGGTGGCGTGGACACGCTCAAAAAGCCTTTTTCCGAGCAGGACATTAAGGAGTGGATAGACTCCGTTGCTGCCGTGACGGCCGACCCGTAATCCCGGCCCTGCTCTGTTTTCTGTTTCTAATCAGTAGCTGTTTGGCCCGTTCAGGCGTTGTTGCGTCGCAACACAAAGGATGGGATTCCTTGGGCGCGCTGCCTCTTTTTCGGGTGTGTTTCAGGGATTTCGGCGATTTTTTTGGCATAGCGGGGCTTTTGTGACCCGTTTCACGGAACTTCCATAAAATTAATGGCAAATTCGTGTTGTGTTGCGACGCAGCATTACTATGTGTCGCATTGTGTAACGCAGATTAATCAGGAAACAGAAGCCATGACCCATTTCTCCAAAATCCTTGCCGCCGCCGCCCTGTTTGCCGGTACCTCCGTCGCTGCGGATACGATTGAGCTTAAGGATCCAATGCAGGCGGCCTCGCTGCATGACGGCGGTCTGGACATGGTTGTGTACTTCACTGAAGCGGGTGACCTGTTTGAGGTCGTTGGAACCTGGGTCGAGCGTGACGGCGCGTATGAGCCCGCCCGGATCGTCATGGGTATGGCCGATGGCGACGACGTCAGCTTCACGATGCCGGGCCAGTCGCAGGTGGCCTATTCCTTCGCACGCAGTGGCGACGCACTAACCGTGTCGGCCGACCTGACCGATGAGCAGGTGACCGCGCTGGACGACGGCATTGAGGCAGCCCTTCTGGTTGAGTAAACCGTCTGTCGTTGGGGGTTGAACAGGGGGCGGTGCGTCCGCTCCCTGCCCTGCTATCCCCAGGGGTTTTTGGGTCCGCGATCCGTTGACAGGGATTCGGTCGAGCGTTCGACCAGGGCTTCAATCGCGTCCGCGAGATGCTCATCGGCGATGTTGTAGTCGCCGCGGTCCACCCGGATTTTGTGGGCCTCCAGAAGCACGTCCGCATGGGTTTTGCCTGCGGGCGGCTCAAACTTGTAGCAGGCGCATTCGATCAGCAGGCCCAGCGGGTCCCTGAAATAGATCGAGTGCATGAAGCCCCTGTCCTTCACACCGCTGTGGCCGATGCCGCGCTCGTTGAGGCGGTTGGGGATCTGGCTGAAGGTTGCGGCGCTGACCGCGAATGCGATGTGGTGGACGCAGCCGGGGTCGGTGGGCGTACTCCCGCGGTTGGGGGTGCGGCTTTCGTTGGTGAAGATCGTGATGAGACGGCCATCGCCGGGGTCGAAGTAGAGATGCCCCTCTTCGGGATCGTCCAGGTTGGGCTGGTCGAAGATGAAGGGCATGCCGAGTACTCCCTCCCAGAAATCTATTGAGGTCTGCCTGTCCGCACCGACGATGGTGATGTGATGCAGGCCCTGCGACTGGATTTTTTTCATTCTTTTGCTCCTCCCGGTCCGTGTTCCGGCCTTACCGTGTCACGGATCGAACCGCATTTCACGGAGGAAAGTTCCGGTGGAGTGTCAGCGGGACTTCCGGCGCACCAGGCCGCGGGCGGGATCGTAGCCTATGACGCTGCCTGCCATGAACACCGCAAAAGAGCCGAGGACCCAGAGCAGCGCCTCCCCGTTGAAGCTTTGGTAGAGGGAAAACCGGATGAGTTCGACGGCGTGGGTGAAGGGATTTAGCGCGCATATGTCGCGCAGGAGGTCGGAGCTTTCGGCCATTTTCCACAGCGGGTAGAGGGCGGTGGAGAGGAAGAACATAGGGAAGATGACGAAGTTCATCACGCCTGCGAAGTTTTCGAGCTGCTTCACCGTTGATGAGATCACCAGGCCGAGGGAGCCGAGCATGAGGCCACTAAGGATAAGGGCCGGGAATGCGAGGATGTAGCCCATTAGGGGCAGTGTGATGCCGAAGAGACCGGCGATCAGCAGGAAGGTGTAGACCTGTAGAATGGAGACGGCCACACCCGCCAGGAGCTTGCAGAACAGAAGCCACCAACGGGGCAGCGGGCTTGTCAGGAGAAGGCGCATGGAGCCGGTTTCCTGGTCGTACACCAGTGAAAGGGACGACTGCATCCCGTTGAAAAGCTGGATCATTCCGCAGAGGCCGGGCACGATGTAGACCTCATAGGTGATGTAGGTCTCGTAGGGCGCGATGATGGAAAGGCCGAGGGCGGCGCGGAAGCCGGCGGCGAAGACCACCAGCCAGACGAGCGGGCGCACGAGAGCGGCGAAGAAGCGGCTGCGCTGCTGGAGGAACCGCAGGGCCTCGCGCAGGACGATGGCGCGCAGGGCTATGAGCCAGGCCGTCATTGGGCGGGCTCCCCGCCTGTCAGGTCCATGAAAGCGTCCACGAGGGGACGGTGGCCCGCGATGTTTTGGGCGGTGTCGTGGCGGATGACGCGGCCCTGGTGGAGCACGACCACATCGTCGCTGTCGCGGATTTCATCCACGAGGTGCGTGGCCCAGAGGACGGTGAGACCGGCATCGGCAAGGTCATGGACATGTGCGGTGATGGCGTGGCGGCTGCCGGTGTCGAGGCCAACGGTGGGCTCGTCCAATATCAGGACCCCGGGGTCGTGAATGAGGGCGCGGGCGATTTCCATGCGCCTGCGATGGCCGCCGTTGAGGTTGCGGGCCTTTTCCCCCGCCCGCTCGCGCATGGCGAGACGGTCGAGGGCCGCGTCGATTTTGCCGCGAGCCTGTTTTCCGGACAGCCCCTGGAGGGCGGCGAAATAGCGCAGGTTTTGCAGCACGGTCATTTCCGGATCGAGCGTCTGCTGCTGAAAGACGACGCCCATGCGCGCGAGTGCGTCGCGGGACCGGGTGGCGATGTCGTGACCGGCGACGGTGATCGACCCCTCGCGGGTGACGAGAAGGCGGGTGAGCAGTGCGAACAGGGTCGATTTGCCGGCGCCGTTGGGGCCGAGCAGCGCGCAGAACCGTCCGGCATCCAGATCGAACGACACGTCATCAAGGGCGGTTTTAGACCCGTACCTGAAAGTCACGTTCCGGACGCTGAGTGGGTTCACCCTGACGCCTCCCTTTCCGGGGCCAGTGTGGCGGGTTTTCCGGCCAAAGTCAGGATGCGTGTGGCGAGGCGGTCGGCCTCAGTCGGGGAGTGTGTGACGAAGAGCGTCGCGGGGCGAATGTCGCGGATGAGTTCCTCGGTCAGGCTCAGCATGTCATCGGCGGTGCGGCCGTCGAGTGAGACGAAGGGTTCGTCCATAATGAGGAGTTCCGGCGATCCGGCGAAGGCGCGGGCGAGCGAGAGGCGGCGCTGCTGGCCCACCGAGAGCTGGCCGGGGAAGAGTTCGGCCTTCATGTCGATGCCCACCCTTTCGAGTGCCTGGAGGGCCGTTTTGACGTCCAGTGCCGGGTGGGGCAGCAGGATGTTGTCGAGTACGGATCGCCACGGGATCAGGGTGGGTTCCTGGAAGACCATGGCGATGGCGTCGGGGCGTTTAATCTGGCCGTCGAAGTCGGTGTCGGTTCCGGCCACAAGACGGAGGAGCGTGGACTTTCCGATGCCGGAGGGGCCGAGAAGGGCCACGATTTCACCGGGTTCGAAGGAGAAATGAATGTCGCACAGCACCTCGTCACGGCCGAAGGCTTTGCGGTTGACGTCGATCCGCGTCATGCCGTTCTCCAGGCGCGGACGCGGCGTTCCCACGGCTGTAGGATCAGCCATTCGACCAGCAGCATGACGGCGATGAAGGACAGGGAATAGACCAGAACCATGGCGACATCGAACAGCTGGAAGTAGAGATGGATCTGGAAGCCAATGCCGTCGGAGCGGCCGAGGAATTCGACGACCAGCACGATTTTCCAGATGACGGCGATGCCGGAGCGGGCGGCGCCGGTGATGTAGGGGGCAAGCTGTGGCAGAATGATGTGGCGCAGATAGACCATGCGCGACATGCGGAATACCTGGGCCATGGCGCGGAGGTTGCCGTCGAGTGAGCGGGCGCCCTCGCGGATGATGGTTGTCACATTGGGGATCTTGTTGAGCGTGACGGCGATGATCGCGGCGGTCTCGTTGAGGCCGATCCAAAGATAGCAGAGCACGATCAGCACCAGCGCGGGGAGGTTTAGGAAGATCACCAGCCACGGGTCCAGCCAGCGGTCAAAAGCCGGGACAAGGCCCATAAGCACGCCCAGGGTCGTGCCGATGGCCATGGCGAGCGCGAATGCCCAGACCACCCGCAGGCTGGTGACAGCGAGGTGATGGGGCAGTTCGCCCGACGCGGTCTCGGTCCAGAACGGTTTAAGCAGCGCCCAGGGCTGTGGCAGAATTTGGGCGTCCGCCGTCAGCCAGGCGGCAACGACCCAGAGGGCCAGCAGGCTGACGATGGACAGGATCCGTGTTTTCACGCAGGCGTTCCGGCTGTCATTCGATCTCCGCGAAAAGTCCTTCGGGCAGTGTGGTCGCCCCGCCCACGAGTTTTTCGCCGCCGAGTTCGGCCATGAGCTGGAGCAGTTCATCCGCGCTCTGCTCATCGACCGGACCGGGATCCGGGATGCCCGCCCGGAAATCGGTGCGGAGGGATTCAAACTGGGCGTCGTTGCTGGCGTTCATCTGGTCCCGGATTGCGTCCCAGGCCGCGTCGTCGTTCATCAGCAACTCCTTGGCATCGCGGCTGGCGTTGTAGAGAGCCTGGGCGATGCCGGGGTTTTCGGCGATGAAGCTTTCCTTCATCACATAGCCCAGCAGCGGGACGTTCGGGTCGAGGCCGAGGGCCACGGAGGCGTCGGCCACGGAAATAAGCTCGCGCATTCCGGCCGATTTCATTTTCGCGAGGAAGTGCCAGAAGTTGATGGCCCCGTCGACCTCACCCTGGAGGGCGGTTTTGAAAACAAGGGGTGGTGCGCCGAAGACCTGTTCGGTGGTTCCGACCAGGTCCATGCCGTATTCCTGGGTGGCATAGGCCTGGAGGATCAGCCAGCTTTTGTCGAGCGGGCCGCCCGCGATGCCGATTTTTTTGCCTTCCATGTCCTGAAGCGTTTGGGCGTCGCTGTCCTCTGAGACCAGCATGCCGCCAACGGCTTTGGAATAGGGGATGAACACGTAGTCCTTCCCGGCGGCGCGCTGGCGGGCGACCCAGATCCAGTCGGCCACGGCGAGGTCGGCCTCGCCGCCCTCAAGGGCCACGCGGGTTGCGCCGTTGTCGGCATAGGGCTGCATGACCAGTTCGAAACCGTTGTCGGTGTCAAAGCCGTTGCTGGTGATGGTGTTCAATTCCCAGTTGACCGTGCCGATTTTCAGCGTTGCGGCCCTGATCTGTGGCGTGTCGGCAAAGGCCGACTGAAGGCTGGCGCAGAGCGTTGCGGCGGCAAGCAGTGCCGCGCCCAGTTTACCCGTCATGTTGATTTCCCCCTGTTTCATTCCGGCCCGCGGTTGCCGCGTCGTGCCGGATTGTTGTGTTTCTACCCTCGTAAAATCGTCACCATTCGGCCTGTTGCGACGCGGAGTTCAAGCTCTTTTTCCGGTTTGGTCGGTGGTCGCGAGGTTTTGTTACCGGTTTTGGTTCGGGCAGGTATCGAGCACTGGAAACGCGCCGCAGCCGCATGCCGTTGGCGTTCCATCACTGCGCGATGAACTTTCATGGTGTTCCAGCCTCCCCGGCGCGGAGTGTGCCTTATACCGGGCTTCGTGTGGAACCGATACTTATGGCCTATTGCCGGGTTTGGCACTGAAACTAAACTGATTTTGCAATGGGGCCGTCCCGCCGCGGCGGGAGAGGTTTCAGGGAATGGACTGAATGGGGAGGAGCGATGAAATTCGTTCGACTTGCGGCCGTGCTGATCGGCATGGTTGTGCCGCTGGCGGCTATGGCTCACGGGCCGACGCGGCAGAAAATCACGCTGACCGCGGAAGTTGCCGCGCCGCCGGAAGAGGTCTGGTCGGCGATTGGGGATTTTCAGGACATGGGCTGGCACCCGGCCGTCTACTCAACCGAGGGTGAAGGCGGAAACGAGATCGATGCGACCCGTGTCCTGACGCTTGGAGAGGAAGGTGGTCCGACGATTTCGGAGATCCTCTACAAGTATAGCGACGAGAAGATGAGCTACTCCTACCGCATTACGGACGTGCTGGTGGAGGTGCTGCCGGTCACCAATTATTCCTCCCATTTGACGGTGATCCCGGTGGATGGTGGCGGATCGGTGGTTGAGTGGCGCGGGGCGTTTTACCGCGGCTACCCGAACAACGATCCGCCACCCGAACTCAATGACGAGGCCGCGATTGCCGCCGTGTCGGCGGTGTATCAGGCGGGGCTCGATGCTCTGGTGGAACGGTTTGCGGGCAATTGACACTGCCCTGGCTGTTATGTTTTTGTCGCTGGCTGCGGGGCCGACCGTGGCCGGCGACATTGCGTTTGTGACCAACCAGAACAGCAGTGACGTGAGCATTCTGGACCTGGAGACCGGGGTGGAGCGGCAGAGGGTTGCGGTGCCGGGGAAGCCGGCCGCGATTGCGGTGCATCCGGCCAGCGGCGTTTTCTACACGGTTGGTCCGGATACAAAAACGGTATCGAAGTTCGATCAGGCCTCGGGTGAGGTTTTGGACGACCTGGTCCTGGATGGCGGCCCGTTGGGGATTGCGGTTGCGCCGGACGGGAGCATGATTTTCGTCTCTGACTGGTACAATGCGCGGATCTGGGGGGTGAATACGGATGGGATGGAGGTGGTCCGGACGCTTGAGACCGGGTCGGCTCCCGCAGGTCTGGTGGTGGCGGAGGACGGGTCATGGTTGGCGTCGGCTGACCGGGATGCGGATCAGGTTTCGGTGTTTGATCTCGCGACCTTTAAATTGCGACATTCCGTGCCGGTGGGTGTGCGGCCTTTTGGCATATCGGTGGGACCGGATGGATTTGTTTATACCACCGATGTGGGGTCGAATTCGGTGACGAAGGTTGACCCGGTCCTGGGTGAGGTAACCGGAACAGCCGAGGTGGGCGAGCGTCCCTATGGGATCGCCTTTGCCGGTGGCAAAGGTTTTGTGACGAACCAGTATTCTGATACGGTGAGCGTGATCAACCTCGACGCAATGACCGAACAGGTGACGATTGATGTGGGGGAATACCCGGAAGGCATCGACGTGACCGGAGACGGCGGCACGGTGATCGTGGCCAACTGGTTTTCCAATACCGTCAGTCTGATCGACGCGGGCGGGCTTGACGTGATCGGGGAGATTGCGACCGGTGATGGCCCCCGGGCTTTCGGGAAGTTTGTCGCGCCGGATGTGGGAGGATGACATGAGACGGATTGTGAGGGGGCTTCTGGCGGGTGTTTCCCTGGTGGCGGTTGGTGCGGTGGGAGCCGGCGCAACAGAGGGCGGGACCTGGCAGGATTTGAGCGCGGAGATTTACGGCGATGCGCTGCTGACACCGGCGGGCGATATGATTGTCATTGAGGCGCCCTACCGGACACCGAATGACGCGCGGACGAACATATCGGCGCAGGTGGAGGCGCCGCCCAATGCGATGCTGCGCCGGGTGACGCTGATCATTGATGAAAACCCGATGCCGGTATCGGCGGTGTTTGACCTGGAGAGGCCCCTGCCCGCGTTTTTCTTTGACGCGACCATGCGGATCAACGGGCCAACGCCGGTGCATGTGGTGGCGGAAACGGTCGAGGGTCAGCTGCTGGTGGCGGAGACGTTTGTCAAAACCTCCGGTCTGGGCGCGTGTTCTGCACCGCCGGGGACGGACCCTGAGATTGCGCTTGAGACACTGGGCGAGATGACGATCGGGATTTCGGATTTACAGGCGGCGGGTTCGGTGAAGGAGACCCTGTTGGCGGCGGCAAATCCAGGCGGTGGGCGGAAACGGCTCGATGTGGGGATCAGCCATCCGAGCCATTCGGGAATGCAGATGGATCAGATCTCGCTGCTGTTTATTCCGATGCGCTATGTGGAGAGGGTTGAGATCGACCTGGACGGTCAGGGGTTTGTCGATGTGACGGGGAGCATTTCCCTGAGCGAGAACCCGGAACTGAGCCTGTCCGTGCCAGGGGAAACCGGGACCGTGGATGTGACCATGACGGATACGGATGGGACCGTGGCCCATGCATCGCGGGCGGTGGCCGGGTTTTAGTAACCAGGTACGGGTTTGATGATCTCTGTCGGGTAGGATTCAAACTCCCAGCCATCGGTGCCGTCAGGATACCAGAACACGTGGGTGTAGCCGTATCCCAGCGCGCGTCGGGCGGCGTTCCAGGACATCCAGCAGTCGGTAAGGCAAAAGATCACCACCGGGTGGTGGAGGTCGCCTGACGTGGCGGCGGAGAGGCCCGCGCGGAAATAGTCGTCGGTGATGTCAGCCAACTGCCCATAACCCACATTGGGCAGCCAGGTTGCGCCGGGAATGGAATGGCGCGGTTTTTCGCGCCAGATGGTGCCTTCGGGCAGGTTCGCGGGTTTTGGAGCCTGGGGCAGGACGTCGACGAAGGCGACCCGGTCGGTTTTCCACAGGGCATAGGCCGCGTCGCTGTCGATGGTGACGGTTCCGGTCAGGGAGACCGGGACCGGTGATCTGTAGTCGTGGTCCCGGTAGCCATCCGGTTCCGCGACCCGCTGCGCCTGCCCCATGACGGGTATGAGCAGCAGAAGGGTCGCGAGAATGCGGATCAATTGGGTTCTCCGAGTACTCCCGTGCCCATGTCGTTCATCAGCGGCACACCCGCATCGGCCAGGATCCCGTTGATTTCATCCTGGTTTCTGCGGATCAGGGAGTTCAGCTTACGCACCCAGACCTTCTCGCCCTGACGCACGCCCATGGTGATCCGGAAGTAGAGCCGTGGCGGCAGGGTCTCCTGCGTGAGCGGTGTCACCTTCAGGTCGGGATGGTCGTCCTTAACCAGTGGGCCGGCGAGAGGACCCCAGGCAATGGCCGCGTCGATGGCGCCCGCATCAAGGTCATCGAGCATGTCCGGGACAGGCGATTCATGGCGGCGGTCCACCATCAGGTTGTAGGCTTTTGCCTTACCGATCAGACCGTTGCGGGCCATGTGTGTTGCGGGGGGTGAGCCGGCCACAACGCCGATTTTCAGGGGTTTGAGGCGTTCATCGCCAAGGCTCTCCACGTCCGCCAGATCGCCGTCATTTGGCACGATCAGCACGTAGGAGGATGTGAAGTAGTGGTTGGTGTTCTGGACCAGTTCGTGGCCCTGGGCGTATCCGATCACCACGTCGCATTTGTTGGCGCGCAGGGTGTTGCGGACAAAACCGGTGGCCATCGGAAACCAGGTGTATTCCACGGGGAGTTCGAGTTTCGCGGCAATCAGTTCCGCGATTTTGTTCTCGTAGCCCTGCTCTTCCCGGTTGGAGGCGGGATAGTTGGCCGGGTCGGCGCAAACCCTGAACGCGGTTTTGGATACAAGGTCCGATGTCTGGGCCTGCCCCTGTGGTGTCAGCAGGCCCAAAGCGATAAATGCGAGGCCGAAGGCTTTAGCCCAGGCAGGCATTCTCGTCCTCGCGGATTACGTCGGATTTGTCTTCTCTTGATTTCGGGCGCCCGCGTGGGATTGCGTCGGTGCCGCGTGCCTTGAGGTAGACGTAGATGTCGTCGAGGTAGCACATCACGTTGGGGTTGTCCCCGAACGCGGGCATCACGGAGTTCTCCGCCGCGTTGATTTTCTTGCGTCCGTTCACCACCACATCGACGAAGTCGTAGTAATCCATGTCGATGGCGGAATTCTTCAGTGCAGGTGCGTAGCTTGAACCCTCGCCCTCGGGGCCGTGACAGACGTGGCATTCCGAGTGGTAACGGCGGAAACCGGAATAGCTCAGCCAGTCTATGGTTCCGTCCTCGGACACGTTGTAGGTGGGAACGTCATCCTCGGTGAAATACCGCCCGTCCTCGCTGTAAGCTGCGGTAATGTTGTCGATTTCATCCGCATCGTCCGCCAGGCCAGGCAGGGACGATCCGGAGACCATCGTAAAGGCGAGCATCACTCCCAGGTAGCGCATTATTTTTCCTTTGTTTCTGGTTGGGGCTGGCACGACCAGTGTTGCGCCAGCCCCGGTTTCGCGTCCTGAACGATCAGTCAGGCAGTTTGAAGATGGTCAGCTGGCCACCCAGAGCGGTGTAGTCGCTGAGTGCCGCATATCCGCCCACGGCACCGAGGCCGTCATTGGGGTTGGTCAGACCGGCCGCGAGACCGATACCGGCCCAGCCACCAACACCGGACAGGATCGCAAGATACTGTTTTTCCTGATGGGTGTAGGTCATGACGTTGCCGATGATGCCGGACGGTGTCTTGAAGCGGTAAAGCTCCTCACCCGTGGTGGCGTCCACAGCCTTCAGGTAGCCCTCAAGCGTGCCGTAGAACACGACGTCACCGGCTGTTGCCAGAGCTCCGGACCAGACCGAGAACTGCTCGGGCAGCGACCATACGATTTCACCCTTGACGTTGTCCCAAGCGATGAAGTTGCCCATGCCGCCGTGGCTTTCGGGGGCGGGGTACATCGACAGGGTCGCACCCACATAGGGCTGACCGGCGGTGTAGCTGACGCGGAACGGCTCATAGTCCATGCAGACGTGGTTGGTCGGCACGTAGAAGAGCTGGGTTTCCGGCGAGTAGGCTGCCGGCTGCTGGTCCTTGGTTCCGAGAGCGGCCGGGCAGATGCCGGTCGAGTTGACGTCCTCGCCGTTCTGCTCGGTGGAGTACTCGGCCACAACGGCCGGGCGTCCGTAGTTCTCGGATTCGGGATCCATGTCGACGCCGGTGGTCCAGTTCACGGCCGGATCATATTTCTCGGCCACGAGCAGTTCGCCGGTCACACGGTCCATGGTGTAGGCCAGACCGTTACGGTCGAAATGGGTCAGAAGCTTGCGCTCCTCGCCGTCGATCTCCTGTTCCGTCAGGATCATCTCGTTGACGCCGTCGAAGTCCCACTCGTCATGCGGGGTCATCTGGTAGAACCAGCGGGCCACACCGGTGTCGACATCGCGGGCCATGATGGTCATGGACCAGCGGTTGTCGCCAGGGCGCTGTGCCGGGTTCCAGGTCGAAGGGTTGCCGGTGCCGTAATAGACGAGGTTTTCCTCGGCATCATAGGAGTACCAGCCCCAGGTGGTGCCGCCACCGATCTGCCACTGGTCACCTTCCCAGGTGTTGGTGCCGGAATTCTCGCCCACGGGTTCACCGAGATGGGTGGTGTTTTCCGGGTCAATGAGAATGTCCTCGTCCGGGCCCATGGAATAGGCACGCCATGCCATGGAGCCGTCAGCGATGTTATAGGCGGTGACATGGCCGCGCACGCCGAACTCACCACCGGAAATACCGACGATCACCTTGTCATTCACCGGCATCACGGTTGCGGTGTTGGTCTCGCCGATTGCCGGATCGCCGTTGACGACGCTCCACTCAACCGCACCGGTTTCCGCGTTCAGGGCGACCACGGTTGTATCGGCCTGGTGCAGGAAGATTTTGTTGTCGGCATAGGCGACACCACGGTTCACCGTGTCACAGCACATGACCGGGATGACGTCCGGGTCCTGTTTTGGCTCGTATTTCCAGATGATGCGGCCCTCGTCCGTCAGGTCGAGCGCATAGACAATGTTTGGGAATGGCGTGTGGACGTACATGACGTCACCGATCACGAGGGGCGAACCCTCATGGCCGCGCAGAACGCCGGTGGAAAAGCTCCAGGCGACCTGAAGATCGCCAACATTGTCCTTGTTGATCTGGTCCAGTTCCGAGAAGCGCTGGTTTTTGTAGTCTCCGGTTTGAATGGCCCATTGGTTGGGGTCGTCAATCAAACCCTGCAAATCCGAGTTTGCAGCGGCCATGCCCGACATGGATGTCAGTATGGCCGTTGATAAGGCGAGTGCCCTTTTCATTGTTTCTCTCCCGATTATTTTTCATGGATGACCGACGTGACATCTTCCGTGCCTTTGTCGTGGTATTCCCGGTCGTCCGGTCCGGCCGCAGGCTCGGAATTTACGGATCTCCGGGGTAGTCTGGGTCAGTGGTCCTCCCTTCTCACTCAAAAGTCGCCAGATATGCGATGACATCGGCGCGATCCTCGTCCTTGCGGAGGCCCGCAAAGCTCATCTTGGTGCCGGGCATGAAATCCTTGGGTTTGAGCAGAAACGCATCGAGCGACTCGACATCCCAGACCAGGCCGTTTGCGGCCATTTCCAGGAGGCTGTCGGAGTACTTGAAGCCGTCGACGGTACCCGCTTCGCGGCCCACTACGCCCGTCAGGATGGGACCGACCCTGGATTTGGCGTCCGGGCCCACCATGTGGCACGCCTTGCATTTGCGAAACACCCGTTCACCCTTGTCCGCGTCGCCGGAGATGCCGGCGTCCTGGGCATGCACGGCCGAAACGCCGCCAAACATCAGGGTTGCACCCAGGAGGGCTTGGGCAATGAACTTATTCATTCGTCGATCGTCCTTGTCTTTTGCTGGCTTTCAGGCGCCTTGCGTGCCATTCAACGTGTTCGGCGGCGAAGCTGGCTACAAAAAAGTAACTGTGGTCGTACCCCGCATGCATGCGGAGCGTTGAGGGCTGGCGTTTGGCGGCGGCGGCCTCCGCGAAGGCTTCCGGACGCAGGAGGTCGATGAACTGGTCATCCGCGCCCTGGTCGATCAGAATGTCACCGTGCCAGCCGCGCTCGCGCAGCAGGATTGTTGCGTCATACTCGGCCCAGAGGGCCTCGTCATCGCCCAGATAGGCGCTGAGCTGTTTGCGCCCCCAGTCGGACCGTGTTGGGTTCACTATGGGAGAAAACGCCGATACCGACTTGAAAAGTGACGGGTTTCGCAGGGCGATGGTCAGGGCGCCGTGTCCGCCCATGGAGTGTCCGGTGATGCCGTGACATTCGCAGATCGGAAAGGCGCCCTGCAGCACGGAGCGCAGCTCCTTCACCACGTAGTCATACATCTGGAAGTTTTTCTTCCAGGGGTCCTGGGTGGCGTTGACATAGAAGCCCGCGCCGACACCGAGATCGTAGGCGTCGTCATCCGCGACCCCGTCACCACGCGGTGAGGTGTCGGGGAAGACGAGAGCGATGCCATGTTTGCTGGCGTATTCCTGCAGCCCCGCCTTGGTCATGGCGTTTTCATGGGTGCAGGTCAGGCCGGACAGATACCAGAGCACCGGAACGGATTCCTGTTTTGCCTGCGGCGGCAGGTAGACCGCAAAGGTCATGTCGACACCACACACCGCGGAGGTGTGTTTGTAGACGGCCTGCTGTCCGCCGAAGCATTTGTTTTGGGAAATCATCTCCATTGGGGATGCCCTAGTATTCGACCACTGCGCGGATGGACTTGCCCTCGTGCATCAGGTCGAAGCCGTGGTTGATTTCATCCAGCTTCAGTTTGTGGGTGATCATGGGGTCAATCTCGATTTTGCCTTCCATGTACCAGTCCACGATTTTCGGCACGTCGGTTCGGCCGCGTGCGCCGCCGAAAGCGGTTCCGCGCCAGGAACGGCCGGTGACAAGCTGGAACGGACGTGTGGAGATCTCGGCTCCGGCCGGGGCCACACCGATGATGATGCTCTCGCCCCATCCCTTGTGTGCGGATTCCAGCGCGGTGCGCATGACACCTACATTGCCGGTCGCGTCGAAGGTGTAGTCCGCGCCGCCTTTTGTAACCTCAACCAGGTGGGCGACGAGGTCGCCGTCGACTTCCGAGGGGTTCACAAAATCGGTCATGCCGAATTTCGTGCCCATTTCAGCTTTGGAGTTGTTCAGGTCCACGCCCACGATCTGGTCGGCACCGGCGAGGCGCAGGCCCTGGATCACGTTGAGGCCGATGCCGCCGAGGCCGAACACGATGGCGCGGCTGCCGATTTCGACCTTGGCGGTGTTGATGACCGCACCGATGCCGGTGGTCACGCCGCAGCCGATGTAGCAGATTTTGTCGAAAGGTGCGTCCTCACGCACCTTGGCGAGGGCGATCTCCGGCAAAACCGTGTGATTGGCGAAGGTTGAGCAGCCCATGTAATGCAGGATCGGGTCGCCATCGAGCGTCGAGAACCGGGAGGTTCCGTCCGGCATGAGGCCCTGACCCTGCGTGGTGCGGATGGACTGGCAGAGGTTGGTTTTCGGATTGAGACAGTACTCGCATTCGCGGCATTCCGGCGTGTAGAGCGGAATGACGTGATCGCCTGGTTTCAGGCTGGTGACGCCCTCGCCCACCTCAAGCACGACGCCCGCGCCCTCGTGGCCGAGAATTGCGGGGAACAGTCCCTCGGGGTCGGCACCGGAGCGTGTGAACTCGTCGGTGTGGCAAAGGCCTGTCGCCTTGATTTCGACCAGAACCTCACCGGCGCGTGGTCCCTCAAGGTTGACATCCATGATTTCCAGCGGCTTTCCCGCTGCGACAGCTACCGCCGCGCGTGTGCGCATGCGCCCCTCCCATCTGTAAACTTTTACGGCCCCTGGCCGCTTGATGAAAAACTATATGCCCGTGGAGACACCAGACAATTACGACCTTGGTCCAGGTGCTGCCGGATGGACATGACGAACGCGAACGGTAATATGAAACCGGAGGAAAGCCCAATGAAAATAAGCAATCTGGCCTGGCCCTTTGTGGCCCTGCTGTGTCTCGGCGGCCCGTCAAAAGCCGCGGATTTTTCGGATCCGACCTGGCCCTGTATCCAGAGAAAAGTGGTCGACCTTTCCCTGGGTATCATGTGGCCGCTGCCGGTGCCTGAGGAGACCGACGGAGAGATGGTGGAGGCCGCCGATACGCTGGTCGATACACTCGTATTGCGGCGGGTCTCCCTGGAGGAGGCGGAGACACTGATTGCCGAATTCGCGGAGACGCACCCGGATTTAACCGCGGATGACTACGGGCTGATTTTTGAGGACCTGTTCACCAGGATCAGCCGGAACCGGCGTGACATTATTCAGGGGATCGAGCGGTATTCGCTGCAGCAGATTTCGCTGTCGGAGAGCATCGACGGGACACGCTCGAAAATGTCGGCGCTCATGGCCGAGGAAAACCCGGATTTCGATCAGGTTGATCTGCTCGAGGAGAAGCTGGACTGGGATGAACGCATTTTTCGGGACCGGGCGCAGTCGCTGACCTATGTGTGCGAGACGCCGGTGTTGCTCGAAAAGCGCCTTTATTCCCTGGCGCAGATGTTGATGGGGCATGTGCCGGAATAGGTCACCGCACCTATTCCCACTCGAGCTCGGTATAGGCGACCGTCGCGTTGCGCGGGTTGTAGAGGTCGAACAGTTCCCAGTTTGGGGCCTCGCTCCGCGCGATGGTTTTCACTGCGCTGCTCAGGCTGTCGCCGCGGTTGATTGCTGCCCGCGTATCGGCGGCCAGCACGTTTAGATAGCGTTTCAGGTCTTCGCTGCCTTCCGGCCAGGGCAGAGAGGCGGGGCCGTGACCGGGGACTATGCCGTCAAGCGGTGTGTCCTCCAGGGATTTCAGGACCGACTGCCAGCCGGGGAGCGAGCCGTCGAGGGCGGGTGTGTGGCGTTGGAAAATCAGGTCGCCGGTGAACAGGATGCCGGTGGTTTTGTCGAGCACGGTGATGTCGGTGCCCGTGTGGGACGTGGGCCAGGCGGTGATTTCCAGTTCGCGGTTGCCGAGGTCGATCACCTGCTTCGTTGAAACGGTTTCGTTTGGCGGTACGGTCTCCGTGCCGATGAAACCCTCCTCCCCCATCAGTCGGCTGAAGGCGGTCAGATAGGAAGCGCTACGGTCGGCCAGTGCGCGTTCGAGCCGCGCGTGGCCGAGCATGATGGTGTTGGGGTTGCCGAAAACCGAAGCGCCGAAGACATGGTCCGGGTGCATGTGCGTGAGGATGACATGGGATATCGGCAGACTGTTGCGGTGTCTGATGGCGCGGTAGAGATCCTCACCCACGCTTCGGGAGCCGCCGGTGTCGATGACGGCGATTGAGTTGTCGCCGACGACGAAACCAAAGTTGGAGACGGCGCCGAGGTTGGATGCGGCTGGTTCAGCGACCGCACCTTCGTGGACATATATGCCATCGGCGATCTCCGTGATCGGAAGGCCTGGTCCGGCGGGCTGACAGAACGGGGCTCCCGAGGGTTCCAAACCGTCCGGCCATTCCGGCGACGGTGCCGTTGCCAGGTGAGCGTTGCAGGCCCCGATTGATTGAGCCTCACGGCCGGGGAGAAGCACGTCGCGGCAGATGTCTTTGCTGCCGATGAGGCAGAGCGTCAGAACAACCTCAAACATGTTTCCTCCTGGGCCAACGGGCGTGGTTTCTAGCACCTTTTGGCGCGGGGCGGCATGATGCTTTTGGCTGCATTCAGGAGGACTGCGAAATGTGGTATAGTCCGCCGCAATACCGGGGAGAGGAAACATGAAAGCAGCCGCCATCATTTCCGCATTTGTTGTCGCCATGCAGGTGCAGGCCACGGGGTCCGCTCTGGCGGAGACTGCGAACCCTCTGACGGATACGGGCAGTTGGGTCGATCTGCGGGACGATATTGTGGGCGACGTTGAGCTGCTCGACGGGTCGTCCATCATTGAGGTCGAGGCGCCCTACCGGGCCAATGACGCCGCAACCGTTCCCATTATTATCGAACAGACCGACGCGGATGCGCCGCAGATTACATCCGCAACTCTCGTGGTTGATGAGAACCCGGCGCCGGTCGTGGCGGAGCTTGAATTTGGAACTGCGATGCACCCGCTGAAAATGGAAATGCGCGTGCGGGTCGATCAGTACTCGAATGTCCGGCTGATCGCGTCGAATTCCGAAGGCACCTACATGGACGGACGGTTTGTCAAAGCGTCCGGTGGCTGTTCGGCGCCTGCGACGCGGGATCCGGAGGTCGCGCTGGCGTCGATGGGGCTGATCAAGGTCAGGCATTTTGGCGAACAGGGGGCCATGTCACTTCCCCGGCGTGAGGCGCAGATCATGATCCGGCATCCGAACTATTCGGGGCTGCAGCGGGACCAGATCACGCAGCTGTTCATCAGCGCGCATTTCATCAACCGGCTGGAGGTCTTTCAGGGGGATGAGCTGCTCTTCAAACTGGAGGGCGGGATCTCGATCAGTGAAAACCCGGTTTTCCGGTTTGACTATTCCGATAACGGCTCACCGGATCTGACCGTGCGGGCGGAGGATACGGACGGCAACGTGTTTGAGGAAACGCTGCCGAAGGGTGTGCAGAGCTGATCGGCCGCGCGTTTTAGAAACAGAGTATTTCGGCTTCGGCCTGGGCACGGCGCAGATCAGCAACCAGGGCCTGGGTGGATGCCGCGGAGCGGAAGATCGACATGCGTTCGCCACCCACGAGGCGCAGGGACAGCACGGTCTCGGCCTCGACGTATCTCTCGTAAGGAAGGATCGAGGCAATGGTGTCGATGGAGCAGGAGCATTTGATAAGGATGTCCCTGCCCTGTCCGTTTGCGGCCATGCAGCCGAACACGTAGTCGGCCCGGGCCTCGGTCGGATAGTCGTTGAGGGACTGCTGAACGGTTTGCGAGGACACGGAGGGCGGAGACCCAATGGCGAAAGCCAAAGCGATGAATGCTGCTGCGCGTTTCATTGCGGGTCTCCCGAAGATTGAAGCATGAGGGTATTGGAGTAAATCGGGTCGCCGCCGGCGGGGTTGGCCACGGTGGCGACAAGCGAATGGTACCAGCCGGGGATGTCATCCGACACGGTGAATGAGAGTTCGATGTTCTGAAAACCGCGCATCCGGTCGCGGTTTTTGTCGTCGATGAAGGGGCGCAGCGTGATGTCCCGTGCCGCAACTTTGGCGTCGTTGTAGTCGACGGAGACCTGTTCAATTGGTGCTTCCTCAACGAGGGATTCCTTGATGCGGTTGCGGATGTAGAAGGGGCTGCCGCCGGACTGCAGGGCCATGTCCCTCAGCACTGTTTCAATGAAATACATGATGACCGGGTTGCCGACATCGGCGGGGAAATTTCCGATGTTTTGGGGCTTTCCGTCATGCTCAAACTCCAGGCGGGCCACGTTTTCCGGCTCCATGACCAGGTTGACGGAGCCGGAATTGACCTCCGCGTAGGACGTGTCGGCTGGCACGGTCAACTCGCGGCTGTATTCGAGTTGATCCCGTGTTTCCAGGTCGGACAATGTGCCTGTTTTGAAAATAAGGTCATATGTCTGCGTCCCGTCCGAACGGGCCTGCGCGGTTCCAACCGCGAGTAAAGCCGTCAGAAGCAGTGCTGTCGCGCGCATCTCGTCCCCCCTGTTTTAGCTGCCAGTCTAATATGCGCGTTGGCGGCGTCATGGCAGACTTTGGTCGGTTTTTGTCTCATCGGTTGCTGGCGATGACCGGGTTTTCCAGTCGATGAGAGGCCTTAGGCGCGAAAGCTGAACCGGTTTGGTCATGACGGAGAACTGGTGGCGCATTGCGTGCTCCATCAGGTCCTCGCGCCTGCTGGCGGTGATCATGATTGCCGGAACCTGGTGCCGGCAGTGTTTCCTGACCGCGTCGATGGCACGTATGCCGTTGTCGTCGTTGTCGAGCTGGTAGTCGGCCAGGATGATGTCGGGCGGGATGCCAATGTCGCGTATGAGGCTGAGCGCTTCGCGCGTGGATTTTGCGGCGAGGACGCTTGCGCCCCAGCGTTCAAGCGTCTGCGTCATGGCGAACAGAACTTCCGGATCGTTTTCGACGAGAAGGACAATCAGGTCCATTTCCTCAGCCGGCACATCAACGATTTCGGTTTTGGACACCTCGGCGCTCCGGTCGGCGCAGGCAATGGGGAGTTCGATGGAGAATACCGATCCGGCACCGGGCTTTGAACGGACCTGAACCCTGTGCCCAAGGTGACGGCAGGCGCGGTCGACGATTGACAGCCCAAGGCCCATTCCGGGGCGTGCGGCGCTGTTGTCGACACGGGCAAACTCGGTGAAAATCCGCTCCTGATCCTTGCGCGAAATGCCGATGCCGGTGTCCCAGACCTCAATCGTCACTTTGCCGGAGCGACGGCGGCAACCCACAAGAATTCGGCCCTTATCAGTGTAGTGGATTGCGTTATCGACGAGGTTTTGGATCGACCGCAGCAGGTAGCGTGGGTCGCTTTTGACCCAGAGGCCGGACGGGACAACATCAAATCTCAGACCTTTGTCGGCGGCGAGATGTCCCATGTCGTCCCGGATGTTTTGAAGCAGGCCATCGAGGGAAAAACTGCTGACGTCCAGGCGTGTGCCTGTCGCCTCCAGGCGTGAGATGTCCAGAAGTGCCCGCAGCAGGGCCTCCATCGAGCGGAAAGAGCCGTCGAGACGTTTGATATTTTCGTGCATCGCGGTCTCGACGGATTCGTCCACGAGATTGGAGATCAGAAGTTTGGCCGCGTTGATCGGCTGGAGCAGATCGTGGCTTGCGGCGGCGAAGAACCTGGTTTTCGAGGTCATTGCGGCCTCAACTTCGGCCTTGGCGACGCGCAGGTCCTCTTCCGTGCGGGCCTGTTCCTCATGCTGGCGGCGAAGGCGCTGGTTGGCCTCAACGAGTTCCGCGGTCCTGGCCTGAACGCGTTTCTCAAGCATTTCCGTGGTTTGGGATTCCGCGGTCACGTCCAGGACGTTTACGATGCAGCCGCCCATGGGCAGTGGGTGGATGTCGATATCCAACACCTTGCCGTTGACGTGTCCGACGCGGCGCTTGAGATTCCCGACACTGCGCAGATGGCGCATGAGGCCGTCGAAACTGTCATGGGGAAAGTCTCCGGTCAGAACCTCGGCCCGGAGGTATTCCATCACCTGGGCGAAGGCCGTGCCTACAGGCGTGAGCCGGATGGGCAGCGTGAGAAGATCGCCGAAGCGGGTGTTGTTCATCAGCATCGTGCCCTCGGCGGAGAAGGTGCAGACCCCCTGGGGCATGTTGTCGAACGCGGCCTGAAGGAAATTCTCCTGCGCGTCGATCAGACGGTTTTTCTCCAGCCTGTTGCTGCGCACGATTGCGGTGATTTCGGTTTGCAGGACGACGGTGTTGTTGGACCGGGTCCGCCGGTAGCTGATGACGAACCAGCGGTCGTCGCGCAGGCTGATGATGGTGGGTGCGACGGGATCACGTACGTCGCCCAGGACCGAGCGTCCGAGGTTCATGCGCTCAATGGGTTCGCGCTCGCGGACATGCGGGCTGTTGGCCACGGCGTCGAAATAGTCGGAAAGCGTGAGTCCGGGCTCGATGAGATTGGTAACGTCGGGGATCAGGCGTTTGAAGAAGTCGTTGAAAACCTGCAGCCTGCCTTCGGCGAAATGGGCGAAACCGCCCTCCATTGACTCCAAAGCGTCGGCCAGGGTGCGCTGGGTTTTGGCACGGGCCTCTTCGGAGGACTCAAGTTTGTTACTGGCCCGGCCAAGGGTGGTCAGCGCTTTTTCGAGATCGCGCGATTTTTCCGATACGGCGTTTTGAAGCCCGATGGCGGACTGAAACAGGGAATAGGCGGAGCCGCCGAGTTCATGCTGGTGGTTGGCGCGATCCACGAGCGCCTTGATGATTTTGGCCTGCTTTTTGACCTGTACCGAGAGGTCGTCGGACGGATCGATCACAGTGGATTAGCCCTGCCCGGCGGGAAGAAGGCGATGCCAACAAATGTCTGGTTGACGTGAACGCCGCAATGCTGCTCGCCATAGGTGTTGAACCCCAGAACGCGGTGACGGCGGAGCACCCGGGATGCGGCATTGCCGAGAGATTTTTCCTGAATTTCCAGACGCCTTAGAACGCAGTCGAATCCCAGAATAAAGTCGGGTTCCCTCCCCTGCCCGTCCGAGACGGAAAGACCGGAATCGAGTGTGGCGAGGATGTCCTTGCCGCGCCCTAGTGTAAGGACGAGGCCGTTGGCGATGGCCGACAGAAACGTCAGGCTTGTGCCATCAATGACCTGTTGGATGGCGCGGACATGCCATGCGGCGGGACTGCGCACCATGACGGGGTTTTCGGCGAATATGCGCGGTGAAAGATCGGACGCGGCACAGCCTACGAGGCGGGCGTATTCGCTGGCGGCGGGTGAGCCGTTGATTTCGTGGACGACGCGTTCCTCCGACTGCGCCTCGGTCACGACGATCTGCTGTTCGGTTGGGGTGAAGTGATCGAACCCAAGCCCGGTGAAATCGAGATCGGTATCGACGAGGACGAGAACGGCCGCGTCCTCGTGGAATTCGCCGCCGTGAAGAACGAAGGTCCGGTCGAAGGCCAGTCCGTGGCCGGCGGAACCGCCGAATACGGGAATGTCGCCGAGACCCACTTCAAGCGCCGCGACAAGGATGTCTTCCTGTTTCGAAAGACCGTCGGCGAAAATCAGGCCGAAGCGGTTCCAGTTGGCGGTGCGTCCAAATCGTCTGGAAAGGGCCTTGGCTTTCAGTGCCGTTTGTTCGGGCATGACCGGTTTGAGTGGCGACAACAGGGCCGAGGAACAGCGGAAATGTTCGCGCGGGAAGGCTACGATCAGAAGGGCGTCGTCCTCGTATCCCTCGGGCGTGATCTGTCCGGCGGTGGTGCAGCCGAAGCCTGGTGTGGACGGGAGCAGTTCCGCAAGCGCGGTTTCGACCTCGGCGTGATTGAGACGGTGAGGCACAAAAACGAGGACGAAGCAGATGCGGGAGGTCTCAAGCTGACCAACGGCTTCCCGAACCGCACGTGCGGCGGAGGCGTCACGGGAGATGCCGACACCGACCAGACGCGGCAGGTGCCTGGCCATCGGGATTTGATCGGCCGTCATGCCGTCAACTCAGCAGGGCGCGGGCATCCGTATCCGACAGGCCCGTTCCGCCGCCCGTAAGACCGGCGTTGTTCACAAGCATCGCGGCCTGGGTGCGGTTGCTGACGCGCAAACGACGCAGAAGTGCCGTGATATGCGCCTTGACCGTGGCTTCGGCGAGGTCGAGTTCGTAGGCGATCTGCTTGTTTGGTTTGCCTGCGCAAATCAGCTTCATGATGCGGCTCTGCTGGGGAGTGAGATCCGCGATCCGCTGTGCGACCTGCTGTACGGTGACGACGCTTTCGACACTGGCGGAGGCCTGGGGCCGGAAGTCAGCCGGTACGAATTTCATGCCCTCCTGGATTTTTTCCAGCGCATCCTGGAACACGTTTTGTGAAGCGTCCTTGGGAATGAAGCCGGCGGCGCCGGAGGTCATCAGCATCTGGATGGTCTCATTCGCCGATTCAGCGGAAATGACCAGAACGGGAACGTCGGGCAGCTTTTCCCGCACCTTGAAGAAGCCGCTGTAGCCCGTGACATCGGGCAGTTTCAGGTCAAGCATCACAAGGTCGGGGATCATTCCGGAATCGAGACACTGAATGGCCTCACCGAGGTTGTTTACCGTTTTGATGGTGCAGTCGTCGAAGATCCGCGCGAGCGTTGCCGCGAGTGCGTCACAGTAAAGCGGATGGTCGTCTATGACGAGTATCGATCTGATGACAACCGGTCCGCTGTTTTTTTCACCAGTTTTCAATTTGATTCGTCCTCCCAAGAGGAGAATCTAGCGCGATTTGGGGCGCAACTGAATCACAATTTTCCGATCGGTTTAACGCGTGGGCCCTGTCGAGCCGCCTCTGGCGTAGGTGGAAAGCAGTTGGGATGCCGCCTGTGATGCTGTGGGTTCGCCGGCGCTGCGGCTGAAGATGGCGGTGTCGATTGCGCGGAGAATTTCGTCCCTTCGTGTGTCTTTTGGATAGTAATCCGCTAGATGAACCGCGGTGTGGCGTACCGTGACCAGGTTGTTGTCGCGGCCGGCGCTGCGCAGTTTTGAGAGCAGTTGCCGCCGTCGCAGCCATGATCGGACACCGGCGGTGCTGAGCGTTTGTCCCGGTCCGGTCAGCATCGCAAAAGCCAGGCCAAATGCGGTGATGCCGGATGCGAGGATCATGCCGGAGCGAAGGATTACGGGCAGGGTTGCCTCAGCCTGGACCGGGGCGTCGGTTTCCGATTTCAGGAAAGCGACCCGTTGCGGTGAGATCCGGGCGGTTCGGGCTTCGCGGTTGACGGTATCGAAAAATCCGAATTCGAAGGGTTCCAAAATGGCGGACACGGAATTTGAGGGCGTAATCGTCCAGCGCCAGTAGGCGATGGCTTCCGGTCCCTGTGGTGTGAGATCAACCAGACGCTTCTCGGGATGGGCAAAGATGAGCGCGCTCGGGGAGGTCAGTTCCGGCATCGGCGGGATCATGTCGGGACTTGCCCCGAGCGCGGAGACGCGAACGATACGCAGCACCCCCTCACCCGGCCTGAGCTGATCGGGTGCGTTGGACCAGTTATCAGCGATGCGCAGCCTGCGTGTTGGGAACCACCACCCATCCGTGGGCGGCGCCGGTGCGACCTGGATGGTGATCGGCTTGGATTCTATAGTGTGTTCGAACCAGGCGTTGTTTTCGTCCAGCAGTGTCAGATGGTGTTTGAAGCGGCCAATGGTCAGGCTGCCGGACTCATCTGGGAAGACTGCCATTCGGCGACGCATGTTCTTGACGGTTCTTCCATCAACGAAACTTTCGAACCAGTTGTCCTGGCCAAGCTGCATCCAGTTCATACCCTTGAGTTCGGGCATTTCGAGTTTTTCGAGGGTGATGTGACGTTTGTAGACCCCGTGGATGGTTAGCAGCACCATTTCCTGCTGGTATGGCACGTAGTCCAGTTCCTCGACGGTGACGGTAAGGGTCAGATCATTTGGATCGACCTGGCGCTGAGCCTTGGCGGTCACCGGGGACAAAACGACGCATAGAAAATAGAGGAGCAGTCTTACCATTCGCTGCCTCCGGGTGGCTGCGCTTCGCCGTCTTTCACCCTGCGTTTGTGTTCCTCGGCAATTCGGGCGCGCAGGAATTTTCCCGGCAGATCTTCCAGTGTCGCGAGCCAACGGGCGCTGGCCACCACGAAACGGTCGTCGAAGACCTTGCGAACGGCGGCCTGCTTGCGGCCTTCGACTTCAGGCAGGCCAATCGTCGCGCCGGTGTTGGTGACGTTATCTCCGGTTCCAGCCGCACGGGCGGCGCCGCGTGCAATGTCGGCCTCTTCGGTTGGCCCCTCCCGGTCTTCGCCCCACCGTTCGATGGAGTCCGGGTCCAGTCGGGTTCCTGCATAGAACGCCTGCACAAGGGCGAAATTGGCTTCGGCATCCGGGTCGGACCGGAGCGCCGAGGCGAGGTCCCAGGATTCCAGAGCGGCGGCATACTGCTTTAGCTGGGCTTTGGTGTTTCCGAGTTGAAATGCAAAATCCGGGCCTGCGGCCTTGAAGGTCTCACCGGCTTCTTCGAAGTGACCCGCACGATACAGGGCCACGCCGCGCCAGCCAAGATCGGTAAACAGGCTGGCGGCAACGCCATTCAGACCCAGCGCCAGCGCAACGCGGCCAGGAGGTACGGTGCCGCCAAGGAGAAAGGAAGCCGCGATCAGCACCGCAGCGAGCGTGGGGATGGTCAGATGCCGGATCATGACGCGTCTCTCCGGAACAGCAGCGCGACGGGGATTAGCGCCAGCAGAAGTAAATGGCGTCCGTAGTCCGTCCAAAGCTGTAGCTGGAAATTCTGCCTCTCAAGCAGCTGCCGTCCGTTTGCCTCAAGGTCGGCCATAATCTCAGCGGTTTGATTGATGGTGTAGTAGTGCCCGCCCCCGGCGGCGGCGAGGGTTTCAAGCTGCGCAGCAGATGTGGCTGGTTGGGGTGAAACGGTGGTGGGTGCGTGGACGACATCCACCCGTCCGTTCAGGTCGTCTATTTGCGCGACCGCATGGAGGGCCTCGGCGGACAGGCCGTCACCGTCGGTGAACAGGATCACCTGCCCATGAAGCATGTTTGCCTCCGAAAGCATGTCTGCGGCCTGAGTCAGAGCGAGTGCCGGGCGATTGCCCCTGTCTGGAACGACGCCGTCCTCCAGGAGGGCTATGGTCTGGCCAAGCTGCACATGGTCGGTGGTGAGGGCAGAGGCCACGTAGCTGTCGCCGGCATAGACGATCAGACCGGCCGGGCGGGTACTTAACGACTTTAACGCGGCATGGGCCATGGTCACCGTTGCAGGCCAGGTGTCGTCGCGGGTCATCGAGGCAGACACGTCGACGACAAGAACAACACCGTCAAGATTGCGAAAGGTGGTCCCTTCTCCTCTGTTCAGGGCCGGTCCGGTGAGGCACAGAGCGATCAGACCGGCGGCAGCGAAGGGCGCCATGCCCGCCCATGTCCTCGCACCGGTATCGAGACGACCGAGGGCGGCCATGGCTGCAAGAAGATGCGGGTCGATGGTGCGGCCCCAGTCGCCAGCGGATTTGCGGCGGCGGCTTGTCACAAGTGCAAACACCAGTGCGAGTAGCGCGGCCAGAGACCACCAGGGCCGGAGAAGCGTCATGTCTGAAATGACGCTCATGCGACCTCCCGCCATCCAAGCCAGAGGCACCCCAGAGCAGCGGCGAAAGCCGGGTATATCCACAGTTCGCGGTAAATTTCGGCGGCAAGGCCCGCGCGGGCAGTGGGTTCCAGCGCGTTGATTGCGTCGGTCACGCTGATGAGATCCTCAGTGGTTTGGACCCGAAACATTTCACCGCCACTGAGCATGGCTATTGTCTCGAGGGTCTTGGCATCCACGGCTCCACGCTCGCCTGGGGATGTCGCAAGGTCCCGTGGTCCCATGGCTATGGTATGGATTTTGACGTTCATGTCCCTTGCCAGCTTGGCGACATCCGTAGGTGTCACGTCGCCCGCGTTGCTCTCGCCGTCGGAAAGCAGGATGATGACTTTTGTCTCGGCGTCGGAGTTTTCCAGCCGTTTCAGGGATATGCCTATGGCATCGCCGATGTTGGTTGCCCGTCCGGAAATTCCGATGACCATGCTCTCGACCGCGTCCGCTACGGCATTGACGTCATGGCTTGGTGACGCGGCAACGTAGGCTTCCGATCCGAAGACAACAAGACCGACCCGGTCGCCGCCCCGCCTACGAACGAAGTTCGCTCCAACCTCGCGCAGGGCGTCGAGGCGCGTGACTGTTTGGCCCTCAAGGAAAAAATCCTCACGCACCATTGAGCCGGAAAGGTCCAGTGCAAGCATAAGATCGCGCCCCGACACCGGAAGGGCTTCGGTCGGTGCGACCTGGCGCGGCCCGGCAAGTGCCATAACCATCAGAAACCAGATCAGGTAGGCCGGTCCGAATCGTTTCAAAAAGCTTCGGTTGCTATCTCCCCCGGAGGTTTCCAGATGTGCGCGAACGCCCTCCGGAACGCGCAATGCGATCCCTCCGCTGGCCGAGGCGGGTGCCAAACGGAAGATCAGGGGCGGCAACGCCAGCAGCACAAGGTACAGGGGACTGGCGAAGCTTAGGTCAGCCATGCACCACCTGTGCCGGATCGAGGGCGGCCTCAAGTTTTTGGAAATCAGTGGGTGTGCCATTCCTGCGGTAAAGGTCACCCTTCAGGTGGTGATAGGCGTCCTGGTTGTGTTGTCGGACGAGATGCAGAAGAGCGACGGCACGGTCCTGCGGCGGCGCGCTGCGCAATCGGGTGATGCGATCTCCGATTGTTTCGGGTGGTACGTCGGATTTGCGGCTTCCGATGAATGGCCTGATGAGCATGTGGAGCGCATAGGCAATGAGCAGGCCAATCCCGATGGCGACAAGGCATTCGGCCAGCAGGCCACCCTCGGCCGTGGCGGGCAGCCGGATATCGCGCAGGGCCGCCAGCATTTCCTCGTGGGTCATCGCCTGATCCGCCATGCCCTACCCCGCGAGCGGCAGAATGTCGTTGCTGACTGGCGAGCCCGCATCTACCCGGACAACGGGAAAGCCTGCGAGGGCGGCGTCGTCATTTTCGGCACGGTTTTTGCCACCGGCGAACCAGGATGCCCTGCGTTTACCGTCCTGACCGATGGTGGGGTATTTGCCTCGTGGAAGGTCCCAGAGGACGCGGTCCTCGATTATCATGAATCTCAAATCGCGGTTGCGGCCCGCGTTTCCTACGGCTGCGGCAAAGTTTGGGCCGCGTGTGTCGAGGCCACTTGCCACGATCACGGCGCTGCCCCGTGGTACCACCCGCGGCAGAGCGGCCAAGGCCTGGTCCAGCGATGGCTCCAGCGGATTGGCGGTCATGGTATCGAGTGCAATTGCGTGTGCCTTCACCAGTCCCCCGATCACCGCCAGCATCCCGGCAGTCCGTCCACGGCTCGGAACGAAAACCGTTTCGCTGGACGTGATTGCCATGAGACCCACACGCCCGCCGGTCTCAACGGCCTGCCATCCCAGGCGGGCGAGGCTTTCCGCAGCCGCCACGGAGCGAAACGCCCGACGCATACCCCATAGCATCGATGGGCGAAAATCGGCGACGAGAAACGTGACGCGGTCGCGCTCTTCGTGGAAGGTCCGGATGTGCAGCGAGCCCGTGCGTGCGGTCGCGCCCCGGTCCACGTGGCGGATGTCATCTCCGCTGACATAGGCCCGGCTGTCGGACACGACCTGGCCATTGCCACGTCTTCGAATTGCGAAGCCGCCCGGCAGTGCGCTGATTGCGGGATCGGAGCGGTCCTGATCGAGCACGAAGGCACGTTGCGCGATCAACGCGTCAGCGTCCACCTGAACACCGTTGCTGTCGTTGGAGGAAACCATCAAAGCGGTTCCGTAGCCGCCAGTATGTCGCGTACCACCATACGCGCGGTGCGCCCCTCGGACGTGGCCTTCCAGGTCAGCACCATCCGGTGTGAAAGCGCATCCGCAGCCAGGGCGGTGACATCCTCCGGCAAAGCGTGGTCCCGGCCGGACATGAAGGCCCGTGCCTTGGCAGCGGTTGCAAGCGCTATGGAGCCACGTGGCGACACGGCATGTTCGATCTCGTGACTGAACGGAGGGGTTCGTGTGGACACCACAATCCGGACAATAAAGTCGCGCAGCGCCGGCGAGAGATGGACGTCGAAAACCTTTTTGCGAGCCTCCCTGATACTGTCGAGGCTGACACCGGACGGCTTACCGACAGGTTCCCGGCTTTCCCTCTCCACCAGATCCAGAATACGGCGTTCGGTCTCCAGGTCCGGCTGTTTAAGCAGGACATGCAGCATGAACCGGTCGAGTTGGGCCTCCGGGAGGGGGAAGGTTCCCTCGTGTTCAATCGGGTTTTGGGTGGCCGCAACAATGAAGGGATCGGGAAGGGCCCAGGTGGTGCCACCGCTGGTGACCTGATGTTCGGCCATGGCTTCCAGTAGCGCCGACTGGACCTTTGGCGGCGCCCGGTTGATCTCATCGACGAGGACGAGGTTGTGAAATACAGGACCTTTCGAGAAAGAAAAGGATCCGGTTTCGGGCACGTAGACATCCGTCCCGGTAAGGTCAGAGGGCAGCAGGTCCGGGGTACATTGAATGCGGGCAAAATCGCCCGTCACCGCATCGCTGAGCATGCGGACCGCACGGGTTTTTGCGAGGCCCGGCGCACCTTCAATCAGCAGATGACCTCCGGTCAAAAGTCCAATCACCAGACGTTCAATGAGGGCTTCGCTTCCGATCAGGCCGGCTTCCAGCCTGTCGATCAGCCGGGCTATCTCTGCCCCTGCCTTTCCGGCGACCATGTCGTCCAAACCGCACCTCCTCCCAAAGGCTTTTGGGACAGGTTAGGGCAAATTGCCGGGCTGTTGCCATATAGCCCATGGTCGGCACTGGTGCGACAAGCGTGTAACAGAGTTTGGGCTGGCGCGCCGCTACCTACGGGCGTTCCAGCCCGCCAAGACGTTCGAGGGCCGGTGCGTTGCCCGCCTCCTCCGCCAGCACTGTGAGCCTGTCCACACATTTCCGCCACCGGCTGCGGGCAAGCGGGTCGTCGCGGCAGTACGGGGCCGACGCGACCAGACCCGAATCGACGAGCTGGTCGAAATCGAGGCTGCGATAGTTGATGCGTTCAAACTTCACGGGATGCAGGCCGCCGTTGTAGTTCAGCGCATCGCTCAATCCAGCCTCAAGCCAGTTGAGACAGTTGATCGCGGTGAAGGGGTCGTTGATGCCAGGTGACAATGCGCGGCCAATCATCTCCACCAGCTGATCGACGAGGAAAATGACATCCTGAGTTTCCGAGCGCTGGTCCCCGATTGCCATGTTGGACTGGACCCTGGCTATCGTGTCCTCATCCAGTTCCTCGCCCGAGTGGACGATGCAGATGGGATGATGCAAGTTTACGAACCCGCCGACGTCAGAGCCTATGTCGATGGTCCAGTCGTTGTCTTTGGCCATGGTGCTAAGCGTCCCGAAGTCCATGTTTTGGACATAGCCGGACGCCGCCGGTTTGATCGGGGTGCTGACGCTGTGATGCGGTCTGGGGTGCCGTCCGGTGTCGTGCGAGCCGGGGTCCCGGTCGATCTGAATTCGGATATCCTCGCTGAAACGCTTCCCCAAAGTGGCGGAAATGTTCGAAACATTAATGGTTTCCGGGACGTGATGCACGTAATAGATGAGCATCGCCACCGACAGCAGGGTCATGGTGAGTGCCACCAGAATGGAATACTGTGGCACGAATGTCTCCGCGCCATTTGATCCTTCGTTATGGATGGCGCCAAGGATCAGCAGCGAATACACGAAGGTCGCGATCAGCACGCCGAGGCTCCACTGGTTGCCGCGGTCCCGCATGAAATTTCCGATCAGACGCGGACCGAACTGTCCCGATGCGAAGGACACCGCCACCATGGTGATGGAGAACATGACCCCGGTCACACCGATGATAGACTGGGCAATTACGGCCATGGTTGAGCGTGCTCCGTCAGCTTTGGTGTTGATCATGGATTGGGCGACATCGAAGGGCATGATGTCCGGGTTGCGGTCGATCCACTGCGTCAGTTCCGACATGCCAATGGAAAGAAGGACGAGAGTCGCGGGGATAAACCAGTAGCTGGCCCGAACCGCCTCGATCATCTGTCTGATATTGGCTCTGGAACCGTACATGCTGCCTCGTCACTCTACGGGACGACACGTGCCGCCCAACACCGGTCCATAGTGGCTGATTTTCGGAGTCGAGGGAACGCCTTTAGCGAATGGTGAAGCCTCCATCCACCACAAGATTTTCTCCGGTCACGATGCCCGCCTGGGCCGAGGACAGATACATGGCGGCCGATGCGATTTCATCCGGGCGGGCGAAGCGGCCTACCGGAATTTCCTGCCTCGCTTTCTCGCCTTTTTCGCCTGCCCAGCCGACAAGGGCCATGGGGGTTTCGACGACCGTGGGTGAGACTGCATTTACCGTGATGCCATATTTGGCCCATTCGATGGCGAGCACTTTGGTCAGGTTGATCAACCCGGCTTTGCTCGCGCCGTAGGCTGCATGTTCAAGGAGTGCAATCACTCCGGCCTGGGAGGCGATATTGACAATTCTGCCGCTTCCTGAAGCCTTCAAATATGGCAGTGCGGCGCGGGACATGAGCCACGGACCGCGCAGGTTTATCTTCAGTGTCCGGTCCCATTCCTCCACCGAAAATGTATCTGCCGCCCCCACGACGCCAAACCCGGCGTTGTTGATCAGAACGTCAATGCCCATGCGCCCACCGATTTCGGACACGGTGGCCTCGATTGCATCCGGATCGCTGATGTCGAGCTGCCATGCGGAATGGCTGCCTGGGAGGTCATCGCAAATCCCGGTACAGTCAGCGATATCCACAAAAGCGAGCGACGCACCGGCTCCGGCGTAGGCTTTGGCCATTGCGGTTCCGATCCCGCCAGCTGCGCCGGTGATCAGAACGGTTTTTCCTGTGTACTCGCCTTCCGACATGACGGCCCCCTTCGTTCGGTCAATGTGTTGTATAGCCGCCATCTGCGGAGAGAACGGTCCCGGTCACGTAGCTCGATGCCGGGGAACAGAGGAACAGGGCGCAGGTGGCCATTTCCTCCGGTTGGGCAAAGCGACCCATCGGTGTGTTCTCCGTCCAGACCCGGTTCCAGTCTTCTTTGGCAATTCCACCTTTGGTCATGTCGCTCACCACATATCCCGGAGCCAACGCGTTCACACGGATGCCTCGGTCCGCGTATTCATAGGCCATGACGCGGGACATCTGGTGCACGGCGGCTTTTGAGGCATTGTAGGCGACCTGAAGCTGAGGCTTGTTCGCCACGTAAGCGGAGATCGAGCCGATGTTCAGGATCACGCCCCCGCCCTGCTCAAGCATGGGTTGGACCGCCGACCGGGCGATGCGAAACGGGGCCGTGAAATTCGTGTCCGTGATGGCCGCCAGGCGCTCATCGTCGAATTCATGGAAGTTCCCGTCATCCGCTATTCCGGCATTGTTGACGAGGATGTCCAGTGCACCAAAGCGCTCCAGGGTGGCGGCCACGATGCGGTCGGGGGTGGACGGATCGGTCACGTCACCCTGTACCCAGTCGTAATTCTCATCGGCGCAAAGTTCGTCCACCGCGTCGGTTCGGGTCCGGCCGGAGATCACGACCCTGGCGCCCGCCTCGCCGAAGATCTGTGCGATGGCGAGGCCGATGCCCCGGTTGCCGCCGGTAACCAGCGCGACCTTGCCATCAAGGCGGAATTTTTCGAGCGACATTCGATCCTCCAAAAGTTTTTTGTTTCGCCGTCCGGACGTGTTGAAGACGGTTTTGATTTTGGTTGTTTCAGGTGCGGGCGGCTTTTTCCTCCAGCCGTTCCATCAGGGCGCGGTTTTCCAGGGACATGAAACGCTGGTGCAGCATACAGGCGGCCCCGTAGGCCGAACCGGCCTCGGCCGCCTCATGCACGGAAATTTCCGGCACGGGGAAGCCGGGTGCCTGGTTCGTCCCGATGTGATCCCTCACCTCATCCGCGACCAGCGGGAAAAGCGCGGCCAGGGACCCGCCGAGCACGATACGGTCGGGATCAATCAGTCGCCCTGCCGCCATGATCGCTGCGGCAAGATCCATGGCCCAGAGTCTGGCAATTCCAACGGCTTCGGTGTCTCCGTCGCGCACTTTTTCCAAGAAATCCTTCAGAGCGGGATCGGGATTTCCGCTCGTGGCACGATGCCGTTGAAGCAGATGGTCAAGGCCAATCAGCTGTTCCAGTTCCATGCCGTCGCGCATCGGCAGGTGTCCGATCTCGCCCGCGAGGCCATGGCCGCCGCGATAAAGCCTTCCGTCGATGACAATACCGCCGCCAACGCCGGATTCAATGACCAGCGAAAGTGTGACACCAGCGCGGTCCTCCCGACTGCAATAGCTTTCTCCGAAGGCAAAAGCATTGGCCTCGTTCTCCAGCATGCAGGGGATATCGTCGCCGATGACCTCCTGGGCAAACGTTACTGGATCGACATTCTCCCATCCCAGCAAAGGCGCCTTACGGACCGAACCATCAAGTTGAAGCTGCGCCGGCGCGGAGAGCCCAAAGCCTCCGAGCTTCCCGGCAAATCCCTCTGGCAGGTCCGCGAGTGCGCGCCGTGTGGCCATGACAACCGCGTCCCTAGCGGAGAGGGCGCGCCCGTCGAAAGGCTCAACCTGGCAGTCGAGGATGGTGGCGTTCATGTCGATGCGGAGGATGGTGATGTGTTCGACACCAATTTCGATGCCGAGAAACACTGCAGCTTCCGGTTCGAGTTCCAGAAGGATGCCGGGTCGGCCCGCTCTGGCCCTGCCCTTCTCGGCCAAGTCCTCTTCCTCGACCTCGCGAACGAGCCCGTTTGCAAACAGCTCCGAGACGATGTGACCGGAAGATGAGCGGTTCAGACCAAGATGCCGTGCAAGTTCCGCCCGACTGAGTCGCCGGTGGGCGAACAGCGCCTGAAGAGCCGCAACCGCGTTGTTCTGCCGGATGCCGCGGGGCGATGACGTGGACACGGCGACACTGTTCACACTTCACCTCCCGGTTCCGGTTTTGTGACCGGGGCACTGTCACGCTTGATCAAGGGGAAGGTCAAGACTGTGCGTTTACCTCGCGGCGCCGAACCGCCTCGGCCCATTTTTGTTCGATGAAGGTTCGGGCATGGGCGGCCAGGGGATTGTTGTCGTCCCATGTATCGCGCCAAATCCCGCAGACCCGGGACAGGGATTCATCGACGATCTTGCTGGAAAAGCTCTCAAACACGATGTCGCTGGTGTAGTTGATGTCGACAAGCGCGTCGAAAATGGGCGGAAAATTGATGGTGCCAGTACCGAGGTATCCACGGTAGTTCTCGTTGAAATGGAAATAGGCCACCCGGTCACAGGCCATGCGAATGGCGCCGGCCGGATCCGCTTCCTCGATGTTCATGTGAAACGTGTCGAGATGCAGGAAAACGTCGTCCCGACCGGTATCCTCAATGAATTTGAGGCCCTGCGCGGTGGTGTTCAGCAGGTTGGACTCGAACCGGTTGACGACTTCCAGCACGATCTGAACGCCGCAGTCTTTGGCAACGTCGGCTGTAGCCGCGATGGCTCCGGCGCTGTTCATCCAGCCGTCGCGGGTGGGCATGGTGTCGTATTTGCCGTGCATGGAAAACAGAATGCCGCCCAGCCGCACGCCGCCGATATCGCGGACGGCCTTTACAGCGTTGGCAAGGAGCGCGGTACCCTTCTCCACTGCGGATTTATCCTCGCTCGACACATCCGCATCGGCAGGCAGGCCCATAGTGACAACGATTTCGACATCCAGGTCCTGTGCCTTTTTGGCGAGCCGGTCGAGGTCGAACAGTTCGGGTCGCAGATAGGCAAACTCGATCATCCGGTAGCCGTGTTCGGAGGATTTCTCCAGCGCCATCTCAAGGCCGTCCTGCGTCTGGCCGTTGGTCCAGACAAACGAATGTATTCCAAGGCGACGCATGCAAACTTCCTCCACGGTTTTCTTTTTTTCAAAGTGTGGAGTCGTTTGTTGCTTTAAGCAACATAAATTTGCGAATGCGACGGGATGGAGCGCCCCGGACGTACCACACGCGTTTCCGTGGCTGCGGTCAGAGGGAAAGCGGAAAGGCTACCTCACTCCGGAGTCACGTGAACGGCGAGTTGCAGCAGATCTGCTTCCTGCGGTTCGATGGTTCGGAAATGCTCGCGCACGCCGGCCTCGGACAGTTCGCGCTGGACCGTCAGCAGCGTGTTCACCGCATGTTCCTCACAGAGTTCCTGCATGAAGCCGACTTCTTCGATCGCAACGTTTCGCGCCGCATCCATTGACGGCGCACCATAGATTTCGATGAAATGCTGGCAAAGGTTTTGGATAATCGCCTCAACTTCAGCTTCCTCGATTTCCGTAACGGCTACAAATGTGACGCGTCCAAAGGTCTCGGCCCCGAGCCATCCGTTGGCAAACGCCTGTCGGGCCCGGCCTTCAAGGTCTCCCTCGCCCCAGTTGGAAAACTCGAAGCCACCTGAGAGGCACCACTCGCCGGTTCGGGCCGGACGGTGGTAAACGCGCGTGTCGCTTTCGTCAAAATGTATGGCCCGTGCGAGTTTCACGTGACTGTCTCCAAAAGGTCGGTCAGGGGAACCAGTTTTGTCCCAGTATCATCCCGGAGGACCATGCTGAAGTCCTCATCAAGCCCGGAGAAGGTTCCCCGCCCTTCGATGGCCTCTCCGATACCATGTGCCAGACCGCGCCATTCGCGGACGATGGGTGGGTTGCCGTCCTCTTCCCACCGGTTGATCCAGAGCAGACTGTGTCTGGCCCAGGCCTCCAGCAGGTGCGCGGGTTCAACATCGCCACACCCCTCCAGCATCAGTGCGGTCCGTTCATGGGTTCGCTCTTCCGGCGCGAAGATGCTGACCTCGAGCCCGACGACCAGCCAGTCGGGAACCTGCGCAGGATCGGCGGGCTCCGCCGCCATTCTCAGCCGGCCCGCGGGGGCTCCATTGATGCGGATGGTTCCGTTCCACTGCAGATGCACGGCGACTTCCGGTGGAGCCAGGGCGCCAAGCGCGTTCTGGAACCCTATGCCACAGACCGGCATCATCATGGCCGCCCGCGCCAGGGTCACCTCCGGCGCAAAAACGATCGCAGCGCGCAGGGTGTCCTGCCCTCTAGCGTATGTCACATTACCCGCGTCACATCCCTCCCGCGCCATCGTGACGGCATGGGCAAATGGACAGTCACCCGTCGGCACTTCATGCCCCGACAGGAGCGGAGGGAATACCGGTGTCATGTCGCCAGAAGGTCCCGGGCAATCTTCTGAAAGGCCTCAGCCGGAGCAGAGTCCGGTCGGGAGACCACAATCGGTGCGCCACCGTCCGACGTTATGCGGATGTTCAGATCCAGCGGGATTTCAGCGAGCAGTGGCACTCCCAGTTTTTCCGCTTCGCGGGCAACGCCTCCATGACCAAACACATGTTCCTCATGGCCGCATTTGGAACAGACATGGGTCGCCATGTTCTCAATCATGCCCAGAAGCGGTGTCTTCAGCTGCCGGAACATGTCGATGCCCTTGCGGGCGTCCATGAGAGCGACGTCCTGTGGCGTCGAGACGATTACCGCGCCGTCAAGGTGAGCTTTCTGTGCCAGCGTCATCTGCACATCGCCGGTGCCAGGGGGCAGGTCCACGAGCAGAACGTCGAGCGCGCCCCACTGTACCTGCATCAGCATCTGTTGCAGCGCTCCCATCAGCATCGGCCCGCGCCAGACCACGGCCTGGTCGTCATTGGTCATCAGGCCAATGGACATCATCGTCACGCCATGATTGCGCAGCGGCAGGATGGTCTTGCCGTCAGGCGAGGCGGGACGCCCGGACACGCCCAACATGCGCGGTTGACTTGGGCCATAGACATCCGCATCGAGCAGTCCAACGCGCTTGCCCTGCGAGGCCATTGCACAGGCGAGGTTCGCGGAGACTGTCGATTTGCCCACGCCGCCCTTGCCGGAGGCGATGGCGATGATGCGGTCGATGCCCGGTATGCGTTCCGGACCTGCCGGTTCAGCGCGGCGTGGTTTCAGATCCGGCGGCGGGGTCGGCGTGGAGTGGGAGGTCAGGACCACGGACGCGTTTTCGACGCCGGGCACCGCCCGCAGGGCCGCCTCGGCCGCATCGCGCACCGCTGTCATGGCGTCGGCTTTCGAGGGGTCAACCTCCAGAACACACCGCGCGGTAGATCCGTCGACATTGATGGCCCGGGCAAGCCCGGCGGTCACGATGTCCTGACCGCCCGCCGGATCCTTTACGGTTTTCAGCGCCGCGAGAACAGCGTCACGGGTTGCGGTCACGTCAGGATTTTCCGGCAATCTGACCGGTCACGACGTGTTCGAGGCCCAGTTCGTCAATCGTCAGAACAACCTTGACATCATGCGGACCGCTGGAACCGGCCGGCGCGTTGCGCACGGCCTCCTCAATCGCCTTTTGCGAGGTTACGCCGACCTGTTTGAGGAACTTCCTCATGCTCATGTTGAATTCTTCGTCCATTGCATCCGCTCCCGGTGGTGTTTTGAGATTGCCGACGCACCATTGACGCGTCCGGCTTTGGTCACCTACGCTTGGCAACAAATTCGAGGATCGTAAAGGCCCGGATCATGCGCAACTTCGCATTGGCTGCCATCATGTTCCTTGCCATCGGGTTTGAGGCTGCTGCGGACGATGGCGGACTGACCCTGGCAGCACCGGAGAGCCTGCGTGCCGACGGGTTCCTGAAATACGTCATGCCGCGCTTTTCGCTCAAAACCGGCATTCGCATTGAGATCCTTGACTATGACGCTCCCGCAAAATTGCGCATTACGCCCGACGGGCAGGGTCGGCCGGTGTTTGAGGACGGATCGACCATTTGGCATCTCGACGTGGCAAACGGAGGGGAGGATGCGGATGCGTTTGCTGATTGGCTGTCCTCGGAGGTCGGGCACCGGGCAATCGAAGGGTTTCAGCCGAATGGGCAACCGGTTTACACGCCGGTCTCAGCCAAAGTCGTTGAGGACACTGACGCGGCATTTGAAGGCGATGCGGTGTTGGGAAAGGAAATGGCTCTCCTGCACTGTGGCCGGTGCCACCAGGTCACCGAAGAGAACCGCATGAACACCATTGGTTCCACGCCGTCCTTCGGGCTGCTTCGAACCTTTCCGGACTGGGATGTTAGGTTTGCGGCTTTCTTCACCCGTCCGCCGCATGGTGCCTTCACCCAGGTCGAGGATGTGACGGAACCATTTGGCATCACCCGCCCCTCTCCAATCGTGCCAATGGAGATCACGCTCGACGAGCTTGATGCGATCCTGGCGTTCGTGACCAGCATTCCACCGGCGGATCTGGGCGCACCGCTGACGGTTCAGTGATCGCGCCGCCCACCGGTATAGTCGTCGGTTGTGCGCACCATCGGTCGGTCGCCGGCGGCGAAGGGGTCGTTCTCGGAATTGTACTGGGCCGTCACCCGGCAGTTGTCGCACATCTGGATCATGCGCACCGCTTTCGGGTTCTGGTACATTGAATGAACGCCGCTGAGTTTTTCGACGATGCGCTCAACCGTTGATTTCACTCCGAACAGCGCACCGCACTCGACGCAGGCAAACGGCTCCTCCTCGTGCAGTACAACCTGACGCAGGGCCTCGTCCGCGAGGTTGAGGCGTGGTTCCAGCGTGATGGCGTTTTCCGGGCAGATATTGGCGCAGATTCCGCATTGCAGACAGGCGTCCTCCTGGAATCTCAGTTGCGGCATGTCGGGATTGTCCGCCAGCGCGCCGGACGGACAGAGGGAAACGCAGGACAGGCAGAGCGTACAGGCATCGGTATCGACGAGCACCGCGCCGTAGGGCGCATCGTCGGGGAGCGGCAGGCATTCGTCCGTATCGGGATGAAACGCCTGGGCCGCAAGCCGCGTGACCTGTCGCCGCGAGCCGAGGGGCAGTACCGGAGATGCCCCTGGCTGTCCCGATGGGAGGGACCGAAGTTCATCCGCCAGCGCGTCGGGCTCCTCGGCGTTCAGAACGGTGATCCTGTCGGGGCCGGCGATTGCCGCGGCCAGTGTCTGCTGGGCAGCCAGAACTTGAAGGTCGGTTCCCAGGCTTGGCAAAATCGCGACATGCCTGAAGCCACAGGCCAACGCCGCAAGCATTTCCGCGTGGCCAAAGCCGGAAGGGGCGGACATGTCGAGTGGGATGACATTGGCCGGGAGGCCCGCGCCAAACCGGGCGCAGAGGGAAATCATCTCACCGTCATGCACCGGATCGTGCACCAACAGTACGGCCTCATCGCCGCCCGCCTTGCGATAGGACCGCGCGAGCGTATCCATCCGTTGAAAAATCTCAGCCGCCGGTGGCATGTCGTAGGCAACGGCGCCGGACGGACAAACGGAGGAGCAGGCCCCGCAGCCCGCACATACCATGGGATCGACCGTCACATGGTCGCCATCCGGCACGAGCGCCGAGGTTGGACAGACATCCAGGCATCGGGTGCAACCGGTTTTCTCCGCGCGGGAATGGGCACAGATTAACGGATTGGTTTCGAGGTAAAGCGGTTTCTCGAACGTTCCGACAAGCTTTACTGCGGTCAGTAGTGTTTTTGACACGGCGGTCACGCTGCCCGGATCGGCTCTTAAATACCCCTCCCGCTTTTCCGGTGCGGGAACCAGCGGCGCGTCACCCGTGAGATCGACGATAATATCACATTCGCTGAAGGCGCCGTCACGTGGAGCCGTCCAATTCAGCGCTCCACGCCCAACGGGATCGACCAGCTGTAGCCGGTCGATGCGGACGCTGAAGCCACCCAATGCCCCGGAAACCTGGCGGACCGACCCGCGCAGCAAGTCAAATCGGGAGTCGATCGCCGCCTCAGATTCACCTGTCAGCACAAGCGTCACGCTCAGGGCGTCGGACAGGTCACGGGCCGCGGCCAAGCCGGTTTCTTCCGATGCGGCAATTACGAGGCACACACCCTGAGACATCACATCGACCGTTTTGGTCTGATGCCGCGAGATCAGGGCATCCGCCGCCAGGGCCACCATTTTCGGGCTTTTGCCGCGGGTGTCGTCGGACCAGCCGGCACGGTCGCGCAAATCGACAAAATCCGGGGCGGGCATTTCAAGCTCAGCCGCGAGGTCCTCGAAACGCTGGCGCTCCTGCTGGCAGGCGATTGTCGCGTCTCCGGCTGCGATTGCATCCCCTGCGGCTGAAATTTCACGTGTGCAAAGGGCGGAATGAACCTTTGAACAGCTGAACCCCGACTGCTCCAGCGCGGCCGGATCGAGGGGCTGGGAGCCCCCACAGTCACACAGGATCAGTTTCTTTGACATCACGTTTCCTCAAGGCAGTGCGCGGGCCGTATTCCGCAGCTTGATTGTGAAGGAATTGCAGCTAAAGTCCAGGGACACAACGGCAATGTTGTGTGTCAGTCTTAAGGAAATCACCATATATCCAGCTGACAACATGACGGATGAACGCAAAGACACGGCGAATGTCCATGCATCGGGAGGAAAGTCTGCAATGAGCCTCGGCAGAAGCCGGTCAATGCGAATTGGCATGGTTGTGCGTCGGGCGCCTGGCGTAACCCGCTGGGCCAAATGGTCATGGACGGTGACGTCCGTACTGCCCGGAGCCGGGGATGCGGACTGGAGGCTCCTGCGGCGGGACGGCGATATCGAGGAATATCACGCGGCGACCCTGGAGCTGGAACTTCACGCCACCGAGGCGGAAGCATATCACGTCAATTTGAGCGACACGGTGCCATCGGTCTATGTGGTCATGCGAACCACGGGCGGAGAGCGTTCGCTCTCCTTTGCACGCGTGACCGTCTCCCCTTACGAGGCCCAGGATTATTGCGACAGCGGCGAGGAAATTGTCGAAAAGGTCCCGATGCCGGAAGGACTCGCCGCCTGGGTTCGGGAGTTCACCCTGCCCAACCACGAGTTTGAACCTCATGTGAAACGGCGCCGTGACCGCAAGCGTGTGGATCTCGTTGAGGATGGTATCGGGGATTCGCGGATTAGACAGATGGCGGATGTTTACCGCGCGCCCGGTTCAAAGGGGTCGTCGCGATGAGTGAATCGTCCGATTTCTGGTCCCGCCGCAAAGCGCGTGTCGCGCGGGAAGCCCTTCAGTCTGAAGCCCCTGCACCGGTGGCGCCGGATGAGCGCACTGAGGAGGAAGTGCTGGAAGAGCTTGGGTTGCCGGATCCCGACACTCTCAAAGCGGGCGACAATTTTACGGCCTTCATGAAGGAGGCCGTCCCGGCCGCAATCCGCAAACGCGCCCTGCGGCAACTCTGGCGTAGCAACCCGGTTCTGGCCAATGTGGATGGCCTTGTGGACTACGGAGAGGACTTCACCGGAGGCACGACCAGCGGCGAAAAAATTAAAACGGCCTACCAGGTTGGGAAGGGACTTTTGCGTCACGTGGAAGCGCTGGATCTGCAGGACCCGCCGCCCCCCGTGGAAGAACCGGAAGAGGAATCCGCGGAGCCTGAAGAGCCGGAACAGATCGCTCAAATTGAGGCCACACCCGCCCTCTCGACGTCAACACCAAGCTTGCGCATGCGCTTCAGATATGATGAAGTATCGCCGGAGGATACCTGAATGAATACAGCGGCCCAAGCGTTTGCAACTGATCCCGAAGATCGTTTGCGGGCCGACCTTTACAACTTTCTTGGACTGATCCTGGCCCGCCCCGCGGATGGAATGCTGCTGTCGCAGACTGCTGCTCTGTCCGGCGATAAGACCCCGCTTGGCCAGGCCATCACGGCCCTTGCAACGGCGGCCGGAAAAGCCAAGGCCGGGAAGGTTGAAAAGGAATACAACGACCTGTTCATCGGCCTCGGCCGCGGGGAGCTTCTGCCTTACGCAAGCTACTACATGACCGGGTTTCTCAACGAAAAACCACTGGCCTCCCTGCGACGGGACATGTCGTCCCTTGGACTGTCGCGGTCGGAGACCGTTTTCGAGCCGGAGGACAATATCGCGTCCCTCATGGAGATGATGGGAGCGCTGATTGTGGGTCGGTTTGGACCGCCAACGCCGATCCAACAGCAGAAGACCTTCTTCAATGCCCATATCGCGCCCTGGGCGGGTCATTTCTTCGAGGATCTGGAAACTGCGGAAAACGCGGATCTGTATGGCGCGGTCGGACGGGTCGGCCGCGAGTTTGTCGAGATCGAACGCAATGCCTTTCGCATGGCAGCCGTCCACTAAAGTGGGCGTCACGGAATTTTAGGGAGAGCACGCACCCATGACTGACAGGACCAAAGAAACACCAAGCCGCCGGGATTTCCTGAAACTTGCCGGTGTGGCCGCACCGGGCGCAATCGCCGTTGCGGCCGGAAACGAGGTTCAGGCCGCCGAGCCCGACCTTTCGTCCGACAAGATGCAGGACACCGCCCATACGCGGGCCTATTTCGCCTCCGCGCGATTCTAACAAAACACTGCCCGGACGCCGACGCGACCGGGAATTTTCGATACCGAGCCAGCCCGTTCGGGGCGCCAGGGAGGAATAAATGCTCAGGAAAAAGACCAATGGCGTTGCGCGTAGTGGTCACAAGGCGGGTTTCACGCATGAAGCCGCCAGCGGTTCGGTCGACCGCCGCGCCTTTCTGCGGGGATCGGGTCTGGCCATCGGTGGCCTTGCGGCAATCAGTGCCACGGGCGGCACGGTAACCGGCGCGAGCGCCCAAATCGCAACCGGTGCGGTTCAGACCGCGAAGTCCATCTGTACCCACTGCTCCGTCGGATGTACGGTCATCGCCGAGGTGCAGGACGGCGTCTGGATCGGCCAGGAGCCTGGCTGGGACAGCCCTTTCAACCTCGGGTCACACTGCGCCAAAGGTGCGTCGGTTCGCGAACACGCCCACGGTGAGCGGAGGCTGAAATACCCGATGAAAAAGGAAGGCGGCGAGTGGAAGCGCATTTCCTGGGAGCATGCCATCAACGAAATCGGCGATGGCATGATGCAGATCCGCGAGGAAAGCGGCCCGGACAGCGTTTACTGGCTCGGCTCCGCCAAGCACAGCAACGAGCAGGCCTATCTCTTCCGCAAGTTTGCCGCTTACTGGGGTACGAACAACGTCGACCACCAGGCCCGCATCTGTCACTCAACCACGGTGGCCGGGGTGGCGAACACATGGGGCTACGGCGCCATGACCAACTCCTACAATGACATCCACAACTCCCGCGCGATTTTCATCATTGGTGGAAACCCGGCCGAGGCACACCCGGTCAGCCTTCTTCACGTTCTGAAGGCCAAGGAGGAAAACAACGCCCCGCTGATCGTCTGCGATCCGCGCTTCACCAGAACCGCGGCCCACGCCGATGAGTATGTGCGCTTCCGGCCCGGCTCCGACGTGGCGCTGGTCTGGGGACTGATGTGGCACATCTTCGAGAACGGCTGGGAGGACAAGGAGTTCATCCGCACCCGTGTCTGGGGCATGGACCAGATCCGGGACGAGGTCGCCCGGTGGAATCCCGAGGAGGTTGAGCGGGTTACCGGCGTTCCTGAAAGCCAGATGAAACGCGTGGCCCGCACGCTGGCCAATAACCGTCCCGGCACCGTGATCTGGTGCATGGGCGGCACGCAGCACACAAACGGCAACAACAACACCCGTGCCTATTGCGCGCTTCAGCTTGCGCTCGGCAACATGGGAACCGCTGGCGGTGGCACCAACATTTTCCGCGGCCATGACAATGTGCAGGGCGCAACCGACCTGGGTGTGCTGGCCGATACCCTGCCGGGCTACTACGGCCTGTCGGATGGTGCGTGGGCTCATTGGGCGCGCGTCTGGGACGAGGACCTCGACTGGCTGAAGTCGCGCTTCTCGGACGCCTCTTATGACGACACTCCGATCATGAACCTGAACGGCATACCGGTCAGCCGCTGGATTGACGGCGTTCTGGAAGATCCCGAAAACATCGACCAGCCCGCCAATACCCGAGCCATGGTGCTCTGGGGTCACGCGCCGAACTCGCAGACACGCATGACCGAAATGAAAACGGCCATGGAAAAGCTGGACATGCTAGTGGTCGTGGACCCCTTCCCGACCGTTTCGGCAATTCTGCATGACCGCACGGATGGCGTTTATCTGCTTCCCGCATCGACCCAGTTCGAGACATATGGCTCGGTCACCGCGTCAAACCGGTCGCTGCAGTGGCGTGAAAAGATCATGGAACCGATGTTCGAGTCGCTTCCCGATCACACCATCATCTACAAATTCGCCGAGAAGTTTGGATTTGCGGACCGACTATTCCGCAACGTCGAGGTTAACGGTGAGGAACCTCTGATCGAGGACCTGACCCGCGAGTTCAACCGCGGCATGTGGACGGTGGGGTATACCGGCCAGTCTCCGGAGCGGCTCAAGACCCACATGGCTAACCAGCACACCTTTGACCGCACCACGCTGCGTGCGGTGGGTGGCCCGGCCGATGGCGACTTCTACGGTCTGCCCTGGCCGAGCTGGGGCACGGCTGAGATGAACCATCCAGGATCCGCGAACCTTTATGACGTGTCCCTGCCGGTCGCCGAAGGCGGCATGGGCTTCCGGGCTCGGTTCGGTGTGGAGAGGGACGGAGACAACCTGCTCGCCGAAGGCGTGGCACCGGTTGGGTCCGAAATTCAGGACGGCTATCCCGAGTTCACGATGCAGATGCTGATCGACCTCGGTTGGGACAGCGATCTGACAGCCTATGAGCGGCGCACCATTGAGTGGGTCGCGGGCCACATCGACGAACGTCCGGACACCAACACGGAAGTTGGCGAAACCTCCCAGACCGGTGAGATTCCCTCCGACTATGCCGAGAAGGTCGGTGGCGTGAACTGGAAGACCGACCTGTCGGGCGGCATCCAGCGGGTGGCGATTGCTCATGGTTGTGCGCCCTACGGAAACGCCAAGGCCCGGGCTGTGGTCTGGACCTTCCCCGATCCGGTGCCGCTGCATCGCGAACCGCTCTACTCAAACCGTCGCGATCTGGTTGCGGACTATCCGACCTACGAGGACAAAAAATTCTGGCGCGTTCCGACCATGTATGCGTCGATCCAGCAGCAGGACTTCTCGCAGGACTATCCGATCATTCTGACCTCCGGTCGCCTCGTGGAATACGAGGGCGGTGGCGAGGAAACCCGGTCGAACCCTTGGCTTGCGGAACTGCAGCAGAACATGTTCGTCGAAATCAATCCGCGCGATGCCAACAATCTCGGCATTCGAGACGGATCGGATGTCTGGGTCGAAGGCCCGGAAGGCGGCAAGGTCAAGGTCATGGCAATGATCACCGAACGCGTCGCCAACGGCGTGGCGTTCATGCCCTTCCACTTCGGTGGGCACTACCAGGGTGAGGACCGCAGATCGAAATATCCGGATGGCGCCGATCCGTATGTACTCGGGGAATCGTGCAACACGGCCCAGACATATGGCTACGACTCGGTCACGCAGATGCAGGAGACCAAAGCCACCCTCTGCAAGATCATGCCGGCGTAAGGAGAGACGAAAATGGCACGCGCAAAATTTCTCTGCGACGCTGAACGCTGCATCGAATGCAACGCCTGCGTTACCGCATGTAAAAACGAACACGAGGTTCCCTGGGGCATCAACCGCCGCAGGGTTGTGACCATCAATGACGGAAAACCCGGCGAACGGTCCATTTCAGTCGCCTGCATGCACTGCTCCGACGCGCCCTGCATGGCAGTATGTCCCGTGGATTGTTTCTACCAGAACGAGGAAGGCGTCGTCCTGCACTCCAAGGATCTGTGCATCGGATGCGGTTACTGCTTCTATGCCTGCCCCTTCGGCGCGCCCCAGTACCCGCAGGCCGGCAATTTCGGCTCCCGCGGCAAAATGGACAAATGCACTTTCTGCGCCGGTGGTCCGGAAGAGAATAACTCCACCGCGGAATTCGCTAAATACGGTCGCAACCGTATTGCGGAAGGCAAACTGCCGATCTGCGCGGAGATGTGTTCCACCAAGGCCCTTCTCGCCGGTGACGGCGATGTGGTCTCCGCCATTTACCGCGAGCGGGTCGTTGCCCGTGGTTTCGGTTCTGGCGCATGGGGCTGGGGAACGGCCTACGACCAGAAAGACAGCTGAGGGTCCGGGGCCATTTCAGGCCCCGGCCTCACATTTCAATTTCAGAAGGGAGCCGCGTATGCTGCGCGTGATTGTTGCATTGTTGCTGGTTGTTGGACTGGCATTGCCACTCAGCGCGCAGGACACATCCCCGGCGCCCGACCGTTCAGCCACGGGTGGCGCACAAACCCTTGAGGATATTCTGGCGCGTCAGCGTGGCGAGAATATTGACGATGATTTCCGTCGCAGCGACACCGGAGATCCCGACAGCGCCGCCGCGATAAGTTCGCAACTTGGCACGCTTGGCGGTGCGTCCGATCCAGAACTTTGGCGCGCGCTGCGATACAACACCGCTGACGTGACCGCGTCCAACAACGGACCGGCCTCCACCGTTCTGGTTCAGGATGGCGGAATGCGCTGGCTTCAGTTCCGCGAAGGACCGCTGATAGAGTATGGCGGCTACCTCCTGCTTGGCACCATCGCGCTGCTGGCTGTATTTTACCTGATCCGCGGCCGCATTCGGATCGATGGTGAGAAAACGGGCCATATGGTTGTGCGCTTCGAGGCGTTTGAGCGGTTCTCGCACTGGCTTCTGGCCGGATCGTTCCTGCTGCTCGCATTTACCGGGCTTATCTCACTCATGGGTCGGAAATTTCTGATCCCCACATTCGGCCATGACGCCTTTTCCACTCTCGCGATCGGGTCCAAGTGGATCCACAACAACGTCAGCTGGGCCTTCATGATCGCCCTGGTCTTTGTGTTTGTACTCTGGGTCGTCCACAACCTGCCGAGCCGCAGTGACATTAAGTGGATCATGCAGGGTGGCGGCATTTTGAAAAAGGGTGTTCATCCACCAGCGAAGAAATTTAATGCGGGACAAAAGCTGATCTTCTGGTCGGTCATCGTCTTCGGCGTTTCAATTTCCGTGTCCGGACTGTCCCTTCTCTTCCCGTTTGAGATGCCCCTGTTCGCAATGACGTTTGAGAAACTCAACGCGCTTGGAGTACCCGCGCTGATCGGCATGGATGCCCTGCCAACCGCCCTCTCCCCACAGGAGGAGATGCAGCTTTCGCAGCTTTGGCACGCGATCGTCGCATTCGTTCTGATGGCGATCATCATCGCGCACATCTACATCGGTACGCTCGGGATGGAGGGCGCAAGCGATGCGATGGTAACCGGCCTCGTTGAGGAACAGTGGGCCAAGGAACACCATTCGCTCTGGTACGAGAAGCTCGAAGACGCCGGCGAAGCCTCCGGAGCCGCCCATACACCTGCGGAATAACCGATGCTGCGCGGCGCTGGTCTTCTGGTGCTTCTGTTCCTGCCCGACCCGACCATCGGGCAGGAGATGGACACCCTGACCGGGCATGGCGGCGCTGTTCTCGAAATTGCAGTGGCTGATGATGGGACCATTGCCACGGGCAGCTTCGACAATTCGGTCGGTATCTGGAACGAACGGTCTCCAACCTGGCTTGAAGGGCATGACGCGGCCGTTACGGCAGTAGAGTTCATGGACGATGGAACCCTCGCCTCCGCCGGTGACGACTTTGCTCTCATCCGATGGCAGGAAGGTGAGGCAAGTGTCCTTGGTCACCACAGAGGCAAGGTCTCCGACATCGCACAGGCACCGGACGGTACGCTGGCAACGGCCAGCTGGGACGGGACCATAGGGCTCTGGACTACTGACAATCCACCCGTTTGGCTAACTGGCCATGCCAGTGGTGTGAATGCCGTCAGCTACATGGACAATGCAACCCTGCTATCCGCGGGGGCAGACGGGACCCTGCGTGTCTGGGATGTGAGCGACGGCTCCAACCGTATCGTTTACAGTCATGGTTTCGGCATCAACGTGATGGAGACCGCCTCCAATCGCGTTTTGATTGGAACCGTGGACGGCAGAACGATTGTTTTTGAGCCGCAGGATTGGACCACTGTGGCTGAGTTCGGTACGGATCGCGACCCGGTCCTGAGCTTGGCGGTCAGTCCCGATCAATCCCGGTTCGCCGTGGGCGATGGTGCTGGACACATCACTGTCATGTCCATGCCCGACCTCACGGTTGAAAGGGAGTTCACCGCGACAGCAAACGGCCCTGTCTGGGCGCTTGCGTTCGACGGGGAGGGCCATCTTCTCGCCGGCGGGCTCGACCACCGGGTCTTTTTCTGGCCACTGGACAGTGATCCGCCCCTTCAACTTATGGCCGCGAACGCGCAGTCGAATGTGCCGGTAAGCAACGGCGCGCGACAGTTTCAGCGGAAATGTGCGGTCTGCCACACGCTGACCAATGACCGCAGCCGTCGCGCCGGTCCGGCGCTTGGCGGACTTTTCGGCCGCAGGGCGGGTTCGATGCCGAATTATCCCTACTCGGAAATACTGGCAAACTCGGACATAATTTGGGACGCCGAGACTATAGACGCTCTTTTCGACGAGGGCCCGGACCATTACATTCCGGGGTCAAGAATGCCGATGCAGCGCATCACCGGTCCGGAAGATCGAGAGGATCTCATCGCCTGGTTGCGCGACGCAACGGCACTGACGGAGGAATAACATGAAGTCGATGCTCGCCGCTTTTGTCGCACTGGTCGTCATCTGTATTGGTGCGGACCTGGCGTTGGATGAGTTTCCCTTCTCGGCGCAGGACACCACGTCCAGCGCGGACGTACGCCTCGACGGGGAATAACGCCCTCAGGCGTTCCAGAGCACCTCACCAAATTTGGAAACGTCATAGCCGCCGGAGTTTTGTGCCCGGTCCCGGAAGGCTGAGGTCCCGCAAAAGTCCAGTAATGTCTGCATCGGCTTGTCAAACCATGCCTTGCGGTCCACGAGAATTGAATACTCCTCCTCCACCAGCGGCACGAATTCCAGGCCAAAGGATCTCGCGACTGTCTCAAGACCAAAGGTCACATCGGCCTCTCCCCGACGGACGCTTTCCACAGCCGCGTCTTCCGTGCGCGCCACCGGGGTTTGCGTAATCCTGCTGGTGTCCACGCCCGCCGCAGCCGTCAATTCGAGAAACAGGCCGTGCGTACCGGAGCCGGGCTGACGAGGAGACAGTCGCAGTCCCTCCAGTTCCGAAATAGTCTTAGGTGACGGCCCGCCCGACCGCGAGACCAGACCTCTTTGGCGGCTGGCAAAGGCAACAAGCACCGCGTCCTGATCGGCCGCTGACTGCGAAACAGCATCCGTGTTCCAGGTATCATGCGTGGCATCATGAACGTGAAGCCCTGCGGCGATGCCCTCGCGCCGCACGAAACGTTCTATCCCGTCGAGCGACCCGTCGAAATACGTGGCCAGCCCGCAACCGGACTGGCGAATGGCCCAGTCCAGCAGCGGGTCGTGACTGCCCAGGATAATGGGCAGCCGCACAGCCTGATCCGCAGGGCCGCCGGATTTGGCGCGACCAATCCAGGCCCGGATTTCATCGGCCGGAAACAACAGCTTCCCGGTCGCACGCGAGCACGGAACCTCCCCCGAAGCGGCGAGGTCATAGACTTTGCGCTCCTTCAGCCGCAACAGTTCGGCGAGTTCACGAACCGTCAGGTACTCATGTTCGGGGAAGTCCAGTCCCTGCATTATTCCATCCAGTCTTCACGCATCTCTGTCCGCCGCAGCAGCCGCTATCAGTTTACCGGCGCGTTGGGAAAAAACAGCTGCTGGTCGCTGACCTTGTAAGCCGCAATCGTATCCTGGCCCTCACCCGAGATCAGCCAGTCCGCAAACGCTTCGGCCGCTTCGACATTGACGCTCGGGCATTTGTCGCCGCTGACCGGGATCACGCCATACTGATTGAAGAGATCCTCGTCGCCTTCCACTTGGATCGTGTAGTCCTGCTTGTTTTCAAAACTGATCCAGGTTGCCCGGTCCGTCATCACATATGCGCCCATGCCGATGCCGGCATTGAGCGTGGCCCCCATGCCGGAGCCGGTCTCGCGATACCAGTCACCGGATGCGGCCGAAGGATCGACGCCAGCCGCATTCCACAGGGATATTTCCTTTTTATGGGTGCCGGAATCGTCCCCACGGGAGGCGAACAGCGCGCCCTGTTCCGCGATCTGCTTCAGCGCGGCCTGGGCATCGCTCATGCCCCCGACACCAGCGGGATCGCTTTCGGGACCAACCACGACGAAGTCATTGTACATCAGATCGGTGCGCTTGCTGCCGAAGCCTTCGGAGACGAACTGTTCCTCGGACGGTTTCGCGTGAACCAGCAGCACATCGCCGTCACAGTTCTCCGCGTTTTTGATCGCCTGTCCCGTCCCTACGGCAACCACGTTGACCTGGATGCCGGTCGCATCCTGAAAAATGGGAAGGAGATGGTCGTAAAGCCCGGAATTGGCCGTTGAGGTCGTGGACTGAACAATAATCGATTTATCCTGCGCGGCAGCCGACACTGTCATGGCAATGGTCAGTGCCATCACTCCGATGCTGTTTCCAATCATTTGATAAATTTCCTTTCGCTCCCGGTTCAAACGACTATCCTGCCGTTCATAAAATCCAGCGCCACCTGACATTGCGGGCCGGAGAAAAAATCACTGGCGGCGGCGTGTTCGGCCACCTGGCCGCCATGCAGAAAAATGACCTCATCCGCCATACGGCGGGCCTGACCTGGATCATGCGTCACGAGTATTGTGCGTACGCCCCGGTCGCGGGCATCGGCCATAATCTTCTCAATCGCCAGGACCGATGCCGGGTCGAGACTCGCCGTCGGCTCATCGAGCAGCAGCACATCCGGTTCCGTTGCCAGCGCCCGCGCCATCGCAAGGCGCTGCGCTTCCCCACCGGACAACAGCCGCGCCGGCTGTTCCGCCTTGTGCTCCAGCCCCACATGGGCCAGCAGTTCTTCGCGCCTGGACCGGTCCGCTCCCCTGGCCCTGAGCACAAAATCCAAATTTGCCATCACGGACCGGCGCAGGAGTACGGGCTTTTGAAAGACGAGAGACTGACGGGATGTGACCTCGGTAGCGGGCTTGCCGTTCCACTCGACCCGCCCGGATGTCGGCCGGATCAACCCGTGCAGCAGTTTCAGAAGCAGGCTTTTACCCGCACCGTTGGGCCCCATGATCACGGTACAGCCACCCGGTCGCAACCTGAACGTCACTCCGTCCAGAACCGTCGCACCGCCGAGCTTCAGAACCACATCGCTCGCTTCCATCGGCGTCATGGATGCGGCCCGCACTCTGGCAATCTCCGGCAGTCCGGTCATGAGCGCGACGTCAGACATGGGCCTGCTGAACCGCCGTCATGCGAATGCCCTGCACGGCCGCGTTGATCCCGAGCGCTATCACCAGAAGCACAATGCCGAGCGCCAAAGCCAGCGCCAGGTCGCCTTTTGAGGTCTCAAGCGCGATGGCGGTCGTCATTACCCGTGTCAGATGATCGATATTTCCACCCACGATGATCACCGCGCCGACCTCCGCGACCGCGCGGCCAAACCCGGCCAGCCCCACGGTCAGAAGGGAATAGCGCCCGTCCCAAAGCAGCGCGCTGACCGTTTGGCGGCGTGTCAGGCAAAAGGAGCGGAACTGCTCCGAATATTCAGCGTGCAAATCCTCCAAAACCTGCCGGGACAGAGCAGCAATGATGGGCGTAATCAAAATTGTCTGTGCGATAATCATTGCGGTAGGCGTGTAAAGCAGCCCGAGAAATCCGAGCGGCCCGGACCGCGAGAGATGCAGATAAACCAGCAGACCAACCACCACAGGCGGCAGACCCATTAGCGCATTCATCAGGATCAGCACCGCACCGCGCCCGCGAAACCGGCTGATCGCCACGACCGCGCCAATGGGCAACCCGACAAGGCAGGCCAACGCCGTAGCCGTCAAGCTCACGCGCAGGGACAGGGCAACTATCTCACCCAGATCACCATCTCCGGACAACATCAGCTGAACGGCAAGCGCCAAAGACTCTCCCAGACTTTGCAAAATTTCCCTTCCAGCGAAAATAATACCGGCAAAATCTAGAGGGAAAGCGGCGTGAGCTCAACAAATATTATTACCGCCAGCCATTTTCGGCAGAATCGCACAAAAACAGCAAGAAATCCTACTGCATAATTTACGGGCCAGTGTTGCCGACAGCGGAGTGTCAGCCCAACTCCAGCGTAGCGATACCGTAAAACGGCGGCAGATCGGTCATCGGCGGATCTCCGGAATACATGCGCGCGGTCTCAAACACGGGCTCAAACCCCATGGACCTGACGAGTTCCCCCATCCCGGGCGCATCATCTGGCACGTCAAAAAATACCGGACCATCGTCAAACCCGGCCGGCACACCCGCAAGCAGCCGGCGCGCATCCCTTTCTGAGTTCGCGTAAAACGGCCCAATCTTCACGCCCTCACGACACTGTCGGAAGGTCGCGAAACCTGCCGCGGGATCAGCAGGCGTGATGCAGAGTGTTGTGCGCGTACTGGTGTCTATAAACCAGGCCTCGCTGAACCGTTCTCGGTTGATCCCGGCTGCATTACTATCGGCAGTCACGAGTGCACTCACCGACAGAGCTTGCGCCAAATCCGACTCATCGGATTTTGGCATCCGCCCCATGTAGCGCACCGTGCGTCCAAAGTTACGAAACCCGGATCGCGCGTAGTTCGCCTGCTGCTCTGGAACCCCATCGAGTCCGACGCATCTGTTACCAGCATGGGCCAGCGCGGCGGTCCACACGCGCAGCCCATGGCCCTGCCCCCGATATTCCGGGAGGCAAAGATATAGTCCCAGAAACGCAAATCGGCTGTCGTGATTGACCACCGAGACCGCCGCGACCAGCCTGTCACCCACAAAACAGCCAAAATAGCCTTCGGGATCCGCCGCAAAGAATGCATCAGCATCTTCCAACCCAGGGTTCCATCCTTCGGCGGCGGCCCAGTCGAGCACCGTGCCCACTTCCTGCCTGTCGAGCCGACGTATCGTCATGGCTTCAGAGCATCCTTCAGCGATTGTGGCGCAACCGGTCTGTCATCCAGATCGAGCGCGGAATGAAGATCGACCAGATGGCTTCGCATCAATTCCTCAGCCCGTTCGCCATCCCTGTCCGCGATTGCATCGACCAGATCATGATGGGCAAACTTCTCACAGAGCGCGCTTTCCCGACGCCAGTACAAAGCGATGATCAGCGATGACCGCGCAATCAATGCCTCGATAAATCCGGCAATTGTTGTCTGATCCGCAATGCGAGATATCGCGATATGAAACTGGCCCGAGAGCCGTAACGCCCTGCCCTGATCGGAGGCATCGAGTGCCGCATGCTCTTCCGTTATGTGCCGCTTAAGCAGGTCAATGTCCTCCGGACCTGCCCGTTCAGCGGCCGATCTGGCCGTTCGCGGCTCCAGAAGCTCGCGCGCCTCAAATACCTCCCGCGCCTCCCGAAGCGAAGGTTTGGCAACATACGCACCTCGGTTGCGCTGGATCTCCACAAGCTGAAGATGGGCGAGCGCCTGAAGCGAGGCACGCACCACCGTGCGCGACACGCTGAAAATCTCCGCAACCTCATCCTCTCCCAGTTTGGTCCCCGGAGCGATGCGATGCTCATGAATGGCCAGGGACAGCGCACTGGTTACCCGCTCCGCCGCGGCGGAGTTTTTCTGTGCCCCTGTTGTCTGATCTGACGGGTGATTCAAATGCGCCCTCATGATTTTTTAGTGTCAGAACCCGCAGGCACCGACAAGCTTTCGAATCGATCCGGATAATTGAATGCAGGATTGTATACAGTGATGTGTCCAAACTTTGAGCGTCTGTCTGGATACCCGCCTCGCAAATGAGCAATCCGGCCTGCGCTGCACATTCAGTGCGCGCAAATTCTTGAAGCCCGCCCGTATTCGGGGCCTGCATTGGCCCGCGGAAAGGGCACCATGAAAGACAAAAGCACAGAACTCGAACTTATCAGCGTCACCAAACGCTATGGAACGACCTACGCGGTCAACGCCATCAGTCACCATTTCAAACCGGCAAGCTACACCTGCCTGCTCGGCCCCTCGGGCTGCGGCAAATCCTCCACCCTGCGCATGATAGCAGGGCATGAAACGGTGTCCGACGGGGCCATTCTGCTTGGCGACAGAGACATCTCAAAACTGCCGCCAGCCAAACGTGGCACGGCCATGATGTTCCAGAATTATGCACTCTTTCCCCACCTGACGGTCACCGACAACGTGGCATTCAGTCTCAAGATGAAAGGTACGGAGCAGAAACAGCGCCGGGCCGCAGCGCTTGAAATGCTCGAGCTGGTGGACCTCACCAATCTGGCCGACCGTCTGCCTGACCAGCTTTCCGGCGGGCAGCAGCAGCGCGTGGCACTTGCCCGCGCCCTCATTACCCGTCCCTCCATGCTGCTACTGGACGAGCCGCTCTCCGCCCTTGACCCCTTCCTGCGCATCCGCATGCGAACGGAGCTTAAAAAGCTGCAACAGGAACTGGGCATCAGTTTCCTGCACGTGACCCACGGACAGGACGAGGCCCTCGCGCTGGCTGATGAGATCGTGGTGATGAACAACGCCGTCATCGAACAGACCGGCCCCGCACGCGACGTGTTCAACGCACCCAAAACCGAATTCGTGGCCCGTTTCATGGGGGGCCACAACGTTCTGGCCCTGCCCGAAGGACATTTCGCGATTCGGGCCGACGCCGTTGGCCTCACCACCGCGGACACCGGTAAACTTGAGGCCAGTGTCACGGCAGTAGAGTACCAGGGAACGCATGTATCGGTGACGGCCCGTGGCATGGGCGATCAGGAGATTACGGCAGTGGTTGCCGACCGGCTGTTTTTTGACAACCCCAAAAACCCAGGCGATCGCGTCGGTCTGATCTGGGAACCACAGGACCTCCATAAACTGGCGAACTAACGAATATCCGACAAGGAGAGAGATCAATGTCATCAGTCAACAGAAGAGCCCTTCTGAAAGGCGGGGCCGCCGCCGTCGCCGGAAGCACGCTTGGCGCCCCGATGATCTGGGCCCAGAACATCAAGGACGTCACCCTGCGCCAGTTCGGCACGGGCGTGTCCAACCTCAACGAGGTAGCCCAAAAGGTCAAAGAGGACCTGGGCTTCACCCTGGAAATGACCGCGCTCGATTCCGACAGCGTAACCCAGCGCGCCGCGACCCAGCCCAACAGCTTCGACATCGCCGACATCGAGTACTGGATCTGTAAGAAGGTCTGGCCGACCGGCAATCTCCAGGCAATGGATACATCCAAAATTAAAAACTACGACAAAATCGTCGGCATCTTCCGTAACGGCAAACTGACCCCGGACAGCGAAATCGCCCAGGGTACGGCACCGCACACCGTTGGCTTTACATCCGGTCCGGACGGCACCGATTTTGTTCAGGAGGAATCCGGTTGGATGACTCTGATCCCGACCATTTACAACGCCGATACCCTGGGCATCCGTCCCGATCTGATCGGCCGTCCGATCAACAACTGGTCGGAACTGCTGAACCCGGAATTCAAGGGCAAGGCCTCGATCCTCGACATTTCCTCCATCGGCATCATGGACATGGCGATGGTCGTCGAGTCCATGGGCGAGTACACCTACCCCGACAAGGGCAACATGACCCGCGAAGAGATCGACATGACGATCGGCATCTTCACCGAGGCCAAGCAGAACGGCCAGTTCCGCGCCTTCTGGAAATCTTTTGACGAGAGCGTGAACCTGATGGCCTCCGGTGAGGTCGTCATCCAGTCCATGTGGTCCCCTGCAATTACGGCCGTGAAATCCCGCGGCATCCCCTGTGTCTACCAGCCGCTTGAGGAAGGCTATCGCAGCTGGGGCGGCGGCATCGGTCTCTCGGCGGCCCTCACCGGTCTCGAGCGCGACGCGGCATACGAGTACATCAACTGGTATCTCGACGGCTGGGTTGGCGGCTTCCTCATGCGCCAGGGCTACTACTCCGCCGTACCCGAAACCTCGAAAAACTACATGTCCGAAAATGAATGGGGCTACTGGTTCGAGGGCAAGGAAGCCACCGACACGATCACCTCGCCCTTCGGCGATCCTCTGGCCCAGGCCGGTGAGGTCCGCGATGGCGGTTCCTTCCAGGAGCGCATGGGCTCCGTGGCCTGCTGGAACGCGGTCATGGACGAGAACCAGTACATGGTTCGCAAATGGAACGAGTTCATCGCTTCCTGATGTAACGACCGGGCGCGCGGGCTGCGCGCGCCCCAGCCTTGGACGGGACCGGAATGGAAAAACTGCTACGGAACAACACATTTAGTGGATGGCTCATGGCCACCCCACTGACCATTGTCCTGATCATCTTTCTGGTCCTACCCATCATCATGATCGTTGTCGTCAGCTTCTGGCAGGCGACCGAATTTTCGATCATTCCCGCATTTGACCTAGAGAATTACGAGTTCCTGTTCGGGTCACCCGTTACATACAAGGTGTTCCTGAACACCTTCAAATACGCGGCCATCACCTGGTTTTTCACCCTGACGATCGGTTTCACCGTCGCCTATTTTCTCGCCTTCCACGTCCGCTCGCTGACCTGGCAGATTGCTTTGTTCCTGCTCTGCACGATCCCCTTCTGGACCTCGAACATCATTCGCATGATCAGCTGGATACCGTTTCTCGGCCGCAACGGTATTGCCAACTCGGCCCTGATTTCCTGGGGCGTGATCGACGAGCCACTGGAATGGCTGCTGTTTTCCGACTTCGCGGTGATCCTGGCGTTTGTGCATCTTTACACGCTTTTCATGGTCGTCCCTATTTTCAACACCATGATGCGCATCGACCGGTCCCTGATCGAAGCGGCGCGGGACGCGGGCGCTACCGGCGTGCAGATCCTCTGGAACGTCATCATTCCGCTGACCAAACCCGGGATTATGATCGGTACGATTTTTGTGGTCACGCTGGTCATGGGCGACTTCATAACCGTGCGGTTCATGTCCGGCAGCCAGTCCGCAAATGTGGGCCGCCTGATTTCCAATGACATCGCGCTGCTGGCCTATCCATCGGCGGCGGCCACGGCAGTTGTGCTGCTGCTGACCGTTCTGATCGTGATCGGAGTTCTGCTGCGCTTCGTCGACATCCGGAAGGAGCTTTAGATCATGGAACCCCGCCCCCGGTCGTTCTACGTGCTTGCCGGTTTCTTCACCCTGTTCCTGCTGTTTCTCTATGGTCCCACCCTGACGATCGGCATTCTGTCCTTTCAGGGGCCGGAAGGCGGCCTGACATTCCCCATGCGGGGCACCTCGCTCCACTGGTTCCGGGACCTCTTCGAGCAGCAGGCCGTGGGCGACATCTGGGGCAGTTTCCGCCGCAGCTTCGCGCTCGGGCTTATGGTCATGGTCACAACCGTGGTCGTTTCGGTCATGGGCGGCCTCGCGTTCCGCAAGCGTTTCCCCGGCTCCCTGGTCCTGTTTTACCTCATCATCACCTCACTGGTGATCCCCTCCATCCTGATCTCACTCGGCGTGGGCCTGATGTTCTCGCAGACCCGGATACAGGTGCACTGGGCAACCTCCGGCTTCGGATCGCAGCTCACCTGGACTCTGCCCTTCGGCCTGCTCATCATGTTCGCGATCTTCAACCGGTTTGACAAAAGCTACGAGGAAGCCGCCCGCGACCTCGGCGCGACATCGTGGCAAACCCTGCGCCACGTGGTCCTCCCGATCATCGCCCCGTCCCTCATCGGTGTGGCTCTATTCGGCTTCACGCTCAGCTATGACGAGTTTGCCCGCACCCTGCTGACCGCGGGTAGCCACAACACCCTGCCACTGGAAATCTTCGGCATGACGACCAACGTCACCACGCCGGTACTCTACGCGCTCGGCACGCTGACCACCGCGTTCTCACTCATAATGATCGGCTTCTTTCTCTGCATCACGTGGTGGAGCGCCAAACGACGCGCCAAAGCCGGATCCGACGCGGGCAAGGGCATGGTATGATCGTTCTGATCAACCCCAACAGCACCGCGTCCATGACCGACGCGATGCTGCGCACCGCACGTGCGACGGTTCCTGGTGCCTATATTGAAGGATGGACCTCCATCAACGGACCGCCAGCCATTCAGGGGCGGGCCGACGGAGAGGCCGCGACACCCCCGCTACTGAAGCTGGTCGAGCAGGCGTCAGGGGAAGGCGCCGAAAGCATCATCATTGCCTGCTTCGACGACACCGCACTGCACGCCGCGCGCAGCCTCGCCACCTGCCCTGTCATCGGTATAGGCCAGGCCGCCTATCACATGGCCGCAATGGCCGGTGAGCGGTTTTCCGTCGTTACCACCCTCGCCGTGTCGGTTCCAATCCTTGAGGAAAACGTCAAAGCCTATGGGTTGGGCCAGAACCTGGCGCGCGTGCGGGCCAGTGACGTTCCGGTTTTGGCTCTCGAACACGACCCGGAAGCCGCGGCAGCCCGCGTAATCGACGAGGTCAAAACCGCCGCACGCGAGGATGGGGTGCAAACCGTGGTCCTCGGCTGCGGCGGCATGATCGCCATTGCGGAAAAATCAGCCGGTCTCGCCAATGTCCGGCTGATCGACGGCGTCAGGGCTGCGGCCCATATCGCCGCCGCTTTCTAGGGCAACCTTATCCGCTCACCGGCGCCTGGGCATGCTGCTCGCCGGACCGGATCATGGCATCAATCAGCGAGTGAACCCGCAATGCCTCGCGACCCGGAATTGCCGGAGCACTACCGGTGCTAACGGCTGTCGCAAAGTTCTCGATCAGATCGCGATGCCAGTCGCAGGGGAATGCCATTGGATCGGCACCGCCGCCCGTCCCCGATGCCTCGCCGACCTCCTCAATCCGTCCGTCCCGCCAGACAACGTTCAGCTGACCGCCATTGAGCGCCGCGGTCCCAAGCGTACCGTCGATGACAAGCCGTTCGAGTTCACCCGGATAGGTCGCGGTCGTCGCCACAATCGACCCCACCGCCCCGTTCGAAAAATGCACGCCAGCCGCGGCAAAATCCTCGGTTTCCATCTCATGCATCCGGGTCGTTGCGGTCATCGCCTGCACACTCGCCGCCGGTCCTGTCAGACTCAGCATCAGGTCCAGCACGTGAATGGCCTGGGAGATGAGAACCCCGCCGCCGTCCCGCTCCAGCGTACCACGCCCGGGTACATCGTAGTATTCCTGGCCGCGCCACCACGGAATCTCCGCCCGCACCAGCGCCATTTCCCCCAGAGCTTCCTCGTCAATCAAAGCCCGCAACCGCTGCGCGGCCTGACGGAACCGGTGCTGAAACACGATACCGAGGGTCACGCCCTTTTCCTCGCAGAGGTTCACAATCTCACGGGCCGCATCCAGCGTACGCTCCACCGGCTTTTCCATGAGGATATGTTTGCCGGCTCCGGCCATCATCGTCACGATTTCCAACCTCTGGTTGGGCGGTGTCGCGATAATTACGCCATCCGTATTTGTATCAGCAACAATGGCCTCAAGACTTTCGAAAACGGGGAAACCAAACTTTTCGCTGACCTCGTCAGCCTTCGCCCGCGTCCGGTTATAAACGCCAGACACCTCAACCCTGCCCCGAAGTTCGGCCAGTGCGTCCAGGTGCGGTTTCGTCGCCATACCAAGGCCAATCACGGCCAGTCGGGCAAGCGGTTTGTCAGTCATATATCTCTCCTCAGGGGCCGAACCACCGGAACGGCAAAAGGGTAAATTGGGGAAACCGGTCGGGCGGCAGAGTTTAAAAAACTCCAGCTCCGCATTGGGTTACGGCGTTTACTGAACGCGGTTGCGCCTGGGCGCATATCCCGGAAAATTTTTGATTTTCCTCCAGTCGGGTGATGCCGTCCGGTGTGTTCCGAAACGGTCATTTTTGGACCCGGACGGTCACCGGGTCATTACGTGGCAAAACCTAAACTCAAATGCGGGCGCTTGAACAGCCCCTCTTTGCAGCGCCGAATCGGCGCGTAAATTTTGCTTGACCGGTTAACTTTTCCAAGCTACCTACCAGTTGGTAACTTAGCTCAGGGAGGGATTATGGTTACTCAAAAACTGTCCGCCAGCGCACTGGCGGCACTCTTTGCCGCAGCGGTGGCATTGCCCGCAAACGCACAATGGCAGCCCGACAAGCCCATCAACATTATCGTACCGTGGTCGGCCGGTGGATCGACGGACCAGGTGACCCGCGTGGTCGCCCCGATCCTTGAGGAGGCCCTTGGCACGCCTGTGGTCGTGGTCAATCAGCCCGGCGCTTCCGGTTCCATCGGAACCCAGGCCGCGCTCGACGCCCCCCGCGACGGCTACACCTGGACCGCAAATGCGATCGCGAACAACGCGACATATTCGGTCACCGGCCTCGTGGAGGACACATCGATTGACGACTACCACATCTATCTGCACGTCGCGAACGTGCCCGTGGTCAGCGTGAATTCCGACACGTCTTTTGAGGATTTTGGCGGCCTGCTGGAAGCCATGAAGGAGCCCGAAGCCGTCAAAGTGGGTACCGCAGGAGTAAACTCCTCCGGCGGCATGGCGCTCGCGGCAATCAATGAAGCCGCACACGGCGAACTTGGCGCCCGCATGGTCGCCTATGACGGCGGCAACCCGGCCGTTCTGGCCGCCGCTTCCGGAGAGGTCGACGCAACGACCCAGCTTGCGGTGGAACAGACCGAAATGATCAAGGCCGGCCGCATCCGCCCGCTGGCGGTTCTGTCCGACAAGGAACTGGTGGTTGAGGGGCTGGACCCGATCCCGCCCATCACCAACTGGCTCCCGGAAATGCCGATTGCACCGGATTATTTCGGCGTCTTCATCCCGACTGGCGCTCCCCAGGAAGTCTATGACACCGTGGACCAGGTCTGGGAAGAGCACGTGGTGAATTCCGAGGCCCTGCGCAGCTATGCGACCGAGCGCGGCGCGGATTTCAATCCCAGCTATGGTGACGCGGCCCGCGAACGCGCAATGCCCGTCGTCATCGCGGAAGCCTGCGCCCGAGTGACGCGCGGCGAGGCGGTGGTCGATCCATCCGAGATCGGCATTACCTGCCCGGCGGAATAAACGGACTTACGGGGCGCGCGGAATAAGCGTCGCGCGCCCCGGACCCGACCGCAAGACAACCAAAACACATCACTACGGAAACGAACCAATGCGAATGGATTCGGCAGTGGCCGACCGCCTTACGGCTATCGTCCTGTTTCTTATTGGCCTTGCATCGACCTGGGGCGGCTTCGTGATGGACCGCCTGGAGATCCGGCAAATTCATCCCGCCAGCATTCCTGGCCTCGTGCCGATGATCCTCGGTTTTGCCCTGATGATTTGCGCCGGTGCGCTTGCATGGTCCGCACGGACCCCGCGCGGCGACGCAGCAGCGAACCCGAACACGTCCGCATCCGCTTTCGCAGTCACCCTGGTCTGGAGCGCCCTCTATGCACTCGTGGCAGTCGGCAACATGCCATTTGCCATCGCTACCATGATCTATGTCGCAGGCTTCACCCTCTGGTTCCTCTGGGCCGAGAATGGGCAACGCCCCGACCCGATCAAAATTATTCTCGTGGTCGTCTTCAGCATCGCCATCGCAATCGGTATTTCAGTTCTCTTCCGTGACGGCTTCCTGGTGCGCCTGCCATGATGGACGGTCTCACACAGTTTTTCGGCGCCATCGGCGAACTCACCACACCGATGAGCCTTTTCCATGTCGCCTGGGCCACCCTGCTCGGCATCATCGTCGGCAGCCTGCCCGGCCTCACCGCCACAATGGGCGTGGCCCTTCTAACCACGCTGACCTATTCGCTCGACCGGGACGCCGCGATCCTCAGCCTAATCTGCATGTATGTCGGCGCCATCTATGGCGGCTCGCGCAGCGCGATCCTGCTGAATATTCCCGGCACCCCGGCCAGCGCCGCAACCTCACTCGACGGCTACCCCCTCGCCCGGCAGGGCAAGGCCGCCTACGCGATGGGCCTGGCCACCGCGGGCTCCGCTCTCGGCACGCTGGTGGGCATCCTGCTTCTCGTGATGATTGCCCCGCCACTCGCGGAAATCGCGCTGGATTTCGGTTCCTTTGAGTTCTTCTGGCTCGCCGTCTTTGGCATCGTTATCTCAGGTCAGCTCACCGGCGGCATCTCGCCGCTCAAGGGTTACATCGCCGGCATACTGGGCCTGATGATCGCCATGATCGGCTCCGACGGCATCCACGCCCATATCCGCTTCACCATGGGTTTCGACACCCTGAACGGCGGCATCGGCCTCATTCCGGCCATGGTTGGAGCCTTCGGGTTCGCTGAGATCCTCACCGTCATGTGGCAGCCAAAAGGCGCGATGATCGAGGAGAAAAAGGGCCATGACCGCACCCTGCCCCGCCTGCTCGACCTCTGGCGCTACAAGTTCACCATCGTCCGCTCCGGCATTATCGGGACGCTCGTGGGCATTATTCCGGGCGTGGGCGAGGATATCGGCGCCTGGAGTTCCTACGCCGCCGCCAAGAAATTCAGCCCCGAGCGCGGGAAATTCGGCAAGGGATCGACAGAAGGCCTGACCGCCGCCGAAACCGGCAACAGCGCCGTGGTTCCCGGCTCTCTGATCCCCGCACTCACCCTCGCCGTGCCAGGCTCCGCCTCGGCAGCCGTACTGATCGCGGCCCTGTTTATTCATGGCGTCCGACCCGGCCCGATGATCATGCTCGAGGCGCCGGAATTCGTCTACCTGATCGCCGCGATGCTGTTGTTCGCGACCATCGCGATCCTGATCTACGGCCTGACGCTCACCCGGTTTTTCATCCTCGTTCTGAAAATCCCCCGCGAATGGCTCATGCCCGTGATCTTCGTGCTCTGCGTTATTGGCCCCTACGCCCTGACCCAGCGCATCTTTGAGATCTGGGTGATGTTTGGCTTCGGCTTCTTCGGCTTCCTTCTGCGCCAGATGAACTACCCAATGGCCCCACTGGTTCTCGGCATCATCCTTGGCGATCTGTTGGACAAGAGCCTGCGTCGCGGACTGACCCTGTCCGACGGTCAGATCGAACCCTTCCTCACACGACCGATTTCTGCCGTGTTCGCAGCAATCGTGGTTCTCAGCATCGTATCGGGGCTTCCACCGGTACGTCGCGCAACATCGCGATTAATCACAAGGACAACAGGCGGAGGACCGGACTGATGGGAGAGCAGACAACCAAACCCCAACCGGTCAGGCGCAACGCCAAGGCGTCCCAGCGTCGCATCCTGGACGCGGCCCTCAAGGAGTTCTCCGACCACGGTCTCGCAGGCGCCCGCATCGACGTGATTGCCGACCGCGCCCAGGTCAGCAAACCGATGATCTACACCTATTTTGGGGACAAGAACGAACTCTACAAAGCGGCCCTGCGCGAAAGCTACGTCCAGATCCGTTCCGGTGAACGCAAGCTCGACACCGCCGGCATGACGCCGGAAGAAGCCATCCGCGAACTCGTCCGCTTCACGCTGCAGCACTTCATCTCCAAACCATGGTTCATCTCCATGCTGAACACGGAGAACATGCTCGGCGGTGACACCATCCGTGAGATTGAAGACGTGGCTGAAATCCAGTCCAACCTCGTGAACTCCCTGAGCGAAATCCTGAAACGCGGAGCCGATGAGGGCCGGTTTCGCAACGACGTCGATCCTGCCGAATTTTACATTACCATCGCATCGCTCTGCTATTTTCCCGTGTCGAACCGCCACACCCTGCGCACCGTATTCGGGGTGGCAATCGATGACGTCTGGCTGGCCAAAAAGGCCGAGGAAGCGGGCGACATGCTCATCAGTTACCTGAGCAAACCCGACAACCGGCCCGGCGACAGCTGAGTCCCCACAGTTTTAACCCGACGATCCCACGGGGCCGCCCCACCACGGAATGACCCGCGTCAGCAACACCACTGGAGGTAAATCGAAACATGAAACAGGAACGTATCGGCATCATCATGCACGGCGTGACGGGCCGCATGGGCATGAACCAGCACCTGATCCGCTCGGTTCTTGCGATCCGCGACCAGGGAGGCGTTGAGCTTTCCGACGGCACACGCCTGATGCCCGATCCCATCATCATCGGGCGCAACGCCGACAAGGTCGAGGCTCTTGCAACCAGCCTCGGCGTTGAGCGCTGGGGTACCGATCTGGACGCGGCCCTCGCCAACCCCGATGACACGCTGTTTTTTGACGCCGCCTCTACCGCACTGCGCCCCACCCTGCTGAAAAAGGCCATCGACGCGGGTAAACACGTCTACTGCGAAAAGCCGGTAGCCGAGAAACTCGAGGAAGCCGTCGAAATCGCCAGTTACGCCAAAAAGGCGGGGATCAAGCACGGTATTGTCCACGACAAACTCGACCTGCCCGGCCTTGTGAAGCTGAAACGCCTCCGCGATTCCGGTTTCTTCGGTCGTATGATCTCGGTTCAGGGCAATTTCGGCTACTGGGTGTTCGAGGGCGACTGGATGCCTGCACAGCGTCCGTCCTGGAACTACCGCGCGGCCGATGGCGGCGGAATGATCTCCGACATGCTCTGCCACTGGCGCTATGTCCTCGACAACGTCATCGCCCCGGTCAAATCCGTGAGCTGCCGTGGCGTCACCCACATCCCCGAACGCTGGGACGAATCCGGTAACCGCTACGATGCAACTGCGGATGACGCGGCCTACGCCACTTTCGAGCTTGAGGGCGGCATCGTGGCCCAGATCAACTCCAGCTGGTGCACCCGTGTCCGCCGGGACGATCTCGTAACCTTTCAGATCGATGGGACGCATGGCTCCGCCGTTGCCGGACTGCACAAATGCTGGTCCCAGCACCGTGTGAACACGCCTAAACCCGTCTGGAACCCGGACCAGCCCCAGACCATGAACTTCTTCGATGACTGGGAAGAGGTCCCCGACAACACGGTTTTCGACAACGGCTTCAAGGTTCAGTGGGAAGCCTTCCTGCGCCACGTCGCGGAAGACGGCCCCTGGAATTACACCCTGACCGAGGGCGCAAAAGGCGTTCAGCTGGCCGAAGCCGGTTACCAAAGCTGGCGTGAGCGCCGCTGGATCGACCTGGAGGATCTGAACATATGAGCACCGTACTGAACCTGCCCGGTGGTGCCGTCACCCTGAAGGACGGCCCCAAACCGGAAACCACCGGCGGCTGGAACCGCACGGCCTTCGCCGCAGCCCATGTTGTGATGGACCCGCTGGCGGAATGCGATCCGTGGCTCGACGCCCCCATCGACTGGGACCGCACGCTTGCGTTCCGCGAGCACCTCTGGTCACACGGCTTCGGCGTCGCTGAGGCAATGGACACCGCGCAACGCGGCATGGGCCTCGACTGGCCCACGTCGCTGGAACTCATCCAGCGCAGCGTCGAACTGGCAAAACCCGGTGGCCACATGATCGCCAGCGGCGCCGGCACCGACCACATTTCGCCAGAGGGCGCCGACATCGATGCGGTCATCGCGGCCTATGAGGAACAGTGCGAAGCGGTCGAGGCTGCGGGCAGCCAGGTCATCCTCATGGCCTCCCGCGCACTCGTTAAAGCCGCAAAAGGTCCAGATGACTACGCCCGCGTCTATGAGCGCGTGCTCGGCGGCCTGAACAAACCGGCTATCCTCCATTGGCTCGGCGAGATGTTCGACCCGGCACTCGAAGGCTACTGGGGTGCCTCCGACCACATGGAGGCGATGGAAACCTGTCTTTCCATCATCAACGCCAATGCGTCGAAAATCGACGGGATCAAGGTTTCGCTCCTCTCCGCCGAGAAGGAAATCGCCATGCGCCGCCGCCTGCCCGAGGGCGTGCGGATGTATACCGGCGACGACTTCAACTACCCCGATCTGATCGCCGGGGACGACGAGGGCTATTCCCATGCCCTGCTCGGCATCTTCGACCCGATCGCCGGTGCCGCCGCCCGCGCGCTGTCCGCGCTCGGCCGTGGTGACATGGACACCTATTCGGACGCCTTCGACCCGACGGTCCCTCTGTCGCGTCACATCTTCAGGGCGCCGACCCGGTTCTACAAAACCGGTGTGGTTTTCATGGCCTATCTGAACGGTCACCAGGACCATTTCACCATGATCGGGGGCCAGGAGAGCACGCGCTCCACGCAGCACCTCGCGGAAATCATGCGTCTGGCCAACACGGCTGGCCTCTTCCCCGACGCGGAACTGGCCGCGGCCCGTGCCCGTCCGGTCTTCGCCGCCCGTGGCGTGGAGGTCTGAGATGGCAACGGGTGTCGAAGCCTCAAGGCTGTCCCTCAACACCGCCACGGTCCGCGAGCAGTGGTCCCTGGCCCAGTGCATCGACGGGTGCGCCCGTCACGGCATTGGCGGCATCTCCCCCTGGCGCGATAAACTCCAGGAAATGGGTGCGACCAATGCGGCCAAAGCCATCCGCGACGCCGGCATCGGCGTCTCCGGCCTGTGCCGCGGCGGCTGGTACACCGAGGAAGGCGCGATCACCCAGGCGGTGATCGACGACAACCGTCGGGCGGTGGATGAGGCCGCTGAAATCGGTGCCGCCTGTCTGGTCATGGTTGTGGGCGGCCTGCCCAGGGGCTCCCGCGACATCAACCACGCGCATGCGCTTGTTGAGGAGGGTCTGGCCAAAACCCTGGAACATGCCCGGACCGTCAACGTCCCGATCGCAATCGAGCCACTGCATCCGATGTATGCCGGGGATCGCGCCTGCGTGAACACCACCGGCCACGCGCTCGACATGTGCGACCGCCTCGGTGACGGCATCGGTGTCGCGCTCGACGTTTATCACATCTGGTGGGATCCCGAGATTTCAGCTCAGATCGAACGGACCGGAAAGAAACGCCTGCTGGCCTTCCACGTATGCGACTGGCTGGTTCCGACCCGGGACCTCCTGACCGATCGCGGCATGATGGGCGACGGCGTTATCGACATTGCCGGACTTCGGGCCCAGGTCGAGAAACAGGGTTTCGACGGTTACATCGAGGTGGAAATCTTCTCCCAGGAAAACTGGTGGAAACGCGATCCCGACGAGGTACTCGCCACCATGATTGAACGGGGCGCAGTCATCTGACGCCCCTGAGCGGGTCACGCGCTTCCCCCACCCCGCGCGTGGCCCAAACCATACCACGGTTAATACCTTTCTTGCCCGCAAACCTGACCAATACCATGCCCCGCTTTGCATTGGCTGGAGCGCGAACGCGCATTTAACCGAACGAAAATAATCGTTTACGGCAAATGTTAACGCGCCCCGAAGTCATGGTTAACAACATCTGAGCCGTATTACTTGAGCGGGATTTCAATTTGCCAAGTGGTTAACCCCTCTGATTGAAAATTTATCCGTAATTTGATAGCAATTGTTGCACGGCAGCATGGATTTGCTGCTGCCTGTAGTACATGCGCAAAAGTCATGTATCCTGTGTTTGGTTTGTTACGTGATCTGTGCGGAGCGGCTTGAGTAGTAGTTGAGTAACGCCAGTTTCTGGCGGGAGTGATGGGTAAAATGTACTTTGGTTCGATCAAAACCCCGCGTCCGGGGTCCAGGACAGGAGCATTCGGCTCCCTTCTGATTGCCGCAACCCTTCTGGCGGGCTGTATGCAGCCGGCGGATACCGGCATGATCAACCTGCCACCGGCCGATCCCGCTCCGGGTTTTAACGACACAACCGGCGCTGCACCGCTTATTTCACCCGTGGCCGCAGGCTACGGCGCGCAGAGACAGCTCCTGCCAAACGCGACCTCGCTTCAGGGCGAAAACTTCCTGTTGACCATGCCCGGGGACTCCCTGTTCGGCCCCAAATCGGCAGAGCGCATTCTGCAGGACGCCGAACCGCTGCCCTACCCGTTTGAGTTCGTAATCGCGCAGGACCTGCAGCCGGTGAACGGCGTCGGCGGCTCCCTGGGATACACCAGCAACAGCCCGGTTCCCGGCACCACCTGTGTGCTCGTGGCTGGTCAGGGTGGGATTTCATACGGATCGTCCACCGCCATCCTCATGCGCAACTGCGTCAACGGCGACGTTGACGAGGCACTCTCCCCCCTTCGGACATACTGACCGCGCTCCGCGGACAACAAAGGACTGAAAATGACATATCACGGTATTTCAGTATTGGGCGGAGCGGTGCGTCTCATTCCCTGGCTGATCGTTCTGGCCTGCATGATCGCGCTGACCAGCGTGCCAACATCGCTCAGCGTACAGGCCCTGCTCGGCGTCGGCGCGTTTGCGGCAATCTTCCTGATGCGCGGTTTCGTCAACACGCGCTTCGGCCGCATGATTATTCTGGCAATCGCCTCTGCAGTCGTCATGCGCTACTGGTTTTGGCGCCTATACGAAACGCTGCCCGCCTTCGAGGATCACGCCTCCTTTGCGGCCGCAGTCGCGCTCTTTGCCGTTGAGACCTATCTCATCGGCGTCTTCTTTTTGAGCTGCATCGTGATGGCCGATCCCGTCGATCACGGCCGTCCCAAGCCGCTTCGCGTACGGGATCTGCCGACCGTTGACGTACTCATTCCGTCCATGAACGAGCCGGTTGAGCTGTTGGCGGTCACACTGGCCGCCGCGAAAAACATGTCCTACCCGGAACCGCTCCTGAACGTCGTGCTCTGCGACGATGGCGGCACGCACGAGCGCTGCATGCATCCCGATCCGGCGATCGCCATCGCAGCCCGCGCCCGCCGCGATGAACTCACGGCGCTATGCGAGAAGCTCGGTGTTCTCTACCGGACCCGTCCGGAAAACCGTGGTGCGAAAGCGGGCAACCTGACCGAAGCGCTCGCCGGTCTTGACGGCGAACTGGTAGCAATTTTTGACGCCGACCACATGCCTGCCCGTGACTTCCTGGCCCGCACGGTTGGTTACTTCGCAGAGGAGCCGAAACTGGCGCTCGTCCAGACGCCCCACTTCTTCCTCAACAAGGACCCGATCGCGCGTAACCTCGATCTGTCCGACCGCAATCCGCCAGAGAACGAGATGTTCTACAGCGTCATCCACCGCGGCCTCGACCGTTGGGGCGGTGCGTTCTTCTGTGGATCCGCGGCCGTTCTGCGCCGCGAGGCCATTGACAGCGTGGGCGGCATTTCCGGCCGTACCATCACCGAGGATGCGGAAACCTCCATGCTGATCCACGGAAAGGGCTGGCGGACCATGTATGTCAACCACGCCCTGGTGGCCGGCCTTCAGCCCGAAAGCTTCGCCTCCTTCCTGCAGCAGCGCGGCCGCTGGGCCACCGGCATGGTGCAGCTTCTCGTCACCCGGAACCCGTTCCTGGTGCGCGGCCTCAGCTTCTGGCAGCGGCTCTGCTACCTGAACTCCATGAGTTACTGGGCATTCCCGCTCGTGCGTCTCGTGCTGCTTCTGGCGCCGCTGGTGTACCTGTTCTTCGGTCTCGAAATCGTGGTGACCACGGCTGAGGAAGCCTTCGCCTACATGGGCAGCTATCTGGTTGTGGCCTACATGGTTCAAAACATCCTGTTCTCCACCGTGCGATGGCCGTTCATGTCCGAGATCTACGAGATCGCGCAGACGCCATACCTGATCCGCGCCATCGCCGGAGCGGTGTTCCGCCCACGCAGCGCCAGCTTCAAGGTGACGAGCAAGGAGGAAACCATTGGCGAGACCCGCATCTCCGATGTTGGCCGCCCGCTGATCTTCCTCTTCATGCTGATGCTCGCCGGTATTGCCGCGCTGGTCTGGCGCTGGAACGCCTATCCCGGTGACCGTCAGGTGCTTCAGATCGTTGGCGCTTGGGTACTCTTCAACACGCTCCTGACCGCCGCGAGCCTGCGTGCGCTTGTCGAAAAACAGCAGCGCCGCGTTGCCCCACGTGCGGAGGATCTGAACGTACCCGCCGTGATCGACATGACCGATGCGAACGGTGAAACCGTCGCGGTCCCCTGCGTTATCAGCAACATCTCCTACAGCGGCATGGGCGTATCGATCCCGCCGCGGGCGCTTTCCCGCGATCTCGACCGGCCCGCCCAGGGCGACATCCTGAATGTCACGCCCGCGTCCGGAAATCCCGACGCGGCCCCGGGCGCCATCGCCTGTGAGGTACAGTCGAGCGGCTCCCAGGACGGACGCCTTGTGCTCGGTGTCAGTTTCGACTCCGACCAGGATCGTGAGGGTTTCCAGTCCATCGCCACGATTTTCAACGGCGACAGCCGCCGCTGGCAGCAGATCCGCGTCCATCAGACATCGAAGGCCAAGGGGCTCATCGCGGGCTTCCTGATGCTGATCCGCCTGTCGCTTGCCGGTCTCTTCCACACCGGACGTGCACTCTCCGGCGCCGAAGGTCGCGGCGGCCGCCTCAACGCCAATCAGGACGGTCCGGCCTGGAGTGACGAAACCTCCATTGAGGAACAGGCCTTCATCTTCGCGCAATCCCAGGCACCCAGACGCACCGCCCGGCGCGTCGCCGACCGGCCCGTCGCGACAACAACCGACGCGACATCCGGCCAGGGCGCCCTGGGTGACCCGCGCACGGCCTGACGCCGATTGGGGCGGGACATACCCCGCCCCGGCAACCTTCAGTTTGGATCAACGGGTTTTCAAAATGACCAGATCAGTTCTTTCCTCCCTGGCGGTGTGTGGCGCGGTTCTGCTAGCCACCGCCCCCACCGGGATCATGGCACAGGACGGGGCCGCAGGCCGCATCAGCCTGCCTTTCTCCATCCTTCCGACACCGGGCGGCGACGCCCAGGCCCCTGGCACCGTACGCCTCAACCTTGCGTCACAGGGCAAATCCGCACCGGAGCCCGGCAAGGGACTTGCCGAACTCTTCGGCCCCCGCATCGGTCTGGTGAAGGAGGAGCCGCAGGAAACCAAAACGGTCGAAGCCGCCGAACCTGAGATCCTGCACCCGATCACCGCCATGTGGCCGCTTGATCCCGGCAGACTGTCCAACGGCGTGGCCCTCCTCGAAGGCGAGCGCGACCGGACCGGCTTTGCCCTGTTCGTGCCAGAGGGCGCCCAACCCAAGGAGCTGCTGATCTCGGCCGTTTCCAGCGCCTTCATCATGCCCAACCGGTCGGAGCTGCGCGTCTACACGGAGGACCGCCTTATCGGGACCATGCCACTTACGAGCATCACGGGGACCGAGACCGCACGGCTGCCGCTGACGCCCGGCACGCTCAAGGCCGGCGTCAACCGCCTGCGCGTTGAGGTCGCACTGACACATCGCCTTTACTGCGGCGTGAGGTCTTCCTACGACCTCTGGACCAAAATCGACCTTTCGGGCAGCGGCATCGCCATCGATCCGGCAACCGTGGCACCCGGTCCGGCCTCCTTCATCGCAGCGGTTAGCGCCGCACGGGGCCAGGGAAAACCGCTTCTGATCGCAGGCAGCGATCTCGACACCAGCCAGTCCACCGTGCTCACCATCAGCCGGCAGCTTGCCGCCGCAGCGGGCGGCGGTCTTGACTTCACCACGCGTCCAGGCACGGCCGGCGACGCTCCCGCGCCCAAAATCTCCATCCGCAAGGGCGACACACCCAATGTATCGTTCGGCAGGGATGAGGACGGCCGGCAAACCGTGACCGTCACGACGACCGACCGCGTTATTCCAGCGCTGTTCAGTGGCACGGGTTTTGAATCCATCGCAGAGGAAATCCCCGAAATTCCCCGCGATGTTCCGGTGGAAATCAGCCGCCTCGGTTTTGAAACCGTTCAGATTTCTGAATACCTGTGGCGCAACCGGCTTGAGTTCCGTCTGCCCTCCGAATGGCTGATGAACGTCACCAAACGCGCGGTCTTCAACCTGAACTTCGCCCATCTTCCCGGACTGCCCACCGGTTCCGAAATGCGTCTCAAGGTCAACGGCCATGTGGTGCGGATCGTCCCGATGGACCGTGGTGGCCGCCTCAATGAGATCCCGCTGGAAATCCGCTTCAACGCGGGCCTCCTGCGCGCCGGACGCAACACTCTGGGCCTAGAGGTCAACATCCCCGGCGATCCCGCCGATCAGCCCTGCCCGCTCGTCAGTGTTGGCCGCGTCGAGATCAACGGCAACTCCACCCTGACGGTACCCGGCACGCCGAACATGCACCTGCCCGGCCTGACCCGCTGGCTGTCCGAGGTACAGGCACCTGACATCAGCTTTGCCGGCCTCGCGGGCGAGAGTGTCAACTGGACCATGCTGCCGCGCCTTGCATCAGTGCTTCAGACCGGCTCCGACTCCGATCCGGAGGAAAGCCGGGAAGTGATCGTTCACCGCCCGATGGACCTCAACAAGGACGCACTGGGCGATTTCAATATTGGCCGCCAGGTCATGCTGGCCGCCCTGCAGACCGAAGCCACCCCGGCGCGTCCATCACTGGCCACCGCCGCAACCGAACAGACGGGCCTCACTTTCTCCGAGGAGGAGCCCGGCCGCTTCACTGAACTTGTGGATGCGGGCAAGGTGATCAGCGCCTCGGTCTGGACCGACCTGACCAGACTTGCCTTCCCGGACCCGGCCTCCGACCTGGCCGACTGGCTTTCCATGCGCCGGGGCCAGGCCCTGCTGTTCCAGCTCGACTCCGGGAACCCCGAAACCGTGCATCTCGTGCTCTCCGCCGATGCCCGCCCCGACAGCGTGCTCGCAGGCCTCGAGAGGATGCGCCACTCGGAAACACCGGTCGACGGCCACATGGCCCTGTTGACCTGGGAGGGCGAATGGGAAACCTGGACGGACACCACCCGCATGCCGATCCTCGTGGGTGAGCTGAATGAGAAAAACTGGCGTGGCGTTGTGGGCAACTTTGCCTCCGCACGACCGGTCCTCGCCGTCGGCACCCTCACGGCCATCGCGCTTCTCTCGGTGATCTTCGCCAATTCCTATGTTCGCGCATCACGGAGACGGACATGATCAGCCGCCGAAATCTCCTTCTTTCGGCCGCGAGCCTGCCGCTCAGCCGTAGTCTGGCCTTTGCCCAGTCCGACGACGGGCCGCGCGACGCGCTGCTCCCGCTCTGGGACGCCTGGAAGACCATCCACATGTCCTCAACAGGCCGCGTCATCGACCGGCTTCAGGATAATGTCAGCCATTCCGAGGGCCAGGGCTATGCCATGCTCGTGGCCCAGGCCCTGGGCGACCGCGAGGGGTTCGACCTTCTGCTCGACTGGACAATGACCAATCTGGCCGTGCGCCCCAACGACGCCCTGTTGGCCTGGCGCTGGCACCCGGCGGATGGCGGCAGCGTCACGGACATGAACAACGCAAGCGATGGCGACCTCTTCGCTGCGTGGGCGCTGATGCGCGCGGCCGAGAACTTTGACGAACCCCGCTACGCCGAGCTTGGCCGCACCATCGGCTCGGCCCTCGTGAACCACTGCATCCGCCCCGCACCGGCGAGCACTGACGGTCTGATCCTGATCCCCGGTATGGAGGGTTTCGAGGTCGAGGGTGGCTATATCCTCAATCCCGCCTACTACATGCTGAAGGCCATGACCGATTTGGGCGAAACGCTCGGCGAACCAGCGCTGAACCAGTGCGCCGCCGATGGCATTGCCCTGCTCTCCCGTCTCGCCCGGCGCAGCCCGGTGCCGGACTGGTTCATGCTCACCGCGGGCGGTGCCCAGAACGCACCCGGCAAATCCGGCGATTTTGGATATGAGGCGATGCGCGTTCCGCTCTACCTCATCTGGTCGGGCATGCCGGGCCATCCGGCCGTCAGCCGCGCCCGCGACCTCTATGACGCCTCTCTCGCAACCGAGGAAGGCGAAACACCGACCGTGGTCAACCGCGACACCCTGGAGGTTCTTCAGGCCAGCACCGACCCCGGCTACCGCGCTCTTGCCGCCCTGACCGCCTGCGCCGAGGACAGGGCAAGCGCACGGCTCATGCCCGCCTTCTCGGTGGGCCAGGCCTACTACCCGGGCATCCTTCATCTTCTGTCACTGCTCGCCCAGCGTGAATCCGCAATGGGATGTATTTTGAAATGAAACACACCGTTCTGATCTGTGGCCTCACGGCTTTCATGGGGCTCTCGTCCGCCACCTTCGCCCAGGACCTGCGGGAAACCGACCTCGCGGCGCTGAGGTATTTCCTGTCCATCAATGACGAGGCCAGCGTCCAGGCCGAAATCCAGCGACTGGAAACCGAATTCCCGGGCGCAAACATCCGCGAAACCCTCGACCTGATGGACGCACAGGCAAGCCAGGTCGACACCTCTCCGATCTGGCGCCGCATCGAGGCCGATGACTACGCGGGCGCGCGCGAACTGATTGCGGAGTTTGAGGAGGACAATGCCGGATGGACCGCCCCTGCCGACATGATCGAAATTCTCGATGCAAAACAGGGCCAGGCCGCATTTGAGGCCGCCTACGCCGACGGCGATCTGAACGGCGTGATCCGCAGTCTCTCGGAGTTCCCGACCATCCTGACCTGTGAGCGCGTCAACAACCCATGGCGCCTTGCAGAACTGCAGGTCGCGGCTGAACTGCCCGATGAAGCGCTCGCCACCTATGAAGGAGTCCTGCAGGGCTGCCACGAGGAGGACTACGTGGTCGCCACCCTGCAAAAAGCGAGCGAAATCTCCGAAAAAGAACAGCTCGAAGATCTCTTCGACACCGCCCGTCGCAGCACTCCCGCCCTGACCGGCCGCCTCGCAAAACTGGAGGAGGAACTCTTCCCGCAAGCCGAACCGGTCGAGGAGGTCGCCGCGGCACCCGCCCCGGTCAAAAAATCCTCCGGCTCATCAAGTGGCGGCGGCGGCGGCTCTTCCCCGCAACTGACCCGCGCGGCGGCCGCCGCCGACCGTGGCGACTGGGCCCAGTGTCTGCAGATGACCACCGGCACCCGCTCAATCAACGGCATCAACCAGCGCGCCTGGTGCACCCTTAACTACGGCCGCCCGCGCGAGGCCATCCAGGGGTTCCAGCACGTCGCCTCAAATTCCGGCAGCGCCTCGATGCGCCGCGACGCCACCTACGGCATGATCCTGGCCTATTCCAAAACCGGCCAGCTCGAACAGGCCGCGGCACTCGCCAACAAGGTCAGCCTGACCGCATCGCAGCGCTCCGTGGTCAACAGTACGGTTATCTCCAAGCTCGCCGCACGCAGCTATGAGCGCGGCCGCTACCGGGAAACCCTGCAGTATCTCGACCGCCTGTCGCGCGAATCCGGATCACTGGACCGGGGCAACTCCCTGCTGCGCGGCTGGGCCCTCCTGAAGAGCGGCAACAAAACCGCCGCACGGGCACAGTTCCGCAGGGTCCACCAGACCTCACCGGGCAACGACTCCCTCCAAGGGATTATCGAGGCGCGCTAGGACCGAGCATCCGGGTCACCGGTCCAAAGGCCGACAGGGCATTGACCCGGAAGTTCACACCGAACCGGTTTTCATCAAAAAAGCTGATACTGGAGCGGGTACGCGAGTATCCCGCTCCAATTGTCAAACCCCGCATCAGTGTCGTGCTCACTGACATGCCATAGGTCCGGTCGCTGCGTTCGTGACCCAAGAAACTGCTGCCATCCGATTCCTCGGCCGCCAGTTCGACCGCAAAAAACCGACCCGCGACCATGCGCCGCACCTCCAGCGCCAGCCGCGCCCGCTGCACATGCGCATCCCCGGCCGGCGTGGCCAGCGTCGCAGAGACCTGCGTCGCGACATTTTCCCACACCGACGACACCGTCAACCGCCCGGCCTGTTGATGATCCTCGTTCACGTCCCGCCGCATCGCGGTCAGCGAAAGCTCATGCCCGGAACCATTACCGGAGAACAGCTGCACAAAGCTCACACTCGTCGCACCGGCGGTCGACCGCCCCAGATCCCGCTCAAGAAAACTCCCCTCCTGGCACAGATCCAAAAACCGCCAGCCGCCCACGTGATTGCGCGCGCAGGCACTCGCCGCACCACTCGTCCGGGACAAGCCATGCGCCGGCGCCCAGACCTTCTCGACATTGCCATCCACATCGAGATACCCGCCCATCCGGTAGCCAAGACGGAACCCGGCACTGACGTTACCGCCCACGATGACCCCGTCCTGCGCCGCGAACTCCGGCGTGGTCACCAGCGTAATTCCGGGCAGGTTCAGGGAGGTATTGGGCCAACCACCGTTGATGTTGCTGTCCCAACCAACCACCGGTGACGCCCTGATCCAGCGGTCGAGCACCTCCGGTCCGCCCTCCAGATAAAATCCCTGCCGCGTCATATCCTCACGCAACAGCCGAATCCCCTCGGGCGACACGCCGGTGCGGTCCATATACTGGCCGAGCACAAACATGCGCAGCCGTTCAGTGTGGGCAATAAACGCCGTGCGGGCCGTGTTCGCCGAGACCGCCGTTGCGGACAGGATCACCCCGGCCGCAAAAACAAGCGTGCGAAACCAGGCCACCGCCCGGTCAGTCTGGCTGCGCCCCGGAGAACACACCCTGGGCCGTGATCTCATCGCTTTCGACCCCATAAAGCCCCGAGGCCGTCATGTCGCGGGTTGTCCCGGACAAACCAGTCCGCGTCGCCGTAATATTGCCGCGAAGAACGCCGGTCGCCGTCAAAGTCGTGTCCGCATCCACCCGGTTGGTCAGCGTGACCTCACCGCCAAATGCCCCGGAAGCGATATTAAAAGTCAGGTCATCCGCCATAATCTCGGTCTCAAGGTCCGAGCCGCCGTCCGGATTGAACGGCGTGCGCAGATGGATGGTGGCCGACTCGGCACCAAAATCGATCATCAGGTTTTCCAGGTCACCCTGCCCGGAGAGGATCGTTTCCCCATCCGTGCTGGCCCAGACCAGATGCTGTCCAACACCACGGAAGAAGAACTGCCCCTCCGTCACCGCCTCGCCGGCCGAATTGACGTTCCGGTACGGCGCCTGATCGGCGGTCAGCCGCAGAATGCGCGTGATTTCCTCACCACCGGGACCATCTGAGGTCACCTCGGCCACGACCTCAATAATCGTGTCCTCACCAAACAGGGCCTCAGAATCCGCGATCAGATTGCGCAGATCATCCGGACTGGCAGACCCACCCGCATCATAATTCTCCAGATCCGTGCGGTCCTGTTTGGTTTCATCCAATGTTATCCGACCCCGTCGGTAGCCGTTATGGTCGGTGACGTAACTCTCAATGCCCCGGGTCACCACGCGGGTGCCTTGCACCTCGGGAACCCCGCTGCCGGACGACCCGCCGCAGCCGGAAACAACAAAAACCATCGCCGTGATCACACCGGCGCGCGCTACTTGGAATGTTCTCATGGTATTCGGATGCTCCTGAGCCAGTACCGGCAGGCCCAGGTTCTAAAAAAATCCGGTAAACATTGAGATAACATCCAGCCCCCGCCCGAGGCCGGAGATCAGACCGTCACACCGGCCAAAATCTCATCCCGTGAGACATCGCCACGCGACGCTTCAAGGATCTTCGACCCGCCCCGCAGCACCACAAACCGGTCGGCAAGCTCGTAGGCAAAATCGAAATACTGCTCCACCAGGACAATCGCCATGTCGCCCCGGTCCCGGAGCAGCGAAATCACCCGCCCGATCTGCTGGATGATGTTTGGCTGAATCCCTTCCGTGGGCTCATCGAGCAGCAGAAGCTTCGGCTTGGTGATCAGCGCCCGCGCAATCGCAAGCTGCTGCTGCTGGCCGCCGGACAGGTCACCGCCCCGTCTCCCGCGCATCTCATCGAGCACGGGAAACAGCTCGAAAATATCGTCCGGAATGAAATGCTCCTCTTTGGGCAGGCAGGAATACCCCGTCTCCAGGTTCTCCTGCACCGTGAGCAGCGGAAACACGTCCCGACCCTGCGGCACATAGCCAACCCCAAGCCGCGCAAGCGCATGGGACGGCAAAACGCCCAGTGCCTCACCCCCCAGCATCATCTCACCATCCGTGCGGGGATGCGTGCCGGAAATGGCTTTCATCAGGCTGGTTTTTCCCACCCCGTTCGTCCCCATCACACAGGTCACCGCCCCCTGGGCCGCCTCGAACGAAATGTCGTAGAGGATCTGCGAATGGCCGTAATGCAGGTTCAAATTCTTTACGGAAAGCATCGCTCAGCGCCCCAGATAAACGTCAATGACATTCTGATCGGCCGTGACGTGATCGAGACTGCCCTCAGCCAGCACCGATCCCTCATGCAGCACCGTCACACGGCAGTTCAGCCGCCGCACAAATTCCATGTCATGTTCCACCACAACCACGGCCCGGGTTTTCGCAGCCTCAACCAGTATGTCGGTCGTATGCTCCCGTTCCTCCGGCGTCATACCCGCCGCGGGCTCATCGACCAGCAGCAGGCGCGGCTCCTGGGCCAGCAGCATTCCGATCTCCAGCCACTGCTTCTGCCCGTGGCTCAACTCACCCGACTTGCGCAGCAGTTCCTTACCCAATCCAATGTCATCGGCCAGCGACGAGACCTTGGCCAGGTCCGCTTCGGTCGGCTTGTAGAACAAAACCGCCAGTGGCCCACGCTGGTTTTTCAGCGACAGGAGCAGGTTTTCCTGCACCGTCTGGTCCTCAAAAACGGTCGGCTTCTGAAACTTCCGGCCAATCCCTTCGCGCGCAATGCGCGCCTCGTTCATGCCGATCAGGGATTTGCTTTTCTCCCCGAAAATAATCCGCCCCTCATCCGGCCGTGTCTTGCCGGTAACGATGTCCATAAACGTCGTCTTACCGGCGCCATTCGGCCCGATGATGGCCCGCATCTCCGCGCTGCCGATCTGAAACGACAGGTTGTTGATCGCCTGGAACCCATCAAAATTCACCGAGACGCCCGAGACCTCCAGTAGCGTGCTCATTCGTCCGCCTCCCGCTCACGCAGTGAGCCCTTGTCCGGCCCCAGATCCGCGCCATGCCGGTCCGGATGCCGCCGGTCCGTCCACAGGTCCACCAGCCCGCCGATGCCGCGCGGCGCAAACAGCGTGACCAGGACGAAGGACAGCCCGAGCAGAACCAGCCACCAGTCCACCCATTTGATCGTATAGAACCCCAGCGGAATGTCCGGCGCGCGACCGCCCGTAAACCAGCTTGAAACAAGGCTCACAAACGCCGCCCCGATCACCGCACCATAGAGCCGTCCGCGCCCACCAATCGCGACCCAGACCGCGAGGTAAATCGACGCAATCGGAGCAATCTCCGCCGGATTGATAATACCCGCCTGGGGGTAGTAAAGCGCCCCGGCAATCCCCGCGATGCAGGCGGTCAGCGTAAACACCACCAGCTTGTAGGTCTCAACCGAGTAGCCCAGAAACCGCACCCGCGCCTCATTGTCGCGGATGCCGCGCACAACCGAGCCGAACTTGCCCGACACCACCCAAGCCGACAGGAAATAGCCCAGCCCCAGCGCGGCCGCCGAGCCCCACAGGAACCACATGGACACAACAGACTGCGGCACGCCGCCCAGCCCCGGCAGGTTCTGAAGCCCCGACAGACCATTATTGCCGCGCAATCCACTGTCATTCTGGAACAGGTAAAGCGCCAGCGCCAAAGTCATGGCCTGGGTCAAAATCGAGAGATAAACACCCGCCACGCGGCTGCGAAACGCCAGCCAGCCAAACACCAGCGCCAACAGCCCCGGCACCAGAACCACCAGCAACAGCTGGATCAGCAGCGAGTCCGAGAACGCCCAAATCACCGGAAACTCATTCGACCCGACCACGCCAAATATCTGCGTCCCGATCCCGTCGACAATCTCCTGCTCGGTCGGGGGAATGGGCGCCTCGGCGAGCGACCCCACGACAATATCGCGCGTCCGCTCATACATCAGCCACATGCCGATCATGTAGCCGCCTAGCCCGAAAAACGCGAAATGCCCCAAACTCAGGATGCCGCAGTACCCCCACACCAGGTCCATCGCGACCGCCACCAGGCACAGACACAGCGTCTTGCCCAGGGTTTTAACGAAAGATGTCGACAGAAACCCGGTGCCAAACGCCTCCGACAGAACCGTAACCCCCAGGGTGAACAGCGCCAGAATGACAATGAAAATCAGCACGGAAGGATTGCGTGCGATAAAACTGCGATTCATGCGGGAACCTCCGCTGTCGTCAGATCAAGGGTCAGGAACCGGCTGTGCGGGTCGTGACGGTAGCTTCCAAACGGCGGGCAGTCGACAAACCCGAAAGACCGGTAAAGCCCCACCGCGGCGCCAAACTGGTCATGCACGCCGGTCTCGAGCGACAGGGAGGTCAGCCCAGCCTCGCGCGCCGCCGCAACAATGGTGCCCAGGATGGCCCGCCCCGCGCCACGGCCACGGCCAGCGGCCAGGGTATGCATCGACTTGACCTCACCCTCCGTGGCCGAGAGCCGCTTCAGCGCACCCATGCTCACAAGGGCACCATCCTCATACGCCCCCCAGACGGTTATGTCGGGCGCAAACAGCTCCGATACCGGCAGGCGATGGCAACTGTCGGCCGGTGCGGACCCGTCGCAAAAGGCGACATGCGTCTCCACGAGCGCCTCCAACTCGGGCGTTGGATCGGGCAGGATACGGATCTCCATGCCTCAGTCTCCCGCCGCCCGGCCCTTGAGCGCGACAATGCCGCGCGGCCGAAACTGGATGAAGATGATGATGAAGATGATCATGTAGGTCTGGGCCGCCAGCGTGTTCGACGGGTTCAGCCATTCAATCCCCTTCTGCAGGAACCCGATCATCGTGGCCCCGGCCAGCGCGCCCCAGATGTTGCCGACACCACCCACAACCACGGTCATGAAGCTCTGCACGATATATTCCGATCCCAGCTCCGATGTGACCTTAGCAAACAACCCAATGGCCACCCCGGCAATCCCCGCAATCCCCGACCCCAGCCCGAAGGTCAGCATGTTCACGCGACCGGGGTTGATCCCCATGCTCGATGCCATACGCGGGTTCTGCGTAACCGCCCGCGTCTCAAGCCCAAGCCGCGTGCGCTTCATAATAAAGAGGAAAACACAGAGGAAAATCAGCGCCAGCACGAAAATCGCAATCCGAATGTAACTGATCGATACGATGTCATTGATCACCAGCGACCCGTCGAGCCAGCCCGGCGAGGTCAGCGGCCGCGCCTGGGTGCCAAACACGTTCTTCGCAATCTGCTGCAGGGCAATCGAAATTCCGAATGTCGCCAGCAGCGTCTCCAACGGTCGGTTATAGAGCCACCGGATCACCAGCCGCTCCATCGCCACCCCGGCCGCAAACGTCACGGCAAAGGCCAGCGGGATCGCCACAAGGATCGACGCGGTATGGTTCGGGATCACCTGCTGCACCACGTAGCCGGTATAGGCGCCCATCATAATGAACTCGCCATGGGCCATGTTGATCACGCCCATCACGCCGAAAGTAATGGCCAGACCAATAGCGGCCAGAAAGTAAATCGACGCAAGCGACAGGGCATCAAGCGTCAGGTCAAGCGCCTGGTTGAAACCGACTTTCGTAGTAATCCCCCGCAGAGCCTTCTCGGCCGCATCGGTCACCGCAGACGACGGCTCATTGTAGATTTCCGCAAAAGTCGCACCATCGAGCCAGGTGTCGATCTCCTCCTCAGTGACAGCCGGTTCAGCAAGACCCTCCTCGACAAGAGCCGCGTACGCCTCGCGCCGCGCCGCCTCATCATTCAGTTTCGCGACCGCGACACCACCAACACGGCCATCCACGATATTGGCCGCCAGAATGTCACGAAGACCGTCGCTGCTCAGCAGTGGCGGCGCTGTCCCGGCCGAAACCAGAAGCCCGTAGGCCTCCGCCCGGGGCAGTTCGTCGCTCCCTGGCGTCAGTTCGCTTTTGACGTTCAAATTCTCCGGCACCGAACCTTCAAACACCCGCACCCGGGAGGTAAGCATCGGGTTTAGCGTGGCGCGCACGTCCTGGCCGGTATCGCCCGACATGCCCTCAATCGCCTCAATCCGCGCGGCCTCGTCCGCGTCATAGGCCATCGTCAGAAGCCGCTCCACGCGCTCCTTGCGGGCCTTGATCTCCGGCGAGGGTTCATCCGCGATCGACGCCCGCAGTGGGGCCAGCGCGTCCTCATTTGGATTTCGCTCGATCGAGGTCAGCGCCGCGCGCCGGTTGTCCTCATTGGGATCGGAAAGCTGAAAACTTACCAGAGCCGTCGCGATAAGCGCCCGGATTCCACTATTGGGCCTCATCTGGTCGAGTTCGGATTTCTCCGCGACACCTACGGCTTCGCCGGTGTCAAAATCATACAGGACGTAGCCGTCGTCCCCCTCCTCGGCCCTGAAAAACAGACCGTCGGATTCGCGCATCCACATATCGCGCGCCTGCCAGGTTTCCAGAACGCTCTGCGTCTGTGGCAACCCGCTGCCCGCGATGGCGTCAATGGCCGGCCCGATTGTTCTTCGGGAACTCTCCAGGATCAGTTCGGACTGCTCCTGGAGAATATCCTGAATGTTGTCCTGCTGCGCATGGGCCGAAACACTGGCCAGAGACATCAGCAAAGCGAAAAACAGCACACGCAACATGAACAACATCACCCTGTTGGGTCCGGGGGCACGCCCCCGGACTGGTCATTTGACGGTCAGTAGTTGGATTTGATCTGAACGCAGGTTTCGGTCTCGGTGTTGTACATACCGCAGCCGAGATCCTTCCAGTCGGACTTCAGGACCGCGGAGGCGGGCAGGAAGTCGGTCCATGCGTCACCCGGAACCGGATCGGTTTCGCTGACAATATCGAACTGACCATCCTCGGTGATCTCACCGATCAGAACCGGTTTGGCCAGGTGATGGTTCACACCCATAACGGCCGTTCCACCGGTCAGGTTCGGGAACTCCTGGCCGTACATGGCCTCACGCACCGCATCTACATCCGTGGTGCCGGCAGACTCAACCGCGTTCACCCACATGTTGAAACCGATATAATGGGCTTCCATCGGATCGTTCGTCACCCGCTCGTCACCCATGCGCTCCTTCCAGGAGGTCACCCATTCCTCATTGATGTCGGAATCGGCGGACTGGAAGTAGTTCCATGCGGCCAGGTGCCCTACGAGGTCGGAGGTGTCGAGACCGGTAAGCTCCTCCTCACCAACCGAGAAGGCAACCACCGGAATATCGTCCGCGGAAATGCCCGCAGCCGCAAGTTCCTTGTAGAAACCGATATTCGCGTCGCCGTTAATGGTCGAAATCACACCGACCTTCTTACCGTCGGAGCCGAGCGCGACCACATCGGCCACAATGCGCGACCAGTCGGAATGACCAAACGGAGTATAGTTGACGAAGATGTCTTCAGCCGCGATGCCCTTTGACTGCAGATAGCTTTCCAGAATGTTGTTTGTGGTGCGCGGATAAACGTAGTCCGTGCCGAGCAGCGCAAATTTCTCAACGCCAAGCTCTTCCAGGAAGTAATCCGTGGCCGGAATGGCCTGCTGGTTCGGCGCGGCACCGGTGTAGAAGACGTTCTTGGAGCTTTCCTCGCCCTCATACTGCACTGGATAGAACAGGAGACCGTTCAGTTCCTCGATCACCGGCAGAACCGACTTGCGCGACACGGAGGTCCAGTTGCCGAAAATAACGTCAACCTCGGACACGGTCAGAAGCTCACGGGCCTTCTCTGCAAACAGCGGCCAGTCAGAGGCCGGGTCAACCACCACGGCTTCCAGTTCACAGCCAAGCACGCCACCCTTCTCGTTCTGCTGGTCAACCAGCATCAGCATGGTGTCCTTGAGTGTCGTCTCGGAAATTGCCATCGTACCCGACAGCGAATGCAGTACGCCAACCTTGATCGGGCAGGCAACGTCCTGGGCCTGCGCGGCCACGGACATTGCGGCAAGGGCTGTGCCTGCCATCAGCGTTGTTTTCAGGGCTTTCATCTGGTTCTCCTCGCGGAACACGCCGGATCCGGGAACACTTGCCTCCGCCCGTGTTCTACCCTACCCAGGTCTCCGCAACTTCGCGTTGCATCAGTGTGGCGGCCGGTTCGAATTGCCGTTCTGTCGGACGTCACACACCCCTTCCGGGAATCCCGTCCCGAAAGTCCGCTTATCGTTTGTGCAATAACGGGGATTTGACAATCTAAGGCCGGCAATTAATTGCTGACCTGATCGCAATTGCCCAAAATTTAGACAGAAGTTTCCGTGCCGCCCAATACCGTGGCAAGCAAACAGAATTTGAACAGCCGGAACACCGCCAAACAGCCCGGAATCGCCCGGGCATTAACACCCATCGGACCCGCGTAAGACGATTTTTCAGCTTAAAGCGATCCCGTCTGACGCGAAGAGTTGCACATTTTCATGCCAAAGCGGCAGCCGGGGACACACGGTCCAGGCTGCCGCCGTCAGGGTCAATTCCGACCGCCTTTCCCCGTGTCCTGGTAAACCGACCTGGGGGAAGGGCTGATATCATCGTGAGACAGGATCAGCTGCCTCAGGCGGCATACTCCTCGGAGAAATCACCCCCGTCGAATCCGTCCTGATCGTCCACGGCCTCCAAAACCGGCCCGGACTCGGCCACGCGGAACGCCGCCGCCATTTCCGAGAGCGACCGGATCTGTCCGAGCAGCCCACCCGCCATGGAGGTCGACATCTCCGCCATCCGGGCGTTCTCCTGGGTCATGGTGTCCATGGTGCTCACGGCCGTCGCAACCTCGCTGATACCGATGGCCTGTTCGCGCCCGGCTTCCGCAATTTGCGACAGAAGCTCGATCACCGGACGTACGGAACTGTCGATTTCCTGGAAGGACGTACGGGCCGCCTCCACACTGCGCACACCGGTTTCGACACGCTCCGTGCTCTCGCGGATCAGATCGGAAATCTCCCGCGCCGCCTCGTTTGACCGCTGCGCAAGCCCCCGTACCTCGGATGCCACAACCGCAAAGCCCTTGCCGGCCTCCCCGGCCCGCGCGGCCTCCACGGCGGCATTGAGCGCCAGAAGGTTCGTCTGGAAGGAAATGTTCTCGATAACCGAAATGATCTCGTGGATCTTGTTTGAGCTTTCCTTGATCTGCTGCACGTTCTCCACCGCTATTGCAGCTGCCGAGCTTCCGCTCGCGGTTTTCTGGGCAACCTCGCCCGAAAGCGTTTCAGCATCGCTCAGCGACCCGGAACTGGATTTCACCGATTCCGACATCTCGGTCATCGCAGCCGCGGTTTCCTCCAGCGTCGCCGCCTGATGTTCGGCCCGGGTGGCGAGCTGCTCAGCCCCGTCGCTGAGTTTCGCGGCACTCTCCGACGTCATCGCCGCCGCATCGCGCATGTTGCCAATAAGGCTGGACAGGTGCGACAGTGTGCTGTTCACGTCATGGGCCAGATCACCAAACACACCACGGAAATGCGACGGCATCCTGTGGGTCAGATCCGCCTCGGACATCGCCTTCAGCGCAGCGCGCGTCTCGTTGAGGCCCTCTTCGGTCACGTCCATCAGACTGTTCAGATCGGTACCAAGCTTGGCAATCTCGGGATCCTCGAACTCCTTCTCAACACGTTTCGAGAAATCCCCGGCCGACGCCGCCGTGACGACCGACCCGATCTCCTGGGACAGCATCCGGAACATGGCCTGGCGGTTGCGCTTCTCCTCGGCCTCCCGGGCCTTGGTTTTCTCATTGAGCTCCTCAACCTTCAGGGAGTTTTCCCGGAACACCGAGAGCGCACGACCCATCCGACCAAGTTCGTTGTCCCGCGTGTCCACGCCCTCAATCTCGGACATGTCACCGGTCGCCAGGCGTTCCGTTGCCCCGGTCAGGCGCGACAGCGGCGCGATCAGAATTCTCTGGGTCAGGAACACCGCACCCACCAGAACGGCCAGCGTAACACCGGTGATCGCAAACATCGTCGACTTCGCCGCCGTCATCTCACCGGACAGCTCATCACCCGACTGACGCACCCGGTCCAGAGCCGCAAGCCCAAGGGCACTAGCCTGATGCGCAACCATGTGCACATTCTCAATCGCGGCACTGCTGATTTCGATGCCGTCGATCTCAGCCTGCACCACGGCTTTCTTCTGGGCCACGACCCCTGTTTCCGGATCGGCTACTGCCATCAAAAAACCGGCGGTTTCCCGCACCACGACATCATCGGTCTTCAGCGACTGCTCAAGCCGCTGGCGTGCCATATCCAGCTGACCCTGCGCCCGGTCCAGCGCCTCATTGTTATCATGAATCGTAGCTGCAATAGCCGAAGCGATAAATTCCTGGAACGCGGAATCCAGAACCAACATCTCACGAATGCTGTTCACCTGCACGTCCAGCAGATCCTGGATCGCCACACCATTCTGCTCCGCCGCGTCGGCCGCGCCAATCGTCAGATCAAACACCAGGTCGTCAATCGCACCTGACAGAACCGTGTCAGCCTGCTGCCGGCGCGCCAGATACTCGTTGCGCATCTCCGCGCCCGTCTGCCGCTCGGTCGCGAACACGCCCTGATAAAATTCGGCCACCTCCCGGATCTCCGGCAAATAGGACTCGAGCAGCTCAACCCCCTCAAGGTTCGGCAACAGCGCCATCAGAGCCTCGGAGGAGGACGTGCCAATATCCGTCAGGATCGCAATACTCCCCGCGTCACGGATCACCGACCGCGACAGCGAAACTCCGGCCAGAAGGTTGATCTCGGCCCGGATCTGCAAAATCTCCGAGACCGCCTGGAACTGTTCCTCAACCAAATTGGACAATGTCGAATCCACTGACTCGATGGTACCCGTCCCGCCGATCTGAAGATCAAAAATCGCGTCGTCCACCAGCGGCGCCAGCTGCTCGGTGGCCAGTGCGCCCAGGCGTGTCAACTCGGTCATGGTGTCATTAAGCCGTGCCGCTGCCGTAAACTCCTCACGGCGCTTCGCACCCAGCGCGGCAATATCCGCTTCCACTTTTGCCAGCAGTTCCGACATTTCCGGCCCTACATCACCGGACAGGGCGTCAATCTCATGACGCACCGTTTCCATCTGCGCGGTTGCCGCGGCCTCACTCACCTCAAGCTGCTCAACATCCGCGGAGTGATTGAGCTGCATCAGACGGCTGGTCAGCTCGCCCGTGTCCACGATCAGTTCGGTCGTGCTGGCAATTTCCGGCACCCGCTCAGCGGTAATCGTTTCAAACTGCTGCTGTATGGAGTTGAAGGCAATCAGTCCAACCACAATGGCCGCCCCGGACAGGACCGACATCGCCATCAAAATCATCAGGATACGTGCTTTTACACTGCTGAACATTTTGCCATTCCAATTTTGGTATTCACCTGGCCTTCCAAATCGTCGGGGGCGGCCAACTCGGGCCGCCCCCGGGATTTATCAGGAGTTGCCTGCACCGGTTGAGATCGGCTCAAAGCCGCCACCGGCCGTAATGCGTGTGAGGAACACCTCACCCATGCCCTGGTTGTCACCGGGACCGTAGGACAAAACCAGTCCGGAAATGTCCACGTCACGCAGTCCGGCAAACGCCTCGAGGTACGACGCGCGCGTCACGTCCTTGCCGGCAGCTTCCAGTGCCTCGATGGCAAGACGGCCAACGATGTATCCCTCGAGCGACACGAAGCCCGGCTCCGCGGCGGCATCAACAGCCTTAAGTGCTGCCTGGTACTCGGCCACAACCGGAACCGAATCGTCCCACGGGAACGGAACCACCTGGCTGATGATCACGTCCTCACCGGCATCGCCCAGTTCACCCGCCAGGGCTTTCGACCCCACGAAGGAGATGTTCACGAAGGTCGGCTCGAACTTCATCTTGCGCGACAGCTTGATGAACTCCGCAATCGGCTTGTAGGCGCCAACCATCACAACCGCATCGGGCTTCGCCTTGCGGATGTCGAGCAGGGCCGATTTTACCGCAACCGTGTTGCGCGTGTAGGTGCCCTCGGCCACCAGGCTCATGCCACGCTTCTCAAGCGCCGCCGTCACACCGCTCAGACCAACCCGGCCAAAACCGTCATCCTGGTAGAGAATGGCGATGTTCTCCATGCCCTGCTCATCGACCAGGTGCTGGATCCACGCCTCTGTCTCAGCGGCATAGGTCGCGCGTACGTTATAGATGTTGCCGTGGCTCGCATCGCGCAGGAAGCCCGCACCGGTGAACGGACCGATGAACGGCATGTCGGCTGCGGTCGCCACCGGCTGGGTCGCGCTCGATGTGGGCGTACCCACGGCACCGATCAGGCCGAGGTGGTTGTTGTCCGCGATGATCGCCTCAACATGGGCAACCGAACGGTCGGGCTCGTAACCATCGTCACGGCTTTCCAGTTCCAGCTGGCGGCCATGCACGCCACCATTAGCGTTTGCTTCCTCGAATGCTGCGAGAATTCCCTGGCGCATTCCGGTTCCAAGCGCTGCGGCCGGGCCCTCAAGCGCGGCAACCTGGCCGAAGGTGACGGACGAATCGGTCACGCCCTCCTCGGCATGTGCGCCAAGGGCGAATGTGGAAATCGTAGCTGCCAGGCAGAAGGCGGATCTGAATTTCATGGTCGGCTCCAGTTGATTAGCTGAGGCCAGGTAGACCCACGAAACTTAAAAAACCGTGAGACAACGCCTCCAAACCCGGGAATCCGCCCGTCTGTTTACCTTCAATTCAATATTGTTTGTCTGCGCCGCCCCATTTGCACAAAAATGACACAGATCAATAATGGGACGCCGGTTAAACCGTTAAACCGGCAGTGCCTTCACTTGGCCCTGAACGCCTCGGGCACGACGAACACCTCGTCCGCCCGCCCGTATCCACCGTCCGGCACCTCCTCGACGAGGACCATCGTATTCGGACGCACCGCCTCCCCGAAATAGCTCACCATCATTTCCGTTGTCCGGTGAATGAGGTCCGCTTTCTGCTCCGCCGACAGCGCCGCTTCCGGCAGTTTGTAGTTTGCAAATGGCATTGTTCTTGCTCCCTGTTGCCCCGACTAAATCGCGCCGCCATTGGCGCGTATGACCTGACCGTTGACCCAGCCACTCCCCGGCCCCGCCAGAAAGGCAACCGCCCCGGCGATATCCTCCGGTTCTCCCAACCGTCCCAGGGGAATCGCCCGGGTGATGTTTGAGATCAGTTCCCCGGACTTGCCATTGAGGAAGAAATCCGTCGCCACCGGCCCCGGCGCCACCGCATTGACCGTGACACGACGCGGCCCCAGTTCCTTCGCCAACACATGGGTCAGCGCCTCCACCGCCGCCTTCGTCGCGGCATAGACCCCGTACCCCGGCTGGTAGAACCCAACCACACTTGACGAGAGGCTGATGATCCGTCCTCCATCCCGAATGCGCCGGGCGCCCTCCCGCATGCCTCTGAAAACACCCGCGAGGTTCAGCGCCATCTGCGCCTCAAAATCCGCGTCCGTCACCTCCGCGACCGGAGCCAGCCGCATCATGCCCGCATTGGCGACCAGAACATCCACGGGCCCATAAGCCTCCTCCGCTACATCAAACAGCACGCCCATGCCATCCCTGGCCGCCACATCCGCCCGAACCGCCAGAGCACGGCCGCCATCCGCCTCAATGCTCTTCACCACTGAGGCCGCCAAATCTGCGTCACGGGAATAATTCACCACAACGGCAAACCCCTTCCCAGCCAGCCGTTTCGCTATCGCCGCACCAATGCCCCGGCCTGCCCCGGTTACGATTGCTGTTTTCCGCGTCTCTGTCATGTCAGTCTCCTTCTCTTTGGAAACTGACATAGCTCCACCGCTTTTTCGGATAATCACCCTGTATCTGGTAAGATAATTCGAATATCACGAACAAATGCTTGACCGTCTTGCCGCCATGCGCCTTTTCACCCGTGTCGTGGAACGCGGCAGCTTCACCGCCGCGGCCAGCGATCTTTCCATTCCTCGTTCCACCGCCACCGAGGTCATCCGCCGTCTTGAACGCGATCTGGGCGCGCGCCTGCTCGACCGCACCACCCGCCACGTCGCCCCCACGCCGGACGGGGAAGCCTATTACCACCGCTGCCTGAACATCCTTGCCGATATCGAGGAAGCCGAAGGCGCGCTGCGCAACAGCGAACCCGAAGGCCTACTGCGCATCGACGCCCACGGCGTGCTCAGCCGCCACTTCCTCATTCCACGCCTGCCCGAATTCCTCGACCGCTATCCCGGCATCTCGCTGCGGATCGGCCAGACCGACCGCCTCGTGGACCTCGTTCGCGAGGGCGTCGACTGCGTGATCCGCGCTGGCGAACCGGATGACAGCGGCATGATCATGCGCCGCCTGCGCGATATCCCCGAAATGACCTGCGCCAGCCCCGCCTACCTCGCCCGCCACGGCCAGCCAAAAACACTGGACGACCTCCACGGACACCAGATGATCGGCTTCATCTCCTCCCGAACCGGCGCCGTCCTGCCGCTCGAATTCACCACGCCGGATGGTCCGAGAGAGATCACCCTGCCCGCGCGCATCACCGTGAACGACGCTGAAACCATGCACCACCTGGCCCGCCTCGGCTACGGGATCACCCAGGCACCACGCTACCGCTTTCAGGAAGACCTCGCCGCCGGAACCCTTGTGGAAATCCTTCCCGTATTTCCACCGACGCCCTTACCGCTCGCTGCCTACTACCCGCAAAACCGCCAGCTTTCCCCCCGCGTGCGCGTCTTCCTCGACTGGGTCACACAGATCTTCAACGAAGCTGACCTTTAGGCCCCTACTCCCCCAGCGCCTCCGCCACGATACCGTCCAGCAGATCCCGCACCGGTGCCATCGTCTCTCCGGGATAGGCCGGATACCCCACGGTCACCTCACCGCCCCGGTCGGTCACATAGATCGAATACGGGCAATGCACGATATTCGCCGGGTCAGCCTCCATCACCTCCCGCGACACAACCGCCGAGCAGAACAGAAACACGTCCGCGCCCTCAAACAGGGTCACGTCACTGCCCACATCCTCCGCCGTCCGCGCCAGCATCTCGCCCACATGACTGACGTGATCGACCACCAGACCCCGGCCCACAATCGCGGATTCAACGCTGAAGGTCGCATCGTCAAAACTGCCCGGATAGTCGCGCACCACCGCCGCATCCTGCGCGGCGACGCCCCCGCCAAATCCAGCGGCCAGTACAAATGCCAAAACCCGTCCCATCGGAATACCCCCACTGATGGTTCAGGCGCCAACCACCTGAACACTGTTGTTTGGATCGAGCGACACGGTCCCGAGAGCCGCCACATGCGCCTCGACCACATCCCAGATCGGCGGACCCTCCGTGCCCTCATTCACACTGGCCCAGCCCGCGACCACGTAACTCCGCTCCGGATCAATCGCCTCACCGGTTTTCAGGAGCGTCATCTCCGTGATCCGACTGCCCTGCGGCTGCGTCACGTCAATCCGGTAGCCAAGCCCACCAACCCGAACCATGTCACCACCCTGCTGGTAGTACGGGTCCGGGTTGAACAGATTGTCCGCGACATCCTCCAGAACGACATGCAGGAACTCGCCCGTCATCTCCGTCCGGTACGCCTCGCCATAGGACATCGACGTTACGTTCCAGATATCCTCGCGCGTAATCTCCTGCCCGGGCAAAATCGACGGCCCCCAACGCACGCCAGGCGACAGCGCAATCTCCGCGTCCCGCTGCGAAATCAGCGCATCACAGATCAGATCGTCCCAGGTCCCGTTGAAATTCCCCCGGCGATAGAGAACCTGGTCCTCCCCGGTCCGCCCGATCACCTCCGTCAGCTGCGCCTCAAACGGCGCCCGTTCCGCGTCTACCAGGGCCGCGACCTCCGCATCCGGCTTGATCACGTCCGAGAAAATCGGGATCAGCTTGTGCCGGAACCCCATCATGCGCCCGTCCCGCACATCCAGATCCACCCGCGACACGAACTTCCCGTTCGACCCCGACGCCACAATAATCGTCTCACCCGCCAAAACCGGCTCCGGCAGCGCGTCATGGGTATGGCCCGCCAGGATCACGTCAATCCCGCTCACCCGTTCGGCCATCTGCTTGTCCACATCGAACCCGTTATGGCTCAGACAGACGACAAGCTCCGCACCACCCGCGCGTACCTCGTCCACGATCTCCTGCATCCGCTCATCCCGAATGCCGAAGGAATACTCGGGGAACAGCCAGCCCGGATTGGCAATCGGCGTATACGGGAAAGCCTGACCGATTACGGCGATCTTCACCCCACCCCGCTCAAACGTCTGATAGGGCGCAAAGGACTCCGCCGGCTCATCCCATTCCGCATCGAAGATGTTCTGCCCCAGCGCAGCAAACGGCAGACCCGCAACGATCTCCCGCACCCGCTCCGATCCCAGCGTAAATTCCCAATGGAACGTCATCGCGTCGGGTTTGAGCGCGTTCATCACATTGACCACATCCTGCCCGGCCGTGTGGTGACAGGTATAGCTGCCATGCCACGTATCACCGCCATCGAGCAGCAGGGCATCCGGACGCTCCGCCCGGATGGCATTGACCACCGTCGCCACCCGGTCGAGTCCGCCAACCCGGCCGTATTCCCGGGCCAGCGCCGCGAAATCCGTATATGTCAGCGCATAGGCCGACGGGCTGCCATCCTCGATACCGTATCGCCTCCGGAACTCCGCTCCGGTCAGGTGCGGCACCTTGCCCCGGTTGTCGCCCACACCGATATTCACTTCCGGCTCGCGGAAATAGAGCGGCTTGAACTGTGCATGGATGTCCGTGACATGGATGAGCGACACGTTCCCGAATGTGTCAAATTCCAGCAGCCGATCCTGCGTCAGAGCCTGCTGCGCCGCCAGGCGCGACCATGACCCAAACCCGGACGCGCCATAAATCGCGGCCGTCGCCATGCCGGCCTGCAGAAAATCCCTTCGGGAAATCATGTGAACTCCTGTAGGCATGGCAGGAGCGGCAAGCCGCCCCCTGCTAAGTCAGTTACGAACGGACGGCCCCTCCACCGAGAGCCCGTTGCCACGCGACGCCACATACAGTTCCAGCGCCACAAACTCCGGACTTCCCGGCGCAAAGGTCTCGGCCCGCGTATCTCGCACGCAGCCCTTGAACCGGTCCTGCACCGCATTGAGCTTGGTGTTCTTCAACCGATAGGTTGGAAACCCGTTGATGTGCCCCTGGCTCAAATGGTCCGCCCGGATCATCCGGCCGTTATTGTCCTCGTGGCAGTTCGCACAGGCCAGTTCCAGCTGCCCGTAGCGCGTGTAGTACATCTCCTTACCCTGCTCCCAGGTCGACTGGGCCGGGCCGTCAATCGCCACACTGACCGGCAGACCGCGGGACACCGACGACAGAAGCGCGGTCATGTTGACCATGTCCCCGCCATTATACTTCCACGGCTCCGCGCCCATCTGGTCTTCCCGGCAGGCATTGATCTGCATCTCCAGCGTACGAACCTCGCCCGCCTCCTCGTTCCACTTCGGGTAATGCGGGCGAACCTCGGCCATGTCCTCCGGCTCACCGTGACAGTCGGCGCAGGATTTGCCCTCCGACCCTTCCGCGACGCTCCAGGCGTCCCGCGCAAGCTCCGCGAAAATCATCCCCGGATTGTCGAAATCATCGGCCTGCATCACCCGGGTTTCATCCTCCCGGTAGAGCCAGCCTGAGATCACCTCGTCAAAAACACCGTCCAGATGCTCCGGGGCTGCCGTGCGCGTCACAATTTCGGTCTCGCCGTTCAGGACCAGAGTGTCCTCAACCGGGTCGGCCAGTGCCACGGCACCGGCCCCAACGAGCGATACCGCCCCAAACATCCATGCCAGTCCGTTCATTGCGTTTCCTCCCCGTGGCATGGCCATTCAGCCAATCGCTATTTCTTTTGTTTCCTCGTAAACCGACCCGTCATCGTCATACCAGGTGAACTTGAACTCACCGGCTTCCGGCACCGTCGCCTGAAATTCGAAATACGGGTTGGTCGAAATGGCCGGCTCCATCTTCACGTCCACCACGTTCTGCCCGTTAAAATCACAGGTAAACCGGTTGATGATCGAACGTGGAATGGTATTGCCGTCGGCATCCTTACGCTGACCGGATTCCATCTGGTGGCTGATCAGCGTCTTGATCGTAATGGCCTCACCCGCCGCTGCCGATGACGGCACCTTGACGCGGGGTTTCACACCTTCTGCCATGATATGTCTCCCTTATCCGCCGCAGCCGCCGATGGTCACCTTGACCAGACGCGACGCCTTCGCAAACGTGCCATCTTCCATTTTGGCCACCGCCACGATCTCCTGCGTTTCCGCCAGGCGAATACGGGTGGAGGCCGACCGGCTCGCCGCCAGCGGACCAAATTTAAATGTCGCCACCGGCGGCAACGGATTGCCAAGCGCCAGCACCATGATCTCGGACGCACCTGGCGCATCGACCTCGATGGGCACCGTGTTGCCGTTTTCCGCGATTTCCGGCGCCGTCAGGGTCAAACCCGTCTCCGCCATCTCCGCACCACCGGTAAAGGCCTGGATCTCATCCTCGCCCCTTGCCAGCGCCGGCAAGGGCAGAACGGCCGTCGCCAGCGCCCCGGCTCCCGCGATCATCGCGTCCCGTCTCGTCAGTTTCATTTCATATCTCCCAAACCTCTGCCGCACCGGAATGCGGATCAGTCCTTCAGCGTGACCAGATAGGCCACGACATCCTCAATCTGTCCCGCGCTCAGGATCGGACCAAATGTCTCATCCGCTGCCTTGCCGGTATAGGCGTTGCCCGGCCGGATAAACCCGTCGACCTTGTAGAAGGACGGCATCATGCTGCCCTCGAACATCATCTTGGCATTCGCCACAATCCCGCGCAGTTCCGCCTCGCTCCACCGCTCGCCTGCTCCATCGAGCGGCGGGCCGATCTCACCCTGAAACGGCACATCCGCCAGGTCCGACACCACATGACAGGCAATGCAGTTGCCCTGGCTCTTGTCCCCAACGATCACACGGCCATTGGAGGCATCGCCCCCCGCATCCGTCAGCGGCGTCTCCACCGCGCCGTCAGTATAACTCACATCCGTCGGCGCAACAGTCTCCGCACCTGCCGCGAACGCCATCAGACCGGCGGCAAGCGCCGCGATACCAGGAATCCTCATGTGTACTCCCTCAGACATCCGTGTTTGTTACAGGTGTCCGGCACCCGTTGACCCGGTCGACACCACGCTTCTCCGCCTGGAAAAACCTCACGGGTTTTCCTCGTTATACCGGCGGGCGTGATACCGCTGGAAATCCTCATCCCCATCATAGCCCTCCTCGACGACCCAGTTCAACATGTGGATCGTCGTATCGGCCTCAAACGCGCCCGGCATGACCGCCACCGCGGCCTCACTCGCGCTCTGGTTCTCCGGCACCTCCTGCGGAAAGAACATGATCGTCGGCGTGAACATCACACCCCATTTCCGCACGGCTTCCTTCTCCGGCAGAACCTCACCATCGAAATCCGTGATCTCGATGTCACCATAGAGGTTCATCTGCACAACGAAGTAGTTGTCCTCGATATAGCTTTTGATCTCCTCGCGTGGGAAAATCTCCTGATGCATCCGCGTGCAGTAAATGCACCCCCGCTGCTCGATCATCACCATCAGACGTTTGCCCTCGGAGTTCGCCTCCTCCAGGTCCTCGCGCAGATCCAGGAACGTGTTTCGCATCCAGTCGGTTTTGTGCAGCCCGTCATCGCCCAGTTCGACCGCCATCGCGGCGGGCGCCAAAAACACGGCCGCCAACAAACCTGCAATCATCCGTCGCATGTCATTCCCTCCCGTCAGCGCAGCACACCGATATCCGGCCCAACCTCCAGCATCCACTGCGCAATGTAGTTTATCGAGTTTGTTCCAATAAGTATCCCAAATACGATCAGCATCACACCCATGATCTTCTCAATCGTGCCGAGATGCTGGCGGAACCGCGCCATCCAGCGCATGAACGGCCCCACGAACAGAGCCGCCAAAACAAAGGGCAGCGTCATCCCCACCCCATACACGAACAGCAGCATCGCCCCGCGTCCCGCCGTTTCGGTCCCGGCGGCCGCAAACAGGATCGCCGCAAGCACCGGCCCCACACACGGCGTCCAGCCAAACGCAAAGGCCAGCCCGATGACATAGGCCCCAATGAGGCTCACATTCGACGTGTCCCCCGCATCCACCCGCAACTGACGGTACAGAATACCTATGCGCAACACGCCCAGAAAATGCAGCCCCATCGCAATGATGATCGCCGCCGCTAACCAGCGCAGGATGTCAAAATACTCCCGCACCACCTGCCCAAAGGCTGACGCTGCCGCGCCCAGCCCCATGAAAATTGTTATCACCCCGACTGAGAACGCCACCGCCATCACCACGGCCCGGGTGCGCGTGCGCGCGTCAATCACCACCTCGCCCCCGGTGGAAATGCGGTTCATGCCCACACCGGCCAGATAGCTGAGGTAAAACGGCACAATCGGCAGGATGCAGGGCGACAGAAACGAAAGCAGCCCGGCAAATGCCGCTCCAAACCAGGTAATGTCCATCATGGTCCCGCTCCGCCCTTGTCCGTCCTCCATGATGCACCTACGTCGGGCGCAACGAAAGGCCAACCCTTATGCGACTGCGCGCCACATTCCTCGCACTCCTTCTCACGGCAACCGCGCCGCTTACCGCTGCGGCCGAAACCCTGCTCGTGATGATTGAGGAAGCCGGCTGCCCCTGGTGTGCCCGCTGGAACGCGGAGATCGCCCCGATCTATCCCAAAACCCCTGAGGGCCAGGCCGCACCGCTGCAACGCATCGACATCCACGCGTCAACGCCCGAGGGCATGGAATTCGACCAGCCCTTCGCCTTCACGCCCACCTTTGTCCTGATGGTCGACGGCACCGAGGCCGCCCGCATAGAGGGCTACCCGGGCGAGGATTTCTTCTGGAGCATGCTCGAACAGATGCTCACCGAGGCGGGCATCGACCCCACCGGCTGACCTAAACCGACCCGCGCAGCACCAGTTCCGGCATGATCAGTTGCCGCTCCGGCCCGTTCCAGCTGTCGGGACACCGGATCCGCGACAAAATTCGCCCAACGCCAAGCCGGCTGATCTCATCGGCGGCATAGTTCACCGTGGTCAGCGGCACCGCACCATAGGCCGATACCTCGGTGTTGTCGTACCCCATCACCGCCATGTCCTCCGGCACCGCAACGCCGTTTTCCCTGCACCAGTGCAGCACCCCAAGTGCCAATATGTCATTCGTCGCAAAAACCGCCGTCGGCCGCGGATCCAGCGCCATGACCTTTTCCATCATGGCGTATCCGCTCGCCGCCGACTGCCCGTCCGGTGCCAGTACCGTCAAGCTGTCCGGAGACAGACCCGCCTGCCGTATTGCCTCCATCGCGCCCTGGCTCTTGTCGGTATTCCCAACCTTCAGGCCGCCATCGAGCAGCGCAAACTGCCGGTGACCCGCCTCGCAAAGCAGTTCGAACGCGCGAAAAGCCCCGGCCCGGAGGTCTATCGACACCACATCCAGCCCCGAATCCGGCACATCCACCAGCAAAACCACGGGCGTCCCCGCCGCATCCGCCGCCTGAATATGGTCGATCTGCTTCCTGTCGGCCGGATAGACCAGAATTCCATCCACCAAATAGGACAGGAACAACTCAATCGCCCGCTTCTCATTCGCCGTCCTGCCGCCCGAGGTCGCGAACATCACCGCATAACCCGCCTCGGACAGCTCCCGCTCAATCGTATGCGCCGCCATGGTCAGAGTCGGGTTGGTAACATCCGTCACCACCAGCCCGATGGTTTTCGACGCACTCGACGCCAGCGATCGCGCGATCCGGTTGGGATAGTAGTTCAGCCGCCGGGCTTCCTTGAGAATAACCTCGCGGGTTTTTTCCGGCAGACGCGGACTGCCACGCAGGGCCAGCGATACGGTATTGAGCGAAAACCCCGCCGCCTCCGCAATATCCTTCAGCGTTGCGCGCGGCCGTCCCATTACACGCCCTCCACCCGGAGGGTCTCACGCCTTGGATTTGCCAATCGGGCACAAACCGCGAGCCACCTTGTATTAACGTTAATATTTACCTGAAAACTCGCGGCCAGCGAAGATCCCCGAAGCCAATACCTGGCGCGAAAAGCAGGTATACTTGATGAAGACGCGCGAAAATCCGGAACCTTACGGGAGCCTGTCACCGTCAATCGACGGTCTACAAAAAACCTCAAATCAAATCCTCCACCCGCATGATAGGTCATGCAGCAATTCAGACCGGCCATATCTCTGGGAGCCGTATTCAAAACGAAATGTAAAAATGTAACAGTACCGTATCGTCATTCATCTCAGAATAACAGAGATATTGTCTGACGGCTCGGATTTTTTAGTGAAACGTTTAAACGAACGCGAAGCAAATTCAACGCGTTACGGGTCGCCCCGCCACTTGGGCGGGGCGGAGAAGGTCCGGGGGGATCAGACCTTCAGGGGGGTGTCGCCACGCTCCCAGCGGAGCGGCTGGAACACCTCATCAACCGGCGTCTGGGCCACGTGGTTGACGTAGTTGGACATGGTTTTCTGCGCGAGACCCAGGATCACATCCAGAACGGCCCGGTGGCCGTAGCCCGCATCGAAAAACGCCTGCATCTGTGCTTCGGAGACATTGCCGCGCTCACGAACCATCTGAACGGTAAAGGTCCGCAGGGCCTCAAGCTTGTCGGACGGCAGCGGCGTCTCATTGCGCAGCGCATCGGTGATCTCGTCGGAGACCTTCATCATCTTCGCAATCCCGGTATGGGCCGGAACGCAGTAATGGCACTCATGCTCAACGTTGATCGCCTGCCAGACAACGGTCAGCTCATCCGCGTCAAAATCGGTTTCCTGGAACAGCTTGTGCAGAACCTGGTAGCCCTCAAAAGCCTGCGGGCTCTCAGCCAGAACCTTGTGAAGGCCGGGCAGACGGCCAAAAGCCTTCTTGGAATTTTCAAGCAGCGGTTTGGACGCCTCGGGCGCCGTGTCGAGATCGTGGGACGGGAAAGTCATGGGGTCATCCTCCTGTTTCCGGTTACAGGGGACGATTTAGGGTTTATTGAGCGATCACTCAAGTATATAATTGAGTTATCGCTCAAATATTGGTGATCCAATGCCCCGCAAACCTGGCTACGACCGAAACGACCTCATCAACCGCGCCCGCGACCTGTTCTGGCGACAGGGCTGGGCCGGCACGTCGCTGAAGGATCTTGAGGCCGAGCTGCAAATGAAACCGGGCAGCTTCTACGCCGCCTTCGGCTCCAAGGACGCGCTCTACGGCCTCGCTCTCGACCAGTACGCCAGCGACGGTGCCGCCCGCCTGCACGCCCTCGCCGGAGAACACGGGCCGGTCGAGGCACTGCGCCGCTTCCCCTTGGAGGTCTTGAAAAACCCCTCGGCGCCGGCCCGCGCCTGCATGCTCTCGCGCACCCTGCTGGAGTTGCAGGCCCATGAACACCCGCTCGCCGACCGCGCCAGCGACCACCTGCGCGGAATGGAGGAGCAGTTCGCGACCTTGTTTACGGAGGCACAGTCACGCGGCGAGATCGACCCCACGCTCGACCCGAAAAAGCTGGCCCGCAAATACCAGTCCGACCTGATGGGCCTGCGCGTCACCGCCGAACGCCGCGACGTCGACGCCCTTGCCCTCGCCTCCGAATTCGCGGAAACCGTGGGCCGGACCTGACCCGGCCCGGCGCCAAGAGCGTCAGAACTTCTCAAGCTCCGGCTTGCCGATATTGATGTGATCGATCTCCTCGAGCTTCAGCCCAAGCATGATCGACGGGATCATCAGCAGAACCATCACAAAGATCGGAAGCCCCACCACTGTGATCACCTGCTGCAACGCCGTCAGACCGGCATCCCCGGCCAGCACGATCAGCATCATGGCCACCATGCCCTCCGAGACACCCCAGAACACCCGCTGCCGCACCGGCCCCGGCTCGGCATGACCGGTACAGAGCATGTCCACCACCAGCGACGCGGAGTCCGATGACGTGGCAAAGAAAATCGCCACCACAATCACCGCCACACCCTGGATGAACGACGTCATCGGGAAATGCTCGAAGAACGCAAACATCGCGAGCGGTATGCTCTCACTTACCGCCTGGCTGATCTCACCGGCATTCTCGCCCAGGGCATCCCGCGCCGCCTGACCCAGACCGTCAAACTCCATCGCCTGCCAGCCGAAGATTGAAAACCAGACCAGCGTGAACAGCGACGGCGCCAGCAGAACGCCAAACACAAATTCCCGAATGGTCCGCCCGCGCGAAATCCGCGCCACAAACAACCCGATAAAGGGCGACCAGGTCACCGTCCAGGCCCAGTAAAACACCGTCCAGTTCCCCTGCCAGCCCCACGCATCATTCGACGGGTTTTCATCCGCCAGCATGTCATTCCAGAACGCCAGCCGCGGCAGGTTCTCAAAATAGAGCCCAAAGGTCTCCACCATCGCCCGGAACAGAAACAGCGTGGACCCGAAGACCAGCACAAACACCATCAACGCAACCGCAAGGCCAATATTCAGGTTCGACAGGACCTTAACCCCCTTGTCGAGACCCGCCACAATCGACACCACGGCAACGCAGGTCAGCGCCATCAGAATAACCACCTGCACCAGGGTTCCCGACCCGGTGCCAAACAGCGCATCCAGACCTGCCGCAATCTGCGAGGCCCCCAGACCGAGCGATACCGCCACACCAAACAGCGTGCCCAGAATGGCCATCACATCAATCGCCTTGCCCACGGGCCCGTAAATCCCGTCGCGCAGCAGCGGATAGAACACCGAACTCACCCGAACGGGCAGCTCATAGCGGTTGATGAAATAGGCAAAGGCAAGCCCGGGCAGCGTGAAGATCGTCCAGGTGTGCAGCCCCAGATGATAGATCGCAATGGAGATCGCATCCCGCGCGGCTTCTTCCGTGTACGGCTCAACACCGGGCAGCGGCGGCGAGGAAAAATGACTGATCGGCTCAGCCACGCCCCAGAACATCAGCACCGTACCGATACCGCCCGCGAACAGCATCGTGAACCACGAGAGGTTCGAATACTCCGGCCGCGACCCTTTCGGCCCCAGCCGGATATGACCGTGCCGCGACACCGCCGCCCAGATCAGAAACCCCAGCCAGACATTCACCCCGAGGATAAAAAACCATCCCAGATTGGTCACGATCCACGCCCGCCCGGCCGCGAACGCATCCCCAATCGGTCCGGGGAACAGCACTAGGCAGATAACGAACGCTACCGTAAAGCCGGCTGACAGGAAAAAAATGGTCGGATCCGTTTTAAGGCCCAGACGGCGCGCAAGATCTTCCAAGACTGTAGTCCCCCAAATGATCACGTGTCCCAAACAATGCGGACGTAATTCGTTGTTTGCCCGCCGGGGCAAACGCCTGGGACAGAGGTCCGGTTCCAAAATCTTCTGAGAAAATACGCGCGATGCGTGTGCGCGGCGATCCGGACCCCGGATCACCGAAAAATCAGGCTGCGACAAAATCCGAGCGACGGAAACCCGCACCCTAACCGTTGAACCCTTCAACCAAACCAAAGGATCCGCCAATGAAGCGCGCCATCGCCCTCTCCGCCCTGCTCTGCGTCCCGACAACCGCCCTCGCGGCCGAAAGCTTTTACGCCGATGTCTGGGCGGACAACTGGTTTGAGATGCGGATCAACGGCACCCAGGTGGCTGAGGACAGCGTACCCATCACGACGGAGCGCTCATTCAACGCCGAAAGCTTCGCGTTCGAAGCGGACCGCCCCTTCGTAATCGGTCTCGTGGCAAAGGACTTCAAGGAGAACGACACCGGCCTGGAATATATCGGCACACGCCGCCAGCAAATGGGCGACGGCGGCGTGATCGTGCAGATCATGGATGCGGCGGGCGAGACGGTCGCCGTCAGCGGTTCCGACTGGCAGTGCCTTGTCATCCACACCGCCCCGCTCGACAAATCCTGCGAAGCCGAAACAGACCCCGTCGCGGGCGAGGGCGTCTGCACATTTGAGGAGATGGACGAACCTGAAGGTTGGGATCAGTCGGGTTTCGATGCCTCCAACTGGCCGCAGGCGAGCGTGTTTTCCGAACGCGAGGTCAGTCCCAAGGACGGCTATGACAGGATCGACTGGGTGGACGACGCCCGCCTCATCTGGGGGCCGGACCTTGAGCAGAGCAATACGGTCCTCTGCCGCATGACCGTCAACTGAGCCAATGCCACCGGAGCCCCCTCATGACCCGCCGCCTTGCACTCTCCCTGACCACCCCCCTGATGATTGCCACAACCTCCGCAGCCTTCGCCCATGACGATCACTGCACCGCCGTCCGGGAGTCCGTGGCCGACGCGGGATTTGAGGACAGTGTCACCGTCACCTGTACGGACAGCCACGCGATCATCCAGTCCGACACCTATCCGGACCACGAAAAGATGACGGGGATCATCGGCACCAACGAACAGGTCCCCGTGCCTGGCGACTACGCCGCACCCATCGTCCTATCCCCCACCCTCGGCACAACACCGCTGACCCGCGATGCGGCTCTTGGCGTTGCCGTCAATGGCGTGCCGATCTACGACTACACCGCGGGCGGCGAGATGACCGAGGCCGATCTCGCCCACCACCAGGCGCAGCACGACACGCTCCAGACCCACCAGCTCGATGTTTACGGCGGCCATGCCGGACGCGGCGACGACTATCACTACCACGCCAAACCGACCTGCATGATTGACCGGATGGAAAATGCCGGGGATGCCGCGATTATCGGCTGGGCCTTCGACGGCTTCCCGATCTACGGCGACAACAACCCCGACGGCTCGGCCATCACCGCAGCCGATCTCGACGTCTGCAACGGGCAGGCCGACGATACATTCGGCTACCGCTACCACACCTCGGAAGACGCCCCCTATATCGTGCAGTGCCTGATGGGCGTCGTGACCGACTTCAATCGCCTCCCCCGCGTGTCACCACTCAAGGCCGCCGATGGACGCGGCGCAACCGCCGGGACACCCCCACGGGGCGGCGTGCAAAACCTCATCTTCACGGAGAACGCCGACGGAAGCCGGAGCATGGACTACACCTACCAGGGCGAGGAACACTACATCCGCTACACCCCCTCGGAAAACCCTGGCTGCTACGACTTCACCACCAAAACCGTGACCAATGGTGGCGAGGTGCTGACCGGCGAATACTGCCGCTGAGAAACACGCGAGCCAATCCTATCGCCCTAACGCACCCCCATGCGCCGCCCCTGCCACATGATGAACATGCCCGACGCCAGGATCAGAACCGACCCCACTACCATCGCGGCCGTAAGCGTCTCGCCAAACACCACCACGCCGAGCGCCACGCCAAACAGCATCCGCGTATACCGAAACGGCGTCACGGCCGAGACCTCCCCGGTCCGCATGGCCCGCATCAGCCACGAATACGCCGCAACCCCGGCCAGAACCGCGGCCCCCACATGGGCCAGCCCCGCCACACCGGGCCACACAAACCCCTGGCCCTGGTAGACCGAGTAAATCACCCCGGCCACAACCACCGCCAGAAACCCGTACAGGCCGAGGATGGCCGTCCCCAGCGACGCCGGCGCCGCCCGGCTCGCCAGGTCCCGCCCCGCAAAACCCAGCATCCCAAGGATCGCCAAAACCGACAGGGCCGAAAACCCGTCCGCCCCCGGCTGCACGATCACCAGAACCCCTATCATACCCACCGCAATCGCCGACCACCGCCGCCAGCCTACGGTTTCGCCCATGAATAAAGCGGCCCCGGCCACCACCACCAGGGGCGTGGCCTGCAAAATCACCGTGGCCGCCGACAGCGGGATCAGCGAAATCGCCAGCACGTAAAACAGCCGCCCCACAATCTCGAACACCACACGCACCCGCATCGGCACCGACAGAACATCCCGCGACCACAGCGGCTCACCCCGCGCCACCGCCAGACCCGCAAACACGATCGCACCGCCCAGCCCAAAAAGAACCAGGATCTGCCCCACCGGCATCGAGGCCGCGGCCCCCTTGATAAACGCGTCCTCAACCGCAAACGCACCCATCGACGCAATCATCAAAAGACTGCCAACGAGGTTCGACCGCCGGTCGGTCGCAATCGTCGATGTCATGGGGCCCTCCATTCGGCAGCGGTCGCGCCTGCCGCGTACCGATGCCCCAGGCGGGCGTCCGCGTCAAACCCCAGGACGGTCATTGCGGAATGGCCGCCCCCGTTGTTAGGGTCAGCCCACGAACCGGAACCGACACAGACGGGTGACTTTTTGATCAGCGTTCTCTCAGGCGTCTGGGCCCTTCTCATCGGGGTCGTCTTCATCATGCTCGGCAACGGCATGCATTTCACCCTGATCGGTCTGCGCGGCGGCATCGAGGGCTTTTCCGCCGCCGAGCTCGCCATCGTCACCTCCGGCTACTTCGCGGGCTTCCTGATCGGCGCGAAACAGACGCCCCTTATGATCCGCCGCGTCGGCCACGTGCGCGTCTTCGCGGCTCTGGGCAGCTTCATGTCCGCGGCGCTCATCGCGCTCACCCTACATGTGGAACCCTTGACCTGGACCATCCTGCGCGTCCTCGTGGGCTTCTGCATGTCCGGCATTTACGTCACCGCCGAAAGCTGGATCAACGACGCCGCCACCAACGAGAACCGCGGCAAGGTCCTCTCCGCCTACATGCTCGCACAGACCCTCGGCATCATCGGCGCCCAGGGCCTCCTGACCCTTGGCGACGCGGGCACCGCCGCACTTTTCATCGGCGCGTCAATCCTCGTCTCGATCTCCTTCGGCCCCATTCTATTGACAGTCACCCCCGTCCCGGCCGCCGAGGTCACCCGCGCAATGCCCCTGCGCGAGCTGTTCACCGGGGCGCCGCTCGGCACCACCGGCGTCTTTGCACTTGGCTGCGTTTACGCGATCCAGTCGGGCATGGGCGCGGTGTTCAGCACCCAGATTGGCATGACCACCGATCAGACCGTGCTTTTCATCGCCATGCTCTTCGCCGGGGCGCTCATCCTGCAATACCCCATCGGCTGGCTTTCCGACCGCATGGACCGCCGCCTGCTGATCTTCCTGCTGGCAAGTCTGGGCTGCGCCTTCTGCCTCATGGGCTGGGCCATGGGCGCGAACCGCTGGCTGCTGATGGCCGCGGCCTTCCTCAGCGGCGGCGTCACCACCCCGCTTTACGCGCTCCTGCTCGCATACACGAACGACTGGCTCGACCCCCAGGACATGCCCGCCGCCGCCGGTGGTCTCGTCCTGACCTTCGGCATCGGCGCCATCCTCGGCCCCCTCGTCACCGGCTGGGCGATGGAGGCCTACAGCCCCTACGCCTTTTGGCTGACCCTCGCCGCCGTTTTCTCCGCGGTCGCCCTCTACGCGCTCTACCGCATGACCCAGCGTGTCGCCACGCCGGTCGAGGATACCGACAGCTACATCAACGTTCTGCCCACTGCCTCCCCCATGGTCGTCGAGGCCGCCGGCACCTGGGCCTCGGAGCAGGATGACGGGGAGGAAACAGACTCCGGCGAAGAAGTCGAAACCGACACCAGCGAAACGCAGGACACGAAGGCCGGCAGCGGATGACCCCAGCGTCTCAGGCATCCACCCCCTTCATGCCCTCCTCCGTATAGCGCGCCCCCGACACCGGCAGGGCCGCAAGCCCCTGTTCAATTTCCCGCAGATCCGCGGCATCCAGCTTCACATCCACCGCCGCGACGTTATCGCGCAGCCACCTGGACCGCCGCGTACCAGGGATCGGCACAATGTCATCCCCCTGCGCCAGCAGCCACGCCAGCGAAAGCTGCGCCGCCGTACAGCCCTTTCGCGCGGCCACGGCAGCAACCAGATCCGCAATCCGCCGGTTCACCGCCACCGCTTCCGCCTGAAACCGGGGCAGCGTCGCGCGGAAATCCCCGTCCTCGAATCCGGCCCCGTCCTGAAACCGCCCGGTCAGAAACCCCCGCCCCAGCGGCGAATAGGGCACGAACCCGATCCCCAACTCCCGACAGAGTGGCAAAACCTCGCGCTCCACCTCCCGCGACCACAGGGAGTATTCCGTCTGCACCGCCGTCACCGGATGCACCGCATGCGCCCGCCGCAGGGTTTCCACACTCACCTCGCAAAGCCCGATCCGGTCGATTTTGCCCTCCTCGACCAGCCGCGACAGCCCGTGCATCACCTCCTCAATCTCCCGCCCCTGTTCGACGCGATGCACGTAGTAGAGATCAATCCGCTCCACCCCCAGGCGCTTCAGCGACCCCTCACAGGCCGCCCGCGCGTAGTCCGGACTGTTGTTGATGCTGCGCGCGTACTCCCCCGGCTTCCGCACGATGCCAAACTTCGTCGCAACTTTCGGCCGCGCATCCGTCTGCGCCAGAAACGTGCCGATCAGTTCTTCATTGTGATGCGGCCCATACATATCCGCCGTGTCAAAAAAATCGACGCCAAGCTCCACCGCCTCATGCAGCACCCGCAGCGACATCGCATCATCCCGCGGCCCGTAGAACTCGCTCATCCCCATACAGCCCAGCCCCACGGCCGAAACCCTGAAATCCTTCTTCAACGCACGCTGTTCCATGCCCGTCTCCCATATCCTGTGCTTGCCTGATGACATGGGACATGACATTTCCGAATTATGCTGAACACCGGCCGAAACGGTAAAGAGGTTTCCAAAATCGGAAAACAAAACCAGAATGACCTCGTCTGGGACGACATCCCCGCCTTTCTCGCGGTCGCCCGCACCGGCACGCTCAGCGGTGCCGCCGCACACCTCGGCCTGGGCCTCGCCACCGTGTCCCGCCGCATCGAACGGCTCGAATGTGCCATCGGCCAGCCGCTCTTCCTGCGCCAGCAGTCCGGCTACCGCCTCACCGAAGACGGCACCGCTTTTCGCGACCGCGCCGAGGCGATGGAAACCGCAGCCCTGTCCCTCACCTCCGGCTTCACCCAAGACACCACCGTCTCCGGCACAGTCCGTCTCGCCACCGCCGAAAACCTCGCAACCGCGCTTATCCTGCCCGAACTCGCCCGGCTGCGCGCGAAGCACCCGCAACTGACCGTCGAAATCATCACCGACATTGCCACGGTCAACCTTCACCGCCGCGACGCCGACATCGCCCTGCGCATGGTCAAACCCGAACGCGGCCATGTCACCCTGCAACGCCTCGGCACACTCGGCTACGGCCTCTACGGCGCCCCCGACCTCGTCGCCAGCCTACCCCTACCCCCGGCAACCGGTGGAGACCCCTTCGACACCGCCCCGCTCATCGCCTGGTCAGAGTCCCATTCCGGCCTTCCCGCCGCCCAGTGGATCGAACGCGCCCTCAAGGGCCGCACCCCCGCCGTAACCACCACCTCCCTCGCCACCCAGGTCACAGCCTGCCTTCATGGCATCGGCCTGGCGATCCTGCCCCACTTCCTCGCCCGCCCCCACGGGCTCACCTGCCTCAACGACGACCTCGGCATCGACCAGTCGATCTGGCTCGTCACCCAGTCCGACCTTGCCCAGTCCCGCCGCGTCCGCACCGTCGCGGATTTCCTGCGCGATCTCGTCAGGCGCAACCATGCGCGCCTGAGCGGCTGAGCGACCCCGACCCGAGAAACCGTTTGCCCCGCGCGCCATCCCCCCGCTAACCTGACCGTCCAGCAAACGGACCGGTCCCATGACTTCAAAACACATCGTTTACCACATCCCCGTCTGCCCGTTTTCCCAGCGGCTTGAGATCCTTCTCGCCCTGCGCGGCCAAACGGACGCCGTCGAGTTCCGCGTGGTCGACATCACCAAACCCCGCGACCCGGAACTGCTCGCCAAAACCCGCGGCACCACCGCCCTGCCGGTCCTCGAAACACCGGACGGACGCATAATTAAGGAAAGCCTCGTGATCCTTCGCTTCCTCGATGAGGCCCTGGCCGGTCCAACGCTCCGGCGCGGCGACCCGGTGGAACACGCCATCGAATCCATGCTGGTCGCCAAAGAGGGCCCCTTCACCACGGCGGGCTATCTCTTCGTCCTGAACCAGGACCGCGACCGGCGCGATGAGTTCAACGACAAAATGCTGTCCCTCTACCGCGACCTGAACGATTTCCTCGCCCACTGGAACCCGGACGGCACCTGGCTCTTCGACGATTTTGGCCTGGCGGAGGCCGTCTTCACGCCCATGTTCAAACGCTTCTGGTTCCTCGATTATTACGAAGGGTTCGAACTGCCCGACGGCGACGACTACGCCCGCGTCCGCACCTGGCGCGACGCCTGCATGGCACATCCCGCCACCGGTCAGGTCTCGGAGGAGGAAATCGTCAAACTCTACTACGACTACGCCCTTGGTGCCGGCAACGGCGCCCTCGTCAAGGGCCGCGAGATGTCAAGCTTCGCCTTTGAGCCCCACTGGCGCGACCGCCCCTGGCCCCCGCGCGCGAAATACGACGGCACCGCCAGCGACCGCGACCTGGGCCTCATCGCCTGAACGCGACAAACGCAGCGAAAGCCCGAACAGCGAATTTTTGGATAAATGGTCGGAGTGAGAGGATTCGAACCTCCGACCCCCTCGTCCCGAACGAGGTGCGCTACCAGGCTGCGCCACACTCCGACCGTGGGGCGCTTTTAGTGCCGAACGCCGCGCTGTGCAATGCCGATTCGCGCCTTCTTTAACCACACCGGCTCGCAAAAACGTGCCTTTCCGACCGCTCCGGCCCGTATATGATGCGGCCCATGAAAAAACTGCTCCTGACCGCCTGCCTGCTCGCCCCGCTTCCGGGAATCGCCGGATCCCCCGTCATCGAGGACGCCCGCGCCACCCTGCGCGGCGATGTCTGGCAGTTCGACGTGACCGTGGACCATGCAGACACCGGCTGGGACCACTACGCCGACGCCTGGGAGGTCCGCGACACGGACGGCACCGTGCTCGGCACCCGCAAGCTGCTGCACCCCCATGAAAACGAGCGCCCCTTCACCCGCTCGCTCTCGGGCGTCGCGATCCCTGACGACATCACAGCCGTCGAAATCTTCCCCCATGACAGCGTCCACGGCTGGGGCGAGCCATTTACTCTGGACCTGGACCGCTAACCGTCTCGCCCTCCACCCCCGGCGTGTCGGCACGACACGCCATGCCCGACTTTCCCCACGGGAGGGCATCCCCGACGTCAGCCTCTGCTAAGTGCGTCTGCGGGTTTACGCGGCACGCCCTGCACATCCGGGTCGGAGCCCTCCCAAAGTCGGGCATGGCGCGTCGTGCCTGGGTTCGGGGCAGACGCTAGAGAAGTGTGAATTCCGCCTGAGCAACCGAATTCTACCGCCCCTTCCAGACCGGATCCCGCTTCTCCGCAAAAGCCCGCGCCCCTTCCAGGTTGTCCTCCGAGCCGTAAAGCACATCCACACTCCGAAGCTGCCGCTTCGTGATCCGGTTCATGGTGTCCTGGAATTTGCTGTCCTCCGCATCGCGCACGATCTCCTTGATCGCCGCATAGACAAGCGGCGGCCCGCCCGCCAGCAGCTCCGCCAGTTCCCCGGCCCGCTCCAGCAGACGCTCGGCCGGCAGGATCTCATTCACCAGCCCCCAGCCCTTCGCCTCCGCCGCGTCAAACCAGCGCCCGGTCAGCAACAGCTCCATCGCCACGTGATACGGAATACGCTTCGGCAGTTTCACACTCGCCGCATCCGCCACCGTTCCCGACCGGATTTCCGGCAGGGCAAATGTCGCCGTCTCCGAGGCCAAAATCATGTCCGCCGACAGCGCCAGTTCCAGCCCGCCGCCACAGGCAATCCCGTTCACCGCCACGATCACCGGCTTGTTCATGTCGCGCAGCTCCTGCAACCCGCCAAAGCCGCCAACACCGTAATCCCCGTCCACCGCATCACCCTCCGCCGCGGCCTTCAGATCCCACCCGGCGCAGAAAAACCTGTCCCCCGCCGCCGTCAGAACCACGACCCGCACCTCCGGATCGTCCCGCGCCTCCGCGAACACCTCGCCCATCACCCGGCTGGTCGCCAGATCAATCGCATTGGCCTTCGGCCGGTCCAGCACCACCGTCAGAACCGCGCCCTCACGTTTCGTTTTTACCGCTTCCATGCTCACGCCTTTCCAATCAGTGCATCCACTGCCACCACCCGCTCCGGGGTGCAGATCAGCGGGTTGATCTCAACTTCCCCGACCGTGTCCGCATGCGCAAGCACCCAGGCCTGCACCGCCATCACCGCAGCAACGACCGACTCCACATTCACACCCGGCCGCCCCCGGTAGCCCTGCAACAAAGGCGCCATCCGCAACCGCAAAAGCCCCGCCCGCACGTCACCCTCCGCCACCGGCAGCAGCATTGAGACCGTGTCGCGCAAAATCTCCGTCAGGACACCGCCGGCCCCAAGGCTCAAAACAAACCCGTGCGCCGGATCGCGCACAACACCGACCAGCATCTCCGCCACACCGCCGGTCACCATCTCCTCAATCAGAACCTCATCCGTCCCGATCGCCGCCGCAGCCCCGGCCACATCCGCAGGGGCCACACCCAGACGCACCGCCCCATGCTCCGACTTGTGCGACAGCCCAATGCCCTTCACCGCCAGCGGCCCACGCAACGCCTCCGCCGCACGCGCCGCCTCACTCACCGATACCACGACGCCCTCCGGCACCGGCACGCCAAACGCCGCCAGTTCCGCCTTCGCCGCAGGTTCCGTCAGCATCACCGACGCCCGCTCAGGTCCGGGCACCGCCACCGGCACCCCGTTCGGCCGCCTCACCCGCGCCGCCGCCTCCGTCGCGGCCAGCGCAGGCCCAAGCCCCATGAACGGCACCACGCCGCCCTCCATCAGCCGCCCCGCCGTCTCGAGCGGCATCAGTTCCGGAAGCGTGGAGACCACCCCAAACGCCGCCCCCGTCCGCTCCCGCACCAGCAAAGCCGCCTCCGTCGCGCAGTGCCAGTCGGTCGGATCATTCACTGGATAGTCCACAACAGACAATGTCATCGCCAAACCATCCCCGGTTAGCCCCGCCCAGGCCCCCGCCATCGCCTCCGTGTCGCGCCAGACATAGGTATGGTAATCCAGCGGATTGCTCAGCGTCACCGCAGGCCCCAGAACCCCGCCAATCACCCCCGCCTGCCGCTCGGTCAGGCCCGGAAACTCCAGGTCCAGCCCCTCCGCCATATCCGCCACCAGCGCCGCCTCGCCGCCCGAACAGCTGATCGACCCGATCCGGTTGGACCCCAGCGGCCCCGCTACATGCAACAGCTTCAGTGTCTCCAGAAAATCCGTCAGGTCCCGCACCCGCGGTATGCCCAGCCGGTCCAGAAACGCCTGCGCCCCCACATCACTCCCGGTCAGCGACGCGGTATGCGACACCGCCACACTTTGCGCCCGCCCCGACGCCCCAACCTTCAGCGCCACCAGCGGCACACCACACTCCCAGGCCTTAGCCGCCAAAGCCTCCCAGGTCCGCAGATCGCCAAACCCTTCCACATGCAGCCCAATCGCCGTGACCCGTGGATCGTCGAGCAGCGACAGCGCAATCTCCGCCTGCCCCGTCTGCGCCTGGTTGCCGCAGGTCACCACCATTCCCACCGGCAGGGCCCGCTGCTGCATGGTCAGATTGATCGCAATATTCGAGCTCTGCGTCAGGATCGCCACGCCCCGTTCCACCGGCACGCACCCGTGCTGGTCCGGCCAGAGCAGCGCCCCGTCAAACGCATTCACAAACCCATAACAGTTCGGCCCCAGGATCGGCATGTCCCCCGCCGCGGCAACCAGATCGCCCTGAAGCGACACACCCCCGTCGACCTCCGAAAACCCGCTGGCAAAACACACCGCGCCCCCGGCCCCCATCGCCGCCAGATCGCGCACCACATCGACGCACGCAAACCGGTTCACCCCCACAAACGCCGCATCCGGCACGCCCGGCAGATCCCGCACCGACGGCCACGCCCGGCACCCGGCGACCTCCGCCGCTTTGGGATGCACGGCCCAAACCTCACCGGCAAAGCCAAAACCCCGGATCTGCTCCACCACCCGCGCGCACCACACCCCACCGCCCACGACGGCAACGCTCCGGGGCCGCAGAAGTCGCCCCAAATCCCGTGTCATGCGCCCAGGGGCCGGAGCAGGTCGCGCGAAATAATATGCCGCTGGATCTCGCTCGTGCCGTCCCAGATCCGCTCCACCCGCGCATCGCGCCAGAACCGCTCCATGGGGAAATCATCCATCAACCCCATGCCGCCGAAAATCTGCAACCCCGCATCCGTCACCCGCGCCAGCATCTCGGAGGCATAGAGCTTCGCGCTCGCAATCTCCCGGTTCGCGGGCAACCCCTGATCCAGCCGCCAGGCCGAGGCCAGCGTCAGGTAATCCGCCGCATCAATCTCGGTGATCATGTCGGCAATCTGAAACCCCACCCCCTGGAACTTCCCGATCGGCTGCCCGAACTGCTTGCGCTCCGCCGCATAGTCCAGCGCCATGTCAAAGCACCGCCGCGCCCGTCCAACGCAAAACGCCGCCACGGTGATCCGCGTCGCGTACAGCCATTCGTTCATCACCGCGAACCCGCCATCCACCTCGCCCAGCACCTGGGCATCCGGCAAACGGCAGTTGTCGAAATTCAGAATGCAGTTCGCATAGCCCCGGTGCGACACCGACCGGTAGCCCTCGCGCACCTCAAACCCCGGCGTGCCGCGATCCACCAGAAAGGTCGTGATCCGCTTCTTCGGCCCTTTTGGCGTCTCATCCACGCCCGTCGCCACGAAGACGATGAAGAAATCCGCATGATCCGCCCCGGAGATAAAATGCTTCGACCCGTTCAGTACCCAGTCGCCGCCATCGCGCACCGCCTGACAGCGCATCCCCCGCACATCCGAGCCGGCCTCGGGCTCCGTCATGGCCAGCGCATCCATCCGCTCGCCCCGCACGGCCGGCAGCAGATACCGCTCCCGCTGCTCCCCCTCGCAGGCCATCAGGATGTTCTGCGGCCGCCCAAAGAAATGCGTCAGAGCCATCGACCCCCGCCCCAGTTCCCGCTCCACCAACGTGAAATCCAGATGGCTCAGCCCCGCACCGCCGACCTCCTCCGGGAAGTTGCAGGCATAAAACCCAAGATCGATGACCTTGCGCTTGATCTCCTCGCCCAGCCCCTCCGGCACCTTTCCCGTGCCCTCAACCTCCGCCTCATGGGGATAAATCTCCCGCTCCACGAAGCTGCGCACCGTTGACACGATCATTTCCTGCTCGTCACTGAGACCAAAATTCATGGCGGTAATCTCCCTGGTTGCGCGCAAGCCTCAGCCAGCTTGATCTCCGGAACCGTGCCGGATTAACCTCGCTTCATGCAGAATTGGAAAAAATCGCCCGCACGCGAACATCAGGTCGACGTGCTTCTCTTCGAGGGTTTTTCCAACCTGTGCCTCGCCAACGCCATCGAGCCCCTGCGCGCCGCCAACAACCTGGCCCACCGCGATCTCTACGCCTGGCGCTACCTCACGCCAAACGGCGAACAGGTCACCAGTTCCAGCGGCCTGAACATCGCCCCCCATGACCGGCTCAGCCGCACCTCCGGCGACCTCCTGCTCGTCATGCCCTCCTGGAACTACCGCCAGCACACCGCCGCCTCCGCCAGCCTGCGCGCCGCCTCGAAACGCTATCCGACCCTTGCCGGTCTCGACACCGGCGCCTGGCTCCTGGCCGAGGCCGGGCTCCTCCACGGACACCGCGCCACCATCCACTGGGACGAGATGACCGCCTTCACCGAGCGGTTCCCCGACATCACCGTGGAACGCGCCCGCCAGGTCATCGACGGCAACCGCATCACCGGCGCCGGCGCCATGGCCACGTTCGAGCTGATCCTCCACCTCATCGGCCGCGACCACGGTCAGGCCCTGGCGCTCGAGGTCAGCCAGTTCCTCATGGCCTCCGCCCCCGGCCGCGCCCGCGCCGACGGGTTCACCTCCTCCAACCGCCTCGTTTCCCGCGCCGTGGCACTGATGCGCGACAACATTGAGACACCCCTGCCCATCCCGGTGATCGCCCGGCGCATCGGCTGCGGCCAGCGCAAGCTCGAATCCGGCATCCGCGCCGAATTCGGGACCACACCGCGCAACGCCTACCGCCGCCTGCGCCTCAATCTCGCCCGCAAACTCGTCACCGAAACCGGCCTCGCCATCCCCGAGATCGCCCTGCGCTGCGGCTACGAAAACGCCAGCGCCATGACCCGCGCCTACCGCGCCGAGTTCGGCACCACCCCCCGCGACACCCGAAAATAGCCCGCCCCCGGAACCGCCACCCTTCCCAAACGGTTTGACATTGCGCAGACTGCGCCAATATCCACGGGACCTGCCATTTTGGGGAAAGGTCGGACGATGCTGCTGGAAAACTGGGATACCGAACTGGGCGCCCGCACGCTGCAACTGCTGTTCGGGCTGGGTCTTGGCATCGTTTTGGGTATCGCGGCCCAGATCTCGCGCTTCTGCCTGCGCCGCGCTCTCGCCGGCGACCGCTATGAGCGCGGCGAAGCCGCCGCCGTCTGGTTCACCGCCTTCGCCACCGCCATCCCCGCTTTCCAGATCGCGTCAGCACTCGGCTATATCAATATCGAGGGCCACCGCTTTCTCGCGTCCGACATGCCGGTTCTGGCCATCCTCGCGGGCGGCTTCGCCTTCGGCGTCGGCATGGTCCTGACCCGCGGCTGCGCCTCCCGCCTGACCGTGCTCAGCGCCACGGGCAACCTCCGCGCCGCCACCGTCCTGATCGTCTTCGCCGTCACCGCCCACGCCATGCTCAAGGGCGTGCTCTCCCCAATCCGCACAACCCTCGGCTCCGTCACCGTCAATCTGCCAACGCCGAGCCTCGCCGACCTCCCCGGCGGCCAGTTTATCGGTTCCGTGCTGACGATTGCCCTCGCCGCCTGGCTCATCCACCGATATCGCCCCACCACCCTGAACGTGGTCCTGGGCGGCATCATCGGCCTGACCGCCGTCACCGGATGGGCGATCACAAGCGTTCTGCTAATGGATGATTTCGACCCGCTGCCGCTTCAGTCCGTGGCCTTCACCCTGCCCTGGACCGACACGCTGTTCTGGTTCATCGCCTCGACCTCCATCCCCGCCGGTTTCGGCACCGGCCTGATCGGAGGTGTGCTTCTGGGCAGTTTCGCAAGCGCCCTGACCCGCGGCGAACTGGGCTACGCCTCTTTCGAAACCCCGGCCCAGACCCTGCGCTACACCCTCGGTGCCATCCTCATGGGCATGGGCGGCGTCCTCGCCGGCGGCTGCTCCGTCGGCGCGGGTCTCAGCGGCACCGCGACCCTCAGCCTCGCCGCGCTCCTCGCCCTCACCGCCATCATCGCCGGCGCGGCCCTAACGGGTCGGCTTCTCTCCCCCAACAGGGTCGCGGCAGGCCGGGCATAAGTCCAGATCCGCTACGACCCGCGCCTGTCATGATCGACCTTTGACAGGAGCCACAGCGCCGACAAACCAATCGCAGCGGCAAGGAACGGCTCGCGCTCCGTTTTGCGACCCACATGAGGCCGGGAACCGTCACTTCTCTCCCGTCCCCCGTGACTTCCCGGCGGAGGCGTGTCGGCCTTTACCGCGCCACGCTGACCCATCGGTAATTCTTCTCCGGTTGTCGTGTCCCGACGGGTCTGGTGCTCCATTTCCGCGTTCAATTCCGCTCCCAACAACACAATGAAAGCCGACAGCCAAAGCCATGTCAGCAGAATGATCGCGCCGCCGAGTGTGCCGTAGGTTTCGTTGTAGCTGCCGAAATTTGTCACATAGACCGAAAATGCCGCCGTACCCGCAAGCCACAGCACCATTGCCACCACGGCCCCTGGGCTGACCCACCGCCATTCCGGATCCGCACGCGCCGGTCCGTACCGATAGATCACCGCCAGCCCAAACATGCCCATTACCGCGAGCAGCGGCCACTGCAACCACGTCACCAGTGTTTCAATCCAGCCAGGAAAGGGCATCACAGCGAATGTCGCGGGAACAACGACCAGCGCCCCGAGCGCAAGCAAAAGCCCAAATATCATCGCCAGAGTCAGTGCAACCCCGGTCCCGTAAAGCTCAACCACACCGCGCGTTTCCTCCTCGTCATACGCGATGTTCATCCCTTCCATCAGCGTCATGGTTCCCTTGGTGGCACCATACAACGCCACCAGAAGACCCAGGATCGCGGCAAAACCAACGGCCGTCTGGTTCCCGCCCGTCACGGCTCTCAGCTGTTCAGCGATGATCGCCGCCGCATCCTCGGGCAGAACCTGGACAATCTGATCAATTCGGTTGGTCACCTCAGCCGGATCGACAAAAAACCCGGCGATTGACACGAGAGCCGCGATCGCCGGAAAAATGGCCAGTAGACCAAAAAACGCGACCCCGGCCGCGACCACCGACACGTGGTCGCGGGAAATTTCATCTTTTACCCGTTTGAAAATATCCAGCCATCCGGCACGCGGTATGTTCTGCGGATGATCGGCGGCGTGACCTTTGGACGAACTGTTCGACATTTTGCTTTGCTCCAGGTTGCAAAGCACGAACTGTTGATCGCAGGAATTGTTCCGGTCCCGTGCCGCCGCCAATCGCGCAACCCGGACGTCACGCGCCGATTCAGGAAGGGCCCCCGCCACCTGTCCGGCGATTACAGATTACTGTCGATCCACCGCGACATCATCCTCCGGTCGTGAAAACACTCCGGCGGCACATCCCGCCGTTTCAGCCGCGCGATGCGTTCCGCAAACGCCACCTGTTTCGAGGACGGGTAGTTCGAGAAATTCGGTTTCGGCCGGATGCTACGATGTTCGTCGATCCAGTGCGACAGCCGCCGCCGGTCCGCCTGCACCGCTTCGGGAACCTCCGCATTGATCCGCTGGGCAATCTGACGGGCGTACCGGATCTGCCGGTCCGTCGCCGGAACCAGATGATAGTCGTTGCCGCCCGCACTGGCACTCGCGTCGCGAGTATTTTCGGGAATCGATGTCGCCATGTGTCCATCCTCCACCATTTGTTAACGATACATAGAACACAACAGGAACATTTACAAGTATGGTTTTTAGAGCCACGCGCACCACTACATATAGTAGCAGTTGGCCGACAAAACAGGCATGGCGGCACGAGCCCGAAAACGGGCCTCAAAAACTGCCGGTTTGGGACCCAAAATTGAAAAACCCCGTGCAATCTGTGCCATTTGATTCACAATCTGTGCCATCTGACTCACAATCTGTGCCAAATCCGGACCCAAATGCGCACTTTCAGGCCACTTAGATGACAAAAACACCCCCCAGGGGCTTCCCAAAATCCGAGTTTCAGGCCCGCACCCAAGCCGCTCAGACACAGATGGCGGCCGAGGAACTCGACGGAATTCTCCTGACTACCGAGCCGGAAATCCGATATTTTTCAGGCTTTTACACCGCCTTTTGGCAAAGCCCGACCCGCCCCTGGTTCCTCTTCGTCCCCGCCACCGGCGACCCCATCGCGATAATCCCCGCCATCGGCGCCGATCTGATGAAAGCCACCTGGATATCGGACATCCGAACATGGGACGCACCAAATCCAGGGGATGACGGCATCTCTCTCCTCACCGATCTGCTTTCCCCACTCCGAAAAATCGGCATCCCCATGGGCCACGAAACCCACATCCGAATGCCTCTCTCAGATTATCAGTGTCTTTTCAGTAACTTACCCAACATCACAACCTCGGATGCCACCCCAATCATCCGCAAACTCCGCATGGTCAAATCCCCCGCCGAGATCGAAAAAATAACCCATATCTGCGGGATCATCTCACAAACCTTCGATCGCCTGCCGGAATTTATTCATGTAAATCAACCGCTTGAGCAGGTCTTTCGCGAATTCCGCCGCGAGGCCCTCCGCCTCGGAGCTGACGACATCCCCTACCTCGTCGGCGGCGCCGGCCCCGGCGGCTACCGCGACGTGATCTCGCCACCAACGGAAAAACCATTACAAAACAATGATCTACTCATGCTCGACACCGGCGCGACATGGGACGGCTACTTCTGCGATTTCGACCGCAACTTCGCCATCGGCCCCCCAGGCGAAGAGGTCCGCCGCGCCCATGAAACCCTCTGGCAAGCCACCGAAAAAGGCATGGACGCCGCCCGCCCCGGCGCGACCTGCGCGGAAGTTTTTAACTATATAAATCAATATCTTAACGGAAACCAACCCACCACCGCCAACGTCGGCCGCATGGGCCACGGTCTGGGAATGCAGCTCACCGAATGGCCCTCAATCGCCCCCTGGGATCACACGGTCCTCGAGGAAAACATGGTCCTCACCCTCGAGCCTTCCCTGAACCTCGCCGACGGCCTGATGATGGTGCATGAGGAGAACATTCTGATCACCTCGGGCGCCCCGAAACTCCTTACGAGACGCACGCCCAGGGATCTACCGGTCATCCGATAAACCCCTGAATTTATTTCGCTTTAAAGCGCCTCGTGGAACAGAACCGTCAGGTTCTCCCGTGTCAGTTCCACCGGATTGCCGCCGCAGGACGGGTCAATGATCGCCCCCTCGACCAACCCCGGCACGGCCTCTTCCGTTACACCAAGGGCCGACAGCCCTTTGGGAATGCCAAGCCCATCATTGAACCCGTCAACAAACGCCTGAAACCCGGCAAAGCCGCCTTCGATCCCGAGGTAAGCCGCTGCTTTATCGAACTTTTCCGCGATCATCGGCGCGTTGAACCTCAGAACCGCAGGCATGCAGACCGCGTTGGTCGTGCCGTGATGCGTGTGAAAAACCGCTCCAACCGGATGGCTCATGGCATGGATCGCGCCCAACCCTTTTTGAAACGCCGTGGCCCCCATAAACGCCGCGCTCATCATGTGCGCCCGCGCCTCCAGGTCGTTACCATCCGCGTAAGCCCTTGGAAGATAATCCTTAACCAGCCGCATCCCCTCCAGCGCGATGCCCTGGCTCATGGGATGGTAATGGGGCGAACTGAACGCCTCCACGCAATGCGCGAAGGCATCAAGCCCGGTTCCGGCCGTGATCGGCTGCGGCATTCCGACCGTCAGTTCCGGGTCGCAGATCACGACGGAAGGCAGCACTTTGGGGTGAAAAATGATTTTCTTTACATGGGTTTGCGAGTTTGTGATCACACTCGCCCGCCCAACTTCAGATCCTGTTCCGGCCGTGGTCGGCACCGCAACAATCGGCGCAATCGCATCGGCTTCCGCCCGGGTCCACCAGTCGCCGATATCCTCAAAATCCCAGACCGGTCGCGTCTGACCCGCCATGAACGCGACCATTTTGCCCAGATCGAGCCCGGACCCGCCGCCAAAAGCGATCACACCATCATGACCACCCTCGCGATAGGCCGCGACACCGGCCTCCAGATTGACCTCGTTCGGGTTTGGGTCGACCTCCGCAAACATGGTGCGGCCAAGGCCAGCTTCATCCATGATATCAAGGGTTTGCGCCGTGATCGGCAGAGACGCAAGGCCCCGGTCGGTGACCAGCAGGGGGCGTTTCATCCCGGCGGCCTCACAGGCGGCGGGGAGTTCCCGGATCCGGCCTGCGCCGAATTTGATCGCGGTCGGGTAGGACCAGTTGCCAACTGGGGTCATTTTCAACTCATTTCCTTGTTAATTCAAACAGTTCCGGCCCCGGTCAGGCTCGCTCAAACCCGCGCGCGACCTCGTAATCGGTCACAACCCGGTCGAATTCCTCGATCTCCCACAGCGCCGCACGGGCGTAGTGGTCCACCACGTCATCACCCATCGCCGCCCGCAGCATTTTTGACCCGAGCAGAACCTCACGCGCATCCCTAAGCGTGCCAGGAATATGGCCGCCCTCGCCCTGGTATGCGTCACCCTGCACCGGCGGCTGAAGCTCCAGATCCTCCTCGATCCCGGCGATCCCGGCGGCGAGCATCGCGGCCATGGCAAGGTAAGGGTTCAGGTCCGAACCACCGATGCGACATTCCACCCTCACACCCTTCGTGCCATCGCCGCAGAGGCGGAATCCGGCGGTGCGGTTATCCACCGACCAGATGGTGCGGGTGGGGGCGAAGGTGCCTTTCACGAACCGCTTGTAGCTGTTGATGTAGGGGGCCAAAAAGTATGTGTAATCAGGGGCATACTTTAAAAGTCCGGCCATGTATTTCCGCATCAGATCCGACATTCCGAGCTCGCCATCGGCGTCGTAAAACGCCGGCGCGCCGTCCTTCCAGAGGGATTGATGCACATGGGAGGACGACCCCACGCGATCCTTGTGCCATTTCGGCAGGAAGGTCGCGGCATGACCCTGCGCCCAGGCGATTTCCTTCGTCGCGTGTTTGGCGATGCTGTGGTAATCGGCCGTATCAAGCGCGGGCGCGTATTTGATGTTGAGCTCCTCCTGCCCCGCCTCGGCCTCACCCTTGGAATTTTCCACCGGAATGCCCGCCGCATACAGATGATTGCGCAGCGGGCGCATCACATGCTCCTCCTTGGTGGTCTGGAGAATGTGGTAGTCCTCATTGTAGCCGGAGATTGGCTCCAGATCCCGGAAACCGCCCTTGCGGATCTCGTCAAAGCTCTGTTCAAACAGGAAAAATTCCAGCTCCGTGGCCATCATGGCCTCGTAGCCGAGCGCCTCGATCCGCTTGATCTGCCTCTTCAGAACCGCGCGCGGGGAGTGGGAAACTTCCTCATGGGTGTGATGGTCGAGCACATCGCAAAGCACCATCACGGTGCCCTCAAGCCACGGCACGGGGCGCAGCGTGGAGAGGTCCGGCTTCATGACATAATCGCCATATCCACTCTCCCAGGAGGTGCTGGCGAAGCCGTCCGGCGTGGCCATTTCAATATCCGTGGCGAGCAGGTAGTTGCAGCAGTGGGTCTCCTCCCAGGCGCAGTCCACGAAATGGGCCGCCAGGAATCTCTTGCCCATCAGACGCCCCTGCATGTCCACCAGACAGACAAGAACCGTATCGACCTCACCGGCCGCAACCTGGGATTTCAGTTTGTCAAAACTCAGAACCGCGTTCACCTGACCCTCCTTGTGTTGCGGGGTACTTTGATCAGTTTTTCCCGGGCCGTCCAGTGATCGTGAAACGAAGCGCCAAAACCTTGAGGTTGTGCGGAAAACTGGCGGTTTCCGCCGCGCGCCGGTCCACCGGACACCGTGGAAACACGCTTGACCGACTGCGGAAAACAGTGCTCAACCGATTTCGGCGAAACGCATTGCAATACCGCCAATTTTGACCTATATTATGGTCATAATGGAGATTGCCATGCATATTGCGATTGCCGAGGCCAAAGCGAAATTTGCGGATCTGATCCGCAGGGTTGAGACCGGCGAACCGGTGGTCATCACCCGGCACGGACGGCCGGTGGTGGAACTGCACGCCGTCTCGGCCGCGCGGAAGACACCTCTGGTCGGCGCGATGCGGGGCCGGATCGGTATGGCGGATGATTTCGACGAAATGCCGGATGACTTCATGGCTTCGTTTGACGGGTCCGGCCCGAGGGAATGAGGCTTCTCCTCGATACGCACATCCTGCTTTGGGCGCTGAACGACGACCCGAAACTCGACCGGCGGGCCCGCGCGGCGCTGGCGGATGCAACCGAACTTCTGGTCAGTGCGGCGTCGGTCTGGGAGATTTCCATCAAGCGAAAGCTAGGCAAATTGACCATCGACGGTGATCCTATGGCCAGCTCGCGGGCTGCGGGCTGCATCCCACTGGCGATTACGTGGCAGCACGCGGATACGGCGGGGAACCTGCCGATGCATCATGCCGATCCCTTTGACCGTCTGTTGATCGCGCAGGCTCAGTGCGAGGGTCTGCCGATTTTGACCGCGGACAAAATGTTCAAAAAATATGAAGTGGAGCTGGCCTGATGGCGCTTGACCGCAGGGGATCGCGGGAGGTTCGATGCCTGAACGGACGATGCTGAATGGCAGAAACTTGAGATGAACCGGATGACACGCCACAGCGAAGGCCCCGACTGGACACAGCTCGACCCGGTACACCCGGATATCGCCGACCTTCTGGCCGAGGGCAGGCCCGATGATGGCCGGATCGAGGCTTTCATGGCCCGCATCCCGCTGCCCCTGGCCGAGCCCGGCGCGCTGACGTTTCTTTGGAAAGGACATGCCCGCGCGGTGGAGATCCTGCGCTGGATCAATGCGGGTGTGGATCGTGACCATTTTGTGCGTATGGCAGGGACTGACATCTGGTATCTGCGTCTGCCGGTCGAGGATGGCGGGCGGTTTGAGTACAAGCTGAGCATCCACGCCCATGACGGCGAGCACTGGATACTGGACCCGGCCAATCCGAACCGGGCCGGGGACCCGTTTGGGGAAAACTCTGTCGCGATGACATGGGGCTATGAACGCCCGGAATGGAGTATTCCGATGGGTGCGGCGCGCGGGACGCTGGACGACATGCATGTCCCCAGTACCGCCTTCGGTGGCGCGCGTCGGGAACAGGTTTATTTACCGGCCGGATATGACCGGGACCGTCCCTATCCACTGGTAATTATCCATGATGGCGGGGATTTTGAGACCTATGCGGACCTGACGGTATCACTGGACAATCTGATTGCGGAGGAGGCCATCCCGCCGGTTGTGGCGGTGCTGATCCAGGCGGGCGACCGCATGAGCGAATACCCGAGGGGCCGGCGCCATGCGCGCTATGTCGTGCAGGACCTTTTGCCGGTGGTGTCGGAGAGTTACGCCATTTCCCCGCACCCGCACGACCGTATTCTCCTGGGGGCCAGTCTCGGAGCGGTGGCGTCGCTGTCGACCGCGTTCCGCTATCCGGGCATATTCGGAGGCCTTGTTCTGAAGTCGGGATCCTTCATACTGGACCGCGAAAAACTGAGCCAGAGACCGCATCCCGTGTTCCAACGGGTCGCCAGGATCGTGGAGGTGATCCGGCGTGCGCCCGACCTGACAGCGACGCGGGCCTTTGTTTCAACGGGTGAACTGGAGGGGCTGGCCGAGGAAAACCGGGCCATGGCGGATCTTTTGCGGGAAAAGGGCGTTGACGTAAAGTTCCAGACGGCCTGGGATGGGCATCACTGGCACAACTGGCGGGACCAGCTTCGCGACGCGCTGACCTGGGTCCTGAAACCGGACGGAGACAACAGCTAGGACGGATCGCCAAAACCAAAAACATCACGGCGACCGCACCACAGGGGGGAGACTATGGCTAAAAGGACCGTGAACATTGGGCTTTCGCTCGGGGCCGACATCTGCTGGCCGATCGCGTATGAAAGCCTGTTCGAGGGTTTGAAACTCGACGGGATGGAGGTTGATGGCAGTTCCCTCGATTTCGCCTGCGAGAGGGTCACGATCGAGCCGTTCAGCCTGCATCAGCCCGTGAAATATGATGTGGTGATCGACCGGCTGACGCACTGGTATTCGACCAGCCGGGAGTGGATCAAAAAGGCGATCCTCGTCGACGACCTCTATGTCTACAACAACCCCTGGTCACTACAGTCAAATGAGAAGCATACATCCTACGCGGCAATGACGCGGCTTGGCCTGCCCGTGCCGGAAACCTGGATGCTGCCGCCGAAGGCCTATGATCCGTCGGACGATCTCGAGCCTACCCTGCGCAAATATGCCCGGATGTTTGACCTCAATGAGATCGGGGACAAAATCGGCTATCCGTTCTTCATGAAGCCCTATCACGGCGGAGGCTGGAAAGGCGTCACCCGGATCAATGACGCGGCCGACCTGCACCGGGCCTATGACGCGAGCGGGACGGAGGTGATGAACCTTCAGGCGGCGATCCTGCCCCATGACTGGTTCGTGCGCTGTGTGGGCCTGGGCCCCCAGATCCGGCCGGTGAACTACGATCCGGGTGCGCCGCTGCATGACCGGTACCGGATGGATATTAACTTCCTGGATGCCGACGACGTTTCCGTGCTGCGCGACATGACCATGACGATCAACGCGTTCTTCGGATGGGATTTCAATTCATGCGAGTCCCTGCGCCGGGACGGGATCTGGCATCCGATTGATTTTGCCAATGCCTGCCCGGACAGCCAGGTGACGGCCCTGCACTACCATTTCCCCTGGCTGATCAAAGCCAATCTGCGTTGGTCGATTTTCTGTGCGGCAACCGACCGGCCCATGCGCCGGAACATGGACTGGGGGCCATTCTATGAGGTGGCCGACCGGGACATTTCCCCGCGCGAAAAACTCCGCGAGTATGCGAAGATCGCGGATGAGCGGTTCGAAACGGAGAAGTTCCGGGAGTTTTGCCTGACGAAGCTGGGGCATCTGGATGAGCTGGCCTATGATTTCTTCGGCTCACCAACCCTGCGTGATGCGATCCATCAAAAGGTCGAGGCCCTGTTCCCGGCCCATGAGATCGAGGAGTTCACGGAGCTGTTCTGGAACCGCATCCAGACCTGGCGCGAGCAGGAGGGACAGCACGGTGACAAAGACGGTTTCTAGGTGGCACTCAGAACGCCTGCACCGCGAGATCACCCTCGCGCGGTGGGGACACTACGGCCAGCCGGTTCTGGTTTTCCCCACCGCCGGTGGCGACGCCGAGGAAATCGAACGGATGCTGATGATCGATGCACTGGCGCCGTTGATTGATGCGGGGAGGATCAAGGTCTATTCGGTCGACAGCCTCGCCGGTCGGGCCTTCGCGGATACTGAGGGCTCGGTCGCGCACCGGTGTTGGCTGTTGAACGCCTTCCACCACTACGTTGCCAATGAGGTCGTTCCCGCAATCCGGGTCGACTGCAAAAGCGACGAAATAGGAATCCTGGCGGCCGGGGCCTCCATCGGCGCGTTCAACGCCGTGGCGGTGGCCTGCCGGTTTCCGGGCCTGTTCAGCGGTGCACTCGGCATGAGCGGGACCTATGACCTCGAAGGGCTTTTGAAGTTCCAGGGGAACGAGGATTACTATTTCTCCGCGCCGCTTTCCTTTGTTCCGGGCCTGACAGGCGAGCATATCGAGACGCTGCGTCACCGGTTTATACTGCTGGCTTTTGGTCAGGGACGCTGGGAAAGTCCGGAGGAGGCCTGGCGCATGGCCGGAGTTCTGGGACGGCGTGGCATTCCGAACAGGGTTGATCCGTGGGGGCCGGAATACGATCATGACTGGCCGACATGGCGTGAGATGCTGCCCAAATATCTCGACGAGCTTGTTGACTGACAGGAGAACGCGATGAACGTCCTTTTTGTTGAACCGTCCTTCCCCGCCAACCAGCGGCAGTTTGTCAGGGCTCTCGCGGGGATTGGCGCCAACGTCTACGGCATCAGCGAAAAACCGGCGGACTGGCTCGATGGGGAAACGCGGGCCTGTCTGAAGGGCTTTCAGCAGATCGAATCCGTGACCAACGAGCCCGCGCTGGAATGGGCGGTGCGAAAGGCTCAGGATCATTTCTGGGTGGATCGTCTGGAATGCACGGTCGAGGCCCATACCCTGCCTGTCGCACATGTGCGCGAGCGCTGCACCATTCCGGGTATTTCATCCCGCACGGCCTATCTCTGTCGCGACAAGGTGGCGATGAAGGAGGTTCTGCGCAGTGCCGGTGTGCCAACGGCGGCGTCCGATGGTGTCGACACGCTGGAGGGCGCACGGGACTTCGTAAGGAAACATGGTTTTCCAGTGATACTCAAGCCCCGTGATGCCGCGGGGGCTGCGGGAACCTACCGTGCCAATGATGAGAACGAGCTTGAGAAGGTGGCCCGCGACTGTGGTCTGGCCGATGGTGCGCCGGTGGCGATCGAGGAATTCGTCGAGGGTCACGAGGGCTTCTACGACACCGTGACCATCAAGGGGCAGGTCGCCCATGAGTTTATCAGCCACTACTATCCGAACGTCCTGGAAGCCATGCGGACGCGCTGGATCTCGCCGCAGATCGTGTCGACAAACGAGGTCGGACACCCCCGCTACAATGAGGTTCGGGAGATGGGCCGCCGGGTGATTGAGGCGTTGGGGATCACGACCGCCGCGACGCATATGGAGTGGTTTTTCGGGCCAAAGGGGCTGAAGTTCTCGGAAATCGGCTGCCGGCCGCCAGGCGTCGGACAGTGGGACAGCTACTGCGCCGGGAATGATTTTGACCTGTACCGGGAATGGGCGCTTGCCGTTTGCAACTACGCCACCGGCATCCAGCCCTCACGCCGTTACTCCTGCGGAATTGTCGCGCTGCGCCCGGAAGGGGATGGACGGATTTCGCACCATGACGGGGCGGAGGACATTTTCGCAAAATACGCCGACAATATCGTCGGCCATCACTTCCCCGAACCCGGCACGCCGACGCAGGGTGTGGAGGCGGGTTACATGGCCAATGCCTGGATGCGGGTACGGCATGAAAGCTTCGACCGGCTGCGCGGTATCCTCGACGAAATCGGCGAAACCATTCAGACCCGTGTGACGAACTGATACCGTACCATTCGGGGGTTTTGTCAGCAGGCCCGTCCGGGTAAGAGCGGGGCATGACCGACTGTATTATTTTCGACCTCGACGGAACATTGGTGGACAGCGAGCCGCTTGGCATCCAGGCCATGCTGGAACTCGTGCCGGGCCTGGAATTCAGCGCGGAGGAAATGCTCCACCGCTATCGCGGCCGCCGTTTGGCGGAGATTTTCGCGGAGTTCGAGGTCATCACGGGAAAGCCGTTGCCCGCCGATTTCGAAACGGTCTACCGCGCGCGGGTCGAAGAGATTTTCGCAACATCACTGAAAGCCTTCCCCGGTGTTCACGAAGCACTGGACGGGATTGAAACCGAGATCTGCATCGCATCGAACGCGCCGATGCGGAAAATCCGCTCGGCCCTCAACAAAACCGGTCTCGAAAGATTCTTCGGAGACCGGGTGTTCAGTGCCTATGAGATCGGACGCTGGAAACCCGATCCGGGTATTTTTCTCCACGCGGCTGAGAGCATGCGCGCCCGGGCGGAGGCCTGTCTGGTGATTGAAGACAGCCCGGCGGGTATTGCAGCCGCGCGGGCCGCAGGGATGACACCGCTGCATTTCCGCGGAAGCGGCCCGGACGTCGACGGAGTTGACGGGTTCCGCTCCTATGACCGCTTTTTGGAAGAGGTCACCCGCATCAAGCAGCAAACGGCAAGGTCCGGCGCGGCCTGATCCCAGTCACTGTGACGCTTCGGCGGCCGTTCCTTCGCGCAGGTGCCAGCCGGCCACCCAGCCGGTGAGGCCGTTCCAGTCCACCCGGCACCAGCGGGTTCGGGTCGCGGCCTCCCGCTCCATCGGTGTGGCCTGTTCCCATTCGGCGAATGTCAGACCACCCTCGCATCCGAGGTTCTGAAGACCGGTTTCACCGGCCGGAATGGCACCGATTTTCTGTGCCGAAATGTCCGGCGCCGTTCGGATGTTAAGGACACTGCCCGGAGTCACACCCGATACCACGTAGTAGTCCGGCCCGTCAGCCTCGGCCAGAGCCGCTGATGGCACCATCAGCAAAATCGCAACCAACGCTGTTCTGCGCATGGCTTCTCCCCGGATCGACGCAGTTCAAACAGGATAGGTCACCCTGGCAGAGCGGCAAGGCTTTTCTTTTCCGGGCCAACATCGACAAACAAGGGGCCCGCGCCCGGCATGGAGATTACATCAGTAAAACTGTGAAGAGCATCACAGAACTAATGAGGGGTTAATTTATGAACGGGGTCGGGTTTGGACGGAATACGGCCAGCCGATTATTTCGACAGGAATTTGGTCATGAATATTGGGGACTATATTGCGGTATCAGAGTCGCTGACACCATGGTGGTCAAATTTCTTCGGTATTGCGGGATTTGCTTTTTACCTGACAAACTATACTTTGGTGACCTTTCGTATCGTAAGCAGCCAGGGAATTGCGTTTTTCCTCGTGAACATGCTCGCGGCCAGTCTTGTTCTCATCAGCCTTACCCGTGACTTCAACCTCGGCTCGGCGCTTATTCAGGTTTTCTGGCTGATCCTGGGAGCCATCGCGGTGTTCATCCGGCTGCGCAGCCGCTGGACGCCCGGTAAGGTTGAGGTCGTCCACCCGGTTGTGGAAGATGCTTCCACACCACGGAAACCCGGGGTACTGCCCGCCATTCAACGTCCAGGACATATGCGCAGTGGTGTGTATGTATCCTCCAAGTTCGGTCCCTGCACGCCCGTCGTCAAGACGCCACCACTGAATGGACTGCGGGACCAGGCGGTACGGGAACGACCCTGACCTGCGGCGTCAGGACAGGGCGGCGATATCCTCCCGCAGGGGCAACGGCTCCTCCGGCAGGTCCACATGCCGCGCCCAGGCGTGACCGGACTGCACCGCAACGGCAATCAAACCTGGAGCAAGGCAGTCCCCGATACGGTTGACGGATTTAAGGCCCGCGTCGGCCCAATCCTCCCGTCGCGTCACCAGGTCCGACCAGAGGCCATCGTCGGGGAGCCGCGACGTAACGCTGACGAGTGTCGCGCAGGGAACGGTCCGGGTCCGCCCGGTGTAGATGCAGGCCAGAGACAGCGTCCCGTCATCCATCCGGTCAATCTGGTGGAGCGGAACGATACCCACGCCCAGCTCGATCAGGCGGCGCTGAATGCGGTCGTGTTCCAGCGTATGTTCCGACCACGGCGAAACGGTGGCGGCAGGCGTAACAATGGCAACGTCATGGCCCGCGCGGGCCAACTGCTCCGCGATCAGCCCGCCCATGTAGAAACGATCATCGTCGAAAATTACGACCGGCCCGGAAGTTTTTATGGCGGAGGGCCCATGGAGCAGAATGTCATCCGGGGTCAGCACCCGGTCCGGGTCGGGAAAATCGAGCGGCCTGCGGTGGACCCGGCCCACGCCGTCGCGTCGCCATTTGGCGCCGGTGGCGATGCACACATGGGCGATGCCATAGTCCAGCACATCCTCCGCAGTCAGCGGACTCTTTAGATAAAGTTCGGTGTTCGGCATGTTCTGCAACCGCCACAGGCGCCAGTCGCGGACGCGGGCCCAGGTTGCGAGACCCGGCAGGCCGGCCTCGCGCGTTACCCGTCCCCCCCAGATCGACGAAGCCTCGGCAAGGGTGACGTCCATAGCCCGTTGCCTGGCCGCGCGGGCCGCCTCAAGCCCGGCCGGCCCGCCGCCAATGATGAGGCAGGATTCCGGCGTTTCGAGTGATGGTATGATTTCCGGATGCCAGCCGCGACGCCATTCCTCGCCAATCGTCGGGTTCTGGGTGCAGCGCATCGGCACGCAGGTGTTGTCGCCGGACACACATATGTTGCAACCAATACATTCGCGGATGTCGTCGACCTCGCCGCGTTCGATTTTGGAGGGCAGAAACGGGTCTGCTATGGAGGGTCGCGCGGCCCCGATGAAATCCAGATGACCACTCCGAATGGCTCGGACCATGGCGTCCGGGGTTGTGTAGCGGCCAACACCGACTACCGGTTTGGAAGTGACCGATTTGACGAAGGCCGTGTATTTTTCCTGAAACCCCTCGTCCGAGAACCGGGCGGTCTGGCTGTCATTCGACCAGCCGGACAGGTTCACGTCCCACACATCGGGAAGATCCGCGAGGGCCTCAATAATGTCGCGCGCCTCCGCATCATGTTGCAGGCCATCCGGCCCCATCAACTCATCCACCGCCATACGAACGGCCAAGGCGCAGGTGTCGCCGATGGCCTCGCGCGTATCCTCAATCACCTCGCGGAACAGGCGAATACGGTTTACGAGGGAGCCGCCGTATTCATCCGTGCGATGGTTGTGGCGGGCGAGCAGGAAGTGCTGAAGCAGGGACATGTCATGGCCGGCATAGGCATAGATGATATCGAACCCGGCCTCCCTGGCGCGGCGGGCGGCGGCCCTGTGCCATTCGCGAAACGCCCGAATGTCGGCAGTGTCCATGCCCCGGGCCTGAACGGGGTCATCGCAGTCCAGAACGGCGTGGCTCGGCGCCAGGGGGATCGCGCGGCTGTAGCGGTTGGCGGAGTGCAGTCCGTTATGGACCAGCTGTATCGCTGCGAGACTTCCATGCTCGTGAATGGCATCGGTAACGAGGCGCAGGGCGGGAATGTCCGCGTCGGACCACAGCCGCGCCTCGTTGGCGGGTGTGATATCGGAGGTGGGGTGGATTTCCGTTTCCTGGGTCGACACAACGCCCCAGCCGCCCTCGGCCTTGATCCCACGGTGGCGCGCCTCAGACCGGGGATGGCGGTATCCCATGCCGGTGCAGTGGGGAACCTGCCAGAACCGGTTGCGTGTGGTGAGCGGTCCGATGCGGACGGGCTCAAAAAGCACGTCGTGGCGGGAGTCGCGTTGGCCGGTCATGGGTTATTCCTCTGCCTAGTCCGGATGACGGTCCTACGCTGTTTAGTGTCGCGAAACCAGATGACGGGTGTGAATTTCGCGGCTAGGCTTCGCTGAACAATCCTTGTGTCGGGGGACGGGACCATGAACATCGCGGCAAGGGAACTGGCGGAAACCGTGGCGCTGCCGTTTGAGGCGGCCCGGGCCATGCCCCGCAGCGTCTATCTGAGTGAGGAATTCCTTCAGTCGGAGCTGGACGGTATTTTTGCCCGTGACTGGATCTGCGTCGGCCGCGCCGACCAGTTTGCCAAACCCGGCGACTACATGACCACGACCATTTCCGGGCGCCCCATCATGGTGATCCGGGACCGGGACGGGAACCTGCGGGCGCAATCGAATGTCTGCCTCCACCGCATGTCGATCCTGCTTGAAGGCCAGGGAAATACCCGTGCCATTGTCTGCCCCTACCACGCCTGGACCTACAATCTTGACGGAACACTGCGAGGCGCACCAGCGATGGCGAGAAATGAGGGGTTTGACCGAGGCGATTACTGCCTGCCCCAGGTCAGATGCACGAACTGGCTCGGCTGGGTGATGGTGTGCCTTGATCCGGATGCGCCCGAGCCTGGTGAGCGGCTTTCGGGGCTCGCGGAGCTGATCGCACCCTATGGCATGGAGAACTATACCCAGACATTCCAGGAACGGCACAACTGGAACACCAACTGGAAGATCCTCGCTGAAAATTTCATGGAGAGCTATCACCTGCCGGTGTGCCATGCCGGGACCATTGGCGGGTATGTTGACCTGAATGAGATGGACTGCCCCGAGGGCGATCCGGCCTGGAACTACCACTCCATTTTGAAGGATCCCGATGCGCCCCTGACCAATGCCCATCCGAGCAACACGACGCTGCAGGGCGATCAGCGAAGAACCACAGTATTGATGACGGCCTATCCGTCCCTGCTGGTCACGCTGACACCGGGGTATTTCTGGTATCTCAGCCTGCTGCCGGACGGGCCGGACCGGGTGGAGATCATTTACGGCGGCGGGCTTTCGCCGGATTACGTGAATGACCCCGAAAGCCTCAAGCATTTTTCCGATCTCAAGGAGTTGCTGGACCGGGTGAATGACGAGGACCGGGGCTGCACCGAGGCGATTTACAGGGGCGTGACATCCGACCTTGCCAAGCCGGGACATCTCTCACATCTGGAGCGCCCGCTCTACGAGTTCGCCAGTTACATCAATGACCGTGTGCAGGCGGTCGCTGCAGAATAGGCGCCCCCCCGCCCTACGTTGGTCAGTACATGGATTTTTTGTAGCTGTCCTCGAGACCGTCCTCCAGCCGGCGCATTTCATCGCCCTCCGGCGCACCGGTGGTCTCCTCCATGATGATTTTAATGAGCGACGGCATTTCGCTGCGGTCCTGGAAGGCATCCGGGTCCCAAAGTCTGGACCGCCGGAAGGCCTTGGCACAGTGCATGAACGCGGAGGTAACCCTGATGACGATGGCCAGGCGCGGCACACGGTCATGCACGCTCATGGTGTTCAGGAGGTCCGGGTCGGTCACCAATGTGGCCTGACCGTTTACGCGCAGGGTGTCGTCAAACCCCGGCACAATGAAAAGGAGTCCAACGGAGGGATTGGCAATGATGTTGGACAGACTGTCCAAACGGTTGTTGCCTGGCCGGTCCGGTATGGCAAGCGTGTGATCGTCGAGGACGCGGACGAACCCCGGCGGATCGCCACGCGGGCTCACATCCGCCGTGCCATCCGCGCTTTGGGTGCCGAGGCAAAGGAACGGGGCGCGGCGAATGAATTCGCGTGCGTTGCGGGTCAGCGACGTCTGGACCTTGCGTACCGCGAAATCATTGGTCGGCGGAAAAAGCGCACGCAACGCTGCTTCGTCAGCCACAACAAAATCCGGGTTCATTTCATGGGGCGACATTTTTAACTCTTTCTGATCCAACCGATGAGGTCCATCAACGTGGTGTCATCCTGATGGCACCGTCAAGGCGAATGACCTCGCCATTCAGCATCGGGTTTTCGATGATGTGACGCACAAGCGAGGCGTATTCCGCAGGATTGCCAAGGCGCGAGGGAAACGGAACCTGAGCCCCGAGCGAGTCCTGTACCTCTTCGGGAAGTCCTTCCATCAATGGCGTCAGGAACAGGCCCGGCGCGATGGTGCAGACCCGGACGCCCTTGTCGGCAAGGTCACGTGCCATGGGAAGGGTCATGCCGGCGATGCCGCCCTTGGAGGCGGAATAGGCAACCTGACCAATCTGCCCTTCAAATGCCGCGACCGAGGCCGTGTTGATGATGACACCGCGGGCACCATCGGGCCCGACCGGGTCGGCTGCCACCATGCGCTCGGCGGCCTGGCTGGCGCAGTTGAACGAACCGATAAGGTTTACCCTGATGGTTTTCTCAAAAGTGGCGGGATCATGTGCGCTGCCGCGGGACACGGTCTTTGCCGCCGGAGCGATCCCCGCGCAGTTGACCAGTACCCGAAGGTTATCCGACCCGGAACAAACCGCATCGAGACCACTACGCACGCTTTGCGGGTCGGAGACATCGACGGAATGGTATGCTCCGCCGATTTTTTCCGCATGGGCGGCTCCCGCTTCAGCGTTCAGGTCAAAAATTGCGACCTTGAGACCGGCCTCAGTGAGACCCCTTGCCGTTGCCGCGCCCAGGCCGGACGCGCCGCTGGTCACAACGGCAATGCCGCCGGGAAACGGTTCCATCAGATGAAATCCTCCTGCGATTTACGGATTTTTTGGAGCAGCCTGAGCAGTTGCGTCCGCTCAGACCCGCTCAGGACGTCCAAAATCCTGTCCTCGTATTCCTTCACGCGACGATAGGCGACGCGACAGATCTCAACGCCCCTAGGCGTCGGCACCAGAGCAAACGAGCGCCGGTCTCCGGGCACCATCACGCGACGAAGGCAGCCTTTTTCCTCAAGCTGATCGACAATGGCGACAAGCCCGGAGCGCTCCACCCCAAGGCGGCGGGCCAGATCGCTCTGCGTCAGGTTGGGATTGGTGACAACAATGGTCAACGCGGAAAGAACCCTTGGGGACAGTGTCGGGTCTCCCACCGCCTCCTGAAACCCGCTCATGGCCACCACATAGGCCCGTTTCAGATTATATCCGATCACGGACTCCAGGTCGATTTCATCCTCCGGTGTCCGGTCGGACGGCGGTAATTTCAGATCTCTGCCTGCCACTTCAGGCTCCATTTCCCGTGCTCTCGGAACGCCACCGGTTCGGATCGGCAGCCTGCGATGCCGTCTAACCGTAGCAGGTGCTGGACCCGTGGGAAACAGTCCCCAGGGAACCATAACGACGCAGGTGCGTTGTCTTTGCGAATACCAAACACACTGGGCGTTTGCCTGACGAAACGAAAGGAAACGAGATGCTGGAGATTGGGGGAATTGGCGGGCTTATCATTCTCGCGCTGGATATTTGGGCTATTGTGTCCATCATTGGATCGGCGGCGTCGACCGGACGCAAGGTTATCTGGACACTTCTGGTTCTGATCCTGCCCATTATCGGATTTATTATCTGGTTCTTCGCGGGACCGAGAGCGAGAAAAAGCCACGTCTGACCACGTGACACCGAGACCATGACGCACGCGGGCACCTTTTCGGTGCCCGTTTGCTTTTCTAGAGCATGGGGCGTTTTTTGGGCTCCACCCGCTCCATTTCGGCTACATCGGCCAAGGCATCAAGATTACCAATCCTGAGCCGACCTTCCCGCCATTCCGCAAGCTCCCTGTCCCGCAGTCGCGCAAGGGTTTTGTTGGTGTGGACCAGCGACAGACCCAACGCATCCGCGAGATCCTGCTGGCGATAGGGCAGGTCCATCACGCCGTTTTTGACCATGCCAATCGTTTTGCCGCGCTCGAATATCTTCACGAGAGCCCACGCCGTTGCCTGAAGCGCGGTGCGCTGGCCGACCGAGGTGAGCGCCTCACCGAGGAAATGTTCCTCGCTGGCCGCGAGCCAGGTGAGATCGTAAGCCCGCTCCGGGTGCGATTTGAACAGGGTCCAGATCTGCGTCCTGTCAAACACACAGAGCGTCATCTCGGTGCTGGCCTCCACCGCATGGCCCATATCGCCCATGATGGCGGACTGAAGTCCCACGAAGTCACCAGGAAACACGAAATTCACGACCTGACGGTTGCCATTCCCGAGCAGTTTGGTGCGCAGCCCCATGCCGCGGAGAACGGTATAGAGCTGCGGGCTGCGTGTTCCCTCAAGTATGATGGGCGTACCGGCATCCACGACCAGTTCGCCAACCTTGAAGCGTTTCATGAAACGCAGCTCCTCGCGTGAGAGGTCCTCGTAGGCGTCGGTGTCCCGAAGCCAGCAGTTGGTGCAGTCCTCCGCCATGCTATTATGTTCACCCCTATGTCACAGTTTAATGCAGCCGCGCCACATTTCGTCAGAATACCACCTTAATCTGGGAGCGGATGAAAAAGTGTGAGCAAGAATCTCGTAGTCGTTATCGACAGAAATCCTATCGTCGTACTCGATTTGACGCAAATCTTTCAGGACGTGATGCCGGGGGCGGATATCCGGTCATTCCCGACCTTCGAGGAGGCCGATGTCGCCGTGCGGCTGGAGGATGCGCGGGTCGTCGTGGCCGGCAACATGCCACAGCCACGCGACGGCACCGACCCGGCCCTGAGCCAGCGCCTGAAGTCGGGAATGAGACTTATCGTATTAAGTGACAGGGGGGATGAGGAAAAAATTACCGGTTCGGTCGTGGTGTCCACGCCGTTTTCAATCAACATGATCGCCGACGCGGTTGCGCGGCTTAACGCCTGCGCGCAGCTGTTCCCGCCTGGAGGCCTACCAAAAACGCTTCCATGAGCGGCGTGGTTTTCGGCTTTGCTTCCGCGGGGTGCGGGGCATGGCGCGGACTGTCACGCAGGGCGACACCGACGAACACAAGCCCGAGGCCGGCGAAAAGACAGCCGATCAGCACGGTTGCAAGCAGGGGACCATAAGCCACGGCAAGAAGCATCCATCCGGCCGCCGTGAAAAATCCCACGGCAATCAGGAGGAAAAGGGCGCCTATGCCGATGAGACCTGCGTTGCGGGCCGCGACCCGCAACCGATATTTCAGTGCAGCTATCATTTACTTCCGGGCGCTCATCATGCCCACGAGGAAGCCTAGCCCGGCTGCGATACCGAGGGCCGTACCAGGGCGTGCGTCTACAAATTCCTGTGCCTGGGTCTGAACGTCCTTGGCCTGGTTGGCCACGAGTGCCGCGGTCTCCACACCCTTTTGGCGGGCGGCTTCGGCCTGTTGCGCGGCCGCACCGGTCAGCTGGTTGGCCTGTGCTTTGGTCAGATCGGCAATGGTGCCGGTCAGGGCGCTGATGTCATCGCGGAGAATGGAGATCTGCTCATTCAGATCTTCGTAGCTTGCTTCTTTTTTTGCATTTGCTGTTGATGGACTATTCGCCATGACAGCCTCCTCTGTTACTATATACCCCTGATACAACTGCCGGGTTTGATGCTGGTTCCAGTTTCCTAAAAATTTTTTGTGTAGGAACTTTTGATGACGGCTGCGGTTCTTCCACCATACGGCGACTGAAAAGTCCGCCCTGAATGTAAACGGAAGGAACGGCCATGCTTTACTGGACAGCGATTTTCCTGGTAGTGGCTCTAATTGCAGCAGTATTTGGCTTCGGCGGAATCGCGAGCGCATCCGCAGGCATTGCCCAGATCCTGTTCTTCATCTTTCTCGCACTGTTTTTGGTCACGCTGGTTGCGCGTGTCATCAAGAGTCCGCGCTAACCCGCGCCGAAGATGAATGGTCCCCCGGTAAGGCCGGGTGGACCGCCACAATACCAGAATACGGAGGACGGAATGACATCCGCACTGAATATCGTAACCGAAGATAAAAATCTTGAGACCGGCGTTGAGAAAGCCGACGAAATTGCGAAAGGTCTGCGCGGCGTTCTGGCCGACACCTACGCAATCATGTTCAAGACCCAGGGCTATCACTAGAATGTTGAAGGTCCGCTGTTCTTCTCGCTGCACAAGCTGACCGAGGAACAGTACAACGAGATGTTCGAGGCTGCAGACGTTGTAGCCGAGCGGATCCGTGCGATCGGCCGGAAAGCCCCAACTGATCTCGCATCGCTCCTGAAGGTATCACACGTCACCGCAGCGGATGAGGATGCATCCGCCGGCGACGTTTGCGCGGAACTTGCGCAAGATCACGAGAAGATTTCCAAGCGGCTGCACGAGCTGGTCGAACTGGCCGAACGCCACAACGACCCGGTAACGGCTGATCTGGCGACTGCACGGTCGGCATTTCATGAGCAGGCCGTCTGGATGCTGAAGGCCATTGCCAGCGAGTAGAAGGAATTACTGAGCTCCTGTCGGGTCCCACCACAGCCGTGGGGCTGGACCACCTGCCCTGCCAAACGATCGGCAGGGCTTTTTTGTACAGCTTGCCCGGATCAGGCCTGAAGTGTCTCCGTCGATGCAAAGAACATCGCCTGACTCACAGCGGATTTGACCTGCTCCTCCTGGTAGGGTTTCGCAATCAGGAATGCGGGTTCGGGGCGCTCGCCGGTCAGAAGACGTTCGGGGAAGGCGGTAATGAAGATAACCGGGGTTCCCTCCATGACGCCCAAAAGATCGTTCACGGCATCAATGCCCGAAGAACGGTCGGCAAGCTGAATGTCCGCAAGAATAAGATCAGGAGAGGTTTGATTTCCAAGCTCCACCGCCTCCGTCCGGGTCCGGGCAACTCCGGTCACCGTGTGGCCGAGATCCTCGACGATTGCGCTGATGTCGGCGGCGATGATCGGTTCGTCCTCGATGATGAGAACCCGTCCCGCCACGGCGTTCTGCATGTCGGATCGGGCGGTGGCCACAAGGCTGTCAACTTCGGTTTCAGGGATGTTCATGATCTGGGCGATGTCCTTGACGGAAAAATCCTCAACGGTCGCGAGGATCAATGCCTCACGCGAATTTGGGCGAAGCGAGGCAAGATGCGCCTGGGCCTTTGCACGAGCGGGATCATCCTCAACGGCCTCCGCCCGTCCCTCTCCGACCCAGAATTTGTGGAACACCCGAAAGAGCCCGACCTGAACGGAGATGTTCCCCTCAAACTCGGATCTGTCACTGAGAATGGCCTCAAGTGTTTTCAGCGCGTACCGGTCACCGCTCTCCTGGGACCCGGTAAGGGTCCGGGCGTACCGGCGCAAATAGGGCAAATATGCAGCTATCTGATCGGAAAGATCGGCGCTGGGTTGGATATTCGACATTTTTCTCGCCTTTTTGGTATTCCTGTGGAACCCAACGCGTGCAGAGCGCGTTGGGTTCCAGGAGAGCGGCACAAATATATCTAACCACCGGGACGGACTATGGCACCCACCAAAGACAAAGACGCCGATCGGATCGAGTCGATTATCAATCAGAACCTGAAACTCGTGTATTCCGATCTGGTTCAGGAGGAACTGCCCGACAGGTTTAAGGACCTGCTTGCCGTCCTTAAGGCTCAGGATGCCGAACGAAAGGAAACCAAATGAGTCACCACGAAGACCCGCGCGACGGGCTGGTGGATCATTTGCCCGCCCTGCGCGCATTCGCCCTGAGTCTCACGCGTAATGGCGCGACCGCCGATGACATGGTGCAGGACACCGTGGTCAAGGCATGGTCCAACATCGATAAATTCAAACCCGGCACAAACATGCGCGCCTGGTTGTTTACCATTCTACGCAACACCTACTATTCAAGCCGTCGCAAACGCAGCCGCGAGGTCTCCGACACTGATGGCATAATGACTGCCAGTCTGTCGGTAAAACCTGACCATGACGGGCGCATGCAACTGACGGACTTCAAAAAGGCGTTCGAAACCCTGCCCGACGAACAACGCGAGGCGCTGATCCTCGTCGGCGCATCCGGGTTCTCCTACGAGGAGGCGGCCGACATGTGCGGCGTGCGCGTCGGAACCATCAAAAGCCGGGCGAACCGTGGACGGGCGAAGCTTGCTGAGATTCTTCAGCTGAACGACGACGAGCCCATGGAAATGACGGACTCCGCGACGATGGCTGTTGTTGCCGGAGGGGGTCCAGTCCTGTCGTGAACGGATCGCCTGCGCCGCGGAAACGCTGGTACCAAAGCCTTCGTGTAAGCATGATTGCGATGCTGTCCCTCGCGCTTTTGCCGATTGGACTGATCGCGATCATGCAAACGCGCAGCGTGACCATGAAGGCGCAGGAAAATTCCGAGCTTGCATTGATGGTGCTTACCGAACAGGTGGCGCTGCGCGAGCGGCTTTACGTGCAGCGGGCCGTTGGCTCGGCCACCGCGATTGCAGCCGTTTTGCCTCGCTATGGTGCCGACCCGGAAGCGTGCAGCCAGAGCATGGCGCGGTTGATCGAACGAACGCAACGTTTCAGCTTTGCAGCGTTTGTGCCCGCCGGGCCAGGCGATCTGTGCATCGCGTCCAAACCTGAGCTTGCGCAGGACACCATTCCGAACCTGACCTATTCCGGCCCCGCCACCGAGGTGCAGATCGCACCCCAGACAAATTATGGTCCCACGCCCATGATGTCGATGTCGCAAACGGTGGTCAGGGGCGGGCAGCCCATCGGCAAAATCGTGATCGGCGTCACGCACAAGCCGCTTGAGCTCACCCAGAATGACGTCACCGATCACGAACTGGTGGATTTCATCACGTTTGATCGCGACGGCAATATTCTGACCGGCCACCTGGAATACGAGAAGATTGCTGCCGAACTCCCGAGGGGACGCAGTCTGGGCGGATTGGCCAGCGTGTTCTCAAATACCTTTACCGATGAAAACCGGAACGGTGAGCAACGGATATATACCCAGGTCCCGCTACAGGGGCAGCAGATCTACGTGCTCGGTATCTGGGGCGCTTCAGACGGCCTCTCCGGCAAGGTGAGCAGCCTGCTGCCGACAAGTGCGTTTCCGGCGCTGATGTGGATGAGTTCACTGGTCGTGGCTCTGCTCGCGATCCATCGGCTGATCGCGCGGCATGTCCGCCGCATCGAGTTGCAGATGACCCGCTTCGCACGTGACAGGGCACTGCCGGATGAGGCGCAGTCCCGTGAGATGCCGACGGAGCTTCAGAACATTCAGAACGCGTTCCTGAGTATGGCTGACAGCATCCTGCACGACGAGGCGGAGCTGGAAAACGTGGTGCATCAGAAGAACGTTCTGCTGAAAGAGGTTCACCACCGTGTCAAAAACAACCTTCAGCTGATCTCCTCAATTCTGAACATGCAGATCCGGGACGCGGACCATCCGGACACCAAGCGCGTGTTGCGCAGAATGCAGGACCGGGTTCTGAGCCTCGCCACCATTCACCGGGATCTCTACCAATCGAACGAGTCCGGACGGGTAAACGTGGGCAGCCTGCTGCGTGAGATCGTCGAGAAAACCGTTGAGATCGGCGCAGTGTCGGACCGGGCGATCAAGGTCACATCCAATATCGACGACATATTCCTCTACCCCGATCAGGCCGTGCCCATGTCCCTGCTTGCGAGTGAGGCGGCGACCAATGCGATGAAATATGTTGGCCCTCCGGGCTCGGAAAGCCCGTGCTGGATCGACGTCAGTTTCACGGCGACAGAGGACGACATCTGCGTCTTCGAGTTTGCCAATTCAGTCGGTGACGCGCCATCAGGTGAAAGCACCGGTCTGGGCAAGCGGCTCATCAACGCTTTTGCCATCCAGCTTGGCGCGAAAATCGAAATCGACGACACCGAAAGCGCCTATCGCATCACCGTGACGTTCAACGCCCAGGCCTTCGCACCGGAACCGGGGAATTACTGACCCGACTGCTCCCGCAGCCGTTTGATGGCGAGACGCTGAAGCAGGATAACGGTCTTTGCGTCCCGAATTTTACCCGACTCAACCATGCGAACTGCCTCGTCAAACGGTACGTGCATAACCTCGATGTCCTCACCCTCGTGGAACTCGCCACCGCCCTCCCCGACCTTCTCGGCCTCGGAATATGTCCCTTCGAAATGGATCAGCCGTTCGTTGACCGAGCCGGGTGACATGTAGAGGTCGTAGACAGGCTGCAGCTCAGAAATGGCGTAACCTGTTTCCTCCACCAGTTCCGCCCGCATCCGCTCGGCCGGTTCCGCGCCATCGAGCAGACCGGCAGGCGTCTCGATCATCATCGACGGTCCGTTGTTCAGGTGCGCGGGCAGGCGAAACTGCCGGGTCAATAGAACGCAGTCGGTCTCGGGATTGTGCAACAGACAGGCCGCACCATCGCCGCGGTCATACACCTCCCGCACCTGACGCTGCCAGCTGCCGTCGCGGCGGCAGAGCTCAAACTCGTGCCTGGTCAGCTTGCCCCAGTTGTCCGAGAGCAGGGTCTCGGAAACCGGTCTAACCAGCTCATCATCTGACATTGGTGGATGCTCCAGATCGAAATTCAGTGCAGGCCGGACACGTCCTGAATGACCTGTAACACGTCCTCGGCCCCCTCACGATGGCGCAGCGACGTAAAGACGAACGGCCGGGGCCCGCGCATTCGGGTCGCATCGCGTTTCATTACGTCGAGCGACGCGCCGACATGCGGCGCGAGGTCGGTCTTGTTTATCACCAGCAGGTCGGACCGTGTGATGGCCGGGCCGCCCTTGCGGGGAATTTCCTCGCCCGCGGCAACGTCGATCACATAGATCGTCAGATCGGCCAATTCCGGGCTGAATGTGGCGGACAGGTTGTCACCGCCCGACTCGATCAGCACAACCTCCAGGTCCGGATGACGTTCGCGCATTTCGGTGATGGCGGCCAGGTTAATCGAGGCATCCTCGCGGATCGCGGTATGCGGGCAGCCTCCGGTTTCCACGCCAAGGACGCGCGAACCGGGCAGGATCTGCATCCGCATCAGCGCCTCGGCATCCTCCTGGGTGTAGATGTCATTCGTGATGACACCGATCGAGTACCGGTCACGCATCAGCTCGGCGAGGCGGGCCGTCAGGGTTGTCTTGCCCGCGCCAACCGGTCCGCCAATGCCAATGCGAAGGGGACCATTCATTTTAGTCATGACTGAAACAGCCTCGGTTCCTGGGTTTCGTGGTTCATGGCTGCGACGTCCGACAGAAATGCATTGCTGTAGAGATCATCCACCGTGGCACTCCTCGTGGCGTCAGCCACGTCCACACATTTGGGGTTCAAATTCGCGAGCACCTTCTGTCCCCCGGTCTGCCCAAGCGGCATCAGACGCTGGGCGGCCTGGACCAGATTGGCAACGAAGGACTGCAGGTACACCGTGACCAGCACGTCAATGTCCAGATCAAGCTTCCGCGCCGCATGGCCCAGTGCCACCGGGAACACCAGATCGGGCAGGTCAAGGTTCCAGACTTCCGCCGTGGTCAGGGTGAACGCTTTCCCCAGCCTCTCCGTTTCGCGCAGTCGCTCGCGGCCCGGTGCATAAGCCCTCGCCGTTGCGTCGAGTTCCGGAAGTTGCGCCTCGTCCGCGGTGTGAGCCAGACGGATCAGGACCGCGTCGGACCGGCCACTGCCATCTGTCAGCAGGTCCATGAGCCAGGCCTCAAGGCCGGCTGCATCGGTGACCCACCCGGCATTTACCGCGGCTTCCAGCCCGTGGGACCAGGCGAAACTGCCCAAGGGGTAGCCTGGCGAAAGCCACTGGGTCAGTGTCAGAAGCCGGGGGTCAATGTGCATGCGCCGTCCTGCCATGCTCGTGCGAATGGGTGCGGCCCTCACCATAGGCGCCACCCTCGGGCGAGAAGGGTTCAAACACCTCGCGGATTTCCGCGCCAAGATGCTCGAGCATGTGCCGGATCACCGGGTCGCACTGGATCACCAGGCGGTCCCGCTCGATCTGGCAGGGTGTGTGGCGGTTGCCGATATGCCAGGCGAGCCGCATGAGGTTGTCGCCGGTGATGCTCATCAACGGCTCATCCGCCGCGATGACCCTAACGTGGCTGTCATTAGCAAGCCGGAAAGCGTCCCCGTCATTCAGTGACGTCGTTTTTTCCAGATCGACCAGGAAGGCCCAGCCCTGATCGGTGACCAGCCGTTTCCGGCGAAGAAACCGCGCCTCGTAATCCAGGGTCACGGATGCAACATGACCGTCGGCGACAAACTCACGTTCAACGGTCTGGGCAATCAGCAGATCGGACAGGGCTACACCTCAAAACATAAAATACCGCTGGGCCATCGGCAGGGTTTCCGCCGGCTCACAGGTAAGAATTTCACCATCCGCCCGCACCTCATAGGTCTCTGGATTGACCTCAACTCGCGGGGTGGAATCGTTCAGCAACAGATCCTTTTTTCCGATGTTACGGGTGTTTTTGACCGCCACGGTCTTTTTTGCAAGCCCGAGATTTTGCCCAATTCCATCCGCCTCGGCCGCGGTGCTCACGAACACCACGGCGGAGTTTTCAACCGACCGTCCATACGCCCCAAACATCGGCCGGGAGTAGACCGGCTGCGGGGTTGGAATGGAGGCGTTGGGGTCGCCCATCTGGGCCATGGCAATCGTGCCTCCGAGCAGCACCATCTCCGGCTTCACGCCAAAAAAAGCCGGACTCCACAGGACCAGATCAGCACGCTTCCCAACCGCAATGCTGCCAATCTCATGCCCGATGCCGTGCGCAATGGCCGGGTTGATGGTGTATTTTGCGATGTAGCGGCGCACGCGGTAATTGTCATTGCGGTCGCTGTCTTCCGGCAGATGGCCCCGCTGTTTTTTCATTTTGTCGGCGGTCTGCCATGTACGGATCAGCACCTCTCCCACACGCCCCATCGCCTGGCTGTCCGATGCGATGATCGAAAACGCGCCCATGTCGTGGAGAATGTCCTCTGCCGCAATGGTCTCGCGGCGGATGCGGCTCTCGGCGAAGGCCACATCCTCCGGGATTGATTTGTCCAGGTGGTGACAGACCATGAGCATGTCCAAATGCTCCTCAAGAGTATTCACCGTGTAGGGACGTGTCGGGTTGGTGGAGGACGGCAGCACATGGTCCTCACCACAGATTTTGATGATGTCAGGAGCATGGCCGCCGCCCGCGCCCTCGGTGTGGAAGGCGTGGATTGTGCGGCTCTTCATGGCGGCAACGGTGTGCTCCACGAATCCGCTCTCGTTAAGCGTGTCCGTGTGGATCATCACCTGCACGTCCATGTCATCGGCTACACTGAGACAGCAGTCGATCGCAGCGGGCGTTGTGCCCCAGTCCTCATGAAGTTTCAGGGCGCAGGCCCCTGCCCTCACCTGCTCCTCAATGGCGGCAGGCTGACTGGCATTGCCCTTGCCAGCAAAAGCCAGGTTCATGGGGAAAGCATCCGCCGCCTGCATCATGCGCCCGATATGCCACGGTCCCGGCGTACACGTGGTGGCCAGCGTACCGTGTGCCGGTCCGGTTCCGCCACCGAGCATGGTCGTCAGGCCCGAATGCAGGGCGTCCTCGATCTGCTGCGGACAGATGTAATGAATGTGACTGTCAAAACCGCCTGCGGTCAGAATACGCCCCTCCCCCGCAATCGCTTCCGTTCCCGGACCAACGATGATGTCCACATTCGGTTGCGTGTCCGGATTGCCAGCCTTGCCGATAGCCGCGATCCGGCCGTCTTTCAGACCGACATCGGCTTTGTAGATACCGCTGTGATCCACGATCAGCGCATTGGTGATGACCGTGTCGACCGCCCCCCCGGCGCGGGTGATCTGCGACTGGCCCATGCCATCACGAATGACCTTGCCGCCTCCGAATTTGACCTCTTCGCCGTAGGGTCCGGTCAGGTCTTTCTCGACCTCAATGATCAGATCCGTATCGGCCAGACGCAGGCGGTCGCCGGTGGTGGGGCCAAACATGGCGGCATAGTCGGAGCGGGAGATCGTGGCGGGCATCGAATAAATCCTCGGATCAGTTGGCGGTCATGTGACGCAGCGTCTCGGTCCGCTGAAGCGTCAGACGTGTCATGCAGTCGAAATGGACAAGGGGTACTATGGACCCGCCCTCATAGGGCGTGGTTTCCGCGAGACAGGCCGCGTCGCGAAACGCGAGCCATTTGCGTTGGGCATCCAGCAGAACATCACCCTTTCCCAGCCCGTCAAAGAATGACCTGGCCGGCTTCCAGGCGGCGTTCAGTTCCGCATCGGCGGCATCATACCTCTGCTTCGCGCAGTCGTTCATTTCTCTTTGGGTGTTTCCTGGGCAGGCGGCGCTGGCGGCAATCGGCAGTGCCAAGAACAACAGTGCCAGGCCAACGCGTCTTGCCGTGCCGGACAGGTTCATCAGAGCTTCCCCATGACCTGCTGGTTGAAGCCGTAGATGGTACGCGTCCCGGAAACCGGGATCAGGTTGACCTCGCGCCTCTGCCCGGGCTCAAAACGAACGGCGGTGCCAGCCGCAATATCCAAACGACAGCCGCGCGCGGCATCCCGGTCGAAATCCAGCGCCGGGTTAGCCTCGGCAAAATGGTAGTGGCTTCCCACCTGAACCGGCCGGTCGCCGGTATTGGCCACCATAAGAGTAACCGCCTCACGGTCCGCATTGAGCGTCAGTTCTCCTGGTTCGGGCATGAGTTCTCCGGGGATCATGTGCGTGCTCCTTTCAGCGGATTGGATTGTGAACGGTGACGAGTTTTGTGCCGTCCGGAAAAGTGGCCTCGACCTGAACCTCGTGGATCATCTCCGGCACGCCCTCCATGCACTGATCACGGGTCACTACATGGCCACCCGCCTCCATCATGTCCGCAACGGACCGCCCGTCCCTCGCGCCCTCGACAACTGCATCCGTGATGAGCGCAATGGCCTCGGGATGGTTGAGCTTCACCCCACGGGCCAGGCGTTTGCGGGCGACCTCGGCCGCCATGGCAACAAGCAGCTTGTCCTTTTCTCTTGGGGTCAGGTTCATATCTTAAAGTCTCCAGGATGCAGGCAGTGTGTTTTGGCTGAGCCGATCGAGTATCGGCAGAAGATCGCGGCGCAGAAAGAAACTGTCCTCCGCCAGCAGACGAATGGCAAGTACATCAGGTTGCAGCAGAGTGGCCCCGCCGGTCGACGGCAACATGGCGCGTAGCGGGTCGATATGGCTCTCAGCGTCGGAAGATACGTAGAGCAGCGACGCCATGGCGGTCATACCGGCACCCAGCGCCCGACGGTCGAGTCTGGCGGTCGCGTTACCCTCAATCCTGACGCCATCGAGATATAGCGGTTGCCCGCCACGCCGTATTTCGATGCGGTCGTGAAACTCAAGAGAAAGCTGACTCTCACCCATAGCCAGGCGGCCGAAAACAACCGGCTCCACCATCAGAAGCCTTGAGGATGCCGACAGATCGACCGACAGGTTGCGCCGTAATGCGCTACCATCGAACAGGATCATTTCCTGGGGAAGCCACATGAGCGTTGCATTGTCCCCGACCCGCAGCGAGGACGTCATCTGAGCATGACCATCGGCGGAACGGTACGCCCGCTCCGCGGCCTGGGTGGTGAGCGTCAGGACCGTGCCGTCACCGGCAGTCGCCTCAATGTCAAAACTGTCGCCCCCCGTCAGACCACCCGAGGTATTGATGAGCATCGCCTCCGTGCGCCCGGGCTTACGCGGGAATAAAACCCGAAGAGACCCACTGGTTCGAAGCCGATCGATACCCTGCCCTGACGCATTGCGGCATGTGCTCAGCGCGGCCGTTCCTTTGGCACGCTGTGGCCGCTGCTGCGACGTGGTCTCGAAGCGCGGTTGAATATTGATAGTCCGACTCCCAAGGGTATTATGCTCAATCAAGCGTTTGCGGCTTTTGTTCAGGAATTCATATCACTGAACCATATGCCGGTCATCCGCACCGAATGGATTGAGCCGGGTTGACCGCATAATATCCTCAAATGAAAGAATTTGCCTGTTTTTTAGGCATTTAATCAGACGACGAAAAATGCGCACAATAGAGAACATCATCACTGACCGGGGCTCAAAATACGCCGTTTCCGGCGCGCCCTGCCGCAACGCGAAAGAAGCCCGGGAGCTTTTGAAAGAGCTGAAGCGCAACAAAAAGTACGCCAAGGCAACCCATAACACCTGGGGGCTTTTGTGTGATGACGGTCCGATAAAGAATGACGACGGCGAAAGTGGCGCGGGTATGGTCATTCTGCGGGTGCTGGAGCGCGAGGACGTTCGAGATCATATGATCATTGTGACCCGTTGGTTTGGCGGCAAGCATCTCGGCGGTGACAGGTTTCGCCATATTCAGGAAGCGGTCAGGATCTATCTGTCGGAGATGTAGGTCACCGGGCCGGTCACGGGAACAGTGTCACTTCGTCGTCCTGTTTCCATTGCGGGTATTTGGTCATGATACCTGCGAAGCGCTTTGATGTCAGAAACCGTTCGAGCCATGCCTGTAAATCGGGCCATGGCATCTGATCGAACCAGGCTTTGTCGATGAACGCAAACTGTCGGACAAACGGAAGGATCGCGTAATCAGCGATTGTCGGTCGGTCAAATATCCAGCTGTCAATTCGCATATTGAGGTCCGTCAGGAATTCCCCTGCTTTTGCCCGCTGTTCCGCAGGGTCACTGTCCGGGTAGCGATTGGCATACTTGGTGCGGTCCAAAGCGGATTTGTAAGGACCGTCGGATTTGGTGATCAGGTCCCAACCCTCGTCCGGCATATCCAGCCAGTCTTCAGGATCGTTCTGTGCCAGTGACCACTTCATGATGTCGAGACTTTCGTCGATGACGTCTTTTGTAGTGACCAGACACGGTACCGTTGCTGTTGGGGAAACGTCCAGAAACGCTTCAGGTTTTTCGCGCAGAACGACTTCCCGTAGTTCCACTGTTAGCCTTGATGACTGCAGGGCAAGACGTGCCCGCATGGCATATGGACAGCGACGGAACGAATACAGGACTGGGATCATGCGATATTGCCTTTCGTCGTTGTTGAAAACTGAGCGGTCAGTTCGATGCCCAAATGGCCCTTAAAGCGCCGCTCAGCTTTCTCTATGACTATGTCCAATAATTCAGGGCATATTACAGCTTCCAATTTGTTGACAGCTGTCAACAACCTACCTGCCCCAAAAGGCTTCGGATCATCGGTTCAGGTGTGTATTTCCCAGTTGCTGCCTTTCGGGTCAATGCATTCAGGTAAGCCGACGGAGATTTAATTTCCCCGAACCGTTGCAGGATTCCAGCGATGGTAATCGCTGCGTTTTTCGGACCCATTTCAGACGAGGCATGGTCCCACGTATGATCCCGTATCCCCATCATTCGACGTACACTGTTTGCTGTCGACACGAGATTTCGCCAGTCGTTGATCGGTTCAGTGCTGAAATCATTGATCTGCGAACAGGCTGTTGTGACATCGGTCAATTCCAGTTCATCAATTTTTCTGGTTTGTTCGTTTTTTCTCAGCTGGGCCGTATCGAAGTGACTTGGAGTGTTCTCCTTTCTATCTAAATGTTCATTTTTTGAATTATGATAGTGCCGCTCATTTTTGCTGTCATTGGCGTTCGTTTCGTTGGTTTTTAGTTTTGTGTTGGTCAAGGTTTTATGGGTTTGGGCCAAGGTTGATTTGATGCTCTGGAGTTCATTTTCGGACAGTTTGCGCCTCAAAATTCGGCGTGTTGTTTCGATTGTTTCGGAAACATGATCCAGGGATCTTGGGTTGACGTGAAACTCCTTAACCCACGCGATGATGTCCGCCCTGATTGCGGCGATGTCATCACGCAGGCCTTGAATGCGTTCGGCCCGGTCTTCTGCCTGCTGAGACGCTTCCAGGATTTCGGTTGCGTTTGTCAACAATGGCCGGAGGTCAAACCCGAAGACGTGCCGGAGGTCGCCGTCTCCGGACCTGCGGGCATAGCGTTTTCCATTGGGGCTGTTTCGGCGTTCGATCAGGCCGGATCTGACCAGTGCCGACAGGTGGCGCCTTAATGTGCTTTCCGCCATTCCGCATGTCCTGGCACTCAGCGTTCTATTTGATGGAAACACCACCAGGTTTTTGTCGGTATCCAGTTCATTTGAGGGGTGGAACGACAAAAGTGCATTGAGCACGGTCAGGTCCCTTGAGGTCACGCCGAGTTCGTCCCGTGCGTTGCACACATGCCTGAACAATTCCCATTTATTTGCGCGGACAAGTGTGGTCGCGCCGGAAAAATCCAAACCGGATTCGTTTCGGCAATACCCCTCAGTCCGCCGCCCGAAGGACGTCGCTGAAAGTGGCTTCATTTCTGTTCACGAGACAAAACTTTTTTGCCCGCCGGAGTCGACGAGTGTTGACAGCTGTCAACTGAAGCCTGTAAATTCGGAGGTGCTAGAACCGAATATGGCCTCTCGGGATTTATTTCCTGGGGGGCTTTTCTCTTTGTTTTGCCTTTTTGTGCCTCCTGGTTGCTGCTCTACTCAATTATCCGCCGCGCCGGGTTGACCAGTCGCGGTGAATTTCCGCCAGGTTTTCGACGAGCCACTCGTCAAATCCATCGGCTGTTTTTCTGTTAAACGTCACCTGCGTTTTTGTGCCTTTGCGGGCCACGGTCGCCAGTTCGGTACCACCCTTGATCCTGACCACGTCCGGTTTCGGCGCAGGCTTCCGGGGTGCGGCCAATGACGCCATAACGGCCTCAAACCGTTCGTCCGATCCGCTGCCTTTGGCTTCCTTAACAAGGTTCCGACCCTTGATACGGTCGGCGAGCGACAGCCAACGATCCCGCCCAATGCCGGGGGCCGACCCGATTGCTTCAATCAGGTCCACGGGAATTCTGTCCGCTACCGACAGCATTCTGGAGATCAGAGTTTTGTCCATGTGCAGTGCGTCGCAGATAACCTTGCGATCATAACCAGCGTCCCGCATTTGACGCGCAAAATTGGCTTTTTCGATGAAACTGAGATCCCGGCGTGCCGAGTTCTCCTGCCCCTGAGCTATCACCAGGGCGCGGTCATCCAACGCCCGAACCATGGCCTTCACCGGCAGCCCAATGGCCTTCAGTGCGGCTACACGCCGCCTGCCGTAAACGGTTTGATAGCGTTCCGCGTCATCGGGGTTCGGCCGAAGCAGGACAGGAACCTGTTGCCCGTATTCACGGATAGATTCGATCAGGCCGTCGAGATCGCTGTCAGATCCCTCAAGACGGTCCCGATACCCGCCATCGTCGATCAGGGCCGGGTCAATTTCGCTGACCGTTCGGCTTTTGAGTTCGGCAATGGATTGACTGACGGCACCGATGGCGCCTTTGCTGTATCGAGGCCGTGCCGTATCAACACGGGCCTCGGGAGCAGGGACGGTCGGGGCAGGGGCCTCTTTGGCCTCTCCCTCCATCAGTCCCCTGAGCAGGTTTTTACGCGCCATCTCCGCGTCCCCATGCCTGTTGCAAAAGCGATTCAATCTCACCGTTCACCGCGTTGAGGCTCTCCATTGCCCGTTCATATGTCGCTCGCGTGAACTGGCTTTTTTCAACCTCATACAGTGTCTGTTTAGTGATGCCGGCGTCCGAAATTGCCGTTGATTTCAACACACTATGGTTGAGCACATACTCCCCGAACATGGAGCGCATAAAACTCACCATCTGGTTTTGGGGACCGTCCCCGGGTTCATACCGGGTGATCACATAACGCAGCCAGTCATAGGACATGTCCCCACCGGCCTCCGACACCACGCCAAGGAGATTTGATACCATCAGAAGGAACTGGCACATGGACATCACGTCCAGCATCTGCGGATGAACCGTTACCAGCACCGCCGTGGCCGCAGAGAGGGCCGACATGGTGAGGTAGCCCAGTTGCGGCGGGCAATCCATCACCACGACGTCATAGTCTTCCTCAACGGTGCTCAGAACGTCCCCGACGCGGGTGAAGAACAGGTTTCCGCCCCGTTGCACCAGCACACGGGGCGTATCATGTTCGAATTCCATCAGGTCGAGATTGCCCGGGATCAAATCCAGGTTGGTGAAATACGTTCGCTGGATCACCTGTTGCAGGGGCACGGGATCATCATACTGAATGGCATCGTAGAGCGTGCCGCCATCCAGCAGGTCAAATTCGGGCTGAAAGCCGTGCAGCGCGCTCAAACTGGCCTGCGGGTCGAGATCAACCGCCAGGACCCGATACCCGTCCAACGCCAGTTTCTGTGCCAGATGGGCGGCCGTGGTGGTCTTTCCGGACCCGCCCTTGAAGTTAATGACCGTGATCACCTGAAGATGGTCACCCTCACGCCGACCTGGCAAATAGGTACCGGGAGCTTTTGCCCCGGATTCAAGGAGTTTTCTGAGGGTATAAATGTCCTCGGGAGAGTAAAACCGGCGACCATTTCCCCGAATCTCCGGGGAGGGACCCTTGCCATCGAGGTGCAGTTTGCGCAAATATGCGTCCTTGACACCGAGCAGGTCGGCGGCCTCACCGGAGGTGAACCTGCGCATCTCACGTCTGGCGTCCGGCGGGAAGAGCTGAGCTCTATGTGCCTGTAAACGCTCAGATAATTTAAGCGCGTGTTCGCCAACCAACTGGTCGATACGCTCGATCACACGAGTCATTCTGCCCTCTATCGGAACCGTTTGTTACGGTTACCATCGTTTTATTCAGATATTTCCGTATATAAATGTAGCAGAAAAGAGATTCTGGCAAGCATTTTTCATTATCTGGTATATTAGCCGACCCTGGGCACAACGCGTCCGCGCAAGGCCGACGGTCGGGGAAAACCCAAAATCATGCGCGCCTGTGTGACCTGCGTTACAGCCTCGCAGGGTCAGACATTATTAACACCGCCTGATTAAAACCAGTTTCAATTCAAATAAAATCGTCGGTTTCTCAGTTGGCCGGCAGATCGGAGCAGCATGGCAATTGTGGAATTTCTGATAAATCTCATGGGAGCCACCATGTTGCTGCTCTTCGCGGTGCGTATGGTCCGGACCGGCATCGAAAGAAGCTATGGCGCCTCATTTGAGCGACTGATGACCGCCCGAAGAAACCCGTTCGCGGCTGGCCTCGTGGGTCTTGTCCTTGCCGTGATCCTCCAGAGTTCCGCTGCCGTTGCTCTGCTCACGTCAGGCTTCGTATCGAGCGGGCTGCTGGCATTCCCCGCAGGTCTCGCGATTGTCCTTGGCGGAGACCTTGGATCGGCTTTGATCATTCAGATCCTGTCTTTCCGGCTGGACTGGCTCATACCGGTTCTCCTCGCCGTTGGCGGATGGCTGTTCACGCACCGGGAGGGCAGGGAGGCCCGTCAGCTCGGACGCATCATTATGGGAGTCGCCCTGACGCTTCTGTCACTGCGGCTGTTGCGGGAGGCGATGGACCCGATACGGGACAGCACCGTTCTGCCGTTCGTTGCAGAATACCTGGCCCGGGATTTTGTCACCGCATTCATCGTCGGCGCGGCCATGGCATTCATCATGCACTCGTCGGTTGCGGCCATCCTGATGTGTGTGACACTGGTGCAGATCGGAGCCATGCCCTTCGACGCGGCTCTCTCCCTGGTGTTGGGCGCCAACCTGGGTAGTGCGCTTATCCCGGTTTGGCTGACGCGCGGCATGGACGCGGCCGCCCGGCGGGTTCCCTATGCCAATCTGTTTGTCCGCGGCACGTGGTCCGTGATCATACTGTTTGCTGTCAACGCGGCCTTTCAGGAGGGGCTGTTCGCGGTACCGGACGGGGCGCAGATGCTGGTGACCGCCCATGTCGCCTTCAACCTCTCTCTTTTGCTCGTGGTGTTGCCGTTCCGGGGATACCTGCAGGCGCCGGTCGAAAAACTGCTGCCCTCGCCGATGAAAACCTTTGGTCTGCATGGACTGGTGCGACCCGTCAGCTTCCTGGATCCCATTGACATCGGGTCTCCCAGTCAGGCCATCGCCAGTCTGAAGCGGGAACTCCTGCGGATGTCCGACCTCGTGACGGTCATGTTCCGTCCAACCATCGACCTTTATCGCAGCGGTGACGAAACCCGCGCCCAGTCCGTCCGCGAACTCGATGGCGAGGTAAACCGGTGCCTTTCCGGCATCCGCGAATTCGTTGCCGCCCTGCCGAGTGATGATTTCAGCAAAACGGAACTGCGCGCGGCGCGGGATATGGTGGAATACGCCATCCGTCTGGAGACCGCAGGTGACGTGGTGGCAAAACGGCTCACGGTCGTCGCGACCGGACTGAACGCATCCGGGGCGAAATTCTCCAAAGAGGGCTGGAAGGAACTGGAGACCATGCACCGCGGGATACTCTCAAACCTGAAGCTGGCCTCAAACGTTCTCATTTCCGATGACCTGGAGAGTGCCCGTCTGCTGAACCTCGAGAAAACGGAAATCAAGCGGGCTGAGCGGGAGAGCCGGCAACGGCACCTCAAACGGCTGCAGGACGGCAGCCGGACAAGCCTCGAGACGTCCGATGCCCATCTCGAAACGCTGCAGGCCTTCCGCGAGTTCAACAGCCACATCGCGGCGGTGGCGATGCCGATCCTCTATGCAAATGGCCAGCTGCTGGAGACACGCCTGGTGGAGGACATGCCGGCGTCCAGTATGAAAGCCTGAACCCGGCTCAGACCAATTCAGGCAGGCGGCCTGCGGGCGGTGTGTTTCGGCTGCGCTGGCTGGTGACGACACCGTCGATAATGGTCATGCCGATGCCGGGCAGGTTGCCGAGCTGAACGGACTCAAGGATGTTTTTGCCGGGCGCATGCTGGGCCTGGTCCATCAGAACGAAATCCGCGCATTTCCCTACTTCGATAAGGCCGGTATCCAGATTGCGCTGCCGCGAGGTGTTGCCGTTGCCAAAGCAGAACGCGACCTCAGCCGGAACATTGCCAAGGCTCGACAGCATCGCAATCATGCGCAGAATACCAAGCGGTTGAACGCCGGACCCCGCCGGGCCATCGGTGCCTAGGATAATCTGATCGAGCTTTCCGAGTTCGCGGGCCGTGTTCAGCGTCAAAAGCGCCGCCCGTTCATTTCCGTTGTGGACAATTTCCAGCGCCGCTTTGCAGTTCTCGCAAAGACAGGTGATCTGATCATCGGGCAGGGCCGAGTGACCACCGTTAATATGTCCCACCACGTCGGTGCCGGTTTCCAGAACCATGTCCGCATCAATGAGCCCGGAGCCGGGGATGGAGGGGCCGCCGGTGTGAATGGTGGACTGCATTCCGTATTTCCGGGCCCATCCGACCATCTGATTGGCGGTTTTACCGTCCTTGACCGTGCCCAGCCCGACCTCACCGATCAGCCTGACGCCTCCTTCGGCCATCTGACGGAAATGCTCCTCCTCAAGACCCTGTTGCAGTAGCGGCGCACCCGCATGGACCTTGACCCCGGAGGGGCGGAGATTGTCGTACCAGCGTTGCGCGGCAATCGCCATCGCCACCGTACCGATCGGATCGTTGGGTCGGCCGGGCATGTGAACCTCACCGGCCGAAATCAGTGTGGTTACGCCGCCATGAAGGGTACTGTCAATCCAGTGCAGCTGCTGCTGACGGGGAGTATAGTCCCCCACGACCGGGTGAACATGACTGTCGATCAGGCCGGGTGCCAGGGTCACGCCCTTTGCGTCCACCTCCGTGGTCGCGCCTTCGGTGTCGAGATCTTTCCCGTAGCCCCATTCGGTGATCTTCCCATCCAGTGCGATGATGCAGTCACCATCCAGGATGGGGTTTTCCATCGCGCCTGAAAGCATGAGGCCGATGTTGCGGATCACAAGTTTACGCGGTTCCATTGATCTTGCCTCCTGTCAGGTGATATCATTAGCATACGAACATGGTTTCACCGTTCAAGCTGTAATTCCAGCCGCGTTTTCGCGGCCCGGCTGCACGCCGGAGCTTTGCAAAAGAGGACCGTCATGCCGAATTCGGAGAGACCTGAGACCGCGCCCGATTACATTCTCGATGAGCAGGTAGGTTTCCTTCTGCGGCTTGCGAGCCAGCGCCATGCCTCGATTTTTCAGGCCCATTCCCTGGACGGTCTGACTCCCACACAGTTCTCCGCGCTCATCCGTCTGTCCGAGATTGACGAGTGTTCTCAAAATCAGCTTGGTCGGCTGATCTCGGTCGATGTGGCAACAATTAAAGGGGTTGTGGACCGCCTGGTCAAAAAAGACCTGGTGCGCCTGCGGGCGGATGAAACCGACAGGCGCCGCACTTTGATCTCCCTTTCGGCCCAGGCGCGGGAGATGATTGACGGTCTGCATGAGGCGGGTCGCAGAATATCGGCCGAGACGCTCAGACCGTTATCGCCTACGGAACAGGCAACCCTTCTCCGTCTTTTGGGCAGGTTGGGCTGATCGGAAAAATCCTTCCGGATTTGATTTGACACGTGACGAGTCCGGTGACTAGGGTTGTTAGCACGCTAACAAGTTCCGGAGGTCCCTGTACGTGGGTTTCCATTCGCCAGCAACATTGTCGGAGGCATTGGATCTGCTCGCCGGAAGCAATGCGACGGTACTTGCGGGCGGTACGGATTTCTTTCCCTCACTGAAGCAGGGGGCGGTTCCGGAGACCCTGATCAACATAGCCCGGTTGGATGAATTGCGCGGTATTACCAAGGTCGAGGATGTCTGGCGTATCGGTGCCGCCGTTCGGTGGAGCGAGATAGCGAAAGCCGGGCTGCCGCCGTTTTTTGATGGCCTCCGGCTCGCGGCGCGTGAGGTAGGTTCGGTTCAGATCCAAAACGCCGGCACGGTGGGCGGCAACCTGTGCAACGCGTCGCCCGCAGCGGATGGCGTGCCGCCGCTACTTGCGCTCGGAGCGTCAGTCGAGCTTGCGACTGCCGATGGCACGCGGACACTTCCTCTGGAACGCTTCATTCGCGGCGTCCGAAAGACCGACCGGGCGGAGGGTGAGATTGTCACCGCAATTCTTATTCCGGACCTGCCCGCCGGGACACGCGCGCACTTTCTGAAACTGGGCTCCCGTAAATATCTGGTCATCTCAATCGCCATGGTCTCGACGGTGGTCCGGGCGGATGCGGCCGGGCGGATCGAGGAGGCACGCATCGCGATCGGCTCCTGTTCCGCCGTGGCGCTTCGCATCAAGGGACTCGAGGCCGCAGTGACAGGGATGACCCTCAGTGATCTCAGGAACAATCCCCGGATATGGGGCGAGCATCTGAACGTGCTGCACCCCATCAGCGACATTCGCGGCTCAGCCGGGTTCCGCGCCGATGTTGCCGGGGAGCTCTGCCGACGCAGTATAATGTCATGCCTTCTGATGGAGGATGCTGCGGGTGGATAGGCGGCTGACGAAAGATCACGTGCGGTTTCGGCTAAACAGCCGCCAGGTGGCGGTGCGGCCGGGCCCGGGCGAGCGTCTTTCGGAAACGCTCCGTGAAGCTCTGGATCAGAGGGACGTAAAGATCGGCTGCAACGCCGGTGACTGCGGAGCCTGTACCGTGCTGGTCGACGGTGATCCGGTTTGTGCCTGCCTCACCGCCACGGCCCAGGTCGAGGGTCAGGTGGTGGAAACACTTAAAGGTCTTGTCGAAACCGAGCCGCTGACCAAACGACTGATGGAAAGTTTCCAGGACCTCGGTGCCGCCCAGTGCGGCATTTGTACGCCAGGCATGATGGTGTCGGCGGTTGCATTGCTGCGCATAAATTCAACGCCGTCCAACTCTGACATTGAGGACGCGCTCGGCGGTGTCCTCTGCCGCTGCACCGGTTACCGCAAAATCATTGAGGCGGTCAGTCGCGCTGGTGACGGGCACATTCGGCCCCCCGTTGCCGACGGTGGTGTGGGCTCCGGCATTCGCAGGCTGGATGGCGAGAGAAAGGTCGATGGAACCGAGAACTTCGGTGACGACGTCGCTCCCCCTGATGCCCTGGTGCTTCAGCTCATCCGGTCGCCCCATGCCCGCGCCGGTTTTGAGTTCGGAGACCTGGATGCATTCGTCGCGGAGCATGAAGGCGTCGTCGCGGTCCTGACGGCAGGGGACATCCCGGGGAGCAACCGGTTCGGGGTCATTCCCGATTTCGTCGACCAACCGGTGATGGCCGAAACCGAGGCAAGATTTCGCGGAGAGGCCGTCGCCGCTGTCATCGGCGAGCCATCCGCCATGCGTGACTTCGATCAGGACACGTTCCCGGTCGAATGGCATGAACTGCCTTCCGTCACCTCCGTCACCGACGCCCGGGCCGAAGGCGCACCTCAACTGCATGAGGATCGCGCCGACAATATAATGTGCGGTGGCTTCGTGAAAACCGGCGACGCTGCAGCGGCACTGGCCCGTGCCGACGTGAGGGTCGAAGGCAACTTCCGCAGCGGCTTCGTTGAGCACGCCTATATTGAGCCCGAGGCAGGCTACGCGATCTGTCGCGATGGCAAAGTCGAAATTCATGCCTGCACCCAGGCACCTGTGATGGACCTGGAGGCTATGGAAGCGATCCTTGGCCAGGACCGCAGCCATATCCGCATTGTGCCGACGGCGGCGGGGGGTGGTTTTGGCTCCAAACTCGATCTGTCGGTGCAGCCGCTGATCGCGCTCGGTGCAATCAAAACCGGCCGCCCGGTGCGCATCGCCTACACCCGTACGGAATCGATGCAGTCGACCACCAAGCGCCACCCCTCGGATATTCACCTGACAATCGGTGCGACCCGAGACGGCCGGATCAGCGGTTTCAAATTCGACGGCGACTTCAATACCGGGGCCTATGCCTCTTGGGGGCCGACCGTCTCGAACCGCGTTCCGGTTCATGCATCAGGTCCTTACCGTATCGACGACTACGCGGCCCGGTCCACTGCGATCCACACCAACTGTCCGCCATCCGGCGCGTTTCGCGGCTTCGGAGTGCCGCAGTCGGCTATCGCACAGGAGAGCCTGTTCGACGAACTGGCCGAAAAGCTTGGCATGGACGCGCTGGAATTCCGAATTTTGAATGTCCTGCGAGACAATACTCCAACCGTCTGTGGCCAGGTGTTCACCCAGGGGGTCGGAATTGGCGCGTGTCTCGAGGCGCTTCGCCCTGCCTGGCAAGACGAACGCGAGGCAGTATCCGAATTCAACCGGCAGGCCGCCTCCGAGGGTTCCGCCCTGCGGCGGGGCGTGGGCGTTGCGGCGGGCTGGTATGGCTGCGGCAACACCTCACTCCCGAACCCGTCCACCATCAAGGCCGGTCTGCGCGGCGATGGAACGCTCGTCCTGCATCAGGGTGCGATGGACATAGGGCAGGGGGCCAACACGGTCATCGCCCAGATATTCGCTGAGGCCGTGGGCGTCCCCGTCCATCAGATCGAACTGCTGGGCGGTGACACTGACATAACCCCCGACGCCGGCAAAACTTCCGCTTCGCGTCAGACCTTCGTGTCAGGCAATGCCGCAAGACTGTCCGGCCAGTCCATGCGTCGTCAGATCCTTCAGCTTTGCAACGCAAAAGACACGGCGACCCTTTCTCTGGAGGAGGGCCGGATCAGCGTGACCAGCGACGAGGGCACCCATACCATCGACCCGTCGCGGCTGGACCGTGACGATGAGGGCTATGTCCTGACCTCAGTCGAAACCTGGGACCCACCAACCAAACCTCTCGACGAAAATGGGCAGGGCGCGCCTTATGCACAATTCGGCTATGCCGCCCATCTCTGCGTCGTGGAGATTGATACGGCGCTCGGCACGGTGGTGGCCAAAAAGTTCGTGGCGGCCCATGACGTGGGTCGGGCAATCAACCCAATGCTCGTGGAGGGTCAGGTTCATGGCGGTATCGCCCAGGGTCTCGGCATGGCTCTGATGGAGGAGTACATCCCAGGCCGCACTGAAAACCTGCACGATTATCTGATCCCGACCTTTGGCGACGTGCCACCGATCGACACCATTATAATAGAGGACCCGGATGAACATGGGCCGTACGGGGCCAAGGGCCTTGGTGAGCATGTGCTGATCCCAACCGCCCCGGCCATCCTGAACGCAATCCATTCGGCCTGCGGCGTCCGCATTCGCCAGGTTCCCGCGACGCCTTCGATCGTGCTTGCGGCACTGAAAGGAAAACGGGATGACTGACCGTCCGGCCGTGGAAAAGATCCGCTGCGATGCCTGCCCGGTGATGTGCTACATCGCGGACGGCAAGGCGGGGGCCTGCGACCGGTATGCCAATCACGGTGGCAATCTTGTCCGTCTCGATCCGCTGACCGTGATCGAGAGCGCCGAGGAAAAAGGAGTGCGTGCCGTGCCGTTCCTGCTCGACGGCGACGGAAGCGACTGGGACGGTGACCTGCTCCAGGGCAGCCGCCCGTTTGTCACGGCCATCGGTGCCGGCACGACATACCCCGACTACAAACCCGCTCCCTTCATCGTCAGCCAGGAGGTGGAGGGCGTAGACATGGTCACGGTCGTGACCGAAGGAATTTTCTCCTACTGCGGCGTCAAAATCAAAATCGACACGGACCGTCACCTCGGCCACGAACGGGCGGTCGTCCGCGTCGACGGCGAACCGATAGGCCACGTCATGACCAGCGAGTACGGATCGAAAATGCTCTCGCTGGGCGGCGTGGAGCACCTGACCGGTGGGACCAAAAAAGAGGGCAGGGTGACCTGCGACACGCTGTTGCGCCTTTGCAACCGGGAAGCCGTGGAGGTCACAATCGATGATGGCGCGACCGTCGTCATCCAGGCCGGCAAACCGCCCATAGTCAACGGCGTCGAGGAAAAGCTGATGCGCGTCGGCTGCGGCTCGGCGGCCATCGGCATGTTCGCGGCCCAATGGTCGGGCCATGTCGATGAGGTCATCGTGGTCGACGATCACATCACCGGCCAGCTGTCCGAACACCAGGCGGGCAAACTTCTGGACGTTCCGCCCACCGGCATTCGCATCAACGGGCGGCGGTCCACGCCCGGCCGCTATTTCCAGGTTGCCGAGCCCGGCACAGGTTGGGGTGGTACGGACATTGAGGATCCGCTCACGATCCTCAGGGACGCAAACCCCAAAATCGCCTGGCCCGGTCTCAGCCTCTTCATGGTCTCCACCACCGGCGAGCAGTCGGCGTATTTCGAGTTGGATGAAGACCTGAAACCCGTCGCGAAGCCCATGCCAGATGTTCTTCGCGCCTCGGCTGAACGCATTGCCGAAAACTGCGAGCCGTCATTATGTTCCGTCCTGTTCATGGGCGGGGCAGGGGGCTCGCTCCGGGCAGGCGTGACGGAAAACCCCGTCCGCCTGACCCGGTCGGTGAAGGACTCCCTCACCTATGTCTCCTGCGGCGGAGCGGAGAGTTATGTCTGGCCCGGTGGCGGCATCACCGTCATGGCCGATGTCATGGACATGCCGAGCAATGCTTTCGGTTACGTCCCAACCCCGGCACTTGTCGCACCCATCGAGTTCACCATGCGGCTGGAAGATTACCGCACGCTCGGAGGACACATGGAGGAGGTCAAACCGGTCAGCACCGTCATCCCCTCCGATGTCCGTAAGGTCGGTCAGATTGATCCGCGCAGCAATCCGAACGATGCCCGCAACTATCGCTGGAAGTCGGGAAAATGACGGGACCGGTGGCCGCACTGATCGGGAATGGAAGCAGGCTGCATCTGCAGCATGGCCCCATCGACCTGATCATTGGGGCCGATCCGGTTCATCGCGATGGGCGGCAAGAGGCATTCGAGGCGGCGGCCCGAAGGTTTCAGAATATCCTGACGGAACTGGTCGACGAACTGCCACTGTTGCGCAGCCCGGTTTGCGACGCGTCCGCCTGCCCCGTTGGTTGCGTGGCCCAACGGATGCACGCGGCTGTGACCCCGTTTGCAAAAAATGGCTTCGTTACTCCAATGGCTGCCGTTGCCGGCTCCGTCGCTGATGAGGTCCTTGACGTCATGACATCGGCCGTCCCGCTCCGGCGGGCCTATGTGAACAATGGCGGTGACATTGCCCTGCATTTGACGCCGGGTGAAAACTTCACCGCAGCGATGGCATCCATCGACGGGCGCGACATGGGCCGGGTGGAGATCTCCCCGGAAACCGGCGTGGGCGGTATCGCCACCAGCGGGCAGGGCGGGCGCAGCCACTCCTTCGGAATTGCCGACAGCGTCACGGTCCTTGCAAAGGACGCGGCCCGCGCCGATGCCGGCGCGACGCTGATTGCAAACGCGGTTGACCTGTCGGGCCACCCCGCCATTGCGCGGTCACCGGCGAATGAGCTCAACCCCGACAGCGACCTTGGCGCCCGACCGGTCGTGACCCATGTCGGCAAACTTTGCCCGAATGATGTATCAATTGCGCTGGAAGCCGGCGCGAAATTTGCGCAAACTCTGCTTAGGAGGGGGCTGATATCCGGTGCGGCCCTGTCGTTGCGCGGTGAAATCCGGATGGTGGGTACGATACCCACCCGATTGCCTGAACAAACCGGACTGGTGGAACATGCCTGAACTGATCCTGCGTAAACTCTCAACGGTTGTTGAGGAGATCCACCACGAGGGCGGCCCCGTCGCCGAAACCCCGCTGCGCCGTGGAGCAATCACCGCCGTCATCAAAAACCCTTTCGCCGGCCGCTATGAGCCTGAGATCCAGGGCTTCATGGATGACCTCCGGCCGCTCGGTCTCGACATGGCCAGGCGCCTGGTCGAGGCGCTTGGCGGCGCGGACAAAATCGAGGGCTATGGCAAGGGGGCCCTGATCGGATCGGAGGGCGAACTTGAACACGGCGCTCTGTGGCACGCACCCGGGGGCTACGCCATGCGCGAGCTTATCGGCGGCTCGAAAGCCATCGTGCCCTCCGCCAAGAAGGTGGGCGGCGTCGGCGCACGGCTCGATGTGCCGATCACCCATACCAACGCGGCATACGTCCGCAGCCATTTTGACTCGATGGAGGTCGGAATGAATGATGCGCCCAGGGCTGACGAGATGCTGCTCGCGCTCGTCATGACCACCGGACCGCGCATCCATTCCCGCTCCGGCGGGCTCGAGGCCTAGGACGTGAAGGGAGAGGACGGACTTCGATGACAGCAGCCATTCGCAAAACCGCCGTCTGGGTCGAGGAAACCCGGATCGAGATGGGCAAAAGCATTTCGCCGCCAACCCGCAAGGCGGTCGCTGTGGCGGTCATCGCCAATCCCTTTGCCGGGACCTACAAGGAAGACCTCGCTGACCTCATGGAGATTGGCGCGGAACTCGGAGGGATGCTCGGCGAAAAATGCGTCGCCGCTCTAGGGGTCACGCCGGACCAGGCCGAAAGCTACGGCAAGGCCGCGATGGTAGGCGAAAACGGCGAGCTGGAACATGCGGCCGCCATTCTTCACCCCAAACTCGGCGCGCCGCTGCGCAGGGCGGTGGAGAAGGGCGCGGCCCTCGTCCCGTCATCCAAGAAAATGGGCGGACCGGGCCAGGTGCTGGACGTGCCGCTCGGGCACAAGGACGCGGCCTATGTGCGCTCGCATTTCGACGGGATCGAGGTGCGGCTGAACGATGCCCCGCGCGCGAACGAGATCATGGTGGCGGTCGCCGTCACCGACAGCGGCCGGCCCCTGCCCAGAGTTGGTGGCCTGGAAGCAAAGGACGCCGTCGGAAAAGACGGCCTGAAATAAACCGGACAACAACAGGGACTGACAACATGATCAATCGCAGGGATATATTCGCCGGACTCGCCGCCGTCTCGATGCTGGCCGGTGCGGGCACCGCAATGGCCCAGGACAGTATCGTGATAGGAGAGATCAACTCCTATACCGGCCTGCCAGCCTTCACCGTGCCTTACAAAAAGGGCTGGGAACTTGCGGTTGAGGAGATCAACGCCGCGGGCGGCATCAATGGGCAGATGCTTGAGATCATCAGCCGCGACGACACCGGCGACCCCGCCACCGCCATTCGTATCGCCGAGGAGATGATCTCCAAGGAAAATGCCGTGATGCTCTTTGGCACCTTCCTCTCCAACATCGGTCTCGCGGTATCCGACTTCGCAAAACAGAACGAGGTGCTGTTCCTCGCATCCGAGCCTCTGACCGACGCGATCGTCTGGTCGAGCGGTAACAAATACACCTACCGCCTGCGACCCTCCACGCACATGCAGGCCGCGATGCTGGCCGAACGCGCGGCGGAACTCGACGCGGTCAAATGGGCCACCATCGCGCCAAACTACGCCTACGGCCAGGATGCGGTGAAAGCATTTAAGTCCGAGCTTCTCAAACTGCGCCCGGATGTGGAATTCGTGGAGGAGCAGTGGCCGCCGGTATTCGACATTGACGCCGGCTCCGCCGTCCGTGCTCTTGAGGCGGCGAAACCGGACGCGATTTATAACGTGACCTTTGGCGGCGACCTTGCGAAATTCGTCCGCGAAGGTTCGCTGCGCTTCCTGTTCGAGGATCGTTCGGTTGTATCGCTCCTGACCGGCGAGCCGGAATACCTCGAGCCGCTCGGCGATGAGACGCCATCCGGCTGGATCGTCACGGGCTACCCGGGTGCCGATATCGACACCCCGGAACATAACGCCTTCGTCGAGGCCTACCGTGCGAAATGGGACGAGGACCCCAAAACCGGATCCATCGTAGGCTACAACTCCATCCTGAGTATCAAGGCCATGCTGGAGAAAGCGGGTTCAACCGACACCGAAGCCATGCTGGCCGCCATGGAGGGCCTTGAGGTTGCCGAAAGCCCGACCGGCCCGTTCGTCTATCGTGCGGCTGACCACCAGTCCACGATGGGTGCCTATGTCGGCAACACCGAACTGGTAGATGGTGCCCCAAAGATGGTTGACTGGGTCTATGCCGACGGCGCCGAATTCCTGCCCTCCGAGGAGGAAGCCGCGAAACTTCGTCCGGCTGAGTAGTACGGGTCCAATCCGGCGCGCCGTCACGTGCGGTGCGCCACCACCACGTTTTCCAGTAACCGGTAAAGGGGAGGCCACGTGAGCTTCTATTTCGCCCAACTGCTGACCGGCCTTGCCAACGCCTCATCCCTGTTTCTGATTTCCTGCGGCCTGTCGATCATCTTCGGCGTGACCCGGATCGTGAACTTCGCCCATGGCTCGTTCTACATGATCGGGGCCTATGTGGCGTATTCAACCATCACCACACTGGATTTCGGCATTCTTGGGTTCTGGGGCGGCGTGATTTTTGCCTCAATTGTCGTAGGTCTGGTCGGCCTTTTGGTCGAGGTGACGATATTGCGGCGCATTTACCACGCCCCGGAACTCTTTCAACTTGTTGCAACTTTCGGTCTCGTCCTCATCATTCAGGACCTGACCCTCGCCATTTGGGGGCCACAGGATTACCTCGGCCCACGCGCACCCGGCCTCGACCGCGCCGTGCGTATTTTTGGCGAGCCGATCCCGGAATACGACCTCGCTCTTATCGTGATCGGCCCCCTGGTCCTGGCCGCAATCTGGGTGCTGTTCCACCGCACCCGTTGGGGCGTTCTGGTCCGGGCGGCCACCCAGGACCGGGAAATGATCGGCGCGCTCGGCGTCAACCAGGCCTGGCTCTTCTCCGCCGCTTTCATGCTCGGCGCGTTCCTAGCCGGTCTCGGCGGTGCGCTTCAGGTCCCGCGGGAATCCGTCAACCTTCAAATGGATCTCAGCGTCATCGGCCAGGCTTTTGTTGTCGTGGTGATCGGCGGCATGGGCAGCGTGACAGGCGCTTTCGTCGCGGCGGTTTTGATCAGCGTTCTCAATGCCTTCGCGGTACTTCTTTTCCCGCAGATTTCACTGGTTCTGCCCTTCCTCGTAATGGCCGTCGTCCTCATCGTGCGGCCCTATGGCCTGTTCGGAAAGCCGGGCAGCGGACATGGTCCAGCCGCCGAACCGGAGCAGCCCATGCGCCTGATGTCGAAGGGCGAAGCCGGACTGCTTGCCGTATTCGTGGCATTGCTGGCGCTTAGTCCACTCTTCGCGGCCAACTACACCATGGTCCTGCTCATTGACCTGCTGGTTGCGACGCTTTTTGCCGTCAGCCTGCATTTCCTGATGGGCGTCGGCGGCATGGTTTCGTTTGGCCACGCGGCCTATTTCGGCCTTGGCGCCTATGCAGCCGCCCTGGGCGTGAAGTTCCTCGGCCTCGGCATGATCCCCGCCATGATCCTCGGCCCCATTGCAGGTGGTTTGGGCGCCCTACTGTTTGGCTGGTTTTGTGTCAGGCTGTCAGGTGTTTATCTCGCAATGCTCACCCTCGCGGCGGCTCAAATCCTGTGGGGTGTCACCTTCCAGTGGCAGGAGTTTACCGGCGGCGATGACGGTATCCTCGGCGTCTGGCCCGCGTCTTGGGCCAAGTCGAACCAGGCCTATTTCTACGTGGCGTTCGTCCTGTGTCTCGGTGGCATCTGGCTGCTGCAGCGCGTGGCGCATTCGCCCTTCGGTTATACGTTGCGTGGCGGACGCGACTCCGCCATTCGCGCGGAAGCCATTGGCATAAATCTCAAACGTCACCAGTGGATGGGCTTCACCTTGGCCGGAGCCGTCGCCGGTCTTGCCGGGGTCGTCTTCGCCTTCTCCAAGGGCAGCGTGTTCCCCGATACCCTTGCCATATCGAAGTCAGTCGACGGGCTTGTGATGGTGCTGCTCGGCGGGATCCACTCTCTTGCGGGGCCAATTCTGGGTGCGGGTGTCTTCGTACTGATCGAGGACTGGGTGACAAAACTGGAATTCTGGCGCTTCATTTTCGGGGTCATCATTCTCGTCGTCGTCCTCGCCGCACCTGACGGTGTTGCGGGCGGCGTGTCCCGGTTGCGCGGTTTGTTCAGCCGCAGAACGAAGGATGGGGAGGCTGCGCAATGAACGTCCTGGAGGTTCGTGGCCTATCCAAAAGTTTTGGCGGAATTCAGGCGGTTTCCGACGTTTCCTTCGACCTTGGCGAAGGGGAGTTTCTGGCGCTGATTGGTCCCAACGGTGCCGGAAAAACCACCTGTTTCAACATGCTCAACGGTTATCTTAAGCCCGACCGGGGGTCGGTCAAACTCGGTGGCAGGGAACTCATCGGCGTCAAACCCCGCCGCATCTGGCGGATGGGTGTCGGCCGCACGTTTCAGATCACCGAGACATTCCGGTCCATGACCGTTCTGGAAAACGTTCAGATGGCTCTGATTTCCCACCACCGGGAAACCGGAAACCTGTTCTCGAGGGCCACACGGATGCATGTGGACAAGGCCATGAGCCTGCTGGAAACCATTTCCATGGCCGACTACGCCAACCGGGCCTGCAGCGAACTGGCCTATGGTGACCTCAAGCGGCTGGAACTGGCGGTGGCGCTCGCCCATGAACCCAAACTTCTGCTGATGGACGAGCCAACCGCCGGCATGGCCCCGTCCGAGCGGATTGCTTTGATGGCACTGACGGCCGAAATTGTGGCCCGCGAACGTCTGAGCGTTATCTTCACGGAGCACGACATGGACGTGGTCTTTGCCCATTCCCACCGTATCATCGTGCTCAACCGCGGCGAGTTGATTGCGGAAGGGACGGGCGACGAGATCCGCGCCAATCCGCATGTGCAGGAGGTCTACCTGGGCGGCGGAACCGTTTTTGAGAACACGGGAGCGACAGCCGATGCTTGAGGTGTCCAATCTGACCGCAAGCTATGGCGGGGCGTCCATTCTCAACGGGATATCTCTGGAGGTCCGCAACGACCAGGTCGTGGCCCTGCTGGGCCGTAACGGCGCGGGAAAATCGACAACCATGAAGAGCATCATGGGTCTGGTGCGGCAAAAGTCCGGTAGCGTGAAATACGATGGCGTCGAGGTGATGGGACGCGAGTCCTATCTCATCTGCCGCACCGGGCTGGGCTACGTGCCGGAGGACCGGCGCGTGTTCACGGATCTGACCGTGGAGGAAAACCTCGAGGTCGGCCGTCGCGACGCCCGCGACGACGCGCCGGTCTGGACCATTGAACGCCTCTACGAACTCTTTCCCAATCTGAAGGAGCGCCGGAGAAACCTCGGCAAACAACTCAGCGGCGGGGAGCAGCAGATGCTCACAATCGCACGGACCCTTATGGGCAACCCAAAAACCATTCTGCTCGATGAACCGTCCGAGGGCATCGCCCCGGTGATCGTGGAACAGATGGCCCGCGTGATTGCGCAACTCAAAAGCGAGGGGCTGTCAATTCTCCTGTCGGAGCAGAACCTGCACTTCGCGCGCCTCGTCTGTGACCGGGCCTGCATCATTGAAAAGGGCCAGGTCCGCTACGACGGAACCTTTGCCGATCTCGACGCGAACCCGGACATCAGCAGCCAGTATCTGGCGGTCTGACCTCAGGCGGTTTTTTCCTCCTCGGGGTCCACTACGGCGGCAAATTTCTTGAAGAAGTTTCCGGCCAGTTTCTTGGACGTGCTCTGTATCAGGCGGCTGCCAAGCTGCGCGATTTTCCCACCCACATCGGCCTTCGCCGTATAGGTCAAAATTGTTTGGTCGCCGTCCTCCGTCAGGGTCACGTCCGCGCCGCCCTTGGCCTGACCGGCGGCCCCGCCATTACCCTGACCGACTAGGGAAAATTTCTCCGGCGCGCCCGTCTGATCGAGGATGACGTTACCGCTGAACCGCGCCTTGACCGGCCCGATTTTCAGCAGAACCTTCGCCTCCATTTCCGTGTCGGAATGCTTGACAAGTTCCTCGCAGCCCGGGATGCATTCCTGCAGTACGTCCGGATCGTTTAGCGCCTCATAAACCCGGTCGCGCGGCGCGTTGATCACGATCTCGTCGTTGAGTTCCATACTGCAAATCTCCCTTTTATGCGGGTGCTCAGGACGTCCTGTACCCTGTTACGAACAACTTGAACGCAGGACGGATTTAATGCAAGTCTGCGTCGGGATGCGGGCTTCCGGTTTGCCGGTTCAGGGTCCGAATTCACACACAACCCTCATGGTCAGGACCCGCGCATGCTAACCGTCTATTCGGACAGACACAGGCTTCGTGATGCCAAAATGGAAATCCACGGCGGCGAGATCGTCGCGCCGTTTGAGTGCCCGCGCCGGGCCGAAATTATCCTTGAGCGCGTCAAATACGTCGGCCTTGGCGATGTTGTGGAGCCGAAAGACTACGACCTTGATCCCGTCCTGAAAGTGCATGACGCCGGTTACGTGGAGTTCCTTTCGACCTGTTTTGAGGACTGGAGAGCCGCGGGCATGAAAGGGGAGGCCATCCCTATTTGCTGGCCCGGGCGCACCATGAACTCGCCCCACATCCCACAGATGATTGAGGGCAAAATCGGCTACTATGCCCTGGCCTCGGAAACCACGATTTCCGAAGGCACCTGGGAGGCCGCGCTCGCCGCCAAGGATGTGGCCCTCACCGCCACGGATCACGTTTTGTCAGGCAACCGGTCGGCCTTCGCGCTCTGCCGCCCGCCTGGCCACCATGCCGCGATGGATCAGTTCGGCGGTTACTGTTTCCTCAACAATGCCGCCATCGCCGCGCAGTATGCTCGCGATAATGGGGCGGCGCGCGTCGCCGTTCTGGACATTGATTTCCACCACGGCAACGGAACCCAGAACATCTTCAGCCGGCGGTCGGACGTTCTTTTCCTGTCCATCCACGGCGACCCCTCCCATGCCTTCCCGCATTTTCTGGGATACGCTGATGAGACGGGAGAGGGTGAGGGCGAAGGCTTCACCGTCAACTATCCGCTAGCGCCAGGAACCCCCTATTCCGACTGGAAAAAAGCGCTCATTGAAGCCGGTGACCGTATCCGCGACTTCGCTGCTGACCTGCTGGTCGTTTCCATCGGTGTGGACACCTATGAGGGCGACCCGATCAGCTTTTTCAAGCTCACAAGCGACGATTTCACCGATTGCGGCGCGTATCTTGCCGGGCTCGATCTGCCCACGGTTTTTGTCATGGAAGGCGGCTATGCCGTTGAGGAAATTGGCATAAACACGGTCAACCTGCTTCAGGGTTTCGACGGCGCGAAATGACCGGCCATACCGACAGCTACTATGCCGCCAGTTGCAACGACCGCAATGGTTTTCGACGTCTTACCAGCAACCTGCGCGTCGACGTTGCCATCGTCGGCGGTGGCTTCTCCGGTATTTCCACTGCGCTTGAACTCACCGAGCGCGGGTTGAAGGTCGCGGTCCTTGAGGCCAAACTCGTGGGCTGGGGCGCCACCGGCCGCAATGGCGGCCAGGTCACCGGAAGCCTTTCCGGCGACGTGGCCATGGCCCGCGAATTCCGTCGCAGCATCGGTGCGGAAGCGGATGGTTTCATATGGAATTTACGCTGGCATGGTCACGACATCATCCGCAACCGGGTGGAAAAATACGGAATCCAGTGCGATCTGAAATTCGGACAGATGCAGACCGCAATGAAACCGCAGCATATGAAGGAGTTGCAGGCCACTTATGATGCGGGCTGTGAGCGTGGCATGGACGCCTCCCTCAGCCTGCTGAACGGCGATCAGGTCCGCGACTACCTGGAAACGGAGCTGTATTGCGGCGGGCTTCTCAACCGCAAAAACATGCATCTGCACCCCCTGAACCTCTGCCTCGGCGAGGCCCGCGCGGCGGAACGGCAGGGGGCGATGATCTTCGAGGATGCCGAGGTTCTGCGCATTGAGCACGGATCCCCCGCGGTACTCGTGACGGCTGGCGCCAGGGTCACGGCCGATACGGTCCTGATCGCGGGGAACGCGCTGCACCTGCTTGAGCAGAAATCCCTCGGCGGCGGTCTGTTTCCCGCCTCGCTGAGCGTCATGGCGACCGAGCCTCTCGGTGAGGACGCCGAACGGATCAACCCGCGGGACATCGCCGTCTATGACAGCCGCTTCGTGCTCGACTACTACCGCCTGACCGCCGACCGGCGTCTGCTCTTTGGCGGTGGGACGAACTATTCCGGTCGGCCGCCGAAATCCATCGCGGATGATCTGCGCCCCGCCATGGAAAAAACCTTTCCGAGACTGCGGGGCCGCCGGATCGACCATGCCTGGAACGGCATTGACGGGATCATTCTGAACCGTATTCCGCAGGTGGGAAAAATCCGGGACAACGTCTTCTACGTGCAGGGATATTCCGGCCACGGCATCGCACTGACCCACATCATGGGTGAATTGATGGCCGAGGCCATCACCGGGACCATGTCGCGCTTTGACGTCTTTGCGAAAGTCCGCCATTCCCGCCTGCCGTTCGGGCGACAGATGGGCAGCCATCTGGTCGCGCTCGGCATGATCTACTACCGCATCCGGGAGGCGCTGCGCTGAAACGGGCCAGGTCGCTTCACGCTGGCCTCAGTGAGGCGGGTGATATAGTCTTGCAACCATGACGATGTCCTTTCCATCACTGGCCAATGATGCCCGGCTGCCGGTGACGGTGCCCGACTGGTTGCGCCTGGGATCGGACAGCCAGCCTGAACACGCGGCCTTCGCGGCCGGTTCGGCCCTGACCGTTTTGCACGGTGTCTTGCGCGATCCGGAAGAGCGTCTGCCGTTGGCCCTGTTGCGCGACCGCCTGGCGATGCAGGCCGCGATTGCCTGTCTGAAACTGGAGCGGCGTGGCGACGGGCAGGCCGATATCCGTGATGCGATTTGTCTCACCCGCCCGGGCGATGCACTGGGACCGGCAGGAGAGATGTTCGCCCGCTGGCGCGATCTGACGCGGATTGGACCGCCACGAAGCAGTCGCCTGCAGCGGCTTGAGAAGGTCCTGCCGGAGGCGTTTCTGGCCGATTTGCCGGGATGGTTTGACGCCTCGATGCGGGAGGGGCGAACACCGGTCGGACCGTCCGTTGCCATGTTGCGCACCGTCCTGCGCGCCCATCCCACGGCGGAGTGTGAGGCGCTGATGCTGGCGGACCTGATCCTCGCCATGCGGCTGAACTGGACCCATGCAGTCCCCATGCTGTCGGTGCACCTTCGGGGCGCGGAGCTGCGCCGCATTGCGGCGGGTGAGGCCGATGGCGAGGACATCTGCCATCGCGCGGTCTTTGCGGGTGTTGAGCAGACGCTGGTGCTGGCCGCCGATCTGACCCGCCGGGCGGAGCGGCTTTTGGCCGTGGCACCAAAGCTGCGGGCCAAGGGGTCTGAGGCGGCGGTGTCCCTGTTCCTGTCGGAGGACGCGGTGTCGCCGTCCGGCGCGCTCAGCCCCATCATTCGCGGCAGTCGGATGCGCATGTCCGACCGGGCGGCGCGGCGGTTTTGTGAGCGTTTGATTGAACTTGACGTCGTGCGTGAACTGACCGGCCGCACGACCTTTCGGCTCTATGGGCTTTGACGATGGCGGATGCGGATACCCCTCCCGGCCTCGATATCGAGATGGTGGATCTGCCGCCGGAGGAGCGCTGGCGTCATTGGATGCAGCGGATCGAGGCGGTGATTTTTGCCTCGTCCGGCCCGGTGTCAAAGGACAGGCTCAGCCCGCTCGTCGGGCGGGACGTGCCGGTGGACCTGCTGATTGATGACATACGCGCCGAACTTGTCGACCGCCCTTATGAGCTGGTCGACGTGGCGGGCGGCTGGATGTTCCGCACGCGTCGGCGGCACGCGACGGCCATCCGCGCCGCGGCGGAAATGGGTGACCGGTTGTTGGAGCTGACGGAGTTTGATCTGGCGGTTCTGGCGGCGATTGCCTGGCACCAGCCGATTGACCGTGACGGGCTCAAGGACATTTTTGGCAAGAGCATCAGCCGCGACCTTCTGGGGCGTCTGCGCCGGCGGGACCTGATCGCTACCGGGCCGCGAAGCCCGCGGCCTGGTGCGCCGCATACCTTTGTAACCACTCCGGTTTTTCTGACGACATTTGATCTCAAAAGCCTGCGCGACCTGCCCGAACCGGGTGTGGAACTCGTCAATGGCGACCCGTTCGAGGGGACCGTGGCGGAGGTTCCCACGGTAGAGGTGGAGGACTGAATTATGGTGAAACGCATTGATCTAAACTCGGACCTGGGCGAGGGGTTTGGTCCCTGGCCCATGGGGGATGACGCTACGATGCTGGGGCTGGTCACAAGCGCCAACATCGCCTGTGGCGGTCATGCCAGCGATCCGGAGACCATGTTTCGCACGCTCACTCTGGCCCGTGAAAACGGCGTTCGTGTCGGCGCGCATCCAGGCTACAACGACCGCGAGGGCTTTGGCCGCCGGGTGATCCCCATGAGCCAGGAGAGCATTGGGCGTATGGTTGCGGCGCAGGTCGGCGCGCTACAGGCTCTGGCGGCGATGGTGCCGGTTGAACTCGACTACGTGAAGCCCCATGGCGCCCTGGCGAACCTCGCAGCGGCGGACGAGAGTGTGTCGGAAGCCATTGTTTCCGCTTTGAAAAAAGTTGATCCCGATCTCGCCATTCTGGCCATTTCCGGCACCTGTCTTGAGGGCGCGGCCCGCCGTGGGGGCATGCGGGTTTACTCGGAAATTTTTGCGGATCGCGGCTATCTGTCCTCCGGCCAGCTCGTACCGCGGGGTCAAAATGGCGCGATGATTCATGACGCGGGCGCGGCGGCGGACCGGTTGATCGGGTTCCTTGAAAGCGGGCGGATGCCGGTGATTGATGGCGACCCGATTGCGCTGGAAGCGCATTCGATCTGTGTGCATGGCGACGGCCCGGCGGCGGTGGCGATGGCGCGTGAGATCCGCGAGAGGCTGGTGGCGGCCGGGGTCACGCTCCGGGCGTTTGTGGACTGAACCGTGGATGTGCTGGGGTACAAATACGTTGCGGATCGTGGCTTACTCATTGAATTTGCAACAGAAATCAGTGACGCGGCCAATGAGGCGGTAATCGCGCTCGACCATGCAATTGGTGAGGCGAATATTCCGGGCGTTGTGGAAGTGATTCCGGCTTTGGTCAATCTTCTGGTCATTTTCGACCCGTTGCAAACCCGGCATATTGACGTCGAGGAGGCGGTTCGAAAACTGAAACCGGAAGGCAGGGACGTAGCCTCGGAGGCAAAAACCCACCATGTCGGGGTCTGCTACGAGGACGGTTTGAACCCGGATTTGCAAGCTGTTTCAGAGGCTTGTGACATGTCACCGGAAGCCGTGATCAAGGCGCACACCTCCGCCACCTACCGGGTTTGCATGTACGGATTTGCGCCGGGATATGCGTATCTGTCGGGCGTGCCGAAGGAAATTCAGGTGCCGCGCAAGCCGAAACCGGTGCGGGACGTGCCGGCGGGCAGTGTGATGATCGCGGGGCCGCAGGGGCTCGTGACGACGCTGAAAATGCCCACCGGATGGTCCGTGATCGGGCGGACGGCGGTGCGGGTCATGACCGGAAATCCGGAGAAACCCTTTCTGTTCGATGTAGGAGATTCCGTTAAATTTCAACGTATTGACCGGGAAACCTACGAGAGTGAACTGCCATGAGTACGGCGCGGTTTCGGGTGGTTCATGCGGGTCCGCTGGTGTCCATCCAGGATGCGGGGCGGATTGGACATATGCGTTTTGGGGTGCCGGCCTCGGGGCCGATGGACCGGACGTCGTTTGCGATTGCGAATACGGCTTTGGCGCAACCGGTTGAGGCGACGGGGATCGAGGTTTCACCTGGTGGGCTGACGCTGGAATGTGTCGAAGGATCAGTGACTTACGCGGTCGCGGGAGGCGGCTTTGGGGTCGTATCCGGCGGGTCGAAGTTCGACGGATGGACGGTGGCGACCATCCGGGAGGGCGAGAAACTGGCCGTGCGGGGTGGGTCCTGGGGCAGTTGGGCCTATCTGACCTTTGCCGGAGAAGTTGTTTGCGATCAATGGCTTGGGAGTGCTGCGACGCATTCCATGTCGGGATTTGGCGGCGGTTTGCTGCAGGCGGAACAGACGCTTGAGGTCCGGAATGCGGAGGTTCGGGAGGGGCGGGTCGGCGAGATTTCGGTGCCGGATTTCGCCAAACCTTCGGACCGGGTTCACGTGGTTACAGGGCCGCAGGACCGGCATTTTGAGGCAGACTCCGTATCGGAATTTTTCGAGCAAAAATCGTCACTTACGGACTCCTATGACCGTATGGGTGTGCGTCTTGATGGGTCCAAAATGCGGTTGAAAGAAGCCCTTTCAATTCCGTCTGAACCGGTTTTGAGGGGGGCGGTTCAGGTGTCGGGGGATGGGGGGGTGATGGTTTTGCTGGCGGATTGCGGGACGACGGGGGGATATCCGAAGATTGCGACGGTTTTGCCCGATGATCTGGACCGGATGGTGCAGTGCAGGCCGGGGGATGTGGTGCGGTTTGTGGCCGTTTCGGCCGAGGAAGCCGTTGAATTTACGAGGAAAAAATCGGAGGAGAAGCGGGCCTGGTTGGCGGAACTTGCGAAGCCGCGGCTGAGCCTGGGGGAGAAGCTTCTGCGGGAAAACCTGATCGACGGCATGGTCTCGGCGCGCGAGTAAGGTGTCGAAACGGGTGTCAAAGTGGCACAGATCTGCATGGATTTGGCACAGATTGTGAGTCAAATGGCACAGATTGCACGGGGTTTTGCCGAAAATGGCCGAATTTGGGTGGGGTTTTGCCCCGTGTAGCACATCCACCCGTTTAGTGCCCGTCCGGGGCGGGGAAGGCTGGTGATCCGGGCCGCAGATACCCGGATCACCATATGTCAGGGATCATACGGAGATGGAGTCGTGTCGATCCCTGAGCATTCCGGAGGTGAGGGGGCATGTGCGATGGGGCGTGTAGGACTGATGCGTTTGAAGAATGTTTTGCCCCCCTCGTGATCGTTATCCGGCAACTCAGTTCAACCGAATTTGTCGCTACACTTGTATTAACGCTAATATATCTGTAAGAATTTTCTGTGGTCAACGATATAATTGTACGGGACCAGTACGGAGTGCAAGAGTGAGGTATGCGGCTTGGATATGCAGGTGCAGGTGATACCACCGATTGGACTTGGGACGTTTGATCTCCAGGGCCGGGCGGGTCTTGAGGCGATGAATTCCGCGATTGGCGCGGGCTACAGGCATTTCGACACGGCGCAGAGCTACGGCACGGAGGAGAATGTCGGCAAGGCGATCCGCAGGTCGGGGATCGACCGGCGGGAGTTTTTCATCACCACCAAGATCACGGCGGCAAATCTGGGACGGATCGAGCGGAGCCTCGATGAGAGCCTGCAGGTGATGGGGCTTGATTACGTGGACATGGCGCTGATCCACTGGCCGGCGCCGGATAATGACCCGCCGGTGTGCAACTATATTGGCGATCTGGCGCGGGCGCAGGACCGGCGAAAGACGCGGATGATTGGCGTTTCGAATTTCACCCGGCGGCTGGTGGATGAGGCAATTTACGAGATTGGTGGCGGGCGGCTCGCGACCAACCAGTTCGAGCGGCATGTGTTTTTGCAGAACCGGAAACTGGCCCGGCACTGCCGCGACGCGGATATTCTGGTGACGGCCTACATGCCGCTGGCGCGGGGTGGTCTGGATGAATCGTCGGATATGAAGCGGATCGCGCGGAAGCACGGGGCGACGCCGGAGCAGATCGGGCTGGCCTGGCTGATGGAGATGGGGTCGGTGGTGATCCCGAAATCGGCCAATCCGGATCGCCAGGTGGTCAATCTTGCGGCGCGGGACGTGCGGCTTGATGAGCGGGACATGGCGGTGATTGCTGGTCTCGACTGCGGACGCCGTTATATTGACCCGGAATGGGGGCCGACCTGGGACTGATCCGACGGCGGCCACGGATGGGTTGGATTTTCAGGGAGGTGATTGGATGATTCAGGTGAAGCAGCTCGCGCATGTGTGTATTTTTGCACATGATCTTGAGGCGACGCGGGCGTTCTACGGGGATGTTCTGGGGCTCGATACACAGTTCAGTTTCCTGCGCGACGGCGAGGTGTTTGGGTTTTACCTCAACTGCGGCGGGCGGAGCCATGTGGAGGTGTTCCAAAAAGGTGAGTCGCAGTACGCGGAAAGCAATCAGATCAATCATTTATGTCTGGAAGTTGAGGATCTGGATGCGGCCGTGGAGCATATCCGGTCAAAGGGTGTGGAGGTTACGGCGAAGAAGTATGCCTGTGATGACACCTGGCAGGCCTGGGTGCGGGATCCGAATGACGTGAAGATCGAGCTGTTCGAGTATACTGACAGGTCCGCGCAGTTTGTGGGGCGTGACCGGGTGGCGGACTGGTAGTTTGCGGTGAGCCGTGACGGTGACGTGCGATGCTATCGGGTTTTGCACGGTGCCATGTGAGCCTGCCCGCCCGGCGGTAACGCCGGGCAGCGCCGACTTCCCCGTCACGCCAGGGGCGTGCCAAGGGATTCTGGCGTGCCTTCGGCACGACGGGAGGCGCTATCGCGCCACCCGAAGTCTGCGATGCCCTCTGTGGTTGGGCGGATGACTTCAGGCGGTCTCGAGGAGCCGTGGTCGTGTCACGGCCTCGGCATGGGGGCGGGTGAGGAACAGGATTGTCTGGTTCGAAATGCCATGGCTTTCAAGTGTTTCGACGAGGGAGTTTACGTCGCACCGTGCGATGGTCTGGTCGGCGTATTGCGCGCGGGAGACGATGTCTATGGTCACGTCATTTGCCAGACCGGCGGCGGTGAGGCTGCGCTCGATGCGGTGGGCGGTGCCGACACCCATGTAAATGGCGACGCGGGTGCCGGGTTGCAGGAGGCTGACCCAGTCGGGGGTGTGGTCCGGGTCGCGGGACTGGCCGGTGGCGAGGACGAGCGTGTCGCATTTGCCGCGTTCGGTGAGGAAGCCGCCCATGGCGGCGGTGGCGGCGCTGGCTGCGGTGACGCCGGGCACGATTTCCCAGGGGATGTTCGCGGCGTTGAGCGCGTCGGCCTCTTCCGCGCCACGGGCGAAGATGCCGGGATCGCCGCATTTGAGGCGGACGACGCGTTTGCCCTGGGCGGCGGCGGCAACGAGAACGCCTGAGATTTTTTCCTGGGGCCAGTGGTGGCAGCCGGGGGCTTTGCCCACGTAAACCCGCTCGGCGTCGCGGCGGGCGAGGTCGAGGATCTCCGGGTCGATGAGGCGGTCGTAGTAGATGATGTCGGCTTCCTGGAGGCGCTGGACCCCGCGTAAGGTTATCAGGTCGGCGGAGCCGGGGCCTGCGCCGACGAGCGCGACGGAGCCAGCGGTTTCCGTGGCAGGAAGTCCGGTGTCGATGGCTTGGCGGATCATGCGGGCGGCCTCGCGTTCGGCACCGGCGGCATGGGTGCGGCGGACGGGGCCGTTGAAAACCCAGCGCCAGAGGTCGCGGCGTTCGCGGGGGCCGAGACGTGCGGCGGCGTGGTCGCGCAGGCGGCCGGCGAGGGCGGCGAGGTCGCCGAGGCGGGGCTCCAGCAGTTCCTCCATGCGGGTCTTGATCTGGCGGGCGAGGACCGGGGCCGCGCCCTCGGTGCCGATGGCGACGACGACGGGCGAGCGGTCGACGATGGAGGGGGTGATGGCGTCGCAGAGGTCGGGCTGGTCGACGACATTGACGGTTGCGCCGGCCGCTTTGGCGATGGCGTGGATTGCCGCGTCGGTGGCGGGGCAGCCGGTGGCGATGAAGACGAGGGCGGTGTTTTTGAAATCGTCGGGGGTTATGGCTGCGTTTTGCCAGTTGATGCGGCCGGTGGTGTGGAGGTCGGCGAGTTCGGGGTCGAGGTCGGGGGCCAGGACCGTCATGGCGGCGTCGGTTTTGAGGATGAGGCGGCATTTCTGCGCGGCCTGCTCGCCGCCGCCTGCGATGACGACGCGGCGGTTTTGCATCTGGAGGAACATGGGGAAGGTTTTCATGGGTGTGTTCTCCATATGATGTGGTCGGATATGCGTGGGCTCAACCGTCCCGCCCGGCGTTTACGCCGGGCAGCGCCAACCGCCCCCATGGGCGGCGCTCCGCTACCGCCCGCGGTTGTCGCAGCCCTCGGTGGAAGGGCGGAACGGTTGGGGTGGAAGTGAGACATCATTCAGCGGCCATGGGGACGGGGGCTTCGGCCAGGAGGGCGGCAAGCTCGGGTTTGCAGGAACCACAGCTGGTGCCGGCGCAGGTGATTTTGCCAATCGCCTCAATGCTGTCGGCGCCGTCCTGGATGGCGGTGCGGATGGTGTTGGCGCCGACGCCCATGCAGGCGCAGACGGTCGGGCCGGGATCGGGGCGGTCGGCTCCGGCGCGGCCGGCGAGTGCGGCGAAGGGGGGCGTGTCGGTGCCGATCAGGGAGACGGCGAAGGCGCGGGCGACCTCGACCGGGTGGGGCGCGGTGAAGAACAGCGCGGCGAGGATGCCGTCCTGGTAGATGGCGAGACGGGTCTGGCCGGTCCAGGGGTCTTCCATAATGGAGACGTCACCGTCCTCTGTGCCGGTGAGATAGCGGGCCTGAAGCTCCCAGTCGGCGGGGGTCTCGCGGCCCGCGAACTCGCCCTGCCAGCCGGTGGTGGTGCGGGCGATGGCGGCATACTCGAAAGCCGGGCGCATGTTGTGAATGGAGGCGGCGAAGGCGTACCAGGCGGCGTCGTATTTTTCAGCCGCGACCTCTCCGGATTTCAGGGCGGGCTGGCCGGAGAGGGGGTCGACCTTTGGCGGTGTGAGGCTGTTGACGGTGGCGGCGCTGGATTTCTGGCGGGTCCAGTGCATGGGTGCGAAGAGGCGGGATTTTGCGGCGCGGTCGGTGATGAGGGCGCGCAGGATGGTGCGGCCGCGTGCGTTCGAGAGGCTGACGAGATCACCGGTTTCGAGGTCGAGTTCGGCGGCGTCGGCGGGGTTGATTTCCACATGGGGTTCCGCGAGATGCGCGCCGAGGCGGGGGGATTTTCCGGTGCGCGTCATGGTGTGCCACTGGTCGCGGTTGCGGCCGGTGTTGAGGTTGAAGCCGGTGTTTTGTGCGGGCCTGGGTGGTGTGACGGGAACCATGCGGGCGCGGCCGTCGGGGTGGAAGAACTTGCCATCCGCGAAGAAGCGTGTGTCGTTTCGCGGCCATTGGGTGGGGAGCAGGCTGGCGTAGTCGGCGTCGGCGAAGATGCTCAGGTCCAGGTCGCGGCCGAAGGTTCGGGTGGCCTGGGAGAGGGCAATGTATTCGGCGAAAATCTCTGAAGGAGCGGTGTAGGCGAATTCGGCGCCAAACCCCATGCGGGTGGCGACGTCGCTGATGATGCGCCAGTCGTGACGGGCCTCGCCTGGGGCGGGGAGGAAGGGGCGCTGGCGGGAGATGCGGCGTTCGGAATTGGTGACGGTGCCGTCCTTTTCGCCCCAGCCGGTGGCGGGCAGGAGGACGTCCGCCAGGTCGCCGGTATCGGTGCGTTCCATGATGTCGGAGACTGCGACGAAGGGCACGTTGGCGATGGCGGTGGCGACGGCATTGGCGTCGGGCATGGAGACGGCGGGGTTGGTGGACATGACCCATAGGGCCTTGATTTTGCCGCTGGTGCAGGCGTCGAAAAGGTCCACGGCTTTCAGACCTGGTCGCGTCGCAATGGTGGGGCTGTTCCAAAAGGTCTGGACGCTGTCGCGGTGGTCGGGGTTTTCGATGTCGAGGTGGTTGGCGAGCATGTTGGCGAGGCCGCCGACCTCGCGCCCGCCCATGGCGTTGGGCTGGCCGGTGACGGAGAACGGCCCGCAGCCTGGTATGCCGATGCGGCCGGTGGCGAGGTGGCAGTTGATAATGGCGTTGACCTTGTCGGTGCCGCCGGAGGACTGGTTGACGCCCTGGGACCAGATGGTGACGACCTTCGACGTGCCGGTCCAGAGGGCGTAGAAGGCGTCAAGCTCGGGTTGGGTCAGACCGCTGCCCAGGGGGTCGGAGTTGCGGGCGGCGGCGATGGCCTCAGCCATGCCGGAGACATGCGCGTCGGTCCAGGCGGTGTCGGTCGCGCCGGTGGCGTCGAGATGGGCGAGCAGGCCGTTGAAAAGCGCGGCGTCGCCGTCCGGTGCAATGCGCAGATGGGTGTCGGCGAGATCGGAAGTGGGGGTTTTGCGCGGGTCGATATTGACGATGCGCATGTCGGGGCGCTCAGCCTTCGCGGCGGCGATGCGCTGGTGCAGGACGGGGTGGCACCAGGCGAGGTTGGAGCCGACGAGCACGATCAGGTCGGCCTGTTCCAGGTCCTCGTAGGTGCCGGGGACGGTGTCGGTGCCGAAGGCGCGTTTGTGGCCCGCGACGGAGGAGGCCATGCAGAGGCGGGAATTGGTGTCGATATTGGCCGAGCCGATGAAGCCTTTCATCAGCTTGTTGGCGACGTAGTAGTCCTCGGTCAGAAGCTGGCCGGAAACGTAGAAGGCAACGCTGTCGGGGCCGTGATCGCGGATGGCGGTGGAGAATTTATCCGCCACCAGATCCAGCGCGGTGTCCCAGTCGGCGTCCTGGCCCGCGATGCGGGGCGCGAGCAGGCGGCCCTCAAGGTCGATTGTTTCGCCAAGGGCGGAGCCCTTGGAGCAGAGACGGCCGTAGTTGGAGGGGTGGTCCGGATCCCCCTGGATGGTGCCGTCGGGACCGGCGAGTACCCCGCAGCCAACGCCGCAGTACGGGCAGGTGGTGCGGGTCAGGGTCATGCGACCGCCCGTTCCGTGAGAAAGGTGGAATCGAGCAGGATGCGGCCGTCCTCAACGCGGGCGGGGCAGGTAATGACCTCGCCCTCGTCGGCACCCTGCACGAGGCCGGTCTCAAGCGAGATCACCCAGTTGTGGAGGGGGCAGGTCACGAATTTGCCGTGCACGATGCCCTCGGCCAGGGGGCCTTTTTTGTGCGGGCATGAGTTCTCAATGGCGTAGACCTCGTCCTCAGCCGTGCGGAACACCGCAAGGCAGCCGAAGCGGGTTTTCACCACGCGGGCGCCGCGCTGCGGCACGTCTTCGAGGGCGGCAATGTCAATCCAGTCGGTCATTCGGCGGCCTCCAGTGTGAGATCTGCAAGTGGCTGATACTTCTCGGGTTTCTTCGCGTGCTCGGCCCAGGGATCCTTGCGGTAGATCGACTGGGACAGCTCGAACCGGTACACATGGGCCTGGCGGCTCTCAAGGTCGTTGACGACCTGGTCCTGGATCCAGTCGAGCCCGACCTTGTCCATCCATTTGTAGATGCGGTCGAGGTATTTGGCGTGTTCGCGGTAGCACTGGGTCACGGCCTTGATGAGGTCGATGGCCTCCTCCTCGGTCGCGACCTGGGCGAGCAGGGTGGTCTCGCGCACGTCCATGCCGGCGGCCCCGCCGATGCTGATCTGGTAGCCGCTGTCGACGCAGACCACGCCGATATCCTTGCAGGTTGCCTCGGCGCAGTTGCGGGGGCAGCCGGAGACGGCGAGTTTGAGTTTGTGCGGCGTCCAGGAGCCGTGCAGGGTTTTCTCAAGCTTGATGCCAAGCCCCGTGCTGTCCTGGGTGCCGAAGCGGCAGTGGTCGGTGCCGACGCAGGTTTTGACGGTACGAAGTCCTTTGGAATAGGCGTAGCCCGAGACCATCCCCGCTTGGTTGAGGTCGTACCAGATCGAGGGGAGATCCTCGCCTTTCACGCCCAGAAGGTCGATGCGCTGACCGCCGGTGACCTTGACGGTCGGTACGCTGTATTTCTCGGCCGCGTCGGCGATGGCGCGCAATTCCTGGGGCGTGGTGATGCCGCCCCACATGCGGGGGACGACGGAGAAGGTGCCGTCCTTTTGGATGTTGGCGTGTTTGCGCTCGTTGATGAAACGGCTCTGCGGGTCGTCCTGGTATTCGAGCGGCCAGTCGGCCAGCAGGTAGAAGTTCAGGGCCGGGCGGCAGACGTGGCAGCCGCAGGAGGTTTTCCAGCCGCATTCCTGGAAGACGGCGGCCATGGAGGTGAGCTTTTGCGACTTGATCATGCGGCGCACGTCCTCGTGCGTCATGTCGGTGCAGGCGCAGATGGACTGGGAGGCGGGCATGACGAAATCGTCGCCGAGGGTGACCGCCAGGACCTGTTCCACGAGGCCGGTGCAGGTGCCGCAGGAGGCCGAGGCCTTGGTGGTGGCCCGGATGCCGCCGAGGTCGGTGGCCCCGGCCGCGATGGCGTCCTCGATCTGACCCTTGCACACGCCGTTGCAGCCGCAGATCTCCGCGTCACGCGGTAAGGCTGCAACGGCCGCCAAAGGGTCCAGCGGGGTGCCCCCCTGGAAGGCGGGGCCGAAGATCAGGTTTTCGCGCATGTCCGCAATGTCGGTTCCGTCCTTGATCAGGCCGAAGAACCAGTTACCGTCGGAGGTGTCGCCGTACATGACGGCGCCGACCACTTTATTGTCCTCGATGACGATGCGTTTGTAGACGCCGCGGGCCGGGTCGCGGAAGACGATGTCCTCGCGGCCCTCGCCATCGGCGAAGTCGCCCGCGCTGAAGAGGTCGCAGCCGGTGACCTTGAGTTTGGTGGAGACCTCGCGCTGCACAAAGCTGTCGTGTTCGCCGGTCAGGGTTTTGGCGACGACTTTTGCCTGGTCGTAAAGCGGTGCGACGAGGCCGAAGATGGCGCCGTTGTGTTCGACGCACTCGCCCACGGCCAGCACGTCGGGGTCGGAGGTGACCATCTGATCGTCGACGTGGATGGCGCGGCCGACGGCGAGGCCGCACTCCTGCGCCAGTTTGACATTGGGGCGGATGCCCACGGCCATGACGAGCAGGTCGCAGGGGATTTCGGTGCCGTCATCGAGCTCGAGCGCGCGGACCTTGCCGTTTTCGCCGAGGATCTGTTTGGAGTTGGTGGAGCAGCGGATTTCGATGCCCCGGTCGGTCAGGGCCTTGCGCAGGAGGTAGCCCGCGGCCTCGTCAAGCTGGCGGTCCATCAGGTGGCCCATGAGGTGGACGACGCAGACTTCCATGCCGCGCATGCGCAGACCGGCCGCAGCCTCGAGACCCAGCAGGCCGCCGCCGATGACGACGGCTTTTGCGCCGGGGGTGCCGGCGGTTTCCATCATCCGGTAGGTGTCCTCGAGGTCGCGATAGGCGATGACGCCGTCGAGATCGTGACCGGGCAGGGGGATGATGAAGGGGTTGGAGCCGGTGCCGAAGAGGAGCTTGTCATAGGCCACCTCGTCGCCGTTTTCCGCGATGACGACCTTGCGGTCGCGGTCGACGCTGGCGACCTTTTCGCCGAAGCGGCAGGTAACGCCGTGGGCCTCATACCAATCGGCGTCGTGGGTGACGATTTCCTCGTAGGTTTTCTCGCCCGACAGGACCGGCGAGAGCATGATGCGGTTGTAATTGCCGCGGGGTTCGGCGTTGAAGAGGGTTACATCCCAGGCGCCGGGTTCGGTTTCAAAGAGATGTTCGAGCGCGCGGCCGGTGGCCATTCCGGCGCCGATGACGACGAGTTTTTTCATGGCTAACCTCCTAGCAGTACCAGGCTACGATGTGGGCGAGTTCGGGGCCGTGCCAGATCGGCAGGGCGACCATCGATTCGTATCCGGCGGCGAGGGCGGGGGTGCCGGATTCGACGACCGGGAGGCCGGAGCCGAGCGCCTTGCCGACCGGTCCCTGCCAGGCGTCGACGCGGCGTTCCTTCTCGGTCTCGCCGCTCCAGAGCGGGCCCTCGCGGGCGCAGATGCCGTCGATCAGAACGGCCTCGCGGGCGTGGCCGACCTTTGCCTTGCGGGCGTCCCAGATCTCGAAGCGGCGGGCGATGGGGGTGCCGCGGGCGGAGAGCAGGGTGAGCACGAAGGTTTTGCTGCCCGGTACGGGAATGGGCATGCCGAGGCCGGTGGTCAGGCCCGCGGTGCCCGCGCTCTCGGCCCGGATGAAGCGGTAGCCGGAGCCCAGGTCGCGCATGAGGATCGGGGTGTTGGAGGCCCAGACGCCGCCGGGCAGGCCCTGTCCGCGGGGGAAATGGGTGTGCTGGGAGACCCATTCGAAGTGGCGCGCGGCGCCGTAATAGCCGTCGCTGAGCATCAGCAGGCCGTCATTCTCCGCCCAGACCTCGATGGCGCCGGTGCGGTTTTTGTCGTCGCCGCAGAGGACGACGAGGACGGCCTTGAGGATGTCTCCGGCGAAGACCGGGATGGCGACGGCGCTGGTGAGACCGGCGGCTTTGGCGGCGTCGGTGCGCTTGAAATAGGAGCCCTCGAAGCCCTTGAGGACGACGGGGCGGGCCTCGGCCCAGGCCTTGCCGGGCAGACCCTCACCGGGTCCGAAGCTTTCCTGGCCGGAGACGGCGGCGAAGTCGTCGAGCGCGCCGTAATTGCCGTTCGCGAGCACGAGGCGGCCGTCTTTGGGGACCCAGACCTCGGTCACCTCGATAAAGGTGCGGGTGGGGGCGTCCAGAACCGTGTCCATCATGCGGCCTCCTGCCTGTTCGTGGCCTTCGCGGCCGATTTCGGTTTCGCGCCGTGTTCGTATTCCTCAAGGAAACCAAGCACCTGTTCGCGGTAGAGGTAGTAGTCGGGATGTTCCAGCAGGGCCGTGCGGGTCCGGGGACGGGGCAGTTTGACGTCGGTGATTTTGCCGATCGTGGCCTGCGGTCCGTTGGTCATCATCACGACGCGGTCGGCCAGCAGGATCGCCTCATCCACGTCGTGGGTGACGCAGATCGCGGTGACGCGGGTGCGGGACCAGACCTCCATCAGCACCTCCTGAAGCTCCCAGCGGGTGAGGCTGTCGAGCATTCCGAAGGGCTCGTCGAGCAGGAGGAGTTTGGGGGAGAGGGCGAAGGCGCGGGCGATACCGACGCGCTGGCGCATGCCGTTCGACATGGACGACGCGAGTTTGTCCATGCTGTCGCCGAGGCCCACGCGTTCGAGGTAGTATTCGACCACGTCCTGGCGTTCGGGCTGCGATGCGGTGGGGTAGACGCGGTCGACGCCGATGGAGACGTTCTCGCGGGCGGTGAGCCAGGGGAAGAGATTGGGCGACTGGAAGACCACGGCGCGCTGGGGGTCGGCGCCCTCCACGTGTTTGCCGTCGAGGATGATGCCGCCCTTGGAGATGTCATTGAGGCCCGCGGCCATTGTCAGCACGGTGGATTTGCCGCAGC
>JAUHWT010000007.1 GCA_030427145.1 Alphaproteobacteria bacterium | reverse complement strand
GAACCTTTGAAACATTGTTTCAGGCGCTCGGAGACATCTGCGATCTGTTCGACCCGCAGGAGTGCTGGAATTTCCTCAAAGCTGCAGGGTATGCCTCAGATTAAACGCAAAACGCTTTAGCCACGGTTTTTTTGAGTCAAATGTCGAGGCAAACGATCCGGCAAGAAAACCTGGCATTGGGTGTCGAGAGGCGAGCATGTGATGGGGTTAGATCCTGACACGAGGCGGGACGCGCCATGTCCGACTTTGGGAGGGCTTCGACACGCTGGTTCAACGCGGGTCGCTCTAATTCCCGAAACCATTGAGTTTTTACCAACGTCGGGATGCCCTCCCGGGGGGAAAGTCGGGCATGGCGTGTCGTGCCGACACGCCGGGAGAGCCGGTGGGTTCGCGCCCCCGCTTCAGGTGGGGATTTCGGCGGTTTGGGTGATGGGGGAGGCGTCGGCCTCGTCGGCGCGCTGGATTTCGATGAAGATGTTGGAGACCTCGGGGAAGCGGTCGCGGATGCGGTCTTCGAGAGTGGAGACGCCGGTTTCGACGTCAGCGGCGGAGAGGCTGTCATCGGCGTCGACGGAGATGTTCACCAGCACGCCCTCAGGGCCGAAATGGACGGTGCGGACCTCGTTTACCAGCTCCACGAAGGGGGCGTCGTCGGTGATTGTGATGATTTCGGAGACCATTTCAGGGGAAGCCGCCTCCCCGATCAGCAGGCTCTTGGTCTCGATGGACAGCAGCACGGCGGCGAGGCCCAGGATGCAGCCGATGACGATGGTGGCGACGCCGTCGGCCCAGACGAGACCGAGCCGGTCGGCGCAGAAGACGCCGATAGCGGCGGTGATGAGGCCGAGGATGGCGGCAGTGTCCTCGAACAGCACGGTGAAGAGTGCGGGATCCTTGGAGTCGCGCACGGCCTGCCACATGGGGGTGTCGCCGCGGCGGGCATTGAACTCGCGCCAGGCGACGGTCCAGGCCACGCCCTCGAAGACCAGCGCGAGGCCGAGGACAATGTAGTTCCAGAAAGCGTTCTCGATGGGATGCGGGTTGCCGAGTTTGTGGATGCCCTCGTAGAGCGAGAAGCCCGCGCCCAGCGCGAAGAGGATGATCGCGACCACGAAGGCCCAGAAATAGATCTCCTTGCCGTAGCCGAAGGGATGGTACTCATCCGCCGGACGGCCCGCACGTTTCATGCCGAAGAGGAGCAGGCCCTGGTTGCCGGTGTCGACGACGGAATGCACGGCCTCGGCGAACATCGCGGAGGAGCCCGTGACGGCGGAGGCCGCGAATTTCGTGACCGCGATGAGGCCGTTGCCGATGAGTGCCGCCAGGACCACTTTGGTCGATCCACCTGCCATGTTCTGTCCCTCTGCCCGTTTGGTTTGGGGTATCTGACCGCAAAGGCGGGTGCGGTGCAAACGGAATGCGGGGATGGTGGCCAGGTGTGTCCTGGCGGTCGTTTTCGCCCCCAGGCCAAATTCCGCCCATACGGGAAGGTGAACGGAACGGATCGTCTTCACGTCTTGTTAATGTTTCAGGAAGGAATATTGGAACTCGGCAACTACAACGGAGCGTACTTTGCGTTTTACTGGTTTTTTGGCGGTCTGTGGACTGGTCGCGGGATGCGCGCAACCGCCGGCCGATACTGAGGCGGCCCCCCTCTCCCGGTCGGAAGGCCGACCGGCGGAGCTCGTCGAGCCCAACACGCGGGATGTGACCTGCATGGCTGAGGCCATTTACTTCGAGGCACGTGGCACCGGCGCGGAAGGCACACGGGCGGTGGGCCACGTTATCCAGAACCGGGCGGAAAGCTCGAAGTTTCCCGATACGGTCTGCGCGGTGATCGATGACAAATGTCAGTTTTCCTACCGCTGCGATGGAATGCCGGAGGAACTCAGCCATGATGGTGCCCGGGCACGTGCGCTGAACACCGCGCGGCTGGTTCTGTCGGGAGCGCCGGACATTACCAACGGGGCGCTGTTTTTCCATTCCGCCGGGATCGAGCCGGGCTGGTTCAATACGCGCAAGCGCGTGGGCAAATTCGGCGGCAACATCTTCTATCAGTGACGCCCGGGCGTGTCAGGCGTTGTGGCGGACCGGGAAGACAATACCGGTTCCCCGCGTCTCGCCCAGCCTTTCGGGCTGTTTGTGCAGGTACTGCTGGTACTGTTCCTCGGCGAAATAGAAGTCGGTGGCCGGTTTGATCTCGGTGGTGATTGAGCCCAGTCCAGCCGCCACCAGTTCCATCTGGTAGAGGTCGCGCGATTCCATTGCGGCCTGCTGCTGGGCCTCATTGGTGAAGAAGATGCCGGAGCGGAAGCGGGTTCCCACGTCGGTGCCCTGGCGCATGCCCTGGGTGGGGTCGTGTTTTTCCCAGAAGAGGCGCATCAGGTCGGATGTGGAAATGCGGGCCGGGTCGTAGACCACGAGGACCGTCTCGCAATGGCTGGTGCGGTCGGTGGAGACCTCGCCATAGGTCGGGTTGGCGACGGTGCCGGCGGTGTAGCCCACGGCCGTGACCCAGACGCCGGGTGTTTCCCAGAACAGTTTCTCGGCCCGCCAAAAGCATCCCATTGCGAAATAGATGGATTCCGTATGGTCGGGATACGGGCCCTTGAGCGGGCGTCCATTGACCGCGTGGGTGTCCGCGGTTTCCAGCGGCTCGTCCCGGTCGGGTATCTCGGAGGTGCCTGCGTTCAGAACGGATTTCAGCAGATTTCCAAATTCCAAGTGTCTTTATCCCTTTAAAGCTGCACGGGCCGCGCTTTCTCCAGCCCGGAGACATAGCGCCACCCTGCCAAGGCCGCCGCCGCACCCACAATTACGCCGGCCATGGACTGTCCATATACTGCACCGGGTCCACCAATCCATGATGATAGAGCCCATGCAAGTGGAAACATAACTAATGCGTCCCGCATCCAGTTAAAACCCGTGGACCAGAGCGGTTTTCCCAAAGTGTTGAACGCGGCGTTGGCACAGAAGAGCGATCCGTTGAACACGAAGCCGCCCGCGGCGAGGCCCGCGAAGGCGAGGTAGACGTCGAGCCCGTCCCCGGAGAGCTGGAACATGTCCGCGACGAAATGGCGGGTGAGGAACAGGATGCACCAGGCGATGCAGGTGTAGCAGGCCACGAAGATGAGGGCGTCGCGATAGGTGCTGCGCACCCGGTCCAGAAGGTTCGCTCCGTAGTTCTGGCCGATGATGCCGCCGATGGCGCCGGATAGCGCGAAGATGCCGCCGAAGGCCAGCATGGAGACGCGGGAGACCACGATCCAGCCCGCGACCGCGCCGTCGCCATGGCGGGAGACGAGCCAGGTCAGCAGCATGTTGCCGCAGGGGGTGGAGAGCTGTGTCAGGGAGCCTGGCAGAGCAATGGCGAAGAAGGCGGGGATGATGCGGGTGATGTCGGAGAGCCTGACCGGGGCGAGCATTTTGTGGACCCGGACGAGATACCAGATGGCCAGCGCCGCGGTCACCGTGCGCGACAGGACGAGAACCAGGGCCGCGCCGTCGATGCCGAGACCGAAATAGAGGATGAACAGAGGGTCGAGGGTTACCGCTGTGGCACCGGCGGCCAGGGTGACGGACATGGAGCGCCAGCCGTCGCCCAGGGCGCGCAGGATGGAACTGCCGACCATGCCCAGCGCGATCAGCGGAATGGAAGGCATGATGAAGCCCAGGTAGCGCACGGCGATGGTCCGTGTCTCGCCCGTTGCTCCGGCGAGACCGACAAGCGCGTCGCGGAAGGTGAACATCAGGGCCGCGATTGTGAACTGGATGGCGAAGGAGATGATCAAAGCCGAACTGGCCGTGCGGCGGGCATTGGCGCGTTCGCCCTGCCCTATCCCGCGGCTGACCAGCGCCGTGGCGGCGATCGCGAGGCCTATGCTGCTGCCCACGGCAAAAAACATGATGGTCCAGGCGAACCCGAGCGCGGCCAGCAGTGTGGGGTCATCGAGTTTGGAGACCCAGAACAGGGCGGCCGCGTCCACCAGGAACATGAAGGTCAGGCCGGTGGCGCCGGTCAGGGTCATCTCGATGACATGGCGCATGGTGCGGCCGTGGAGGAATTTTGCGCCCTGGGCCATGGTGATCCTATTCCGCGATGCTGACGCCGCGCCGTGTGAGGATGGTCTCGTGGCCGGGCGCGGGGTGTCTGGGTATCAGGGCGGAGAGCAGGATGGAACAGGCGGCAAGGCCCGCGCCCAGGTAAAACACCGCCGACGGGTTGACGATCCAGAGGTAGCCCAGGGCCGCGGGCAGGAACACGGCGGCAATGTGGTTGATGGAGAAGGCGACGGCAGCGGTGGGCGCGATGTCGGCGGGGTCGGCTATTTTCTGGAAATAGGTTTTGAGGCTGAGCGACAGGGCAAAGAGCGCGTGGTCGACGAAATAGAGTGCCGCGCCGATCAGCGCGCCCCAGCCAAAGAGGTAAACCCAGCCATAGGCGAGGAATACGAAGAGAAGGCCGAAATATTCGATGAGCAGCGCGGTGCGTTCGCCGAGATTTGCGACCATGCGGCCGATGATGGGAGCTATCACGACGTTCATGGCGAAAGTCAGCATCATGAGGCCGGTGACCATGGGCACGGAAAAGCCGAAGCGTTCGACCATCATGAAGGCGGCGAACACCACGAAGATCTGGCGCCGGGCCCCGGACATGAACTGGAGCATGTAATAGAGCCAGTAGCGGCGGCGCAGGACGATCTCCTGACGCTGTTTCACCGGGGCTTTGAAGGTGGGGTAGTAATAGCGGCAGAACAGGGCTGCGATGGCGGTCATGGCTCCGGCAAGCACGTAGATGACGCCGTAGCCCACGTCGAGAAGGGTCCAGAACAGCAGGATCAGGCCGTAGGCGGCGAAGGAGGACCCGGCGGCCACGGCGATAAGGCGCCCGAGGACGATGGGGGCTTCCTCGCGGGTCAGCCATTGCAGCTGGAGCGACTGGTTGGCGGTCTCGAAATAGTGGAAGCCGATGGAGCCGATCAGGGTGGTGATGAGCAGACCCTGGAAGCTGGGGAACATTGCGGTAACGGCGACCGCGAGACCCAGCATGGCGAGGCAGATCAGGGCGAAGGTCTGTTCGCGCACGAGGAACAGCAGGAAGATCACACCGACGGCGAGGAAGCCAGGGATCTCGCGCACGGTCTGAAGCCAGCCGATCTCGACACCGGTGAAGCCCGCGCGTTCCACCACGAAATTGTTCAGGAGCGCCACCCAGACGGAGAAGGCGAGCGGCTGGGCGGCGGCCATGATGATGAGCATGCCTGCGGGTCCGCGCATCAGCGGTAGTGCGCGCGCCTCGGCGATGGGCATGGTCTGGTGGTGCCTGCCGGCCATTGTTGCGGGTCCGTCCTGTTGGTCGGGACACGCGCGGAAAATACGGACGGTCCCCCTGCCCGCATTTCCTTGTCACAGGTTACGCGAAATGAACAGCACCGTTTCGGTGGGGGCCGGCGGCGGGAAGCCGCCGGCGGGTTGGGTCAGGGGGTGGTTTGGGGATGGAGCGCTCCGACGCCGTGGCGGAGGATGACGCGCAGGAACATGCCCATGGAGAGCAGTGCCAGGATGGAGCCGATGGCTGCGGGGGCCTCGCCGTTTTCGGTAATGGCCAGCGCGATGCCGGGTGTCATGACGACGACCGCCGCGACCGTGAGCCAGTAGTGGATGCTGGCGGCTTTGGATGCGCCGGCGGCGGGGGTCAGGGCGTAGTAGACACCATAGACGGCCATGATCACGAAGCCGATCAGGTTGAGATGGGCGTGGGCCGGTGAAAGGGTGTGATTGTGGCTAATCGACATCTGAATGCCCCAGATCATGCCGATCAGGGCGAAGACGGCGGATGTGGCGAAGAAGCGGGCCGGGATGGATTTCAGCATGGCGCGGCATCCCTTTTGGCGGAGCGGCAGGCATTCCGGAGCGGGGTCATTTTGAAGTGGATCATCTTTTTTTCCTCCCAACGTTTACTGGTAACAATGCCACTGGTGCGCCGTAAATTTACCAGATTACAGGCCATATAAAAAATTGATTGAATGTATTACAGTAATTCACATGGCAAATTTATCCGGGCTGGATCTGAACCTTTTGCGTGTTCTGGATGCGCTGTTGACCGAGCATTCGACGGTGCGGGCGGGGCGGCGCGTGGGGCTGTCGCAGCCGGCGGTGTCGGCGGCTCTGGGACGGCTTCGGACCAGTCTGGGGGACCAGCTGTTTTTTCGCCGGGGCCAGGGGCTGGAGCCTACGGAATACGCGCGGTCGCTGGAGGCGCCGCTGCGCCGGATTTTGGAGGATGTGGAGGCGCTGGTCAGCAGTCCGGGCGCGTTTGATCCCGCCGCGTCGACCATGTCGTTTACGGTTTCGGGGAGTGACTATTTCGCGGAGCTGCTGATGCCGGAGCTGGGCCGGGTGTTCTCGAAAGTGGCGCCGCAGACGCGGGTGCATCTGGTGGACCTGGTGCCGGACCGGTACGTGGATACGCTGGAGCATGGGGTGGTGGATCTGGCGCTGATGCCGACCGCGTCCATGCCGGGCTGGATCGAGTCCCGGACAGTGTTCTACTCGTCGTTTTCGCTGATTGCGCGCAAGGGGCATCCGGGGCTGGCCGCTGAGGGGATTGGTCCGGGAGGTATGGTGCCGCTCGATTTCTACTGTGATCTGCGGCATGTGATGTTCTCGCCGGAGGGGCGAAGCAGCGCGGTGGCGGATCTGGCGCTGGCGCGGGTGGGGCGCAGCCGCAATGTGGTGATGACCATGCCGGTCTTCTCCGGGATTTACCGGGCGGTGGCCGGGTCGGATCTGATTGCGCTGCTGCCGACCGCTTTGGCCAAACGGGTGGCGGAGGCGGCGGGGCTCGATGTTTACGTGCCGCCGGTGCGGGTGGCGCGGGCGGAGATCATCATGGTCTGGCACCGGCGCTATTCGGCGAGCCCGCCGCATATGTGGCTGCGCGATCAGGTGATGCGGGTGTTACAGCCCCTCGATGAGGGACCGGATCAGGCCTGATCTTTGGGCGTCCAGTCCGTGAAAGTGAGGTCCGTCGCGCCAAGCTGGCGGAAGACGGTTTCGTGGCAGGTCAGCACGACGATCTGAAGGTCCCGGGCGGTGCGGTGGAGCACGTCGAACATGGCGGCGATGCGGGCGTCGTCGGTGAAGACCAGCGGGTCGTCGAGGATCACCGGAACATGGCGGCCGTCGCGGGCCAGCAGGCGGGCGAAGGCGAGGCGCGTGAGGATCGCGAGCTGTTCACGCATGCCGCCGCTGAGGATGGAGATGTCCTCGGTGACCGGGCCGCGCTCGACCGTGGTGGGCAGAAGGGTTGTCTCGTCAAAGCGTATTTCGGCGTCGCCAAGCAGCATGGAGAGGAGCGGCGCGAGCTCAGTGATGACGGGCGCGAGGTAGCGCTCGGCAGCGTTGGCGCGGGCTTTTTCGAGAGCCGCGTGGAGGCGTTTGAGGACGGCGATTTCGTGTTCGATATGGGCGAGATGGGTTTGGGCGGCCTGGAGCCGGCCTTTGGTCTCGAGGTGGGTTTCCTCCAGACCCTCGTCGGCGCGGGAGGCGATGCTGCCGTCGAGTTTGGCAAGTTCCGTGCGGGTCTGCTGGATTTTCAGCTCGGCGTTTTCCATGACCGCTTTGGTGCGGTTGGCGGCGGCGGTGACGGCGGCGAGGTCGGGGGCTGAGGCGGAGAGACGCTGGACGGCCTGGGCGGCCTCCATATGCGCGCGGGTCAGGTCGGTGACGGTTTTTTCAAGCTCCGCGAGGGTGTCGGCGCGCTGGTCCTCGGGGCCGAGATCGTGGTCGAGGGTGGTGAGGCGTTCGGAGAGCGTGCGGGCTTCTGATTTAAGGTGCCAGAGGGTTTCGCTGGCGGATTTCAGGGCGGCGCGGGCCTGTTCGAGTTTGGCCTCGCCCGCGTCGAAGGCTTCGCGGGCGGCGGTCATGGCGGCTTCGGTCGTTTCCGGGTCGGGGTGGTCGCCGGTGTCGTCGGGGATGAGCGAGGCGAGGCGCGAGACCTCCTGGCGGAGGGCGTCGATGCCGTCGGGCGCGAGGGCGCGAAGCTCGGCCTGGGCGTCGCGGGCCGCCTCGATGGCCGTGGATTTTTCGCGCAGCAGGGTTTCGGCGGCGGCGAGGTCATCCGCACCGGTTTTGGCAAGCGCGTCCGCGAGGGTTTTGGCGGTGACGTCGGGGGTGCGGGCGTCGGTCTCGCTGCGGCCAGGGGTGATGGTGAGGTCGCCGTAACCGGCAATGGTGAGGGTGACGGGACCGGTCAGGGGGGTGTCGCGGCCATCCGCCAGTGGCTCGCCGTCCTGGAGGATTTTGGCGACGGCATCGGGCGCGTAGTCCATGCGGATGCGGGCGGCGCCGGAGGCGGCCTGTTCGCGCTGACGGTCGAGATCGGATGAGAGCGTGCGCAGGCGGGCGAGCGTGTCGGCGTCGACGGGGATGGTTTTGGCTTTGGCGGCGGCAGTCTCGAAGCGGATGCGGGCGGCGTCGGCGCGGGAGAGGTTTTCAAGGGCTGTCTGGTGGCGGTCGCGGTGCTGGGCGGAGAGGGCCACGCGCATGGCCTGTTTGTGGGCGTTTTCCGCGTCGGTGCGGGCGGCGGCCAGCGTTGCAAGGGCGCGGGTGGCGCTGTCCTGGGCTTTGATGGCCTCCGCGTTGCGGGTGTTGGCGATCTCAAGGCGGGTTTTGACATCGGCCAGGTCTTTTGCGGTGTTGGCGGCGTCACTGAGGGCCGTGCGGAAGCTGCCGAGGCGGCTTTGGGCTGCGTCGAGTTTGGTGCGGGCGAGCTGCTCGGTTTTTTGGGCGTCCTCGAGCGTGCGGGCGTGGCTCTGCGCGGCGGTCAGGGCGTCGCCGGCGGTGCGGGCGGCCTCGATGCGGGCGCGAATGGCCTCGGGATCGGTGAGTTTGTCGAGGGTTTCGCGGAGCCGGGCACGGGACAGGAGTTCGTCGCGCAGGAGGTTGAGTTTGGCCTCAAGCGCGGCGGTTTCCTCCGTGAGGGACGCGACTTCTTTCTGGGCCTGGTCGTAGGGGCTGCCGGTTTTGGCACGGCCGCTTTGGACGATTTGCGCATCGAGCGCGCCTTTGACCTCGGCCAGCACGCGGGTCATGCGGCGGCCGCCGGTGAGGGTTTCGACCTCGCCGGTGACGGAGGTGACGATGGTCTCGCGGGTTTTGCGCTCCTCCTCCATCTCCTTTTTGCCGGAGGTGTCGAACGCGGTAATGCCCTGCTTGACCCAGAGAAGGCCGGTGGGCCCGTGCATGCCGTCGCGGATTTCGCGCTCGATCCAGTTTTCGGCGTCGGCGCCCTGGGCCACAATGCGGGAGGTGGCGAGATCGGTGACGGAGGCGGTGGACTGGCGCAGGAAGCGTTTCCGGATGCGGAAGAGGCCGTCGCGGGTTTCGATGTCGAGTTCGATCAGGGGGCTGCCGCCGCTGTGGGGGCTGAGCGATTTGACCGGAGCGGCGCGGCTGTCGTGCTTGGTGAAGAGCGCGGTTTCCATGGCGTCGAGCGCGGTGGATTTGCCGCTCTCGTTCGGGGCGGAGAGGACGGAGACGCCGTTGCCGATATTCTCGATGGCGACGCCACGGCCGTCGAAGCGGCGGGTGTTCCACAGGCGCAGGGCGCGGAGTTTCATAGGGACCCCGCGAGGGAATAAAGCCGCGTGAGGGCGGCCCCGGCGACCTTGCGGTCGGCCTCCGAAAGGGTCGTATCGGACGCCTCGGCCAGAAGTTCGGACGCGGCCTCGCGCAGGGCTCCCGCGAGGTCGATGCCGTCGAGATCGGCGGCGTCGTATTCGACGGCCAGCCCCATGTCGTCGAAATCGACCCAGGCGAATTCGGGGGTGACCTCGCGGACGATGTCAGAGAGGGCGAGTTTTCCGGCGAGGTCGCTGCGGCCGGTAACGGCGAGGCGCAGGAGGGTCTGTCGGCGGGTGCCTTCGGGCAGACGCGTGCGAAGCGTGACGGCGGGGGCCATGCCGGGCACGACGTCGATTGCCATGTCGCGCCAGAGGAATGCGCCGGTCTCGATTGGTGTGACCTGAGCCTGTGCACCGGGGCCATCGACAGCGACGGCGAGGACCTGGCCGGGGGCGTCGTGGCGGAACCGGTCGGGTTCCGGCGTGCCGCTGTACCAGGTGCGGGGATTGACCTGGCGCTGGCCGTGCCAGTCACCCAGCGCGAGGTAATCGAGCCGCGCGGATGTGGCGCGGGCGGGGTCGATGATGCCCTGCCCTTCCCCGTCGCCGAAATCGACGATGGCGCCGTGTGCGAGACCAATGCGGGTGTGGTCTGCGGGCGTGTCGCACATGTCCATCCAGGCGGTCAGATCGAGCGCGGTGTTTTTGCTGAGGAGTGGCGCGGGCAGGATTGTGGCGCTGCCGATATTGAGCGGTGCGGGCTCGCTGGCGATGTGGATGTTGGGGCCGGCGGAGGTGCGGACGCGGGACCAGAGTTCGTCCGAGGACAAGGGGTCGTGATTGCCGGGAATGATGACCCAGGTGAGGGCCTGGTCCTCGTTCAGGACCTCAAGGGCGTGGGCGATGGTGCGGGGGGACGGCGTGGCGGTGTCGAAGAGGTCACCGGCCACCAGGATGAATTCGGCCTGGTGCGCGCGGGCGGCGTCGGCAATGCGCGAAAGCGCGGTCTGGCGGGCCTCGGTCAGGCGGTTGCGCAGGGCTTCGGGGTAGCGTCCGAAACGCCGGCCGAGGTGAATGTCGGAGGTGTGAATGAAACGGGTCAATCGGAATACGGCACGTGATCCAAGGGGTTTTCAACCTGGTTACATTATGGGCAAAGATCAAGCGCTTGCGGGCCATGACCTCACATCCTTTGGCGCGGTGTCGGTTCGCGGTTGAGTTGGCCGGTGAATTGGGGTTCACTGACGCTCCAGCCCGAAATTTGCCGATCCAGTGACCGGATGCCGAAACCGTTGTTTAAACCTGTCCGTATGCTGCTGTGTGCCGCAGCTTTTCTCATGTCCTGCGAGGCCGGTGACGGCGTGGGCGGTGGTGGCACCGGTGACATTGACTGCTTCGCCTGGGTGTATCTGAAGCTGTATTCAGATGAGCGGCGCGGCAATGTCCCGGCGGCGCAGATTGACGCGCGGCGGGACGCGCTGATCAAGCAGTTTAATGCGAGCGTTTCGGGGCGGGATTTCAACAGTCAGATGCGGCGGCTGATCACTCGGGTTGAGGAGCTGTCCGCGACGGAGCCGTCCCAGGCGGATATTGCGGCGCGGGCGGAGGCCTGTGCCATTCCGGGGACACTCTGAAGTTCTGGACAGACAAGTTGTGACATAATTGCGAAAAACTTCCGCGATTACGGTTCCACACGGTTGAGTTGATTTTGGTATTGGGTTTCAATACCGGTCCCAATTTCTTTTTACTTTGTAATTTGGATGTGACCGACATGAAAATTCACACTGCCGCCGTTTCCGCCGCCGCACTGTTCACACTGGTTTCCTGCACGGAGGGCGGCGTCGAGAGCGCCTCCGGTGGGGCTGATGAGCTGAACAGATCGGATTGTATTGCTTACATTTGGCTGGATGCCAACGCACGCGCCAATGAAGGCGAAATCACGGATCAGGAGCTTCAGGACGTGGGCACCAGGCTGGCCGGTGAAATCCAGAACAAGGGTGACAATTTCAACTATGCCAACACGTACCGTATTCTCGACAATCGACTTGACCGGATAGTCGAGAGTGGCGTCACGTACGGGGAGGTGGCGCAAAAAGTCGAGGAATGCAGACCGATTGTGCATATTTAGCAGCGTTTTTGACTTGTTGGAGGCCTAACTTTACGCACAGTTCCGCCAGGTGACCTGCCGGGCCAATTAAGTCGTGGTACTGCCGTATTTTTTGTGAGACCCATTGGTGGGTTTTCAACAGTACGGGGACGGGAAATGGCGATTACGGCGGGTGTCTATCATCTCACGCATTACAGATATGACAGACCGGTTTCACTGGGGCCGCAAATCATCCGGCTCAGGCCCGCGCCGCATTCGCGGACGCGGGTTCTGTCCCATTCGCTGAAGGTCACGCCGTCCGAGCATTTCGTGAACTACCAGCAGGACCCCTACGGGAACTGGCAGGCGCGCTTTGTGTTTCCCGAGCCGGTGCGCGAATTCAAGATCGAGGTCGATCTGGTCGCGGACATGACGGTCTACAACCCGTTTGACTTCTTCGTGGAGGAAGCGGCGGAGGAATGGCCGTTTGAGTATCCGGAAGAGATCCGGGACGATCTGAAGATTTACCTCAAGACCGAGCCGGTCGGGCCGCGTTTGCAGGCGTTCCTCGATGACATTCCGCGCGACAAAATGCGCACGGTGGATTTCGTGGTGGGGCTGAACGCCAAGATCCAGGCGACCCTGGGCTATGTGATCCGCATGGAGCCAGGGGTGCAGACGCCGGAGGAGTCGCTGGAGCGCGGGACGGCGTCCTGCCGGGATTCGAGTTGGCTGCTGGTGCAGGTGCTGCGCCATCTGGGGCTCGCGGCGCGGTTTGTGTCGGGGTATCTCATTCAGCTGAAGCCTGATCTGGTGGCTCTGGACGGACCGCCGGGGACGGACCATGACTTTACCGACCTGCATGCATGGTGTGAGGTGTTCCTGCCGGGTGCGGGCTGGATCGGGCTGGACCCGACCTCCGGCTTGCTGACAGGTGAGAGCCATGTGCCGCTGGCGGCGACGCCGCATTACAGCAATGCCGCACCCATTTCCGGACTGGCGAGCCCGGCCGAGGTTGATTTCAGCTTTGACATGAAAATCGACCGGGTGGCGGAGCATCCGCGCATTACCAAGCCGTTCTCGGACGAGGCCTGGGACGCGCTGAACGCGCTGGGGCGCAAGGTCGATGAGGCCCTGGAGGAAGGCGACGTCAGGCTGACCATGGGCGGTGAGCCGACATTCGTGTCGATCGATGATTTCGAGAGCGGCGAGTGGAACACCGATGCGGTTGGCCCGACCAAGCGCGGGCTGGCCGACGAATTGATCCGCAAACTGCGCGAGCGGTTCGCGCCGGGCGGGTTCCTGCATTACGGTCAGGGCAAGTGGTATCCGGGCGAGAGCCTGCCGCGCTGGACGTTTTCGCTTTACTGGCGGAAGGATGGCAAGCCGATCTGGAAGAACCCCGACCTGATCGCCAGCGAGGCCGGGTCGAAAGAGGTGGGCCCGGAGGACGCGAAGACGCTGCTTCGGGGGATTGCGGAGAACCTGGATCTGACGCCGGAATACGTGGTGCCGGCCTTTGAGGATCCGGCGGAGTGGATCCTGCGTGAGGCGGATCTGCCGGACAATGTGACGCCGGAAAATTCGGAGTTGAAGGACGCGGAGGCGCGCAACCGGCTGGCGCGGGTGTTTGAGCGCGGGCTGACGGAGCCGTCGGGCTATATCCTGCCGGTGCAGGCCTGGCAGAGCCGGGCCATGGGGCGCAAGTGGCGGACGGAGCGCTGGACGCTGCGGCGCGGGCATCTGTTCCTGATCCCTGGGGACAGCCCGGTTGGTTTCCGGCTGCCGCTTGGCAAGCTGCCGCATGTGCCGGCCTCGGACTATCCCTATACGCATGTTGTGGACCCGACGGTGGACCGCGACCCCCTGCCCGATTTTGACGACATCATCTCCCACCGCCGCTCCGCCTATGAACGGCAGCAGCCGGTCTCAGAAGTGTCGGGCGACGCGGAATCCGTACGTCAGGATGTGCGGGAGCAGGAGGACAGTGGCATTGAGGGCGTGGTGCGCACGGCCCTGTCGGTGGAGCCGCGCGACGGGCGGCTTTGTGTGTTCATGCCCCCGGTTGAACGGCTGGAGGATTACCTGGAGTTGGTCACGGCGGCGGAGGCCGCAGCGGCGGAGGCCGGGCTGGAGGTGCATATCGAGGGCTATTCGCCCCCGTCCGATCCGCGCATGAACGTGATCCGGGTGGCGCCCGACCCGGGTGTTCTGGAGGTCAACATTCATCCCGCCTCGAACTGGGACGAGTGTGTGGCGATCACGGAAGGTGTGTACGAGGACGCCCGCCAGGTGCGGCTTGGCACCGACAAGTTCATGATCGACGGCAAGCATACCGGCACGGGCGGCGGCAACCATGTGGTGGTGGGCGGGGCGACGACGCTCGACAGCCCGTTCCTGCGGCGGCCGGATCTGCTCAAGAGCGTTATCCTGCATTGGCAGAGGCATCCGTCGATCTCGTACCTGTTCTCGGGCCTGTTCATCGGGCCGACGAGCCAGGCGCCGCGGGTGGATGAGGCGCGGCATGACACGCTCTATGAACTGGAAATTGCTTTGGCGCGCATTCAGGCCCCTGGTGAGGGCGAGCCGAGCGCGCCCTGGATGACGGACCGGCTGCTGCGCAACATTCTTACGGATGTGACCGGCAACACCCACCGGGCGGAGATCTGTATCGACAAGCTCTATTCGCCGGACGGCCCTACGGGACGTCTGGGGCTGGTGGAGTTCCGGGGCTTTGAGATGCCGCCCAATCCGCGCATGTCGCTGGCCCAGCAGGTTCTGGTGCGGGCGCTGATTGCGCGGATGTGGAAATCGCCGGTGACCGGGCCGCTGACCCGGTGGGGCACGACGCTGCATGACCGGTTCATGCTGCCCCATTATGTCTGGCAGGATTTCATGGATGTTCTGCGCGACCTGGGCCAGCACGGGTTTGAGATGGACCCGGCCTGGTTTGAGGCCCTGCTTGAATTCCGCTTTCCGTTCTGCGGCCAGGTGGAGACGGACGGGGTGAGCCTCGAGGTGCGTCAGGCGCTGGAGCCGTGGCATGTGCTGGGTGAAACCGGCGCAATTGGCGGGACGGTGCGCTATACCGACAGTTCCGTGGAGCGTTTGCAGGTGAAGCTCAATGCCGCCGATCCGGGCCGCTATACCGTGTGCTGCAACCAGCGTCAGGTGCCTTTGAAGAAGACGGCCAGCGCGGGCGAAGCCGTGGGTGGCGTGCGATACAAGGCGTGGAAACCGGCCGAGGCACTGAACCCGGAGGTGCCGGTTCATGCGCCTTTGGTGTTTGATGTGTTCGACACCTGGACGGGCCGTGCGGTGGCGGGATGCACCTATCACGTGGCCCATCCCGGCGGGCGGAACTACGACACCTTCCCGGTCAACAGCAACGAGGCCGAGGCGCGGCGGCTGGCGCGGTTCGAGCCGTTTGGCTACACGGCCGGGTCCTATACGCCGGTGCCGGAGCATCCGCATCCGGAGTTCCCAATGACGCTTGATCTGCGACGGCCGCCGGGGCTGGTGTAGGGCCCGCGCCCTCTTATCCCGCGTTAACCATACCGACACGGCCCGCTTGGCGGGCCGTTTTAGTTTTTGGCAAATTAAGGTAAGCTGTGATGGGGGTCACTGAAAGCGCGTGGGGGCGCGCTTAAGGTTTTCACAGGGTCACACGGGACCAGGGAAAACGGTGGGAGTGGGGATCATGTCAAATACGGAACATCACGTCAGCCTGTTGAAAAAGCTGGCAGAAGACAGGCACATAGTCACGGATGTGTCGGATCTGGGCGTGCCGGAAATGCGACATTTCGGGTCCGCGGACACGGGAATCGCGCCGGTCTGGTTCGATCGCCGTACGGGAATCATGTCCGAGGATGGTAAACGGGCCGCCTATCGCGCGATCACGATTCGGGGTGAACTGCACTGGGTGGTGTTCACGGAAGGCCGGACACGAGCTCAAAGCTGCCGGACCCACTGCCCCTATATCGCGCTGAATGCGGTGCGCCAGGTTTCACCGGAGAAGACGGACGGGAGGCGGGAATGGGCGGCGTAAGGGAATCGGGCGCCCCTGCCCCGGAAAGACTGCCCATGGCGGGCATGGCCGGGCGCGGATGCCTGCGCCGCCTGAACCGAACGGTTCCGGTACGGATGCTGCCGCGCATGGGTGGAGCGGTTATCCTCCCGAAAACCCTGCATAAATGCGGATGCTGAATCGCAAATTTATCCCTGAATGTGATGTAGATCACAGTTGGCGACCGGGCCACGTGCCAGTTTTTGCGGAATGAAAAAAACAGCGGTGTGAATCAGACAAGCCGTCGCCAGTCGGAATGCCGCGAAATGGTCAGGAAATTAATTTGATGTTTGGATCAGTGTCACGGAGAGACCGTATTTTTCGCAAGCTTGCCGATGCCCGCAAACACGCTTCCCCTGCGGAGCGGGACCAGGCGGCGGATGGCCGGGATTTCGAGTTTGATGATGGCGATGGCGTGCCGGTGTATTTTGACCGGGGCAACCGGATCGTGTCCGATGACGGGCTGCATGTGGCCTATCGTGCGGTAACGTTCCGGGGGGAGCTGTTGTGGATTGTGTTCACCTCCGGCAAGCCGCGCGGATATCATTCCGATGCGGGCGACCCCTATGATGCGTTTGAGGAATGCCGCCAGGCCCTGATCCGCCGACGCCAGGTTGAGGCGGACTGGGATGAGGTCCGGGCGCTGGCATGGAAGCTGCGCTTTGGGCTGGCGCGCCTTGAGATCAGGGCATCGGATGCGCGGTCCACGCCGGTCAGCCGTTCGGAAATGCGCTACGTCATGAAGCGTTACGGCAGGCCTGGTGGTGAAACGATTTCTGGTTTTGTGCTGGCCTGGCTGATGCGGTTTCAGCCCCGTCTGGGCTTCGTGCTGCGCGAGGCTGCGGTGCGGCAAAACGTTTTGGAGCATGGACCTGCTCCATCACCTGACGCGGTTAAGGTGGGGACCTGAAAGCGTCAGGACCGGGCCGTCCCGTTCGTGTTTGCATCGACGGACGCGGAGACGGCCACAAGGTCCAAAGGGTATGATGGTTGAAAAGCAAAGCGGCCGGAAACTCCGGCCGCTTTGGTCTGTGTGAGGGGTCAGCTGTCGCGCATTTCCGAGCGGATCTGCTGGCGCCAGTAGTCGATGGGCACGGGTTTGCCCTCGCGTTTGAAGTGCCAGAAGGTCCAGCCGTTGCAGGACGGGGCGCCCTGCACCGCCGCGCCGACCTGGTGGATGGAGCCGCGGGCATCACTGGAGATAACCGTGCCGTCAGCGCGGATTTTAGCGGTGTGGCGGCCGTTGAGGGACCAGAGTTTTTCGCCGGGCGCAAGCAGGCCGCGCTCCACCACCGTACCGAACGGCACGCGGGGCTCGGCGCGTTTCGCGGGGGTCACGGCGAGCGCGTCGGCATCGGCGGGACGGACCGCGGCGATGCGTTTCTCAGCGATTTTCCGGTAATCCTCCTCACGCTCGATACCGATGAACTTGCGACCCAGACGTTTGGCGACCGCGCCGGTGGTGCCGGTGCCAAAGAACGGGTCGAGAACCACATCGCCAGGGCGGGTTGAGGCGACGAGCACCCGGTGCAGAAGGGCTTCGGGCTTTTGGGTCGGATGTGCCTTGACGCCATCCTCGTTCTTGATGCGCTCGGAGCCGGTGCAGAGCGGAATGACCCAGTCGGAGCGCATCTGAACGTCGTCATTCATGGCCTTGAGGGCCTCGTAGTTGAAGACGTATTTCGACTGATCGGATTTGGCGGCCCAGATCATGGTCTCATGGGCGTTGGTCAGGCGCTTGCCGCGGAAATTGGGCATCGGGTTCGATTTGCGCCACACCACATCGTTGAGCACCCAGAAGCCCGCGTCCTGAAGCGCCGTGCCGACCCGGAAGATGTTGTGATAGGAGCCGATGACCCAGATCGCCCCGTTGGGTTTGAGAACACGACGGGCGGCGGAGAGCCATTGGCGGGAGAAATCGTCATAGGCCGCGAAAGACGCGAACTGGTCCCAGTGATCGTCCACCGCGTCAACGCGGCTGTTGTCCGGCCGATGAAGCTCACCCTTGAGTTGCAGGTTGTAGGGCGGATCGGCAAAAATCAGGTCAATGCTGTTTTCCGGCAACGCCCGCATGACCTCTATGCAGTCCCCGGCGTGAATAATACCTGTTTTCAACTGGGCGGGGCGCGGCTTCGATCCGGTCTTTGTCACGGGGGGGTCTCCTGGTGTGTCGGGTGCTCCGGAGACCATGATTCAAAAGTGATTCGCCGTCAATTTCTTTATGAATCAGGCACTTAAAGATTTAGCTTTTCGCAACATATTGTGTATCGGCTTAAATGAGCGCCGATGATGTTGTGTCACACCATGCAAATTGAGGCCCTCAACATGGGCTTTGGTGCCGTATCCCATGTTGGTCTCCCAAGCATAACCTGGAAACTGTTGCGAAAGTGCAACCATGATCCTGTCCCGTGTGACCTTTGCCACAATCGACGCCGCGGCGATGGAGAGCGAGCGGCCGTCGCCCTTGATGACTGCCTGGGCCGGGCAGGTAAGGCCGGGCGGGATGTGGCGGCCGTCGACGAGGACGAAATCCGGTGGGGTGGTGAGGTTGTCGAGGGCGCGGCGCATGGCGAGGAAGCTGGCCTGGAGGATGTTGATCTCATCAATCTCGGCAACCGTGGCCTCACCGATGCCGACCGTGGCGCTGGCGGAAATTTCGGCCATCAGGCTCTCGCGCCGGGCGGCGGTAAGCTTCTTGCTGTCATTCAGGCCGAAGGGAATGTTGTCTGGATTGAGGATCACGGCCGCCGCCACAACCGGCCCGGACCACGGCCCCCGCCCGACCTCGTCCACCCCCACGATCCGGGCGTGGCCGGATGATGCGGCCTCAAGCTCCAGACTGAGATCGGGGAGTGTGCCGGTCATGAGGTGCGTCCTGGATATGTGGAGAGTGGCGACCCCGACAGGATTCGAACCTGTAACCTGCCCCTTAGGAGGGGGCTGCTCTATCCAGTTGAGCCACGGGGCCTTGGTGGTGCCGGATTGACGTGGCGCATCTGTAACCAGGCGGGGGTGGCGGGGTCAATTGCCGGAAGGCATAAATTGAGGAATTGACGGTCAGTGCGGGCGTTTGGCCGCCTGCCATTCGTCGAAGAGCGCGGTGATGCGGCTGCGGTCTTCGGATACAAGGACTGCGGGCGGAGCGACGGGGTCGTTGGCGGTGATGCCGTAGCGGGCGAGGAAGGCGTCGCGGGCGGCCTGGGAGGGCCAGTAGCCGGTGGCGGGGGAACTGGAGAACGGGGAATTTTGGTTCATCCATTGCGTGAAGCCCTGGACGGTTTTGCGCCAGTCGTTGATCCCTGCCCCGGCCTCGCGATTTCGTTCGCGGATCCACAGGACGGTTCGCGGGTCCGTGGTGACACGGGCGCGCGGGGCGGAGATGTCGAGACCGTTGATGCCGAAGACCTCGGCCAGAAAGGTGTTGGCGAGGCCGGTCTTTACGTGGCTGTCGTAGTCAAATGTGGTAGCCTGGCCGAAGACCTCGCGGAAAAGGGACACCTGGCGGTCGAAATCGAACCAGTGAATGCGTTCCTCAAGAAATGTCTCAAAGTCATCGACGTAACCGAGGGAGTCCACGAAAGAGAAGTACAGGGACTGTGCCACGCGGTCCTGGCGGCGCAGGTAGATGACCGGTTCAATCTCAAAGCGTGACAGGGCGTTGCGCAGGCGCTCCAGATAGGCGCGTCGACCGGTCCAGTAGGTGTCCGGGTCGCCCGCGGCGGTCCAGTATCCGCCGCCGCGGTTCGGGTGATTTGGCTCGCCGTCATGGTGGCGGCAGATGGCCTCGGCGCTGAGCAGAACGGTGCGGGTTTCGGGAACCTTTGCCAGGCGGTCCTGAAAGGCGTCCATGTCGAACCCTTTGGGGCGGGCAATGGCATGGGCGAATTTGTGGTGAGCCTCCACCGGATCGCGACCGAAAGGCGGCAGGTCGGGATAGACGATGTCGTGTTTGCGGAGGCGGCCGCGATTGCTGGCGAAGGCCTTTTGCAGGGCGGTGGTGCCGGTTTTGTGCAGGCCCGCGTGGAGCACGAGGCGTGGTTTGCCCATCGTCCGGGTCCTTCGGTGGTCTGGCGGGGTTCGGGGTCAGTCGGGGAGCTGCTCGGCGAGTTCCTCAAGCGCGTCCATGTTCAGGAGGTTGACCTTGCCACGGGAGATGGCGACCCAGCCGTTGAGCTTCCAGACGGAGAGGGTTTTGGCCACGGATTCGCGGGTGGTGCCGACAAAATCGGCGAGGTCGGCCTGGGAGACCGGGACGGAGCCCGATTTTTCGCCGACCTTGCCATCGAGGTAGAGCAGCCGGCGGGCCAGGCGGGCCGAGAGCGGCAGGAAGGTGCGTTCGCCGAGTTGAGCGCTGACGTAGCGCAGGCGCTCGGAGAGCAGATTAATGAATTCCAGCGCGAGTTCGGGGTTGGTTTTCAACTCCGCCAGCACCTCCGGGCGCCGGATGGAGGCGAGCACGCAGTCGCTGAGCGCGGTGGCGGTGGCGGTACGATCACCGCCAAACAGGCCGATTTCGCCCAAGACCTCCTCCGGTCCCATGATGTTGAGGGCCAGTTTGCGGCCGGATTCGGAGAGCACACTGATTTCGACCTCACCCTGTCGGATGATGTACATGCCGTCGCCGGGGTCGCCTTCCTGGAAGAGGATTGACCCCTTGCTCAGGCGGACCTCCTTGGCCACGTGTTCCATTACATTCCAGAGAGCGGGTGGCACGGAATCCAGTATGCTTTTCGGTAAATCTGACACGGTATGTCCTGTCCGGCCCCGATTACGGGATATTTGCGGGTGCCTGCAACCCCTGGACAGACCCCTCCTGCCGTCATCATCCTTATTCGGATCGGATAAACAAGTCTGGACAGATGCGATTTCGCGGTCAGGCCTGCGGAAATGCGCTGATCTGGCGCGTAAACGGTCAGTTTTGCACGTTTTTGAGAATGAGGGGCAGTCCGCAGGAAACGAGAACAACTTCAGCCGAGACGGCGGCAATGGCCTGGTTCGCGGTGCCGGCGGCGTCACGGAAGCGGCGCGCGAGGGCGTTTTCGGGGACGATGCCCGCGCCGACCTCATTGGTGACGAGGATGACCGGGGAGGTTTGGGCTTTGAGCGTGTCCGTCAGCGCCGCGAGGGCCGCCTGCCAGTCGTGGTCGGCCAGCATGAGATTGGTGAGCCAGAGGGTGACGCAGTCGACAAGGCGCGCGCCGGTGCCGTCGGAGCGGGTGAGCGCGCCGGAGAGGTCGAAGGGTTCCTCGATCGTGGTCCAGTTTGGGCCGCGTCGGGCGATATGGGCGTTGATGCGCTCACGCATTTCGCCATCGCGGGGTTCGGCGGTGGCGATGTAGGTCCAGGGGAAGATGAGGCTTTCGATGCGTTCCTCGGCCCAGCGACTTTTGCCGGAGCGTGCACCGCCGGTGACAAGTATGATCCGTGACAAAACCGGCTCCTTTTTTGGCCCGTGGCGATCTCCCGAGGTTGCATAGACCGCGTCGACCTGTCACTCAATCCCGGACTTTTTAAAGGCCCCTGGAGGAGCGTTCACCGATGTCGACCATTACCGTCTGCACCACCTGTCGCGTTCCGGAGAAGAAGGACGTGACCGATGAGCCGCCCTGTGGCGAGGCGTTCATCGAGCACATGCGGACGGCGGCGGCAGAGGTTGAGGGTGTGTCGGTGCGGCCGGTCAAGTGTCTGATGGGCTGTGAGCGGTCGTGCAATGTGGCGCTGTCGGCGGAGGGCAAGCTGACCTATGTGCTGGGCCGGTTTGAGGGCACGGCGGAGGATGCGCAGGCGGTGGTTGAATACGCGGCCGGGCATCGGGACAGCGAGACGGGCGTGGTGCCCTTCCGGACCTGGCCGCAGGGCGTGAAGGGGCATTTTGTGGCCCGCATTCCGCCACTGTCAGCGCCGGTTGAGGGCTGAAACCGCATGGGGTCTGACGGGATTTCTGTCAGTGTCGCGGGACATTTCGGAGAGTTTTTGCAAGGAAGACTGGGCGCTGATGGGCCGGTTGTACTCGTGACCCTGCCCTGCCCGGATGCAGTCACGCAGGTGACGTGGCGGCCCGGGCCGGGGTTTGGGCTTTACCAGCACGGGGTTCCGGTTCTGTCGCGGGAGGATGTGCGGTGGTTGTTTCGGCTGCTGGTCGGGCAGCGGCCGTCAGGGATTTTTCGGGTGCGGTCGGGGATGCCGCCGGGGGGCGGTGCGGGAGCGTCGACGGCGGCGCGGCTGGGCCTGATCCGGGCAATGGCGGAGCCTCTGGGCGGATTGTGGCCGGAGATTGAGGCGATTTTGTGCGTGGCGATGGAGGGGGCGTCGGATCCGCTGATGCATGAGCGGCCGGAGCGGATGCTGTGGGCCTCGCGCCTGGGTCAGGTGGTCGAGCGGCTCCCGGCCCTGCCCGCGTTTGAGGTGGTTGGCGGGTTTGATGGGCCAGGCCGGCGCACGGATGCGGGCGATGCAGAATTTGCGGATGTGAGCGATCTGGTTGCGCGGTGGATGGCGGCGTGTGGCGACCGGCGGGAGATTGCTGAGATCGCGAGCGCGTCGGCCATGCGAAACCATATGGTTCGCGGCGGGCGCAATCCGGGGCGGATTTTGACGCTGGCGCGGGATCTGGGCGCCATTGGAATTGCGGCGGGGCATACAGGGTCGGCGCGGGCCATGCTGTTTGAGCCAGGGCGCGTGCCGGATGGCGCGGCGTCCGCGTTGCGGGCGGCAGGCCTAAGCGGCGTGCGGCGGTTTCGGGTTGGAGGGAAAGGTTGAGTTTCGCGGGCATGATGCTGGTGGCGCTGGTGGTGGATGCGGTGTTTGGCTGGCCGGACCGGGTGTATCGCCGCATCGGGCATCCGGTGACCTGGATCGGGCGGATGATCGGCCAGCTGGAGGCATGGCTGGGCGCGGAGGATCAAAATGACGCGGCGCGGTTTCGGGCGGGAACGGCGACGGCGGTGATCGTGATTGGCGTAGTTGTGGTCGTGGCCGTGATGGTCGCGGCGATGCTGCCCGGTGGTGTGTTTGGAATGGTGATTGGCGGGATTTTGGCGGCACCGCTGGTGGCGGCGCGGAGCCTGCACGATCATGTGGGGGATGTTGAGGCGCCCCTGTCCGCAGGTGATGTTGACGGTGCGCGGCAGGAGGTGGCGAAGATTGTGGGGCGCGATCCCTCGCGGCTTGATGAGGCGGGGATTGCGCGGGCGGCGCTGGAGAGTTTGGCGGAGAACACCTCGGATGGCGTGACCGCGCCGCTGTTCTGGGGGCTGCTGTTCGGGTTGCCGGGGATTGCGGGGTACAAGGCGGTCAATACGCTCGACAGCATGATCGGGTATCGCAACGCGCGGTACGAGTGGTTTGGGAAGTTCGCGGCACGGTTTGATGATGTGGTGAATTACGTACCGGCGCGGCTGACCGGGCGGGTGTTTTGCCTGGTATCGGGCCGACCCGGACAGGCGTTTGCGGTGATGCGGCGGGACGCGGGGGCGCACCGGTCGCCCAATGCGGGCTGGCCCGAGGCGGCGATGGCGGCGGGGCTTGGCGTGCGGCTGTCGGGGCCTCGGGTGTATGGCGACCGCGTGAGTGACGAGCCATGGGTGAATGCGGGGGCGCGGGATCCGGAGGCGTGGGATCTGGCCGAGGGGCTTGGGCTTTATCGGCGGTGTGTTTTCGCGTTTGGGGTGGTTTTGGCGGTGTTGGTGCTGGTTTGATGAGGGTTGTGCGGATTTCCGAGGGCAGCGACGGCCGCGGGCGGAAGCGGAGCGCCGCCCAGGGGGGCGGACGGCGCTGCCCGGCGGTGCCGCCGGGCGGTGTGGCTGAACGAAGAATTGCATCACTACATGCCGGGGAAAGTTTTCAATGAACACGCGGGATCACGGGGGCAACCTGGAAGGCGCGATTGCGCGGTTTGGTGGGGCGCGGGCGGACTGGATTGACCTGTCCACGGGGATCAACCGGGTGCCTTGGCCGGTGAGTGACCTGGGGCGGGAAGCCTGGACTGCATTGCCAACGGTGACGGCGCGGGAGGGACTGGTGGCGGCGGCGCGGCGGGCCTACGGCACGGGTGACGGGATTTTGCCGGTGGCCGGGGCGCAGGCGGGGATACAGTTGCTGCCGCTGATTCTCGACGGTCGGCGGATGGCGATTGCGGGGCCGACATATAACGAGTTTGCGGCCTCGTTCGAGGCGCGGGGCTGGTCAGTGGAACTGTCCACGGAGGGGCTCGACGGACTGCGTGGGGTGGATGTGGCGGTCGTGGTTAATCCGAACAATCCGGATGGGGCGCATTGCGGCGCGGATGATCTGCGGGCGCTGGCCGGTGAGGTCGGGACGCTGGTGGTGGATGAGAGCTTTGCGGATGCGGTGCCGGAGGGATCGCTGCTGCGGCGGCCCCTGCCCGGCAATGCTCTGGTGCTGCGGTCCTTTGGGAAGTTCTACGGGCTGGCGGGCGTCAGGCTGGGGTTTGTGATTGGCGCGGAGGCACGGCTGGAGGCGATGCGGGTGCTGGCGGGGCCGTGGAACGTGTCGGGACCGGCGCTGGCCGTGGGGGCTGAGGCTCTGGCGGATGAGGGCTGGCGGACGGCGACGGTGGAGCGGCTGACGGGTGAGATGGCGCGGATGGACCGGATTGGGGCCGGTGCGGGCTGGCGCGTGTTGGGCGGGACGCATCTGTTTAGGCTGTTCGGGACCGATGATGCGGCGGCGGCGCAGGAGCGGCTGGCGAAGGCGCAAGTCTGGAGCCGGATTTTTCCCTATTCCGACAGCTGGATCCGGCTTGGGTTTCCCGGAAGTCAGGCGGAATGGGAACGGCTTGAGGCGGCCCTGGCCTGAGACCCGGCGATTTTGAGAAGCCCATCGAGATCCGCGTGGGTTTCGAGGTGTTGGGCGAGGTCGTCCAGGGTGGTTTCCACCTGCGAGCCATATGAGGTTGTGGCGGCGGCAATGCCGAACCCGTTAAGCCAGGCGCCGCGGAAGGCGTCGTTGGAGAAAAGACCGTGCAGGTAGGAGCCCGCGACGCGGCCATCTGGTGACGTGGCACCCTCGGGGCGGGTGTCGATATGGGCGAAGGGGCGCGCGGTGTCCGGGCCCTCGGTGGCGCCGATATGGATCTCGTAGCCCTCGAAAGTTTTGCCGGTCGCCGCGTGCGTTGCGGAGACGGTGGTGAGGTTTTTGCGCGGGTGCATGTGCGTGACCACGTCGAGCAGGCCGAGGCCTGGTGTTGTGCCGGGGGTGCCCTCGAGGCCATCGGGGTCGATCACGGTTGTGCCGAGCATCTGGTAGCCGCCGCAGAGGCCCAGCACGCGACCGCCGCGCCGGTGATGGGCGAGGATGTCGATGTCCCAGCCCTGCTTGCGGATGAAGTCGAGATCGCCGCGCGTGGATTTTGAGCCGGGCAGGATCACGAGATCCGTGTCGCCGGGAATGGGTTCTCCGGGGCGGACCATGGTGAGGGTGGTGCCGGGTTCGGCCTTGAGCGGGTCGAGATCGTCGAAATTGGCGATGCGGGAAAGGACGGGACAGGCGATTTTGAACGGGCCGGTTGAGGGGCCACCGGCAATGTCGAGCGCGTCCTCGGCCGGCAGATGGTGGGCTCCGTCGAACCAGGGAATGACACCGAAACCGGGCCAGCCGGTGCGTTGGGCGATCAGGTCGTAGCCGTCGGTGAAGAGCCTGGGGTCGCCGCGGAACTTGTTGATGAGGAAGCCTTTGATGAGGGTGCGGTCCTCGGGTGATATCACCTCCGCCGTACCCACGATCTGGGCGATGACGCCGCCGCGGTCGATGTCTCCGGCGAGGATGACGGGGACGCCTGCGGCCTCGGCGAAGCCCATATTGGCGATGTCATTTGCGCGGAGATTGACCTCGGCGGGGCTGCCCGCGCCTTCGATCAGGACGAGGTCGGCCTGGGCGGAAAGGCGATGGAAGCTCTCGAGCACCGGGGCCATGAGCCCAGGTTTGAGTTTGGCGTAGTCGCGGGCTTTGACAGTGGTGAGGCGTCTGCCCTGGACGACGACCTGGGCGCCGGTGTCGGTTTCGGGCTTGAGCAGGATCGGGTTCATGTCGGTGTGCGGGGCCACGCCACAGGCAAGCGCCTGGAGGGCCTGGGCGCGGCCGATTTCGCCGCCGTCACTGGTAACGGCGGCATTGTTCGACATGTTCTGTGGCTTGAAGGGCAGGATTTTCAGGCCACGCCGGGTGAAGGCGCGGCATAGGCCCGCGACGAGCATGGACTTGCCGACATTGGAGCCGGCGCCCTGGATCATGAGGGATGAGTTCACGCGGCGGGCCTTTGGGCGATCACTAATGCCGCGTTATCCGACGGTTGTTCCCTTGCCATGAGGGCAGTGGCGATCCTGGTGGCGCGGGAGCGCCTCCTGGCGGAGGATCGGCGCTGCCCGGCGTTGCCGCCGGGCGGGAGATTTGACAGGGGCACTGCCTCGATACCCGGCCTGTTCAGAACTCCACCCCGGCCTGGGCCTTTACGCCGGAGCGGAACGGATGTTTCAGGAGTTCCATCTCGGTGGCGAGATCGGCGATCTCAAGCAGTTCCTCCTTCGCGTTGCGGCCGGTCAGAACCACGTGGGTCATGGGTGGTTTGTGGTCGCGCAGGAAGGCCACGACCTCGTTTATGTCGAGGTAATCGTAGCGCAGGGCGATGTTGATCTCGTCGAGCAGGACCATGCGATTGGTCTCATCAAGGATCAGTTCCTTTGCCTTTGCCCAGGCGGCCTGGGCCATTTCCATGTCGCGGGACTTGTCCTGGGTTTCCCAGGTGAAGCCCTCGCCCATGGTGTGAAAGGCGCAGTGGTCGGAGAAATGCTCAAGGATCAGGTCACGCTCGCCGGTGGACATGCCGCCCTTGATGAACTGCACCACGGCACAGGGCATGTCGTGGGCAATGCAGCGGAAGATCATGCCGAATGCGGCGGAGCTTTTGCCCTTGCCCTTGCCGGTATGGACGATCACGAGACCCTTTTCCTCGGTCTTGGTCGCCATGATCTTGTCCCGCGCGGCCTTCTTTTTGGCCATCTTGTGGGCGTGGCGGTCGGTATCCTCGGTCATGTGTCCTCCAGTGTCGCCATGGCGTGTTTGGGCCAGGGAAAGAGTTCAAGCTCGGGCCAGAGAGCCATCTGGCGGGCGGCCTTGGCCTCGTGGGTCTCCCGGTTGGGCCGGATGGTATTTGGCACAAGACGAAAGGAAAAGATGTTGTCGAGACCAAACGGGGCGTGAACCGCGAGGTTGCCGTCTTCCTCAAGCCGTACCGCCACGGCATGTGTGCGGGAAGCGAAATAGAGCAGAGCTTCGCGCGATGACGAGAATTTTGGACCTGGGCGGCCGAAGCGTTGCTCGTACCAGAGGTGGACACGGGCCTGGTTGCGGGTCTCCACGGGTGGCTTGCCGGGGATGGCTTCCGCCACGCGGCGGATGACCCTGTTCTCCGCTTCCCAGGTGGTGTCCGGGTCGAAATAGAACAGGTCGATATCGTTGACGCCGTGCATGTCGGGCCGGCCGGTCAGGGCGTTCCAGACCGTATTGTAAATCGCGCCCGATACGATCCAGGCGTCCGGCAAATCGAGCAGGCGCACCCGTTCCATCACATCCATCATGCGGGGTGAGGCGCGCAGGATTTCACGCAGGGTTTCCGTCTGCCGGGAAATGGACAGGCCGGAATAGCGGAGGTGGTCGTCGGTCATGTGCCTTCCAAAGCCGCGTCGAGGGCGCGGTCGCAGTGGATGAATGTGGTGTCGAATACGGGTACGGCGACATTGGAGGCGTTCAGGAGCATGCCCACCTCCGTACAGCCGAGGATAAGGCTGTCGGCGCCCGCGTCAACAAGGCGGGCGGCTATGGCCTCGTATGTTTTGCGGCTGTCATCGCGGATGATGTTTTTGCAGAGTTCGTCATAGATGATGCCATGCGTGGTGGCACGGTCCACGGCATTTGGAATGACGGGATCGAGGCCGTTTTCGCGGAGGCGGCCGGTGTAGAACTCCTGTTCCATCGTGAAGGCGGTCGCCATCAGACCGGGGCGCTGCAACCCCTGCCCGGCCACGGCCTGCGCGGTTGCGGTTCCGATGTGGAGGAACGGGATGGTGAGGCCCTCAGTCATGCGGTCGGCCAGTTTGTGCATGGTGTTGGTGGCAAGGATCAGAATTTCCGCACCGCCGGCCTCGAGCAGGCGTGCCTCGTGGTTCAGCAGGTCACCTGCCGCGTCCCAGTCACCACGGGACTGCATGTCGGCGATGTCCGCGAAATCGAGGGAGCGGACGAGAAGGTTTGCGGAGTGCAAGCCGCCGAGACGCTCCATGGTTTGGGCGTTTAGACGGGCCTGGTAGAGGGCGGTCGAGGCGGCGGACATGCCGCCGAGGATGCCGATTTTCTTCATGCCAGCATCTCCTGCAACCGGATGCGGGCCGAGTTGGAGCGGGGCTGCCACAGGCCACGCTCAATGGCCTCGTTCAGGCGTTCGGCGATCTCGCGCAGCGCGGGTGCGTTGTTGTCGGCGATGAAGTCGCGGGTGTCGTCGTCCTCAAGGTACGCGTCGTAGACCAGATCGAAATGGTGGTCGCGGACGGCTCCGGTCGTCGCGGCGAAAGCGAAGAGGTAGTCGACGGTGGCGGCGATTTCAAAAGCGCCCTTGTAGCCGTGGCGTTTGACGCCCTCGATCCATTTCGGGTTCACCGCCCGGGAGCGGACGACGCGGGCGATTTCCTCGTCCAGGGTGCGGATCACCGGGCGTTCAGGGCGGGAATGGTCGTTGTGATAGACGGTCGGGGCCTCGCCGCGCAGGGTTTCGACCGTGGCGGCCATTCCGCCCTCGAACTGGTAGTAGTCGTCGCTGTCGAGGATGTCATGTTCGCGGTTGTCCTGGTTTTGGACGACAGCCTCGACCTGGGAGAGACGGCCGGCGAGTGCCTCGCGGGCCGGTGCGCCGTCGCGGCCGTCGCCATAGGCGTAGCCGCCCCAGTCGAGCCAGGTGTCGGCGAAGTCGCTGCGGTCCTTCCAGAGTTTTTCGTCGATAAGAGCCTGAAGGCCCGCGCCGTAGGCTCCGGGTTTGGAACCGAAGACGCGGTAGGAGGCCGCCTCGCCCATGGTGCCGGATTCCCTGCGGAATTTGGCGGCTGACGGGTTTTCGGAGTCAGGCTCGTCCAGGGTCATCACGGCCTTGGCGGCGGAGGCCACAAGGTCGATCTGGGCCGGGAAAGCGTCACGGAAGAAACCGGAGACGCGCAGGGTTACGTCGACGCGTGGGCGACCGAGGGCGCCCAAGGGGATGATCTCGAACCCGGTGACGCGGCCGGACATGTCGTCCCATTGCGGTTTGACGCCCATGAGCGCGAGGGCCTGGGCGATGTCGTCGCCGCCGGTGCGCATGTTTGCGGTGCCCCAGGCGGTCAGCGCCATGCTGCGCGGCCAGTCGCCATGGTCCTGGAGGTGGCGGTCGATGAGCAGGCCCGCGGATTTCCAGCCGAGTTTCCAGGCGGTGCGGGTCGGGATGGCGCGGCTGTCGACGGAGAAGAAATTGCGGCCCGTGGGCAGGACGTCGAGGCGGCCACGTGTGGGGGCGCCGGAGGGCCCCGGCGAGGTGAACTTGCCGCCGAGCGCGTTGAGAAGCCCGGTCATTTCGGCCTCGCCGGAGTATTCGACGAGAGGACGGACACGGGTGGTGATTTCCTCCATGACCGCACCGGATACCGGGCCGGGCGCGGTAGTTTCGCCCGCGACAAGGGTTTGGGCGAGGAGTTCCAGGCGTTCCACTGTGTCGCCGTGGCTGCGCCAGGTGTCGTCGGTCAGCGTGGCAAGCATATCGGGTTTGGGGCTGGTCCAGGGCGCAGCCATGTCGCAGTCGAGCGGATCGAAATCGAGGGCAAGATCGGCGGCCAGTGCGCGGATGAGGGAGGCGTCGCGGCCTTCGCCTTTGGCGCGGGGGACCCGTGTGAGGGCGATGGTGAGGTCGCGGGCCAGGCGGCCCTTGGGGGCCTCACCAAAGATGTGCAGGCCGTCGCGGATTTGGCTTTCCTTCAGCTCGCAGAGCCATGCGTCGAGTTTTTGCAGGCGACTGTCGGCATCGTCGGCGTCAGTTATGCCCGCGTCGCTGCCGAGGCCGGTGGCTTCCAGAAGCGTCACGATCTCGCGGCGGAGATGTTCGATGCGGCGCGGGTCCACGCCCGCGGCCTGGTAGTACTCGTCCACGAGGGTTTCGAGTTCGCGCAGTGGTCCGTAGCTTTCGGCGCGGGTGAGCGGTGGCGTCAGATGATCGATGATCACGGCCTGGGCGCGGCGTTTGGCCTGGGTGCCCTCGCCTGGGTCGTTCACGATGAAGGGGTAGATGTGCGGGGTTGGACCGAATGCGATCTCGGGGAAACACTCGTCTGACAGGGCCACGGCTTTGCCGGGGAGCCATTCAAGGTTGCCGTGCTTGCCCATATGGACCAGCGCGTTGGCCGCGAACGGGCCGCGCAGCCAGGCGTAGAAGGCCAGGTAGTTGTGCGGCGGGATCAGGTCGGGGGAGTGGTAGGTGTCCTCCGGGTCGACGTTGTAGCCGCGGGCGGGCTGGATGCCGACCACCACGTTGCCAAAGCGCAGGATGGAGAGGGCGAAACCCTGGCCGCCGGCGTCGAAGAAGGGGTCGTCCTCCGGCCTGCCCCAGCGGGTTTCGATGCGGTCCCGAATCTCCCAGGGGAGCGCGTCGTAGAAACTGCGGTACTCCGCCAGCGTGAGGGTTTCGCCGCCCGTGCGGGTGGCGCGGTCCGTGAGCCAGTTGGTTGGTCCGGCCATGACGGCGTCCATCAGTTCGGACCGGGAGTTCGGGGTGTTTTCAGTGGAGTAGCCCGCCTGCGTGAGGCGTTTGAGCACGCCGACCGTTGCGGCGGGGGTGTCGAGGCCGACGCCATTGGCGAGGCGTCCGTCTTTGTTGGGGTAGTTGGCAAGGATGAGACCGACGCGGCGGGCTGAGGGTTTGGTCCGCGCGAGATTGGCCCAGTTGGCGGCGAGGTCGGCCACGAAACCAATGCGCTCGTTCTGGCCGCGATAGGCGGCGATGGCGCATTGGGTGGCCTCGTCGAAATAGGCTTCGGACTTGAAGCTGACGGCACGGGTCAGGACGCGGCCGTCAACCTCCGGCAGGGCCACGTTCATGGCGATGTCGCGGGCGGAGAGACCACGTTCGGTTTGGGCCCAGGCTTCCTCGGATGCGCCGGAAAACACCATCTGGAACACCGGGCAGCCGGGTTCATCGAGGATGGTGGCGGGGCGATCGCCGGTCCAGCCTGCGGGATCGGGCGAGGACACGGCGAAAGCGGTGGCGTTCAGAACAACTGCGGGCGGGTTTTCCGCGAAAATCCCGCGAAGGGTCTCGGCCGAGACCGGGTCCTTGAGGGAGGCCACGAAGACCGGCATGGGGTTGAGACCGCGCCGGAGCAGAGCCCGGACCATCTGGTTGACCGGGTGCAGGCCCGCGCCCTGAAGAAGCGCGCGGTAGAAAACCACGGCCACGACGGGCGCTCCGTCCGTCCAGCTGGCGCGGGCGGTGGAGGCGTCGGCGCGGGTTTCGCCGGGCCAGTACCAACCGGCGCGCAGGAGCGGTTCGGCGAGTGCGGGGACCTCGCCGCGCTCGAGCATGTGGTTGGCGTATTTCAGAAAATTCAGTGCGTTTTCCGGGCCGCCCTCGACGCAGTAGGACCAAAGGTTTTCCCAGTGGTTCCGGTCCACCGTGGAATGGCTGAGAAGTTCGCCATCAGGCTTGTCGTCTCCGGGCAGTGCCACGAACGGTACGCCGGCCTCGCGCAGACGGATGGAGAGCTGTTCGACCGCGTAGGTCCAGTAGGAGGCGCCGCCGAGAACCCGTGCGATGACGAGTTTTGAGCGGGAGGCGGTTTCGTCAATCCAGCGGTCAACGGTGAAGGGATGCGCCATCCAGGACAGGCTTGCCAGCCGCAGTGACGGGGCCGCGTCGCCCAGGGTCTGACGCGCTTCGGACAGGGCCGCAAGCTCGGTGTCGGCGGCGGAGAGGAACACCACATCCGCCGGGTCCTGGCCGGTTTCAACCGGTTCGGTGCCGTCTGTGATCTGGCCCGGCGTTGCGGCGAGCAGGTGCATGGATCAGGCGGCCTGGGTGAGGTTTGCGAGGATTTTCTCGCGGTCCAGTCCGGACAGGCCGATGATGACCAGTCTGGTTCCCCTCTCCTCGCCCGCGGCGAAGGGCCGGTCGTAGTGGCTGTCGATGCGGGGGCCGACCGCCTGGAGGACGAGGCGCATGGGCTTGCCCGCGACGGCGGCGAAGCCCTTTACGCGCAGGAGGTCGTGGGTGTCGATGGTGCGGGAAACGCGAGCAAGGAAAGCCTCCGTGTCGTCCAGTTCGGGCATGGTGATCACGAAGCTCTCGAACCCGTCATGGCCGTGTTCGTGCTCATGATCGTGGTGGTGGTCGTCATCCTCATGGTCGTCGTCATGGTGATGATGGTGGTGATGGATTTCGTGGCGGCTTTCGAGATCATCCTCGGCCCCGACGCCGAGACCCAGTAGCACGCCGGGATCGACCGCGCCCATGTTGGAGGGCAGCACGGCGACGCCGCCCCTGACGCGGGATTTGAGGCTGGTGGTGAGCTGGCCGGAGATGGCGCTGTCGAGCAGGTCGGCCTTGCTCATCAGCACCATGTCGGCGCAGGCGAGCTGGTCCTCGAAAAGCTCTGAGAGCGGGGTTTCGTGGTCGAGCGTGTCATCGAGACCCCGCTGGCGGTCCACGGCGGCCTCGTCGGCGGCAAAACGGCCCTCGGACAGGGCGGGACCATCGACCACGGCGACGACGCCATCGACCGTGACGCGGGTGCGGATGTCGGGCCAGTTGAAGGCGCGCACCAGTGGCTGTGGCAGGGCGAGGCCGGAGGTTTCAATGACGATGTGATCGGGCGGCGTGTCGCGCTCGATGAGCTTCTGCATGGCCGGAACGAAGTCCTCCGCCACGGTGCAGCAGATGCAGCCGTTGGAGAGTTCCACCACGTCATCATCGGCGCAGCCCTCGATGCCGCAGCCCTTCAGGATCTCGCCATCGACGCCAAGATCGCCAAACTCGTTGATCACGAGCGCGATGCGTTTGCCATTCGCATTGTCCAGCAGGTGTTTGATGAGGGTGGTTTTTCCGGCGCCGAGGAAACCGGTGACGACGGTGGCGGGGATTTTCTGTGCCATGTTCTGCTCCTGCACGCTCCAGTTCCACGGGATGCAGTCAGGTCACGGGGGAACGCGGCCCGGTTTGGGCCCGCTCCCGCACCCACGGGGCACCCCGCCCGTGAACGTCCCGCCCGGCATGGCCGGTGCTCGTGCGAGGCAGGTCTCCTGGCTCGCGGGTCACGGCCCCTGCCCGCCTTCCCGGCACGAAAAACGTGTCAGTGGCGTCCGGGCAGCGGCTCACCGCATACAGTCGCGGGGGCGGCTGCGCATTGGGATTTTGGCCCCCGCGCATTCCCTTTTCATCCGGTTTGGCACTTGCCGCACCGGCAACCTTGCCGGGCCGTTATGTGACCGGAGTTTGACGGGTGTCAAGTGGCGGTGGGCGGGGTGTATGGGGGCATTGCCGACTCCATCCGATGCCCCGATCCGAGGCAGGACGCGCCATGTCCGACTTTGGGAGGGCTCCGACCCGGTTGTTCGGATCACACCGCCAAAAGCCCCATGATCAATGAGCAGAGGCCGACGTCGGGGATGCCCTCCCTGGGGGAAAGTCGGGCATGGCGTGTCGTGCCGACACGCCGGGATGCTGCAGAACCTTGGCGCAACTCCGGGCCAGTCACCGGAACAACGTTTTTTGGCTGCGTAACGTTACAGCCCCCGGAGGACGTGCGGAAGCGTGGAGACGTTTACGCCGCCGTCACGCGCCAGATGATGTCGCCCACGTCGTCGGCCATCAGCAGGGACTTGCCGTCGGGACCAACCTGAACGCCCACGGGACGGCCGTAGGATTCCTTTTCGTCCGGCGACAGGAAGCCCCAGAGGATGTCGCGCGGCGGACCGGAAGGCTGCCCGTTTTCGAACGGCACGAAGATCAGTTTGTAGCCGCTGAGAGTGGAGCGGTTCCAGGAGCCGTGCTGGCCGATACACATGCCGTCGGGGAAGCCTGGCAGCGTGCCTGCGGGCATCCAGCAAAGGCCGAGCGAGGCGGTGTGGCCGCCCAGGGCGTAGTCGGGCTGGATGGCACGCTCCACGAGTTCCTGGTTCTGCGGCACGCGGTCATCCACGGTTTTGCCCCAGTAGCAGTAGGGCCAGCCGTAGAAGCCGCCGTCCTGCACGGAAGTCAGGTAGTCGGGCGGGGTCTCGTCGCCAAGGCCGTCCCGTTCGTTGACCACGGTCCAGAGCTTTTGCGTTGTCGGCTCCCAGGCGGTTCCGACCGGATTGCGCAGGCCGGAGGCGAAGATGCGAGCCTCGCCGGTCGGTATGTCGTATTCCCAGATACAGGCGCGGCCTTCCTCGGCCTCCATGCCGTCGTCACCGATATTGGATTTGGAACCAACTCCCGCATAGATTTTGGTGCGGTCGGGCGAGACGATCAGACTGCGGGTCCAGTGACCGGCCGGTTTGAAATCGACGAGCTTTTTGCCCTCGCCCTTCAGGCTGGTTGCGCCATCCTCGTAGTCGAAGGCCACGATGCCGTCGGTGTTGCCCACATAGAATACGCCGTCCACGAGCGCCATGCCGAAGGGCTGGTTCTGGTTTTCGAGGAAGACGTGACGGGTTTCGGCAACGCCGTCACCGTCCTCGTCGCGCCACAGGCTGATGCGGTTGGCGGAAACGCCGATGGCCTTGGCGCGGCGCATCGTGGCCTGCATGGCGTGGTCCATGAGGCCCTTGGGCGCGTTGGCCTGCTGCAGTGCCTCGGCAACCAAAACATCGCCGTTGGGCAAAACCTCGATCCAGCGGGGGTGTTCGAGCTCGGACGCGAAGGCGTTGACCTTCAGGCCTTCGGCGCATTTCGGGACGTGGCCGGATTCCCAGCCTTTGGCCGTTGGCATCTTCAGGGTCATGATGCCCTGTTTTTTGGCTTCGGGGATCTGCGGTGATGTGCCCATGGCCTGCGTGTCGGGTGCGAACCCGCGCCGCAACAGGACCATGGCGCCACCGACGATTGTGGTTGCGCGTGCGATAATATCCATGATGTGCCTCAATTCTCCTCGGGGCGGACCCTACCCCGTGACGCGAGGCGGTCCAAGGGCGAATTCAGGAGGCTCCGGGTTTGGCAAGCCAGTTGAGGGCGTCGCGAACGGTCGGGACCGTTTTGGAGCCAGGCGGCAGAGGCGGACGGTCGACCATGACGGTTTTGATGCCGAGGGCGTCGGCGGCATCGAGTTTTGCCCGGCCCGCATCTCCGCCGGAATTTTTGGCGATGAGGTGCGTGATGGCATGTTCGCGGAAGGTGCTTTCCTCTTCCGCCTGGGTGAAGGGGGGGCGTGCGTTCAGGAATATGGCGTTGCCTGCGGGAAACCGGCTGGACGGGGGGTCGATGGAGCGCAGGACGAAATGGACGTCGGCGCGGTTGTGGAATGCGGGGGAGGAAACCGCGCCGGTTGCGAGGAACGCCCGCGCTCCGGTTGGGAGTAAGTGCGCTGCGTGTTCCAGGGATGCCGCGCGCAGTTGATGCTCCCGGAGCGGCCAAGGCGGGCGTTTGAGGTGCAGGCACGGGATGCCCGCCGCGATTGCCGCCGCTTGGGCGTGATGGGGCATTCGGGCCGCATGGGGGTGGGTTGCATCGATCAGGTGTGAGATGGCGTGGTCGCGCAGCCATTGGGTCAGGCCATCGACGCCGCCGAACCCGCCGGTACGCACGGGACAGGCATGGTCTGCCGGGGATCGCGTGACACCGGCGAGAGAGGCCGTGACATCGCGGTTTTCAGCAGCAAGGGCAGCGCAGAGCCGGCGGGCCTCGGTCGTTCCGGCCAGAACGAGAATGCGCCCGGTCATTTTGGGTCCGTGGCCGCGACGATGTTGCCCGCGCGATCGATCACGAGGATATCTACGGCGACCGGTGCGGCTGCGACCACCGCGCGGGCGGTGCCGGCGGCACGCAGGGCGATTGCCTGGGCCAGGGGTGGTCCGACGATATCGAGTGCCTGTTTCGCGGTGTTGCAGGCGGCGATTTCCGCGCGGTCGGCCCCAATGGAAGCCGCCACATCCGCCAGCTGGTTGAAATCGACGCGGGACCGGGCGGAATGCAGGTCGAGATGCCCCTGGGCGAGCTTGGTCAGTTTGCCGAAGCCCCCCGCGACGGTCACACGGGGGACCGGATGCTTCGCGAGGTATTTGAGCATTCCGCCGGCAAAATCGCCCATGTCGAGCATGGCGGAGGTGTCGAGGCCGAAATGGGCCTGTGCGGTTTTCTCGGAGGTGGCACCGGTCGACCCGATCACGTGGCTCAGCCCGGCGGCGCGGGCCACGTCGATGCCGCGGTGAATGGAGGCGATCCAGGCGGCACAGGAAAAGGGGCGGACAATCCCGGTTGTGCCGAGAATGGACAGGCCGCCGACGATGCCGAGGCGCCCGTTCCAAGTGTTGAGTGCTATTTCCCTGCCCCTTGGGACCGACACTTCGATCTCCACATCCGGCGGCACGCCCCAGCCTGCGGCGATGCGTTCCACCGTCTCGCGCATCATGCGTCGGGGGACAGGGTTGATCGCGGGCTCACCTGGCTCGATTGGCAGGCCGGGTTTTGTGACCGTGCCAACGCCCTCGCCCGCCACAAATGTCACGCCGCTGTCCGGCTTGCCGTGACGGGTGGTTGCAAGGATCGTCGCGCCGTGGGTGACATCGGGGTCGTCGCCCGCGTCCTTGACGATACCGGCCCGCGCCCAGCCTGGACCGTCACCGCGTTCGGCCAGGTCGAACGTGACCCGCTGGCCGCGGGGGAGCGTGATTTCGACACGGGGCTGCCAGGGGCCGCCAAACAGAACCTCGACCGCCGCCGCAGTGGCCGCCGTGGCGCAGGCGCCCGTGGTGAAGCCGGTTCTGAGAGGTCCGTCGGGTTTGCGTGTCATGTTGCCGGTATAGCGGCCAACGGCATGACACTACAGGAAAAAGCGCGGGCGCCTGATTGCGTCACCGCGGGGCACAACGACCTAGGAGCCGCGTTCCCTGAGATAACTGTCGAGGCTGACCAGAAGGATCGACCAGTAGTCAAAACTGATATCGAGGTTTGACGCACGCACGCCATTGAGGAGATTTACGTCCATCTCGACCGCGGGCACACCATCCGTATCTATATATGCCTTGGCAAACCGCATGTCGTGGTTCCAGGTATTGATTTGTTTGAGGGTAATGCCGTCAACATCCTCCCACCGGGCGAACATCTCAATGCCCTGGCAGTCGCCGCCGTTTTCACAGCCGAAAAACAGCACCGCGTAGTAGATACCCTCGATGCGTCCCTCAATCAGCGGATCTCCGAAATTGTCGGTGGACACCATCGTCGAGCCATAGCCGTTGGCGATTGCGGCGATCTTTTCCACATCGGTGGCATCCAGGATCTCGTTCGGGGTGACCATGTTGGTGCATGCGGCCGGAAGTGCAAACGCCGCTGAAAGAAGCACGGTTCTGGAAAACATGTGACCTGCCCCCCCCCTGACAGTATTAAAAGGCTGGCAGAGCCGGGACGGTTTGTAAAGATTTTCGTCCTTTGGAGAGTTTCGGAGGTCGTTACCATGGGTCCGTCTTACTCCATTCCAACGAATACTGTTCGGTGGTCGGTTGTAGACTTCCCAAAGGGGCGGATCGACAGGGGGGATGCCCGGACTACAAGGCAGAACCATCGCCGCAAAAAGACGTCGCGCGTGGGCGTCAAACCGTCATTTCGGCTCTCGCCCTGGGCCGTGGAGCGGGGTATTGTTTCCGGCATGAGTGATGACCGTGATATGTTTTTGCCGCCAGGGGACTGGCCTGAGTTTCCGCCGGGGCTGGTTTGGCTGGCTGGTGCGGGGCCGGGAGAGCCTGGATTGATGACTTTGCTGGGGCTGCACGCGCTGCGGCAGGCGGATGTCATTGTGCATGATGCCCTGGTGGAGCCGCGTATTCTGGAATGGCGGGGGCCGAATGCGGTGGTGGAATACGCGGGCAAGCGCGGGGGCAAACCGTCGGCGAAGCAGCGGGATATTTCGCTGAGGCTGATTGAGCTGTCGAGAGCGGGAAAACGGGTGCTGCGGCTCAAGGGTGGCGACCCGTTTGTGTTTGGCCGTGGCGGTGAGGAAGCGCAGACGCTGGTTCGGGCGGGCGTTCCGATACGCATCACGCCGGGGGTGTCTGCGGGAATCGGAGGGCTCGCCTGGGCGGGTATTCCGGTGACGCATCGCGACGTAAACCAGGCGGTGACGTTTCTGACGGGCCATGACCAGAGCGGGCTGACGCCCTCGGCGATTGATTGGGGGGCACTGGCGAAGGGGTCGCCGGTTCTGGTGATGTATATGGCGATCAAACATCTGGCGCAGATCACCGGCAATCTGCTGGAGGCCGGGCGCGGTGCGGAGGAACCGGTGGCGATTGTGTCGAACGCCACCCTGCCCTCGATGAGCGTCCTGGAGACCACGCTGGGCCGGGCGGCGGCGGATGCGCAGGCCAATGCGGTGGAGGCACCGGCGATTGTCTGCCTCGGTGAGGTGGTGCGGATGCGGCAGGTCATCGACTGGGCCAGCCAGTTGCGCGGTGAGCCGCCACGGGATCTGGACCCGTTGGCGATCGGCACGCCAGAGGCGTCGTGACGGCCAAAGGATTCGTAATTGCCGCGCCCTCATCGGGAGCCGGAAAGACCACGGTGACGCTGGGTCTCCTGCGGGCGTATTGGCGGCGGGGGGTCGACGTGCGGGCGGCGAAGAGCGGCCCGGACTATATTGATCCGGCATTTCACGCGGTCGCCTGTGGCGCGCCCTCGGTTAATCTGGATGGCTGGGCCATGCCGCGTCTGGATTTGCAGTCGCGCGCCATGGAACAGGGTGGAGACCTTCTGGTGGTCGAGGGCGCGATGGGTGTGCTCGATGCGGCGCGGAATGGCCAGGGGTCGGTCGCTGATCTGGCGGCGCATCTCGGGTTTCCGCTGGTGATTGTTCTGGACATCTCCAGGCTGGGGCAGTCGGCGGTATTGCCGGTAGCGGGGCTTCGCACGTTGCGGCCTGACGTGACCATCGCGGGTGTCATCCTTAACCGGGCGGGGTCGCCGCGCCATGTGGAGATGGCGGAGGGACCGTTGCGCGAAGCCGGCTTCGAGGTTCTGGGGGCCATAGGACGCGATACGGCTGTGAGCCTGCCGGAACGGCATCTGGGGCTTGTGCAGGCGGAAGAGACCGTTGGACTGGACGGGTATCTGGACGACCTGGCTGCACGGATGGAGCGGGAGACCGACCTCGACCGGCTCATGGGGATGGCCCGGCCGCTTCCCCTTTATACTGCGGCACACGCGAGGCTGGCGGCACCAGGACAGCGCATTGCAGTGGCGCGGGACGTGGCTTTTGCCTTTGCCTATCCGCATATGCTCAGCGACTGGCGGAAGCAGGGAGCGGAAATCATTCCATTTTCTCCGCTGGCGGACGAGGCCCCCGACAAAAGTGCTGACATGGTTTTCCTGCCGGGAGGATATCCGGAACTGCATGCGGGCAGGCTTGCGTCCCGTGAAGGATTTATTGCGGGCGTTCGCAAGGCCGCCGCGCGGGGGGCACGGGTCTATGGTGAGTGTGGTGGTTACATGGCTCTCGGTGAGGGACTGGTCGATGCGCACGGCGAGATGCACCGCATGTGCGGTTTGCTGCCGCTGACGACCTCGTTCGCCGAGCGGCGTTTGACCCTCGGATACCGCAACCTGGCCTGTGGCCCGGGTTCTCCGTGGAAGGGTCGGTTGAAGGCGCATGAATTTCACTATGCGACCACGGTTGAGACCGGTGAGGCCGAACCGCTGTTTATGGCCAAGGACGCGTCGGGAGAGACGGTTGGGCCAATGGGGCTTGCGCGTGGCAAAGTTGGCGGGTCGTTTGCGCACGTGATTTCAGGCGGTTAGCGGCCGGTTCCGCATGTCCGGCCAGGCGGCTTGGTGGTGGTGTGTCCTCCGAAACGCTTTCGTTCAGTTTTTGCCACAGTCCGGCCGAAATCAAAAAGTTAATACTTGACTAAATTAATATGGAAACCTATCGCCGTCCCGAAGTGAGCCACCGTGCGTTTCGCCCGCAGCCAACTGATTTCGCAAAAGCAAAAGTCAGGAAAGGTATTCATGGCTTACTCCAGGAAAGCGGCGCTGCTTGCGTCGGCGGCGGTGTTTTGTGCCCATGCGGCAGCGGCACAGGAAAGTTTCGTACTCGATCCCATTCGCGTTGAGGCGGAGGACGCCCAGGCGACACTCGGCAACACCACGATTGACCGCGAGACGATTGAGGCGGCCAACCCGTCCTCGATGGCTGACGTGTTTGTTGGCCAGTCGGAGATCATTTCGTCGGGCGGTGCAGCGATCGCGCAGAAGGTTCTGGTGCACGGTATTGAGGAAAGCCTGCTCTCCGTCACCATCGACGGGGCCCGGCAGAACAAGTCGGCGTTCCACCATACCGGCAACGTTCTGATGGACCCCACACTGCTGAAACAGGTTGAGGTGAGTTCGGGTATCGCCGCGGCGGATGCGGGGCCTGGCGCGCTGGCCGGTGTGATTGCCTATGAGACAATGGATGCGCGGGATCTGCTGCTGCCGGGTCAGGAGTTTGGTGGTCAGGCAACGCTGAGCTATGGCGACAACGGTAACAGCCTGCGCAGCGCGCTGACCCTTTTCGGCTCCAACAGCGAGTTTGAGTATCTGCTGAGCGGGACCCGGCTGACCGGGGATGATTACGAGGACGGATCGGGCAACGTTGTGCCGGGGACGGAGCCGGACCTGACCTCTCTGATCGGCAAGTTCGCGTTTACCACCGAAACCGGCAAGCGCCTCGAGTTTTCGGCGGATGAGACGAAGGACACGGGCGACCGCGCCATGCAGTTGGGGCCTGGCGGGCTCTACTATGCGCGGCCGGATTTTGCGGGTGTTGTCGGCCGGGACAGTGTTTATCTGCCCGCCGAGTCCAAACGCACGTCCTATACCTTCACCTACACGGATGAGCAGCCCACCGGCATTTTCGCACCGACCATCCAGCTGAGCTATAACGAGCAGTATGTTGAGGCGGGAGCGGCCATCGGGACGAACGCAAGCCTCAGCGGTAAAATCGAGAACGAGTTCTATATCGGCTCGGGAGCTCTGACGGCCGGTGCCGATTTCTTCCATGACACGGCCACACCGGAAAGCCCGCTGACCACGCCGGACGAGAAGGAAACCCTCGACAGCGTTGGTATCTATGCCCAGATGCGGCAGGATGTTGGCGCACGGCTGTCGCTGTCCTATGGCGCGCGCGTCGACCATCAGACCTTTGAGCTGGCCAGTGGTGATGACTACAGCGACACGGGCATCAGCGTAAACGCGCAGGCCGACTACATCCTGACGGACAGTCTGACGTTTAACATCGGTGGTGCGTCGAGCTTTGGCGGCTATGAGTTGAGCGAGGCCTCGCTGATCAATCTGGGCGGTGCCTGGGTGTACGGTGATCCGGAGACCTCCCGTGCCAACAACGCCCGCATGGGTCTGCGCTATGAGTATGGCGCGTGGACGGCCAGCGGTGCGCTGCTCTACACCGAGATCCTCGATGTGAATGACGTGCTGACCGCGGCCCGTGAAAAGTCGGACGTAACGTCCCAGGGTATCGATGCGTCGCTGACCTACAACACGACGCGGGCGTTTGCGCAGGTTAACTACACCTATGCCGATGTCCAGATGGACGGAGAGACCATTGGAACCACGGCCTATTACTATGGACGTCCGGTGGGTCACATCATTGGCGTGCTGGCCGGATATGAGGTCACGCCGGAGATCACCATCGGTGGCAGTGCGGAATTCGCGCTGAAGAACGATGACACGGAAAACGCGGCACTCGGAACCGAGGCGCTGGATGCCTATGAGGTTGTGAACCTCTACGCGGCCTACGTTCCGCAGCGGTTTGAGAATGTCGAGTTCCGGGTGGATGCGCGGAACCTGTTTGACGAGACCTATGTCGCCCGCGGCGCGGATGGCACGGGTCTTGCGAATGTCGTTCCGCTGAACGAGCCGGGCCGCAGTCTCTTCGTGACGGCTTCGCTGAAGTTCTGAGTTTGACGCTCCGGCCTGACGGGGTTGGGCCGGGGCGTTTTAACTTTCGCGGTGAGCCGAGGCTGCGCCGATCCGTCAGGCCGGGGCCGCCACCTTCCGCTTCGGCCGGAGAATGTGCGGTTGAGCGGCGTCGTAGAGGGCGCTGTCGGGGAATTCGGTTTCCTCAAAGACGCGGCCCACAAAGACGAGCGCGGTGCGGGTGAGTTTCTCCGCCCGCACTTTTTCGCGGATGTCCGAGAGCGTGCCGCGCAGGAACATCTCGTCGGGCCAGCCGACACGGTAGGCGACGATCACTGGGCAGTCGGCGCCGTAAAGCGGTGCAAGCTGGCGTTCGACCTCCAGCAGGTTGCGCACGGACAGATGAATGGCGAGTGTGGCGCGGGATTTTCCTAGCGTCGCCAGGTCCTCGCCTTCCGGCATGGAGGAGGATTTCATGGCGGTGCGGGTGAGGATGACCGTCTGCGCGACCTCCGGCACGGTGAGTTCCTGCCCCATGGCGGCGGCGGCGGCGCAGTAGGCGGGCACGCCGGGAATGATCTCGAACGGGATGCCCAGCGCGTTGAGGCGGCGGATCTGCTCGGCGATGGCCCCGTAGAGGGACGGGTCGCCCGAGTGGACACGTGCGACGTCCTGACCCTCGGCATGGGCTTTTGCGATTTCATCGATGATCTCATCTAGCGCCATGGGCGCGGTGTCCATGACACGCGCCCCTTCAGGAGCGCAGTCCACAACGGCTTCGGGGACCAGGGAGCCGGCATAGAGGCAGACCGGGCAGCGGGAAATCAGGCGCTGGCCCTTGACCGTGATGAGATCGGGATCGCCGGGGCCGGCACCAATGAAGTAGACTGTCATGACGGGACTCCGTCCATTTTCTTCGCGTAACCGCGGGGTGTGTAAATCATCGTGCCGTTTGCGCCGGCGGAGATGTCGCCGGTCTGTACGGTTTTTGAGGTGGAGGCACCGACCAGTACGATGGTGAGCATGTCGACCTCATCCACCGAGAGTTCACCGAGGGTGCGCAGGACCAGTTTTTCCTCCGGTCGCCCCAAGCTGGAAGCGAGCAGAACCGGTGTGTCGGCGGGCCGGTGTTGCAGCAGCACCTCGCGGGCCTCGGCCAGCAGGGTGCGGCGGCGTTTGGACACCGGGTTGTAGAAGGCGATCACGAAATCACCCTCGGCGGCGGCACGGATGCGTTTTTGGATGTCCTCGCGCGGGGTCAGGAGATCGGAGAGCGAGATGGCGCAGAAATCGTGGCCGAGCATGGCACCCGCGCGGGCCGATGCGGCCTGGAGGGCGGAAATGCCGGGGGCGTGGATGACCTCGACCCGGCGGGCGGCGGGGCTGACGCCGCCGTTATGGGTGTCGCGGTGGAGCAGTTCCATGACCAGCGCGCCCATGGCATAGATGCCCGCGTCGCCCGAGCAGATGAGCGCGACATTGCGGCCCTGCCCTGCGGCCTCGAGCGCATGGCGGCAGCGGGCCTCCTCGTCGCCGAGAGGGAAGTCGTGGCGGATTTTGCCTTTGGCGGCCGGGCCGAGCAGGTCGATGTAGAGGCCGTAGCCGACGAGTTCATCAGCCTCCGCAATCAGGCGCGTGGCTTCCGGCGTACGCCATTCGGGCTGGCCGGGGCCGATGCCGACCACAGCCAGACGTCCGCGGGGTTGGCCCTGGCTGGGCTCGCCGGTGATTTTGGCGAGCGCGCAGGTCGCGTTGGCGGATTTGTGTTTTTCGATGGCGAGGGTTGCGCCCTGCCCGGCGGCGGCGAGGGCCGCGCCTTCCGCGACGCCGTGGCAGCCAACCTCGGCGAAGACCACATCGGAGGGGTTTTTGAGGCGTCCTGTTTCGGCTTCAAGCTGCTCTGCCGAGAAAAAACTGGCCGGGACGTTGAGATGAGCGGCAAGTGAGTGGATGGCGGCCTCGTCGGCCTTGAGGTCAATGGAATGGATGGAGGCGACCTCGAACAGGGAAATGCCGTTGTCCGCAAGAGTGGCGGAGACGAGCGCGATCAGTTCATCCGGCGGGCAGCCGCGGGCGCAGCCGACGCCCAGCGCAAATTGCTGGCGGCGAAAAACCAGAGGTTCATTCCCTTCGACAGAAAGGACAACCGGGGCGTCCCCAGTCGCCGGCGCGGGTGTGACGGTTCCGGCAACGAGCAGTGGCGCGAGCCATGGGGCCTCACCGGAGAGGGTCGCCGAAGTGCCGCGGAGGAGTGCCGCCATGGCAGGTTTGGCGGCTTCGGGGTTTTCGAGACGCCAGCCCTCGGGCGGCTCATCAAGGGCGACACCGAGCGAGACGTCACCTGCGGTGGTGACGGCAGCGCCGGTGTTGAGGCTGGTGGCGATCTGGCGCGCGAGTGCATTTGCGCCGCGATGGCCGCCCAGGAGGGGCACGACCGCGGAGGCGTCCTCGGCCACAGCCAGCACGGGAGGCTCCGCACGTTTATCGCCCAAAGATGGGGCCAGGGCGCGGATCAGGATGCCGGAGGACATGATGCCGATGATGGCGTGGCCCGCGTCGAAAAGCCCGCGCAGATGTGGTGCCGTATCGGTAAAATCGGTGCCGCGCATGTCGAGGCGCGCGCCGGTCAGGTCCGCGACCCGGCGGGCGGTATCATGGGCGGAAGCGAGATTGCCGACGACGACGGGGCCGGGTTCAGACATGGGCATCCCTTCCGGGCAGCAGGATCATTGAGAAATACGGGGCCTCCTCCGGCGCGTCGGCCAGCGGGCAGACATGCTGTTCGGGGAGCGAGGCGTGGCGGACGAACATGGCACGGCCGGTGAGGCCAAGCCGGTCGACGACCGTCCGGGCCTTGGTGAAATGGCGGCCGAGTTTCATGATGGCGGCGGCATTGGCGCGGGAGAGGCGTTCGTGGAGGATGTCTTCCGGCAGGGTCGCGGGCAGGACCGTGAGGATTTCCTCGCGGGCGCAGAGGGGCTTTTGCGCCGCCGCGGTGACAGCGCCGAGGGAACTGACGCCCGGGATGATGGTGGTCGGGAACCGTTCGGCCAGGCGGGCAAAAAGGTACATGAACGAGCCGTAGAAAAACGGGTCGCCTTCGCAGAGGACGATCACGTCGCGGCCCTGGTCGAGTTCGGTGGCGAGGGTCCGCGCGGCTTCGTCATAGACCTCCTGGGCGGGGAACCTTGCGGCGCGCATGGGGACGACGATGGGGATCTCGCGGGCTGTTGCGGGGATGTGTTCAGCCACGATGCGGCGGGCGAAGCTCTCGCCGCTGTCTGGGGCGGGATAGGCTATGACCTCTGCATTCGAGATCAGGCGATGGGCCTTTAGGGTCAGCAGTTCGGGGTCGCCGGGGCCGACGCCGACGCCGTAAAGTGTTCCGGTCATACGGTTTTCACCCATTGCGTGACGGGCATCATGGGACGCCAGCCACGATAGCCACCCACGGGTTTTGCGCGGGAGACGGCGATGCGGGAGAGTTCGCCGCCGTGGCGGGCGTGGAGGTCCATGAGGATGGTCTCGGATTCGAGCGTTACGGCGTTGGCAACGAGGCGGCCTCCGGGGGAAAGCGCGTTGAGTGCGATGTCGACCGTTTCCGCGGTGAGGCCACCGCCGATAAAAATGGCATCGGGTACAGGCAGATCGGCAAGGCCATCCGGAGCCGTGACGTCGATGAGTTCCAGCGCGGGGGCGCCGAGGCGGGTTGCGTTGGTGGCGGCCATGGCGCGGCGGTCGGCGCGGGGCTCAAGGCCGATGGCGCGGGCGTCGCGACCGGCGCGCATCCATTCGACAGCCACCGAACCGCAGCCGCAGCCAATGTCCCAGAGCATGCCGCCGCGTCTGGGGTCGAGAGAGGCGAGCGTGATGGCGCGAACCTCGCGCTTGGTCATGCGGCCGTCATGCTCGAAGGCGTCATCTGGCAGTCCGGTCAGGGGCAGTATTCGCGCCCCCGGCTCGGCAATGCATTCCACCGCAAGGGTGTGGAAATCCGGCGATATGGCGTCCCAGGTGGCGGCAATACCGTCGATGCGGGTCTCATTTGGCCCGCCCAGCGCGCCGAGGACCGTCATGCGGCTGGGGCCGAAGCCGTTATCCGTGAGGAGTTTGGCGATCTCCGCAGGCGTGTCGCCGTCGCGGGTGAGGATCAGCAGACGGGCGTTTGGGTAGAAGCCCGCAAGCACCTGCTCGGCGGGGCGGCCGTGGACGGTGACGGTCTCAAGATCCGCAAGGCTCCAGCCCATGCGGGCGGCAGCGAACTGGAACGCGGAGATCTGCGGATGGAACGTGACCTCGCCGGGCTCCAGCGCGCGTCCAATTATTGCGCCGGCGGAAAACCAGAGCGGGTCGCCGGTGACAAGTACGCAGACGCGGCGGCCGCGCCAGGATTTGATCTCGTCGACCAGGGCGCGGAAGGGAGACGGCCATTTGATGCGTTCGGCGCTGAAGCCTTCGGTGAGGTCGTGGTGACGGGCGCCGCCGATGATGACCTCGGCGGTTTGCAGGCGGGTGAGCGTGGCCGGATGCAGACCGTCCAGACCGTCCTCACCGATGCCAATAATGTCGAGCCAGGCGGTCACGTACCGTCGCCCTTCAGCCCAAGGGTCAGTGCGTTAACCGCCGCAGCCGCCATGGCGGACCCACCGCGTCGGCCAAGAAGTGTCAGGAACGGAACGTCGTGGCGATACCGGGCGAGCGCATCCTTGCTTTCCGCAGCGCCAACAAAGCCTACCGGAAACCCCAGGATCAGGGCGGGTTTCGGCCAGTCCTGGCCCAGGCGTTCAAGCAGGTGAAACAGGGCTGTGGGAGCGTTGCCGATGACGACGATTGCCCCCTCAATATGGTCGCGCCAAAGTTCCACGGCGGCGGCGGACCGGGTGGTGCCGAGGCGCCTGGCAATATCGGGCACGGAGGTATCGTTGAGGGTGACGGTTGGAGCCAAACCGTCGGGCAATGCGCGGGTTATGATGCCGCGCGCGACCATCTCGGCGTCACACAGGATGGGTTTGCGGGCGGATATCGCCGCGCGGCCCGCGGCCAGGGGATCGCCGCCAAAACGCAGGTCATGGACAATGTCCACCATGCCACAGGAATGGATCAGGCGCGTAGCCAGCGGGCGCAGCCCCGGGGGAAGCTCGGAAAAATTGGTCTCGGCCTCAATGATGCGGAAACTCGCCTCATAAATCCGCGCCGGGTCGCGCTCATATGGCGGGAAAGGCGACACGGCGGGTCAGTGCTCCGGCTTGAGGTGTTTGCGAACGCTTTCCGGCCCCATGGGATGATCGGCATGAGGGTAAGGCGGATGCGCGTGATCGTGATGGTGGTGATGATCGTGACCGTGATGATGGTCGTGATCATGGTGATGATGATGGTGGTGGTCCATGTCGAGGCGGCAGGCCCCAGTGCAGAAATCATCGCATTTGGTGCAGTCGGCCACATTGGAGCCGGGAGCCTGGGCGCCCTGCCCCTCGACATGATGGTGATGGCTTTCCTGGGCCATGCCAACCTCAGATTCGAACCCGAGAACCTGGGTGCGGTATTTGCACAGGCCGCAGTTCATGGCCGTGTTGCCCTCAAGGATTTCGGTGACGCGCTCAGCAAAGGTCGCGAGCACTTTCGGATGATCGTTGAGGTATCCGGCCTTGACCCACTGGGTTTCGGGATGGGCCTCGGCCACCATGTCGGTGAAGCCGTAAATGCGGTCGATCAGGATGCCGGTGAAGAGGAAATACGGGAAAACGATGACGCGTTTGTAGCCGAGTTTTGCGACCTGTTCGAGGCAGGGCTCAACGAGGGGGAAGGTCACACCGGAATAGCCGACCTCGCACCAGCCGAAGCCCATGCCTTCCCAGAGCATGCGGGCGATCTTGGAGACATTCGAGTTGGCGTCGGGGTCGGATGCACCGCGGCCGATCACCACGAGACAGGTCTGGGACACGTGCAGTTCGCCAAGTTCCGCGTTGGCGCGGTCGACAGCCTCCTGAATACGCTCGGAGGCGGCGGCGATCATGTTGGCGTTGACACCAAGTTCCCGACCGTAATCGACCTGGATGCCGTGTTTGGTGGCATATTCACGCAGGACCGACGGGATGTCGTTCTTGGCGTGCATGGCGGCGAAGAGCATACCGGGCACGGCGAGAATGCGGTCGCAGCCGGCCTCGCGCAGGTTGTCGAGGCCCTTTCGGATTACGGGGTTCGCGAATTCGAGATAGCCATAGTCAACCGGCCATTCGGGCGGCAGCATCGCGGGGAGTTTTTCGGCCAGCACGGAAAACTCGCGCACGGCGTCCTCACTCCGCGAGCCGTGTCCACACAGCATCACACCGATTTTTCCCATAACCCATCTCTCCCCGGTTCACGGAGCCGCGTACGGCCCAGCCCTGTCTGACGGCATGGCAGCATTTCGGGGGCGGTTTCCCGCATCAACGATGTCGCCCTTCACCCCCTGATTGGGTCGGTGTCGGGGCAACTCCCTTTCAGCCTCCCGGCATCGTCACATTTTGCTGTTAGCAGTGCGGGCGGTGCGGGGCAAGTGATGCGTTTGAGCGATTGAGATGCGCGGAACGTTAAAGGCCCGGCGCATGGAAAGCCATGGCCGGGCCCTGTCGTCACCGTCGGTTGGAACGGTGACTGCCTAGAGCAGGTCGTCGATCTGGTCGATATCGAGACCGTGGAACTCGATGGAGCCGTGTTTGAACTCGATGAGCACACCGTCCTCCGTTTCCTCGACCGACCAATTCTTTCCGCCGGAAATTTTCAGACGGTCTTCGCCGATCTCAAAGTCGGCAACGACGTCATCGCCAAACTTCCCCTTGAAGCGGAACAGGTCGGCGCCGTCACCGCCCCAGAGTTCGTCATCGCCTTTTCCACCGATCATTTTGTCCTTGCCGGCGCCGCCATCGAGGTAGTCGGAGCCCTTACCGCCGTTAAGCTTGTCCCGACCGTCGCCGCCGTCGAGGCTGTCGTGACCGCGTCCACCGAAAAGCTTGTCCCGGCCGGCACCGCCGTCGAGGTGGTCGTGCCCCCTGTCGCCGGACAGATTGTCATGACCCCGACCGCCACTCATATGGTCGTCGCCATCGGCCCCGTCCATTTTGTCGTCGCCCCGGCGTCCGTGGAAGACATCGTCGCCGTCGCCGCCATCCATGTCATCGTCGCCCCGGTCGCCCTTCTCGTTCAGGCCGTCGTCGTCATCCTCATCGTCATCCTTGTCGTCATCGGCATCTTCGTCGTCTTCTTTTTCGTCATCCTCATGATCGTCTTCGTCATCATGATCATGGTCTTCCTCATCGTCGTCATGATCGTGATCGTCGTCTTTGTCCTTTATTTCATCCTCGTCACGATCGTCAGCGTCCTCATCTTCGTCCGCGTCGTGGTCTGCGGCATCCTCATGAGCGTCCTCGGCATCGTCGAGGTCGTCTTCCGCTTTGTCAGCGTCGTCCTCAGCGTGTTCGAGTTCTTCTTCCCCGTGATCTTCCGCATGATCAGCGGCGGCCTCCATAAACATCGCGACAGCTTCGCGGCGCTGTTCCGGATCATACGTGTCTTCCTCAAACCCAAACCGGATTTCATCGTCGTACTGCGTGTTGATGGTCATGTAGTTGCCCCTTGATCCGAAGCCGGAAGCTCGCCACCGGCTTTTCCCTATGCGCCCACCGCGCGTTTGATGTGCCAAAAGCGGGCACAAACCTTTCCGGGAGATTAAGCCAACGGGTTGGGCGTAACGGGAGGGTTAACCGGGGAGCCCGGCGCTCGGCCCAGGTCGCCGTAAGATACTCAAAAGGCGCCGAATGCGATATCTGGCGGCGTTAATCATGACACCGATGCGGCCCATAGCTTGGCGGCGATACCGCATTGACAACACCACTGCGTGACTGCCATCAATACCCTGCTTCGGTTCCCGTGGCGGTCAAGCGTCCGGGATGAAAAGGGAACACGGTGAGGACGACCCAAGAGGGGCCAAATCCGTGACTGCCCCCGCAACTGTGAGTGGTAGGCGGGACCAACAGTGCCACTGGGGATTTCCCTGGGAAGGCCGGTCCAAAGCCCGTGACCCACGAGTCAGGAGACCTGCCGGTGCATGGGCCTGTTTTGGGGTGACCCGGACGGCCTGTTTCCACCGGATGCCGGGGTGAGCGTCTGGTTCGGAGAGGGCCGGACCCTTTGCGGACCATTTTACTCCCGACATTCAAATGCCTTGCATCGCGTTCCGGGGAGGAACGCAATGGAGTAGACCGATGTTTGATAATACCGGCGTTGCCTGCGCGGTTACCTTGAGCCTTTTGGGGGCTGCGCCGCCCGTAGCGGCCCATTTCCAGTTGATTTATTCTCCGGACACCCTGATCGAGCGTCCCGGCGATGTGCCGCTAAAACTGATTTTCTGGCACCCGTTTGAAAACGGCCATGTCATGGACATGGAAAAGCCACAGGAATTTTTTGTGATCCATCGCGGGGAAAAAACCGATCTGATGAACAGCCTGTCCGAATTCGAGTTCACCGGGAAGGAGAATTCCGCGAAGGCGTGGAACGGGTCGGTGCCCGTGAAACGTTCGGGGGACTACGTGCTGGTGACGGTGCCTCAGCCCTATTACGAGGAGAGCGAGGACATCTATATCCAGCAGCTCACCAAGTCCTATCTGAACAGAAACACGGTTCCCACCGACTGGGATGCGCCGGTGGGTCTTGCCACGGAAATCCTTCCCCTGAGCAAACCCTACAACGTGCTCGCCGGGTCGACATTTTCGGGCCAGGTGGTGTCCGGGGGAGAACCGGTCGCCGGGGCGGAGATCGAGGTCGAGTTTATGGCCGCGGAACCTGATATGGACGCCGGTGCACCGCGTCCGGCCACCGCAGCCCCCCTGCCCGGCGGCAGTATCGTGGCCCTGACGGATGCGAACGGGTATTTCAGCTTCGGCATTCCGAAGGCTGGTTTCTGGGGATTTGTGGCCCTTGGGTCGGGACCGGATACCGAGCATGAAGGCAAGGAGCTGAGCCAGGATGCGGTGATCTGGGTTCGTGCCTGGGATCTGGCGGAGCAGCCCTGATGCATATTGTGGATGGCGCCCTCGCGAACAGTGTCGTCGCCGGTGGCGCCGTCCTCGCGGTGGGTGGCATCGCCATGGGTCTGCGCCATATGCCCATGGAAAAGATCCCGGTGGCTGGGGTTCTGTCGGCGAGTTTCTTTGTGGCCTCGCTGATCCATGTGCCGATTGGGCCGTCCTCGGTTCATCTGATCATGAACGGTCTGGCCGGGATTGTGCTGGGCTGGGCGGCGGTGCCTGCGCTGTTTGTCGGGCTTTTGCTTCAGGCGGTGTTTTTCGGCTTTGGCGGGCTTACGGTGCTTGGGATCAATACGGTCAACATTGCCCTGCCCGCCGTAGCGGCATGGTATCTCTGCCGCGGGGGTGTGCGCTCATCGGATGCGCGCATTGCCGCGCTGTGGGGCGCTCTGGCGGGCGGTTTGTCCATCGCGCTTACAACGATCATGGTCGCGGCGTCGCTGGCCCTGTCCGGAGAGGAGTTTTATCCGGCGGCAAAGTTCGTGTTCTTTGCCCATATCCCGGTGATGGTGATCGAGGCGGGTCTGACGGCGGCGGCGGTTCACCTGACGCGTCTGGTCAAACCGGAGCTTTTGGATGTGGCACCGGTGATGGGGGAAGCACGGTGATGCGGGTCGTTGCCGTCGTACTTGGGCTGATGCTCGTTGGGGTGACACCAGCCTCCGCGCACAAGGTCATTGCCTCGGTGTTCATGGCCGGTGACATGATTGAGGGCGAGATTGGCTTCTCCAACGGTGCGGTTGCCGCAAACCAGATTGTTGAGGTTCTGGATACCAGCGGTAACCCGCTCGGACAAACGGTCACGGATGAGGACGGCTTTTTCGTTTTCGAACCGGTCGGCGACATGACCCATGTGTTTCGCGCCAACCTGGGCGCGGGGCATGCGGCTGAGGCCGTGATGGAGGGGAGCGAACTGTCGGATGACGGGGAAGCGCCCGTGGCTCCAACGGCGGGCCGGACCGGTTCGGTAGTGACGACCACCCTGCCGCCCGAGATGAAGGCCGAGATTGCAACAATGATCCGCGACGAACTGCGGCCGTTGCGGCAGGAAATCGCGGCCTACAGGGAAAAGAACGACTTTCAAAACATTCTCGGTGGCATCGGCTATATCTTCGGGCTGTTCGGAGTGGGCTTTTATTTCATGGCCCGGCGCCAGGGACGGCAGGAGGAGGAAACATGAATCCGATACTGTCCATTGCGGCGACTGAAGAAGACGTTCTGCCCCGGGTCCGCCGGCTGCCCGACCTGAACATGCTCGATCCACGGACACGGGTGATTGCTGCGGTTCTGTTTGCGGTTGTGGTCGTCGGGTGTCGGCACATCCCGGTTCTGGCGGCGGCCCTTGGTGTTGCGGTGCTGCTGATGCTTTCGGCGCGGGTGCCGATGCGCACGACCCTGCGGCGGATGATCGCGATGGACGGTTTCATCATTTTTATTCTTGTGTTCATGCCGTTCACCATGCCGGGCGATACAATGTTTACCGTGCTGGGCTTTGAGGCAAGCTGGCAGGGGTTCCACCGGGCGGTGGAAATCGGTCTAACGGCGAACGCGGCCATTCTGGCACTGATGTCACTGGTCGGAAGTCTCGAGCCGGTGACGGTGGGACATGCGCTGTTCCGGTTAAGGGTGCCGGAGAGGCTGGTGCATCTGATGATGTTTACCGTGCGGTACATCGAGGTGCTGCGCGAGGAGTATCAGCGCCTTCGGCAGGCGATGCTGGCGCGCGGGTTTCAGGCGCGGAAAAACGGGCTGCATACCTGGCGCAGTTTTGGCTACCTGATTGGAATGATGCTGGTGCGGGCGGTTGAGCGTTCGGAACGCATTCTGGGGGCGATGAAATGCAGGGGGTTTACCGGGCGTATCCCGGTGCTCAACACGGTTTCATGGACGCGGGCTGATGTGGTGTTTGGTGTTGGTTTTGGGGCGGTTCTCTGCGCGCTGATAGTGGCGGATATTCTCCATGGCGCTGTTTGAACTGCGCGGAATACGGTTTGGATATGCAGGACGCCCGCCGGCGCTCGATAGTGTGGATTTCACTTTGGAGGCTGGCGAGCGGGTTTTCATCACCGGGCATAACGGCTCGGGCAAGTCGACACTGCTGAAGGTTATGGTGGGGCTCCTGATGCCCCAGTCGGGAAGCGTGACCGCCTTCGGGGAGCGCCGGGCCGTGGACGCGGATTTCAATGATGTGCGCCGGCGCGCGGGACTGGTGTTTCAGGATCCGGACGATCAGCTTTTCTGCCCCACCGTGGCGGAGGATGTGGCGTTCGGCCCACTGAACCTCGGGCAGAGCCGGACCGTGGCGATGCGCACCGTCGAGGCGACGCTGGCAAGGCTCGAGCTGCTGCATCTGCGCGACCGGGTGACCCACAGGCTGTCGGGTGGGGAAAAGCGTTTGGTCACGCTGGCGACGGTGCTGGCGATGGAGCCGGAGGTGCTGCTGCTCGATGAGCCCACCAATGCGCTGGACGAGGAAAACGCCGGGCGTCTAACGGAAATACTGCTTGCCCTGCCCCAGGCCATGGTGCTGGTCAGCCATGATCCGCATTTTCGCCGCAGGGTCGCCACGCGCACGCTAAGAATGAAAAACGGAGTGTTGAGCGGGAAGCAACCGACCTGCCGCAATGCGGTTTGAAAGGTGGTGCGATCAGGGGCCGAAGCGCCAGGTCAGGCCGAGATTGAGCGCGTTGGTGACGATGTCGCTCCTCAGTGAGCCGCCGCCATTCATGTCAACATCGAGCCTGACGTAATTCGCTTCGTACTCGCCGAAGAGGTGCCAGTGATCGCTGAAAGGATAAGTCACTCCGAACCGCGCCGCTGCGGCGAGTCCGCCGAACTGGTACTCATAAGTCCGGTCCTGGGACTGCGGTGACCGGGTTTCCACATGGGGGTAGACAAACCCGACGCCAAAGCCCGCATGAGGAATGACGCCGGAGACCGGATCGAAACGCCTTGTGGCCCCGATGGTTGCGACGTTCAGGCCGTCGGTGAATTCGAGGGTTTCGAAACCGGAGCGATCGAGCGACGCATCGTCCGCGTAGAGCTTCACATGGGTAAAATCGAGCGTCAGCCCCCACTTTTGCCCGCGCCACCAAGTGTAACGCAGGCCGTAATAGGGTGGCATGTCGAGGGATCGTCCCTCCCAGTCCACGTCGAAGGACAGCGGTTCCCCGTTGACGTCCCTGCCGTCCATGTCCGAACTGAAGGCGCCCTGAATGCCGCCATAAACACTCAGGTCGTGTTGCGCCCAACCGGTCGCGGGCAACAGGGTCAGCAGGATCGCGCCGGCACGGGAAATCATGTCGAGCGGGTTTCCGGAAAGGGCAGCACGCCATGCGACCGGAGCAGGAACGGAATGCCGGCGACGCGACGACGCCAGCGCAGGCCCGAGGCCCGGCGACGGCGTTTGGCACGGTGACTTCGGCCGACACGGTCAAATGCCACGCCAACGAGCGCACCGGCCATGACCTGAACGAGATCGTGGTGACCGGATTCAACCCGGCTGCCCGCGACGAAACCGGCGGACAGCACGACGACCGGCCCGACCCACGGCACAAAGGAACCACACTCGCGGGCAAGATAGCTCGCGCCATAGGCTGAGGCGGCGGTGTGCCCGGACGGGAAACCGCGGTCGGATCCGCCTGGGCGCAGGTTCAGCGGTGTTTCACCAAGTCCGTTTTTCAAACCATGCACGACCGTCATGGCTCCCGCAAAGCGCAGAACATAGTCACGCGCGCCGTTTTTCATGGTTGAACAGGCCAGCCCCACAACCGGTAGCGCGATCTGAATCCGGTCACCGATGCGGTCACGGGCCGAGCCGACGCACAGTGTCAGATAAACAGCAGTAATCAGACACAGGGCGAGGGCCAGGGTGGAACGGTTCATCGCGCCTGAGATTGTACGGAGCAGAAAGTAAGGATCTGAAGACATTGAACTTCCGGACAGACACGGGACCGGATGCTGCGAACCGGCGCGTACCAAAGCCTGGAGGGAACGGGTAACGGCTCCGTGACCATGGAATGTCATTTGCGTAACGAAAACCGCGCGGACTTATTCCGAACGGCACGACTGTGCTACGGTTCCCGTTCAAACAGCCAACAGGAACGGGGAACAGAAAAAATGTGCGACATGTGCGTGATGAATTCGGTGAAGGACAGAATGCTGTCCCGCCGGGGATTGTTCAAAGGTGCGGCGATGGCGGGCACCGCAGCGGCGCTTGGCGGCGTGGCCGCGGCTCCTTCGGCATTGGCGCAGGGCCACGACGCGGTTGAGGATCTGACACATACCCTGACACCGGAATTTCCGACTTTCTCGGGCGAACAGCAGTTCTTCATGGAGCAGAAATTCAACTACGCGGAGCATTTCTACAACCTGTTCGATCTGCGCATTGATGAGCACACGGGCACGCATATCGATGCGCCGCTGCATTTTTCCGAGGATGGTGCTTCAGTGGATGAGATACCGGTATCCAACCTCGTCGCGCCGCTCTGCGTTATCGACATTGCCGCCCGCGCGGCCGAAAACCCGGATGCGCAGGTCACGCCGGATGACATTTCAGCCTGGATCGCCGCGAATGGGGAGATCCCGGCAAATGCCTGTGTCGCTATGCATTCAGGCTGGAGTTCGAAGGCTGATTCGGACGCGTTCCGGAGCTTTGATGGAGAGGCGATGCATTTCCCAGGCTTCCACGTCGAATGCGCTGAGATGCTGGCAAATGCGGGAGCGGCCTCGGTCGCTGTGGACACGCTGTCGCTCGATCACGGGCCGTCCGCGGATTTCGCCTTTCACTACGCTTGGCTGCCCAGCGGACGGTTTGGGGTGGAATGTGTGGCAAATCTCGACAGGCTTCCGGCAACGGGCGCGACCCTGATTGTAGGTGCCCCGAAACACCAGGGCGGCACCGGTGGACCGGCGCGGATCCTTGCCCTCGTCTAGCGCTCCGGCCTCTCCGCAGTTCAGGCGACCGACCGTGTGTCTGGTGCCGGGCTGCGGAATTGGGCGAGCAGGGTTTCGCGGCGTTTTGCCACGGTTTCGGCCGCCGCGGCCTTCACCGGCCCAAAGCCCCTGATTTCCAGCGGGAGCAGCGCAATCTCAGTCGCCAGTGCGGCATTGTCCGGCGTGAGGCCGCTTTGCAGCTCATCAATGTCGCCTTCGTACTGCGTGATCAAGGCGCGTTCCATGCGTCTTTCGTCAGTGTAACCGAAGGGATCAAACCGGGTCCCGCGCAGGCCTTTCAACCGCGCAAGCAGGCGCAAAACGCGCATCAGGCCCGGGCCAAATTCGCGTTTAAGCGGCCGACCGTCCGGGCCGGTTTTCGACAGCATCGGTGGCGCCATGTGGAAGGTGACCGTGCCCACTTCCGAGAAAGCGTCGTTGAGGTGTTTTTCCAGTCCAATGCTGTGCAGACGGGCCACCTCGTATTCGTCCTTGTAGGCCAGAAGCGAGTGATAGCCTTTCGCGACCGCCTCCCCGAAGGCAGGATCGACCTCATGGGCGGAGCGGACACGGGTCTCGTAGCGTTTGGCGAGGTTTTCGTCCTGATAGTCAACGAGATGTGCGCGGCGGGCCGCAACGAGGTCCCCGAAACCTGTCGGCGCGTGAACCTCCGGCGCCACGGCAGCCGCGGCGTCATTGGGAAACGCCGCGGCCCAGCGGCCTAGCGTGAACGCGCGCAGGTTGCGCTCGACGTTTACGCCATTGAGGCGAATGGCCTGCTCGATGGCGTCCTGTCCCAGCGGGATCATCCCGGCCTGCCAGGACGCGCCAAAAATCAGCATGTTGGTGTAGATGGCATCGCCCAGCAGCACCTCGGACATGCGGGTTGCGTCCAGTGCGAGGATGGCATCCTCACCCAGCCGCGCACGAAGGCTGAGCAGCAACCGGTCCGTCGGAATGCGGAACTCCCGGTCGCGGGTAAAGGCGCCGGTCATGATCTCATGGAGATTGACGAGGCAGCGTGTGCGGTCGCGGGTCATCAGGCCCAGCGTTTTGGCCCCGGCCGAAACCACAAGGTCGCCTCCGATCAGGGCATCCGCCTCGCCCACCGCGATACGAATGGCGGAAATATCCGCAGGTTTTTCCGCTACGCGACAATGAATCAGGACCGCGCCGCCCTTCTGCGCCAGGCCCGCCATTTCCATGACGCCGACGCCCTTGTTTTCGATGTGCGCGGCCATGGCGATCAGCGCGCCGATGGTCACAACGCCGGTGCCGCCCACCCCCGTGATGACAATATTGTAGGTGTGCGAGATCGGCGGCAGATCGGGTTCGGGCAGATCGGGCAGGTCGAGTTCTTTAGCCTCCACTTTGCGGGGAACCGCGCCTTCCAGCGTAACGAAACTGGGGCAGAAGCCGTTCAGGCAGGAAAAATCCTTGTTGCAGGCGGACTGGTCGATCTGACGTTTGCGGCCGAATTCCGTCTCCAGCGGCAGGACCGCGACGCAGTTTGACTGCACGCCGCAGTCTCCGCAGCCCTCGCAGACATCCGGGTGGATAAAGACCCGCCGGTCGATGTCGGGGAATGTCCCTTTCTTGCGGCGACGGCGTTTTTCGGCGGCGCAGGTCTGGATGAAGACGATGGCCGAAACGCCCTCGATTTTCTGCATCGCCTTTTGAACCTGATCGAGCTGGTCGCGGGTGGACACGCTGACGGAGGACGGGAAGGAATTCGGATCGACATCCTCCTTCGGGTCGTACACCACGGCCACGTTTTCGACGCCCATCGCAAGAAGTTCGTTGACGATACGGTGCGGGGTCAGGCCGCCCTCATTGGGCTGACCGCCGGTCATGGCAACGGCGTCGTTGAACAGGATCTTGTAGGTTATGTTGACCTTCGCCGCGAGCGCCGCGCGGATCGCAAGCGTTCCGGAATGGTTGTAGGTACCGTCGCCAAGGTTCTGGAAAACGTGTTTGCGTTTGGAGAACGGGGCCTCGCCGATCCAGTTCGCGCCCTCGCCCCCCATCTGCGTGACGCCATCCGTGTCGCGGTCCATCCAGAGCGCCATGGTGTGACAGCCGATACCGGCATAGGCGCGGGAGCCTTCGGGAACGCGGGTGGAGGTGTTGTGGGGGCACCCGGAGCAGAACCAGGGCTGGCGCACGGCGGCCTCATCGGCATTGTCGGCCTGGACGGCATCCTCAAGCAGGCGGCGGCGTTGGGTGAGCGTTTCGGTCTCAATGCCCTCATGCGCCAGAAGCTCGCCGAGTTTGCGGGCAATCAGGACCGGGTCGAGCGCGGATTTGACCGAGAACACCGTCTCGTTCTGCTCGTTCTTCCAGCCGATGACGCGACGGCCGCGGCGGTCGTTGAAGATCGCCTCCTTGATCTGGACCTCAACGAGTTTGCGCTTTTCCTCGACAACGATGATCAGTTCCAGGTCGTGAGCCCATTCGCGGAAAGACTCCATGTCGAGCGGCCAGACCATACCGACCTTGTAGGTGGAAATGCCGAGGCGTTTGGCCTCATCGGCATTGAGACCCAAAAGTTCGAGCGCGTGAACGGTGTCGAGCCAGCTTTTGCCGCAGGATACGATGCCAATCTTCGCACCTTCCCGTGGCCAGAATTCCCGGTCGATGCGGTTTGCCCGCGCGAAGGCCTCCGCCGCGAACCGTTTGTAGTCGTGCAGGCGGGCCTCCTGGGCCACGACCTCAAATCCGGGGCGAATATTGACGCCGTCGGCGGGCATCTCAAAATCCGTGGGCTCGACGATGTTCAGACGATGCGGGTCGCCATTGACGACTTCCGTAACCTCAATCGTGTCCTTCACGCATTTCAGGCCCACCCAGGCACCGGAATAGCGCGACAGAGCCCAGCCCAGCAGACTGTAATCGAGGACCTCCTGCACACCCGCCGGGGAGAGGATCGGCATCATGACGTCGACCAGGGCAAATTCGGACTGGTGAAGCGTGGTGGAGCTTTCGCCGGTGTGGTCGTCCCCCATGCAGACCAAAACGCCGCCGAGTTTTTCCGTGCCGGCGAAGTTTGCGTGCCGAAAGACGTCGCCGCAGCGGTCGACGCCTGGACCCTTGCCGTACCAAAGTCCGAAAACGCCATCGACGCGCCCGTCGCCGCGCATCTGAACCTGCTGGGTTCCCCACAGGGCCGTGGCTCCGAGATCCTCGTTCAGGCCCTCCTGAAACACGATATCCGCGGCCTCAAGATGGTTTTTGGCCCGATTCATCTGGATATCCACGCCGCCCAAAGGTGAGCCGCGGTAGCCGGTTGCGTACCCTGCGGTATCATGTCCGGCCGCCACATCACGGGCTTTTTGCATCAAAAGTGCGCGGACGAGAGCCTGTGTGCCGGTGAGAATTACCTGGGAATTGGCCAGATCGAACCGGTCATCGAGCGTTATACGCTTTTCCGCAGCACCCGATTCCCGCTGAGGTTGTTCTAATTCTGCACTCATTTTGGCACAATTCGGTCCCGATCTGGCTGAAAACCGTTCATTTGGCGCTTGAACGGGGAACGATGTCACAAAGGATAATAAAATTTCAACACGATCGTGGCAAATGTATTTGCGCACAATTCCGTGCTATGGGAATAAACGCCATCTATCAAAATCAGCAAAATTTCAGCTTACGGGGCTCAATGGACTGGGACAAACTGCGAATATTCCACGCGGTGGCGGATGCGGGCAGTCTCACGGCCGCAGGCGAAAGCCTGCATTTGAGCCAGTCCGCGGTCAGTCGCCAGATCCGTGCGCTTGAAGACAGCCTGAACACGACACTGTTTCGGCGTCATGCCCGTGGGCTGTTGCTGACGGAACAGGGCGAGCTGCTGTTTGAGGCGACGCGGACGATGACCAAGCGTCTCGATGCCACGGCAGCCCGTATCCGGGATTCGGAAAACGAGGTTTTCGGGCAGTTGCGCGTCACGACGACCATCGGGTTCGGAACGCTGTGGCTGGCACCGCGCCTGCCCCGGCTGTTCGAGAAATACCCAAGCCTGAAAATTGACCTGATGCTCGAGGAGCGAATTCTCGATCTTCCGATGCGTGAGGCCGATGTGGCGATCCGCATGAAGGAGCCGAGCCAGGCCGATCTGATCCGGCGTCGTCTGATGAGCACGACGATCAAGCTCTATGCGACCAAGACCTATATCAACAAGCATGGCATGCCCGCCTCCGAGGAGGATTTGGCCGATCAGCTGCTGATCACGCAAAGCCCGTCCTCACCGCAGGTGCGCGCCGGAGCGGATTTTGTACGGCCGTTTCTTGCAAGTCAGAACTCGCTTCTGACCGTGAACAACTATTTCGGCATACTTGAGGCCATTCGCAGCCATATCGGCATCGGCGCCCTGCCCGACTACCTGACGGCAGATTTTCCCGAACTGATCAATGTGCTGCCCGACCTGCAAAGCACTGAAATTCCAGTATATCTCGCCTTCGTCGAGGAACTGCGGCATTCAAAACGCGTCGCGGCGTTCCGGGATTTCGTCCTTGAGGAACTAACAGTCTTTAAAAAACAGCTCGCATCCTAGGCAAACAGGTCATTTTTGTGCCTCTCCGTTATGCACTCATGTGATAGCGGCTATGACTAAATATAGTGCAATTGCACTTGCGAAATACAGCGAACATCTCTATATCTCAACTCGAGGTTGGCGGACAGTCGTCTACCGACCTCACCTCCCTGTTGGACTTGGGCCGAACGAAAGTTCGGCCTTTTTTTTTGTTTAAGTGTTGAGTTCCCGGCCAGTCGCGCTCCGCCGAATTGATTCGACGAAGCACGTATTCGGGGAAAAATCAGCCGTAGCGGTAAGGCCGACCGGCCTTCACCATATCGGCGTTGTACTTCTTGAAGATCTCAACAACCTTCGCCTTGGTCTCCGATTCAGCGGCAATCTCATCCCAGAACTTGACCGCGGCTGCCTCGACTGTGGCCCACTCCTCATCTGGAATGGTGGTGAGTTCAAGCTTCTCGCCGTGAACACGCAGGCTGGCCTCACCGCCCCAATACCACCACTGGCGGTAATAATGGCTCTGGTCCATGCAGACGCGGAGCAGTTCCTTGAGATTGTCAGGCAGCTCATTCCAGCGGTCCATATTCGCGAAGAACGATCCCGCCCAGGCACCGGAAATGTTGTTGGTCAGGAAGTAGTTGGTCACGTCAGCCCAGCCAACCGTGTAGTCCTCGGTGATACCGGACCAGGCGATTCCGTCGAGTTCTCCGGTCTGAACCGCAACCTCGATGTCTTCCCAGGGAAGGGTTACGGGAACCACACCGAACTGGGTCAGGAAGCGTCCGGCCGTCGGGAAGGTGAACACCCGTTTGCCCTGAAGGTCGGCCAGGCTGTTGATCGGGTCTTTTGTGGCGAAATGGCACGGGTCCCAGGCACCGGCGCTGATGTGTTTCACGCCAACCTTGGAATACTCCTCATCCCAGATTTCATTGAGGCCGTACTGGTTGAACAGTACCGGCACATCGAGCGAATAGCGGGACGCGAAGGGGAAGTATCCGCCGAACACGGTCACTTCGGTCGGCGAGGCCATCGAGTCGTCGTCGGACTGTACCGCGTCGATTGTGCCGTTCTGCATGGCGCGGAACAGTTCGCCGGTCGGGACCAGCTGATCAGCGAAGTAAAGCTCGATCTGCATCTGATCGCCGGCAATCGCGTTGAAGCTGTCGATTGCGGGCTTGATAACGTGCTCGGCCAGGGCCGGTCCGGCATAGGTCTGCAGCCGCCAAGTGATGGTGCTCTGGGCATGTACGGCGGGGGCCGCCAGGGCCGCCGCTCCGGTTGCTCCGGCTCCGGTGATAAACCTGCGTCTTGTTGTCATTGATATTCTCCTTGTTGGTCGGTTTGTTGTTTTTCGTATTGGGGTGTTTTTCCCGTTTTTCGGGACGTCACCCACTTTCTTTATCCGGACGGGCCCCGCGAGATGGCGGACCTGTCATCAAAACCCATAGACATAGCCCGGCAGCCACAGCGCAATGCCCGGGAACACCATGATCAGCGCGAGGGCGATCACCATCACCAGAACAAACGGCAGAATGGAGCCATAGATGTCGCGCATGGTGATCTCCGGCGGGGCCATCGCGCGCATCAGGAACAGGTTATATCCGAACGGTGGCGTCATGTAGGCGATCTGAGTCGTGATCGTGTAGAGGACACCATACCACACCAGATCGAAGCCCAGAGCCTTTACCAGCGGCACATAGAGCGGCGCCACGATCACCAGCATGGCCGTATCGTCCAGGAACGTGCCCATGATCAGGAATGACAGCTGCATCAGAATAAGGATGGTCCAGGGGTCGAGGCCCAGCTGTTCGGTGAACAGGTTGTCAATGGCCCGAACCGCGCCAAGACCGTCAAACACCGCGCCAAAGCCGAGGGCCGCCAGAATGATCCACATGAACATGCAGGAAATGGCCAATGTCTGACGCACGGAGGTCTCGAACACATCGCGCGTCATGCGGCCTTTCAGGACTGCGGCAAGGAACGCGGTCATCGCACCGATCGCGGAGCTTTCAACGAGGGATGTCCAGCCGTTTACAAACGGCACCATCATGGCCGCAAAGATCGCAATGGGCAGCAGACCGGCCCGCAGCAGGCGAAACTTCTCGGAGCGGGACACCTCACGCCCGGCGGACGGAAGCGCGGGCCCAAGTTGGGGCTGAATTTTGCAGCGGATGTAGATGTAGAGAATGAACATCCCCGCCATGACGAGTCCTGGGAATACGCCCGCGAGCCAAAGCTGGCCCACCGGCTGGCGGGCGATCATGGCATAGAGAACCAGCACCACGGAGGGCGGCACAAGGATCCCCAGGGACGAGCCCGCCTGGATCACCCCGGTGACCATCCGCTTGTCGTAGCCCCGTTTGAGCAGTTCCGGCAGTGCAATTGTGGCTCCGATGGCCATCCCGGCCACTGACAGGCCGTTCATGGCGGAAATCAGTACCATCAGGCCAATGGTTCCGATGGCAAGGCCACCGTTCACCGGCCCCATCCAGACATGGAACATGCGGTAAAGGTCGTCCGCAATACGGCTTTCCGACAGCACATATCCCATGAAGATGAACATCGGCAGCGTCAGGAGCGGGTACCACTTCATCAGCTTCATGGCGGAGGAGAACGGAATGTTCGACCCGCCCGTCCCCCACAGGGCCAGGGCCGCAATCGCCGCAACAAAACCAATGGCCCCAAAAACGCGCTGTCCGGTCATGAGCATGAGCATCATGGTCGCGAACATGAAGATGGCGATCATTTCATGGGACATCAGAGTTCTTCCCCGCGCAGACGGGCAAGATCCTTAAACAACTCGGATATTGCCTGGAGCAGCATGAGGAAAATCCCCAGGCACATGATGATTTTGATGGGCCAGATGTAGGGCCGCCATGCGGTGGCACTGCGTTCGCCATACTGCAGGGAGTAGGATGTACTGTCCCAGGCGCCATAGAGCAGAACACCAAGGTAGAAGATCAGAAACAGCACCGTAATCGCATCAACCTGCGCTTTGCGGCGGTCCGACCAGTTGGCGTAGAACAGATCCATCCGCACGTTGGAGCCCATCTGGATCGAGTAGGGCCCGCCGAGGATGTAGTAGGCCACCATTGCAAACTGGGCCATTTCGAGCGTCCAGAGCGATGGCAGGAAAAACGTCTTTGAGATGGACGACCAAAGCAGAATGCCGATCATGACGAACAGCCCGTACATGATCACCCGCCCAATCCGATAGTTCACCGCGTCCACAACGCGGACGTATTTCCTCATCAGATCAGACAAATCAAACTCTCGGCAGCACGGTTAATCACCCTGCCGTGAAGAATGCACCCCGAGCCTGGCGTGTCAACGCCATTGTGGGACTAACCGCGGGTCAGAAGCGGCAGGAACTCCGACATGTCCGGCCCGGAACTTCGACCCGTAAGGGCCTTGCGCAGCGGCATAAACAGGCCCCGGCCCTTACGGCCCGTCTCGGTCTTGACCGCGCCTGTCCAGGTTTTCCACGTGTTGCCGTCCCATGGCTGATCCGGCAGCATGGCGATGGCCGTCCGCACGAAATCCGCATCCTCCGCATCCACATCCGGCTCAAACCGGCCCTGGCAGATTGCCCACCACTCCGGGATTTCGGAGCGTTTTTCGATATTGCCGCGAATGGCCTTCCAGAAGGCGGCGGATTGATCCGGCGGCACGCCGATGGCGGCGAGGTCATCGGCAACCTCGTCGTGCTCCATTTCGTGCAGGAACCTTGCCGAAAGCGGCGCGAGATCATCCGGATTAAATTTCGTCGGAGCGGAGCCGAACGCATCAATGCGAAACCCCTCCGCCACGTCGCCCAGAGAGCGCTGAACCACCACCGGATCGGACGACCCCAGCCTGGCCAGCAAAGACACCAGGGCCATCGGCTCCACGCCAGCCTCGCGCAAATCACGCAGGGCAAGCGTGCCGAGTCGTTTGGAGAGAGCCTCGCCGCCGGGCCCGGTCAGCAGGCTGTGATGGGCGAAGCGTGGCACGTCGCCGCCCAGCGCCTGGAACATCTGGATCTGGGTTGCAGTATTCGTGACATGATCCGAGCCGCGGACAATATCGGTGATGCCCATGTCGTGATCGTCCACGACGCTGGCGAGTGTGTAGAGGTACTGGCCATCACCCCGTATCAGAACCGGGTCGGACACACTGGACGCGTCGATCGAAACGTCACCGAGGATACCATCCTTCCACTCAATCCGGCCAGGATCGAGGCGGAACCGCCAGTGACCGGGGCGCCCGGCCCTTAGCGCGTCTTTCTCCTCGTCCGTAAGCCGGAGCGCGGCGCGGTCGTACACCGGCGGCTGGCCCGCGGCGAGTTGTGAGCGGCGTTTCAGTTCAAGTTCAGCCGGAGTCTCAAAACACTCGTAGAGCCGACCGGACGCCCGCAGGCGATCCGCCGCGGCATCGTAAAGCGCGAGCCGGTCGGACTGACGGATCATCGTGTCCCAGGTCAGCCCAAGCCAGGTAAGATCCTGCTCGATGGCCTCGGCGTATTCAGGCATCGACCGCTCCGGGTCGGTATCGTCCAGCCTCAGCACAAACCGCCCCCCCTGTTGGGCCGCGATCAGCCGGTTCATCAGCGCGGTACGCAGGTTTCCAATGTGGAGAAAACCGGTGGGTGAAGGGGCAAATCGGGTAACGGTCATGGGCATCCTTTCGGTTGCCCCTGCTTATCGCAGGCCATTCAAAAACGGCAAGACACCCCGTGAGCCTACAGAAGGCTCAGGCGGCCAGTTCGACCCGGTTTCGACCGTTTTTTTTCGCGAAATAGAGAGCGGCGTCCGCCCGCTTCAGGATCTGTTCCGCCGTCAGGTCATTTGGCCGCACCGCAGCCACACCAACACTGGTTGTACAGCGGATATCGAAGCCGTCATGGTGGCGCTGAAGATTTTCGACCAGTTGGCGAAACCGTTCCGCCATCATTTCGGCCTGCATGATCGAGGTATCATTGAGAACAATCGCAAACTCCTCGCCGCCGAGGCGGGCGAGCATGTCCTGTTCGCGGATGTTGGCGTTAAAGGTATCCACCACTCCGCGCAGGACCTCATCCCCGCCAGAATGCCCAAACCGGTCATTGATGCTCTTGAACCGGTCCAGATCGAACAGGATCATCGCAAGCGACATGCCCTCGGTATGGAATTTCCGCATCAGATCCGTGGCATGATTCATGAACGCGCGCCGGTTCTTGGCGCCGGTCAAGGGATCCGTATAGGCCAGCTCGTTAAGCTGCCGCATCTGTTCGTGAATTCTGATCTGTGACGCCATGAGACGGCCAACAGCACAGAGCGCGGCCATTTCGTACTCACCAAAATAGCCAAGTTCCGAGTGGCTGAGGTTCAGGGTTCCAAAACAGTAATCACCGCTCAGAAGCGGAACGCAGATGCTGCTGCGATACCCCGCCTCCGCAAGCTTGCGACCCGCGGCTGTGGTCTCCAGCCGCTGATCCTTCACCAGATGTGGAGTGCGTGTCGCGAACACCTGCCCGACGCGGGAATCGGCGGGATCGAAAACCATACCGGAGTGAAAAATCGGCTCGCCAAGAAAACCGCAGATCCTGAGCTCCCCGTCTTCCAGAACCGTGATACTTCCCCTCTCGGCGCCAACGAGTTCGGGAAGCCACCGGACCGCGACGTCGAGAATTTCATCCCGCGTCTCGGTAGCGGAAAGGGCGTCTATCAACCCCATCGGAATTTTGACACTCATTCCTCGAACCCACGCACCTGCAACTAAACAGGACATAGGGGTATTTCCCTAACGGGTTCTGAAAAGTCGCCAAATTTCAGTGCAATAGAATGCGTAATGAATGTAAACTTTGTCACAAGAACGGCGCGAAAAGCTCACATTCCACGCCGGTTCAGGAGGGATCGCGCCAGCGGTTTACGATGGGATAGCGGCGGTCGAGCCAGAACGCCTTGCGGGTCAGACGTGCCCCCGGTGCCGACTGGAACCGTTTGTATTCAGAGGTGTACAGCAGGTTCTCGATCTTCTTGACCGTGTCGCGCTCGAAGCCTTTTTCGACGATCTCCGATACTGCCATGTCATCCTCCATCAGATGCTCGAGAATGGCATCGAGCACCTCATAGGGCGGCAGGCTGTCCTCGTCCTTCTGATCGGCGCGAAGCTCCGCGGAGGGCGGTTTGTCGATCACGCGCTGGGGGATCACCATGCCAACCGGACCCCGCATCCAGGGACGGTGATTGGCATTACGCCAGCGGCAGGTCTCAAAAACCCGCATTTTGTAAAGGTCCTTGATCGGATTGTAACCGCCCGCCATGTCGCCATAAATCGTGGCGTACCCCACGGCGACCTCCGATTTGTTACCTGTGGTCAGAAGCATCGAGCCAAACTTGTTCGACAGCGCCATGAGAAGCAGCCCACGCAGGCGCGACTGAATGTTTTCCTCGGTCAGGTCTTCGGGCATACCTTCAAACAGCGGCGCGAGTGTCTCGGTTATTGCCTCACGTCCCCTGGTAATGGGCACGGTATCGAGACGGCAGCCAAGGGAGTTCGCCACCCCGGCCGCGTCCTCCAGGCTTTCGTCCGAGGTAAACTCGGAGGGCAGCATGACGCAGTGAACGTTGTCGGGCCCGAGCGCATCAGCGGCAATGGTCGCGACGAGCGCGCTGTCAACGCCACCGGACAGGCCCAGCACGACCTTTTTGAAGCCTGATTTGGCCATGTAGTCATGCAGCGCCATGACCATCGCGCGGTAGTCCTGTTCCACTACCGGCTCGTGGACGGCAACATCGCCCGGAATCGCGCGCCATCCGTCGGATTTCTCCTCGAAATCGACTTCGGCAATGACCTCGTCAAAGACCGGGAACTGACGCACGAGTTTCCCGTGCGGATTGAGAATGAACGATCCACCGTCGAAAATCTGATCGTCCTGCGCACCCACCATGTTCAGGTAAACGAGTGGCAGTCCCGTTTCGATGACGCGGGAGACCATGTGGTTCACGCGAACGTCGAACTTGCCGCGACGGTAGGGCGAGCCGTTGGGAATCATCAACAGCTCGGCGCCGGATTCCGCCATCGCTTCGGTGACATCGTCATACCAGCTGTCCTCACAAATGGGCGTTCCCATGCGCAGCGGGCCGATGGGAAACGGCCCGGAAATGGGACCATGGGCAAACAGCCTTTCCTCATCGAAAACATTGTAGTTCGGCAGGTGATGCTTACGGGCATAGCCGATCACCTCCCCACCGGAGAGAATGGCGTAGACGTTGAAAAGCTGGCCATATTCCATGATGGGCAGCCCGATACCCAGTGGCGGACCATCCGCGCAGTCGGCCGCAAGCTGATGCAGTTCATCCCAGGCATGACGCAGAAAGGCGGGTTTCAGGATCAGGTCCTGCGGCTGATAGCCCACCAGGAACATTTCCGGCAAAGCGACGAAATCGGCTCCGTTTGCCCTGCCCTGGACATGGGCCCGCATGGCCTTGGCGCGGTTTCCAGCCAAATCCCCCACGGTCGGGTTCAACTGGGCCATCGTCAGCCTGAATTTACCCGCCATACGCTTCTCCACCGCTTTGCTCCTGCACCCGAATACCGTTGCCTCACCCGAAAACACAAGAGAAGGCTTCACCCGGAACAAAACGGTTAACAAAGCCATTGTTCCCGGACCATGACATTCGTAAGTTCGTTCCCAACGGATGTAGTCGGATTTGGCCTGCGGGGGAGATGACGTGAAAAGAGTAGTAGTGTTTTGCGCCATGACGGGTTTGAGCCTTGCAACCGCTGGCGCGGCGCTGAGCCAGACGGACGTTCTGACCAAGGAATACGAAAACGGCGGTGTTTATGAGGGCGAGTTCCTGGACGGCCGTCAGCACGGCCAGGGAAAATACACTCTGCCCAACGGCTACGTTTTTGAGGGCCAGTGGGTCGAGGGCCGCATCGAGGGCGAAGGCAAGGCGACCTTCCCGAATGGCGAGGTCTATGAGGGAGAATTCCTCGACGGACGCCCGCATGGCATCGGCAAAATGACCTACGCGGACGGTTCAACCTTCGAGGGCGGCTGGAAAAATGGTCAGATCGATGGCGAGGGCGTCGCGGAATATGCCGAGGGCGTGCAGTATGTTGGCGGCTTTCGAAACGGTCAGCAGCATGGCGAAGGCGTCCTGACCCGCCCCGACGGGTATGTTTATGAGGGCGAATGGGTCGATGGACGCAAGGAAGGCCGCGGGCGTATTACCTATGCCGACGGCAGCGTCTATGAGGGCGCGCTCATGGCGGGCCTGCCGGAAGGCGACGGCATTCTGACCACGGCGGACGGCACCAGCTATGAGGGTGAATGGGTCGGCGGTGAGATCCAGGGCGAGGGAACGCTCGAACAGCCTGATGGCCTGACCTATGAGGGCGCGCTGGTTGCGGGCAAACGCGAGGGCTTCGGACGCGTGACCGATGCCAATGGCGATGTCTATGAGGGCGGATTTGAGAACGACCTGCGCCATGGCGCCGGGACGCTCAAGGCAGCGGACGGTTTTGAATACACCGGACACTGGGTTGACGGCCGGATTGAGGGCGAAGGCAAGGCGATCTATCCTGATGGCTCGGAATATGTCGGCGGTTTCCTCGACGGAAGTCCGCATGGGCAGGGGAAAATCACCTATGCCGATGGCTCGACATATGAGGGCACCTGGGAAAAGGGTGTCATCTTCGGTTCCGGTAAGGCGGTCTATGCCAACGGGATCACATATGAGGGTCAGTTCAAGGATGGCCGCAATCACGGCAAAGGCACGCTGACATCCACCGACGGCTACTCCTATACCGGCGACTGGGTGGACGGCCTGCGCGAAGGCACCGGCACGGCTGTCTATGCCGACGGCACCCGCTATGAGGGTGGATTTGTCGCCGGCGCCCGCAGTGGTCAGGGAACCATGACCATGCCCGAGGGGCACCGGTTTGAGGGCCAGTGGGAAGACGGCAAAATGAACGGTCCAGGCCGTGCGGTATATCCCAACGGGGATGTCTATGAGGGAAACTTCGTTGATAACCAGCGCGAGGGTACCGGCCGCATGGTCTTCTCTGACGGACAGATTTACGAGGGTGACTGGGAAGACGGCCAGCCCTCCGGCGAGGGCACGAGTACCCTGCCCGACACTTCCGGCGAACCTGACAACCCGTCCGAACCTCCGGCCTCCGGCAACTGATGGTCACTGACCCGGTTACAGGCATATTCCCGTGAGCGTGGATGACCGCACCCTGATGGCTGCCGGCAACAATGCCGACTGGTATGCCGTGATGTTTCGGGCCCATGGCCTGGAGCATGAGCGGATGTCCTTCGCCTTCGTCGGACGCGACCGGCCACCGCCCTTCTATTCCAACCTGACGGTTTTGAGGCCTGGCCATGCCAACGGGATTGTACGCCTGGTTGCGGAACTGGCCAAGGCGCATGGTGGCAAGGTGGGTCTGAAGGACAGTTTTTGCGAACTGGACCTGGAGGGGAATGGTTTTCAAACCCGCTTTGAGGCTTCGTGGATCTGGCGTGAGGCATCCGCCCGTCAGATGCCGGACGGCTGGCGCGTTGTGAAGGACGCCGGGGACCTGTCGGCCTGGGAAAACGCCTGGAAATCCGCCGGTTCACCCGCCGACAGACGCATTTTCCCGGCCAGCCTCCTCGACCACCCGGATGTGCGGTTTTATGTCCTAAAGGACGCGGGCAAAATCGTATCAGGATGCATTGCAAACCGGTCGGGGGACTGCATCGGGCTTTCGAACGTGTTTTCCACGTCCGAACAGGACGGGTATTTTTCCGAAGCGGCGGACGCGGCGTCTGCTTTCGACGAAAGCCTGCCGGTAGTTGGCTATGAAAGCGGTTCGGATCTGGAACTGGCAAAAGTGGCGGGATTTGAAACCGTGGGCGATTTGCGGGTCCTGTACAGCGAAGCCGTGCTTCTCTAGACGCCACCTTCTCCGGGCCAGGCACCATTCGACGCTGCAAACGGGTTCTCCGGGTAATCGACACCCGTCAGATACAGACCATCCGGCGGGCTGACCGGACCACATTGCGCCCTGTCCCGCGATGCGAGTGCGGCACCGACGCGCTCCGGCTCCCAGGCGCCGCTGCCGACCCGTTCAAGGGTTCCAACGATGGAGCGGACCTGATTATGCAGGAACGACCGTGCGCGCAGGTAAAACCGAAACTCCACGCCACCCGCGTAGTCCGACTCCGCAATCCGAATTTCGTCAAGCGTCTTGACCGGGCTTTTGGCCTGGCACAGAGATGAACGAAAGGCGGTAAAGTCATGCTTTCCAATCAGAAAAGCGGCCCCCTCCCGCATCGCCTCCACGTCAAGTTCATGCCGAACCCTCCAGGCAAACCCGCGATCATGCACCAGCGGCGAACCACGCGAGACCAGCCGGAAGAGGTAACGACGTTCCATCGCCGAAAATCGTGCGTGAAAATCGTCAGACACCGGACCAACCGCAACCACGGCCACCGGATGCGGCCGCAGATGCGCATTGATTGCCTGGCCCAGCCGGTACGGATCCCAGTCCCGGGACAGATCCACATGCGCCACCTGTTCGGTCGCGTGCACACCCGCATCGGTCCTGCCCGCACCGGTGATTTCAGGGCCGTTGGGATCAAGCTTTGCGATCGCCCGCTCCACCGCCGCCTGCACGCCAGGGAGGTCCGGCTGCCTCTGCCAGCCCACGAAAGGGCGGCCGTCATATTCGATTTTCAAAGCATATCGTGGCATGGCCACGCCCCTACCCCTCCGCGAATGATTTGCCAAGTCCGCGCCCCGACCGTGCCGCAGGTCGTTGCAGCCCGCCCGCAAAGTCACTACCTCTTGGCGGACCGCCGAAATGAGGACCGCCATTGATCCTGCGCCGCATTACCGACAGCATCACCCACACCGTTGAGGATGCCATCGACGGAGTTAGCTCCGCTCTCTTTGACCCCGTGATCCGCGTTGGCGTGACGGGACTGAGCCGCGCGGGCAAGACGCTGTTCATCACGTCCCTCGTGGCAAACCTGCTGGAACGCAGCCGGATGCCGCAGCTGAAATCGGCGGCGGAGGGTCGGATACTGGCGGCATATCTTCAGCCGCACCCCGACCACAAAATGCCCAGGTTCGCGTTTGAGGATCATATGGCCGCACTGACGGCCAGTGATCCCGTCTGGCCGGAAAGCACGCGGTCGATTTCCACCGTTCGCATCTCGCTGAAGGTGCAGCCGACCGGGCTTCTCAACGGCATTACCGGACCGTCACAAATCCATATCGACATCGTGGACTATCCCGGCGAATGGCTGCTCGATCTGCCGCTGATGTCCCAGAGTTACGCCGAATGGTCCGCCGCAACGCTTGAAAAGGCCATGACACCAGGCCTTGCGGAGCATTCGTCAGGCTTCCGCGATCTGCTGGGCCAAACGGACTCCGCCGCGCCGCTTAACGAGATGAACGCGAACCGGCTGGCGGATGCGTTCAAGGGATACCTCGCGGCCTCCCGCGAGGCCGGTTTTTCATCCATGGCACCTGGTCGTTTCCTGATGCCTGGCGATCTGGAAGGCTCCCCGGCACTGACATTTTCGCCCCTCCCGAAAGCGGGTAAATCCGGGGGCGGCTCCCTGTGGCGGACGTTTGAAAAGCGGTTTGACAGCTACAAGCGGGTTGTGATCGAGCCGTTCTTCCGCAACCATTTCGCCCGTTTCGACCGCCAGGTGGTCCTGGTCGACACACTCGGCGCCATCCATGACGGCCCACGGGCGGTGGAGGACCTGCGCACGGCTCTGGCTGAAATCCTGACCTGTTTCCGGCCGGGGAGAAATTCATGGCTGGCGCCGATTTTGGGCAAACGCATCGACCGCATTCTGTTCGCGGCCACGAAATGCGACCATCTGCACCACACCCAGCACGCCCGCCTGGCCGCGATCACCGAGGCGATGGTCCGCGATGCCCGCGACCGCGCACGGTTCCGTGGAGCAAAGACGGAGGCGATGGCCATCGCGAGCATCCGGGCGACCGTGGAACAAAGCGTTGAGCGCAACGGCGAAACCATCAATGTCGTGCGCGGTCGGCTTCAGGATACCGGAAAGTCCGCGGCGCTGTTTCCGGGCAACCTGCCTGAAAACCCGTCCGACATTCTCAACCCCGCCCGCATGCGCGAGGGTGACTGGTCGGATGCGGCCTACAGCGTCACCAAATTTGCGCCCCCCATCCTCGACCTTACGCCCGGCGAGGCGCCGCCCCATATCCGACTGGACCGGGCCGCGGAATTTCTGATCGGAGACCGTCTGACATGAGCCCGCGCCACGATCCGTTCATCATCACCGGGGACGAACTGCCGGAGGGTGAGGTTGAGAGCCCCGCCGATGCGCCGCCCGTGCTGGACGAACCCGCCCAGGTAGCCGCCATGCAAAGCGCCATCCGCGTGGCCGGGCGCAAAAAATCCCTGTTCTCCGGCTGGTTCTGGCCACTGCTGGGCAGCGTTTTGACCCTGATGATTGGTATCGCGGCCCATGACTACGTCACGGGTCTGATCGACCGGTATCCCTCTCTCGGGTTTGTGGTGCTGGTATTGCTGTGCCTGCTCGGTCTGGTCGTTCTGGTTCAGATTGCCCGCGAACTGATCTCCTTTCGCAAACTTGCCCGGATTGACCGCTTCCGGGCCGGTGCCGCCCAGGCCCTTGCCGATGCGGACCATACCGCCGCCCTGAAACTGTCGCAGGATCTTGAGGGCTTTTACGCGGGCCGTCCGGAAATCCGCTGGGGGCAGCGCAGCCTGGAGGAAAGCCGCAGCGAACTGCTTGATGCCGACGCCGTCATTGGCCTCACCGAACGCGCCATATTCACGCAGCTTGACGCCATGGCCGCCCGGGAAATCGAAAACGCGGCCCGCACCGTGGCCGGAGCCACCGCGCTTATTCCGCTGGCACTGGCCGATGTGCTGACGGCATTGTCCATGAACGTGCGTATGATCCGGCGGATCAGCGAGATCTATGGCGCACATTCCGGCTTTTTCGGGTCCTGGCGGCTTTTGCGCTCGGTCGCGGCCCATCTGCTGGCGACAGGCATGGTGGCCGTAGGCGACGACATGATCAGCAGTTTCGCCGGTGGCGGAGCGCTGTCCAAAATCTCCCGCCGCTTCGGTGAAGGTGTGGTTAATGGCGCCTTGACGGCACGGGTGGGCATTGCCGCCACCGAGGTCTGCCGGCCCCTGCCATATGCCGCCCTGCCACGCCCCAGGGTCTCGACCATCATGAGCCGGTCCGTGACCGGGTTGTTTCCGCAGAAGGACGACGGGGAGAATTAACCCGGACCGTCCTCCTGCCTCGCGGCGGAACCCGAAAAAAGCGCATTGATGCACCACCGCCGCGCCGTTATACCCCAGCCCATGTTCCATATCAGGTCACAGGCTATACGAATTACCACCGCGGCTCTCTGAGGCATCAGGGCAGCCGTTTCCCCCGTTGCGCCAACCACCTGATATCTTCTGACACGGATTTTCCCCGATGAGTGCCGAAACCCCAAACTACAAAGACACGCTCTTTCTGCCCAAAACCGATTTTCCCATGCGCGCGGGCCTTCCCAAACGTGAGCCCGAATGGCTGGATCACTGGGCAAAAATCGGCGTCTATGACCGTCTGCGCGAGACCGCCGGAGGCCGCAAACCCTTCGTTCTCCATGACGGCCCTCCCTACGCCAACGGCAACCTGCATATCGGGCACGCGCTCAACAAAACCATCAAGGACATGATCGTCCGCTCCCATCAGATGATGGGCTTTGATTCCCGCTACGTCCCCGGTTGGGACTGTCACGGCCTGCCGATTGAATGGAAGATCGAGGAGCAGTACCGCAAAAAAGGTCGCAACAAGGACGAGGTCCCCATCAACGATTTCCGCGCCGAATGCCGGAAATTCGCCGAAGGCTGGGTCGACGTGCAGCGCGAGGAGTTCAAACGCCTCGGCGTCACCGGCAACTGGGCCGATCCGTACCTGACCATGGATTTCCACGCGGAACGGGTGATCGCCGAGGAATTCATGAAGTTCCTCATGAACGGCACCCTGTATCAGGGCTCCAAACCGGTCATGTGGTCCCCGGTGGAGAAGACCGCGCTGGCCGAGGCGGAGGTGGAGTATCACGACAAGGAAAGCTTCACGATCTGGGTGAAGTTCCCGGTTGCGGAAACCGGTAATGACGCTTTGAAAGACGCCAGCGTGGTCATCTGGACCACCACACCCTGGACCATCCCGTCCAACAAGGCCGTCGTGTATTCCGCCGATATTTCTTACGGCGTTTATGAGGTAACGGACGCGCCGGAGGACAACTGGGTCACCGCCGGCGAACGCTACATCATCGCGGACAAACTGGCCGAGGGCGTTTTTGCGAAGGCCCGCGTCACCGAATACACCCGTGTCAGCGATGCGGGCGACCTGTCGGGCACGTCGCTGCACCACCCGCTGGCCAACGCGGAAGGCTCCAACGGCGAATGGGACGACCCGCGCGACTTCCGCGCCGCCGATTTCGTCACCGATGACGAGGGCACGGGCTTCGTTCACTGCGCCCCGTCCCACGGTCTTGAGGAATATGAGCTTTACCGCGACCTGAACATGCTTGACGAGGTCATCACCTACAACGTGATGGAGGATGGCGGTTTCCGGGCCGACCTGCCCTTCTTCGGCGGCAAGTACATCCTCAACCGCAAGGGCGGTGAGGGCGATGCCAACAAAACCGTCATCGACAAGCTGGTCGAAGTTGGTGGGCTGTTTGCACGGGGTAAGATCAAGCACTCCTACCCCCACTCCTGGCGCTCCAAGGCGCCGGTCATCTACCGCAACACGCCGCAGTGGTTCGCCGCCATCGACCGTGAGGTGGGCGACGGTCAGGACACTTACGGCAAAACCATCCGCGAGCGTGCCCTCGCCTCCATCGACCAGCTTGTGACATGGACGCCGAAAACCGGCCGCAACCGCCTGCACTCGATGATGGAGGCGCGGCCCGACTGGGTGCTCTCGCGCCAGCGCGCCTGGGGTGTGCCGCTCACCTGCTTCACGCGGAAGGACAAACTGCCGACCGACCCCGACTTCCTGCTGCGCGATCCGGCGGTCAACGCCCGCATCGTGGACGCGATTGAAACCGAGGGGGCCGACGCCTGGTATGCCGAGGGTGCCAAGGAACGTTTCCTGGGCAGCGACCACAAACCGGAAGACTTCGACCAGGTCACCGACATTCTCGACGTCTGGTTCGACTCAGGCTCGACCCACGCCTTTGTCCTGCGCGACCGAGAGGATGGCACGGAGGACGGCATCGCGGACGTCTACATGGAGGGCACCGACCAGCATCGCGGCTGGTTCCATTCCTCCCTGCTCCAGGCCTGCGGCACCCTGGGCCGCGCGCCCTACCGCAATGTCGTGACGCATGGTTTCACCTTGGATGAGAAGGGCATGAAAATGTCCAAGTCCCTGGGCAACACCATCGCGCCGCAGGATGTAATCAAACAGTACGGCGCCGACATTCTCCGCCTCTGGGTGGCCCAGACCGATTACACCGCCGACCAGCGGATCGGCCCGGAAATTATCAAGGGCACCGCCGACAGCTACCGCCGCCTGCGCAACACCATGCGGTTCATGCTCGGCGCGCTGGACGGTTTCTCGGATGCGGAGCGCATTGAACCGGCCGACATGCCGGAGCTTGAACGCTTCATGCTGCACCGTCTGGCGGAACTCGACGCGGTGGTGCGCGAGGGCTACGCCTCCTTCGACTTCCGTCAGGTCTATGAGCGGCTGTTCCAGTTCTGCACCCTGGAATGTTCGGCGTTTTACTTCGACATCCGCAAGGACGCGCTGTACTGCGACGGTGAGGACAGCCCGCGCCGCAGGGCCTGCCGCACGGTGCTCGACCTCATCTTCCACCGTCTGACCACATGGCTGGCTCCGATCCTGTGTTTCACGATGGAGGATGTCTGGCTGACGCGCTTCCCGGGTGATGACAGCTCCGTTCACCTACAGGATTTCCCGGATACTCCGGCGGCCTGGAAGGATGCGGAACTCGCGGCCAAATGGACCAAAATCCGCACCGTTCGCCGGACGGTTACTGGGGCGCTGGAAGTTGAGCGGACCGAGAAACGCATCGGATCGAGTCTGGAGGCCGCACCTACGGTTCACGTAACTGACGCGGAGACGCTGGACCTGCTGCGGACGACCAGTTTCGAGGATATCTGCATCACATCCGACGTGACGCTCACCGATGAGCCGGCACCGGACACGGCCTTCACTCTGCCGGAAATTCCCGGCATTGCCGTGGTTCCCGGACGGGCCAGCGGCGAAAAATGCGCACGATGCTGGAAAATCCTGCCCGATGTCGGAACGCACGAACATCCAGGCGTTTGCGGCCGCTGCGACACCGCGCTGAGCGGAGCGGCGGTCACGGCCTAGTCAATACCCCGCAGGTTCAAAACCGGGCCTGCGGGAAGCCAAGCCGAAATATTCGGGTATCCGACTTCTGATTCCGGCAACTTTTATTTGTCAACGAAACCGCGGCCACCAGAGCCGTCGCGCCTTTTACGGTGCGCGCATGCCCGCAACCGGCCTGATCGTGAGAAAACACGACCAGTTTGCAAGTAGTTCCGCCTACATGGTCCATTAGTAGTGTTTGCACCCCCATGTCCAACGTGCGACACTCACCGACCGGGGAGTCGCAGTTACGGACTCCAAATTCACGGAACGGACTTTCGCCCGGAACTTCTCCCGAGCGGATTTTCAATACCCGGAAACGGACGGGTCGCTGCTTTGCACACCTGTCGGAAACAGGAGGGACAATGTTCAAAAAAATAGTTGTACCGGTTGACCTTACCCATGCGGACCGTTTGTCGAAGGCCCTTGGGGTGGCCGCGGACATGGCCAGCCAGCACGGTGCCGAGGTCTGCTATGTCGGGGTGACCACATCCACCCCGGGCGGGATCGCCCGTACGCCTGAGGAATACACCCAAAAGCTCACGGCATTCGCCGGTGAACAGGGCGAATCCCGGGGCATCACCACCTCGAGCCACACCATCATCAGCCATGACCCAAGCGCCCAGATGAACCGGGAACTGGAAGCGGCTGTGGAAAAACTCGGGGCGGATCTCGTGATCATGGCAAGTCACGTTCCCAATGTAAGCGACTATGTCTGGTCGGGTCACGGCGCGCATATCGCGGCCCACAGCCCCGTATCCGTAATGCTGGTCCGCGACTGACCAAAACACGAAACGCAAAGAATAATTGAAAGGAGGCCTCATGACGGAAGAGTCTCAGGAGGGCGTCAGCCCTGAAGGAATTCCGCAACCGGAAGGCGCCGTACATCTCATCGATACCGATTACGAAATCGGTCAGGACAACGTTGAGGGCACCCTGGGTCCCATCGGTTTCGACATCCACAATCCGGTCTTCGTGGTCTCGGGCGCCTGTATCGTGGCGTTCGTGTTCTACGCCCTGGCCCTGCCCGAACAGGCTGGAGCCCTGTTTTCCTGGCTGTTCAGCGCCGTCACCAAGGGGTTTGACTGGTTCTTCCTTGGTGCCGCCAATATCTTCGTGCTGTTCTGCCTTCTGCTCATCGTCACACCCTGGGGCAACGTGCGCTTGGGCGGCAGTGAGGCCGTGCCGGATTATTCCTATATCGGCTGGTTCGCGATGCTGTTCGCCGCCGGTATGGGTATCGGTCTCATGTTCTACGGCGTGTCCGAGCCCATGAGCCACTATTCTTCCGCGATAGGTGGTACGGCGGTCGAAAACGGCCTGCGCACTGACTGGGCACCTCTGGGAGGCGCACAGGGGGATGAAGCTGCCGCCGTGCGCCTCGGCATGGCCGCGACCATATTCCACTGGGGCCTGCATCCCTGGGCGATCTACGCCGTTGTGGCCCTGGCGCTGGCTCTTTTCTCCTACAACCAGGGCTTGCCGCTGACGATCCGCTCCGCTTTCCACCCCATCTTCGGCGACGCCGTATGGGGCTGGGTTGGCCACGTCATCGATATCCTTGCGGTTTTTGCCACGCTTTTCGGCCTCGCCACATCGCTCGGCTTCGGAGCAACCCAGGCAAATGCCGGACTGAATGAACTTTTCGGCCTGCCGATCGGACCAACCACGGAAGTTGTCCTGATTTCCGTCATCACCGCCGTCGCACTGGTGTCAGTTGTGCGTGGCCTTGATGGCGGGGTTAAGGTGCTCTCCGAGCTGAATATGGGTCTGGCGCTCCTGCTGCTTCTGTTCGTGCTTCTGGTTGGACCTACGATCTACCTGCTGAAGCTCTTCGTCAGTTCGCTCTTCGCGTATATTGAGTACCTGCCGTCCCTGTCCAATCCGCTGGGTCGTGAGGATGTCAACTTCATGCAGGGCTGGACCTCGTTCTACTGGGCCTGGTGGATCAGCTGGTCACCGTTCGTGGGCATGTTCATCGCCCGCGTCAGCCGTGGCCGCACGGTCCGGGAATTCGTGGTCTGCGTTCTCCTGATCCCCTCCATGGTCTGTGTGCTCTGGATGTCCGTCTTCGGCGGCACCGCCCTGCACCAGGTCGTCAATGACGGCTACACCGTTGCGCAGGACGCCAACCTGGAACTGAAGCTCTTTAAGATGCTCGATGTTCTGCCACTGGCCGGGATCACATCCCTTGTGGGTATCATCCTCGTGATCGTGTTCTTCGTGACCTCGTCGGACTCCGGTTCGCTGGTCATCGACACCATCACGGCGGGCGGCAAGATCGACGCGCCGGTTCCCCAGCGCGCCTTCTGGTGCATCTTTGAGGGCGCGGTTGCCATCGTGCTGCTTCTGAGCGCGGGCGGTTTGCAGTCGCTTCAGTCCATGGTCATTTCCACCGGTCTGCCCTTCACGATCGTTCTGCTCCTGATGTGCATCGCGATCGCCAAAGGTCTGACGGCGGAACGGCGCCTCGGCAAATAAAACAAAAAAAGCCGCCCGGCCCCTTCACGGGCCGGGCGGCAAGATACCTTACGAAGGGCAGCCTGGTTTCTCCGGTTAAACCCGCGCCTTCGCCAGTTCATCAAACCGCATCAGTTCCGCGATCAGGGCCGGCATCTGGTCCAGATGGATCATGTTCGGGCCATCAGAGGGCGCGTGGTCCGGGTCCTCATGCGTCTCGATGAACACCGCCGCCACACCAATCGCCACCGCCGCGCGGGCCATGACCGGCGCAAACTCGCGCTGGCCACCGGACGAGCCGCCCTTGCCTCCAGGCTGCTGCACCGAATGGGTTGCGTCCATCACAACCGGATAACCGGTTTCCGCCATGGTCGGCAGGCTGCGCATGTCCGCAACCAGCGTGTTGTAGCCAAACGAGGAACCCCGCTCGCAGAGCATGATCCGCTCATTGCCGGTTGAGGCGATTTTGGCTGCCACATTCGGCATGTCCCATGGCGCCAGAAACTGCCCCTTTTTGACATTGATCGCGACCCCGGTGTTGCCCGCGGCCAGCAGCAGGTCCGTCTGACGGCAGAGAAACGCCGGGATCTGCAATACATCAACCGCTTCGGCCACCGGCGCGCACTGATCGGCCGAATGCACATCCGTAATCACCGGACAGCCAATACGCTCCCGCACGGTCTGCAACACCCGCAGTCCCTCATCCATGCCAAGACCACGCGTCGCGTTTAGCGAGGTCCGGTTGGCCTTGTCATACGAGGACTTGAAAATGAAACCGGTACCGTTTTTCCGACAGGCTTCCGCCAGCGGCTCGGCAATTTTCAGGGCATGATCCAGACTTTCCAGCTGGCACGGCCCCGCAATGAGCGTGAGCGGCCCCGCGTTCGACACCGTCAGATCCCCGATCCTGACATCCTTTGCTGTGCTCATCGCTCATCCCCTTTGAAACCCGTTGACCGACCGTTAGCGCGAAGGCGTACAGGGGTAAAGCGCGATGACTTGACCGCAGGCGCGGAATACCCAGTTTGAGGGTATGACCACCGAAACCCTGCCTCATCTGACACGGCGCATCACGGACTGCAAAATCTGTGCCCAGCGCTTCGCGGCCACACGAACCGCGCACAGACCGCGACCCGTCGCCTGGCTCTCCGATACGGCGCCCGTGCTGCTGTGCGGTCAGGCGCCGGGCGCACGCGTTCATGAATCGGGCATCCCGTTCGACGACAGATCGGGCGACCGGTTGCGGGACTGGCTCGGCGTCACCCGGGACGAATTTTACGACCGCTCCCGCTTTGCCGTTCTGCCCATGGCGTTCTGTTTCCCAGGCTACTCCGCCAACGGCTCCGACCTGCCACCACCCAAAGTCTGCCGCGAAACCTGGCACGACCAGGTCATTGCGGCGATGCCCCAGGTGCGGCTGACCGTTCTGATTGGCGGATACGCCCAAAAATGGGCGCTCGACCGTGCCGGGTCGGTCACCGACACCGTGCGCAATCACGCCGATCTGTCGCCGCACCTTCTGCCCCTGCCCCATCCCTCCTGGCGCAACACTGGTTGGTTGAAGAAAAACCCGTGGTTCGAGACGGAACTGGTCCCGAAACTGCGGGAGAAGGTTTCAAGCCTTCTGGAGGCCCGCGAGGTTTCTTAGGCCCCGTGCCAGTTCACAATTCGCGGTTTCCCCTGAACCCAAAACCCTCTAACCCGTCGCGGTGACCGAAGGAAAACAGCAGCGCTATGGACCACACCCCCGTCGACCTCACCTATCTCGCCCACGAGGCCGAGCCGGACAACGAACGTTTGCACCACCGGTTTCTCGAACGGGTGATGGACGCGGAACTCTACATTCTGACGGAAACCGAGTCCGACGGCGGAACGGTCCGGCCCCGCATCATGGATCTGGCCGATGGCCGGTTTGTCCTCGCGTTTGACCGCGACGGCAGGCTTGCGGAGTTCTTGGACGAACCGGCGCCCTACATCGCACTTGCCGGGCGGCGTCTTGTGGAAATGCTGGCGGGCCAGGATATCGGCGTCGCGCTCAACCTCGGTGTGGCGCCATCCTCAACGCTGCTGCCCGCCGGGGCGATTGACTGGCTGGCGGAAAACCTCGTTGCGCCACCGGACCTCGAGGATGCGAAACCCGACACCATTTCGACACCGGGCCGGTTGAGCCAGGACCTGCTCGACGCGCTCGACACAAAACTGGCCGCCATGGCGCATCTGATTGGTGAGGCGCATCTGGTTGAGTCCGGGTTTGCAAACGCGGACAGCCGCCTGATGCTTGGCCTCGTGGCCGTGCCCGAACCAGCGCGGACCGATGTGGCGGCGGCGATGGCGGAGGCGGTGCGGTTCAGCAGCTCGGAGGCCGACCTGGACGTAACCTTTCTCGAAAAAGACAGCCCCGCGCTCGGCCACATTCAGGACGTTTCGATCCGGTTTGATCTGCCCGAACCGTCCAAGCCCGAGAAACTGAAACCCCTTGCCCCCGGTATGAACCCCGACAAGCCACCGGTTCTGCGCTGATTCCAGAACTCAATACCCGGCTGACAGGTCAACGAGGTACAGCAGTTCCTCACCGGCCAACCCCCGGCGGATATTCTCGGCCAGCGTTTTGACTGCCGTTTCCGGACGGGTGGCCGCGGCAATGTGTGGTGTCACCGTCACCTTCGAATGCGCCCAGTAAGGATGGTCCACAGGCAGCGGCTCCTGCCTGAATACATCCAGCGTGGCATGCCCGACCTGACCGCTGTCCAGCGCTGCCAGAAGCGCCTCGTCATCTATCAGCGGGCCACGTCCTGGATTGATAATCATCGCCGCTTTCGGCAGCCATGCCAACGTGTCCGCATTGAGCGTGTTCTCGGTAGACGGCGTGTCCGGCAAAAGCGTCACGAGGATTTCCGACGCCTCAAGCGTTTCCCGCAATCCCTCCGGGCCACTGCGACAGGTCACGCCCGGCACATTCGCCGTGCGTCGGCTCCACCCGTGGACGCGGAACCCAATGCCCAACAGCTGTTCGGCGCAGGCACTGCCAAGCGCCCCCATGCCAAGAATGCCAACCGACCGGCTGGAGGCGAACGGGGGCAGGACATCATTGCGCCACACGCCGTCCTGCCCCTCAAAATGCGCATCCATGCCAAGGTGATAGCGCATCACATGGCCCGTGACATATTCCCGCATGGCCTCGGTCAAACCGATATCCACCATGCGACACAACGGCACACCAGCCAGTTGCGGGTTTCCGATAAATTTCTCAACACCCGCCCAAATGCTCAAAACCGCCTTCAGGTTCGGCAGCGCCGAAAAATCCGGCAGTTCTCCGGCCGGGCTTGCGACCACAAACTCCACATCTTCAGGATTATCCGGCACCGTGACGGCGCGGGCCTCGACGCCAACCTCGCGGCAGGCGGGCGCAATAAGATCACTGTAATCCGCCGTTTCCGACGGAGACAGACACATCAGTACGGTCGTGGTCATGTCAGTCCCTTATTCTCGGCCGATGGACATGGGCGCTCTGCACAAGTCCGAATGCCGCAAGCAGAACCAGCATCGCGGACCCCCCGTAGGAGACCAGCGGAAGCGGCACACCCACCACCGGCATCAGGCCCATGACCATGCCCATATTGACCGCGAAGAAAAGGAAAAACGTCACCGCAATCCCGCCCGTGAGCAGCGCCCCGAACCGGTTGCGGTTCGATATGGCCGAAAAGATGCAGAACACGATTACAAGCGTGTAAAGCCCCAGCAGGGCCGTGGACCCAACAAAACCAAATTCCTCCGCCAGGGTCGTGAAGATAAAGTCCGTATGCTTCTCCGGCAGGAAGTTCAGACGGCTCTGCGTGCCCTGCATGTAGCCACGTCCCGAGAGACCGCCGGAGCCCATGGCGATCTTGGCCTGGGTGATGTGATAACCGGCCCCCAGCGGATCAGCGGACGGGTCGAGAAAGGTGAAAATCCGGCGATACTGGTAGTCCTTCAGAAGTTGCCAGTCCGTCCCCTGTGACTTGAGAACCGCTGTCACCAGCGCAACGGCCGCGGCCAGCGCGGTGCCAAAATACCACAGGCTGACCCCCGCCAGAAACATCACCGCCCCGCCGCCCATCACGAGCAGCAGCGCCGTACCAAGGTCGGGCTGTTTCAAAACCAGTCCGACCGGGAGAAGAATAAGTATGAGCGGCAGGATCACCCAGAAAATATGGGACACCTTGTCCACATCCAGCCAGTTGTAATAGGCGGCCAAAACCATCACGAGCGCGATTTTCATCACCTCCGAGGGCTGGAGCAGAATAAACCCAAGGTCGATCCAGCGCTGCGCGCCCATGCCCACATGGCCCATGACTTCCACAAGGACAAGCAGCCCCATCGCAAAGAGATAGGCCACCGGCGCCATATAGAGCCAGAACCGGATCGGGATCATCGCAATGATCACCATGGCGATCATGCCAACCGCAAACCGGATCATCTGCGCCCGCGCCCAGGGATCCAGCGCGCCACCCGCCACGGAAAACAGCATGGTAAACCCGGCGCAGGCAATCGCGGTGATCAGCACGATCAGCGGCCAGTTCAGGGCAAAAATCTTGCCCAGCCCCGATGGCCCGCTGCGCCGCGTGTCCGACATCATGCTCATGCCGGATCGGCCTCCACCGGCTCCGGCTCCATGAAACCCAGCTCGATCCAGCGTTCCTCAATCGAGGACCGCTGTTCGGACGGATAGGCCTCCATTGGCGGCAACTCTCCGTAGAGCGCCCGCAACAGAATATCCCGTGCCACCGGTGCGGCCGCGGTCGACCCGCCGCCGCCATGCTCAACCACCTGCGCAATCGCATATTTCGGCCGGTCATAGGGTGCAAACGCCACAAACAGGGCGTGGTCCCGCCGGTTCCAGGGCAACTGCTCATTGCGCGTCACACCCGCGGCACGTTCCGCCGCCGTGATGTTGCGGACCTGGCTGGTGCCGGTCTTGCCAGCCATCTCCATCGTCTCGACGTCGATACGCGAACGATAGGCCGTGCCACCTGGAACATTGGAGACAGTATACATCCCGTCACGCACGGAGTTCAGACTTCGGGCACTGATCCCCAGCGGCTCCATCGGATGCACGGGCTGCTCGACACCGCCCATCGTGTGCACGAGCCGCGGCGTCACCGACAGACCGGTGGCAATACGCGCGGTCATTACGGACAGCTGCAGCGGCGATGCGAGGGTAAAGCCCTGGCCAATGCCGTAGTTGAAGCTGTCCCCAACCGTCCAGGCCTCGCCCCGGCGTTCCTTCTTCCAGGCGCGGTCGGGCATAAGACCTTCGGTCACCGCAGGCATCGGCAGATCATGGCGCACGCCAAGCCCCAGCCTGTGCGCCATTGCGGAAATACGGTCCGCACCAACCCGCCGGGCCATCTCGTAGTAATAAACGTCACAGGAATGCGCGAGACTGTTGCGCAGATCGACCGAGCCGTGACCACCGCGTTTCCAGCAGTGGAACCGCCTGCGCCCCAGCTGACTGAAGCCGGGGCAGTAGACGGTCTCACCCGGATTGGCGACACCGGCCTCCAGAGCAGCTAGCGCCACCACCATCTTGAACGTCGAGCCCGGAGGATAAGCCCCGGATACCGTTTTGTTGGAGAGCGGCCGGTATTCATCGTTCAGGAGCGCGTTCCATTCCGGCGAGGAAATACCGAACACAAAACTGTTGGGATCAAAGCCCGGCGAGGAGGCCAGCGCGATGATGTCGCCGTTCGTCACGTCGATCACGGACACAGCCGCACTCTCGCCCTGCATCCGCTGCATGGCGAAATCCTGCACCCCCTGGTCCAGCGTCAGCACCAAATCATTGCCCGCCGTGCCCTCAACGCGGTCGATCTCGCGCATGACACGCCCGGCGGCACTCACCTCAATCCGCTGGTTTCCGGCCTGACCCCGCAGGTCGGTTTCCAGGCGCTGTTCCGCGCCGGTTTTTCCAATCTGGAAGCGGGGGATCTGCAACAGGGGATCAGGATCCTCCAGCTTCTCCAGATCCCGCTCCGACACCGGGCCGACATAGCCAACCACATGCGCGGTGTTCCAGCCTTCAGGGTAGAACCGGCTCAGGCCGACCTCGGGGATCACACCCGGCAAAACCGGTGCATTGGCGGAGACCCGCGCCACATCCTCCCAGGTCAGATGTTCCTGCACCACCACCGGGACAAAGGCGCTGCGCGCCTGCATTTCCCGCAGCACCCGGTCCCGGTCCTCTGGCGGCAGGTCGATGATTTTGGCCAGACGATCGAGGATCAGTTCCGGATCCGACGCTTGCTCACGCACCATAACGATGCGGTAGTTCTGCCGGTTGCCGGCTAACAGACGCCCGTGACGGTCATGGATCAGCCCGCGCGCCGGCGGCAGAAGGCGCATGTTGATGCGGTTTTCCTCGGCCAAAAAGTGGAAATGCTCGTTCTGCTTGATCTGCAGATCGCGCATCCGCCAGCCCAGCGCGCCAATCACTCCAAGCTGCAAACCACCGAGCATCAATGCGCGGCGCGTGATCGGCGGTGGCAAATCCCTGTCATTTCCCGACATCACCAGGCCCTCCCGGAAACGCCGCTCAGGGACCGTTCCCCTTTTTCCGATTTCGACATTCTAAGCCCAAGTGCCACCGCCGCGGCAATCACCGGGTAGAGAAGCATGGTGCGGAAGGCCAACTCCATGGAAAGACCAATCTCAGGCACATCCACGAAAACCAGTTTCAGAACCGCCTGGGTTCCCGCAAGCATCGCGCAGTAGAGAACCGAGACCACCAGCCACTCCGAGAAAAAACCCAGTCCACGAACGGCCGCGCGCCGGTGCCGCACCATGTCAGTGACAATCAGCATTCCCAGCGCCATCAACCCCGGCGGGCGGAACATCAGAACATCCGCCACCAGCGCCAGGGCCACAATCACCCAGAACGGCGCCGCATCGGGGTCACGGATGATCCACGCCATCGCGAGGCAGTAGAACGCATCCGGCGTGATCTGGATGCCGCCTGGAGCGACCGGGATCATCGGCGTGTAAATCGCAACGATGGCAAAGAGCGGGAAAACCACCATACGAAACCAGGGCCGGCCACGTGAGGTCTCCATCACTGCCGCTCCTCCGCGCCCGTGTCCGAGGCGAGACTGCCGACGCTCTCAGGCCGCAGCGGTCCGATCAGACCGCCCGGCCCCTCAATCGCCGTGGCGGGACGCGAGCGAACGACGCGAACGAAATCCAGCCGACCGTAGTCCGCCGCTGGACGCACGCGGTGGCGGCCATGCCCGTCATCCACCACCCGGCCAAGCAGAATATCCGGCGGGTAAAGCCCTCCGGCCCCGGACGTGACGACCCTGTCCCCGACGCTGACGGCATCGGACTGCTCCAAAAACTCAAGCACCGGCGCAGAGGAATTATCCCCGGAGGCGACCGCCCGCTGACCGGAAGGCAGAACAATCACAGGAACCCGACTGGAGGTATCCGTCAGGAAAATGATCCGTGAGGAGCGCGAAGCCACACCTGCGATACGACCCACAAGACCCAGGCCATCCATCGCGGCCGCGCCATCCTCAACGCCATCCACCGTTCCCACATTGACCATTGCCGAACGGCTGAACGGACTTCCCGGATCGGACACGATCTCGCCGGTCACGTAGGTCAGACCAGGATTGAGGCGCACATTGTTGATCGCCAGCAGTTTGGCGTTCTTCTGCTCCAGCTGGAGCGCGACCTCCCGCCAGGCCTGCATGCGCTGAAGTTCACGGCGCAGTTCATTGTTCTGCTCGTACACGCGATTGTAGGCCTGAAAATCCCCGATCATCCGACCGGCCGCAGCCAGCGGCTTCAGCGTCCATTCAAAGCTTGGAACAAAGCGGTCGACCAGGGCCACGCGAAGGCGTTCAACCCGCACATTGTCGATCCGCCACAGCAGAAACAGGGCGATGAGCACGAACACGACAATGCCAACAGCGATCCGTCGGACGCTGCGGATATAGTCGGGCTGCGTGCGTTCCCCGTAATGCGCCAAGCTGTTTCGCTGCCTCCAGGTGCAGGCTGTCTACCCGTTCCGGCGGGAGCGTATCAAACGGTCAGTTCCGTGCAATACGCCCTGATCCTGCCGGGACCGGGCGCCAGCGGATCGTATCAGTTTCCGAAATCCAGAACATGGGCAAGCTGGTTCTCGAATTCCAGCGACTTGCCCGTCCCGACCGCGACGCAGTTCAACGGATCTTCCGCAACGGTAATCGCGAGACCGGTCTGTTCCCGCAGGGCAAGGTCGAGATCTCCAAGAAGCGATCCACCACCCGTCAGCATCACGCCCCGGTCAACGATATCCGCGGCCAGATCCGGCGGGGTCTGCTCCAGGGCCGTCATCACCGCCTCAACGATGGTCTGCACGGTTTCGGACAGCGCCTCCGCGATCTGCGCCTGGTTGATTTCCATCTCTTTAGGTACACCATTCAGCAGGTCGCGTCCACGAACCTGCATCCGCTCGCCCCGGTTGTCGTCGGGGATGCGCGCCGTACCAATCGAGGTTTTGATCCGTTCCGCCGTGGCGTCACCAACCAGCAGGTTATGCTGCCGGCGCAGATAGCCGATGATGGCCTCATCCATCCGGTCGCCGCCCACACGGACGGAGCGGGCATACACCACGTCACCGAGGGACATAACGGCAACCTCGGTGGTGCCGCCACCGATATCGACGACCATGTTACCGGTGGGGTCGGCAATCGGCATACCAGCACCAATAGCCGCCGCAATCGGCTCGGAGATCAGACCGGCCTTGCGCGCGCCTGCGGCCATCACGCTCTCGCGGATTGCGCGGCGTTCAACCGGCGTCGCACCATGAGGCACGCAGACGATGATCTTCGGCTTGGCCCAGTTTCCGCGTTTGTGAACCTTGCGGATGAAATGTTTTATCATCTCCTCGGCAACGTCGAAATCCGCGATGACACCGTCCCGCATCGGCCGGATCGCCTGAATGGATTCGGGGGTACGGCCGAGCATGAGTTTCGCATCCTCACCAACCGCCAGGACCCGCTTCCGGCCTTCCTTGTTGTGGTATGCGACAACGGAGGGCTCGTTCAGCACAACCCCCTTGCCTTTCACGTAAATCAGCGTGTTCGCCGTGCCCAGGTCGATCGCCATGTCCGACGAGAACATCCCGCCCAGAAAACCCATCATTGTCTGTCTGTCCTTCGAATCCTGCCTGGATTATCGTTATGCGCCAATACTGCCTGTTCCGCCGGCTTTATAGTCCCCAAATCTGCTGACGGTAAGGCCTAACCAAAATGGTTAATTTGACAGTTGCAACCATTAGATGAAAATTTTCTAAATATTCTCCCGGCCCTGACCTCACGGCCATAATTTCCCGGGCTTGTGGCCTCAGACTGCCCCGGGCAAACCGCTCCAGCACGGCAAATTGTCACCTGGACGGGGCCTGGCCGAGAAAACCGCCCGCGCAATGGCACGCGCGAGGCAGTTCGCCGCCGCCTGCTCCACCATCATGCCCAGCGCGTCCCGATCCGATTCCATCTCGCGTTTGCCGGTCGAGGCCGTAAAAACCAGATCCCCGTCAAACCGGGTATGCGCCGGATAAAGCGCCCGTGCCATCCCGTCATGGGCAATCGCCGCCATCCGTTTCGCCGCGGCCTTGTCCAGCGCCAGATCGGTCGCCACCACCGCAATCGTGGTGTTCTCCAGTGGCTTCGCCGGACCGCGCTTGATGTAATCCGGCGAAAACGGCTCCAGCGGCCCGGTCCCGGCTCCGAGCCCGCCAAATTCACCATCCAGTTCCAGCATCCCCGCGAGGAAATTCCGCCCCCCAGGCACCGTCGCCATGCCTATCGCATTCACGGCCACCACGGCGCCCACGGTCGCGCCATTGTCCAGAACCAATGACGCCGACCCAAGACCGCCCTTCAAAGTCGCGGTGTTCGCCCCCGTCCCGGCCCCTTCCGTGCCCAGCGCAAAATCAACACCCGCAGCACTTAGAGCGGTCCGCCCGAGCCCCCGGTACGGGTTTTCGTCCCAGTCCTTCGCCCCGCCATTGGCCAGATCAAACAGGATCGCAGCCGGCACAATCGGCACCCGCGCCGGTCCCGCCGGAAAACCCCGCCCCTGCGCACGCAACCCGTCCGAGACCCCGGAGGCCGCGTCCAGCCCAAAGGACGACCCGCCCGACAAAACCAGCGCATCGACCTGTGACACCAGCTTTCCCGGCTCCAGCAGATCCGTTTCCCGCGTGCCAGGCGCACCACCGCGCACATCCACGGCCGCCGTAAACGGCTCCGCCGCCGTCACGACCGTCACACCGGATTTCAGCCTGTCATCGGAGGCATTGCCAACGAGAAGACCCTCTACATCCGTGATCAGGTTGCGTGGACCGGGCCGCATCAAACGCACCGGCCGCCGTCAATCTCCATCGCAACACCCGTGAGCATGTCCGCCTCATTCGAGCAGATCCACGCGGCCGCGTTCCCCAGATCCTGCGGCGTCGAAAAACGGCCCAACGGGATTTTCGACAGAAACTTCTCCCGGTTCTCCGGCGTATCCCCGCCGAGGAACGACGCCAGCAACGGCGTCTCGCCCGCCACCGGGCAAAGCGCGTTTACCCGCACGTTATAGGGCGCAAGCTCAACCGCCATCGTCTTGGTCGCAATCACCATCCAGCCCTTGGAGGCATTGTACCAGGACAGGTTCGGCCGCGGACTGATCCCGGCCGTTGAGGCAATGTTCAGGATTGTGCCCGACCCGCGCGACTTCATGCCGGGCACGAACCGTCGTGACATCAGATAGACCGATTTCACATTGACCCGCATCACCCGGTCAAACTCGTCCTCACTGATGTTTTCCAGCGGCGCGGGCATATGCGTCACGCCTGCGTTGTTCACGAGAATATCGAGGTTTCCAAGCTGTGCCGCCGCCGATACGGCGATATCGGCCACCCCCTGCACGTCCGCCACATCGCCGCGAACATGGAAACAGCCCAGTTCCGAGGCCGCCTTCTCCACCGCCTCGCCATTGATGTCCGCGATCAGAACCCGCGCGCCCTCATCCATGAACTTCGAGGCGATGCCGTAGCCAAATCCGGACGCTCCGCCGGTGATCAGTGCCGTTTTACCTTCCAGCCGCATGTTACTCTCCGTGATGTGTTGCAACGGTTTTCAGGCGGGTAAAGCCATAAAGGGACTCAAACCCCTTCTCGCGCCCGTGACCTGACAACCCCACTCCCCCGAACGGCAGTTCCACTCCGCCTGCCGCTCCATAGTTGTTTATGAAAACCTGACCGGCCCGCAACCGTTTGGCAAGCCGCATTGCACGCGACCCGTCCCCGGTCCAGACCGCGGCGACCAGTCCATACCCGGTCGAGTTTGCGATCCGCACCGCGTCGGCCTCATCCTCAAACGGGATGACGACCTGAACGGGGCCAAAAATCTCCTCCCGTGCCAGCACGTGATCCGGCGGCACATCCGCAAACAGAACCGGAGGCACGTAACTGCCACCTTCCGGGGCATGATCCACGATCCGGCCACGCCCGGCGATCCGCAGACCATCCGCCTGATCCAGAAAACCGTCCACAATGGTTTTCTGGCGTGCCGAGATAAGCGGCCCAAGATCGAGATCATCCAGCGCGGGACCGGCCCGAAACGCGTCATACCGCGCGCCCATCCGCGCCACGACTTCCTCATAGACGCCCTGCTGCACCAGAATTCGCGACGCCGCCGAACAGGTCTGGCCCGCATTCTGGATGCCAGGCCCCACCAGAAACGGCAACGCCCGGTCGAGATCCGCGTCATCAAACACCAGTTCCGGCGACTTGCCGCCCAGTTCAAGCGTCACCGGAACCACGGCAGCCGAGGCCGCCGCCTGCACCGAACTGCCTGTCGCAACCGATCCGGTGAATGAGAGGTGATCCACGCCCCCATGCCCGGCCAGAGCCGCACCCGCGCCCTGCCCCAGGCCCGGAACCACATTCAGCGCCCCGGCGGGCAGCCCGGCCTCCTCGGCCAGTTCCGCGAAGGCCAGAGCGGTCAGGCACGCCTCTTCCGCCGGTTTGAGCACTGCGGCATTTCCCGCCGCCAATGCCGCCCCGACCGAGCGTCCGATGATCTGCATTGGGTAATTCCACGGAACGATATGTCCGGTCACCCCATGCGGTTCGCGCAGGGTATAAACCGTGTACCCGGCCAAGAAGGGAATGGTCTCCCCCATCAGCTTGTCCGCCGCCCCGCCGAAAAACTCCATATACCGCGCAAGAGCCACCGCATCGGCCCGGGCCTGGGTCAGGGGTTTGCCCACATCCCGCGCCTCCAGGTCGGCCAGTTCATCCACATGCTCCAGCACCAGTTGCCCAATGCGCGTCAAAACACGCCCGCGCTCAACAGCCGTGGTCGCCCCCCAGACACCCTCCGCGGCCTCCCGCGCCGCCTGCACCGCGGCATCAATCTCAACCGGACTGCCGAGGCTGATCGAGGAAAAGACCTCGCCGGTGGAGGGATCGACCGCATCCATGACCGCGCCATCCCGCGCCGGAACCCAATGACCGCCGATAAAACACTGCCGCCTGTGAAACCTTTTCATGCAGACATCTCCAGTACCGGTGCCGCCGCCAGGAGCGTGCGGGTGTATTCGTGTTGCGGATTGGCGAAGACCTCTTCCGTCCGTCCCGTCTCCACGATCTCACCGGCCTGCATGACCATCACCCGGTCGGTAATGGCCTGCACCACCGTCAGGTCATGCGTGATAAACAGATAGGACAGCCCGTAGCGGCCGGACAAATCCGCCAGCAGGTCAAGGATCTGGGCGCGGATGGACACGTCGAGCGCCGATACGGCCTCATCGAGAATAATCAGCTGCGGCCTGATGATCAGCGCACGGGCAATGGCGATGCGCTGCCTCTGCCCGCCGGAAAACTCATGGATGTACCGGTCGGCGTCATCGGGATGCAGCCCCACATCGGTCAGCGCCGTATCAATTGCCGCCTTCCTTTCCGCTCCTTTGGGCGGATTGTCCAGCAGGTGAAACGGCTCCGTCACAAGCCGCCCGACGCGGTGCCTGGGATTGAAACTGCCATAAGGATCCTGGAACACCACCTGCATCTTGGCGCGCAGATCCTTCGGCATCTTCTGACCCGCCTCAACCGGATGCCCGTCCACATGGACGCTCCCGCCCTGCAGCGGCTCAAGCCCCAGAATGGCCCGCGTCAGGGTCGATTTGCCACAGCCGGACTCGCCCACAAGCCCCAGGCTCTCGCCATGCGAAATCGAAAAACTCACGTCGCGCACCGCCCGAAACGTGCCATGCGCCCCGAACAGACCCTTTCGCGGCGTGACGTAGTCCCGCACCATGTTGCGCGCTTCCAACAGCGGCGTGCCGACATGCCCGGCGGTTCTGTCCGGCTGATGCGACGACGCCTCAAACAGCGCGCGGGTATACGGGTGGCGCAGCGCGCGCATGACCTTGTCGGAGGGCCCGGCCTCCACCACCTGGCCCTGTCGCATGATCGCCAGGTGATCGGCATTCCCCGACACCACTGCCAAATCATGCGTAATCAGGATCAGCCCCATGCCATCCTCAAGCACCAGACGGCGCAGCAGACGCAAAATCCCCGCCTGCGTTGTCACATCGAGCGCGGTGGTCGGCTCATCGGCAATCAGCAACCGGGGCTGCAGGGCGATGGCCATGGCAATCACCACCCGCTGCCGCTGCCCGCCGGAAAGCTCATGCGGATAGCGTGTGGGCGGGAACTTTTCGCGGGGCAGACCGACCCGCTCCAGCATATCACCCGCAATTCGCGCCGCCTCACCGCGCCCGGCCCCGCCATGAATGCGCACCGTCTCGGCCACCTGATCGCCAATGGTACGCAACGGATTGAGCGCGGTCATCGGCTCCTGAAAGATCATGCCAATGTCGCGACCGCGAATGTCACACATCTGCCGCTCGCTCAGCCCGGTCAGGTCGTTACCGTCGAGTTCAATCGACCCGCTCATCCCCGATCCATCCGGCAGCAGATCCATGATCGACAGAGCCGTCATGGACTTGCCCGAACCACTTTCACCAATGATCCCCAGCACATGCCCCGGCGCCAGTTCGAGCGACACCCGGTCCAGAACCGGTTTCCCATGGATCGACACGTCGAGATCACGAATACGCAGCAGGCTCATGCGCGCACCCTGCGAATGCGCGGATCAAGCATGTCCCGCAATCCGTCCCCCATCAGGTTCAGCCCCAGCACTGTCAGCACAATCGCCAGCCCCGGAAACAGCGCTAGGTGCGGTGCAAATGAAATCATCGTCTGACTCTCCGCCAGCATCCGCCCCCAGGACGGCGTTGGCGGCTGCACGCCAAGCCCCACATAGGACAGACCCGCCTCCGCCAAAATGCCCAGCGAAAACTGGATCGTCCCCTGCACGATCAGAAGGCTCATCAGGTTGGGCAGAATATGCTCGAGCGAAATCCGCACCGCGCCCTTGCCCGACACACGGGCCGAGAGAATGAAATCGCGCGTCCAAAGGCCCAGCGCCGCCCCGCGGACCAGCCGCGCAAAAACAGGTATGTTGAAAATCCCGATGGCAATGATCGCATTGACCGCCGAGGGCCCAAACACCGCCGTAATCATGATCGCGATCAGCAGTGCGGGAAACGCAAAGATCAGGTCATTACCCCGCATGATCACCTCATCGAGCAGCGACCCCTTGCGCGCCGCCGCCGTCAGCCCAAGCGGAATGCCAATGCCCATCCCAATGCCAACCGCCACAATCGCCACCGCAATTGATACCCTCGCACCAACCAGGATCATCGAGAAGATGTCGCGCCCGAAATGATCCGTCCCGAACCAGTACCCGTCCCCCGGCGTCAGCAGTTTCGCGGCGATATTGATCGCCTCAACGTCGTGGGGCGTCCAGAAAAACGACACAATGGCGCCCAGCACGAACACCCCGGCAATCACCGCCCCGGTCAGCAGTGTCCGCATCAGCCCCGCCTCCGCAGTCGCGGATCCACGGCCGCATAGGCCAGATCCACGCAGAACGTGACCACAATCACCGCCACGACCAGCAGCATCACGACACTCTCAACCACAATCAGGTCCCGCTGGCTGATCGCCTGAAACACCAGCCGTCCAAGCCCCGGCAGGAAAAACACGTTCTCAATGATGATCGCACCCGCCAGCAAAAAAGAAAACTGCAGCCCGATGATGGTCAAAACCGGAATAAGCGCATTGCGCAGCGCATGACGCCACAGCGCCTGCCGCCGGCTCAGCCCCTTGGCCCGCGCCGTCCGGATAAAATCCTCGCCCATCGTGTCGAGCAGCGCCGAACGCATCACCCGCGCCAGGATCGACGCCTGCGGCAGGGCCAGCGCAATGGCCGGCAGCGTCAGCGCCTTCATGCCCTCAAAAAACCCGGCATCCCAGCCCGGAAACCCACCGGCTGAAAACCAGCGCAGACCAATCGCGAAGACCAGCACCAACAGCATCGCAAACCAGAAATTCGGCACCGCAATGCCAAGCTGCGTCGCCGCCATCACACCCATGTCCTGCGCTTTGCCCCGGTGCGTCGCGGCCCAGATACCCACGGGAAACGCGATCAGCGTCGACAGCGCCAGCGCATAGAGCGCAAGTGGCAGAGACACCTTGATCCGCTCTCCGATCATCTCCGCCACCGGCGTGCGGTAGGTGTAGGATATCCCAAAATCCCCGGTCAGAAGCCCCGTCGCCCAGGTGAAATACCGCTCCACCGGCCCCGCATCGAGCCCCAGTTCCGTTCGCAGCGCCGCCACCGTCTCCGGGCTCGCGTTCATCCCCAGCATGTAGGCCGCCGGATCACCCGGCACGACCTCCAGCGCGAAGAAGATCACGACACTGGCCACAACAAGGCTCAGCCCCAGGGAGGTGAGGCGGGCCAGTGCGAAATGCAGCATGAATTCAGCCTGTTCCTGTCTTCAGTGGTTGTACGTCGAACTGAACGAAGGCGTATCGCGCCTATTCCTCCCAGTAAACCGCAGTCACATCATTTGCCTGTGTGGGCGAGTTTTCCCACAGGCCCCGGATTTTGGCATCGGCCACACCGGTCTTCGCGAGCTGGAACAGATACCCGTTCACGTAGTTCTCCGCGATGCGGGTCTGCGCCGCCTCAAGCAGGGAGGCCCGGTCCTCCGTATCCGCCGTGGCGTCCAACTCGTGCATCAGGGCCGCCATCACCGGATCGCGGTAGTCGAAATAATAGTCGTCACGGGCGTAGATCCCGATATCCATCGGCTCCGTATGGCTGACAATGCTCAGGCCATAGTCCTTCGCCTTGAACACCTGCTCCAGCCACTGCGCCCATTCGACATTGATGATCTCCGCATCAATGCCGACCTCGCGCAGCTGCGACGCGATAATCTCACCGCCACGCCGGGCATAGGACGGCGGCGGCAGCGTCAGGGTCGTCTCAAACCCGTCGGGATACCCGGCTTCCTCCAGCAGCGACCGCGCAAGCTCGGGGTCATATTCCGACATCCCCGTCAGATCGACATAGGCCGGGTGATGCGGCGCAAAATGTGAGCCAATCGGCGTCCCGTAGCCAAACATCGCCCCGTCAATGATCGCCTGCCGGTCGATGGCATGGGCAATCGCCTCACGCACCAGAATATTGTCGAACGGCTCACGGCCATTATTGGTCGACAGAATTGTCTCACCCTCGGTCGAGCCCACGATCACATTAAACCGCGGGTCAGCCTCAAACTGCGCCAGGTTCTCCGGCGCAGGGAACACCGGAAACGCATCCACATCACCCGCCATCAGGGCGGCAAAGGCAGCGGTGGGATCGGAAATAAACTTGAACGTCACCTGTTCCAGCTTCGCGGGCTCACCCCAGTAGTCCGGGTTGCGGACCAGTTCCACGCTGTCGCCCTGCACCCAGTTCGAGAACCGGAACGGTCCGGTGCCAACCGGCTCGGTTGTGTTGGTCTCCGCACTGCCCGGCGACACGATTACCGCATCCCCCCAGGCCAGGTTGGAGAGAAGCGCACCCTTGGGAACGTCCAGTCCAATCTCGACTGTCACATCATCAATCACATTGACCGAATTGATACCGTCAAAGAGCTGTTTCTGGGCATTGGTGGAATCCTCGGCAATCGCCCGTTCCAGCGAAAACGCCACGTCCTCCGCTGTAAAAGGTGCTCCGTCGTGGAACGTCACGCCCTGGCGGAGATTGAACACCCAGGACAGCCCGTCCGGCGCGATTTCCCAGCTTTCGGCAAGCCCAGGCAAAACCGAGCCGTCCGAGGCAAAACGCGTCAGCCCCTCGAAGACATTGGCGTAAGTCACCTCGTCAATCGCCGCCGCGGCAGCCGAGGTCGGGTCGAGATGGGGAGGCTCAAGCTGCATCCCCAGAACCAGATCCGTCTGCTGCGCATGGGCCGCTCCCGCAAACAGCAGCAGTCCACCAGCAAGCACCAGTTGGGTTGATTTCATTGCGACCTCTCCTGTGTCCCCGGCGGTTATCCCGCCTCCCCGTCCGCCGTTACTCCAAGCAGTCCCGCAAGGGCGGTAGCCATCACGATTGCCGAGTCCAGCATGTCATTTACACCCACATATTCATCCGGTTGGTGCGCAAGGTCCAGTATTCCTGGACCGTAGGCCACACAATTCTTCAGCCGCCCGATCCGGTCGATATGTTTCTGGTCATAGGTTCCGGGCGAGACCACGAATTCCGGGTCTTTGCCAAACTTCGCGGCCATCGCCCCGGACAGGGCCTGCACCACCGGCGCGTCCCGGTCCGTCATGGAGGGCAGAACGTCATGCATGTCGCTCAGGCGGTATTTGAAATCCGGCCCCCTTTCCCGCGCCCGGTCGACGACCTGACGGAACTCGTCACGCACCTCCTCAAGGCTTTCCTCCGCCAGAAAACGCCGGTCGATGATCATCCGGCAACTGTCCGGCACCACCGCCGAGGGCCAACCGTCGAAATCCGCGGGCCGCTCATCCTGTCCGCCGTGGATGGAGTTGATGTTCAGTGTCGAGGACCGCGCCCCGTCCGGCACAACGGGCATCGCGGTCTTGCGCGCGGCCAGCGCAGGATAGAGCACATCCTCCATCTCCCGCATCACCGCCCCCATATGCCGCACGGCGCAGTCGCCCAGGAATGGCATCGAGCCATGCGCGATCCGCCCATAGGTCTCCAGTTCCGCCCACCACACGCCCCGGTGCCCCAGACAGATCCGGTCCTTGTTAAGAGGCTCCGGAATGATGACGTGCTGCACCCGATCGGGGTTGAAGTAGCCCTGTTCCGCCAGATAGGCGACACCGCCATAGCCCCCGGTTTCCTCATCCGCCGTGGCTGAAATCTCAATCGACCCCGCAAAATCAGGACATTTGGCCATAAACGCCTCAACGGCCACAATCGCGGCCGCAATGCCACCCTTCATGTCACAGGCCCCGCGTCCATAAATCAGCCCGTCTTTCAACTCACCGCCGAAGGGATCGGTTGTCCAGCCCTGCCCGACCTCCACCACATCCGTATGACCGTTGAAGTGCACGCAGGAACCCGGCCGCGTGCCCTCCCGGCGGGCTACGAGGTTCCAGCGCGGATAACGGTCGCTATCGCCCGGCGTGTCATGGGCGCGTATCAGTTGCACCTCAAACCCCTGCGGCTTCAGGCGGGCCGCGAGAAACTCACATATGTCGCGGTAACACTCTCCCGGCGGATTGAGCGTGGGAATTCGGATCAGATCCTGGGTCAGCGCAATCAGATCGTCACGGCGCGCCAGAACCTCCTGATCGAGTTTCTCTGAAATATCCTGCATGGAAGCCCCGCCTGTCTTTTCCATCACCATTGAGAACATGACCGCGTTTGTCCAGTTACCCCCGTTCAGCTAATTGTAACCACGCCCCGCCAGTATTTCTGTTACTGGGCTGTAACAATTGCCCGCATATGGTCGAAGGGCAACATGCAGCAGAAAAGGCCAAAGGCATGTTCGACGCCGAAATCAGAACGCATATTGACCCGCCCCTGAACCGCATGGGCCGGCGGATGGCGGCAATGGGCATGACCGCGAATACGGTCACCCTGACGGGCCTTGTGCTGGGTCTGTGCGCTGCGGCCATGATTGCGTTCGGCGGTCCCGAGGCCGCGCTGATACCGCTGTTGCTGTCCCGCCTGGCTGACGGTCTCGACGGCGCCATTGCACGGGCGACGGAGACCACGGATTTCGGCGGATATCTGGACATCACCGCCGACTTCTTCTTCTACGGGGCCATACCGTTGGGGTTTGTATTGCTTGATCCGGCCGTCAACGGGGGGGCTGGTGCGGTGCTGCTGCTGTCCTTTTACGTGAACGGCTCATCATTTCTGGGCTTCGCCATCATCGCTGAAAAACGCGGGCTTTCGACCAGTGCGCAGGGTATCAAAAACCTTTACTATTCCGGTGGACTGCTCGAGGGGTTCGAGACCATCGCGTTCTTCGTCCTGCTCTGCCTCTTCTCCTCCGCCTTCGCCCCAATGGCCCATGTCTTCGCGGGTCTGTGTTTCTTCACCGCCTTCCTCAGAGTGCGTCATGCCTTCAAATTACTGTCAAATTTGGACTAAATTGAGGGGAAACGGCCAAAAGTGCGACATTGTTGCACTGCATCATCGGATTAACGTTCGCTTAACCATGATACCTGCACGAGTGCTTTGACCGATTGGCCGGTGCCTGCTAACACCCACGCAGTTCCGAATCAGTGGTAAAGGTTCCCGTAAATGACTGCCCCAAATCTCGTTCCAATTCCCGAACTGTTTGTTTCTTACGACAGCGCGGAAAAGCTGAAGGTTGAGGCTGCGCAGCTTCCGTCCTGGGATCTTACGGCGCGGCAGGTTTGTGACCTGGAGCTGCTGATGAATGGCGGGTTCAACCCGCTGAAAGGTTTCCTCGGCAAGGACGACTATGAGAGCGTTGTCGAGAACATGCGCCTGGCCGACGGTACGCTGTGGCCGATGCCGATCACGCTGGACGTGAGCGAGGAGTTTGCCTCCAAAATTGAGCCGGGTCAGGACATCGCGCTGCGCGACCCCGAAGGTGTGATCCTGGCGATGATGTCGGTGACCGACAGCTGGGAGCCGAACAAGTCCAATGAGGCCGAAAAGGTCTTTGGTGCGGATGACGTGGCCCACCCGGCCGTGAACTACCTGCACAACACCGCCGGCAAGATCTATCTTGGCGGTCCGGTCACCGGCATCCAGCAGCCGGTCCATTACGATTTCCGCGCACGCCGCAACACGCCGAACGAGCTGCGCGCGTTCTTCCGCAAGCTTGGCTGGCGGAAAATCGTTGCATTCCAGACACGTAACCCGCTGCACCGCGCCCACCAGGAACTGACCTTCCGGGCCGCACGTGAGGCGCAGGCCAACCTTCTGATCCATCCGGTCGTCGGCCTGACCAAGCCGGGCGACATCGACCACTTCACGCGAGTACGCTGCTATGAGGCGGTTCTGGACCAGTATCCGGCAGCCACCACCGAGATGTCCCTGCTGAACCTGGCCATGCGCATGGCCGGTCCGCGTGAGGCCGTCTGGCACGGAATTATCCGGCGAAATCATGGCTGTACGCACATGATCGTTGGCCGCGACCACGCCGGACCGGGCAAAAACTCCGCCGGTGAGGACTTCTATGGTCCCTACGACGCGCAGGAGCTGTTCAAGAAGTACCAGGACGAAATCGGCTGTGAAATGGTCGACTTCAAACACATGGTCTACGTCCAGGAGCGCGCCCAGTATGAGCCGGCGGATGAGGTTGAGGAAGGCATGACCGTCCTGAACATCTCCGGCACCGAGCTGCGTCGCCGTCTTCAGGAAGGCCTTGAAATTCCTGAATGGTTCAGCTTCCCGAACGTTGTTGCCGAGCTGCGCAAGACCAAGCCGCCCCGTGACAAGCAGGGCTTCACCGTGTTCTTCACCGGCCTGTCCGGCTCCGGAAAATCCACCATCGCTAACGCGATGATGGTGAAACTGATGGAAATGGGCGGCCGTCCGACCACCCTTCTGGACGGTGATCTGGTTCGTAAGCACCTGTCCTCCGAGCTTGGATTCTCCAAGGAACACAGGGACATAAACATCAAACGGATCGGCTATGTGGCTTCCGAGATCACCAAAAACGGTGGTATCGCGATCTGTGCGCCGATCGCGCCCTACACCGCGACCCGCCGGGCCGTGCGTGAGATGATCGAGCAGTATGGCTCCTTCGTTGAGGTGCATGTGGCGACTTCCGTGGAAGAGTGCGAAAAGCGCGACCGCAAGGGTCTCTACAAGCTGGCCCGCGAAGGCAAGATCAAGGAATTCACCGGTATCTCCGACCCTTACGAGGAGCCGCAGAACCCGGAAGTCCGTCTTGAGACCGAAGGCACAGACGTGGATTACTGCGCACAGCAGGTTCTGCTGAAGCTGGAAAGCATGGGTCTGATCGGCGCCTGATCCGGTCCAACCTGACGACAAAAGCCGCCGGATCCCCGCAGGGTCCGGCGGTTTTTTTGTGTCCGAAAGTGGCGCAGTTTGACGCCGAGGTGGCACAGATTGGTCAAAAAGTGGCACAGATTGTGAGTCAAATGGCACAGATTGCACGGGGTTTTGCCGAAAATGGCCGAAATTGTCACCGGTTTTAGCCGCTGAAGCCCAAGGAGCGAACGGTGGTAAAAAAATCCGCGCAACAGGCGGATTTTTGGGAAACGGTCCGAAAGGTTAATTTCGATGGTCGCGAGTAAGGCGACCCGCGGCCACCGGGTCCGGCAGCTGGCCGTGCGGATATCCGTTCAAACCAGGCAGCGCACGGTGCGTTAACCTCTTGCAGCGCAGCATTGCACCGAAAATTTACTTTTCGGCCGCCCGACAGTGGTGCCGGGTGGCGAGTCGGGTCAGCCGGACAGGCGGTCGCAGACGCCGCAGGCCCAGCGGCGGGAGGCTTCGCCGAAGCAGTCATGAAGCGAATCGACGGCGATGACGGAGCCCAGCGCCAGGCGGCCGAGCAGACAGAGGCCAGGCTGGTCCTGGCCATCCGCGTCGATCAGGCCGCCATCGGCAGCGGTGTTGGCCGAGAGCCCCTCGTCGATGGTCGCGAGCATACCGCGGTCCATCAGATCGCGGATCAGGGGGGCGGTGACGCTCGCCGGATCGGGCGGTGGCAGAACGGCGTCGATCATCACCGAGACCTCCGCCGTCCCTGCCCCGGATGTGAGGGTCCAGCCCTCATCGGTAAGGTCAATGTCGGGACCGGCGGCGAAGTCGAGGTCGATCAGGCCCGCGTCGATCACGGCGAGCATCTCACGGGCGGCGGAAACCGGCGGGCCGTAGGAATAGCGCTTCATGCCCTCGTCGAAACCCACGATGATTTTGGCGGTGTCGGGCGGGGTTGTGGCCGGGTTGTAGCCCGCGCGGACCTGGTTCTGCCATTTGCGCCAGATCTGGCCCAGGGTGTAGCCGATGGTGAGCGGCGCGGTGCCCTCGGCCAGCGCGATACCGTGGCGCAGGGTCTCAAACGTGTCGCCGGTTTCCTGGCTGCCCGGGTCGCTCCATTCGGTGTCGAGCCAGTCGGATACGCCCGTGGGGTCCGCGCCCTGGGTTTTCAGGATGCGGCTGGCCACGGGGGTCAGGGCGGTGGTGATGAGGTGGCGGGCGGTGTCCGGGTCGCTTTGGGAGGCGGTGGCCATGGCGGTTTCGAAGGCGGTGGTCTCGGCGTCGACCGGGTCGAACCAGGCGTCGATCTCCTCCGTGGCGGGTTTGGGGAATGGCGGTTTGCCGTCGAGGGAGAACGGCAGGATGCGGGCGGGTTCCTGGCCCGAGGGCGTGTAGCACCCGTCCTCAAAGCTTCCGTTCTGGGCAGCGGTCAGCGCGCGCAGAACGTCGAAGAATGACAGGGCGATGCCGCGGATGGCGACGGTGTGGCCGGTCCAGTTGGCGGCCTCCCCGATCAGGGTTTTTGCGGGATAGGCGCCGGCCAGGCGGGCGGTGGTGCGGGCGGCGTGGTCGCGCCACTCGGCCAGTTGGTCATCGGGTGAGACAGGCGGCTGGCCCAGGGTCAGCAGAACCTCGTCATAGACGGCGGAGGTGCCCTGCGCGGTCTCGATGCGCCAGCGGCTGCCGTCACGGGTGATGCGCTCGACCTCGCCCGCGACGGGGGTGATTTCGGGGCTGTCCCGGCCAAGCAGGTCGGCGGAGCGGGCGCGGAGGTAGCGGCCGAGTTCGGCGCGGGGCGGGAAGGCGTCGGGGTCGCAGTCGGGTCCGGACCAGTCGGTGAAGCCGCCGAGTTTTGAGAAGCCCGGCGGGCGGATGTTGATGTCGCGGTTGGGGATGTTCAGCAGGCAGAGCGGGGTCTCGTCCGGGTCGAAATTCGGCCCGGCCCCGCGGGCCGCGTTTGCGTCATACATGTCGACGGCAAGAGCCAGGTCGCGGTCCGCCATGCAGTCGGCGAGGGCCTCCAGCGCACCAAGACCGCGGGGGCCGAAGCCCACCACGGCGATGCGTCGCGTTTTCTCGTCCTTGTTCACTGCCCGCCCCTTTGTGATGTTTTTGCGAAATACCCGCCTGACATAGATGGAGAAACCCGCGGGCAATGAAAAGACCCCGCCGCATGTGAAGGATGCGGCGGGGCAAGTGGGGGGAGGAAGTCGCAGTGGGGTTCAGGGGTCTCCGTTAGAGGATGAAGTCGTGGGCGGAGTAGTCGTGGGCCTCAATGTCACCGTCCTTGATGACGACCTTGAACTCGATGCCCTTGTCGCCGTCGGTGTTGCCGAGCAGGACGGTGTTTTTGCCGTCGTTTTCCATCCAGACCTTGCCATTGCCGGGGCCGTGGCTGAATTCCAGGTGCTGGAAGCCGGCGGTGTCGGTGTCGGCGTCGATGTTTGAGAGGTCGAACACGTCGCCATGGGCGTGGCCGGCTCCATCGAAGCCATAGACCTTGTCGGCGTCGCCCGGGCGGCTGTCATCGGCATATTTGAAGACAAAGGTGTCCGCGCCCTTGCCGCCCCAGTATTTGTCCCGGCCCGCGCCGCCATCGAGCGTGTCGTCGCCCTTCTGGCCCTTCAGTTTGTCGTTGGCGTCGCCACCATGCAGGTAGTCGTCATCCTTGCCGCCGTAGAGCTTGTCCTTATCATCGCCCCCATAGAGGTGGTCGTCGTCGTTGCCGCCATAGAGCTTGTCCTTGCCATGGCTGCCGTAGAGCGTGTCCTCACCGTAGCCGCCGATGAGTTTGTCATTGCCGGAGCCGGTGTGGATCATGTTGTCGTCGTCATTGCCGCGCACGGTGTCGTCGCCCATGCCGGTGTAGATGCGCTCGATGGAGTAAAGTGTGTCGGTGTCCGTGCTGTTGCCCGGGAAGGCCACCACGCCGGTTTCGAGATCGGCGTCCACGTCGCCGCTGTAGAAGGTGTAGCTGGTGGTGTCCGTGCCGGAGCCGCCATTGATGTAGTCGAAGCCGTAGCCGCCATCGATCCAGTCGTCATCCGAGCCGCCATAGAGGCTGTCATCTCCGTCGCCGCCGTAGATGGTGTCGTTGCCCGCGCCGGTGGAGATGACGTTGTCGGCGGTGGAGCCGGTGACGACGTCGTGGTTGGAGCCGGTGTAGATGTTCTCGATCGAGGTGAGCTTGTCCGTGCCGGAGCCGCCGGTGGGGAAGCTGACGACGCCGGTGGCGAGGTTGGCGTTCACGCGGCCGGAATAGAAGGTGTAGGAGGTGGTGTCGGTGCCGGTGCCGCCGTTGATCTCGTCATAGCCGTAGCCGCCGTCGAGCCAGTCGTTGCCGGAGCCGCCATGGATGGTGTCGTCGCCGTAGCCCGCATAGACGTAGTCGTTGCCCGCGCCGGTGGAGATGTAGTTGTCGTAGGCGCTGCCGGTGACGGTGTCGTTGCCGGAGCCCATGTAGAGGTTCTCAATGGAGACGAGTTTCTCGGTTTTGGTGCTGTTGCCGGGGAAGCTCACGACGCCGGTGGAGAGGTTGGCGTTCACGTTGCCGGAGTAGAAGGTGTAGGTGACGCTGTCGATGCCGGACCCGCCGTCGATGTGGTCGAAGCCGTAGCCGCCATCGAGCCAGTCGTTCCCGCCGTTGCCGTAAATGTAGTCATCGCCGTTGCCCGGCTTGGGTGTGAAGATGGATTTCAGAACGAAGGGGGAGACGTAGGTGGGGGTAATGGTGTCGTTGAAAATCGATCCGGTGAAAGTCGCCATGGGGTAGTCCTCTCGGTACTGGTTAAGTTTTCGAGCCGGCGTTTTCTGCCGACCGTTGAGGACATGGTTAACCTGGGGGGCGAATCTTCGAAGTGACAGGTGTCACAGGGGGGGGTTGGGTTTTTGGGTGGGGGTTTGGGAATGGTGCAGAGGGCCAAACCGCAATTCGTATGGGGTGCACGCAGTGGCCGCTCACGAACCCAACCAGTACTCCAGCCATGGTAAACAGCAACTAGATCAAACCACTGAACTTACGCAAAAGATCTAAGGTACTCTAGTGTCATAGCAAATTGCTCGCAGTTATCGGCAACACGTGCCGAGCTGTTACGGTGAGTTTGACAAAACCGTTTTCTGCGTTTGATACTCTTATCGGCTTCCGCGTACGGCGGGTTTGGGTGGCGCCCTTCGGTAGTTTCGAGCGCTGACATAAAACCGTCTATTAGGTCTTGGCCAGATAAAAGTTCGAAATTTTGTGCTTGCGCAGTAAATGCGGCCAAACACCAAGCTTCTGTAGCTTCAACAGCAGGTGCCGGAACGTGGCGATTTGCGTCAACCTGATTCATTTCAGTTTCGCGCCAAGCCAACCTTAAAATTCTGACAATCTCGTTTGCACGAGCATCTGGAGCTGTGGCCGGCGAAACTACGAGACCATATTCGCGGCATACGTACCTTTGAAATGACCCATTTTCCAACACATCCGTATCCAGCTGGACAAGCAGGCAGTCCAAAGCCTCATATTCTAATCCACCACCGAATAGTCCGCCTCCAAAATACTTTACGATCCTTGAGGCAGGAGGGTTTTTCTTAAGCCAAAGGAGAACATTTCCCCAACCGCCTTCAGGTGACGTATTGTCCATCCGTGGCTGAATAGGAAGAAACTGCGAGGCTACGCCCGCAGCCTCAAGCGCGTTGTTAAAGAATGCCTCGATAGCTAAAAAGTCCGTTGGGCCTTCGCAAACCACTCCAACCCTAATCATAAATCGCCGAATGCTCCGGGTATGTCGCCGTCAAGCCACACCTGAGACAGATTGCGACCGTTCATTGCCAATTGCCAGTCTTCTTTTGTTTGCCTCGGGTTGGGCTTTAATCTTTCTGCAGTCGTGTGCCCTTTTTCATTTCTGCGCACAACAAACACCCTCTGATCATCGTCGAACAAGTCAAACGCATCGAGAGCAGTTGGGTTATGGCTTGTCAGAAAAACTTGCTTTGCACCAAGGGTTACGTCGTTTTCCGCAGTCAATTTAACCACGCGCAATATTTGTTCTACAAGCATTCGTGTGAGCTTTGGGTTTAGTGCATTATCGACATTGTCGAGCGCAAAAATCCTAGGTGCTTCAGGATGAGACAGAATAATGGCCGAGAAAAGCAGGAATAATGTGCCTTCACTGGAGTCGTAAACCGACAGGCGATTGCGGCTAGCATGCATGAACTTATCGACAAAATAAACAATGTCGCGGGAACTATCGGCCACGTCTCGCGAAGTCAGGCGCGGATCACCGCGATGTGTTCCGAAGGCTCTAGCCCAACCAGGTAGCCAAACCAAATCAGCGCATTCATCCATGACAGTCCATTCATTTCCACCGGATCCTTTTTCTTTTCTTTCAGCACGACCCAAGCGCCCCCAATGCTCCAGGAAACTGGCAACTGCCCCCGGCAGACCTTCCCCCCGCAACCCCACCGGAGGGGCATCAACACGGCCGCTTTGTCTGGCTCTCAAAAAGTCAGTCTGTGGCGAGAAAATGACGTATCGTGCAAATTCGGAGAAAATTTCAGATACCTGATCAGGCACGTCGTAAGTTGCTTTGATCTGATCCCAAATTCCTCGGTGTTTTTCCAAACGGTCTGCGTGAGGGACCCCGGTAGCTCGTGCACCACGGTTACTCCGTCCAAAGATTTTCTGACTGCCGCGGGTTGCTGATTCAGAAAAGAAGCGAAGCAAGGGATCGTTCTCACGGCTCTGCAAAACCGCAGCGTATTTGATGCGATCCGAGAACGAGGCCTTTAGTTCTAGTGTCTTTGGTAGGTCTTCGTTCTTGAAGGAAGATTTCATCAACTCTGCTGGAGTAATACGCAGCCCTTTTGACCCTATATCGGCATCGCCTAGGCCGCGTCCAAGGCAAGCGGCAACGAGTCCAACTGCCTCAAGCAGATTGGATTTTCCAGTTCCATTGCCGCCAATGAACAGGTTAACCCGACCAAGATCGAGCGTTTGATCTCTCACCGACTTGAATCTTGATATCTTCAAAAATTGTATCACAGAGTGTGTGTTGTCGAATTCTTCGGCAGATACAAGGCCTGTGCATAACCCACCCGCGCGAGTAAGCCGAACTGAGGTTCTGCGGTTACAGTCTGCTCAGCGGTACGCGCCGCCTACTGATATTTCATTGACAATGCGAATGAAGCCGTATGGCGGACTTTGGTGAAAGATGAAGTGACGGTCTGCAATCCGCCATTTCTGTTAAGCCGTCACGATCGGCCCAATTGCACTATTTGCCAAACAAACGTTTCGGGCCACGGACCCCAAAAAAACCGCTCAACGGGATGCCCCAAAACACAAAGGGGCCGCGCGGTTTCCCGGGCGGCCCCTGTTGCGGGTTGGGGGTGGGGGTCAGGAGACGGCTTCGGCGTTGACCCCGCCCTTCATGGCGATTTCGGTCATGCGGCGGTCGCCGTCCCAGGTCTGGTCGAGGCATTTTTTCAGGACCGCGGCGTCTCCGTCGAGGCCAAGGCGGTTGGCGAAGGCGGCCAGGGTGCCGTAGCCTGCCAGCGCGTAGTGGACCATGCGCTGGTACTGCGGGATGATGGCGGCGTCGCGCACGTCCGGGTCGGTGATGTCGTCCGAGAGGCCGTGGGCGCGGGCTTCCTTCACGAGGCCTTCCATGCCCTTGCAGTGCTCGGCGTTCGGGTCAATGCCGTGGTCGTTGCAGAGTTTTTCGATCTCGGCGATGCCGTCGGCGATGCCATTGCCGCCGTCGATCAGGGCCTCGGACAGCTCCTTGTCACTGGCGGCGCGGCCAAGATCGTTCACGACGGACAGGGACTGCCTGTTGGCGCTCCAGATGTCCTGCAACTGGTCGAGGTAGATGTCCTTGAGCGAGTTCATTGCCATGTCGGTGTCCTTTCGTGGTTCCGTTTGAGGTCCCAACGGCTGGCACGGTGGAAGGTTCCTTTGGGCGGGTCGATTTGCGTGTACCGGTGTGGGGTGACCGGGTGGTGGGTTCGGTCGTGGTCATGGTGGGGAGGGTTCAGTCGTTGGGGGGCGGCCTTACGCTTTGCTCCCCTGGGTCCTGACCCGAGGCGCGACGGGCCATGACCGGCTTTGGGAGGGCTCCGCCCCGGTTATTCAGCGCGTGTCGTCTCAGTCACTGAAGCGATTGAGCGGTTGCCGACGTCGTGGATGCACTCCCGGGGGGAAAGTCGGGCATGGCGTGTCGTGCCGACACGCCGGGAGGGGAGAGGGACCTGCGCCCCGCACCCGCGCCCTACCCCTCGGCGGCGATGCGGAGGAGGTACTGGCCGTATTCGGTTTTGAGGTAGGGCTGGGCGATTTCGCGCAGGTGGTCGGCGGTGATCCAGCCGCGGGTGAAGGCGATTTCCTCGGGGCAGCCGATCTTGAGGTTCTGGCGGTCCTCGATGGTGCGCACGAAATTGCCCGCGTCGAGAAGGCTCGCGTGGGTGCCGGTGTCGAGCCAGGCGTAGCCGCGGCCCATACGCTCGACCGTGAGGGTGCCCTCAGTGAGGTAGGAGTTCAGAAGCTCGGTGATTTCCAGCTCGCCGCGGGCGCTGGGTTTGACGGCTTTGGCCCGTTCGGGTGCCGTGCCGTCGAGCACGTAGATGCCGGTAACGGCAAAGTTGGATTTGGGCTTTTCGGGTTTTTCCTCGATGGAAATGACCGTGCCGGTTTTGTCGAATTCCACGACGCCGTAGCGTTCGGGGTCGGCCACGCGGTAGCCGAAGACCGTGCCGCCGGGGCCGCGGGAATTGGCGGAGTTCATCAGTTTGGGGATGTCCACGCCGAAGAAGATGTTGTCGCCCAGAACCATGGTGGAGGGCGCGCCGTCGAGGAATTCCTCGGCCAGGATATAGGCCTGGGCCAGCCCCTCGGGTTTGGGCTGGACGATATAGGTGATGTCCATGCCCCATTGCGACCCGTCGAGCAGGAGGCGTTTGAACTGCTCCTGATCGTCGGGGGTGGTGATGATGGCGATCTCGCGCAGCCCGGCCAGCATCAGCACGGAGAGCGGGTAGTAGATCATCGGCTTGTCGTAGAGCGGCAGGAGCTGCTTCGACAGGGAATGGGTGATGGGATAAAGGCGCGTGCCGGAACCGCCCGCCAGAATGATGCCTTTGCGGGCTTTGGAGTTACCAGATACCATTTTACTCGGTCCCGTTCAGTTTTTGGATGACGTCCTCAAGGGCGGGACGCCAGTCGGGCTGTTCGATGCCGTAGACCTCCCGGATTTTGCTGCAGTCGAGCACGGAATTTTCCGGGCGTTTGGTTTTGGTCGGCCATTCCGATGAGGGGATGCCCTTCACGGAGGGGTTTTTCTCCCAGCCGGTGCGCTCGAAAATGGCGGTGGCGAAATCGGCCCAGCTGACGGCGGGTTGCCCGGCAAAGTGGAAGATGCCGGAGACGCCGTCGCCTTTCTCCCAGGCTTCCGCGATGTCCCAGAGCGCACCCGCGATGTCGCGGGCGGAGGTGGGGCCGCCGAACTGGTCGTTCACCACGGTCAGCTCGTCGCGCTGTGCGCCGTAGTGGAGCATGGTTTTGACGAAGTTTTTGCCGTGGGGCGAGAAGACCCAGGCGGTGCGCAGGATGACGTGATCGCCACCGGCGGAGGCGACCTCGTTTTCGCCGTCGAGTTTGCTGGCGCCGTAGACGCCGAGGGGCGCGGTCGGGTCGTCCTCTTTTTTCGGATCGCCGGGGGCACCGTCGAACACGTAGTCCGTGGAGATGTGCAGGAGCGGTATTTTTCGCATGGCCGCGGCGCGGGCCATGGTGCCGGGTGCGTTGCCGTTGACGGCGAAGGCCTCCTCGCTGTTGTCCTCGGCGTCGTCCACGGCCGTGTAGGCGGCGGCGTTGACGATGATGTCGACATCGGCCTCGTGGATGCAGCGGGCGACCTCGGCGGCCTGGGTCAGGTGCACGGCCTGGCGGTCGACGGGCAGGACCTCGATGCCGCGGTCCTGGGCGAGATCGAGAAGTTCGCGGCCGACCTGGCCGTTGGGGCCAAATACAAGTGCGCGCATCACTGCCCCGCCTGTTTCAGTCCGAGACGTTCCTGGATGTGGCCGCGCTGCTGGATGGACTGCCACCAGGGGCGGCTTTCCAGATACCAGTCAACGGTGGCCTCCAGGCCCTCGTCGAGGGTGACGGACGGCTCCCAGCCCAGTTCGGCACGGATTTTGCTCGCGTCGATGGCGTAGCGGAAATCATGGCCGGGGCGGTCGGTGACGTATTCGATCAGATCCGCGTGCGGCGCGTTATCCGGGTTGCGGGCATCCATCAGGGCACAGATTTTCTGCACGATCTCAATGTTCTGCGCCTCGGCATTGCCACCGATATTGTAGCTCTCGCCGAGCTTGCCTTCCTGCGCCACCAGCAGGAGCGCGCGGGCGTGGTCGGTGACGAAGAGCCAGTCGCGGACGTTTTTGCCCTCGCCATAAACGGGGATTTTTTTGCCCGCGAGCGCGTTGAGGATCACCACCGGGATGAGTTTTTCGGGGAAGTGGAACGGCCCGTAATTGTTGGAGCAGTTCGAGAGCACCACGGGCAGGCCGTAGGTTTCGCCCCAGGCGCGTACGAGGTGGTCGCTGGAGGCTTTCGAGGCGCTGTAGGGCGAGTTCGGGTCGTAGGGGGTGGTTTCGGTGAAGAGGCCGTCTTCACCAAGGGTTCCAAACACCTCGTCGGTGGAGATGTGGTGGAACCTGAAGTCGCGGGTGCCGGCCCAGTAGCTCCGCGCGGCTTCCAGAAGGGTGTAGGTGCCGACGATGTTGGTCTCGATGAAATCCGCCGGGCCGTCGATGGAGCGGTCCACGTGGCTCTCGGCGGCCAGGTGCATCACGATGTCGGGCTGATGTTCGGCGAAGACCCGGTCGAGTTCGGGGCGGTCGCAGATGTTGACCTGCTCGAAGGCGTAGTTCGGGCTGTCCTCGACCGAGGCCACGTTGGGAAGGTTGGCCGCGTAGGTCAGGCAGTCGAGATTGACGACCTCGTGGCCGTCGGCGATGGCCTGGCGCACTACCGCGGAGCCGATGAAGCCCGCGCCGCCTGTTACCAGAAGTTTCATCAGTACTCTCCGTACTCGAATGGGGACTGCCAGTCGCGGAAGTTTTGAGCGGCGGCGTCCTTGGCGGACAGAACGGCGTCGGAGGGGTCGATGCCCCAGTCGATGCCGAGATCGGGGTCGTTCCAGGCCACGCCACCGTCGCTTGCGCCGTCATAGACGTTGTCGACCTTGTACATGACGAGCACGTCCGGGGTGAGCGTGACGAAGCCGTGGAGGAAACCGCGGGGGACGAGGATCTGGGCGCCGTTTTCGGCGGAAATTTCCTCGGCCACCCATTTTCCGTACCTGGGTGAGCCCTTGCGGGCGTCCACGGCGACATCGAGGATGGCGCCCTTGCCCACGCGGACCAGCTTGGTCTGGGCGAATGGCGGGGCCTGGTAATGCAGGCCGCGCAGTGTTCCTTTCGTCGCGGACAGGCTTTCATTGTCCTGGACGAAGTCAAAATCGAGGCCCTGTTCCGCCATGCGGGGGCGGCTCCAGGATTCGCAGAAATATCCCCGGTCGTCGCCAAACCGGCGCGGTGTGAGGACCTTTACTTCAGGTAGATCGGTTACTCGTACATCCATGTGGTCGGATTAGTCGATGTGGCGGTGCGGCGTCCAGTATCTTCGTGGTGAATCGGGACCGGCGTGGCGCATTTGCCCCTGGTTGCCGGAACCTTGGGCGATATTTCGCGTTTGCCTTGAGGTACGCCGCAAAAAAGGTACGATACCGGCAATAATAACGGGATGCGGGCAGCTCCATGCGGGACATTCACTATTCTCTGCTCACCGCCGGTCTGGCGGCGGGGGTCATGATCGCGACCGTACCATCGGCCGGGGCGTTCGAAATTTTTGGCGTCCAGCTCTGGGGCGGTGATGATGACGAGGACGAGATGGGCCGGATCGAGATTTCCGATCCCCTGCCCTATACCGTCACGATCCAGGCCACGGGTGTTGATGACGCGCAGAGCATTGTGGAATCCGCCTCCTCGCTGTGGAAGGACCGCGAGCAGCCTGCCGCGGGCAAGGCCGGGCTGGTATCCAAGGGCCGGGGAGATTACCGGCGCATCCTGTCGGCGTTTTATGCCGAAGGCTATTACGACACGGCGATCAGCATTGAGACAAACGGGGCGGAGTTTTCCGACCTGACGCTGAGCGCGGACATTCCGCCCAATTCGAATGTCGTAATCCGGGTGAATGCCGGTGGGCAGTTCACCTTTGGGCGTACGGAGGTCGAGAACGCGCCGGTGTTTGAGGATCCCGACCGGACGCCCGCGGCGGCGGGATTTGAAACCGGTGAGGTGGCGATTGCCTCGGGGATTGGTTCGGCATCGGCAATAGCGGTTGAGGAATGGCGGCGGCAGTCGCGGGCGAAGGCCCAGGAGATTGACCGGACGATTACCGCCAACCACGAAACCCAACAGCTTGACGTGACGGTGACGCTTGATCCGGGTCCGCAGGTGCGCAACGGGCCGGTTTCGGCGCGGGGCAACACCCAGGTGGATGAGGATTTCATCATCTACATGACCGACCTGGAACAGGGCAAATCCTATGACCCGGAGGAGGTTACGGATGCGCGTAACCGTCTGGCGGACCTGGGGGTTTTCAGCTCCATCCGGCTCGAGGAATCGGAGTATGTCGCGCAGAATGGTGAGATGCCCTATGTCATCACGGTTGAGGACATGGAGCGGCGCGGGATCGGGCTTGGCGGCACCTATTCGACCATCGACGGGCTGGGTCTGTCGGCCTACTGGCTGCACCGCAACCTGTTTGGGCGGGCGGAACAGCTGAGGTTTGACGCGAGTATCGAGGGTCTGGGGACCACGAATAACTGGGAGGATTACGACTACAATTTCGGCGTGTCCTTTACCAAACCGGGCATGTTCTCACCCAGGGCCACGGGGTATTCGTCGCTGGTGGCCAGTCAGCTGGACTATGAGAACTACCGGCAGACATCGATTACGGCGCGGGCGGGTCTGAGCTGGGACCTGAACCGCTTTACCACCGGGGATCTCTACGGGTTTGCCTCGAAGTCGCGTTACCGGGATGATTTCGGGACGCGTGACTTTCTGACCTTCGGGCTTGAGGGGCGTGGCGAGTATGACCGGCGGGACAACGAGTTTGACGCGACAAAGGGATATTACCTGCTCGCGACGCTGCAGCCGTTTTATGAGGTTGAATACGGCAATACGGCGGTGCGCGGCACTCTGGAGGGGCGTATTTTCAAGGGGTTTGGCGAGGATGACCGCAAGGTTGTGCTGGCCGGGAGGGCCAAGGTCGGCAGCTTCTATGGTGCGCCGATTTCCGAGAGCCCGCCCGATCTGCTGTTCTTTGCCGGTGGCGGCGGTTCGGTCCGTGGTTACGAGTACCAGTCGATCGGTGTTCAGCAGACGGATGCGGATGGCGACACGTTCACGACCGGTGGTCGAAGCCTGATGGAACTGTCGGGCGAGGTACGGTACAGGATCAATGACACGTTCGGCGCGGTTGCGTTTACCGATGCGGGTTATGTCGATACGGGGTCCGCCTTTGACGATGTGAGCGACCTGAAGGTCGGTACGGGTCTGGGCGTGCGTTACTACACGGGGTTTGGTCCGCTGCGGCTTGATGTGGCGGTACCGCTGGATAAAGATGAGGACGACGACGAGTTCGGCGTCTATATCGGGATCGGCCAGGCATTTTGAGACGGTTTGTTTCCATCGCTGGCGTATTGATGGTCGCCACCCTGGCGGTTCATGCGCAGACCAATCCTCCCGCCGAGGGTGAGGAGGATAACGGTTTTCTGATCAATCTGATTCAGGAGAAAATTTCCGGACCGGGGCGGTACATTTCGATTGAGGGGGTCAGTGGTGCCCTGTCGTCGCAGGCCGAGATCGGGGCGCTGACCATTTCCGATGAGGAAGGTCCGTGGCTGCGTATCGAGGACGTGCAGCTGAACTGGAGCCGTCTGAAGCTTCTGGTGGGGAACCTGGAGGTCAATGAGCTCAGCGTGGGTGTCATTGACTTCATGCGCAAGCCCATCCCGGTGGAGACCGCGCCGACGCTGGAGGCGAAGAAGGAGCCGTTTGCCCTGCCCGAACTGCCGGTGTCGATTTTGCTCGAGTCGCTCGATATCGAAAGCATCGTGATTGCCGAGGAGGCCTTTGGCGAGGCGGCGGAACTGACGATGAACGGCAGTCTGCAGCTGGCGGACGGGAACCTCGATACGCGCATCGACGTGGACCGGCTCGATGAGCCTGGCGGGACGCTGGACGTGGTGGCGTCGTTTGAGAATGAGAACCGTATCCTGGGGCTGGACCTGGATTTCCAGTCTCCCGGCGGAGGGCTGGTTTCAGAGCTGCTGAACCTCGAGAACGATCCTGCCATTGACCTGACGGTTCAGGGCGAGGGTCCGCTTGACAATGTGGATGTGACCTTTGGCCTCGACGCGGATGAGGAACAGCTGCTCGGCGGTCTGATCGCGCTGCGCGGGGTTGAGGACGGGCTGGGCTTTGACGTGGATGTCAATGGCGGCGTCAGCCCGCTGATCCCGGCGGATTACCGGGAGTTTTTCGAGGGCAACACGGCCCTGACCGTCAGCGGCACGCAGAAAAGCGCGGGCGGTATCCGGGTGGACAGTCTCGATCTGGATGGTCCGGTTCTGCAGCTTGAGGGTCAGGCGGAAACCGGTGAGGACGGGTTCCTGCGCAGCCTGAACCTGTCGGGCATGGTGGGCGATCCGGCGGCGGAGGCGCTGGTTCTGCCGGTGCCGGGCGCGTCGACGCGTCTGAACTCGGCCACAATTTACGCGAATTACGGCACGGGCAGCCGCTGGGAGGGCTTTATCGTGCTCGACCGGCTGGAAGCGGCCGGGATTTCGGCGGAGGACATTACGCTGAAGCTGGGCGGTCTGGCGCAGGATCTGGACGACCCGGACCAGCGCAGTGTGACCGTGGCCCTGGAGGGTCTGGCCACCGGGCTTTATGCGGAAGATCCGGAGATCGCCGAGGCCATTGGCGACCGGCTTGATCTTTTTGCCGATGCGGCGATGCCCCCAGGCGGTCCGATGGAGTTGCGCCAGGTGCAGGCGTTTGGCAATGGTCTGTCGCTGTTTGCCTCCGGGGAGTGGGATCAGGAGGTGTTTGAGGGCAACCTGTCGGCGCGTCTGCCGGAGTTGGGCATCTTGTCGGGGCTGGCGAACCGGCCGCTGGACGGGGGCGTGTCGCTCTATGCCTCGGGCAGTGTGACGCCGGGCGTTGGCGGGTTTGACCTTGCGCTGGATGGTGGCACCACGGATGTGACCATTGGCGATCCGCGTGTGGACGCCCTGATGGCCGGTGAGACGGAAATTTCCGGCCGGCTGGTGCGCGATGAGGACGGGTTCCGGGCCGAGGATTTCGGCATTGAAAACAACCAGTTCAGCCTGGCCTCCGAGGGGCGTGCATCTTCGACGGATACGGATATCGGGGTGGAGCTTCTGCTCACCGATCTGGGGCTTCTGGATGAGCGGGCGAGCGGGGAGCTGACCCTGACGGCCAATGCCGAGGGCCAGGGTTTCCCGGTTGACGTGACTGTTCAGGCTCTGCTGCCCGACGCCACGATCCTGGAGCGGCAGGTGTCCAGGCTGGAACTGGGCTTTGACGGGGCCGTGGACGGCTCGACCGTGACCGGTGATCTGGAAGGTTCGGGTGAACTGGATGATCTGCCGGTGGAACTGGCCGGGTCCGTGGATGCGGGGCCGTCGGAGCGGTCGGTTGAGGGGCTGCGCCTGGCCGTGGGGCCGTCGATCCTGACCGGTGACGTGCAAAATACGGTGGGTGAGCCCTATGAGGGCGCGCTGCGGTTCCGGTCGCCGGATATTGCGCCGCTGGCCGCCCTTGGTCTGATCGAGGCCGGTGGCGCGCTGCAGGCGGATGTGACGCTTGACCGGGCCGATACGGGCCAGGGTGTGGATGTGGAAGCCCAGGCGCGGGATCTCGCGGTGATGGGCAACACGGTCGACAGCCTCGACATGGACATGCGGGTGACCGATGCGCTGGCCGCGCCGATGGCCGATGGCACGGTGGCGGTGCGCGGTGTAAATGCGGGCGGGTTTGTCGTGACCTCGCTGGATCTGGAAGCCGAGCAGCTTGATCCGCAGGCGATGGCGGTGAGCGCGGATACGGAGCTGGAGATCGGCACGACCGCGAGCCTTGCCGGGCAGTTTGAGCGGGTCACGGACGGGTTTGCCATGACGCTCGACCAGCTGGCGATCAACCATGACGCGGAGAGCGCGACCCTGGAGCAGCCGGCGACGGTGTCGATCGTGGATGGTGCGGTTTATCTCACGCCGCTGGCGCTGGATTTTGGTACCGGGCGGCTGGCGGCGGAAGGCCGGGTGGACGACAATCTTGACCTGGTGCTGGACGTGGATGACATGCCGGTGGCGCTGGCCAATGCGGTCGCGCCGGATCTGGGCCTGGAGGGCGTGCTGAACGGCACGGCCAATGTAACCGGGCCGCGCAGTACACCGGTGATTGATTTTGACATCAGCGGCACCGGTCTGGCGGCGGCGGCGACGCGGAGCCAGGACCTGCCCGCGCTCAACGTGCAGGCGCAGGGGCAGACCGAGGACGGGTTGCTGAACCTGGATGCGGCGCTCGATGCCGAGGGTGGTCTGGCCGCGAATGTGGCCGGTGTTGTGCCGCTCGGTGAGGGTGAGATGGACCTGTCCGCCGATCTGGCCGCCTTCCCGTTGCAGCTTATTGACCCGGCGATTGGCAATCAGGGGCTGCGCGGAACGGTGACCGGCACGGCGAGCGTGACGGGGCCCTTGAGCGCGCCGGAGGTGGTGTTCGATCTGGGCGCGGATGCGATCAGCACGACGCTGCTGCGCGAAAACGCCCTGCCCGATCTGGCGCTGAATGTTGCCGGAGGATTTGCCGACAACGCTGTGTCACTGGACACCGCCTCCGTGTCCGGGCCGTTTGGGCTGAATCTGAACGCCTCGGGTGTGGTGCCGTTTACCTCCGACGGGCTCGACCTGTCGGTGAATGGCGCGGTGCCGTTGCAGCTGGCGCGGCCGGTTCTGGCGAAGCGGGCGGCCTCGGCGACGGGGACGGTCAATCTCGATGCCACCGTGCAGGGCTCGCTGGCAGCGCCGCAGCTGGGCGGCAGTGTCAACCTGGCGGGCGGGACGTATACCGACCCGGAGGCGAACCTGAAGCTTGAGGATATCGTTCTGGCCGTGAACCTGGCCGGAGAGACCGTGAACCTGCAGCAGCTCTCGGCGCAGGTGACGCAGGGCGGGACGATCACGGGTCAGGGCACGATGTCGCTGGTGCCGCGCTCGGATCTGCCCACGCAGGCCGCGATTTCCTTCAACGACGTGCGCTATACCGATGGGGCCTTTGTAGCGACGCAGTTTTCGGGCGATCTGAACCTGGAGGGTGATCTGCTGGGCCAGGCGGTTCTGTCGGGCGAGTTCAATCTGGGCAAAACGGATGTGTCCATTCCGGAAGGGTTTGGCTCGAGTCTTGGCGTGGATCTGGAGGAGATTGTGCATCTGCGTCCCCCTGCCCGCGTGACGCAGACGCTGAACCGGGCGGAGGTGGGCGAACCCGCACCACGGCCGCAGTCGAGCGACGAGAACCTGATCCTGGACATTACGGTCAACGCGCCGAACCAGATCTTCATTCGCGGTCGAGGGCTGAATGCCGAGCTTGGCGGCGATGTGCAGATCACCGGACCGGCCACGGATCCGCAGCCGGTGGGTGAGTTTGAGCTGCGCCGGGGTGACATCAGCATCCTGACCCAGCGTATCGAGTTCACGCAGGGTGAGGTCACGCTCGACGGCAACCTTGATCCGCAGCTGGATTTCGTCGCCTCGACGGTGTCGGGTGACGTGACGGCGATGGTCAATGTGGAGGGGCGTGCCTCGGACCCGGATATTTCCTTTACGTCCTCGCCGGAACTGCCGGAGGATGAGGTTCTGTCGCGGCTTCTGTTTAACCGCGCGAGCCAGGACCTGTCGCCCTTCCAGATCGCACAGCTGGCCGCGGCGGCGGCGGAACTGGCCGGTGTGGGTGGTCCGGGCGTGATGAGCAACCTGCGCAGTGCAACGGGGCTCGACGACCTTGACGTGCTGACCGATGAAAGCGGTGCGACGGCGGTGCGGGCAGGGAAATACATCTCGGATGACGTGTATTTCGACGTCCAGACCGACAGTGAGGGCGAAAGCCGCGCGGGCGTGGTTGTGGAACTGACCGACAACCTGGAAGCCGAAGGCTCGGTCGGCAGCGACGGCAATACGATCTTCGGGCTGTTTTTCAAGCACGATTACTGAGGGGTGCGGGCCGTCTGACGGAGAACCTGAGGGACTGACGGCTGGATTTTTTGAAAGCCGGTGTTATCCTCGAGGTCTTTTGATCAGGTTGAAAAAGGCCGCACCCATGACAGGTTTGTCCGCTCGCACGCTTTCCAGGATTCGCTTGGCCATGGCGGCCGCAATGGTGTGGGGCGGAGCGTTGTGCGGGTCGGCGTCTGCGGTATCGGCGCAACAACTCAATGCGACAGCAGGCCAGGCGACGGGTGTGGATCTCGTGGCGACGGCCCGGGCGGTGAGCATGCGGGATATTTATGCCCGGTCGCTCTATCTGCATGTCCGGGCCAATCCGACGAAACTGGATGATCCGACATTCTATGCGAACTTCGTGATTTTCCTGCTTAACGAGTCGCCGGATTTCAAGTGCGACAAGGCCTTTGCGAACGAGTTTGAAAAGCGGGATTTTTTCACTCAGGCTTTTGCCATCAAGCCGCAGATCGCCGCGGCGGTAAATGGCGTTACCATTCCCCAGCGGTTTGACATCGCGTTCTCCATCCAGACGGGGAATTATGACTTTACCACCGCCACCCTGCCCTTCGCGGATGTGGCGACGGTGGGGGCCAGGAATGAGCTGAGTACGCGGGTTTCCGAGAGCAACCAGACGCAGTATTGTGCGAGAAATATCCTGCGCGGTACGGAAGTTTCGTCACAGGAATTCCCGTGGTCCTTCGACGTTGTGACCGAGGGGGAAGAACAGCACACCTATGGCGGCAACGGCAAGTTCTTTCCCTTTGGCGGGTCCATGAACCTGTCGGACTCGGATGCGCGTATTCTGTTTGAGCGGTTTGGACGGAAGCTCTACGCCATTGTCAGCTACAGCGTTCTGGCGGCGAATGACGGGCACGCGCTGTTGCAGATCATTCCCACGGACGGGCAGATGTTTGGCCTGGCGGCGGATGCGGTGGTGCGGGTCAAGACCCATGCCCACCCGACCATGAGCCAGGTGAATTACCTCGATTTCAGCAATCCGCTGCATCTTGCGATTCCCGCCATTGGCCTGACCGCCGACACGCGGTTTGAGCAGGACGGGTTCCGGGCGGTTGGCAAGGGTACGTCGCGCACGCGGGGCACGGGGATTACCGCGGGTCAGGTGTTGCCGGTCAGTGGCTCGGCCGCGGTGGGGAACTCGTCCTTCGTGGTGCGCCTGGCGACGGGTCCGGCCTATGCGCCGAAATACCTGACCCTGTTTGGTGATGTGGATTTTGAGAAGGTCACGGGCACATCCGTGCCGGTGTCGGGGGTGGTCGAGGTGATTGATCCATCGGATGCGGACCGGCAGGCTTTGAACCACCGGAATTTCACCGCCTTTACCGGATCGTTCAGTCCGGGTGGTGAGACGCGGCCGGAGCCGGCCGCGCCATCGTCGAAGCTGGATCAGTCGTCAATTATCCCAACGACCGACCCCGCGGAGGCGGAAACCGCCAACTGACTTAAAGTCAGTTAATCGGGGTGTCGGCCGGGACAACCGGCTGGCTGCCATCCTGGGGAAGCACGACGTTGATTGCGGCCTCACCGCCCTGCTGCGCGGTCGGGTTCACCGGTGCGGCGATTGCGGCGGTCGCGGCGGGCTGCTGTTCAGGCGTTCCCGCGAAGATGTCGAGGGATGACTGTGGCTGTGCCGCCTGCTGGACAACCGCGCCGCCTTGCCCCTGCTGGGGTGCCGTGGCCGGGTTGGTGTTGGCAAAGAGCGGTGCTGGCTGCTGTCCCGTTTGCGGCTGGCCCTGGCCGGTATTGGCGTAGACGTCATTGGCGCCTGGAACCACCTGCGGCTGCTGCACGGGCTGCTGCTGGAACTGGCCATTGGCGGCCGGGTTCTGGACCGGCTGTCCGGGCTGGGCAAACGGGTTGTTGGTTTGCGGGGCGACGGCCTGTTGCGGCTGCGGCGTGGCGAACACGCCGTTGTTTGGAACCGCCACGTTCTGCTGCTGCGGATTGCCAAAGACCTGCTGGCCACCAGGCTGGACGAAGGTGTTGGCGTTTTGCTGCTGCGGGTAGCCCTGCTGGAACTGGTTGCCTGGGCGGCTCGCGGCGATCATCGCGGCTTCCTGATGGATGTAGGGCGGCAGTTGCATGCCCGCGGCCATGGCGGCGAGCTGGAGCGCCTCAACGGGCGCGGTCATCTGCGGGTTGCGGTTCTGGTTCAGAAGGAAGCTCTGGACGCCGTGCGCGGTAGCGCCACCGGCCAGACCATCGATCCGTCCGTGATAGTAGCCCAGCCGCTGCAGGCTCTGCTGCAGCATCACGACCTCATTGGGCTGAAGGTTGCGCTGGGTGACCACGGCGGGCGTACCCATGCCGTTGGTGTATCCGATCAGCGCGACATACTGCGCGCGGGTCAGAAGCCCGGTGGCAGCCTCGCCGCGGGAGGCCTGGAACTGCGAGATTGCGTTGCGGCTGCGCGGGCCGAGAGCGCCGTCGACGACACCCACATTGTAGCCGAGACCGTTGAGGGATGTTTGGATCTGCATCCGTTCAGTGCGGGTGTACTGGTCGTTGATGGTCGGCTGCCGGGTTACGGTCCTTTTGGGTTGCCGCTGCTGCTGCACGCGCTGCTGTTTGCTGTTGTTTATGGTCTGATTGATAACCGCGCCGATGACGCCACCGGCGATTGCATCACCGAGATCGGCCGACGCGGTGGTTGGAACAGCCATGGCGAGTGATACCGCCAGTCCAACTGAAAGCCCTGATTTTCTCATCTGTCCTCCAACTGTCGCAATCGCAACAATATCTTCGTTATCAACCTGCCCTGGGCCTCCCACCCGCTGTTTCCCAACTGAAATACCTGGAAATGGAAACGGCAGGTCAACTGCAGGGCAGCTGCGGACGGAGCATCAGGCCTAATCTAAAATATAAGTCTAACATCCGGCGCAGGATTCTTCCAGTTTGAGTTACAGTTTGTTTGAATTCGGAAAAAACGGGCGCAAACACCGGAAATATAGTGCGTTTTACTGCCGCGGTACGGCGCGGTTACGGCGGGTTTTTAAGGGGTTTTGGCCGCCGGTCGTGCGGGTGCGGCAAGACTGTTTCAGGGGATGCAGGGGGCTTTTCAGGCGCCCCCGGCGGTGATTGGCCGGTCAAAAATTTTTTGTTTTTGGGTTTGTTGACATCCGCTGAGGAACCCGGCATCCATTACCCGACTTAAAAAGTCAGATTAATGATAACGCCGAAAACTGGGGATACCGACATGTTTAAAACCACCCGCGTCGCCTGTCTGACCGCATTGATGGGGCTGACGCCGGCGATGGCCGCATGGGCGCAGGAGGTCAATATTTATTCCTCCCGCCATTACGACACCGATGACGCCCTGTATGAGGCTTTCACGGAAGCCACGGGGATTGAGGTGAACCGTCTGGAGGGTGAGGCCGATGAGCTGATCGCGCGCATCCAGGCCGAGGGCGACAACAGCCCGGCGGACATCATTCTGACCGTGGATATCGGACGCATCTGGCGTGCGGACAGCGCGGGGCTTCTGCAGCCGGTGGACTCGGACGTGCTCAATGAGCGCATTCCGGAGAACCTGCGCCATCCCGAAGGCCACTGGTTTGGTCTGTCACAGCGCGCACGGCTGATTTTCTATGCGAAGGACCGGCTGGACAATCCGCCGATGACCTATGCGGACCTGGCCGATCCGGAGTATGACGACAAGATCTGCATCCGCTCGTCGACCAACATCTACAACCTGTCGCTGCTCGCGTCGATCGTGGCGAACCAGGGCGAGGAGAAGGCCCAGGAATGGGCGGCCGGTGTTGTGGAGAACATGGCGCGTGATCCGGAAGGTGGCGATACCGACCAGCTGCGCGGCATCGTGTCCGGCGTGTGCGACATTGCGGTGGCCAACAGCTACTATTTCGCCCGCGCGCTTGGCAGTGATGTTGAGGGCCTGACCGGCTCCACCGACCAGATTGGTGTGGTGTTCCCCGATCAGGACGGCAACGGCACCCATGTGAACGTGGCCGCGGCCGGCGTGGCGGTGAACGCGCCGAACCGGGACAATGCGATTGCGTTCCTGGAGTGGCTGACGACGCCCGCCGCCCAGAGCCACTTCGCTGACCAGAACAACGAGTTCCCGGTGGTTGAGGGTGTTGAGACCGGTGAGGTCGCGGCCTCTCTGGGTGAGTTCAAGGCGGACAGCCTGAACCTGAACGCACTTGGCGAAAACCAAGCCAAAGCGCAGGAGATCTTCAACGCGGTTGGCTTCCAGTAGGGCCAAACCTGCCACGCATCTCCGCTATGAACGGCCCGCCGGGGAGACCGGCGGGCCGTTTTTATTTGGGAATTCAGGGGGTAAGTGAAATTGCCGCGGATCGAATTGGTGAGGTTTATTTGGCTCAAACATCCATCCTAAAGGACTAATTGTTCGAATCCCCCGTTTGCCCAAATATTTGAGGCACGAAAATTAATAACAAGGGGGAGATTATTTATGGGACTTTTGAGTTCACTGTTTGGAGGTGGCGCGGAGGAGGTCAAACCCGCGGCGCCGCCCGCACCGCCGCAGCCGAAATATACGCATGTGAAGATCCATCCGGCGGTGGATGGTGGGGTGAAGCCTGCGGCGGAGGGGTTTGCCGGTGGGACGCTGACCTGCAAATGTGCTGACGATCCCGTGTCGGTGACGATCTCGGCGCAGACGGCGCATAACCATGTGTGCGGCTGCTCGAAATGCTGGAAGCCGGAGGGTGCGGTATTCTCGCAGGTCGCGGTGGTGGGCCGGGACAATGTGGCCGTGACCTCGGGTGAGGAAAAGCTGCATGTGATTGACGCCTCGGCGGCCATTCAGCGGCATGCCTGCCGGGAGTGTGGCGTGCACATGTATGGGCGGATCGAGGATGACGGGCATCCGTTTTACGGGCTCGATTTCGTGCATACGGAGCTTTCGGATAAAAGCGGCTGGTCGCCGGCGGAGTTCGCGGCGTTTGTCTCGTCTATCATTGAGTCCGGGTATGATCCGGCCAAAATGGATGAGGTGCGCGGGCGACTGCGGGAGCTGGGGCTGGAGCCCTATGACTGTCTGTCGCCGCCTTTGATGGACCTGATCGCGGCTCATGTGGCGAAGAGCCGGCAGGCGGCGGGCTGAACGCGGCCCTGCGGTGTCGGAGTGGTCAAACCCAGGCGTCGTTTTCGGTCAGGGGCGAGCGGAAGTCGTCCCTTGGGCGGAGGTGGAACCGGGTGCCGGTGCGGGAGGCTGAGAGCATCCGGTCGCAGCGGAAGGTGCGTGGCTGGTCCCGGAGGTGATCGTGGGCCAGCACGTACCAGACCGGGTAGTTCAGCAGGAGGTAATGGGGCTCGATCTCGCGCCCGGACGCGGTGCCGTCCTCGCGGGCGTAGCGGATGCGCAGGGTTTCCTGGTCCATAAAGGCCTGGTGAAGCGCGCGGACGACGCGCGGTGGTGGGCTGGTGAAATCGGCCTGGACGTAAGTGGAGGCGGTGACGCCGATCAGGATGCGGGATTTCAGGCGGTTTACTCGGTTGCGTTTCTCCGGCGAGAACGAGGCGGCAAGCTGGCGGCGGACGGAGCCGAGGCCCGCGAGAAAAATCGGTGAGTTCATCTGCTCGGCCACGGCGATGCTGATGAGCAGGTCTACGGCCTCGGAATAGTCGAGGTTGAGGCGACCGACGCCCCATTTGCGGTCGAGGCGGACGCCACCGCCGCGGCCACGGTCGGCATCGAGCGGCATCCCCTGCTCCCGCATCAGTGCCAGGTCGCGGGCGATGGTGCGCTGGCTGACGCCGTGTTCGCGTGCGAGATCGCTGATGGTGCAGTGGCCGTCCTGTTTGAGGCGAACGGCGAGGCGTTCGAGGCGGTGAATTCTGCCGGTGGCGTCAGATCGGGTCATCAAACAAACAGGACACAAACTGTCATGTTTGGCAATATCAGCATGGCGACCGGCGATGGTGCCGGCGTCATGGAGATGACCGCATGAAAATGAACTACTTCGTATTTGGGACCGCTGACATGGAGGCGTCGGTCCGGTTTTATGACGCGCTGTTCGAGGGCGCCGGGGTGAGCCGCGTCGCACCGACGGAGCGGATGACCTACTGGCTGGGCGAGGATTTTGCCTTTGCCGTGGCAACACCGTTCGATGGCGAGGCGGCCAGTGCGGGGAATGGCACGATGGTGGGGTTTGATATGGGATCCCAGGGCGGGGTTCGGCGCAGTCACCGACTGGCGCTGGACCTTGGAGGGACATGCGAGGGTGCACCGGGTCCGAGGGGGCCGAAATATTCGGCCTATGTGCGCGATCCGGACGGGAACAAGATCTGTTTTTCGGCCTGAGATGGAACGGGGCCAGGGCTGTCCGCGAATTTCGCTTTACGGCGGTCGCGGGTTGTGGCTCCGTCGGCCTGCCGTTGGAGGGGTGATTTCATGGATATTCAGGTCTGGCTTGGTTTTGTGGCGGCGTCGACCGCGCTTCTCCTGATTCCGGGGCCGACGGTTCTGCTGGTCCTGAGCTATGCCATGAGCCAGGGCAAACGTGTGGCGCTCGCGACCGCGGGCGGTGTGGCGCTGGGGGATCTGATTGCCATGTCCGCGTCGCTGGCGGGGCTTGGGGCGCTGGTTCTGGCCTCGGCCACGCTGTTTACCGTGCTCAAATGGGTCGGAGCGGTGTACCTGGTGTATCTGGGCGTAAAGCTCTTTCGCAGTGCGCCGAAGGCCGCGCTGGGGGATCTGGAGCGGGTGACGGAGACGCGGGCGTCGAGCGTGTTTGGCCATGCGGCGGCGGTGACGGCCCTGAACCCGAAATCCATCGCGTTTTTCATCGCCTTTGTGCCGCAGTTCGTGGCGGTGGAGCGCCCGCTCCTGCCCCAGTTTGTCATTCTGGTGGCGACTTTTGTGGGCCTGGCGGCGGTGAATGCGCTGGCCTATGCGCTGCTGGCGGACCGGCTGCGGGCGCGGATTGCGCGGCCGACGGTTCTGGCCGGGATTTCCCGGCTGGGCGGTGGTGCGCTGATCGCCATGGGCTGTGCGACGGCACTGGCCCGGCGGGCCTGAAACGACCCGGGCCGGATTGGTCGGGGAGAGCCCTTCATTTGTAAGATGGTTAACAGTGCGCGGGAGCGCCGCGTACTAAATTCGTCCTCGCTGGACCGCTCCGGGATGATCCCGGTGCGTGTGCCAGGGATTGAGGAAGGATATTTGAATGGCGACTTTTTTTGGAAGCGACAACGCTGACACCATCACGCCGGAGTTTGTGTCGGGCTGGATTTCCCCGTCACCCGCCGGTTCCACACCGGGAGATGGTACGGATTACATTTTCGCCGCGGATGGCCATGACAGCCTGGATGGCGGGGGTGGCAACGACCTGATTACCGGTGGCGGAGGTAACGACACCATCCGGGGCGGCGCGGGCGCTGACAGCCTGATGGGCGGCGACGGAAACGACATCATCTACAACGACGAATCCGTGTATCTTGCCGACAGGTATCATGACGAGGTGTACGGCGGTGCCGGAAACGACCTGATCCATGCTTTTGGTGCGGGCTCATATTTCGGTCAGGAAAACAATGACCGGTTCATCGTCAAACCCGTCACTGGTGCCGGTCAGCAGCTTTTTCATGGTGGTTCGGGAAGAGATACCCTGGATTTCAGCACGACGCATATTTTCGAGAACATCTATTTGGGATCGCGGGAGGTGTCCACGCCGAACCTGAACTTTTCCCATATTGAGAATGTCATCGGGAACTATTTTGACAATCGAATCTTTGGGGATTCGGAATGGAACACGCTGTCCGGCGGCCTCGGCGATGACACGATTTTCGGTGGCAATGGAAACGACGTTATCAAGGGAGACGAGGACGACGATTACCTTCGCGGTCAGGATGGCGCGGACACGCTGTATGGTGGCGATGGAGATGACCGCCTGATGGGCGGGATTGGCAACGACCGGATCTTCGGGAATCAGGGCGCGGACATACTCGAGGGTGGATCCGGCGCTGACTGGTTTGATTTCAACCGGGTGGAGGACTCCCAGGGTTGGGATCACGACCGGATCGTCGGGTTTGATGGAGCAGGGTCATGGGGTGGTGACCTGATTGATGTTGGGGGTATCGATGCAAATACCGGTGTTTCAGGCAATCAGCGGTTCGAGTTTCTGGGGGCCGTGTCGGATTCGCAGGGGCTGTCGCATGGGGCGGGTCATCTGTGGACGGTGAACACCGGTGGCAACACCTATGTGCGCGGCAACGTGGATGGGGACCGGTTCCTGGAACTGACGATTTTGATTGAGGACGGGGCCGGTACGTCGGCCTCGGATTATGAACGGTCGGACTTTATTCTCTGATCCACTGGCGCACCCTGCCCCGGTTTCGGGTAGGGTGCGTCCCTGGGGCCCTGGGGTTCAGGCAGTAAGGACCGCGATGGCGCCGAAGATCAGGGCCGAGAGGAGTGCCGCGGCGGGGACCGTGATGATCCAGGCGGCGACGATGGTCATGAAGTGGGAGCGGCGCACGAGTTTGCGGCGTCGGCGTTCCTCGCGGGCCAGGTGGCCGGTTTCCGGAACCGCCTGCTTCAGGGCCTTCATGCGCCGTTCCGTGTACCACTCGCGGAAGAAACCAACGCCGAAGATGCCGCCCACGGCGATGTGGGTGGAACTGACCGGGAGGCCGAGCCAGCTGGCGAAGATCACGGTGACGGCGGCGGAGAGTGCGACGCAGTAGGCGCGCATGGGGTTGAGTTTGGTGATCTGGTTGCCGACCACGCGGATCAGGCGCGGGCCAAACAGGAAGAGGCCGATCGAGATGCCAAATGCCCCGATCATCATAACCCAGACCGGGATGTCGAAGCTGTCAACGAACTGGCCGCTGCGGGAGGCGTCGACGATGGCGGCGAGGGGGCCTACGGCATTTGCCACGTCATTGGCGCCATGGGCGAAACTCAGCATCGCTGCGGAGACGATCAGCGGTATCGCGAACAGCGTTTTGAGCGATTTGTTGCGGTTCTCCAGCCCCTGGGACTGACGCCGGATTACCGGGATCATGATGAGCCAGCACGCCATGCCAACGGCGAGGCCGAGGCCAAGCGTGGCGGCGGTGGAGATTTTCAGGACGTTTTTGAGGCCCTTCATGGCGAGATAGGCGGCGAAGGCCCCCGCCATGATGCCAACGAGCACCGGAACCCAGCGGCGGGCGGCGGCGATTTTATCGTCCTGGAAGATAATACGGTCCTTGATGAACCACAGGAACAGGGCCGCGATGACGCCGCCCAGCAACGGTGAGATAACCCAGCTTGCGGCGATCAGGCCCATCTGTGCCCAGTCGACGGAGGCAAACCCGGCAGCGGCGACGCCCGCGCCCATCACCCCGCCGACGACGGAATGGGTGGTGGAGACCGGCGCGCCGACCCAGGTGGCGAGGTTCACCCAGAGCGCGGAGGACAGGAGTGCGGCCATCATGGCCCAGATGAACACACGGGCGGAGCCGAGGCTGTTGGGGTCGATAATGCCCTTGGCGATGGTGGAGACCACGTCGCCGCCCGCCAGCAGGGCCCCTGCGGTTTCGCAGACCGCCGCGATGGCGATGGCACCGCCCATGGTGAGCGCGTTGGCCCCCACCGCCGGTCCCATGTTGTTGGCGACGTCATTGGCTCCGATATTGAGCGCCATATAGGCCCCGAAGGCGGCGGCCAGAACGATCAAAAGGGTGTTGTTTTCATCTCCGAAGGCCAGAACGGCGAAGAGCGCCACGGCCACCACGAAGAGGAAGGCGATGCCCTTGCCGACGACGGGACGGCCCACGAAACCGGCGGCCTGCTCAAGCGTAGTGATGCGGCCGAGGTCGCGGTCGAGAGTGTCGAAATGTTTGGGGTCGAAGTCCCTGTCCGGCATGCCCGCCCTTGAATTTTGGTGGGTCTACCTACCTGGCGGGACCGCGGGTTTCAATCAGAATTGGGCGAGGATGTCGCGAAGCTCAGGCTCATCCACCATGGTGGCGGCCTCCTGCGGCGTGACCCATTTGCGGGAACGCTGGTGCGCCTCGGGGTAGTCCTCCTCCAGGGAGACGACGCGGACGGGGTAGACCATTGTGGTGACCGGAATGGACCAGTCGCCCTTAAGGCCTTTTTCGTAGGAATAGCTGCCGACGGGTTCATCGGCGGGGATGCCGACGCGGACGCCCGCCTCCTCCCAGGCCTCTGTCAGGGCGGCGCCGGCGGAATCCTTACCGTCCATGGGCCAGCCCTTGGGGATGATCCAGCGGCCGGTATCGCGGCTGGTGATCAGCAGGACTTTGCGGTGGGGTCCCTCGACGTCGTAGCAGAGCGCGGCAAACTGGACCCTGTCGGGCCGTTTAAGCATGGGCTGTACGTATTCGGTCCATACGGACCTTATCTGGGATGCCATTCGTTAGACCTGCCTGTTTGTTGTTAATTTCAGGTTACCTCATCCGCGACATTAATGCAAACTGCACACGTGTGCGAGATAACAAATGACCCGGTCACGACATGTTGCGATGGCATTTGTTACGGACGGTGTTCACGTGAACACGTCAATGAAAACATGCGGTTATTTTTCACGGGACGCATTGCTCCGGACGGTGTGACCGGGCCCGCATTTGTGAAGCAGTCCACAGAAAGCGTTTACCGTACGGTTTATGTACGGGCTCATGCCAGGCCAGGCGGAATTTGTGAGGTCTGACCGGCATGGGACGGTGACCTGATTCCCAGGGGCCGGTTTTTTGAGAGGATATTTCATGGCTTATTTTAACGGCACGTTTGGTGCGGACAGAATTACGACCACAGGTGTGTCTGCGGGTGTGACAGCGGATCCTTTTGGATCGCGGCCTGGTGATGGAGGCGACATAATCCTTGGCCAGGGCGGTGATGATTATCTGAGCGGCGGGGGCGGCAACGACTGGATCGTGGGCGGTGCGGATGATGACACCATTCATGGCGACACCGGGTCGGACGGACTTTACGGCGGGGATGGAGATGACCTGATTTACAATGCCTCCCCCTTCGGGCCGGTCGATTCATCCCGCGGCGATGTGGTGTATGGCGGCAATGGCAACGACCGCATCCATGCGGTTCACTTCGGCCGGTTTTACGGCGACGACGATGACGACACCTTTATCATATGGCCGACCACCCAGTCCGGATACTTTTTCGTCAACGGGGGACGCGGGTCGGACACCCTGGATTTCAGCGTGACGAGGCTGTTTGAGGACATCAACCTGGGGACGCGTGAGGTGTCAGCTCCAAACCTGGTGTTTCGGGAGATTGAGAACGTCATTGGCAACGGGCTCGACAATGAAATTTTCGCGGATGGTCAGGACAACGAACTTCGCGGAGCGGGTGGCCGGGACACGATTGATGGGGGTAACGGCGACGATTTGATCTGGGGCGATGCGGGTGGTGACCTCATTTTCGGCGGACGGGGGCACGACGAGGTCCACGGGGGTTCAGGGAATGATTATTTGTACGGGAGCTGGTCGGAGTCCAATTATCCAGGTTATTCGGAGTCCTGGTATGATGCTCCGGTTCCCGTCGACGGCAGCCATGATCTGGTCTACGGCGAAGCTGGCAATGACCATATCTTCACGAGTGGCTACGGCGCGTTCAATGGCGGTGCCGGGGACGACTTTCTTTATGTTACGGCGGGCGGAGATCAAACGGTTTCAGGCGGGAGCGGAATCGATGAGATGGTTCTGATCGGAGAACGAGGCCAGACCATTCTTGTTGATCTGCAGAACGGACGCAGCAATTTCGATGGCCTGACCTTTGATGGCATTGAGAATGTGTCGGTAAGCCATACCCTGGGGTGGGGTGGAAACGCCGGTGGTAATGCGATCCTGTTGGGCGATGAAGCGGACAACCACCTCATTGCGTCATCGTTTTTGACGGGAGGGGCCTACATTGACGGCAGGGGTGGCGACGACGTGCTTTGGGGCACGTGGGGCGATGACTGGTTGTTGGGTGGAAGCGGCAATGACACCCTTCGGGGCCGTGAGGGAGATGACATCCTGCGGGGCGGGGATGGTGCCGACCGTCTCGAGCGCAATGACTGGGGTAGCCGCCAATTCGTGGTTGGCGAGGGAGAGTCCGCGGGGTGGTCCCATGACACCATTGTCGAATTTGATACTCATGCAGTAAGCGGTGACAAAATACAGATTTTGTTTGACGCGGACACCACGCGGTCAGGGCATCAGGACTTTGAGTTTCTGGGGGCGGTGTCGGACGCGGTGGGTCTGTCGCATGGGGCGGGGCATCTGTGGACCGTAAACACCGGCGTGAACACCTATGTGCGCGGGAATGTGGATGGGGACCGTTTCCTCGAGTTGACGATCCTGATTGAGGATGGCCACTACCAGTCCGCGGAGGACTACACCGTCGACAACTTCATCCTTTGAGCGAAGGTCCCTTCGGTCGGTGCCATATCACCCGGTGCCGCCGTCGGGAAGGCCGGTGGGGACGGCGGTGGGAAGTTTGGGGCGTTTTTGGCCGCCGGCGATGCGGCGGCAGACGAGAATGACCGGCAGAAGGCCTATGGCGACGATGGCGAGGCTGGGGACTGCGGCCTCGTTCAGGCGTTCGTCGGAGGCGAGGCGGTGGGCCTGGACGGCGAGGGTGTCGAAGCCGAAGGGGCGCATGATGAGCGTGGCGGGCAGTTCCTTCATCACGTCCACGAACACGATCAGCATGGCCGAGAGGATGCTGCCCTTGAGGATGGGCAGGTGGACCTGGAAGAGCAGGCCAGGCGGGGTGCGGCCGAGTGTGCGGGCGGCGGCGTCTATGGTGGGGCTGACGGAGGAGAGGCCCGCGTCGAGCGTGTTGAGCCCTGCGGCCATGAAGCGGGCCATGCAGGCGACCACGAGGAGCCAGATCGAGCCGGTGAACAGGAGACCGGTGGAGATGCCGAAAGCGGCCTCCATCCAGTCGTCGATGAGGTTGTCGAGGGCCGCGAAGGGCACGAGCAGGCCCACGGCAATGACCCCGCCCGGCACGGAATATCCAAGCCCTGCGAGCATGGTCATGGTGCGGCTGGACCGGCCAGGGTGGAGGCGGCCGCGGAAGGTGATGAGAAGCGCGCAGGTAACCGTCAGGAGGGCTGCGGATCCGGCCAGGAGCAGCGAATCCGCCACAAACCCCTGATAGCGCGGGTGCAGGATGCTCTGGCCCGAGACGACGGCCATTTTGGTGAGGATCACTACGGGCAGCAGGAAGCCGACCAGAACCGGCAGGAAGCAGAAGAAAGTCATGCACCAGCCCTGGAGGCCCGTGACCTCCATGCGGGAGAACAGCCCCTGCCCCCCGCCCCGGCCATGGGATTTGGCCTGTCCGCGCTGGATGCGTTCAAGAAAGGCCAGCAGCAGCGCGAAGGCGAGCAGGCAGAGCGCGAGCTGGGCCGCGGCGGCGCGGTTGCCCATGGAGAACCAGGCCTGGTAGATGCCGGTGGAGAAGGTCTGGACGGAGAAATGCGCGACCGTGCCGTAATCCGCGATGGTTTCCATGATGACGAGCAGCACCCCGCCCACGATGGCCGGGCGGGCCATGGGCAGGCTGACGCGGAAAAACGACTGCCACGGGCCCTTGCCCAGGGTGCGGGAGGCGAGCCAGGCTGACGCCGTCTGCTGCGCGAAGGCGGTGCGGGCGAGCAGGTAGACATACGGGTAAAGCACGCAGATCAGCATGATCGCAGCACCAGGCAGCGAGCGGATATTGGGGAACCAGTAGTCCCGCGGTCCCCAGCCGGTGACGGCGCGCAGGGCGGTCTGTACGGCACCGGGATGCGAGAGCAGATCGGTATAGGCGTAGGCCAGCACGTAGGCCGGGAACGCGAGCGGCAGGACGAGCAGGACCTCGAAGAGGCGGGAGCCGGGGAAGCGGTACATGGTGACCATCCAGGCCGCGCCGGTGCCCACGGCGGCCGCGCCCAGCGCCACGAGGCTCACGAGCATCAGGGTGTTAACGACATAGCCCGGCAGAACGGTCGCCACCAGACCGCTCCAGGTGGTCAGGTCGCCGGACAGGGCCGCGAGCATTGCGGCCACGATGGGCGCAAGGCAGATCAGGGCTGCGGCCCATGCGGCTGAATTGAGTATTCTGGCGCCCAAAATCCCGTCCCTGGGTGGAAAGACGGGTTGGGATTAGCGCCCGCAAGCGGTCAGGACAAGGCGGGTGCGCTCAAATGTGACCGGTTTGGGGTCGGGGTCGGTGGTTGCTGGGGCGTCTGCGGGTGTTTCAGCCGTTGGTGTGGAGCCGTGCCAGCGCAGGCCCTTGCGGACCGGACCGGCGCTGGCACGGCGGGGTTGAAGCCCCTTTGCTCCGTGCCTGTGGGCGGGCGGTGAAGGCAACCGTGCAACAGTTCCTTCGGCGGGGCGGGCGGATCTGCGTTTGAGCTTTCATGTTGGCCGTTGACGGAGGTAAAGCCTTGGGCATGGTACGAATTTTAAAATGGGTGGGGCTGGTCCTCGCGGTGATGACGGCCTGTCTCGTAGGGTATGGGGCCAAGGGATATTTTGATGCCATGCGGGACGCGGACGGGCTGAGGGATCGTGCGGAGCGGTTGCTGGAAGCCGGTCGGGGCGGTGAGGATCTCGGGGATGAACGCCTTGAAGACCTGTTGCGGGTTCAGGATCCGGCCTATTTTGAGCATGGTGGGGTGGATTTCACCACGGCGGGTGCAGGCGCTACGACGGTTTCGCAGTCCGTGTCAAAGCGGCTCGCTTTCGAGCGGTTCCGGCCTGGCATCGGAAAAGTCCGGCAGACGGGGTACGCGCTCGGGCTGGAGAGCCATCTGGACAAGGATCAGATCCTCGCGCTTTGGCTCGATACGCTGGAGATGGGGCGTGGCCCGGATGGCTGGATGACGGGGTTTCACCATGCCAGCGAACAGGTTTTCGGGGCGTCACCGGCGGAGATTGAGAGGGGGGATTTTCTACGGATGGCGGCGGTTTTGATTGCGCCGGGTCAGTATGATTTGCGCGCCGACGATCCCGCGCTTGCGGAAAGGGTGGGACGGATCGAGCGGTTGCTGGCGGGTGAATGCGTGCCGCTGGATCACGGGGATGTCTGGCTCGAAGGATGCGGATCGGCCTTGCAATAGATCGAATGGATCAGGCCGCAGGTCCGAAGAGGAGCCTCGCGCGGTTGGGCGGGATGCGGCCGACCTCGACGCCGGTGAAGACGTGGAGGGTGTTCAGGTCGCGGTCGAGGACGGCGTGGTCGGAGACCCAGCCGCCCATGGCGAGATAGGATTTCAGGAGCGGCGGCATGGTGCGGGCAGCTTTTTTGAGGTCGGGCTTGCGCAGACGGAAACGGCGGGCGAAGCGCAAAACGGCGGGGGCCTTAACGCGGGGAAGCCAGCGTTTCGGGGCGAGATGCTGCTGCGCCAGAAGCGCGAAAGCGTCCTCGTAGGGATCGGCGGAGGTGCCGGAGAAGCTGCTGCAGCCTATGAGGAGGCCGATATTGCCTGCGCGGACCTCCGTTGCCACATGGGCCCAGGCGGTGCGCAGGATGGACGGGTCGCGGGCGTTTTCCGCGACGCAGAAGCGGCCGATTTCGAGGATGGCCTCGGGGTATTCGGCGAGGGCGCCGAGGTCGTAATAGCGGGCGGAATAGGACCGGGCGAGCTCCGCACCGGAGGCAAATCGCATCAGACGAAAGGTGCAGACGGGCTCGCCGGTGGTGGTGTCCCTGACCAGAATGCACTCAAAACCGCTCTCATCCGGTCCGGCCTGGTCGTTGAACCGCGCGTGGCGCAGGGCCTGGACGTCGCGCATGTCCCGGGCGGATGTGGCGGGGGTCGCCATGAAGGCGCGCGCGGGTCTGCGTAACATGGTGGACCTCCGTAAGTTCCGGGGCCGGAGACTATGCCAGGTTTGTGACTTCCGTTTGACGGTCGGCGGCCGGGACAACGGGGCCCTTCGAATTAGTCAAGGTAATTTACCAATTCATCTCACGACCGTAGTTTTTTTAGCCTGGTTTTAATAAGAATCGTGGAGGAAGAGGGACACGGTATTTGGAGAAACGTCATTGAGACGGCTTGGCGGCACACGTACGAAATTCGCCTGTTTTGGCGTGTTGTTCGGACTGATGTTTCCGCTTTGCGGCTTTGCGTTTGAACGGTACTGGATCGGTACGGAATTCGACACGCCGCTTGATCTCATCCGGGACAATCCAATCCACGGTATCGTTGCGATAGCCCCTTTGGTTCTGGGCGGGGTTTTTCTGTTTCTGGGCCATATGCAGGCAAACCTGCGGGCGGAGATGAGGAAATCCCGCATCATGCAGCGGGAACTGTGGGGGGTTCTTTACCAGGACGAACTTACCGGGATCGGCAACCGCAACAGCCTGAAACGTGATATTGAGGCGCTGATCGACAAGCGCGCGCCGGCGGTGCTGCTGGTTATCGACCTGGACCGGTTCAAGCCCATCAACGACACCCTGGGGCACAAGGTTGGGGACGAACTGCTCAAGGCGGCCGTGCGCCGGATCAGCCGGGAACTCGACAAGGGTTCCAAAATCTACCGCGTGGGCGGCGACGAGTTTGCGGTTCTGACGCCGGGTCAGGGCAGCTGGTTCATCAATGATCTGGCCAAGCGTATTTCATCCAGCATGGACAGGCCTCTGGAGGCCTGCGGCGCGCAAGTGGTCAGCGGGTGTTCCATCGGGATCACGTCGCTCGTGGAGGGTGACACGGAAAGAAGCGATCTGCTGGCGCGGGCGAGTTTCGCGCTTCAGCAGGCCCGGGCGCCTGGTGGCGGGGGCATATGCTATTTCTCGCAGACCATGTCGGAGGATGCGAATTCCAAACTGCGGATGGAATCGGAAATCCGGCGGGGCCTCGCGGAGAACGAGTTTTTCCTGGAATTTCAGCCCATCGTGAACATGCAGTCCAACATGGTGCGCGGCTTTGAGGCGCTGGTCCGCTGGCAGCATCCGGAGCTGGGCCGCATTCCCCCCAATGAGTTCATTCCTCTGGCGGAGCTGTCCGGTCTGATTGGTGCACTGGGGGAACATGTGCTGGAGATGGCCTGTCGGGCAGCGGCGCAGTGGCCCTCCCCGGCGAGCGTGTCGGTCAATGTCTCGATGGAGCAGTTCAAGAACCCGCAGTTTGTGGAGAAGGTCGAGGATGCGCTCGACCGGAACGGCCTGCCCCCAGGACGGCTGGTGCTCGAGATTACCGAGACGGTGTTTTCGCTGGAGACGGAAATGCTCCAGACCGTGCTGCGGCGGCTGAAGATGATGGGCGTGCGGTTTGCGCTGGATGATTTTGGCACGGGCTATTCCTCGATCAACCATCTGCGGCAGTTTGATCTGGACTACCTCAAGCTCGACAAATCCTTTGCGGACTCGCTTGCCGACCAGAGGGAACGGGACCTCGTGCGCACGATCGTCAACCTGGGCCAGCGGTTCTCCCTGACCACGACGATCGAGGGCGTGGAATCCTCGCGGCAGCTGGCGTTCATGCGCGAAAACGGCGTCGATGAGGTTCAGGGCTTCCTGGTGTCAAAGCCCCTGCCCTCCGAGGACGTGATGAATTTCCTCAGCCATTCCAGCCACGGCGTTGCCGGAATGCTGACACCCGACCGCACGGCGTCGGGGCAGACCGGCGGCTGAAACCACCGCTCACGGGTTGTTTGACCGCCAGGCGTTGACACGCCATCGCAAAATCCCTGTATCGATGTGCGGCGGAGGATGCCTTCCGCTGAATTACATGTGACACGAGCGCGGGGAGCCGGATCGGATGGCTATCAGAATGTACGGGATGTCGGGATGCACCACGGTCAAGCGGGGTGCGGACTGGCTTGAGGAACAGGGTGTTGAGTTTGAGAGGATCAACTTCAACAAGGCCGAAAACCTGGCTGGTGACCTTGATGCGTGGATCGATGCCGCGGGGCTGACCACGGTGATGAACCTGAAGGCGGCGAATTTCAAAAAGCTCGATGAGGCGACGCAGGAGCGTCTGAAATCGGACCGGGCGGCAGCGATTGAGGCGATGGTGGAAAACCCGCGCATCATCAAAAGGCCGCTGCTGGACGCGAACGGGACGGTGATCCCGGGGTTCGACAGGGACGCCTGGGCGAAGGCCATCGGCTGACGGCCCCTGACGGGGTGGCGCGGGTGGCGGCGCCGTGGCCGGGCCGTCCGCGTCAGTTCTGGAACTGCTCCGCGTCGAGGGTCAGCAGGTTGCCGAAGATCTGCTCAAGCGCGCTGAGCTTGCGGCCTCCGGTTTCGGTGGTGCGGGTGGTCAGGTTGATGATCCGGCCATCCTCGATGCCGTAGCGCACCATGCCGGTCACGGTTCCGGCGGAGTTGAACTCGATGGCCAGAACCGTGCGGTCGATCACCTCGGGCGCGTTGTAGGTGTAGTTGCGGACGACGCTTTCGACATAGTACCAGGTGCTGTCCTCCAGCAGGCCACTGGCGGTGGGGTTGCCCAGGGCCTCGGCCACGGTCTGCTGGGTGTCGACGCCGGGGCGGATCGGTTCGATTTCCGCGTCGGACGGAACATAACCATGAACCCGTATCGTGGGTGCGCATCCGGCGGCGATAAATCCCGTGAGGCTCGCGCCAACGATGAGACGCAACAGGGTTCGAGATTTCATCGGGTCCTCACGACACGGGTAAAACACCTTGCTCCCCTACCCTGCACATGGTCTAAATTCAAGCACCCTGGGACGCGGGCCGGTTGCCCGCCGCACGATAGGATACTCATGCCGGATCTCCTTAAAACCTCACCGGACAACCCGGATTTCGCACGTGTGCTCGTTCTGGCCCGAATGGCGAAGAGTCAGGAGCTGGATTTTGACGTGAGCCCCACGGAAGACGAGTACCGGGCGATTGCGAAACTTTTCGATGCCAACTCGGTCCGCAAGATGCGGATGACGGGAACAGTCGCGCCGCTGAACGGCCAGGGGTGGCGCCTGACCGGAAAACTCGGCGCCACCGTCATCCAGCCCTGCGTGGTGTCGCTGGAACCGGTGACGACGCGGGTCGATGTGCCGGTGGAGCGGAAATTCGTGCCGATGGAGGCCCCGGTCGATCTGGATTACATGATTCCCCACGACCTTGACGACAGTGAGGAGCCGCTGACTGATCGTATTGATATTGGGCTGGTCGCGCTTGAGGCCCTGTCGCTGGCATTGCCGACCTATCCAAAAAAAGAGGGAATTTCCCTTGAAAAACAGAATTTTGCGGAGGAAGGTGTAGTTCCGATCCGGGACGAGGATCTGAAGCCTTTTGCCGGTCTCGCCAAATTAAGGAACAAACTGGGTGATGGCACCTGAAAAAGTCTGGAAATGGGCTTGCGCGTCTGGCGGTTTTCGCTATGTTCCGCGCTTCGTTTCCCCGCTGATTCCGGGGGTCGGCATCATGCGCGCATGGGGTTGGCCAACCGGTTGCAAGACCACCCGGTCTTCGGTATGGGAAGCTCCGGAATTTCGGGCTGAGACCCGCGCGAGACTGAGGTTGAGAAATGGCTGTTCCAAAAAGCAAGATTACGCGTTCCAAACGCGGAATGCGACGCTCTCATGATTCGCTTGTTGGCGGCAATCCCAACGAGTGTTCGAACTGCGGTGAGCTGCGCCGTCCGCATCACGTCTGTGGTGCCTGCGGTCACTATGACGACCGCGAAGTGGTTGTGCTTGCCGAAGAAGTCGACTTCGACGACGAGGCTGCCTGATTTTTTCCCGACTGAGGTGGGCCAGGCATGAGTACGGGTACCGAAAAAACCGGACCTGACCTTACGTCCACCGGAGCCGGGAAAGATGTTGTAATCACGATCGACGCCATGGGCGGTGATCGTGATGTTTCCCATGTCGTGCGCGGCATGGGCAAATCGCTCAGGAAAAATCCGCAGATCCGCTATATCGTTCATGGCGATGCCGATCTGCTGAATTCCGCCATCCGAGCAAACTCCCCCCTTTCCCAACGCTGTGAGATCCGTCATGCGGACAGCGTGATTGCGATGGATGAGAAGCCGTCGCGGGCATTGCGCGCCGCACGGGGGTCGAGCATGTGGAACGCGCTGGAGAGCGTGAAGAACGGCGAGAGCAGCGCCGTTATCTCCTGTGGCAATACCGGCGCGCTGATGGCGATGTCGATGCTGGCCCTGCGCAAGGCGCCGGGGGTCAACCGCCCCGCGATTGCGATCCTGTGGCCCTCCACCAATCCCAACGGGTACAATGTGGTTCTGGATGCCGGTGCGGATATCCGGGCCGATCCCGATGATCTTCTGACCTTTGCGCTGATGGGGGCGTCCTATGCCCGCAATGCGCTGGGGATTGAGCGGCCGCGTATTGGGCTGCTGAATGTCGGGACGGAGGAGCACAAGGGGCGTTCGGAACTGCATGCCGCCGCGCAGCTCATCGAGGCGGCCGGGCCGGCTGGTGAGTTTGAGTATATCGGCTATGTGGAAGGCGGCGACATGCCGTCGGACCGGGTGGATGTGATCGTCACGGACGGGTTTACGGGCAATGTGGCGCTGAAATCGGCGGAAGGCACGGCCAAGCTGATCGGGTCGCTGCTGCGCGAGGCGTTTACCCATACCATTCTGTCGCGCATTGGCGGCATGTTTGCGGTCACGTCCCTGCGCCGGTTTCAGAAACGCATCGACCCGCGTCGCGTGAATGGCGGCGTGTTCCTCGGTCTGAACGGGACGGTGATCAAGTCGCATGGCAGTTCGGACGCCACCGGTATTTCGGCGGCGATCAAGCTGGCCTGCACGCTGAGCGAAATTGAGTTTACCCGCAAGCTGGCCGCGCGTGTGGCCTGCGGCGGGCAGTCGGGTACCGGCAGAAATGCCGAAGTTGAGGGGAGTGGAACTTGAGCATCATCAGATCGGTTCCAGTGGCCTGCGGTCACTACCTGCCAGAACGGGTCGTTGAAAACGCCGAGTTTGCCAAAACGCTCGACACGTCTGACGAGTGGATCACCTCCCGGTCAGGCATCAAACGCAGACATTTCGCCGCCGAGGGGCAGAAGACCTCGGACCTCGCCATAGCGGCCGCAAAACAGGCTCTGGAGAACGCAGGCCTGGACGGCAGCGACATCGGCGCGATCGTGCTGGCGACGGCCACACCGGACCAGACCTTCCCCTCGACCGCCGTGCGGGTTCAGGAAGCGATCGGTATGACAGGCGGGTTCGCCTTTGACGTGCAGGCGGTCTGTGCGGGGTTTGTGTTTGCGCTGTCCCAGGCGGATGCGATCATCCGCTCGGGCCAGGCGGAACGGGTCATGGTAATCGGTGCGGAGACGTTCTCGCGCATCCTGGATTTCACCGACCGGTCGACCTGCGTTCTGTTTGGCGATGGTGCGGGTGCGCTGATCCTGGAAGCCAAGGAAGGCACGGGGGAGAGCACGGACCGGGGCATCCTGTCGACGGATCTGCATTCCGATGGGCGATATACCGATATTCTCTATGTGGATGGCGGGCCGTCCTCCACCGGCACCGCAGGTGTGGTTCACATGTCCGGCCGGGAGGTTTTCCGGCATGCAGTTGTAAAACTTGCGGAAACCGGTCAGGCGGCACTGGACCGGGCGGGGCTCGACAAGAGTGACGTGACCTGGCTGGTGCCCCATCAGGCGAACCTGCGAATCATGACGCAGACGGCGACGAAACTGGGGATCCCGCTGGAAAATGTTGTCGTAACGGTCCACGATCACGGCAACACGTCAGCCGCCTCGATCCCGCTTGCCATGTCCGTTGCGGCCCAGGAGGGACGTTTTAAGGAAGGCGACCTGCTCCTGATGGAGGCAATCGGTGGCGGACTGGCCTGGGGCGCGGCAACACTGCGCTGGTAGTCCGCATTTGCACCTCTCCACAAGCCGTTGTTATTGACTCGCTTTCCCATATCCACCTAGGTTAGCACAACCGCACATAACAGGGGGAAAAGCCCATGAGTGAAAAGACCCTTACAAGAATGGAACTCAGTGAGGCGGTATTCGGCGCGGTGGGGCTTTCGCGAAATGAATCCGCGGAACTCGTTGAATCGGTGCTGAACCACATGTCCGACGCTCTCGTTAAAGGCGAGTCGGTCAAGATCTCATCTTTTGGCACCTTCAGTGTCCGGTCGAAATCCGCACGGGTTGGTCGCAACCCGAAAACCGGCGAGGAGGTTCCCATTGAGCCGCGCCGCGTTCTGACGTTTCGTCCGTCGCACATCATGAAGGAACGCGTTGACGCCGGGAACAAACGCTAACTACGGAGACAGACGTTGGTCAGGAAGTCGGCGGAAGCATTCAGAACAATCAGTGAGGTGGCGGAAGTCCTTGAGGTACCTCCGCACGTGCTGCGTTTCTGGGAGACCCGTTTTTCACAGGTAAAACCCGTCAAGCGGGGTGGTGGCCGGAGATACTACCGCCCGGAGGACATCTGTCTGCTGCGCGGGATTCGCGGGCTGCTTTACGATGACGGCATGACCATCAAGGGCGCGCAGAAGATTCTGCGCGAAAAGGGTGTTCGGCATGTGATCACGCTCGGTACCGTTGAGACCGAAGCGGAAGAGGCACAGTCCACGACGCCCGCACCCGCACTGGCCGAGAAGAAACCCGTTGAGGCGAAAGCGGCGGAGCCGGCGGCGCCGAAGAAGGCCGAGGAACCCAAGCGCGTCAAACCCGTGGTGGTTTCCAGCAATGGTGTGACGCCCTCCCAGGCCACGGTGCCGCAGGGCGATCTGTTCGGGGAATCAAAAGCCGACGAGGATCTGCTGCTGGAGGAGCGTCCGGCGGTGGAGGATACCGTTGCGGCCGACAAGAAAGCCAAAATTCGCGACCTTTTGGTCAAACTCGAGGCCCTGCGCGCCACCATGGTGGAAGGCGGGCCACGCTGATTTCAAGTGACGTTGTTTTCCTGCTTGCCCTTCCCCAACCGGTACCTGTATAGGGCTGCCTGTCGGGCTATAGCGCAGTCTGGTAGCGCGTTCGTCTGGGGGACGAAAGGTCGTGAGTTCGAATCTCGCTAGCCCGACCATTTCCTTAAATTCGCTTCTGGCGACAACGGGTGTGGTCCCGTCGCAGGGCATCGCGGCAATGATCGCAGATGGCCTGATCCGCATGGACCAGCCAGCCGTTACGGGCCAGATCCAGCCGGCCAGTCTTGACCTGAGACTTGGGACGGAGGCGTTCCGGCTGCGGGCGTCTTTTCTGCCGGGGAGGAATGCCACGATTTCCGAGCGGCTTGAGGATTTTTCCATGCACCGCATAGATCTGGAGCCCGGCGCGGTTCTGGAGAAGGGCTGTGTGTATCTGGTGCCTCTGATGGAGGGGTTGTCCCTGCCCCCGCATCTGGCGGCTGTGGCGAATGCCAAAAGCTCCACCGGGCGGCTCGATGTTTTCACGCGGCTGATCACGGACCGGGGTACGGAATTTGACCGGATCGAGGCCGGGTATGACGGGCCGCTCTATGCCGAGATTTCGCCGCGGTCCTTTTCGGTGCTGGTGCGGCCGGGGATGCGGCTCAACCAGATCCGGTTTTCGACCGTGGGCACGCGGGAGCTGGATGACGCGGCGCTGAAGGCGCTGGATGCGGATCAGGGGCTGGTGGATGGTGAGGCGCATATTGACAAGGGTTTGGCCTTCTCCGTCGATCTCAGGCCGCGGGAGGGCGGTGTCGTCGGGTATCGCGCCAAGCCGCATACCGGGCTGATCGATCTGGACCGGATCGGGTATTACGACCCGGCGGAGTTTTGGGAACCGGTGACATCCCATGACGGACGGATGATTCTCGATCCAGGCGCGTTTTATATTCTGGTGAGCCGCGAGGCGGTGCATGTGCCGCCCGATCATGCGGCGGAGATGGCGCCCTATCTTGCGATGGTGGGTGAGTTCCGGGTGCATTACGCGGGGTTCTTCGACCCCGGTTTCGGCAACAGCGACGCGGGCGGTCACGGATCGCGCGGGGTGCTGGAGGTGCGGTGCCACGAAGCGCCGTTTGCGCTGGATCATGGACAGGTTGTGGGACGGCTGGTTTATGAGCCGATGATGGAACGGCCGGATATCCTCTATGGTCGTGACCTGGGGTCGAACTATCAGGGTCAGGGTCTGAAACTGTCGAAGCATTTCCGGGCGCCGTGACGGTGGGCGGCTGCGCGGGAAATGCGATGTCAGCGGACAGGAGCCGCCCGCGCCTGAAGGACGGAACAACAAGCGGACAGGACACCAGATGACGAACAACAGGCCCAATGTCGGCGTGAAGGTCGAGGAAATGAGCTTTGCCAGAGCCGATGGCGATGGCGCGGTAACGATTGGCCAGCCGAAGGAGCGCTGGACCATGCTGTTCGTGTATCGCGGTGCGCACTGCCCGCGCTGCAAGCGGTTTCTGGCCAAGCTGGATGCGGCCCTGCCCTCGTGGACCGAGGTGATGGACGTGGTGGTTGTCTCCGCTGATACGCGGGAGAAGGCACTGGCGGACAAGGAGGAGTTCGGCTGGAGTTTCGATCTCTGCTACGGTCTGACCGTGCCGCAGATGCGGTCACTGGGCATGTATGTGTCAGAGCCTTTGTCGAAGGCGGAAACGACCGGGGCGTTTGCGGAGCCCGGCGCGTTTGGCATTCAGCCGGACGGGACGCTGATGCTCGTCGACATTTCCAACGGTCCCTCCGCGCGTCCGGACCTGGTTGAGCTGCTCGACGGAATGAAGTTCAACATCAAGAACAACCGGCCGGTGCGCGGAACGGCCTGACCGGTTCGGTCAGGCACAACATGTTTCGCAAACATTTCAGGACATTGTGACGGGGCGGTAGAGTACCGCCCCCCATGCCGCCAGCAGGAATGAGATTCCGGATGCGACCGTGCGGGTCTGGTTCCAGAACTGCCAGGGACCGGAATAGTCGTTCCAGATTTGGGCGGCGGCGTTTGCGTCGTCCGGGATGGTGACCAGGGCCAGAGCCTCATTCATGGGGACGTTGACGGCCATGGTCAGAACCAGACCTCCGAAGAGATAGACGAGGCCCGCCAGCCCGAAGAACGTGGCGGAGGAACGGCGTTGCTGTGTCCATAGAAGCGCGCCTGCAAGGATCAGCAGGAGGGGCGTGGCGAAGAAGGCCGGGGCAAATACCGCGTTGCGCACGGAGGCGTTCATGGCCTGCATGGCAGCGATGGCGGTTGCGGGCTCCGCCGCATCGAGGCCCCACATGGTTGAGCAGACCCAGGCGTAGAAAAACCCGAAAATCGCTGCGGAATGCAGGAGTGCGGTGAGCATCAGGATCAGGGTGATGGCGCGTGTCACTGGGGTTTCCTTTCCGTACAAATCTATACGATTTGCAATTTACGTACACATGTGTACGGTATTTGTCCAGTACCGTTTGAAGGCGGTGCGGTGGAGATTTGGGAGAGACGATGCGCGATGATGCGAGGCGAAAGCGGCATGAGGCGATCACGGCGGCGGCCTATGCCCTGCTTGAGGAGCGGGGATATGCGGGCACGTCGATGCTGACCATTGCCAGAGCGGCGAAGGCGTCGAACGAGACGCTTTACCGATGGTACGGGGACAAGCAGGGGCTGTTTGCGGAGATGGTGCGGGATAATGCGGCGACGTCCCGTGCGCTGCTGGATAGGGCCATTGCGGACCAGGGTGACCCGCTGGAGGCGCTGGCGCGGCTTGGGCCGGTTTTGCTCGGGATGGTGCTGGGCGACCGGGCAGTGCTGCTGAACCGGGCGGCGGCGGCGGATGCCTCAGGGGAGTTGGGCGCGGCGATCTCAGCGGAAGGTCGCGAGGCGGTGAGACCGCTGCTGGTGGATTTGATGCGACGGGTGGCGGGGGATGATGCGGCTGAAGGGTTGGTGGAGGTGTATCTGGGCCTGCTGATCGGGGACATGCAGATCAGGCGGGCGATCGGGGCGATGCCGCCGCCGGATCAGGCGACCATCGAAGCCCGCGCGGCGCGGGCGATGACGGCGTTTTTGAAGCTGCTCAAAGACTGAGAGGGCTGTCTCAGGTGAAGAGGTCGGCGGGTTCGCCCTCGGCGTCCTCGCCCGTAAGGTCGGCATCTCCTTCCCCGGCCGCATTCTCCGGTGTGGGCACGAAACCTGGGCGGTTGTCGAGCAGACCGGCGGCGCGGAGTTCGGCGACGCCGGGCAGGTCCTTTTCGGAGCCGAGACCGAAATGGTCGAGGAAGGCCGGGGTCACGATGAGGGTCATGGGGCGGCCCGGGCTTTCGCGGCGACGGCCGAGTTTGACCCAGCCCTGATCCATCAGAAGGTCAATGGTGCCGCTGGAGACCGAAACGCCACGGATTTCCTCGATCTCGGCGCGGGTGACCGGCTGGTGATAGGCAATGATGGCCAGGGTCTCAACGGCGGCGCGGCTGAGCTTGCGGGTCTCGACCACCTCGCGGCTCATCAGGAAGGCCAGATCGCCCGCGGTGCGGAAGGCCCAGCCCTCGCCCACGCGCACCAGTTGCACGCCACGGCCGCGGTAGTGCTCGCGCAGGGCCACGACAGCCTCGCCGATGTCGCAGCCCTCGGGCAGGCGTTCCTTTAGCTGGGCGGTGCTGAGCGGTGTTTTGCTGGCGAAGAGAACCGCCTCAACCATGCGCTGCTGCTCCTCCGGTGAGGGGAGCGTCCAGGCTTCGGCATCGTCGAAATCATGGGTGGTCTCGTTCATGTTCGGTCCTCCTCGTCGCAGCGACGCAGAAAAATCGGCTGGAAGGTTCCGTCCTGACGGATGCGGAGCCTGCCCTCCTTCACGAGTTCGAGGGAGGCTGCAAAATTGGCGGCGGTGGCGTTGCGGCGCTTCTTACCGTCGGTGCACCATTCGGGCGGGAGCCATTCGGAGAGCTGCACCCAGTCCATGGCGTCGCCCACAAGGCCGCGCATGCGCTCCAAAGCCTGCTCCATCGTGTAGACCGGTTTGCGGGTCAGGTGGAGGGGTTGGAAATCCTCGCGGGTTTTGATCCGGGAATAGGCACGCAGCAGGTCCATGAGGGTCGCGGAGTGACGGATCTCGGTGGTTTTGCTGACATTTTGCGGCTCGCCACGGGCGAAGACGTCACGGCCAAGCTGGTCGCGGGCCATAAGCTGGGCGGCGACGGAGCGCATGGCCTCAAGACGCTGAAGCTGGAAGGCCAGGTGCGCGGCCATGTCCTCACCGGAAGGGCCTTCCTCTTCCGGGTCGGGGGGAAGCAGGAGACGCGATTTGAGGAAAGCGAGCCAGGCGGCCATCACGAGGTAATCGGCGGCCAGTTCGATGCGGAGTTTCTTGGCCTCCTCAACAAAGCCCAGATACTGCTCGGCCAGTTTGAGGATTGAGATCTTCAGAAGGTCGACTTTTTGACTGCGGGCGAGTGTGAGGAGCAGGTCGAGCGGGCCCTCAAACCCGTCCACATCCACGCGGAGCGCCTCGGAGGCGATGCGGGCCTCGGTGCCGGCGGCGTCGAAACTGTCATCAAGCATGGACGGTCCTCTCCCTCAGTTCGGCGTATTCGGCCTCAAGAGCCTCGAAATCCGCCGGTTGCGGGTCCTGGCGCAGGGCGAGCGCCGCATTGGCGCGCTCCAGGGACCGGCCCTCAAGAAGGGGAACCGCATCCGCGACCGGCACCATCTCATTGGGATCGCCATTGCAGTGCAGGACCACGTCACATCCGGCGGCCAGGGCATTCTCCGCCCGCTTGCCGAAAGGTCCGGTCAGGGCGTGCATGGAGAGGTCGTCGGTCATCAGAAGACCGTCGAAGCCAATTTCCTGGCGCATGATGACGTTCATGCGCGGCGACAGGGTTGCCGGAGCGGTGGGGTCGATGTCGCTGTAGATCACGTGGGCGGACATCGCCATGGGCAGATCGGCGAGCGCCCTGAACGGGGCGAAATCGGTGTTGGTCAGTTCCGTGTGGGTTGTGCTGACCACCGGCAGGTTCATATGGCTGTCGAGGTCGGCGCGGCCCTGGCCTGGCATGTGTTTGATCACGGGCAGAACACCGCCCTCCATCAGACCTTCGGCCACGGCGCGACCGGTGATGGCAACGCCCTGCATGTCCGGGCCGTAGCAGCGGTTTTTCAGAACGGCGTGGGAATATTCCTGCACGAGGTCGAGGACCGGGGCGCAGTTCACGTCAATGCCAACGCTGCGCAATTCGCCCGCCATCAGCCTGTAGCGCAGGCGCATGGCCCTGGCGCGGGCGTCGATGTCGGAGAAGTGCTGGCATTCGTCCAGTGCCGGTTCCCATTCGCGCCAGTGCGGGCCGCGCAGGCGGGCGACGCGGCCGCCCTCCTGGTCAATCAGAACGGGCGCGTCACGGCCCACGGCCTGGCGCAGGCTGTCGGTGAGGGCGCGCAGCTGTTCGGGGTTTTCCACGTTGCGGGCAAAGAGGATGAACCCCCAGGGATCGCGGCTGGTGAAAAACCGCAACTCCTCCGGTGTGAGCGTGGTGCCACCACAGCCAAAGATGACGGCGCGCGCGGCCATCTACTGCACGGTTACCGGGATGCAGTCGACGCCCCGCGCGCGAAGGGCCTCACACATGTCCCGGGTCTGGGTCGTGTTGGAGAAACCGGCAACGCGAAGGCGGTAGAACACCCGCGAATTGTTGGTGGTACGCTGCACGTAGAGGCTCTTGGAGCCCAGCAGATCGCCATGTTTCGCCACGAGGCTGGCCCATGCGCTGCGGGTGATCTGTTCGCTGTCGAAAGCGCCAAGCTGGATCAGGCGGCTGCCGGTTGGGACGGAGGCGACCTCTTTCGGGACGACCGGGGCGGCCGCGACAGGAGTGGTGCTGGCCGCCGTTGATGCGGCCGGCGCGGCGCGAAGGTGACGCGGACGGCTCAGCGGACGCGGACCGGTGGAGAACGGAGCCGCCTGCTCCGCCTCTTCAGGTTCGGGCGTCTGCAGGCTTTCCACCAAGGCGCTGAGTTCGCCAGGCTGGACCGTGGGCGCGTCGTCCCCGGCGATGGCGTCCTCGGGCAGGGCCTCGACCGGTTCACCGCCGAGGGTAATCTCAGCGTCGGGATCCTCGACCGGCTCCGGAGCGGTCGCGGTGATTTCGAGGGTTCCCTGGGGGCCGTCCTCCTCGGTCAGCACTTCGGGCTGGGCCAGGGCGGTTGCCGTCTCACGGGGGACGGGAGCGGGATTGCCCTCAAGGACCGAGTTGATTTCGAGGTCGGTATTGGGCGCCACAAATCCGCCCTGATCCTCCGGCGTGATGCGGGCGGGACCTTCCATGGCGCGGATGATGGGAACCTCGCGGGCGTCGCGGGTGCCGAGACGCCAGGCCCAGACACCCATCCCCGCTATCAGCCCGAGAAACACAAGCGCGCTGACCGCGCGCCTGACCGAGCCGGGGATCAGTGAGTTTCCGTTGCCATCCATAAGGGATGCATAATCGTCGCGATAAGCTTCGTGCATTGGGTTCTAGCCTGTATTTTAAACACCATATCGTGTAGGTGCCCTTGCTCCAACCCCAAAATACTTTGGATTTCTTAACGCATCTCTTCCATTGGGGTTACCCCGAGAATACCAAGTCCTGTCGAAATCACAACCATTGAGGCCCGCACCAGAGCCAGTCTTGCGCGGGTCAGATCTGGCGCGTCGGGGCGCACGAAACGGTGCTCCTCCTCCAGTTTTCCCTGATGCTGCAATGCATGAAATTCCGACGCCAGGTCGTAGAGATAGAACGAAATTCTGTGCGGCTCATGGTGGTTCGCGGCCAGCTCGACATGGCGGGGCCACTCGGAGATCTTGCGCAGAAGACGCATCTCCGCATCGCGACCCAGCAGGCTCAGATCGGCTCCGGCCAGGGCCTCATCCGAGGTTTCCATGTTTTCGTCACGGGCACGGGACAGAATGGAACAGGCGCGGGCGTGGGCGTACTGAACGTAATAAACCGGGTTTTCCTTCGATTTTTCCGTGACCTTGTCGAAATCGAAGTCGAGCGGGGCGTCGTTTTTGCGTGTGAGCATGACGAACCGGGTCTCGTCCGGCCCAACCTGGTCAAGCAGGTCACGCAGGGTGACGAAATTGCCGGCGCGTTTGGACATCTTGAACGGCTCACCGCCACGGAAGAGCTTCACAAGCTGCACGAGCTTAATGTCCAAAGATACTGATTTATCACCCGAAAGTGCCGCAACCGCCGCCTTCATCCGCTTGACGTAGCCGCCATGATCCGCACCAAAAACGTCGATCAGCATATCAAAGTCGCGCTGAATTTTGTCGTAGTGGTAGGCGATATCCGGGGCGAAATAGGTCCAGGAGCCGTCCGATTTTTTCAGCGGGCGGTCGACATCATCGCCATATTCGGTGGATTTGAACAGGGTTTGCGGGCGCGGCTCCCAATCCTCGGGCTTTTTGCCCTTGGGTGGTTCGAGAACGCCGTTGTAGATGAGGCCCCGTGATTCGAGTGATTCTACCGCCTCCTCGATGCGGCCGGAGCCGTAGAGGGACTTCTCGGAGAAGAAGCTGTCCATTTTGACGCCGAGCAGAGCCAGGTCGCTGCGGATCAGGTCCATCATCATTTCGGTGGCAAACTCGCGCAGTTCGGCCAGCCATTTGTCCTCGGGCTGGTCGATCAGGCTGTCGCCGTATTTTTCCTTAAGCGCCTCACCGACGGGAATCAGGTAGTCGCCGGGATAGAGACCTTCGGCGATTTCGGGCTCAAGTCCGTTGGCTTCACGGTAACGCTCATAGGCGGAGCGGGCGAGAACGTCGACCTGGGCGCCGCCATCGTTGATGTAGTATTCGCGCGTCACGTCGTAGCCCGCGAAGGCGAGCAGGTTGGAAAGCGTGTCGCCGAACACGGTGCCGCGCGTGTGGCCCACATGCAGCGGGCCGGTGGGGTTGGCGGACACGAACTCGACATTGACCCTCTGCCCCTGCCCCATTTCGGAGCGGCCAAAACCGGTACCGGCGGCGATTACGGCGGGAATGATGCTGAACCACCGGGACGGATCGAGGCGCAGGTTGAGAAAGCCCGGTCCCGCCACATCGGCATTCGCGATGCCGGGGTCTTTGGCGAGCACCTCAGCCAGGGCGGCGGCAATGTCGCGGGGGGATTTGCGGGCGGGTTTGGCGAGGACCATTGCGGCGTTGGTGGCCATGTCGCCGTGAGCCGGATCGCGCGGGGGTTCCACGGAAACCGCGCGGGTTTCCAGACCCTCGGGCAGCGTGCCGTCGGCAACCAGCGTGTCAATTCCCTGCAGAACCAGGGTCTTCACTTCCGCGAACAGATCCATCGCGCAACAATCTCCGTAATTACTGACTGCGGGGGTCGCAGTTCCAGCCCGCCCTTTACGCCAATTCCCGGCACCCGTCCAGGCCACAAGGGGCGTTGCGGCGCGGAATCGGGTTCATCCCTCAATTGCGTCATGCTAGGTGCGTTGAAATGAGGACCCTGCGAACATGGCTGGTCGTGTTGATGCTGGCGGTTCAGCCCGTGTGGCTGGCGGCGGAACCGATTGTCACGGCTGAGGAATTTGCCCGGCGCGTCAGTGGCCGCACGGTCCATTTCACCTGGAATGGCGAGTATTTCGGATCTGAGCAGTACTACCGGAGCGGGCGGGCGCTGTGGCGGTTTGCCAGCGGACTCTGTCAGGAGGGTTTTTGGGAATTTGATGGCGGGCATGTCTGTTTCACCTATGTCGGTGATCCGGAACGAATGTGCTGGCGCACGGGTGTGGAAAACGGACGTATTTACGCCACGCAGGTCGTGGCGTCAGGGGAAGACGGCATCACGCTGACCGAGAGCCATTCGGATGACAGTGACCTGCCCTGCCCCGGACCTCTGGTGGGCAGCTGACGTCGGGTCGGGTCAGTCCCGGACGGACCGTTCCATGAGGTAGCGGTGCATGAACCGGCCCGCGACAAAAATGCCTGGCAGTGTTGGGGACGGGTTGTTGTAGACGGTTGGATTGCCGTTGCGGTCGGTGACAATCGCGCCGGCCTCGCGGGCGATGATGTCGCCGGCGGCGATGTCCCATTCGAAGGAATTGCGGAAGGTCAGCATGCCGTCGAATTTGCCCTCGGCAGCCAAACACATGCGGTAGGCGATGGAGGGCCGGAAGTGGCGTTCCAGTTGGGGGATGCCGCCGGGCCAGTACTGTTCCTTCATCTGGGCGCCGTTGACGAGGAGCGTGGCTTCGCCAATCGTGCTGGTCTCGCTGGCCCAGATTGCGGCGCCGTTGCACTGCGCGCCATAGCCCTCGATTGCCGTGTAGCTGAGGCCAAGCACGGGCATGTGGACAATGCCGGCGATGGCGCGGCCGCGTTCGACCACGGCAATGGATATGGCCCAGTCCTTTTTACCCTCGATGAAGGCGCGGGTTCCGTCGATCGGGTCGACAACAAACACACGGTCGGCGTTCAGGCGGGCGGGATCGTCCTCGCTTTCCTCGGAGAGCCAGCCATAGGAGGGGCGTGCCTCCAGCAGCTGTTTGCGCAGGAGGCGGTCGACCTCGATATCGGCCTGGGTCACGGGGCCGAGGCCGCCGGCTTTTTCGGTGGCCGCGCGGCTGCCCGCGAAGTGACGCAGGGCAAGGTCACCAGCCGCGCGGGCGGCCCCGATCATGATGGCGAGTTCAGCTTCCGGCAATAACCATCCCCTCAACCAGCAGGCTTGGCACCACGCGGCTCATGTGGTGGCGGGCGTCGTTTGCGGCGGTGATGCCCAGGAGCATTTCGCGCAGGTTGCCGGCCACGGTGCATTCGTTCACGGGGCGCTTGATTTCGCCGTTTTCCACCCAGAACCCGGCGGCGCCCCGGGAATAGTCGCCGGTGTTGGGGTTGATGGTGGAGCCGATCATCGAAGTCACGAGCAGCCCCGTTCCCATTTGTGCGAGCAGTTCCTCGCGGGACATGGCCCCTTCGGTGAGACCAAGGTGGGTGACCGCCGGAGACGGGGTTGATCCGGTGCCGCGGGATGCGTTGGCGGTGCTCTCCAGCCCCAGCTTGCGGGCCGTGGCCAGATCAAGCGTCCAGCCCTGGAGCACGCCGTCCCGTACCAGTGCGCGTTTGGCGCAGGGCAGCCCTTCGGCATCGAACATGCGGGAGCCGCGCACGCGATGGCGGCCGGGGTCCTCGATGAGGTCTATTCCCTTCGGCAGGACCTGCTCGCCCAGCGCGTCCTTGAGCCATGAGGCCCCGCGGGCGATGGCCTGACCGTTGATGGCCTGCACGAGGTGGCCGATCAGGCCCGCTGCGATGCGTTCATCAAAAATCACGGGGTATGCGCCGGTGGGCGGACGCGTGGCGCCGTAGCGGGCCACAGCACGTTCACCGGCGAGCCGGCCGGTCTCTGCCACGGGTGGCAGATCCGCGAAGTGGGTCCGGGTCTCGAAGGCGTAATCGTTTTCCATTTCCAGCCCGTCGCCAGCGATGGCCACGGCCTGGACCGCGTGGCTTGTGCGGCGGATGCGGCCCTCAAAACCGTTGGTCATGGCGAGGTGGATCGACACGTCCTCATAGCCCGCGCCTGCGGAATCCGTCCGGGTTACACCTTTTACAGCGAGCGATGCCGCTTCGGCTTCCAGCGCGCGTTCCTTCAGAAGCTCCGGCGATGGCGGTGCGCTGTCGTCCACGAGATCGAGCGCGTCGTTGTCGCGGATTTCCGCAAGCTGATCCGGGTCGGCGAGGCCACAGGTGGGGTCCTCCGGGGCCTCTTTTGCCATCGCAACGGCGCGTTCGGCCATGGCGGTGATGGTCTCGGGGCGGGTGTCGCTGGCGGAGACGCAGGCCTGGCGGCGGCCGAGCAGAACACGCAGGCCGATATCGACGCCTTCGGAGCGTTCGGCCTCCTCAAGCGCGCCGTTGCGTACACCGATCTGGAGACTGTCGCCGGACACGGCGATGGCGTCGGCATCGGCTGCCCCGGCCTCTTTGGCGGCGTGCAGGAGCTGTTTGGTAATCTCAGCCAGCGCGGTCATGTTCGTGTCACCCCGTCCGGGCCACAAACGACCCTCAAATTGTCGGAAATGGTCCGCGCGTCGCGGGCCTGGGCATCAGTCATGCGATACTCCTCAACATACCCCGATGACACCTAGGCTCAATCGCTTCCGGTGACAACCTTGGCCATTGGTGGGGCTTGCCAACGCAACTGCAAAGGGATTCAATACGGGAAATAATACAAGAGGATAGTCCGATGGCCAGTATGACCGGAAAAACAGCAATAATCACCGGTGCGAGTCGCGGCATCGGGGAGGCCACCGCGCGGGCGATGGCGGCGGAGGGGGCAAATCTGCTCCTGCTGGCGCGCAATGGAGGCAGCCTGACGGATTTGGCCCAGGAACTCTCCGGCAAGGGCGGACGGGTTGAGGCGATGACCTGCGACGTGTCGGAGTATTCGCAGGTGGAAACGGCCGTTTCGCGGGCGCGCGGGCTGTTTGAAAAGGTCGACATCATGGTGAACAACGCAGCCGTGATCGATCCCATCGGTCCGCTGTCCACCTCCACGCCGAAGGAATGGCACAAAGCCATCTCGATCAATCTTGGCGGCATGTATAATGGCACGCGCGCGGTACTGCCGCAGATGCGGCGTCAGGGCGCGGGCGTGATCGTCAATATCAGCTCCGGGGCGGCGCATAACCCGATTGAGGGCTGGAGCGCCTACTGTTCGTCCAAGGCCGCGGCCTTCATGCTGACGCGCTGTACCCATCTGGAGAACAGAGGCGCAGGCGTGCGGGCGATGAGCCTGTCACCGGGAACGGTGGCCACGGACATGCAGCGCCAGATCAAGGCCAGTGGCATCAATGCGGTAAGCCGCATGGAGTTTTCCGACCACGCGCCCGTTGAGATCCCGGCGCAGGCGATCATCTGGCTGACCGGTGATGACGCGAAGGATCTGGCCGGTGAGGAGGTCAGCCTGCGTGATCCGGAGATTCGCGCCCGGATCGGTCTTGACCAGCCTGCCTGAGCCGCTGACCCCGGACGCGCTGGTCATAGGGGCCGGCCCGGCCGGGCTGATGGCCGCTGACATGATCTCAGCGGCCGGTCGTCGGGTGGTGATCGCCGATGCCATGCCCTCCCCGGCGCGGAAGTTTCTGATGGCGGGGAAATCGGGGCTCAACGTTTCGCGGGATCAGCCGCTGCCGGAATTTGTCTCGAGCTATTTTGAGGGCGGCGAGTGGCTGGCGCCGATCCTCGACAATTTCGGGCCGGAGGACGTGAAGGTCTGGCTCGACAGTCATGGCATCGAACATTTCACCGGATCATCGAAACGGATTTTTCCGCAGGGCATGAAGGCCTCCCCCCTGCTCCGGTCCTGGCTTGGGCTGCTGGCCGGGCGTGGGGTTGAGTTGAAAACGCGCTGGCGCTGGGATGGCTGGGACGGTGACGGGTACAGGTTTCTGACGCCAGACGGGCCGCGGCAGGTTCGTGCCAGATGTGCGGTTCTGGCTGTCGGTGGTGCGTCCTGGTCGCGGCTCGGCTCAACCGGGAGCTGGACGCGGCTGTTTGAGGACAGGAAGATTCAGCTTAGTCCGTTTAAGCCGACCAATGTGGGGTGCCGGATGGCGTGGTCCGGACACATGGAGAAACATTACGGGCAGCCGGTGAAGCCCGTGCGCATGCAGGCCGGGTCGGCGGTGGTGCATGGGGAATTTGTGATTTCGCGGAAGGGTCTGGAAGGTGGCGGGATATACCTGCTGTCCAACAGGTTGCGGGAGGGCGAGCCGCTGGTTCTCGATCTGCTTCCGCATTTGGACCGGGCAACTGTGGCGGAACGACTGGCGCGGCCCAGGGGGCGCAACAGTTTTTCGAATCACATGAGGAAAGCCCTGGGGCTCACGCCTGTGAAAATCGCGCTGTTTCGGGAGTGCTTTCGGGGTGAGGTTACCGATTTGGACGCGGTAGCAGGCGCGCTGAAAGCGCTGCGGCCACAGATTTCCGGGCCTCTGGAGATTGATGAGGCGATCTCAACCGGGGGTGGTGTGCCGGAGACGGCTCTGGACGGGAACCTGATGCTGCGCGCGGCTCCGGGTGTGTTTTGTGCGGGCGAGATGCTGGACTGGGACGCGCCGACCGGCGGTTATCTTCTGACCGCCTGTCTTGCCACCGGGCGCCATGCCGGGATGGCCGCAGCTGGTTGGCTGGAAAGCCGGGTTGCCACCTGAACCTCTGCTTGTTAGACGCCAAAAAAAATTTGGAGCGAGGTTGCAAATATGCGTTTTTTCTCAATCGGCACGCGAGGCGTGTCGCTACTTTTGGCCATGCTGGCCTGGATGATTGTGGCGATGCCACTTCATGCCCAGGACGAACCGGCAGCGGATGCGGCCCCCGCCGCGACTGAGGAAACGGCACCGGCTGATGAGGGCGGAGATGCCGCGGAAGCTCCAGCCGAGGAAGCTGAAGCGGAGCCGACTTTTGCGGATGTCATGCTCGATCCGGAAGTGTCGAATGAGGAATTTGAGCTGCGGCTCATTCCGCTGACGGCATCGGAGCTTGAGGCGCTGGCCAATGAATGGCTGGGCATTGTCCGCAACGACACCCAGGCCGTTGTCGAGGAACGCATTCGGTCCCGTTCAGAGGATGACGAAGTTGCGGCCGGTGCGGCGGAACGCGTTGTTGCACAGACCGAAGCGCTGAAACTTGCCTTTGACAAGTTCAATCTGGTTCTGATCAACTGGATTAAGAAAGGCGGCGATGAGGCTGTAATCAATGAGTTTCAGTCGTATCGTAGCGCGGTGTTGATTGATGAGCGCCGCACTGCGGATTTCCAGGCCGTCGTGCAGGAGGTGATTAACTGGGCGATCTCACCCACAGGTGGCATTGCGCTTCTTATTGATGTCGGGATCGTTGTCGGATCGTTTATTCTGCTCTTCATGGTCGCGGGGATCATCAGCCGTTTTGCACGCCGCATGTTAACCCGTGTTCCCAATGTTTCCACGCTCTTGAAGGATTTCCTGGGCAAGGTCTTCTTCTGGGTGACCATTGCCATTGGCCTGATGGTTGTTCTCTCGATGCTGGGTATTGACGTGACGCCGATGCTGGCTCTGCTCGGTGGTGCCTCGTTCATCATTGCCTTCGCGATGCAGGACACGCTCAGCAACCTGGCCGCCGGTCTCATGATCATGATCAACCGTCCGTTTGACGTGGGTGACTACGTGGATATTGGCGGCGTTGGCGGTACGGTTCAGACGGTTTCGATCGTGTCCACGACCGTGACCACGCCGGACAACCAGGTGATTGTGGTGCCGAACTCCAACGTCTGGGGCAATGTCATTACCAATGTCACCTCCAGCCCGACGCGGCGCGTGGATATGACCTTTGGTATTGGCTACAGCGACTCCATCGAGAAGGCGCAGAGCGTTCTGGAGGAAATCGCGGCTGAGCATCCGCTGGTGCTGGATGATCCCGAGCCGACCATTCGCGTCAGCTCGCTTGGCGCAAGTTCGGTGGATTTCATCTTCCGTCCCTGGACGCGGGGCGAGGATTACTGGACCGTATTCTGGGACATGCAGCGCATCGTGAAGGAGCGGTTTGACGCCGAGGGCATCTCCATTCCGTTCCCGCAGACCGACATGCACATCAAGATGGATGGCGTCGGAAACGGTGACGGCAAGCAGGGTCAGCTGCCCTTTGCCACAACCTCCCAATCCTCGGGCGATTATTCGACCGGTGACGAGGGTCACGACAGGGATGACCGGGGCGAGTAAGCCCCGTTGGGCGGTCAGGCGAAATTCCCGTTAGACCGCCCGTTTCATGGCCCGTCGCAGGGCGGGCCGTGACCGGACCCGGGCGAGGTAGTCACCCACCGGTCCATCAGGCAGGTTGAAGCCCGCCGGAACAGCCCACCCGCCGCAGTGGCCAAGGATGATGTCCGGAATGGTAAAGCGGTCCCCCATGACAAACTCACGGTCGCCAAGGCGGTGTTCGAGCGTCTTCATGGCGCGGTCGAACTCCCAGATCGCAAGGGGTTTGATCTCCGCAAGGCGTTTTTCCGGCGGATAGACAAAGGCGTGTTTGGACCGGGTCCAGAGTGCGCCATCGACCTCCTCCACCGCGAACTGCGTGAAACCGTCCTGACGCAGGCGTTCGCGCGTTCCCGCCGGAAAGGTCAGACTGCCATGAGTGTCGGCGAGGTACTGGATGATAGCGACGGAATCGGTGAAAGGCTCGCCATCCATCAGGAACACGGGCACCTTACCTTCGGGATTGAGCGCCCGAACCGCATCGGAATGTGGCGGGTCGGGTGAGAAATCATAGTCGAGGCCAAGTTCCTCCAGCACCCACAAAACCCGCATGGCACGGGATTTGGGGTTTCCGATCACCTTGTAGCCATTGGTCATTACGCGCGTTCCAGGCTGGCGATTTTGACGAGAAGCCGTTCGACGAAGGCAAGGCCCGGCACCGGTTTGCCGGAGCGCAGGCGCAGTTCGGCCTCCATGATCATGGCGAGCGCGTTTTCGACCCCGGCGGGTCCAAGGCGGCGGGCCTGGGCCGCCATGCGGGAGCGGGCCGGGCCGAATACCGGTGGCCGGGCGCGGGCAAGCGCCCTGTCCGGTCCTTCAGGATCAATTGCGGCCGCGTGGAGGGCGCGGAAATGGCGCGCGGCGGCGATGGTGATGCCGGTTGCGTTGGTCCCCTGCTCCGTCAGGCGGGCAAATTCGGACGCAAGGCCATCACGTTTGCCGTCGGCGGCCAGGTGGATGAGCGTGTCCATCTCGGCCCCCTGCACTGCCGGGGCGCAGGCGGCAATATCGCCGGGCATGAGATCAGTGCCATCGCCCAGTTTGTAGAGCCCGAGTTTCTCCATGAACTGGCTGAAGTCGCCCGGATCCAGAGACCGGGCGAGAATGTCGAGATCGGTCATCGCCTCGCGGGAAATGCCGGAGATGCCGGACTTCTCAAGCGATGCGGCTATCTCGGCCCGACCCGGCGGGTCCTGGTAGATCGCAATGCAGTAGGCGCGTTTTTCGCCCTCGAAGAGTTTGCGTAGGCTGCTTCGGGGGCCAAGCTGACCGGCGGTCAGAAGGATTTGCGCGTCGCCGGGCTGCCAGTCCGCGATGGCGGATTTGATGGCGGCGGTGACTCCGTCGCCCGCCTCCTCCACGAAGACGGCGCGGTCGCCGGGGAAGAAGCCGGTGGCCTTCATTGCATCGTTCACGGATGCCGGGTCGCGTCGGACGTCCACGCCGGAGAGACGGGTCAGCCGCATCTCATCGGCGGCGTTTTCACCGACCAGCGACAGCAGAAGCTCGCGACGGCGCAGGGCCACACGCACGGCGTCGGTGCCGTAGATCAGGATGGCGGCGGCGTTCCGGTCCGGTTTGGCGAAGAATTTCTGGGCATCCCGGGTGTTGAGTTTCATGTCGCCCAGTCCGGTGCGTTCAGAGCAAGGCGGCGTACCATCTGTTCAGCCAGATTGCGGGTCACACGCAGGTTTGCGTCCCGCTCGGCCGCGCGAATGGCGTAGGCCGATGAGGTTTCGGTTTCCGGTGCGCTGTAGCGGGAGATGGCGAAGACGCTGTCCGTTAGGGCGGATGGCCCGCCGTCGAGCGGGACAAGGCGGTAGCTGGCCTCGCCCTTCACCTCGTAGCGGGTGGTGACGTTTTCGGTGGTCAGGGCAACACCGTCGGTTTCGACATTGAGATCAACCACCAGACGGTGACTGGCGATGTCGGGCGGGCCGAGGAGTTCGACCAGCCGTTCACGCAGGGCATAGCCGCGTTCGGTTGGGATGAGGTCCACATCCACCCGGCCATAGATGTGCCGGGCGGGTGCGCCATCGCCGTACATGGGCTCAAACCCGCATGCGGTCAGGGCCGCTGCGGGTGTGGCCCCGGCCAGAAGTTTCAGAAAGGTCCGGCGGTCAGATAACCACATTCACGATTCGGCCAGGAACAACGATCAGTTTCCTCGGCTCCCCTCCATCCAGGGCTTTTACCACGACCGGATCCGCCAGAGCCAGCGCCTCAATGGCGGGTTTGTCGGCGGTGGCGGGCACGTCCATCTGGCCGCGACGCTTGCCGTTGATCTGAATCGGGAGGGTCACGGTATCGACGGTGAGGTATTTCTCCTCGGCATCGGGCCAGGGCGCGGTAACCACCAGGCCCTCCCCTCCCATGGTTTTCCAGACCTCTTCGGCCAGATGCGGAACCATCGGCGCCATGAGCTGAGCCATCGTCTTCATGGCAAAACGACGGGCGCCGGCGGCACCTGGGGCACCGGCCTTGAGTTTGGCGATCGCGTTGGTGAACTCGTAGAGGCGCGCGACGGCCTTGTTGAAGGCAAAGCCCTCGATATCCCCGGTCACGTCCCGAATTGCGCGGTGGGTGGCGCGGATCAGGTCATTGGCGTCATCACCAGGAGCCGCGTCATCGGCATCCGATTCGGCGATTTCAGCGGCAATGCGCCAGACCCGTTGCAGGTGACGCCAGGCGGCCTCGGCTCCGGAGGCGGTCCATTCCACGTCACGCTCAGGCGGGCTGTCGGACATGACGAACCAGCGGGCGGTGTCCGCGCCGTAGAGTTCGATGATGTCTTCCGGATCGACCACGTTCTTCTTGGACTTCGACATCTTGATGGACGGGCCGATTTCAACCGCGGAGCCATCGGACAGCGTTGCGCCGGCATCCGTGCGTTTCACGTCATCCGGGGAATGCCAGACGCGGCGGCCATTCGCATTGATCGTCGAATAGGTCTCGTGCGTGACCATGCCCTGGGTGAAGAGAGCATCGAAGGGTTCGATTGCCTTCTCAGGCAGATGCCCGGTGCGCTGCATGGCCCGGGCGAAGAAACGGGAATAGAGCAGATGCAGAATCGCGTGCTCGACGCCGCCGATATACTGGTCAACATTCATCCAGTAGGCCGCATCCTCCGCCACTGTGGGCGTGTCGGCTTTGGGTGCGGTGAAGCGGGCGAAGTACCAGGACGAGTCGACGAAGGTGTCCATCGTGTCGGTTTCGCGCAGGGCGTCCCCACCGCATTTGGGGCATTTCGTCTTCCGCCAGGTGTCATGGCGCTCCAGCGGGTTGCCGGGGCGGTCGAAGCTGACATCGTCAGGCAGGCGCACGGGGAGATTCGCCTTGTCCTCCGGGACCAGACCGCAACTGTCGCAGTGAATGATCGGAATGGGACAACCCCAGTACCGCTGGCGGCTGATGCCCCAGTCGCGCAGGCGGTATTTGGTAACGCCCTCACCGATGCCTTTGGCCTCGGCCAGAGCGACGGCTTCGGCCACGGCCTCGTCGCCTGTCATCTCCTTTTCGCCGCTCAAACCACGGCTGTACCAGACCGACTGTGTCTTTTGGGGCACATAGGCCTCATTTGCAACATCAGGAGCGTCGGGGCTTTCACGATAGACGTCAAGAACGGGCAGGCCATATTTGCGTGCGAAGTCGAGGTCGCGCTGGTCATGGGCCGGACAACCGAAGATGGCACCGGTGCCGTAATCCATCAGCACGAAGTTCGCGATATAGACCGGCAGTTCCCACGAAGGATCGAGCGGATGTTTGACCGTGACGGCGGTTTTCAGACCCCGCTTCTCGGCCTTTTCCAGCGCCTCCTCGGAAGTACCGATCCGGCGGCATTCGGCGTTGAATTCGGCGATCTCCGGGTCGCTTTCGAGCGCTTTGGCCAGCGGATGATCCGGCGAGATGGCAGCGAAAGATGCGCCCAGAAGCGTGTCCGGGCGGGTCGTGTAAACTTCCAGTTCGCCGTGGCCCTCGGGGGCGCCGACGGTCTCAAAACGGAACTGGAGACCCTGGCTTTTGCCGATCCAGTTGCGCTGCATCAGGCGGACTTTTTCCGGCCAGGCCTCGAGCCCGTCGATGGCCTCGAGCAACTCCTCGGCCATGTCGGAAATGGCAAAGAACCATTGGGTCAGTTCGCGCCGTTCCACAGGCTCGCCGGAGCGCCAGCCCTTGCCGTCGATAACCTGTTCATTGGCGAGAACGGTCATGTCCACCGGATCCCAGTTTACCACCGCGGCCTTGCGGTAGATGAGACCGGCATCGAGCATGTCGATGAACAGGGCCTGCTGCTGGGCGTAGTATTCGGGGTCGCAGGTGGCAAATTCGCGTGACCAGTCGATGGAGAAGCCCATGGGCTTCATCTGCTCGCGCATGGTCGCGATATTGTCGTAGGTCCATTTGCCGGGATGCAGTTTGTGCTCGATCGCGGCGTTTTCAGCCGGCATGCCGAAAGCATCAAAACCCATGGGATGCAGCACGTTATAGCCACAGCTCAGCTTGTAGCGGGCGATTACGTCGCCCATGGTATAGTTGCGGGTGTGGCCGATATGGATGCGTCCCGACGGGTACGGGAACATCTCCAGGACATAGTATTTGGGGCGCGAAACATCCGTGCGCGCCTGGAACACTCCGGCCTCATCCCAGGCCTTCTGCCATTTTGGTTCAACCTCACTGGCGTTGTAGCGCGACATCGGGGTAACTCATCCTTAATGCGTAACAGTTGCAGGCGGGGTCCGGGCGGGGCCGGAGCCGAAATCATCCGTCGATTTCGAAGTCCTCGATCCGGAGTTCTCTGGCGCGGGTCAGAATGGCGTCCTCAAGCTGACGGTTCTGCTCGTCGGAAACCGGCACGGCCCGTCCCCCCTGGGAACGGAAGGCCGCGACCTTGAGGGAGCGGGCGTCGAGGGCGGGATCCGTGATCAGGATCGTGGCCTTGTAAGTACCCGCGCCGGAGACACTGCCCCAGCCGGTCAGAATCAGACCGGAGAAGGGATCGGCGGTTTCGACGGGAAGGAAAGAGAGAACGTCAAGCGAGGCCTGCCAGAGATAGCGGTTGACCGCGACTCCCTGTTCGGGCCCGTGCTGGTTCCTGAAGAGGTCGAAGAACGATTCCTCCTCATACTCGTTTTCACGATAGAAGCGTTCCTCGCGAAGCTCGTTCTGGTATTCCGCATCGCCATTGCACGCGGAAAGACCCCACGTCGCAAGCAGCAGCAGTATTATCGCCTGAAATCTGTTCACAAAACCGCCGCAGTCCCATCGTCAAAACCGAACCCATTCTGTAAAGTTTCGGGACGGGACGGGCAAGTGCAAAGCTGACGGGGTGTGGCGGGGTGAAGTGTGGCAAAGCTGCATCAATAATACCAACAAACCTGAAGCCGTTCGCCATTTGCTTGACCCACCGAGCCCTCCTGAGTGAAAAGACCGCATCTGGTCCGGACAAAAAACCGGGTTTGAGATAGGTTTCGAATTAGAAAAACGAGGAATAGCGATGAAGAAGGTTCTCTTCGCAACTACAGCCACCTCAGCACTGCTTTTTGCTGGTCTGGCTTCCGCCCAGGGCATCTCGCTCTTCGGTGACGCACGTCTGGGTATGACTTACGACGAAGACCGGGACGATGAGCTTCAGGCCACTTCCCGTGTTCGTTTCGGCGTGAACATGACCGGCGAGACCGACAGCGGCATCACCTTCGGCGCCAGCGTTCGTGCTGACAACGCCGTAGCCGGTGAAAACGGCCTCGCAGGCAGCACTTTCGTGTCCGGTTCGCTCGGCACCCTGACCTTCGGCGACACCTCCGGTGCTGACGAAAACTGGGTTGGCGACGTTCCCGGCAACCTCACCCTGACCGGTATCGGCGATGAGAACGAAACTCCGTTCATCTCCAACGCTGGTGGTTTTGAGGTAGCAGCAGGCGACGGCCTTGCATTCGCTCCGAACCCGCAGGCACGTCCGACCGTTCGTTACGACTTCGACATCGCAGGCTTCGGTGTTTCGGTTTCGACCAACCGTCTGATGGATGACTACGGCATTGGTGCTGGTTATGCCGGTTCCGTCGGTGGTGTAGACCTCAACGTAGGTGTTGGTTACTACGACTTCGACGGCTTCGACACCGGCGTTGGCGCTGACCTCGTTGAAGTTGCAGACGGTGAGCAGATCTCCGCAACCGTTGGCGCAGCATTCGGCAACTTCGCTCTCGGTGTTGTTTGGCAGAACGCTGACTCCGACGACGCAGAGTACGAAACCGTACACGTTGGTGGTACCGCCGGATTTGGCGCATTCACCGTTGGTGCATGGTACGTTAACGCCATCGAAAACCTCGACATCAACGAGGAAGACGACTCCATGGGTCTGTCCGCTGAGTACGACCTCGGTGGTGGCGCTTCGGTTAAAGGCGGCGTTGGCCAGAACTTTGCCGGCAGCACCGTTGGTGACTTCGGTATCTCCATGTCCTTCTAATCCCCCCAGGGATTTGGATATGAAAGGCGGGCCCAGGGCCCGCCTTTTTTTATGCGCGAAGCGGTTGGTTGTCCGCGCGGCGCGCTTTTCCCCGCCCGTCTCCTGATGTATGCCCTGCCCTGTTCAGAACGGGGAGAATTTCATGGCACTGGATGACATCAGAACACGTATCCGCCTGGCCGCGACCGCTGCGGGACGCAACCCGGATGACATTACCCTGATCGCAATTTCCAAAGTGCAACCGCTGGAGCGGGTTGAGGCCGTACTTGAAGCCGGACACCGGATATTTGGAGAGAACAGGGTTCAGGAAGCCGGAGAAAAATGGCCCGACTTCCGCGAAAGGTTCGACGGTGTGGATCTGCACCTGGTTGGGCCGCTGCAATCCAACAAACTGAACCGGGCGCTGGATCTGTTTGATGCGATCCACTCCCTGGACCGGGACAGCCTCGCGAAGAAACTGGCCAATGCGGTACAGTCCCGTGGCAGCTGCCCGAAGCTTTTTGTGCAGGTCAATGTGGGTCGCGAGCCGCAGAAGGCCGGAATTGACCCGGATGGGCTGGAAGGGTTTCTGAAAAACTGTCGCGACACGCTGGATCTGCCCATTTCGGGACTGATGACCATTCCGCCTGCGGATGATGAGCCGGAAAAATGGTTCGGTATGCTCAAGCAAATGGCGGCGGATCAGGGGCTTACGGAGCTTTCCATGGGGATGTCGGGGGATTTTGAAGCCGCGATTGCCCATGGCGCGACCCACGTACGGATAGGGTCGGCCATATTCGGGGAACGCACGGCCGCCGGTTGATCAGCGCAAACGGCCGTGGCGGGCGAGGTAAAGCTCCCGTGCCCAGATGGCAATGCCCGCCGCCGCGACAATCATTGCACCGATGACAACCCAAATGTCGGGAAGATCGCCGAACAAAAGGAAACTCCAGATCGCGATGTAGATCATAAAGGAGTAACTGAACGGCACCAGCTTGTTTGCCGGTGCGAAGCGGTAGGCGCGGGTCAGAAGCTCATGGCCGATCCAGCCGAATATCCCGAGGCAGATGAACACAATCCATTCCAGCCCGGTCTCGGGCCACACCCATGTGCCCAGTGCCAGTGGCAACATTGCAACAGTGCCAACGACACCGGAATAAAACTGCATCAGGTCGGAACTTACCCGCTCCGACAGCATGCGTGTCAGGATGGAATAGACCGCGAAACAGGTTGCGGCCCCCAGGGACAGGAACACCGCCCAGTGGAATTCGGCTCCGAACGGGCGGATCGCAACCAGAATCCCGGCGAACCCCGCCAGGATGGCGAGGGTCCGGAATTGCCCTACCCTCTCGCCCAGCATTGGCCAGGAGAGAACGCACACGAGGACCGGCGCCAGGAACAGGATCGTCGAGGTCAGGGTTATGGGCAGGTACTGTATTGCGATAAAGTTCAGCACGGTCGACAGCGCCAGCATGATGCTGCGCAGCATGACGAGGCCCATGCTGCCGGAGCGCAGTTCACTCCAATGGAAGCCACGGTGAAACACCAGCGAGGATGAGATCACCAGATGGCCGAAGTAGCGCATGAAGGCCAGCTGCAACGGGGGCAGACCGGCCATCACGAGCCATTTCACACCGGTATCGATCCACGAAAAGAAGAAAAACGCCGTCAGCATGAGGCCCATGCCGAGCATTGGCCGTTCTTCATTGTGCAGGACCGCGTTTCGCCTCACGTCCGGGACCGGTGCAAATCAGTCGATGGGATCATTTCCTGGCTTTCAGGAAATCAATCAGCTGCGGAACCATGATGTCACCGTGCCCCTGATCGGTGGCCGCACCAAGTAGTTTGCGCGGGCCTTCGGAGACCAGGGATTCGAAACCGAGATCACCGGTCATCCGGGCGTAATAGCCCACATCCTTGTTCGCATTGCGCACGGCAAAGGCGAGTTGGTTCGGATCACCGTCGACACAGTAGGCCTTGACGAAATCCATCATGCCGGAATGCAGCGGCCCCGCGGACACCACATCATAAAGCTGCTGACGCGGGATACCGGCGGCATCGGCGACGGCGAAGGCCTCGGACATGGCGGTGGCGGTGGTCATGGCGAAGAAGTTGTTGATCAGTTTGATCGTGTGACCGGAGCCGAGCGGACCAAGATGGAAGACGTTTTCGCCCAGATCATCGAGCACAGGTTTTACCCGGTCGAAGGTGTCCTTATCACCGGCACCCATGATGTTGAGCTTGCCTTCGCGGCCATGGGATGGCGTGCGACCGAGCGGCGCGTCGAGCATAACCGCCTGTTTCTCCGCAACCATTGCGCCCAGTTTCTTAGTGGATTCCGGCAGGGAGGTGCCAAAATCAATCACGACGGCATCCGGGTTCAGACCCGCGATAGCACCATCATCGCCGAGCATACGGGATTCGACCTCGTCCGAGGTGCCGACGCAGAGCATGACGATGTCGCTCGCCGCAGCCAGTTCGCGGGCGTTGGCCGCCTCGACCGCGCCGCGTTCGACAGCCGCGTCAATGTTGGGACGCGAGACATTGCCCAGAACCGTGAGGGAATAACCGCAATCCTGCAGCCGACCGACCATTGCGCTCCCCATGAGGCCAAGGCCAATAAATCCAATGCGGGGTTTGCTCATAGAAAAACTCCAGTCTGAGTGACAATTATAGGGTGATGTGGATGTGGCCGGGCCTGGTCAGGCCCTAGCGGAAGAACATCGTGATTTCCGGGAAAAACAGCACGAGTGTCAACACCAGCAGCTGAATTCCGATGAAAGGCAGAAATCCGCGGAAAATGTCCGGAAGGGTGATGTGTGGTGGCGCCACGGATTTGAGATAGAACGCCGCGGGGCCAAATGGTGGCGACAGGAACGAGACCTGCATGTTCACGCAGAACAGGATCCCGAACCAGACGGCAACATGGCTGGTTGTATCCACCATGGGACCAAACAGACCGATTTCCTCAACGGGCAGTTGCAGCACGATGGGTAGGAAGACGGGCATGACCAGCAGCACGATGCCGACCCAATCCATGAACGCGCCCATGAACAGGAAGATCAGCATCATCACGAGCAGAATGCCGGTGGTCGGCAGGTCCGCGCCGGTGATCATGTTAGCGACGTAAACGGGGCCGCCGGCGATTGTGTAGGCGCCAGCCAAAGCGGTTGCGCCGATGGTGACCCAGATGATGGTGCCCGTGGATTTCAGGGTGCGCATCAGGCTGTCCCAAACCAGTTCGAAACTGGCTTCTCCGCGCAGAACCGAGAGGATGAACACGGCGATCACCCCCATGCCCGCAGCCTCGGTGATGCCGGTTATACCACCATAGATGGAGCCCAGAACAACGCCGATGACGACAATGGGGGCGACAAGGCCCTTGCCCATGGACCAGGCGAGTTTGGCCCGGTCAATCCCGGCGAACAGAATGAGGGCTACGCCGATGGTCACCATGCCACCAAACCAGGGCAGGTAGTCCACGGTGCCGTAGGCGATTGGGTCGACGCCCTCGACGAAGGCATTCTGGCCGGTGACGGTGAAGAAGAGCGCGCGCAGGAACAGGATACCCGCGCCCATCACCAGAAGAACCGCGAGGAAGGAGCCGAACAGAATGGTCTTTTCGCGCGGTTCGGGATCGTTCGGGTCGGGTTCCGGCAGGGGTGCCACGTCCGGGTTCATCTGGGTCCGGATGATGATGTAGATGATGATAAAGGACGCGAGTATGAAACCGGGAACGAAAGCGCCGGTGAACAGGGCCTTGATCGAGGTTTCGGTGATAAGCCCGTAGATGATCAGAACGATGGATGGCGGGATCATCGTGCCAAGGGAGCCGGAGGCGCAGATCGTGCCGATGGCGAGGTTCTGGTTGTATCCGAGACGCAGCATTTGCGGCAGGGCGATCAGGCCAAGCAGGACGACCTCGCCGCCAATGATTCCGGACATCGCGGCCATGATGACGGCCATGATCGATGTCACGATGGCGATGCCACCGCGCGTGCGGCTGAGCCAGACATTCAGGGAGGAATACATGTCGCGGGCGATGCCCGAGCGTTCCAGTAGCGCCGCCATGAATATGAACAACGGTATGGATATCAGCACGTAATCCGTCAGAAGCCCGTATATTCGCTGGGCCAGAATGTTGAGCGGGCCGGTGCCGAAGCCACGGAAGAGGACATCGGGGCCGAATTTAAGGACGAGGACGCCCACCGCGAGGATGGCGGAGGCAAAGCCAAGCGGCATTCCGATGGCGAGGAATACCAGCATGGCGACCAGCAGGAGAAGGGAAAGCGTTCCGATATCAACCATTTAGTCGTCTTTCCCGAGAGATTTTTTCAGCGCCGCAATTTCCTCGGCGTCGATTTCATCAGCCGCTGTATGGTGCTCCGGCTCGCGGTTCCAGTCAGCGATGAGGTTTGAAATCGCCTGGAGGGCCACCACGGCCACGATGATCAGAATCATCGGTTTGAGGGTGGCGGGGATGGGCGGATCGAAAGCGGTACCGAAGGTTTCCCAACGCAGCAGTTTGGCGATCGCCTCGCCGGTTCCGCCGTAGATCAGGGCCAGGGCAAAGAGGACGATCATCAGTGTTGAGATAACGTCGCAAACCCTCTGCAGCCAGCGGGGCAGCATGTCATAGATGATGAAGATGCGGATGTGGCTGCGCTGCTGCATGGCGTAAAGGCCGGAAAGCAAAAACACGAAGCTTGCCATCCAGAGGGACAGCTCGTTAGCCCAGAGGGTGGGTTCCTCGAAACCATAGCGCACCACCACCTCGTAGAACATGACGCAGACGAGGCCGGCGACGAGCGCCATGGTGACGCGTCCGAGGAAGACGGAAACACGGTCGATGCCGCGCACTTCGGGGAACTCCATCGGGGAAATTCCGACGGTGAAGAGGCCCCAAATGAAGAACCCCACGACGCCGGCAAGCGACAGGAGGTCGACAAGGTCCGCGGGTTCATTGTTGGCAATGATCGCCTCACTGGCGAAGCCGAATGTGATGAGATAGGCGGGGCCGTTCCAGATGGACCAGGCCGCACACAGTGTGAATGCCAGCGGCACGAGCCATTCCAGCAATCCAGTCTTTTTGGCCACCGACACGGGCCCCTCCCCTGGAAAATAAGGTCAGGCAGGCATTGTCCCGCCTGCCTGACCCGCGTTTTTGAGTACCGGGTTTATTCGGCTACGAGGCCGAGCGTCGCCAAGTATTCCATGTGGCTGTCCACGATTGCGCGGGCTTCCGGCGTTTTGTCGGCCCAGCCCTGCCAGGCTTTCTGAGCGGCGGTACGGAAGGCGGCGCGGTCCTCTGCAGACCAGTCGTAGATGGTCACGCCGTCAGCGGCGAGCTGTGCCGCGGCCTCGGCATTGGCTTTCTCGAAGGTCAAAGCCGTTTGCAGAGCCAGCTTCTGCATGGCGGTGTCCATGATACGGCGGTGATGCTCCGGCATTCCGTCCCAGACAGCCTTGTTACAGGCGAGGTGGTCGGACGGCATGGAGTGGAAGCCCGGATAGTTCGCGTGCTTCACGATGTCATAGAGGCCGAGTCCCACGTTGTTCGCGATACCCGATGCATCCGCACCGTCGATGATGCCGGTCTCAAGCGCCGTAAAGATTTCGGTGAAGTCCATCACGATGGGTTTGGCGCCCAGTTCGGCAAAAATTTCGGTTTCAAGTCCCGGAGGGGACCGGAATTTCCAGTCCTTGAGATCGTCGGGGCCTGCGATGGGTTTGGAGGATGCCAGCGATTCCTGACCGTAGATCCACCAGCCCACGAGCTGCATGTCGAAGGCGTTGTAGAGCGACTGCGCCGCGTCGTAACCACCACCGTGATAGAGCCAGGAGAGCTGCTGATACGGCGTGTCATAGCCGCCCATAATGTCGCCCACGAACTGGAAGGCGGGGTTTTTACCGGTCTGGTAGGCACCGCCGGTCATGTCGCAATCAAGGATCCCGGTTGCCGCGGCGTCGAATGCCTCAACGGTTTTCACAACGGAAGACGCGTAGAACATTTCGATGGTGATTTCGCCGTTCGACATGACCTGCACGTCGTCGACGAACTGCGAGGCGAGTTCGCCGGATACCGATTCCGGGGTATAGTGGGTCTGGATGCGCAGATGTGTGGACTGCGCAGACGCCATACCGACGGACAGCGCGCACAGGGATACAGCAGCGATTGCTGACACAAATTTCATGGATCGTCCTCCCATTGGACTTTTCGTTTTCATTACCTGGCCTTCCGGCCTTTTGCAGTCTCTGGCGTGGTTGTGCCCGGAGCGTCGCGCCCGGTTGGTATGCTTCAGCAAGGAACCGCAACGGAAGCCGGAGACTAGCGGCTGATATTTCACCTATCAAGTATAAACGAAAACAATCGCAAACGGGATGTCCGGACCCGGGAGTAACGACGCGCAAAAAGAAACCGCCCGTAGGACACGGGCGGTTTGGCAGTTTTTTTTATGTTAGAGAGGTGTCAGTCCACGAAGGCTTTTTCGATGACGAAGTGGCCCGGCTCGGAGTTGGAGCCTTCAACGAAACCACGCTCCTCGCAGATTTCCTTGTGGTCCTTGAGCATGGCCATTGAACCGCAGATCATCACGCGGTCGCTTTCGGGATTGAGGTCTCCCCCCACCGCGCCGGCCAGACGGCCGTCACGAATCCAGTCCGTCATGCGACCCATCTGCTCGCTGTCCTCACGGGTGGTCGTGGCGATGTGGGTTAGTTTGTCGCCGACGATTTCCGGAAGGAACTCATGGGTTTTGATGCTCTCGATCAGGTGCTTGCCGTAATCAAGCTCCTTCACGTCGCGACAGGTTTGGGTCAGGATAACCTGGTCGAACTTCTCATAGGTTTCCGGGTCGCGGATCACACTGGCGAAGGGCGCGATGCCGGTACCGGTGGAGAAAAGGAACAGACGTTTGCCGGGCAGAAGCGCGTCGTGAACAAGGGTTCCGACCGGCTTGGGGCGCATAACGATCTCGTCGCCCTCTTTAAGGTGCTGAAGGCGGGAGGTGAGTGGACCGTCCTCTACCTTGATCGAGTAGAACTCAAGTTCATCGTCCCAGGACGGGGATGCAATGGAATAGGCCCGCAGGAGCGGCTTGCCATCAACGATAAGGCCGATCATGGCGAATTCGCCCGAGCGGAAGCGGAAGCCCTGGGGCCTCTCGCAGTCGAAGGAAAATGTACGGTCCGTCCAGTGACGGATGTTGCTCACCTTGAGCAGGGCGACACCACGCAGGGCCTTGTCGACAATCTGGTTCATGTCTTGCGTCTCCAGGATATTTCGGCCCCCTTACACCGGTCGACCGCCACGGGAAAGGCCCCGGCGGAACGCTGCCACGCAGCGCAACGGAAAACCATCATCACGGTTTTCATAGCAAACGAATTTCATTCCGAAAATCACCAAATCGATCCTGGTTTTCCCAAAAACATCGTTGGCCCAGGGAATTCATCCCTTTTTTTGGCCTGTTCCCGCATTACGGGGAATGTCGTTCCGAAGATACATCTGACAGTTGCAGTGCAGCGTCACCATTTACCGCAGTGGTGTATCGAATTTGACCTGTTGTCCATATTGGTCTATAGGCGGCTGCACATAGCAGAGTTCCAATACGGGAGCTCGGGCCGCGAGGACAAATGCGGCCAAACAACCGCAACAACCTTGCAGGCCATATGACAAGTTTTTCCGATCTCTCGCTCGATACGCGGGTCCTTCAGGCGGTTACTGAATCAGGTTACGATCAGCCCACTCCGATTCAGCAGCAGGCCATTCCGCATGCACTCGCAGGCGAGGATGTGCTGGGCATTGCCCAGACCGGTACAGGCAAGACGGCCTCGTTCGTGCTTCCCATGCTCACGCATCTCTCCAAGGGCCGCGCCCGTGCGCGCATGCCACGGAGCCTCGTTCTTGCACCGACCCGCGAGCTGGCCGCACAGGTTGGGGAGCAGTTCGAGAAGTATTCGGCGCATCTAAAACTCACGATGGCGCTGCTGATCGGTGGGGTCAGCTTCAAGGATCAGGACAAGCTGATCGACCGGGGTGTGGACGTGCTGATCGCGACGCCGGGCCGCCTTCTCGACCATTTTGAGCGCGGCAAGCTGATGCTGACCGGTGTTCAGATCATGGTGGTCGATGAGGCCGACCGGATGCTGGACATGGGTTTCATTCCGGACATCGAGCGGATTTTCAAACTCGTGCCGTTTACACGGCAGACACTGTTTTTCTCGGCCACAATGGCGCCGGAGATTACGCGGATCACCGAGGAATTCCTCCACAATCCGAAGCGGGTTGAGGTGGCACGCCAGGCGACTACGTCCGAGACGATCACCCAGGCGGTCTGCAAGCACAAACCCTCGCGCAAGGACCGGGCGGATTCAGAGAAGCGCGCGGTTTTGCGGGTATTGATCCAGGCTGAGGGCGACGCGCTCACCAATGGCATCGTGTTCTGTAACCGCAAGCGGGACGTGGATATTGTTGCGAAATCCCTGAAGAAACACGGATTTGACGCGGCGGCGCTGCATGGTGATCTTGAACAGAAGCTGCGCATGCAGATCCTCGGCCGGTTCCGCGATGGCGAACTGAAGCTTCTGATCGCATCGGATGTGGCTGCCCGCGGTCTCGATATCCCGAGTGTGAGCCACGTCTTCAACTATGACGTTCCGATCCACTCCGAGGACTATGTCCACCGGATCGGCCGCACGGGTCGTGCGGGACGTGATGGCAAGGCGGTGACGCTGTGCCTGCCGTTTGAGGAAAAGCACCTGGAAAAGATTGAGCAACTCGTTGGCGCGAGTATTCCGGTCATTCCAAGCCCGGTTGACCGTTCGGCGCGCAAATCGAGCGCCGGGTCGGATCAGGAAGAAACCCAGAGTGGACGTGGTCGGCGTGGTTCGTCACGGCGGAAATCCGGTGAGGAAACCGAGGCGGCCTCGCAGGACGAGGCAGCGAAATCCTCCGGCAGCAATCAGGAAAGCCGCCGTGAAGGCTCGTCGCGTCGCGGTGGACGCAATAATGGCGGACGCCGCAACAACGGCAATGGGGGCAACGGCCCGGTAGTTGTCGGAATGGGCGATCACGTACCCGCGTTTTTGCTGCGCGAAATCCGCTTTGAGAAAAGTGATGCGCCAGCCACGGACGAGCCGTCCCAGGAGCAGGAGGCTACGCCGGCCACAGACAGCCAGGATGAGGCTGCCGTAAAGCCCGCAGAGACTTCCGGGACCGATGCGGCGACGGATTCGGAAGCACAGGCATCCGATACCTCGTCGACGGAAACGGAAAAGCCGAAGCGTAAACCGCGAAAGCCGCGCAAAACGTCGAGCCGCAGCAAAAAGTCGGCCAAGGACGAGGACACAGGGGACGGCGCTGAGACACCAGTTTCGGGTGACTCCGGTCCAGCGAATACGGGTGCTGACGAAGAGAAGAAGTCGGACAGCCCTGCCCCGTCAAATGATACCGGCTCGGAGCCGGGCTCGTCGTCGCAGGAAGTGTCACCGGAGGCCTGAGCCTCCGGTTTTACCGAAAAGCTTTAATCGGCCAGGCGGCTGATCATAATGCTGCAAATCGGCTTTTTGCCCATGGCATTGTTGCAGGTTCTGGTGCAGGTGCGCCGGATGAGATCCTCAAGCGCGTCGTCATCATTCAAAACCTTGCGGTCGGCCCGGTTCATGACGTCTCCGAGTTCATCCTCGATCTCGCCCGCCAGTCCGTTGGGCATGGCAGTCATTTCCGGCAGGCCCTGAAGCTCGACCCAGGCATCGCCAAGTGGCCTGCCCTTCTCGTCGATAATCACACTGACCGAGACATGACCGCGCAGCGCGATGCGGATGCGCTCCAGGATGACACCGTCCATGGCACCGATCAGTTCGGTGCCGTCAAGGTAGAGACGTCCGGTTTCGATGTTGTCGACGATCTCCGGCGTATCACCGGTGAGGTCCACCACCGTGCCGTTGGGCGCGATGACCGATTTCATGCCCTTTTCCTCACCGAGCGCGGCATGGGTGGACAGATGCCGGTGCTCACCATGCATTGGGATCAGGATGTCGGCATTGATCAACTCATGCATGCGGGCGAGGTCCGGGCGGTTGGGGTGGCCGGAGACATGGTAGATCTCGGCGCTGTCGTCGATGATGTTGACGCCCTTCTCGCTCAGCCGGTTCAGGATGCGCGCGACACTGACCTCATTGCCCGGAATGGTCTTGGACGAGAACAGGAAGGTGTCGTCCTTTTTGAGCTCGAACCCGAGGTATTTGCCTTCCGAGAGTTGGGCGCTCGCGGCGCGCCTTTCGCCCTGGCTGCCCGTAGCCAGAAGCATGAGGTTGCGGCGCGGGATGTCCTGGGCGTCGGTTGCGTCCACGGTTGGCGGGAAGCCGTCGAGGACCTCCGTGGCCCGTGCGGTGGACAGCATGTGGTTCATGGCCCGGCCAAGAACGACGATCTCCCGACCCGCTGCCTTGCCCGCAAGGGCAAGCGTCTTCAGCCGCGCGACGTTTGAGGCGAATGTCGTCGCCACCACCATGCCGGAGGCATTGGAGATGAGTTCCGATATGGGCTTTTCCAGGGTTGCCTCGGACCGGCCCGGATGGGTCGAGAAGACGTTGGTGGAATCGCAGACGAGGACCTTGACGCCCTCGCGACCGATTTCGCCGAAGAGGTCCGGATCGAACGGCTCACCGACCACCGGTGTCGGGTCCACCTTGAAATCCCCGGTGTGCAGGATGCGGCCCGCCGGTGTGTCGATCACGAGACTCGAGGATTCCGGGATGGAATGGGAGACGGGGACGAAGCCCACCTCGAAGGGTCCGACCTTGACCTTTTTGGGCCAGGGATCCGTTTCGATGACCTTGGTCGTGTCGAGGCCCGCGCGCTCCATTTTGCCCTGCGCGAGAGCGGTGGTGAAACGTCGTGCATATACCGGCACGTGCAGGCGCGGCCACAGGAGGCCGAGCGCACCGACATGGTCCTCATGTCCGTGGGTGATGAATATCGCATCGAGCCTGTCGGCCCGTGCCTGTATCCAGGATATGTCGGCCATGATCAGGTCGACGCCAGGGGAGCTTTCCATGTTGCCGAAGGTCACGCCCACATCCACCAGGATAAAGCGCTCCTTCCCTTCCGGCCCGTAGCCGTAAAGGTACATGTTCATGCCGATTTCCCCGGCACCGCCGAGCGGCGCGTAAATCAGTCTGGCATTTTTGTTCTTTGCCATGTGTTCAGTTCTTGTCCGTATTTATTCGATTTATGAGAACGAGCCCGTGGATCGTCAGATCGGTGTCCACGGTCTCGAGAATGTCAGTGCCTTGGGCGAAGAGGGTCGAGAGCCCTCCGGTACCTATAACCTTCATCGGCACGCCACGTTCCGCGCGGATACGGTTACAGATGCCCTCAATCAGGCCAATATAACCCCAGTACACGCCGGACTGCATACAGGCCACGGTATTCGTGCCGATCACATTTTCCGGCCGTGTCACATCAATATGAGGTAGTGCGGCGGCGGCGTCATGCAATGCCCGCAGGGACAGATTGACGCCTGGCGAGATCACACCACCGACATAGGCGCCGTCCTCCGCCACAACATCGAACGTGGTGGCTGTCCCGAAATCCACGATGATCAGATTTCCGCCGTAACGGTCATGGGCGCCCACCGTGTTGACGAGGCGGTCGGCGCCTACATGGGTTGTCGGATCCACCCGGACCGGCACGCCCAGTTTGACTTCCGGTTTGCCGACGACGAGTGGCCGGGTGTTAAAGTACCTGTCCGAGAGAACGCGCAGGTTGAAAACCACCTGCGGCACCACGGAAGATATTACCACGTCGGTGATCCGGGGTTGCAGGTCAGTGAACTCCATCAGTTTTTGCAGCCACACGAAGTACTCGTCGGCGGTTCTCTGGCCGGAGGTGCTGCACCGCCATTCGGCGATGGATCTCTCACCGTCGTGAAGCGCGAATACGGTATTGGTGTTTCCAACATCAATTGCCAGCAGCATCCAACCCCTCCATTTCCCGGCTGTCCGCCTCAAAATCCAGTTCCGCGGCTGGAAGGCTGACCGGTCCGTCATCTGTTTCGACCACGATAAATCCCCGCCCGTCGATGCCGGAAAATATGCCCCTCACCTCTCGGTTGGTCATGCGCGCCACAACCGGCTTGCCGAGTCCGGAGGCGCGTTCGAGCCAGGTTTTGCGCAGCGGCTCGAACCCCTCCGCCACGAGGCGGTACTCCCATGCCTCGACCGCACGACCCAGAAGGTCCAACAGCGCTTCTGGCGGATGGGTCATGCCATCCACCTCAGCAAGACAGGTGGGCGGTAGAGCGTGTGTTTCGAGGCCTGACGGATCAGGTGCGGCGGCGAGATTAACGCCAATGCCGAGGATCAGAACCTGGGGTGTTCCGGCCTGCCCGCCCTGTAACTCCAACAGAATACCCGCGAGTTTCCGGCCATCAAGCAGCACGTCATTCGGCCATTTCAGGGAGAAACGTTCAGGATGACCAGTCAGGAGATGGAAAGCGTCGTAAAGCGCGAGTGCCGCCACAAAGGACCTTTGTGCGGCGGCCTCCGGTCCTCCGACCACGGGACGAATAAGGGAAGCGGCGAAATTGCCCTCGGGGGCAACCCAGGCGCGCCCGCGTCTGCCGCGGGCGGCTGTTTGGGTCTTTGCCATGATCCAAAGCGGTCCGGTCTCCCCGGCCCGCGCGCGGCGGGCACATTCCAGACTGGTGCTGTCGAGTTCGTCGTGGACCTCTACCCTGATCCGGGAGGGACAGGGGCTCATGAACTATTGGACAAGAGTAGCGGCAGCGAGTGCGGCGACGTCGTCAATACCGAAGAGGTTGAAGACACCGATCACCATGGCCAGCGACGAGACCGCCAGAAGGGCTCCGTGTACCATAGGCATCTTGCCGTCGAGAGGCTCGACCGCCGTGCCGAAATACATCAGCCGCACGATGCGCAGGTAATAGAACGCGCTGATAACACTGGCAATCACCGCGAGTACCGCGAGCCAGACGAGACCGGCATTTACGGCGGCCTGAAGGACGAAGAACTTGCCGAAGAAGCCGACGAGTGGCGGCACACCGGCGAGGCTGAACATCAACGCCGCAAGCGCAGCGGCCCGTGCCGGGTGGACCGAGCTGTACTGACCAAGCGACGAGATGTCGGTCACCGGTTTGCCGTCACGCTCCATGTTCAGGATAAAGGCGAAGACGCCGATATTGGTCGTGACGTAAATCGCCAGGTAGATCAGCAGCGAGCGGGCGCCCTCCTCCGTACCGGCAGCAAGGCCGGTCAGGGCAAAACCCATATGGCCGATGGAGGAGTAGGCCATCAGGCGCTTGATGTTGGTCTGACCGATAGCTGCGACCGCGCCCACAAACATCGAGGCGACCGCGAGCAGTGCGAGGATCTGCTGCCAGTCGGAAACGACACCGCCAAAGATGTCGAACATCACCCGTGCGAGCATTGCAGCCGCCGCGACCTTTGGAGCTGTTGCGAAGAACGCGGTGACGGGCGTGGGCGAGCCCTCGTAAACGTCGGGGGTCCACATGTGGAACGGAGCGGCGGAGACCTTGAAGGCCATACCGGCGGCGAGGAAGACCAGACCGAAAATCAGGCCAAGTGACAGTTGGTCATCACCGATGACTGCGGAGATGCCTGCAAAGTCCGTGGTACCGGAGAAGCCGTAGGTCAGGCTCGCACCATAGAGGAGCAGACCGGAGGACAGAGCGCCCAGGACGAAATACTTCAGGCCGGCCTCGGTGGATTTGAGGCTGTCCCGGCGGAAGGACGCAACCACATAAAGGGCCAGCGACTGCAGTTCGAGGCCGAGGTAGAGCACGATCAGGTCGGACGCGGAGACCATGATCATCATCCCGACAACCGACAGGACGATCAGGATCGGGTATTCGTATTTCAGAAGATTGTTCCGCTCCAGAAACTCAACGCTCAGGGCAAGCGTGGCGGCGGAGCCGAACAGGATCAGGACTTTCGAGAAGCGCGCGAAGCCGTCGCTGACAAAAGAGCCGTGGAACGCGTATTGCGCTTCGCCGGACTGGAAACCGACCCAGAGGCCGACGACGACCAGCAGGCCGCAGGAGGCCCACAGCACCTGACGGCTGATGTCGCGTGGGCTGTAGGCGCCGGCCATAAGTGCGGCGGCCGCATAAAGCACCAGGAGAAGTTCGGGAGCGATTATTGACAGGTCTTGTCCAAGCATTGCGGTATTCCCGGATTCAGTGCTGTGCGAGCGTCGTGGTTCCCGCCGCGATCGCCGTTTGGGTGTGGTCAACGAGTGCGCTCACCGAAGGCCCGACAATATCAAGTACCAGCGCCGGATAGACGCCGAGGAGGATCGTCATAACCACCAGCGGTGCGAAGAGAAGTTTTTCGCGGCGGCTCAGATCCCGGATGGTTTTCAGGCTTTCCTTGATCAGGTCGCCAAAAACCACACGGCGGTAGAGCCACAGGGCATAGCCGGCCGACAGGATCACACCGGTGGCCGCAAAGAACGCCACCCAGGTATTCACCTGGAATACTCCGGCGAGGGTCAGAAACTCACCGACGAAACCAGATGTACCAGGCAGGCCCACGTTACCCATGGTGAAGAGCATGAAGACAAGGGCATAGGCGGGCATACGGATGACAAGGCCACCATAGGCGGCAATCTCACGCGTGTGCATCCGGTCGTAGATCACGCCGACCGAGAGGAAGAGTGCGCCGGAGATGAAGCCGTGGCTGATCATCTGGAAGATCGCACCGTCGAGACCCTGCTGATTAATGGCGAAGATGCCCATGGTCACAAAGCCCATATGGGCGACGGATGTGTAGGCGATCAGCTTCTTCATGTCTTCCTGCACGATCGCGACCAGGGAGGTGTAGATGATCGCGATGACCGAAAGGGTGAAAACGAAGTTCTGCATCACTTCGGAGCCGATGGGGAACATCGGCAGGCTGAAACGCAGGAACCCGTAACCACCCATTTTCAGCAGGATCGCGGCCAGGACCACGGACCCGGCGGTTGGTGCCTGCACGTGAGCGTCGGGCAGCCAGGTGTGAACCGGCCACATCGGCATTTTCACGGCGAAGCTCGCAAAGAACGCCAGGAACATCAGCGTCTGTGCGCCACCTACAATGGTCAGGCTGAGGAAGTTCAGGGGTTCGGAGCTGAACTCATGGGTCAGCAGCACCTCGATATCCGTTGTGCCGGCCTGGTAGTACATGGCGATCATCGCCACGAGCATCAGGACCGAGCCAAGGAAGGTATAGAGGAAGAACTTGAAGGAGGCATAGACCCGGTTGTCCCCGCCCCAGATGCCGATGATGAGGAACATCGGGATCAGTCCGGCCTCGAAGAAGACGTAGAACAGGAACAGGTCGAGCGCGCAGAACACCCCGATCATAAGGGTTTCGAGCAGCAGGAACGCGACCATGTATTCCTTGACCCGTTCGGTAACGCCCCAGGACGCTCCAATTACGATGGGCATCAGGAACGTGGTGAGCATCACGAAGAGTACCGAAATGCCGTCGACGCCCATTCTGTAGGTCAGACCACCCAGCCATTCGCTTTCCTCAACGAACTGGAACCCGGTGTCGGAGGGATCAAATCCGCTCAGGATGAAGAGTGACAGAATGAAGGTGGCGGAGGTGGTGAACAGCGCCAGCATGCGGGCGTTGCGTCGGGCCATCTCGTCGTCGCCCCGAAGGAACACCATCAGGACGACCGCACCGATGAGCGGCAGGAAGGTGACGAGTGAGAGAAGGGAATTCATCTTAACCTGCGCTCCGAATGCTGAGCCATAGGGACAGGAATATCAGTCCCACGACCATGGCGAGGGCGTAGTGGAACAGGTACCCGGACTGCGCCCGGCCGACCTGGCGGGTGAAGAACGGAACCACGCCCATGGCGATGCCGTTGATCGCGCCATCGATGGTGTTGCCGTCGCCCTTCTTCCACAGGAAGGTTCCGAGCCATTTGGCGGGACGGACGAAAACAGCGTCGTAGATTTCGTCGAAGTACCATTTGTTGAGCAGGAACCGGTAGAGGATCGGCTGTGCCTCGGCCAGTTTCCGCGGCATGGACGGGCTGGCAATGTAGAACCAGTAGGCAACAGCCAGACCGATTGCCATGGCGATGAAGGGCGAGACCTTCACCCAGACCGGGGCCTCATGGGCATCGTGAATGGTGTGGTTTTCGGGGCCGAAGAACAGCGCGTTACCGAACCACTCCTCGTAATGGTGACCAAAGAAGCCCCCGTACCAGATCATCCCTGAAAGGATCGCCCCTGCCGAGAGAATGGCAAGCGGGATGAGCATGTTGTTGGGGCTTTCATGCGCGTGATCATGGGTGTGCGCATCGCCACGCGGTTTTCCGAAGAAGGTCATGAAAATCAGACGCCAGCTGTAGAAACTTGTCATCAGTGCCGCGATCACAAGTGCCCAGAACGCGAAGCCGGCAGCGGAGTTGTGACCGGCCCAGGCGCTCTCGATGATTGCGTCCTTGGACAGGAAACCTGCAAAACCGATATGGGTCAGCGGAATGCCGACACCGGTGATGGCGAGCGTGCCAATGACCATGGCCCAGAAGGTGTAGGGGATTTTGTTCCTCAGGCCGCCGTAGTTTCGCATGTCCTGTTCATGATGCATCGCGTGGATCACGGACCCGGCGCAGAGGAACAACAGCGCCTTAAAGAAGGCGTGTGTGAACAGGTGATACATGGCCGCCGGATAGGCACCGACACCTGCTGCAACGAACATGTAACCGAGCTGCGAACAGGTGGAATAGGCAATGACCCGTTTGATGTCGTTCTGGACGAGACCCACAGTCGCCGCGAAGAACGCGGTCGCCGCCCCCATGAAGGTGATGAACGTCAGCGTGGCCGGAGCCCATTCCAGGACCGGGGACATGCGGCAGACAAGGAAGACGCCTGCCGTCACCATGGTCGCGGCGTGGATCAGGGCGGACACGGGCGTTGGGCCCTCCATCGCGTCCGGCAGCCAGGTGTGGAGCAGAAGCTGCGCCGACTTACCCATCGCTCCGATGAAGAGCAGGAACGAGGCAACCTCAGCCGCATTCCACTCGCGCCAGAGGAAGGTGATCTGGGTTTCCGCAAGCGTTGGAGCGGCGGCGAAGATGTCGTCGAAATGGATGGAGTCGACGAGGAAATAGATCGCGAAGATCCCCATCAGGAAGCCGAAATCGCCAACGCGGTTTACGATGAAAGCTTTCATCGCAGCGGCACCGGCGCTCTGTTTACGGTAGTAGAAACCGATCAGCAGGTAGGAGGCGACACCCACGCCTTCCCAGCCGAAGAACAGTTGAAGGAGGTTGTCGGCCGTGACCAGCGCAAGCATGGCGAAGGTAAAGAAGGACAGGTACGCGAAAAACCGCGGCTTGTAGCTCTCGCCCTCCTTAAAATTGACGTCGTGATCCATGTAGCCAAGGCTGTAGACATGCACGAGGGCCGACACGGAGTTGACCACGACGAGCATGATCACTGACATCCGGTCGATGCGTACGCCCCAGTCGGCGCTCATCGAACCGGAAACGATCCAGCGGAACAGCGGATGGCTTTCCGCATCGCCGTGGAAGGTCAGGAAAACCACCCAGGACAGGAGAGCGATGGCAATCAGGATACCCGTTGCGGTCCAGATGGCGGCTTTCTCACCGATGAACTTCCAGCCGAAGCCGCAGATCAGTGCGCCGAACAGCGGGGCGAGGAGAATAAGTGTGGTCATGTTCCCTTACCCCTTCATCACGTTGATGTCCTCAACCGCAATCGTTCCGGTATTGCGGAAGAAGCAGACGAGGATGGCGAGGCCGATGGCTGCCTCAGCGGCGGCAACGGTCAGAATGAAGAGCGTGAAGACCTGTCCGACCAGGTCACCGAGATGAGCGGAAAATGCGACCATGTTGATGTTGACTGCGAGCAGCATCAGTTCGATCGACATCAGGATGATGATGACGTTCTTCCGGTTCAGGAAGATGCCGAAAATGCCCGTGACGAACAGAATGGCAGCAACGGTTAGAAAGTGACTGAGTTCAATCATGCGCCCTGCCCCGGTTTGATATCAAGAAGCTCTACGGCTTCCTTCGGATCGCGGTACATCTGTGACACCACGCTCTGTCGTTTGACGCCCTCACGATGGCGCAGTGTCAAAACGATGGCGCCAATCATTGCAACGAGCAGGATGAGCCCCGCCACCTGGAAGAGAAACACGTAGCGCGTGTAGATGAGCATACCGAGAGCCGCCGTGTTCTCCGTGACCTCCGGCGCCGGTGTCACAGCCTGGCGCATGGAGAGCATCTCGTCGGTGACCTCCCACGCGCCGAAGGCGAACCCAAGCTGGATTAGCAGAACGAGGCCAATCAGCAGACCTACCGGAAGGTATTTCGCCATACCTGCTTTCAGCTCTGCAAAATCCACGTCGAGCATCATCACTACGAAGAGGAACAGCACCGCGACCGCACCGACATAGACGATCAGCATGAGCATCGCGACGAATTCAGCGCCGAGCAGAACGAAAAGCCCTGCGGCGGAGAAAAACGCCAGTATGAGCCAGAGCACGGAATGCACCGGGTTGCGGGCGAAGATCACGAGGAACCCGGATATCACCGCCACGGTCGAGAACATGTAAAATGCGAAGGTCGCAAAACCCATTGTCATTTACCTTTCATCGGTACGGAGCATCCAGTTCCAGGTTGCGCGCGATTTCCGTTTCCCAGCGGTCGCCGTTATCGAGCAGCTTTTCCTTGTTATAGAACAGCTCCTCGCGGCTTTCGGTGGCAAACTCAAAGTTCGGGCCCTCAACGATCGCATCCACCGGGCAGGCTTCCTGACAGAAACCGCAATAGATGCATTTCGTCATGTCGATGTCGTAGCGGGTGGTTCGACGGGAGCCATCCTCACGCGGTTCGGCATCGATGGTGATGGCCTGTGCCGGGCATATCGCCTCGCACAGCTTGCAGGCAATGCAGCGTTCCTCGCCATTGGGATACCGGCGAAGCGCGTGCTCACCACGGAAACGCGGGCTGAGCGGGCCTTTTTCGTGCGGGTAGTTCAGGGTCGGTTTGGGCTTGAAGAAATACTTCATGCCCATTTTGAACCCGCCGAAAAAGTCGGCGAGGAAGAAATACCGCAGGCCTTTTTGGATCGTGAATGCCATTGCCTCAGCCTCCTACAGTCCAGCGCTGATATGCGCCCCAGAACCAGCCATACTGTGCGAAGAGACCAACCAGAGCGACCCAGGCGAGGCTCATCGGCAGAAAGAATTTCCAGCCAATCCGCATGAGCTGGTCGTAGCGGTAGCGCGGCACAACGGCTTTCACGAGCGCGAAGATAAAGAAGAAGAAGCCCATTTTCAGCACCATCCAGTGCAGACCGTCCGGAAGGAACGGGATGGGCGAGAGCCAACCACCGAAGAACAGGATCGACATGAGCGCGCACATGAAGACCACGGCCATCAGTTCGCCGATCATAAAGAGCAGGAACGGTGTGGAGGAATACTCAACCTGGTAACCGGCCACGAGCTCGGATTCCGCTTCCGGCAGGTCGAAAGGCGGACGGTTCGTCTCAGCCAGGGCCGAGATGAAGAACAGGAAAACCATCGGCAGGTGCGGCAGCCAGTACCAGCTGAACGCTCCAAGATCGCCGTCCTGGGCGCGCACGATGTCGCTGAGGTTCAGCGACCCGGTCGAAACGAGCACACCGATGATGATCAGACCGATGGAGACCTCGTAGGAGATCATCTGCGCAGCTGACCGCAGGGATCCAAGGAACGGATATTTGGAGTTTGAGGCCCAGCCACCCATGATGACGCCATAAACCTCAAGGGAGGAGATGGCGAAAATGAACAGAATGCCGACATTTAGATCGGAGATGACCCATCCCTCGTTCCACGGCATCACGGCCCAGACGATCATCGACAGGACGAACGTAATCATCGGGGCCATGAAGAACACGGTTTTGTCCGCACCCGCGGGAACCACGATCTCCTTGACTATGTATTTCAGGAAGTCCGCGAAGCTTTGCAGAAGGCCCCAGGGGCCAACTACGTTTGGTCCGCGACGCATCTGGACCGCAGCCCAGATCTTGCGGTCGGCGTACATTAGGAACGCGAGGCTGACCAGAACCATCACGGTCACCAGCATACACTGGGAGAGGATCACGACAAAAATGCCAAGGCCCGTATCGAAAAAACCGGTTTCCATACCCTACTCCGCCGCCATGGGGTGATCCCGCTGTTCCGCGAGTTTTGCCAGTTCAGCCATAACGGTGCTCGCCCGCATGACCGGGTTGGCCAGGTAATGCTCGCCCACGGCCGATCCAAAATCCGCCTGCGTCATATCGCCGCCTTCCACCAGGGTCCAGGCATTTTCCGGAACGTCGTCGATCCGGGCCAGATGTGGAGCCGCCGCAAACATCGCGCTGCGGAGCATGCCAATTGCGTCGAAGGGAAGCGTGACACCAAGGCGGCCAGACAGGGCCCGCAGTATGGTCCAGTTCTCCCTCGCGTCTCCCGGCGGGAAGCCGGCCCGCATGGCCATCTGTGGACGGCCCTCGGTATTGACGAAAATCCCGGTTTCCTCGGTATAGGCAGCCCCTGGAAGGATCACGTCCGCCCGGTGCGCGCCGCGGTCGCCGTGGCTGCCTTGGTAGATGACGAAAGCCCCGTCCGGCATGTCGACCTCGTCGCAGCCGAGATTGTAAATCACGTCCGCCCCGTCAACCGCCGCATCCATGCCGCCGTCCGTGACACAGCCGAGATCCATGGCACCAACGCGGCCCGCGGCCGTGTGCAGCACGAGGAAACGTGACTCGGTGTTGTTCGCAAACTTCATGGCAGCGGCGAGTACGGCTTCTCCATCGTCCCCGCGCAAGGCGTCCTGACCGATGATGACGACGGTTTCCTTGCCGAGCGCATCCTTGTGGTCACCGTCGAGCAGTCCGGCCAAAGCCTCACGACCGGTTCCCGCGTGGAAATAGGGATAGGTCAGGTCGACGTTCTCACCGACCAGTCCCACCTTCGCACCATTCAGCCATGCCTTGCGGATGCGTGAGTTGAGAACCGGCGCTTCCTTGCGCGGGTTCGTGCCAATCAGCATGATTGCCTGAGCGCTGTCGATGTCCTCGATCCGCGCCGTTCCGACATAGGCGCCGCGATTGCCGGCAGGCAGTTTGGCACCGTCCGTGCGGCACTCGATACGGCCATCCAGACGCTCGATCAACTGCTTCAATGCAAAGGCGCTCTCAGTCGACACGAGATCACCGACAACACCGGCAACGGTTTTGTCCTTTACGGCCTCGGCAATTGCGTCGAACGCCTCATTCCAGGTTGCGGCCTGAAGTTTGCCGTCGCGACGCACATAAGGCCGGTCGAGACGCTGTCTGCGCAGTCCGTCCCAGATGAACCGGGAGCGGTCAGCAAGCCATTCCTCGTTTACGCCATCATTGTTGCGGGGCAGGATACGCATGACCTCGCGGCCTTTGGTATCCACACGGATGTTTGATCCGAGCGCGTCCATCACGTCGATGGATTCCGTCTTGGTCAGTTCCCAGGGACGGGCCGTGAAAGCGTAGGGTTTCGACGTAAGAGCGCCAACCGGGCAAAGGTCGATTACGTTGCCCTGCATCTCGCTCGTAAGCATCGCGCCGAGATAGGACGTGATCTCACTGTCCTCGCCCCTTCCCGTCTGACCCATTTCCGGAACACCCGCGACCTCCGTAATGAACCGCACGCAACGGGTGCAGGAAATGCAGCGCGTCATGCATGTGCCAACGAGCGGACCGAGGTCCATATCGATCGCGGCGCGTTTGGGTTCGCGGTACCGGCTGAAATCGACCCCGTAGGCCATAGCCTGGTCCTGAAGGTCACACTCACCGCCCTGATCGCAAATGGGGCAGTCGAGCGGGTGGTTGATGAGCAGGAACTCCATTACCCCTTCCCGGGCCTTTTTGACCATCGGGGATTTGGTTTTCACCTCCGGCGGTGCGCCTTCCGGGCCAGGGCGCAAATCCTTGACCTGCATGGCACAGGATGCGGCCGGTTTGGGCGGACCGCCCACAACCTCGACGAGGCACATGCGACAGTTTCCGGCAATCGACAGACGCTCGTGGTAGCAGAAACGCGGCACCTCGACACCGGCGACCTCGCAGGCCTGCAGCAGTGTCATGCGCGGATCGACCTCGATCTCGTCACCGTCGATTATGATTTTGCGCAGATCGCTCATTTTGTCACTCCGCTACCACGTCGGCACAACCCCTGTCGCGCCACTGTGCTGCTTTTTCAATAGATTTCCGGAACAAAGAGGTGCCAGTGTTGCCGCTTGCACGCAGTTCGCCGCGCGTCGGCAGGGCTGACCGGGTGTTCCGGGTAACCACCATTACTCGGCCGCCACCGCGCCGGAACCGCCGCCGCGTTTGTGTGCGATGCGGCCCTCGATTTCGTCCCGGAAGTGGCGGATCAGGCCCTGGATGGGCCAGGCGGCCGCGTCACCCAGCGCGCAGATCGTGTGGCCCTCGACCTGCTTGGTTACGTCAAGCAGCATGTCGATTTCCTCAGGCTCGGCATCGCCGGTGACCAGACGGTCCATGACCCGCATCATCCAGCCCGTCCCCTCACGGCACGGGGTACACTGACCGCAGCTTTCATGTTTGTAGAACTTGGACAGGCGCCAGATCGCCTTGATGATATCCGTGCTCTGATCCATGACGATCACGGCGGCCGTTCCCAGACCGGAGCGCTGCTCCCGCAGCCAGTCGAAGTCCATGATAGCGTCGCCACACACGTTCGACGGAAGGCAGGGCACGGATGATCCGCCTGGGATCACCGCCTTGAGATTGCCCCAACCGCCACGGACGCCACCGCAGTGTTTGTCCAGCAGTTCGCGAAGGGAAATCGACATTTCCTCCTCCACGACGCAGGGGTGATTGACGTGACCACTGATGGCAAAAAGCTTGGTGCCGGCATTGTTTGGACGGCCAAACCCGGCGAACCAGCCTGCCCCACGCCGCAAAATGGTCGGCACGACGGCGATGGATTCCACGTTGTTCACTGTCGTTGGTGCGCCATAAAGGCCGGCATTTGCCGGGAAAGGCGGCTTGAGACGCGGCATTCCCTTGCGACCCTCAAGGCTTTCGAGAAGAGCGGTTTCCTCTCCGCAGATATAAGCACCGGCGCCATGGTGCAGGTAGAGGTCAAAGTCCCAGCCGGATCCGGCGGCGTTTTTGCCGAGCAGCCCGTCCTCATACGCCTCATCTATGGCGATCTGCAGAGCCTCGCGCTCGCGGATATACTCACCACGAAGATAGATGTATCCGGTGTTGGCCCCCATGGCGAAACCAGCGATCAGGCAGCCCTCGACCAGCGTGTGCGGGTCGTGGCGCATGATTTCGCGGTCCTTGCAGGTGCCCGGCTCGGACTCGTCGGCGTTTACGACCAGGTAATGCGGCCGGCCATCGCTTTCCTTGGGCATAAATGACCATTTGAGACCCGTCGGGAAACCGGCGCCACCACGACCGCGCAGGCCGCTTGCCTTCATCTCCTCAACGATCTTGTCCCGGCCCCGCTGGATGATGTCAGCCGTACCGTCCCAGTGACCACGGGATTTCGCACCGGCGAGCGTGCGGTCAAACATACCGTATATGTTGGTAAAGATCCTGTCCTTATCAGCGAGCATCGGTGTTCGTCCCTACATCCCGGCCTGAAAAGCCTGTACATTTCAATTTTTTCATGCCGCACGGAGCGGCATGAACGCAACCGACGAGTGCAATCGTCAGTCGTAAACATCTCCGTCGTCCACCCGTTTGGAAAACTCGGTTTCCTCACCGGCGGCCAGCAGTTTGCTCTGTCCGACCCAGTCGTCGCGGGAAGCACGGCCCTTGAAATCGTCCATGTTGGAGTCGACCCAGAGCAGTTCCTCCTCCGTCCAGCTGGCAATCTGATCGAAGTGGTAGAAGCCCAGTTTGTTGAGGGATTCCTCAAGTTTCGGGCCTACACCCTTGATTTTCTTGAGGTCATCCGCCTGGCCGTCCCGGGGTCCGGTCAGGGTCTCGGGACGGGTCCCGACCTCCTCAGCTTCCTCCTCATCGAATTTGCCGATGACCTTTTCCTCGTCGGCTTCGGCAGCTTCTTCCATTGCTTTGTGTTCGGAATTGGTTTCGGGCTTTTCAGCATCGAGACCGTCATCTTCCACAGGCTCCGGCTGATCCATCAACTGCACCGAATCCGTTTCGGTGCCGGCCGTTGCGACCGGGGCGGCGGAGTCGAGCATGGGCATTTTCAGGGCGGGTTCGGTCCCGTCGATACGTTTGATCGTATCCTGCCCGTATTCCGCGAGACCGACCGAGGCGTTGCCGGAATAACGGCGCTCGCCCTCGGTCAGGGACGTCAGACCACCGAACGGCTCGGCACCGAAACGACCGTTTTGCGGTCCCGGGCGCGGCACTTCGCCACGTCCAAGCGCGTCAATGATTTCACCAAGGCGCTCTGCGGTCAGGTTTTCATAGTAGTCCTTGCCGATCTGAGCCATGGGCGCATTGGAACATGCACCGAGACACTCGACTTCTTCCCATGAGAATTTGCCGTCAGCAGAAATCTCATGCGGATTGGCTGCGATTTTCGCCTGGCATACCTCAATAAGGTTTTCAGAACCGCAGATCATGCAGGACGTGGTGCCACAAATCTGAATATGCGCCACCGAACCAACGGGTTGCAGCTGGAACATGAAGTAAAAACTTGCAACCTCAAGCACGCGGATCGAGGCCATGTCGAGCATGTCGGCGATGCTTTCGATCGCCGGTTTGGTGACCCAGCCTTCCTGTTCCTGGGCGCGCCACAGCAGTGGAATCACGGCCGACGCCTTCCGCTCGGGCGGGTATTTGCTCAGCTGCTTTTCAGCCCACTCCTGGTTGCCAGGGGTGAACGCGAAGCTCTCGGGCTGTTCGGGGTGTAGACGGCGCAGCATCAGGAACGTCCTTTCCTGCCGATCAGTCGAAATTCAGGATGGGCACTCACCGGTCGACCTCACCAAACACGATATCGAGCGAACCCAGCGCGGCAGAAACATCAGCGAGCATATGGCCCTTACAGATGTAATCCATTGCCTGAAGGTGCGGATAGCCGGGGGCGCGCAGTTTAACTTTCCAGGGTTTGTTGGTTCCATCGGACACCAGATAGACGCCGAACTCGCCTTTCGGAGCCTCGACAGCGGCATAAACCTCGCCTGGCGGCACGTGGAAGCCTTCGGTGTAGAGCTTGAAGTGATGGATCAGCGCTTCCATAGAGGTTTTCATGTCAGTGCGTTTCGGCGGTGACAGCTTGCCACGGGTCATGACCTCGCCGCCCTTGCAGTCATTCAGTTTTTCAATGCACTGCTCAATGATCCGGGTACTTTCCCGCATCTCGGCCATACGGCAGAGGTAGCGGTCATAGCAGTCACCGTTTTTACCGACCGGAATTTTGAAATCAAACTCGTTGTAGCACTCGTAAGGCTGCGAGCGACGGAGATCCCAGGCAATCCCGGAACCGCGCACCATGACACCGGACAGGGCCAGATCCTGGCATTCCTGCTGGCTGACGATGGCAATATCAACGTTACGCTGCTTGAAGATGCGGTTTTCCGTGATGAGGCTCTCAATGTCATCAAGCGCCTGGGGGAATTCCTTCGCCCAGGCTGCGATGTCATCCACCAGATCCTGGGGCAGATCCTGATGTACGCCACCGGGACGGAAATAAGCGGAGTGAAGCCGCGCTCCACAGGCCCGCTCGTAGAAGATCATGAGTTTCTCACGCTCTTCAAAGCCCCAAAGCGGCGGGGTAAGCGCACCCACGTCCATTGCTTGGGTGGTCACGTTCAGGAGGTGGTTCAGAATACGCCCAATCTCGGAATAAAGCACGCGGATCAGCGAACCACGACGGGGGACCTCAGTTTTCGTCAGTTTCTCAATCGCGAGGCACCAGGCATGCTCCTGGTTCATTGGGGCCACGTAATCCAGGCGGTCCAGATATGGAAGATTCTGAAGATAGGTGCGGCTTTCCATCAGCTTTTCGGTGCCGCGGTGAAGCAGACCGATATGCGGATCGCAGCGTTCAACGATCTCGCCATCCAACTCCAGCACAAGACGCAATACGCCGTGGGCCGCGGGATGCTGTGGGCCGAAGTTGATGTTGAAGTTGCGGATGTTCTGTTCGCCCGTCAGGACGTCGTTACCTGCTCCGTCCATCATTCACTCCCCTCGTCACCAGGCCATTTGCGAAACGCGAGGACCCAGAGGAAAATCAGACCCACCAGTGGGATAAGAAACAGCAGCGAAAATGCCGGGTGCATGCCGGAGCGGCCCACAATTTTCCAGGCCGGGACAACCAGCAGAACCGCAAAAATGAGATATACCACGAGTTCCATTACGCACCGTCTTTCTTCTCATCACCGGGGAGGATGTATTCTGCCCCTTCCCACGGGCTCATGAAGTCAAACTTCCGGTATTCCTGCGTCAGTGTTACGGGCTCATAGACCACCCGCTTCTGTTCCTCGTCGTAGCGCAGTTCCACATAACCGGTGGTCGGAAAATCCTTGCGCAGCGGATGTCCGCGGAAACCGTAATCGGTGAGAATGCGTCGCAGATCGGGATGACCGGAGAACAGGATACCGTACATGTCGTAGACTTCCCGCTCGTACCAGTTGGCGGCGGGGAATATGGATACGATGGACGGCACCAGCTCGCCCTCACGGACAGAGACCTTGACCCTGATCCGCTGGTTCAGGTGCATGGACAGGAAGTGATAAACCACCTCGAACCGCTTCTCACGGTCCGGCCAGTCCACAGCTGTCACATCTATAAGCGTTGTGAAGCGACAGGCGCCATCCGCGCGCAGATGATCCACAAAATCGACGAGATCCCCCGCGGCGACGGTGATCGTCAACTCGCCATGTGCGGCGACCGCCTCGACCATCGCATCCTCTTTGCGGAGGGCGATTACTTCGCGGAGATCGTCAAGTGCTCTGTCCATTATTTCACCCAAACGAGGATCCTATCGCACGATGGTTCCGGTACGCCGCATCTTCCGCTGAAGTTGCAGGATTCCGTAGAGAAGCGCCTCCGCCGTTGGCGGGCAGCCGGGCACGTAGACATCCACCGGAACAATCCGGTCACAGCCGCGAACCACGGAATAGCTGTAATGGTAATACCCGCCGCCATTTGCGCAGGAGCCCATGGAGATCACGTATCTCGGCTCCGGCATCTGGTCGTAAACCTTGCGCAGGGCGGGCGCCATTTTGTTCGTAAGCGTGCCGGCCACGATCATCAGATCGGACTGGCGCGGTGACGCGCGGGGAGCGGTTCCAAACCGCTCCAGGTCGTACCGCGGCATGGAGGTGTGCATCATTTCGACCGCACAGCACGCCAGACCAAACGTCATCCAGTGCAGGGAACCCGTGCGGGCCCAGTTGATCGCACCGGCGGTGGAGGTGACGAGAAAGCCCTTGTCGGCAAGCTCATCGGAAAGCATCCGGGCGGTTGCCTCCTTGTCCGCTCCGGCCTGTGTCGCGAGTGCTGCGGAACTGTCGGTCATTCCCACTCCAGCGCTCCTTTTTTCCACTCGTACGCGAATCCTATGGTCAGGATCGCAAGAAATACCATCATCGACCAGAAGCCAAACTCACCGATGTACTGGAAGCTGACGGCCCAGGGAAACAGGAACGCGACCTCAAGGTCAAAAATGATGAAGAGGATCGAGACCAGATAGAACCGGACATCGAATTTCATGCGGGAGTCGTCGAAGGCGTTGAAGCCGCACTCGTATGCGGATGTCTTTTCCGGATCGGGATTGCTGACCGCCACCACAACCGCCGCCAGCAACAGAACCAGGCCGAGAGCAATTGCAAGACCCAGGAAAATCAGGATGGGGAGATATTCCCTTAACAGTTCTTCCAAGCGGCACCTCCGTCCCGAGCACTGGTTTTGAACATCCGGTCGTCACCGACCTCTGCTACGGGTATATGCCGCAACGCACCAGGTCAACAAGGCGGCGGTAAATTCCACGCGGGTTTGGAGGATTTTAGACAGTTTTCCGACGTACTAACCAATGGCTTAGACGGCGTGCGACCTGCAGCCGCGCGTGTCCCTGAGCATGCATTTATCCGATCAAATCAGTCGGCAATAAATTCCTGATATGCATCCTCATCCATGAGGCCGTCCATATCGGATGCGTCATTCAGGGTCATTTTGAAGAACCAGCCGATTTCCATCGGGTCCTCATTCACCTTCGCCGGATCTTCAACAATCGCCTCGTTCACCTCCGTAATCGTACCGTCGAGCGGAGCCACGATGTCGCTGGCAGCCTTCACGGACTCGATGGTCACGATTTCGTCGCCCTTGGCCACGACCGCCCCGGCTTCGGGCAGTTCGACAAAAACCAGGTCACCCAGCTGTTTGGCGGCGTGATCGGTGATGCCGACGGTAACCTCATCACCGTCGAGCAGCAGCCATTCGTGTTCCTCGGTAAATTTCAGCATTTGCCCAGTCCCTTTTGAACCCACAATGAATTTACACCGAGGATTGCCGCAAATCGATTGTGACGTCCAGCAGGTTTGCAGCGTTTGTGGCCGCCTTCCCGCAGCCTTTGACTGCAGCCCTGTTTGAGGACAGGTTTCCTCATGTTATCGAAGCCTGCAAACGATCCGGGAGGGTGTCACATGCATGAACTGCTGACCGCTGAACAGATGGGCAAAGCCGACGCGCTTGCCATCGGGTCGGGTATTCCGGGCATGACGCTGATGGAGAACGCCGGTCGTGCGGTGGCGGATGTTGCCGCCAGCGTGGCGCCGACCGGACCGGTGACAGTAGTTGCCGGGCCGGGAAACAACGGGGGTGACGGGTTCGTCGCGGCCCGGTTGCTGGCATCGGCAGGTCGGGATGTAAGTGTACTTATGCTTGGAGACGTTGAGGCACTGAAGGGCGACGCGGAGATTGCAAAAAACAGCTGGCACGGCAGAATCGAAGGCGTTGATCATCCCCTGCCCGAGGACGGTGTCATCATTGACGCCATATTTGGTGCCGGACTGAACCGGGCTCCGGAAGGGTTTGCGGAAGAACTTGTTGAGCGGATTAACGAAAGTAAGGCCCGGGTGGTCGCCGTTGACGTTCCCAGCGGGTTGAATGCCAGTTCCGGAAAGGCACCGGGAGCCTGCGTACGGGCTGATGCCACCGTCACTTTTTTCCGCAAAAAGCCCGGCCATCTTCTTCAACCGGGACGCGGACTGTGCGGCGAGGTTTATCTCCACGACATTGGCATCCCGGAAATGGTGCTGGACAGCCTGCCACGTGACCTCTCGGAGAATACGCCTGATCTTTGGCTGTCAAAGCTTCCGGCGCCAAGGGCTGGCGGTCACAAGTTCTCGCGCGGTCACGCCCTTGTCCTTTCGGGCCCAGCAACCAGGACAGGAGCGGCAAGGATGTCCGCAATGGCCGCCCTGCGAGCGGGCGCTGGACTTGTAACCGTTGGGATCCCAACAGACGCATTGGCCGAAAATGCGGCGCATCTGACGGCTGTTATGTTGAAGGAGGTCAATACGCCTGACGATCTGGCGGGTGCTTTAAATGACAGCCGGTTTTCGAGCGTAACGCTCGGACCGGGATTTGGCACAGATCCCGGCAAACGGGATTTTGCGCTGACCGCGCTTGCCGCAAACCGGACCACAGTGCTCGATGCGGATGCGATCAGCTTGTTCGAGTACGCCCAAGCGGAGCTGTTTGCTGCAATTCGCGAAAACGCTGGAGAGGTGGTAATGACGCCGCACGCTGGAGAATTTGCGCGCCTGTTTCCCGATCTCTCATCCGATGGCAGTGACAAGGTCACGCGCACAAGAGCGGCGGCTGAACTCTCCGGCGCGGTTGTAATTCTGAAAGGCTCCGACACCGTGATTGCCGGCCCAGGCGGGCGGGCCGCGATCAATTCGAACGCACCGCCCTGGCTTGCGACGGCCGGTTCGGGGGATGTCCTCACCGGGATTGCTTCCGGGCTTGTTGCCCAGGGCATGCCGGCGTTCGAGGCCGCCTGTGCCGCGGTCTGGATGCATGGTGAGGCCGGGCGACGGTTCGGCCCGGGCCTGATCGCGGAGGATCTGGCGCCCGGGCTTCCACCGGTATTAGCGGACCTTTATAGGCGTCTTGAACGAGCCTAAGCCTGGACGGCGGTGATTATGCCCTTTGCCTCATCCGATTCAACGGCGAGGTCGAGAACCTTCTGAAGGTCAGCGCCCCGGGCGAAATCCGGGTCCATCTGGCCCTCGCCCCGAATGGCGGAAATGAAGCGCTCGAAAACCCAGGGCTCGGACTCGGGTATCTCGACGTCTCTCCAGACTCCTTCGAGAAGATCCTCTCCGGTAGAGGCACGCAGCGTATTGACCCCATGTGTGGCCCGGACCTCAAGCCCACCCTTGTCACCATAAATGCTGAGGGACAGGTCGTTAATATGCCCGGAGGCAAAGCGGGACGCATGCAGTACACCGGTCGCACCATTTGCCAGTTCAAGATGCATCATGCAGCTGTCATTGGCGTCCAGAACATAGTCGTCAATCCGGTTGCCAGGCGCCTTGTCGAAGGTCTTAAGACGACACGAGACGGAGGCAACTGCGCTGCCCGCCACGTGAGTGGCGTAGTCGAGGATATGAACTCCGACGTCGCCCAGTACACCTTTCGACCCATGGGCTGAAGAAAGACGCCAGAGCCACTGCTCCTCCTCGTCCCATTTGCCCCAGGCATCCTGCGTCAGCCAGCTTTGCAGATATGACGCATCAAAGTGACGCACCTCACCGATTTCGCCGGATGCGACCATTTTGGCCGCTGTTTGCATTGCCGGACCATTGCGGTAGGTCAGATTCACCATGTTGACGACGCCAGCATTGGTCGCGGCCTCCGCCATCCGGGATGCGTCGGCGTGGGTAACTGCCAGGGGTTTTTCACAGAGAACGTGCTTTTTGGCCTCGAGAAACGGCAGGGTCGTCACACAGTGAACGGCATCGGGCGTCACGTTGGTCACGGCATCAAATTCGCCCCACTCCAGCGCCTCATCGACGGACTGAAACCGCTTTTCGATGCCATGCTCATCGCAAAAAGTAGCCAGCCGATTGGCGTCACGATCGATACCGGCCACGATCTCCACGCCATCGATCGCGCTGAACGCCTCGACATGGGCCCGGGCCATGCCGCCCGTGCCCACAACCAGCAGACGGATGCGTTGGGCGCTCACCGAAAACCCTCCTCGCCGTCCTCGTGCAGCCGCGGCCCTTTCTGTTCGATGGCCTCCAGTGCGTCCTCAACCGAACGGTTCGGCGCGGCATTGACGTCCTGAATGCGTGCCTCCGGGTTGTAGGCCCACGCGACCGCGTTGCGGAGCACCGTGCGGATGTTCGCGTCGTGATAGGTCGGATAGGTTTCGTGGCCCGGCTGGAAATAGAAGACCTTCCCTGCTCCGCGCCGATAGGTCACACCGGACCGAAATACCTCGCCGCCCTGAAACCAGCCGATCATGACGGTTTCCATGGGCTCCGGAATACCGAACGGTTCGCCATACATTTCCTCGCTTTCCAGCTCAAAATGGTCCGGCAGTCCGCGAACAATGGGGTGCTGACGCGACGTGACCCAGATGCGTTCCCGCTCACCGGCCTCACGCCAGGAGAGGTTGCACGGTGTCCCCATCAGACGGCGGAAGATCTTGGAGAAGTGACCCGAGTGAAGCACGATCAGCCCCATGCCGGCGTTGACCGCATCGGCCACCCGCTCAACAATTTCATCTTCTACGTCGCCGTGCGCCGCATGTCCCCACCAGAGCAGCACGTCGGTTTCGGCCAGCCGCTCAACGGTCAGACCATGCTCCGGCTCCTGGAGTGTTGCCGTGGTTGCATTGATCCCATCAGCCTCATTCAGGGCTGCAGCGATACACCCGTGCATGCCATCAGGATAGATTTCAGCGACGATCTTGTTGGTCCGCTCATGCACGTTTTCGCCCCAGACGACGGCGTTGATCTGTTTCATCGGAGTTCCTGATTTTTTTGGCTCGCCGCGTACGGGAGCGCCAGTGAATCTGCTTTCAGGTTTAATACCCGGCACTGCAGGCTTCCAGCGCCTTTTTTTGAGAGGAATTTCACGGACATGGCTGTCTTCACAGGAATTGGCAGGTTTGACCTGAACCGGGACCCGGTCATTGGGCGGAAAGACCTCCAGCCCAAACCGATAAACTCGAGAATGTAAGGGAATTTTTGGTAGCGGAGGAGGCTACCATATTCGTTGAAATCATTTACATTTATCAGGCTGATACCAACGCCAATACCAACACCGAGGTCATAGCAGATCTTCAATGTCTGATTCTACCGACGGGCACGGGAGGCCCAATGCCTTCTGAACCTGCGTTTCGAGGTCCGGGCCGCAATGAACGACCCACCCGGCCGAGTCCGCTCTGCGGGTGCAAACCTCCCATCCGCCGTCTGATGTGCGGTGAATATGAAATGCCCGAAGTTCGTTCTCGACCATGGCATTCTCTATGGGCCGTGTGTTCATGTACCCCTCCTGTGGGCTATGGGGCGCAGAGCCAGTGTTTTTCTACAAAAGAATGTTCGCCCGGGAAATTTGCTTCAAAGACCGCGCGGAAGAAGCCGCGGGGGCTCTCGTTACGAATGTTTTTTGTCCGCAGACTCTTGCCTCCGAGCTTCAACCATTGGCGGGCGCCGGTTGTAACGCGACCTGCCTTGGCACCAGTCTTACGGACAACCTCAAACACTTCTGGGGTGACTGGTCGCCGAGGCGGCATGCGAAAACCTCCGCCTACCCACAGCCATGTCTCTTTCGGATAAGCGTCTCTGGGGGCGATGTAGTCTGGCCACCGTGGGTGTTGGTCATCCTCGGGAAGGTAGCCCCCGTATTCGTGCGGCGAAAACTTGTGGTCCGGGGACCGCCACAGCGTTGACAGGGCCGATCTTGGGTTTTCCACCAACCAGGTAGCCCCGGCGCTTTCGCCCAGGTCTGCGGCAGCTGTCGCCATCGCGGCGGCCTTGGTCTGAAATTGCGGATCCTCGGCCCGCTTACGCTCCCAGTGCAGGGCGCCGGATGTGGCAAGCTCCGTGCAAGGTGGGAAAGCAAAAATCACCAAAGGGCGGCGCCCTGCACGGGCTATTGTCTCCCGAATTCGTGACCAGTCTGTGGACCCTGCGGAGAGGTCAGCATAAAGGTAACGTATTCTGCCGCCGCCAACGTTTTCGACGTGCCCGGAGTGGGAATGCTGAATATCAAAACACCAGCATTCGCACCCGGCTGCCGCCCAGTCGCGAACAGCGTGGCCTGTGTAGTCAAAAAATGACACCACGAGCGGTAGGGGCATTTCGATCTCCGTTATGAAGATCGAAAGTATCCACATTTTAAGTGAAAGTCAACTTTATTGCCCGGATCAGAGCCGCTGGGAGAACGTTTTAATCTCGCCCCACTGGTGCTCACCGGTCAGCAAATCATCGCTCATGGTGACAACAAGGTGACCTCCGTTTCGCCGCCCCTCGCTCTCAAGCCCGTCCGCATCCAGCTCCACAATTCTGAAACTCATCTCACCGGTGCGAATGACACCCAAAACCAGGTCGTTCAGCGCACCAATCGGCACGGCAAACTTCCACCCTTTGTCGGTATGATCGGCCGTCGCGACGTGAATGGAATACTGCGCGCCCTTGATGATTGCCGTCAGGTCGGTATCGCCCGGCTCTTCAGGGAAAGCCGGTGTCCCGCCGCCCATCTGAATGAGGCCGGCGATGAGATTCACAGCGCCGCTGGCAGTGGCATTGCGTGCGGCCTGCTGCTTCTCGGTCATCTCGGGAGACGAACCGAGAGCAAGCCATGCGTGGTCCACAGAGAGCGTCTGCGCCAGCATCTGCATCATTTTGGCGCGGGGGCGAGCCTCGCCGCCCAGCCAGCGTCGCACGGTCTCAATGCTTATCGAGACGCCGCGATTCTCAAATTGGTTCTGGATCCACCCCAGGCGGCCGAAATTCGGGGGCGGTACGTTCGGGTTCCCGTCGCAGGCCTGAGCGATTCGCTTCGCCAGATCCGGGTACCGAGATTTGGAGGCACTGCTGGTAGGCGTAGTTTTTGCGTTCGTCATAACCTAAGACCCTCTAAAATACACTTTCACAATGAACTTGAAACCTTTCACAGTCAATCCACGTTTAAGTTGTATTTGAGTTTAATCGCTGGTAAGAGCCCGCATCACGCGATTCGTTATTCGATCCTGGGTTACACCTTTTTCCTGCAAAACGTCGAGGACTCGCTCGTCGGTAGTCCCGTCCGCGATGATGAAATAGATCGCCACGAGGTGCTTCTGCCCGGGTCGCGGCAGCCTCGCATTCGCTTGTTGGAACAGCTCCAGGCTCCATGTCAGTCCGTACCATATTGCAATGTGCCCACCGTATTGCAGATTGAGTCCGTGGGCACAAGAGGCAGGATGTGCAAGAAGAATCCGTATCTTACCGGCATTCCAATCCTGAACCGCTGTTTCACTTTCGTTCAGGACAACAGCGTCGGGGTGACGCTTACGAATTGCTTCGAGATCGAACTTAAAACCATAAAACACGAGCACGGACTCGCCGGCTGCGCGTTCGATCAGTTCGTCCAGCGCGTCGAGCTTTTCGCTATGGACTTCGGCGACGCTACCATCTTCACGATACATCGACCCGTTTGCAAACTGCAACAGTTTGTTTGTCAAAACACCCTGTGTCACAGCCTCAACATCGTGAATTTCACTCACAAGTGTGCGCTTGAACTCGGCGAACTGTCGTAATACGGGCCGACTCAAAGGCACGCGAATCGGGATATACACGGGATCGGGGACGACCTTGGGGGAATCCAGCGTCACCATTATGTCCGATATGCGGGCCATAATCTCGTCTTCGGCGCCATCTTTCGGCGTGATGGCATGCGAGTATTGGTTCTTGTCAAACCATTTATCGTGAAACTTCCCCTGCGTCTCGCCCAGTCGCTTGCCCTGATCCAGGAGGTAGGCCTGCCCCCAGAGATCTATGACGCCATTCGGCGCGGCCGTACCGGTCAGAAGGTATATCCGCTTGATGTATTTGCGAACCTTGGCAAGCACACCAAACCGGGTGACCTTTCCGCCCTTACGCACGACGGTCTGACCCTTGGAATTTTTGTATTTCGTGCGCTTGGTCCGCTGTTTGCCGGCCTTGAACATGCTGCTTTCGTCAACAATGACCATGTCATAGGGCCATTTCGACGGCGTGCCGTGGAACTTGGCGAGCCACACCAGCGACTCCCGGTTCACGATCGTGATCTCGGCGTTCCCGCCCGCGGCCGCGTCCCGCGCCTTCTTCTTTGTGACCGTATCAGCGGCACCGGCGATCACAGCGACGCTGAGTGCGCGGGTATGGCGCCAGTTGGCAACCTCGGTGGGCCAGGTGTCCTTCGCGACGCGCTTCGGGGCGATCACGAGCACCCGGTTGACCTCAAACATGTCCAGAAGGTGGCGGGCGGCCGTGAGTGCCGCGGCGGTCTTACCGCCGCCCATCTTGAGCACGATCAGCTTGGCGGGCTCGCGCAGCATGGTCTCGACGATAAACTTCTGATCGTCGCGCAGATTGTGGCGGTCAAGCACCGGGCGCCTCCGGCATGTGTGCCCGCAGTATCGATTGCGCGTCGTCGATCGTGTCGCAGACGTGGATGGTGACGCCGCGCTCTGCAAAACGTTTCCGCTCACGCCCCTGCCCGGCGCTCAATCGGCCGTCATCGGGCCTCTTGAACTCAATGAAGACAATATGCCCGAAACCCACGAACATGTGGTCAGGGCAGCCTCGCCGCCCCTTGTAGACGATCTTGCGGGGGAGCCAACCGTTGTTCTCGGCCCACGCGGCCACCGTCCACTCGATGTCTTCCTCAAGCTCTCGACGGTCCTCAAAGCTCATGCGACGGCAGCCCACTCGGCAAGGACGTTCTGCCAGTTCGCTTTTGTCAGTCGTATGCGCTTGAGTGCCGGCAGAGGTGTGCCGTAGAAGCCAACCTCTGTTAGAATAGACTCGGTCTCCGCGATATAGCGATCGTAATCAATATCAGACGGCACGGAGTCCGGCAGGTCCATACAGGGCGAGCAGCCGTCTGTCTTGCTGACCTTTTTGTGATTTCCTGTTTTGGCGTGCGCCTTCGCCTCATATATCGGATCGCCTCGCGTCGACCAGTAGTACCGAACAACCTTGCCCAGGTACTCGTCGCGCCAGGTTGCGCCCGCCGTGACCTTTACCACGGTCACGAACTGCCGGATATCCCTGCAGGCGCGGATCGTGTCGGCAACCGGTGTGCCATACTTTATCTTCGCGAGCGCGGCGTCCGAGCAGATCGTCATCTGAGGGTTCTTCATCAGCGACGCCCGGGGATCATAATCTGCCGGATCCGCGGACCACGGGTTACCGAGGGGACCTTTTCGCTTGTGCCCACCGTCGGGCTTTATCGCGATGTAGCTGTTGACGCTTTGACTGTAGATGCCGGAATACTCGGCAAATTCAAGGTTCAGCCCGGTCTCACGCTCCCACTGTGACGTGATCTGCGCCAGCAGGGACTCATTCAACCGGTCGCCATCTATTCCGGCGAACTTTTCGCGCGGGCAGTTGAACACAACGCCGTCGGTGTTTGCGCTCACCACGGAAATGCCGGCGGCCTCCGCCCGCTCAATCAGCATCAGCAATGAGAGTTGCCCCGTCAGCGTGACAGCCACCATAAGGTGCGGGGCAAAGAGGACGCTGTAGGGTGACCCCAGCTTGCCGTAAACCCCGTTCAATGCGATTTTGAGACCCTTGTCCGTGGCCTTGATTTTGGCGCGCTTCGCGGCGAGCCTGTCGGCCTTGATCTTTCCGTAAACCTCAAGAAAGTCCTTTCCGAGCGACAGCGGCGCCAGTCCCAGCATCTCGATGATTGACGGGTACTGTGACGCCACGTCCGCATCGACGAGCACGTGCGTTTCGGTCGTGGTCACCGCGCGGTTCGCCTCGGTGGAATGAAGTCCGCCGATCCCCATGGCATAGGCGCTCGTGCCTATTTCCACTCTTTCCTGCGCCAACCACGGTGGGAGGCCGACCTTACGGTTTTCGCCAATAATGAAGTCGTGATCACGTATGCGCTGCAAAAGACGTTCGAGATCCGGTCGGTCGAACTTCAACCAATCCGGCGGGCGGTACGAGAAACTGTCACCAGGCCTAGTTTCAACCTTTACCGGCCGTTTGCCGGTCAAATGCTCAATGCGTTTCTTCACAATCGACTCCCCTATCTGGGGGTCGGATTTTGACCTGAAGTCCTGACCATATTCCCGGCCGAGGGTTTCGCGCAATTCAAGTGGCTCCCGCAGCGCTTGGTAGAGTTTTACGGTACCGGGAAGGTCAGAATTGAGGCAGTAGTCGTTCAGCTTGTCCATCTCGGCGTGCGTCGGCCGATGGTCCGCTTCGTATGGCAGGTCCTGCATGCGGTCGTCGTGCAACCTGCCTTTGAGAATTTTCAGGCTCGCGAAAGCGTTCGGCTGCGGCTCAATGAGGTCAATGTGGTCAACGCCCCACGGTATGCGCACACCGAGATACTCTTCCACCTTCCACCACCTGACGCCTCCTTTGATGATGCCATCGCTCGCCTTCTTCAATTGCGCATTTGACGCGCCGGACAGAGCGTAGAAGATCATCGGAACGTCGTAACCCATACCGTTAAAGGTTACGATCGTGGCCCGCATCATCAGCTGCCTGATACGCGGAATATCGAGCTCGCTGCGATCACTCTTTTCAAAACCTACGGTTTTCCCGTCGCTGACGCGGCGGAAACCTATGAAAAAGTAACCGTGATAGCACTCAATGTCGCAGGCCAGAACATCCTTCATGCGGGAGTCACTTCTCCACAGTCACGAAGGTTTGCTGTCAGACGCCCTCGCGCCTCAAGAGCAGGCTTCAGAGTTCCTTCGAAATAGGACTCGCAGGTTACAGGAGGGTTCTGCCGCATGTCATCGCCGAGCACCGGTCGCGTGATCGTGCAGGGCGAATCGCCAGACACCAAACAAAGGACAATCACGAAATAAAACTGCATTATCAAACCCTCCTGCAAAATGGAGACGGGAAACCCCGCCCCGATTGACATTATAGCAGATCGTCGACGTTTCCGCCGGAGGTCGGCTCGTCGACCAGGTCGTCCAGGTCGTCAAAGTCGTCGGCATCGACCTTGACGCCGCCGCCGAAGATCTCGCCTTCCTGATGTGCCCGGATCGCGGCCACTTCCGCAAACAAACCATTGCCGCCCTTGTCAGTATGGTTGACGCAGTAGAAACGAACAATCGCATCGCAGAACTGTCCGCTCTGGAACACATCCTCGATGTCCTCGACCGCGACAGGCTCTTTGCGGCGGTCGTAAAGTTTCGGTCGCTTTTTGTTCTTGGAAACAACGCCCACCATATTCTCATAGCCGCTGTAGACTTCGCCTTCGCCGTCCTTGAACGTCTCGCCGCGGCGGAAAGCGATCCGCTTACGATCGTCGACTGTCGCCTTGATTACCCCGGCCTTACCGAAAAGGTCCATTTCGGCCGCCTCAACGGCTGCCTTACACACTTCTACGTTCGCAGCGCCCTGCGGTGTAGCCGGGTCGATAATGAAGTGGGCACCGAATTTCTTGGGGCCGTCCTTAACAGACGCCTTGGCCTCCACCAAGTCATTGAAACTCAAGCGAACCCGCTTGATGTGGACCGTCTGTGCGTCTTTTTCTGCCATGTCAGGCTCCTTGGTTACAAAAGTTCATCAAACATGTCGGCGAAGGGCGTTGCGGGCTCGCCGTCTTCCGAAATCGGAACAACCTTCGCCTTCCCGGGCGGGCGGTTGATGATCTCGCAGAGGGATTCCCATGCCTCGGGGTTCCCGCGCCTCTTTCGCTTCGGTTTCAGCATATCTTCGGCCTGCTTTGGCGACTTCAGCTTCCGCGGACCGAACGCGTCGTCGTCACCCACGGCCGCCACGAGTATCTCTTCTGCGGCCTGCGGGTCGGTGTAGAAGCGGTCACCCTCGTTCCCGGTCACAAGTTTTGACCCAGGGTCAGGTTTCCCGGCCTGCGCGGCGGTCAATGAAGCTTCGTACAACTGGTCCAGCCAGGATTTTGCCATTTTCGTGTGCGTGATGATGTACCAGCGGCGCTCCGGTTCCATCGTCTCTGGTTCGACGAATTCAGGATCCGCGTCCAAGTCGTCGAAGGCTCCGCAGAATATGTCCTCACAAAATTTGTCGTAGGCGGCGCAGCCGCGCGACGTGTCCTTAACCGGGCACCACTGGCACTGCGTCTCACCGGCCACCAGCGGCGCATCAGGAGACAGTGCCAGCTTTCCCGCGGCGCGAACCTCTTCCCCAAACTCAAGGAGCTCGGATAAAGGGCAGCTCCATATCTTCAGACCGCCGGCCCGCGGTTGATCTATGACCAGTCGAACCGTCTCAACCGGTCGCTTCATCAGGTCATAGAAGCCGAGCGCGTAGATGCGCAGCTGGCGGTTCTCGTCGGCTGAGACCTTCCCGAGGCCATATTTCAGGTCATTTATCGTCAGCAGCCCGTCGTGATCGAAACCGCAATCAAGTGTCCCAAACTGGCCCGGTAGCCACCTGTCCAGTGATACCCGCGCCTCTATGATCGGGTCGCCCGCTTGTTCTCTGACCCAATCAATGCCGGTCTGCAGGTGGTCGCACATCTCCTCGGTGACCTCGAACGCCATACCATCGGCCCGGATCGTCTGGCCGATAAAATCGTGCGGCTCAAGGCCGAGGTCCAAGCACTCTGCGCGCAACTCGTGGGCAGCCGTACCCTCGGCGGCAGCCTCGGAGGACCGGTCTTCCACGATCAGGCCTTCCTCAATGAGGCGCTCAATCAGCAGAACCGATCCCGGACACAGCATCCAGCGGCTTGAGGCCGACGGTGAGAGTCGCGCGTGTGCGCTCATGCCATGCACCAATCCTCGGCCAGGATATCCTGCTGCGTGAACTGGTATCCAACGACCACCTCGGGCTCAGCGCCATTTCCGCTGCAGTAAAGCGCGTCGATGTGCTGACGGGTGCGGAATGCATTACCGTCTCCAACCGCTTCGTCCACGCTGCCGATCCCGAGGATGGCCTCCGCGCGCCTGCCAGTAACCAGTACCAGGCAAACCGGGGCATTTTTGTCTTCGACCCACGCCGTGCGGCGAACCCAAACGTTCTCGCGGAGCATCGCCATCGCTGCGCCAATATCGCGGCCGATCTCAGGCGACACATTGCGCCCGGCGATCTGCGGAAACTCGTGAACCTGTGTCATTGGGACCTCCCGTCCTGTTTTGATGATGGCGAGACGCCCGGTGGGGAGCGTGCCACAGGAATGCCGCAACATTGTGAGTACCTGCGGCCCCCGGACGCCTCGCCTTACCCCTGCGCCCCACCCGGCCGCAGGGGTATCCCGTTAGAGCAGGTCTTCTTCCGGCGAGGCTTTCTGGGCTTCCTTGAGAAGCTTTTTCATCGTGTTGATGAACGCCTGTTTCTTGTTGTCGGGGATCTCGCTCGCGCCGGACGCGCCGACCTTGGTCAGGTATTCCTTCACCTTCGCCTTACGCTTTTCACGCTCGTCGACATCTTCGACGGTCACGTAGTCAATAATGCTCTGCCGCACTTCGCTGCTGAGATCGTCCGCCTTGTCCGCCGGATCCTTACGATCCTCAGGGCTTTCCGAGATATTGCCCTTGGTCTGGGCGACCTCTTCAGCGTCCTCGACCTTTTCAGCCTTTTTCGCCGTGGCCTTTTTCGCCGGCGCGGCCGCTGCGGACACCTTGGTGATTGCGTCCTCGCGGAGTTCCATGAGGCGCACTGTGCTTTCGCCCAGCTTGCGAACTTCGGCAGTGTTTTCGGCGAGCGCCTTCGTCATGGCGATGATGGATTCTTCGAGGGACATGTCAGCTCCGCTTTTGTGTTGATTCGGAAATAGTTTCCTTGTGCATCACCCTTACACCACATCGCGAGATGACTTTCAACTAAAATGCGCTATGTTTCACTCTTTGGTTGATTTTGGCAGGGTCGCTATATAAGGTGAGTCGTGAAAAATGGCAGGTGCATAATGGACAAAACAAATCGGCTGATGGCATCCGGGACTCAGGCGGCATTTGGCAGACCGCCGAAAAACCCAGACAAACCCAAGTATTACGAATCCGACCTGCACGCGTTTCTCGTGGAGAAGCTGCCGGAGGCCTGCAAGCTGGACGGTCGAATCGACGTAAACAGGCTGTCCGATGCCACCGGGAATCATCGCTACACGGTCTATCGGTGGCTTGAGAAAAATCGCCTGAGCGTCAAGGCGGTCAAATCCCTTATTGAGATCAGCGGCGACCCGGACACCGGCGAACCCCGGCTCACGGAAGATATGCTCACACCCTTCCTGTTCGACTGATAAGAAGGGTCTCCGATGGCCGAACTTTCGAAGAGCGACGCACTTGGCGCCGCCAAGCCACTCGTGTCCGCAGGAGCCGCGCTTCACTGGTTGCGCGTGCGCAGCAAGGCGCCGCGATTGAACGACTGGTCGACAGCGCCGGTCGCCACACTCGAAGGTCTCGAATCTTCCCATGTTCAGGGTGCCAATATTGGCATTCGCCTCGGTGAATTTTCACGTACGGAATGCGGCTATCTGCACCTGATAGACCTCGACATACGTAAAGACGATCTGGCCGACGAGGCCATGGGAAAGCTCCGGGAAATGTGGCCCGGGGTCGACGACGCACTCGGTGTCGTCCAATCGGGCAGCGGCGGGGCCAGTCGGCACTTCTATTTCATAGCCGAGACGCCGTATCGCTCCAGAAAACTCGTGCGCTCCACCGGCTTCTCGATGGTCTTCGACAGCAAACTCGGTCGGGAGGTCAAAAAGCACGACTGGGAGATAGAACTTTACGGATCCGGAAAGCAGGCCGTCATCCCGCCATCCATCCACCCGGATACGGACCGCCCCTACCAATGGCTGCGACCGATCGACTTTGACCTGCTGGAATTCGGTGTCGCGCCGGTTGTTCCAACGGAGCTGATCAACAGCTGGGGCGTCCAGCAGGACGACCTCGGCGACGATTCGGACGATGACGACCTGATGGCGCTGGTGAAGAAATCGCCATTGGGCCTGGAACCACACGAAATCGACAAGACCCTGCGCGACCTCCCTGACGACTGGGTTGAGGATCGTGAGCAGTGGTTGACGGTCGGCGCCGCGCTCCATCACGAGTTTGAGGGCGCCAAAGACGGATTCGAAAAGTGGTGTGAGTGGGCGTCCACGTCCGAAAAGTTTGATCGCCGCGACTCGGCCCGCGTGTGGAGGTCCTTTAAAGGGGCCCCGCGGCCGGTCAGAATGGCGACCCTGTTGCAGGAGGCCGGTCGGAACCGCCTCAAAGAGAACCAGGGCTTCGTTGAGGACGCAGAGATTGTTGCGGACCCGATCGACGAAGACCTCGCGGACCTTTTGGGGACGTCTGATGACAACGATATACTCGGACCGCCGATCAAGGCGAAAGAGAAACCTCTCGATTGGTACTCCCTGCTGCAGGTTAGCGAAGACGGGAACATCAAGAGCACCCTGCCGAACGTCGAGCTAATCGTGGCAAACGATCCGAGGGTTCGGGGTATCATCGGATTTAATGAGTTCACCCAGGAGGTTGTCGTTCGCCATGCGCCGGGCAAAATCTCCCTGAGAACCAAGTCACCAAAGCCGACAAGGCAGCTTGAGGGTGCCATCTGGGACGAGCCGGCCGACTCAAACGGAACACTGTGGACAGACAGCCACGACCACGCGCTGCGGCTGATCATAGAGGCGCCGGCCCGGCAGGGCGGCTACGGCATCAAGGTCAGTGACCGCGATCTGACCGCCGCTGTGGACATGGCGGCACACCAGAACGCTTTCCACCCGGTCCGCGACTATTTGATGTCTCTGGAATGGGACGGGATCCCGCGCATCGAGACTCTGTGGTCCGATTACATGGGCGCCGAGGACAACCAGTACCACAGGGACACGGCCAGGCTCACGCTGCTCGGCGCCGTCACCCGGGTGTTTGAACCTGGGCACAAATTTGACTTTGTGCCAATTCTCGAAGGCGTTCAGGGTGCCCGAAAAACGACGTTCATTGAGACGCTCGGTTGCAGCTGGACGGCGGAACTGGAGGGTGACCTGCACGACCGCAAAGCCATGGTAGAAAAGATGCAGGGCGCCTGGGTCCTTGAGATCCCGGAGCTGCAGGGGTTCTCCCGGGCCGACGTGACCACGATTAAGGGTCTCGTCTCCGCGCCACAGGACAAGGTCCGCATGGCGTACGGCCGGCGGGCCATGATCTTCAAGCGGCAGTGCATCTTCATCGGATCGACCAACGACGAGGAATACCTGCGCGACCAGACCGGCGGCCGGCGCTTTTGGCCGATCCTCTGCAACGTGGCGTCTATCGACATTGACCGGCTGCGCGAGAACCTGGACCAGCTGTGGGCCGAGGCCACGCACTATTACCATCAGATGCGGGCCGAAAAAGCAGGCGGGGACCTGCCCCTCTATCTGAAGGACGCCCGCGCATCGACGCAGGCGAAGGTGTTGCAGGAAATGCGCCGCGCAGACACCGTCGAAGAGCAGCTGCTCGGCCAGATCGAAGCCTGGCTCGAAATACCCATTCAGGACGGCAGCGGGTTCGACGACCTCGGTGACGAGGGTGCCCCGATATACCGCGACCACGTTTGCGCACGGGAGATCTACGAGGAAATGCTCGACGGGGACCGCTCGCGCGTCGACGTCCGCCAGATGCAGCAGATATCTCGCGCGCTGCGGGGTCTTCAGGGGTGGACAATGGTCGCCGGCTGGACGACTGAGCGCTACGGAAGGCAGAGGGTCTGGTGCCGGGGCGACGAGACGCCGACAGAGCGCCTCACCGGTGAGATTTCGGCGTGGTTGGACGACCAGGGGCGCAATAGTGTGTGCGTTGCCGAGATCGTGGAAGACATGCTCGGGAAGGCTCCCGACGAGGTCGAGCATCGCGAGGTTCAACAGATCGGCCGCGCCCTGCGAGGGGTAAAAGGGTGGAAATACCATGCCAAAGGAATGACAAACCGGCATGGTAAGCGCCCGATGTGGACAAGAAACGACCCGATCGACCCCTTGGATGACCTGCTCTAAAAAAAATTTTTGCACTGCTCAACTGGCCCCGGCGTTAAAACCGGGGTCTTTTTTTGCCTTAAACCCGCCCAGTGGCTGGCGGCTGCCATCCGAGTAACTGTGTTTAAACCTATCTTCTAAGATGGATTATTTTCAATCTTCTACAAGATGACCTTAAACCTATCATGTGTTTAAAGCGATCATGCGTTACATGCAATCTTGACCACTTTTGGAGGGGTAGGGTTGTAACGGGGTCGGGGGTTGTAACGCTCGATTCGGCCCTCCGTAACACTGTCGTTCTGTGTGAATTCGTTTTTACCCGACCACTATTTTTGTATTTCCTCCTTCCCCCTATTTTGAGTCTATCTGTATATTTAGCAATACAACCCTAGACTGCTGTTACAACCCTAGAAAACCAATGGCAATTCAAACACTTAGAAAGGGTCTAGGGTTGTATTGGTCCTGTTTTTAGAGCGTTACAACCCTAGACCCCGTTACAACCCCAGACTAATGCCCAGAAGATGCAATATAATCCATTTTCAGGCTTTTCTCTGGATCGCCGCGCACACGCACATCTCGGCCCATTCTTACCCCACAAACTTTTGAAACCGCAAAGTTGGCACGAAAATTGCATGAGTAATTTCCGCTCTGGCTCGCTGAACCTGGCACGGAACTTGCATATAGGCCGATTTCCCCGGTGTTTTCGGTATGCATTGGTACACTTTAGAATGGTTCTAAACTGCTAACTTAGAATGGTTCTAAAACCTACTTGCCTTAGGATGTTTTCACATTAGGCGCGAATCGGGGTCAGCGTCCCCCCGCCCCCCGTAACGCCCAGTCAGAAGGACCCAAAGCCCTAAGTCATTGAAAACATTCAATAAAAGCCCGATTGCGCCTAGTCAATGATGCATCGAGACGCAAGCCGCACCTAATGCAATGATGTATCGAGACGCATCAGCAATCACCGCCTATGCAATTGAAAACATTGAATTTAATCCAGCTCGCCCATGCCGTGCCGGCGGCTGTTGATACGGCGAGACGCTGCTCCACCTGCATCGGGCGAGACGGGCGAGACGCTGCTCCACCTGCATCGGGCGAGACGGGCGAGACGCTGCTCCACCTGCATCGGGCGAGACGGGCGAGACGCTGCTCCACCTGCATCGGGCGAGACGGGCGAGACGCTGCTCCACCTGC
>JAUHWT010000006.1 GCA_030427145.1 Alphaproteobacteria bacterium | reverse complement strand
CTGCCTCATGTTCCTTGATCATCCCGATAATCTGCGCCTCGGTGAAACGGCTCTTTCGCATTCGTCTGCTCCTTCAAGGTCGGGCAGACTCTACATCACGGTGAGGGATTTCGCGGGGGGCAGGTCACCTACCTGTCCGGCGATCCGGAGATCGACCGGGATGCGCCAAACGTGCTGGACATGTGAAACACGGGGCAGGACGAGACCCGCTCCGTGCCCATGTTTCGCGTCCAGTAACCGCGCCGACGGCACCTGGATCGGATGTTCGGCCATCTGAGACCGTAGCTGTCGTTCACACGAACAAAAAGTCATCCCGTGACAGGTCGTCAACCTCAACATCTTCCAAAACAATTGTTGTATCGGCGAAAGAAACTACCGCACCGGCCCGGTTCTCGGAAATGTCAAGATCCCTGAACGCATTGGCACCCTTGTTAATTTTGATAACATCATTTCCCAAATCAAAATCCGTTATCGTGTCCCGTCCATCCGACTTGCCAAAGATAAAGACGTCATCACCGTTTCCGCCGGAAATCTTGTCCTTACCCTTGCCACCTTCGATACGATCGCTGTCATTCCCGCCGCTTATGGTATCGTCGCCCTCGTCACCGAGCAGCTTGTCCTTACCGGACCCGCCTTTCAGCTTGTCGTCACCTTTTCCGGCAACCAACGTATCCTTGTGCTTGTTGCCATAAAGACGGTCGGCCCCTTTTCCTCCCTTAAGCACATCATCTCCGTCTCCGCCTTTCAGCGTGTCTTTTCCCGAGCCTCCGAGAATGATGTCGTCGCCGTCCTTTCCGCTTGCCCTGTCATTTCCACCCATAACGACAATAACGTCGCCAAAATCGGTGCCGGTCGTCACGTCCGAACCCTTTGTTCCTGCAATGGAACCGTCGTGGATGGTGGCAACGCCAATTGACGTATTGGTCAAAAAGTCCGGCGCATCGATCGACAGGCTGAAACTCTCGGTTTTCTCGACGTCAGCATCCGGTTTGATTTTCACAACCAAAGATGCGGTGGACTGGCCTTCGACAAAACGGATCTTGCCGGACGCGGGTTTGTAGTCATCGCCGGCTTCCGTGGAGATATCGATGGTTTCATATTTTACGCTGAAGTTTTTCGGGGCGGGTCGGGAAAGTGATATTTCAAACTCTACTTCGCGCGGGTCCGAACCGTTTTCGACCACGGTTGGGCTTGAAACGAACAGAGCAAGCGGATCTGTCGAACCATCATCGCTCAGTATCCAGCTTGCACTTTGTAATGATGGCGCGTTGTTGGCAAAGACCGCCCCATTGTTGGTGTTAAACAACTCCAGCACAATAGTCTCATCAGGCTCGGCATCCTGTTCCGCGTTAATGCGAAAATACAGCTCCTTGGACCTCTCGCCTTCCGAAAAAGTGAGGGTTCCGCTGTTCGAATACGGATACCCATCCGCATCGCTGGAACCGTACAACCCGGCAGTCCCGGTCCCTGACAGAAATCTGTATTCGACGCTCACATCGTCAATCGCAGGCTCCGACAGCGTCACCGTCCATCTCAGATAATTGTAATTTCCCGAGTCACCTTCCATTGTCGATGAACCCTGCACGGAGACTACGGGCAGGTTGGTCTCCGATCCCGCGTCGTCGTCCAATATGATGGCCTCACCGAAACCTGTCTCAGCCACAATGTCCGGTGTATCGAAGGCCAGCGTGAAGCCCTCGTCGGCTTCAACATGCCTGTCACCATATATCGTTACGCTAACGGACGCGCTGCTCTGGCCTTCGCTGAATTTGATTTTCCCGCTTTTTTCGTTGAAATCCTCTCCAGCCTTCGCTGAACCATCAACGGTTTCGTATTCGACAACGAAATCCTCAGGCGCAGGCCTTGAGAGAGACACTTCGAAAACCGCCGTTCGTCGTCCGGAGTCACCCTCCATTACCACGGGGCTGGCCACGTACAGAGCCAGCTTGTCAGCTGAACCATCGTCGCTCTGGATCCAGGCGGACGATCGCAGGACGGGCATATCATCCGGAAGGACCGCACCACCCGTTGGATTGTATACCTCCAGCAAAATCGACTCATCCGGCTCGGCATTCTGTTCCGCGTCAATTCGCAGGAACACCGTCTTGGACTGTTCGCCGGGTTTAAAAGTAACGGAACTTACAGTACTTGACGAATAGGCATCACCACCACCGTTAGAGCTGTACACAAGATCGCCCGTGCCCGACACATATCGGTAGTCCACGGTAACCGTGTCTGATGCCGCTTCAGACAAAGTGATCGTCCAGGCCAGGAAGTCAGAGTCGGAAATGTCACCCTCGATTGACCTCGTTCCCTGAACCGACACGCTGGGACCCGATGTCGATGCTGCCGTGTCGTCATCGAGTATGGTGGCTTCGCCAACCGTTTTTTCGGCGACCGTGTCCGGGGCGTCGACGACCAGAGTAAAGGTCTCGTTGGGTTCAATGTCAGTGTCGCCGATTATGGCAATCGCGACGGTCGCCGAAGTCTGGCCCTCGGAAAAACTTATTTCCCCGCTGCGGGCTTCGTAGTCCTTGCCTGCCCTTCCGGAACCGTTAACCGTTTTGAAGTCGACGGAGAATGCCTCGGTAGCCGGGCGAGAAAGAGAGATTTCAAACACCGCCTCACGGTTTCCATTGTCTCCTTCGGTAACGACCGGGCTGGAAACAAACATGGCCTGATGATCGGTCGAACCGTCATCACTTCGGATCCAACTCACGGTCCGCATGACCGGCACGCCGCCCGCAAGAGAGGCACCTCCGGTTGGATTGTAGACTTCCATGACAATGGCTTCATCAGCCTCAACGTCATCGTCCGCCACGATCCGCAGATCTACGGTCTTTGACTGCTCTCCCTCGGCAAAGGTGACCGTACGTTCCGTCCTTGAGACATAGGCATCCGGATCACCGTAATAGCTGTTTCCGAAAATCGCGGTACCGGACACAAACCGGTAGCTTACGGTGACAGGATCAGCAGGAGCCTCGGAGAGTGTCAGCGTCCAAACAAGATCATTGTAACTTGAGCCATCACCTTCGATCGAATAGGAGCCGGTCGCGGATATCGAGGGCATGTTGACGTCTGCTGCCGCGTCGTCATCAAGGATGACAACCGGCTCAACGGTAGCCTCGGAAACGCCATCTGGTACATCAATCGAGAGAGAAAAGCTCTCGTCGGACTCGATTTTTGTATCGCCGAGGATGTCGACGCTGACAATCGCGGTGGTTTGGTTGGGTGCAAAATTTATCGTGCCGCTCTTCGCTTCATAGTCTTCTCCGGCAATGGCTGAACCATCTACGGTCGAATAATCGAAGGAAAACCCACTTGGCGCGGGTTGTGAAAGCGAGATTTCGAATTCCGCGGTCTGTTTGCCGCTGTCTCCTTCAACAAACCTTGGACTGGCGACATAGACGGAAAGCTTGTTGCCACTTCCATCATCGTCCCTAATCCAGTTAATGGACCGCAACAGAGGACCAAGGGACTCGAAAGTGCCTTCTCCGGTAGGATTAAACAATTCCAACAGGACGGCTTCATCCTGTTCAGATTCGGAATCCGGGATAACTCTCAACGAAAGCGTCTTGATCTGTTCGCCTTCTGCAAAGGTGACACTACCGGTGGTTCGCGACGCATAGGCATCTCCGTCAACGTAATAGTTAGTACCGACGAGGGCGGAACCGCTCAAATACCTGTAGTCGATTGAAATCGGATCTACAGCCGGTTCGGACAACGAGATTGTCCACTCAAGATAATTTCTCGCGGAGCCGTCACCTTCAACCGCGTATGAACTGTCAACCGAAATAGTCGCCATGACTTCCTCCCAGAATGTCTTGAATTCCGGAATGTGTCACGAGTGGAACATCGGAATTCCATTAAATCGCTTCGTGTCAATTCTGTGCAGTGCTGGAATCGGCTCGGGTAAAATCAACCGCGGAATGCGGGCAACCAAAAATTACAAAAGCATTAGACGAATAGAAAATGTCCTTACCGATAATAACAATGCCAAACACTATAATGAACCTGAGTCCGATGGGAACTGTCTCAGGTATTTACTCAAATTCCAACACCTAATTTCTGTTTCATAGATTTCTTCATTTTGGCAACGCAACTGTCGTGCCGAACCCGGACGCCCAACACTCCAAACGCTCAGCACAGCTACTGTTTGACATTCCGCGCCCCCGGTACTATTTCAATTGTATCCAAAAGGATGCAATATGGACAGACCAATGCCCGAACCGGACATAAAGGACCTCTCGCAGGGTGGAATTGCCTACGAAAAGCTGCTCGCGGCCATTCGGAAGGGTGAGTACCAGCCCGGGGACCGATTGCGGGAGCTGGAGGTGGCGGATCGGCTGAAGCTGTCCCGGACGCCGGTGCGGGAAGCGCTGCGGCGGCTGGAGGCGGAGGCGATCATTGAGCACCGTCCGCGTATCGGTGCGGTGATCCGCAAGCTCGATCATACTGAAGTCGTTGAACTTTATGAGATGCGGGTGGTTTTGGAACGCACCGCCGCGGGGATGGCCGCGAAGCACGCGAGCGAGGCCGAGACCGATGAGATGGAGGCGCTGAATGAGACGCTCGCCGCGTCGGTGTCGGATCGTCAGAAGGCCGTCACACTCAACCAGGGGTTCCACCGGTGCCTCTATCTCGCCACGCGCAACCGGTTCCTGCTGGAATCCGCGCGGGCCCTCAACAACGCCCTGATGCTGCTCGGCCCCACGACGCTGGCCGATGAGGACCGGATCAAAACCGTCTGCGCGCAGCATCAGGACATTATCAACGCCATTCGCGCCGGGGACGTGGAAGCCGCTGAAAAAGCAGCGGAAAACCATCTGCAAACCTCCCTGCGCCAAAGGCTGAAAGCGATGCGGGAATGATCCGATATCTCACACCCATTTTGATTGCGGCCATTGGCGTGGCCGTCTTCATCTCCCTCGACCTGCCCCTGCCCTGGCTGCTGGGCCCGATTTTCGCCTGCCTTCTCGCGGCCCTGTTCGGGGTGCCCATGAAGGGCAACAAGGCACTCAATGACGGGATGCGGACCATTCTCGGCGTGGCGGTCGGTGCGACATTCACCACCGCGCTGGTGGCCTCCATGGCGGCCATGTGGCCCACGCTGCTGATGATCCCGGTCATGGTGGCCTGCATCGGAGCCGTGGGCGTTCCGTATTTTCAGCGGATCTGGGGCTATGATTTCGCCACCAGCTACTATTCGGCCATGCCAGGCGGACTTCAGGACATGCTGGTGTTTGGCGAGGAGGCGGGCGGCAATGTGCGCACGCTGTCGCTCATTCACGCCACGCGGATCATGGTCGTCGTCGTGACGCTGCCGTTCCTGCTGCAATGGGTGTGGGACGCGGATCTGAGCAATCCGCCGGGCGATCCGCTGGTCACGATTGAGCCGTTTCAGCTGCTCGTGATGGTGTTCTGTGGCATCGCGGGCTGGCGGCTGGCGAAGCGCGTCGGCATGTTCGGTGCGTCAATTCTGGGCCCCATGATCCTGGCCACGCTGATGTCGCTTACGGGCATTCTGCATCACCGGCCGCCGTCGGAGGCCATCTGGGCGGCGCAGTTCTTCATCGGCATGACCGTCGGCACGAAATATGCGGGCGTGACAATCACGGAGGTGCGCCGGGACGTGACCGCCGCGCTTGGCTACTGTGTTTTGCTGCTCATCATCACGGCGGTTTTTTCCGAAGTGGTTCAGTTACTTGACCTGGCGCCGCCGCTGGAGACCATTCTGGCCTTCACGCCGGGCGGGCAGGCTGAAATGACGGTGCTGGCCCTGATCGTCGGCGCGGACATGGCCTTTGTTATCGCCCATCACGTGCTGCGGGTGATCATCGTGATCCTGGGCGCGCCGCTGGCGGCACGGCTGTTCGCAACGAGGGCGCCGGACGGGCCAAAGGCCTGACGCTCAGGCCGTTTCCAGCACCTCAACGGCCAGGATCGTCGGAAGGTGGCGGGCGATTTCATCCCAGCTGTCGCCCTCATTGGTGCTGGCGAAGACCGACCCGCTGTTGGTGCCGAAATATATACCGGCCGGATCGGCGGTATCCCCGGCCATGGCCTGGCGCAGCACCGTGAAATAGCAGCTTTCCTGCGGCAGACCGTCGCGCAGATCCTGCCATGTTTCCCCCCCGTCGCGGGACCGCCAGACGGCCGCGGCGGCATCCGGCGGGAAGCGCCCGATGCTGTCGCCATTCAGCGGCAGGGTCCAGATGGTCTGGGGATCGCGGGGATGCACCCGGATGGGGAAGCCGAAGGTCGAGGGCAGGCCCGCATTGATGTCCTCCCAACTGCGCCCGCCATCGCGCGAGCGCCAGACCCCGTGGTGGTTCTGCTGGTAGAGCAGGTCGCTTTCGCCTGGCGCGCGCATCATGTTGTGGACACAGTGGCCGGTCTGGCCGTCCCGTGGCGCGGCCGGATGGTCATGTTCGGCGCAGGCCTCCGCGTTTGACAGACGGTTGCGCCGCTCCCAGGAGCCGCCGGCATCCTCGGTGGCGAACACGCCCGCCGCCGAGATGCCAAGCCACATTTTGCGCGGATCGCCCGGATCGGCCACAATGGTATGCAGCACCAGTCCGGCCGCCCCAGGATGCCAGCTGTCGGCGGAGGGATGCTCCGAGAGGCTTTTGACCTCTTCCCAGGTGTCGCCACCGTCGCGGCTCGTCAGAAGTTTTGCGGGCTTGGTTCCGGCGTAAAGTACGCCGTCGAAACAGCCCATCGACCAGATCTGTGAAAACTCCGTGCCGAAGGGCAGCGGCTCCCCGGTCCAGCCGATCATTTTGGCGAAATCGGGATCGTTCGCCGCCCAGTCGTCCATTTGCCCCGATGTCAGCCGCGTGACCTGCCAGGATGCGCCGCCATCATTGGTTTTCCACACGCCCGCGCCGGACCATTCCCCGCCGCCCCCGGCCCAGACGGTGCCGGTGTCCGGGTCGCCCGCCAGGTGGTTGATCGGCCAGCCGTCGCAATGGGGGCCGGTGATTTTCCAGCCCGTCCGGTCCGCCTCCGAGGTTATGAAAAACGCGCCCTTGGTGGTTCCCACCAGAACCGTTGTGCCGCCGGATGCCATCCTCCGCTCCTCCCGTTGCCCGGGCGCATGGTAGCACCAAAACCGAAAATGACCTAAGAATTGCTGCCCCGGGCCGTCGCCGGTGCGAAAAACCGGGGCGCGCATGTCCAATAAGATTGCAAAGGCGCGGGGTAAAAATATACTCCGCGCCCATGAACACGGATGCAAAGACCGCAGCGACGGGCTCGCGGAACACCTCCCTCGCCTATCGGGCGGACTGGACCCATTTCAGCGCCTGGTGCCGGCGGCGCGGGGTTGCGCCACTGCCGCCCGATGCGGAGTGGATTGCGCGATACCTGGAGGACTGCGCCGACCCGGACCCGACCGGACCGGGGCGGGTCGCGGCGCCGCTGTCCCTGGCGACAATTGGGCGGCGGCTGGCGGGGCTGGCCTGGCATTACCGGCAGCGCGGGTTTCCCGTAGACCGGGCGGATGACAGGATCGTGGCGGCCATGGAGCTGGTGCGGGAAAAGGCGGCGCGACCGCCGCGCAGGACCGAGGCCCTGATGGCGGAGGACATCGCCGCGATGGTCGAGACCCTGTCGTTTTCCCTGCGCGATCTGCGCGACCGGGCGATTTTGCTGCTGGGGTTTTCGGGCGGGTTTCGGCGCACGGAGATCGTGGCGCTGGACGTTCCACGGGAGTTTCAGCCTGGCGCGAAATTCGTGATCCTCGGCGTGCCGGACCGCTCCGGACTGCGGGAGGTGCGCGTTGATCGCGGGGCGCGCGAGCGGGCCTGTCCGGTCGCTGCGCTGGAGGCCTGGCTGCATTACGGACGGCTCACACACGGCCCGCTGTTCCGGCGGATCAGCCGGGACAACAAACGCGTGCTGGACCAGCGGCTGTCGGACCGGCATGTGGCGCGGCTGATCAAACGCACCGCCGTCGCCGCCAATATCCGTCCCGACCTGTCCGACCGCGAGCGCGAGGCGCTGTTCTCCGGGCATTCGCTTAGAACCGGCCACCTCGCCAGTCAGGCCGCTACAGGGGCGTCCGGGTAACCTGGGTCACGAAACGCTCCACATCGGCGCGCAGGCAAAGGGCCGTGCCGGGCGTTGTCACGGCCGAGGCGGCGGAGGCGGTGCCCTGGATGCAGGCCTCCACCGGATCGGCGTTCTGCGTGAGTGAAAGCGCGTAGCCACCCACGAAGCTGTCACCCGCCCCGACCTTTGACAGGGGCACCACAAAGGGCGGACGGGTGAGGCCGGTCCACTCTGCACAGGTGATCACCGTACCCTCCGCCCCGGCCGCGATCATCACGATCTCCGCGGCTTTTGCGGCGCGCAGTTCGCGGGCGAGTTCCGCGACCTCCTCAATCCGCAGCAGGGGCCGGTCGGACAGCTCACGCGCCTCCTCAAGATCCATGCGCAGGGTGAACAGCTCCGCCCCCGCGCCCGCAACCCGTTCAAGTGTCGCGCCGGAGGTGTCGAGGATCATGCGCGCCCCGGCGGATTTGACCTCCGTATTCAGCGAGAGGAAAAACTCCTCCGGCAGGCCAGGCGGGGTCGAGCCGGAGGGGATCACCAGGTCACCGTCCCGCACGTTCTCCATGATGGTGCGCCGCGCGGTTTCGCAGTCCTCCGCCGTCCAGGCCGGTCCTGGCATCATGTAGCGGTACTGAAGCCCGGTGGCCGCATCCCGCACGGTCAGGGACTGGCGGGTGTCGTAGTCGATGCCAAGCGACACGGGCTCCAGCCCCTCGCCGCGCAACTCGCGCACCAGCATCTCACCGGTCGGACCGCCATAGGCCACCAGCATCCGGCTGGACCCGCCCAGATTGGAGATGGCCCGGCTGACATTCACGCCGCCACCGCCTGGATGCACCAGGGGCGGGCCACAGCGCAGCTTGCGGTCGGGAACAACGGCCGGGGCCTCGGTGGAGAGATCAAGCGCGGGGTTAACGGTTATGGTCAGAATCGATGTCATTGCGTCCATTCCTGTCTGACTGTTCCGGGGAGGTTGTGGCATTCCAGGGAGGACGGGTCAAACGGGGTGGGGGGCGTTTCGCGGGAAGAAGCCGATGCCGTTGATCCAGCCCGGCTATGGCGCGGTGCCGCCTCAACCGCTCACGCCCGGCGGCAACGCCGGGCAGCGCTGACCTCCCCCATGGGAGGCGCTGGCGCGCGACCCGAGGTCCGCGATGCCCTCATCGATTATCCTCCAGTTTGAAATTGATTATCACCGGCACCCCACCAATGCGTTCCAAAGATATTTTTGCCCTTCCCGTCAGGGAACGGCTGGCCAAACGGGACGGAAAGCCGTCTAATCGGCAAAAAACTGGGGAGGATTCCGTGTTCAACGCTTCCATGAGTTTCGACCTGGGCGAGGATGTGAACGCCCTGCGCGAGGCAGTGCACCGCTGGGCCCAGGACAGGGTCAAACCCATTGCCGCCGATGTGGACAAATCCAACAGTTTTCCGGCGGATCTGTGGCGGGAGATGGGTGATTTGGGCCTTCTGGGCCTGACCGTGCCGGAGGCCGATGGCGGCACCGGCATGGGGTATCTGGCCCATGTTGTAGCGGTGGAGGAACTCGCTCGGGCCTCGGCCAGCGTGTCGCTCAGCTATGGCGCGCATTCGAACCTCTGCGTCAACCAGATCAACCTCAATGGCAACGCGGAGCAGAAAGCGAAATACCTGCCGCCGCTGATCTCCGGCGAACACGTGGGCGCGCTCGCGATGTCCGAGGCGGGCGCGGGGTCGGACGTGGTGGGCATGAAGCTGCGCGCCGAGAAGAAAAACGACCGGTTCGTGCTGAACGGCAACAAGTTCTGGATCACCAATGGCGGTGAGGCGAACACGCTGGTGGTCTATGCCAAGACCGATCCCGATGCCGGCTCGCGGGGGATTACGGCCTTTCTGATTGAGAAAACCATGCTCGGTTTCAGCCAGTCGACCCATTTCGACAAGCTTGGCATGCGCGGGTCGAACACGGTGGAGCTGGTGTTTGAGGACGTCGAGGTGCCGTTTGAGAACATCCTTGGCGAGGAAGGCCGGGGCGTGCGGGTGCTGATGTCCGGCCTCGACTATGAGCGGGTGGTTCTGTCGGGCATTGGCACGGGGATCATGGCGGCCTGCCTTGATGAGATCATGCCCTACATGGCCGAGCGCAAACAGTTCGGCCAGGCCATCGGGGATTTTCAGCTGATGCAGGGCAAAATCGCGGACATGTACACCAAGCTCAACACCGCGCGGGCCTATGTCTACGAGGTGGCGCGGGCCTGTGACCGGGGGACGGTGACACGCCAGGACGCGGCGGCCTGCGTGCTCTATGCCTCCGAGGAAGCCATGACCGTGGCCCACCAGGCGGTGCAGGCCATGGGCGGGGCCGGGTTCATGAATGACAGCCCGGTCAGCCGCATTTTCCGCGACGCGAAGCTGATGGAGATCGGTGCGGGCACGTCGGAGATCCGGCGCATGCTGATCGGGCGGGAACTGATGGGAACCATGCGGTAATGGCGGTCCTGACGTCATCCGCCTCACCCGGTTCGGCCACGTTTGCCGCGAACACGGCAGCCCATGAGGAGGCCATGGCACTGGTGCGCGAGGCCGCCAACCTGGCCCTGGCCGGTGGCGGGGAGAAGGCGCGGCAGAGGCATCTGGACCGGGGCAAGATCCTGCCCCGGGAACGGGTGGCGCGGCTGCTCGACCCGGGCTCGCCGTTCCTGGAGGTCGGCATGTTCGCGGCCCACGGCATGTATGACGGGGCGAGCCCGTCGGCCGGAGCGGTCGCCGGCGTGGGGCGCGTCAATGGCCGTGAGGTCATGGTGGTCTGCAACGACGCCACGGTGAAGGGCGGCACGTATTACCCCATGACGGTGAAAAAACACCTGCGCGCTCAGGAAATCGCGGAGACCAACCATTTGCCCTGCGTCTACCTGGTGGACAGCGGCGGCGCGAACCTGCCCAACCAGGATGAGGTCTTCCCGGACCGGGATCATTTTGGACGGATCTTCTTCAACCAGGCCACCATGAGCGCGAAGGGCATTCCCCAGATCGCGGTGGTCATGGGCTCCTGCACGGCGGGCGGGGCCTATGTGCCCGCGATGTCGGACGTGACGATCATCGTGCGCGACCAGGGTACAATATTTCTGGCCGGTCCGCCGTTGGTGAAGGCCGCCACGGGCGAGGTCGTCACGGCAGAGGATCTGGGTGGCGGGGATGTGCACACGCGCCTGTCGGGGGTGGCGGATTACCTGGCGGATAATGACGCCCATGCGCTGGCGCTGGCGCGGGAGGCGGTGGGCAACCTGAACCGGGTGAAGCCCGCGCAACTGGACATGCGCACACCGGAGCCTCCGGCCTATGATCCGGCGGAAATAACCGGTGTCGTCCCGGCGGGTCTGCGCACGCCCTATGACGTGCGGGAGGTGATTGCGCGCACGGTGGATGGCTCGCGGTTTGATGAGTTCAAGGCACGCTATGGAACCACCCTGGTCTGCGGCTTTGCCCATGTGATGGGGATGCCGGTGGGCATTCTGGCCAATAACGGCGTGCTGTTCTCCGAAGCGGCGCTCAAGGGCGCCCATTTCGTGGAGTTGTGTTCCCAGCGAAAAATCCCGCTGGTGTTCTTGCAGAACATTACCGGTTTCATGGTGGGCCGGGCCTATGAAAACGCCGGGATTGCGAAGGACGGCGCGAAGCTGGTGACGGCGGTGGCGACATCGAAGGTCCCCAAGATCACTTTCCTGATTGGTGGGTCGTTTGGTGCGGGCAATTACGGCATGTGCGGACGCGCCTATTCGCCGCACTTTCTTTGGACCTGGCCCAATTCCCGGATTTCCGTGATGGGCGGCGAGCAGGCGGCGGGGGTTCTGGCGACGGTCCGGCGGGACGCGATCGAGCGCGGCGGCGGGACCTGGTCGCAGGAGGAGGAGGCCGCCTTTAAGCAGCCCACGATTGACCAGTTCGAACACCAGGCCCATCCGCTCTATGCCTCGGCGCGGCTCTGGGATGATGGCATCATTGATCCGCGCAAAACGCGGGAGGTGCTGGCCCTGTCGCTGTCGGCCTGTCTGAACGCCCCCATTGAGGACACGTCCTTTGGCGTGTTCCGCATGTAGGAGGGCGCGGGCGATGTTCAGCAAAATTCTGATCGCCAACCGGGGGGAGATCGCCTGTCGCGTCATGGCGACCTGCGAGCGGCTCGGTGTCAAAACGGTGGCCGTGTATTCGGATGCGGACGCGGACGCGCGACATGTCGCGATGGCGGATGAGGCTGTGCATATCGGTCCACCGGCGGTGGCCGAAAGTTACCTCCAGGCCGCGCGGATCATTGAGGCGGCACGCGCCACCGGGGCGGAGGCCATCCATCCTGGCTATGGTTTCCTGTCCGAGAACCCGGATTTCGTGGAGGCCGTCGGCGCGGCCGGGCTGGTGTTCATCGGCCCGGATGCCGCGGCCATCCGCGCGATGGGGCTGAAGGACGCGGCCAAGGACGTGATGGCGAAAGCCGGCGTGCCGGTTGTTCCGGGATACCACGGAGAACGCCAGGAGCCGGATTTCCTGGCCGAACAGGCGGAGGCGATCGGCTACCCCGTTCTGATCAAGGCCCGCGCGGGCGGCGGCGGCAAGGGAATGCGGCTGGTCGAACGGCCGGAGGATTTCGCGCGTCAGCTGGAGGGCGCACAGCGGGAGGCGCAGGCCAGTTTCGGGGATCCGGTCTGTCTGCTCGAGAAATACGTGACCTCGCCCCGGCATATCGAGATCCAGGTATTTGGCGACGGCTATGGCAACGCGGTGCATCTGTTCGAGCGGGACTGCTCCCTGCAGCGCCGCCATCAAAAGGTCATAGAGGAGGCCCCTGCCCACGGCATGTCCGACGCGGTGCGCGCGGCGATGGGGGAGGCCGCGGTAAACGCGGCGCGGGCCATCGGGTACTCGGGCGCGGGAACGGTGGAGTTCATCGCGGACGGCTCGGGAGCGCTGCGCGAGGACGGGTTCTGGTTCATGGAGATGAACACCCGCTTGCAGGTCGAGCATCCGGTGTCCGAAGCGATTACCGGGCTCGATTTTGTGGAACTGCAGCTGCGCGTCGCCTCCGGGGAACCCCTGCCCTTTGAGCAGGATGATCTCGCCATTGACGGCTGGGCCTTCGAGGCGCGGGTCTATGCGGAGGACGTGCCGAAGGGGTTTCTGCCCGCGACCGGCAGGCTCGATCACCTGTCTTTCCCCGACGCCACCGCGTTTGCGCCGGGGTCCACACGGATCGACAGTGGCGTGCGGCAGGGCGATGAGATCAGCCCGTGGTACGATCCGATGATCGCCAAGGTGATCTGCCACGGACCGACGCGGGAAACGGCGCTGAACCGTCTTTCCCAGGCGCTGGCGGCCAGCCATGTCGTGGGCTGCGTCACCAATCTGGAGTTTCTGGGCGCCCTGACCCGTCACACCGGATTTGCAGGGGGCGAGGTCGATACCGGGCTGATCGCGCGGGACCTGGATGATTTGATGCCGGCGCGGGACGTGCCGCCGGAACTGACCGCTCTGGCCGCGCTCCAGGCGGCGGGTCTGTTGGACGGGCCGACGGGCGATGACCCCTGGGAGCAACTGACAGGCTGGCGGCACTGGGATGCGGCGCGGGTGCATGTGGACCTGGTGCATGCCGGGGAACCGGTGCAACGGGACATCAACATTCTCGGGCGGGATCGTTTCCGGGTGGACGATCCGGCGGAAGGCGGGGGCGTTGAGCTTGGTGTCACCGCCGTATCGGGGACCACCTGCGCGGTTACAATTGCGGGCAAAACACTGCGCGCGAATGTGATCAGGGCCGGTCATATTGTTTCGGTCAACCTGGGCGGGCGCAGTGTGGAGTTTTCCGTGCCCGACCCGCTGGCCTCCTCCGCCGACGATGCGGCGGGCGGAAACGCCATTGCGGCCCCGATGCCGGGCCTGGTGAAGGTGGTCTCTGCCGGGGCCGGTGAGAGCGTCAAACGCGGCGACGGGCTGGTGGTGCTGGAAGCCATGAAGATGGAACACACCCTGACCGCCCCGCGCGACGGAACCCTAGCGGAGGTCATGGTGGCCGTGGGGGACCAGGTCAGTGACGGCACGGTCCTGGTGGTGCTGGAGGCCGGGGATGAGTGAGCATGTCACCCTGTTCGAGATGGGTCCGCGTGACGGGTTGCAGAACGAAAAGGTGATGATCTCCACCGCCGACAAAATCCGGCTGGTGGACATGCTGACAGAGTGCGGCATCGAAAAGATCGAGGTTGCGAGCTTCGTAAATCCAAAGGTCGTGCCGCAGATGGCCGACGGGGCGGAGGTTCTGGCCGGGATCAACCGGCGCGAGGGCGTGGTGTATTCCGCGCTCACGCCAAACCTGCGCGGTATTGAGCGGGCGCTGGCCGCCGGTGTTGATGAGGTCGCGGTGTTTGCCTCGGCTTCGGAAGGGTTCAGCCGACACAATATCAACTGCTTCATTGCCGAAAGCCTGGAGCGGTTTGACCCGGTGATGGAGGCGGCGCGACAGGCGGAAACTCCCGTGCGCGGCTATGTCTCCTGCGTCGTCGAATGCCCCTATGACGGGCCAACACCGCCGGAAAACGTGGCCGATGTTGCGCGAAAACTGATGAAGATGGGCTGTTATGAGATCAGCCTCGGGGACACCATCGGCGCGGGCGTGCCGGAGACGGTGGCACCGATGCTGGAGGCGGTGCTGGGCGACATTCCAGCCCAGAAACTCGCCGGGCATTTCCATGACACCAGGGGCCGCGCGCTCGACAATATCATGTGTTCGCTCGACCACGGTCTGCGGGTGTTCGATACCTCGGTCGGGGGGCTTGGCGGATGTCCGTTCGCGCCGGGATCGAAGGGGAACGTGGCGAGCGAAGCGGTTGTCGACCTGGCTCACGACCGGGGCTTCGCGACCGGCATTGACCCGGACGCTTTGCGGGAGACGGCGGCTTTCGCCAAAACCTTGAGGAGTGGGGTATGACCGAGTGGCAGACGCTGGATGTCAACCTGGATGACCGTGGGGTGGTCTATGTCACGCTGAACCGGCCGGAGAAGCGCAACGCCCTGTCGGCGCGGATGATTGAGGAACTCACCGAAACGGCCTCGGTCTTTGGCGGTGACGGCTCGATCCGGGCCATGGTCCTGTCCGGCGCCGGCGAGACCTTTTGCGCGGGCGGTGATCTGAACTGGATGCGCGAGCAGATCGACGCGGACCGGGAAACGCGGATGCGGGAGGCGCGGCGGCTGGCGATGATGCTCAGGGCGCTCAACGAGATGCCGGTTCCCCTGATCGGCCGCATTCATGGCGCGGCCCTGGGTGGTGGCGTTGGCATGGCCTGTGTCTGTGACATTGCGCTCGCGGACCGGGAGACGCGGTTCGGTTTGACGGAAACCCGCCTTGGCCTGATCCCCGCGACGATTGGGCCATATGTCCTCGCGCGGCTTGGCGAAGGCCGGGCGCGGCGGGTGTTCATGTCCTCCGCAATCTTTGGCGCGGACAGGGCGGTCGAGCTGGGCATGATCGCGGCGGCTGTGGACCCGGACGGTCTTGACGAGGCCGTTGAGGCCGAAATCCGGCCCTACCTGTCAGCGGCACCGGGCGCCGTGGGACGCGCGAAGGCCATGGCACGGGCACTTGGGCCGGCGATTGATGAGGCGGTTATTGACGGGTCCATCGAACGTCTGGCCGACGCATGGGAGACCGATGAGGCAAAACAGGGCATTTCCGCGTTTCTTGACCGTGCAAAGCCGCCCTGGGTGTCGTAAACAGGGTCCTGGTAATTCCAGTACAGGGTGAAAAGCATAATGGACCTCAGACCTCCCGAAGCCTGCACCTCCATGGCGGAACTGCGGAAGGAAATTGACGCGCTCGACGAGAGCCTCGTCAAAATGCTGGCGCTGCGCAGCACATATATCGACCGGGCAATCGAGCTGAAACCTGGCGAGGGCATCCCCGCCAGGGCCGAGGACCGCGTCGAGGAGGTCGTGCGCAGGGTTCGCGCCGCCGCCGACCGCAACGGCCTCGACCCCGCGCTGGTCGAAACGCTCTGGCGCGCCCTGATCGAATGGTCCATCGCCCGCGAACAGGAAAAAATCAGCTAGACCGCGCCCGGGCATACCATCGCAATACGTCTATTGTTTTGTGTCCAAACATTCCCCATTCTGAGCCGGTTGCGGCAACGGGAGGGGAGCACAAATGGCAAAAAACGCGGCGAAACACCTGATCATAGGTGGCGGGATCATTGGCTGCTCGACCGCGTATCACCTTGCCCGCAATGGCGAAAAAGATGTCGTTCTGCTTGAGCGAGCCCACCTGACCGAAGGCGCGACGTGGCATGCCGCCGGCCTCGTCGGCCAGTTGCGCTCCTCCCGCAACACGACACGGATGCTGCAAAAGTCGGTTGCCATGTACGACCGGCTGGAGGCCGAAACGGGCATGGCCTTCGACTGGAAGAAGGTCGGTTCCCTGCGGCTGGCAGCGACCAGGGAGCGCATGCTTGAGGCGAGGCGGCTAGCCACCATGGCCCGAAGTTTTGGGCTGGAAATGAACATCATTTCGCCCGACGAGGCCTATGATCTGTTCCCGCTGATTGACCCGGCGGGATTGGAGGGGGCGGCCTTTATTCCGTCCGACGGGCATGTGGACCCGGCCAGCCTGTGCCAGGTCATCGCCCATGCCGCCCGGCAGAACGGGGCCACGATCCGGCAGGGCGTTGAGGTTCTCGACTTTGAAGTGCGCGACGGGCGTATCACCAGGGTCATGACCTCCGCAGGCGACTATGAGGCCGAGGTTGTAGTTCTGGCGGCAGGGATGTGGAGCCGGGAGCTTGGGCAAAAGCTCGGGTTGAAAGTGCCGGCCTGTGCCGTGGAACATCAGTATATCGTCACCGAACCCCTGCCCAACCCGGAAATGGTCAAACACCTTCCCAGCATGCGCGATCCGGAGCGGCTCGTGTACTACAAGCCCGACGCCGGTGGGCGCATGGTTGTGGGCGGATATGAGGACGACACCCTGCCCTTCGGCGAACGGGGCATTCCGGGCGAATTTGTACGGCAGTTGCTACCCGACAATCTCGACCGTTTCGCGCCACTGGCCGAGCTTGCAGCGCAGGTCACACCGGTGCTGAACGAGGTCGGCATACGCCAGGTCATCAACGGGCCCATCCCCTATTCCGCGGACGGTGACTTCGTCATGGGATGGGCGCCGGAGTTTGACAACCTGATGATGGCGACCGGCTTTCTCTATGGCATCGCCGCAGGAGGCGGTGCGGGTGAGATGATCGCGGAATGGATTGTCGAGGGGCGGCCCTCGCTTGACCTCTGGCCCCTCGATATACGGAGGTTCGGACCGCATCACGGCACGCGGGCCTTCATGTATCCCCGCGCGATTGAGCATTACGCGCATCATTACAAGATGCGCTATCCCGGTCAGGAAGCCGAGTCGGCCCGTGGTCTGCGTCGTTCGCCGCTCCATGACACTCTGAAAAGCAAAGGTGCTGTGTTTGGTTCCAAGAACGGTTGGGAACGCCCCCTGTGGTTTGCGCGGGAGGGGGTTGAGCCGGTGGATCAACTCGATTTTCTCGACCCCGGCTGGCACCGGTTCGCGGCGGAGGAACACCGGATCGTGCGGGAGAGTGTGGCCCTGATCGACCAGACGAGTTTCGCGAAATTCGAAATGTTTGGGCCAGGGACCCTGGACGTCCTGCAGCGGCTGGCCGCCTGCAACATGGACCGGCCGGTGGGCAGTGTGATTTATGCACAGCTTTGCAACGAGCAAGGCGGAGTGGAAGCGGACCTGACAATCACGCGCCTGGGCGTGGAACATTTCTACATCGTCACGGGATCGGGGTTCGGCACCCATGACAGCGACTGGATCCGCCGTCACATTCCGAAATCTGCAGGCATCCACCTTATCGAGGTTACCTCGGCGCGGGCGGTCATCAACATCTGTGGTCCAAAAGCCCGCGACGTGCTGCAGAAGGTAAGCGAGGAAGACCTGTCGAACGCCGTCTTCCCGTTTGGTACGGCTCGGGAGATCACGGTCGGGGCCGCACCGGTCCGGGCCGTTCGGATCGGGTTCGTGGGCGAACTGGGGTGGGAGCTGCACATTCCCACGGAGTTCGCAGCGCATGTATATGAGACGCTTTGGGAAGCCGGGGCGCCATATCAAATCCGCGATGTGGGCTACCGCGCCATCGACAGTCTGCGGCTTGAGAAGGGCTATCTCTACTGGTCGGGCGACATTTCACCGGACTCAACCCCGGTTGAGGCGGGCCTGGGGTTGAGGGTTCACCTGAAATCAGGCGAGCCGGTCCTGGGGCAGGATGTTTTGGCAGGGCAGAAGGAAAATGGACCGGACCGGCGACTTTGTACCTTTGTCAGCGATGCCAAACTGCCCCTGTTCGGAGGCGAGGCAATTCTGTTGGGCGACCAGGTCGTGTCGCTCGCGACCTCGTCCGGGTTTGGGCATACGGTGGGTAAGAGCATTCTGTTTGGATATCTGGAACGGGAGCTTTGGGAGGAGACCGGCTTCGAGGTCGAGGTGTTTGGTGAACGGCACGGCATTACCAAAACCGTCGGGCCTCTTTACGACCCGACAAACGAGAGACTGAAAGCGTAGGGAGGACATGGATATTGGAGGAAAATCGGGACCGGGTGATCGGGGAACTTCGGCAGCTTGAGGCATTTGCAAACATTCCGGAGGCGGAAATAAGGGTCACCCGCATGGGTGGTCTGACGAATCTGGTCTACCGCGCGGATGCACCGGGAGAAAGCGTGGTGGTGCGCATTCCTGGCGAGGGAACGGAGGAATACATCGACCGAAAGGTTGAGGCCCACAATGCCGAGGCGGCATGGCGGGCAGGGATTTCGCCGAAGGTCCTGATGGTGACACCCGACTCGGGAGTGATGATCACGGAAACCATTCCGAATGTCACCACCATGACACCCGCAGGGTTCGCGGAAATCCCCGGAGCAGCTGAACGTGCCGGCAAAGCGATGGCGCAGCTGCACGGGTCCGGTCAGAGGTTTGATTTCCACTTTGAGCTGTTTGCGATGATCGAGGACTATCTGGGCGTACTCGGGAAGCGGGACACCACCCTGCCCGAGGGATACCACGAAACGGTCAAGGCCGCGGAACCGGTCAAGGCAGCCCTTGCCGCGCATCCCGTGCATCTCGCGCCCTGTCACTGCGACCCGCTTTCAGAGAACTTTCTGGATGACGGTGCAAAGATGTGGATGGTCGACTGGGAATATTCCGGGATGAACGACCCGCTTTGGGATGTGGGCGACCTGGCCGTTGAGGCCGAACTGTCGCCGGAGGGTGAAGCGGAGTTGTTGCAGGGATATTTCGGCCGCGACGCGACGGATTTTGAGATGGGACGGTTTGTGATCTACAAGGCGATGTGCGATCTGCTCTGGACGCTTTGGGGTCTGATCCAGCACTCGGACGGCAACACGGCGGAGGATTTCTGGGCCTATTCAACCGGACGTTTTGATCGGTGCAGGGCGCTGATCAATTCTCGGGAATTTTCAACGCACGTAGCCAATGTGGCAAAAGGCTGACGCGTCAGCCGGGGTCGGATACCACGATCTCCATGCCCCATTTCTCAGCGGCCGCAAGTATGTCCGGCGGCGGGGCGGCCTCGGTAACGAGACAGTCGACCAGTGACGGCTCTCCAATGACGATGGGGGCCTCAACGCCAAACTTGCTGGCATCAGCCGCGATGATCCGGCGGCCGGCGTTTTTCATAATAAGCCGGGAAAACCGGGCCTCTTCCAGATCAAACAGCGAAAATCCGGCCGCAGCGGTGATCCCGGCGGAGGAAAACACCGCGTAGTCGGTGTTGAAATTTGCCGCAAACTCCATCGCGTCATGGCCAAACGCGCCGCCATCATGGGCGCGCAGTTCGCCTCCCGCCATAAACACCCGGTTGTCGTTTTCCGTGGCAAGACGCCAGGCTACATAAACACTGTTCGTGACGATCAAAAGTCCGCGCCTTTCACGCAGGGCATCGGCAATATGAGCCGTGGTGCTGCCGATATCGAGAAACAGCGAGGACCCGTCCGGGATCATGTCCGCAACCGTTTTAGCAATCCGGCGCTTGGCGGCGGTCTTCTTGCCAAAACGCTGGTGAAAATCACCCTCGGCCTCGTGGGCATTATCCGCCGCGCCCTGAAGCCGCACACCCCCGTGGGTTTTTTCAACCAGCCCGTCCCGCGCCAGCCCACGCAGGTTTCTACGAACGGTCTCATCCGTAACCTTGAGCGTTGCGGCGATGGCCTGAACGCGCATGGACCCCCCGGCCTGGCGAAGCGCGTCGAGGATTTCCTGCTGTCTGTGATTGGCTCTGACGTCCATGCTTCCCCGGTTTTGGGCAGGCTGATCAAATTGCCCGTATTACACTGTCTACCTGTTCATGAATCGGGCAAAAACCACAAAAAGCAACATTTTAGTTCGAACTATCCAAAATTTTTGGAATTTTCGTTGCTTTTTCGTGAATTTCGACAAATCATGACCTGCCCCACCACAAAAAAATGACGAACGGGCGCAAGACCAGCAAGGAGGCTGACCGATGAATCCTACGAAAATGATGACTGCGGGCGTGCTGCTCGCCCTCTCGACGGCAGGAGCGTCCGCGGAAGTAGAATCCACCGACCCGATAAAACTCACCACACATGACTGGACCGGCCAAATCATCACCACGACCCTGATGGGCGAAGTGCTGAAGGATGCGGGATACAATATTGAATATGTCCAGGCGGACTACATTGCCCAGTTTGCGGGCCTGAAAACCGGTGACCTCCATGTTGCAATGGAGATCTGGGAGACCACCGGCAAGGAAGCCATGGACGAGGCGATTGCCACGGGGAACGTGGTCAGCGCCGGACCCACGGGGATGAAAGCGATCGAGGAATGGTGGTATCCCGCCTATATGGCCGACCGCTGCCCTGGCCTGCCGGACTGGGAAGCGCTGAACGACTGCGCGGGCGAATTCGCCACGGCGGAAACCGCGCCGCTTGGCCGCTACCTGGGCGGTCCAGTGACCTGGGGTGGCTTCGATGAGGAGCGCATCGAGGCCCTCGGGCTGGATTTCGAGGTCGTCCACGCGGGGACCGATGCCGCCCTGTTCGCGGAGCTTGAAGCCGCCTATCAGCGCGAGGACCCGATTGTGCTGTGGATATACTCCCCGCATTGGGCACCGGCAAAGTATGAAGGCGAGTTCGTCGAGTTCCCGCCCTATTCCGAGGAGTGCTACAACGATCCCTCGGTCGGGGTGAATCCGGATATGGCCTACGATTGCGGCAAGCCGCGCGGGGACATTTTCAAGGTGGCCTGGAGCGGCGTGGCGGAAAAATGGCCAGGCGCGTCCAAAGCGATTGAGGCCTTCCACATCACCAGCGACGAAATGGGTGGCCTGGTTTCCGAGGTCGACCTCGATGGCAAATCCGTGGACGAGGTCGTGGCCGCCTGGATGAGCGCCAACGAGTCTACCTGGAAATCCTGGATCCAGTAAACGCCGATACCTACCGGATGGCGCGCGCCGCCATCCGGTCAAGACTTTCCGAAGGATACGTACCAACATGTCAAGCGAGGTCCTGCTCGACTGCAAGGGTGTCTGGAAGCTGTACGGCGCCGACCTGCAGACATTCCTGACGCGCCACGCAAATGCGCCGTCTGATCAGGACCTTGCGGATCACAACATTATTGGTGCCGTGCGGGGCGTGGATGTGGCCATCCGCAAGGGCGAGATCTTCGTGATCATGGGCCTGTCCGGGTCAGGCAAGTCGACGCTTGTGCGCTGTCTGTCGCGTCTGATCGAGCCAAATGCCGGCACAATCGGCTATGAGGGTCGTGATCTTCTGGCCATGTCGGATGCGGAACTGATTGAGGTGCGGCGGCGCAAGATGGGCATGGTGTTCCAGCATTTTGCGCTCCTGCCCCATCTGACGGTTTTGCAAAATGTGGCATTCCCGCTCGAGGTTCAGGGAGTTGACCGCAAGCGCCGGGAGACCGACGCGATGCGTATGATTGAAACCGTCGGCCTCTCCGGGCGGGAGGGCAACTACCCGCGGCAGCTTTCCGGCGGCCAGCAGCAGAGGGTGGGCATTGCCCGGTCACTCGTCACCAACCCGGAGCTTTGGTTCCTCGACGAGCCGTTCTCCGCACTCGACCCGCTTATCCGACGTGAAATGCAGGACGAGTTCATCCGGCTGCAGTCCATGCTGCGCAAGACCATTGTCTTCATCACCCATGACTTTGACGAGGCCATTCGCCTCGCGGATCGGATCGCAGTCCTGAAAGACGGACGGATTGAGCAGACGGCAACACCGGAGGAGCTGATGACCAATCCCGCCACACCCTACGTAGCCGAGTTCACCCGGCATGTGGACAGGGCGAAGGTCGTTCGGCTGCAATCCATCATGACACCGTTTACCGGCGACGGACCCTGGTCCGGCGCGCTCCCTGGCAAACTGACGGTCGCGGAAACGGTGGCGCAGATCGACGCGGGAGAACATCCGTTTCAGGTGCTGGATGACGCCGGGAAACCCGTGGGCATGGTCAGCGCCCGCCAGGCCATCGACGTCATGATCGGCCGACCCGCACAATGAGCGACGAAACCGTCAATATGACACCGGTGATTGAAACCGGGAGACCGGAAAAAGGCTCAGGGGGCGCCTGGGTGTTCTGGACGGTTCTTTTCGCCGCCACCTGGGCGCTCTCCACCTGGTCGTTTGCGCTATACAAGGCTCTCGATGCCCGCTGGATCATTCGCTTTCCTGCCAGATTTGCCCTCAACCTGGACACCTGGATCACGGATGCGGTCAACTGGCTGGTCGAGGACCTGAGTTTCGGCCTTTTCACATTTCGGGACACGACACGGTTTCTCGCAGCGATTATTGAAGCCCCCTACGACATTGTGCGCGCCCTGCTGATCGACGGGTTTCAAAGCGGTCAGGGGCAACAGGCGGTGGAGATGTTCCCGCCACTCAGTTGGCTTGCGGTCATCGCCGTGATGGTGGCACTGGCGCGGTATGCGCGGGACTGGAGCCTGGCGGCACTGGTCGGTGGGTGTTTCGCCTATCTCGCCATATTTGGGCAGTGGGAGAGTGCCATGATCACGCTGGCCTCTGTCCTTATTGCGGTGCCAATCGGTGGGGTTGGCGGGTTGCTGCTGGGGGTCGCGTCCTACCGGTCCGACCGGTTTGAGCGTGCGCTCCGGCCGGTGCTGGACCTGATGCAGACCGTGCCGGTTTTTGCGTATCTCGTCCCAATTCTCGTGCTGTTCGGTTTTGGACCGGTGGCAGCACTGATCGCCACGGTGATCTACGCCATGCCGCCCATGGTGCGGAACACGACGGTAGCCCTGCAATCCGTACCGGAAGAGGTCATCGAGGCCGGGCGCATGATGGGCTGTGGGGAACGCCAACTGATGTGGAAAGTGCTGATCCCGACCGCGTTGCCCTCGATCATGGTAGGCGTCAACCAGGTCATCATGCTGACACTGAACATGGTGATTATTGCCTCGATGATTGGCGCCGGGGGCCTGGGGTATGACGTTCTGACCGCGCTACGCCGTCTGGATATTGGCGGCGGCATTGAGGCGGGTGTGGCAATTGTGGTCATGGCGATTGCGCTTGACCGCCTGAGCCAGGCCTTTGCCGAGCGACGCCTGCGTCCACTGCCGGACCCGTCCCTGCCACTTCACCGGCGCCATCCCCTGGCAACGGGAACCCTGGCCGTGGTGGTTCTGACGACCCTGTCGGGTTTTTTCGTGGACGGGCTGCGGACCTATCCGGAAGCCCTGACCGTCACCACCGGTGACTTCTGGGCCACGGGTATTGAGTGGATCAATGTGAACTTCTTCGATGCGATCGACGCGGCCAAAAATCTGCTGCTGACCTGGGTCATGCTGCCGGTCAAACAGTTTTTCTCCGGCATTCCCTGGTTCTGGGGCATCGCCGTCGTCGGCCTCGCGGCAGGCAGGCTGGGAGGCTGGAAGCTCGGTCTGATGGCTGCGGCCATGATGGCGTTTATTGCGGCCTCCGGTCTTTGGGGGAAGGCCATGACGACCGTCTATCTCACCACGGTTGCCGTGTTTCTCGCGAGCCTGATTGGCATCCCGCTTGGCATCTGGGCCGGGCAAAACGCGCGCGCCAACTCGATCCTTGGCGCCATTATCGACACGCTTCAGACCCTGCCAAGTTTTGTTTATCTGATCCCGGTGGTCATGCTCTTTCGCGTCGGGGATTTCTCGGCCCTCATTGCGATGGTGCTTTATGCACTTGCGCCCGCCGTGCGCTATGCGGCGCATGGCATCCGCAGCATTGATCCCGAACTGATCGAGGCCGGGCGGGTTTCAGGCTGCACAAGGAGACAGATGCTGCGCCGGATCCGGGTGCCACTGGCCGCGCCTTCGCTCCTGCTGGGGCTCAACCAGACCATCATGCTTGCCCTCTCGATGCTGGTTATCACAGCTCTGGTGGGCACGCGCGACCTGGGCCAGGAGGTCTACATCGCGCTCACCAAAGCCAATGTCGGCCAGGGCCTCGTAGCTGGCATCTCTGTTGCCTTCATCGCCATCATTGCCGACCGGGTGGTGAACGCACTTGCACGCTCCACGCGGGAAAGGCTCGGGATAAAATGACGCTTACCGATACCTTGCGCAGCCGAATCGCCTCCCTGCCCTGTTTTGACGCACCGGCAGGGATTGAGCCACTTGGGGGCGGGATCACCAACATCAATGTCACGGTCGAGGACGGGGACCGGAAATACGTGGTGCGTGTGGGCAGTGACATTCCAGAGCACGGAATATTGCGCTGGAACGAACTCTCAATTGCAAGGGCCGCTACGGCCTGTGGCCTGTCACCCGAGGTGCGTCATGCCGAACCGGATATCATGGTGATTGACTATGTCGACGCGGAACCACTTGAGGAAGCCGACCTGCATGACGAGACCACACTCCGGGACACAACCGCACTGATCCGGCGGGTCCATGGTGAGGTCACGCAAATGCTGCACGGGCCGGTCCTGGCCTTTAACGTGTTTCATGTGCTGAATACCTATGCGGCATTTCTGCGCGACCGAAAATCCAGCCATATTCCGCTGATCCCCGACCTGATGGATGATGCGGCCAGACTGAAATCGGCCGTTGGTCCGGTGGATCTCGTACTGGGCCACAACGATCTTCTGCCCGCCAACATCCTGCGCGGCGAAAAAGGCCTTTGGCTCGTGGACTGGGAATATGGCGGTTTAAACTCACCGCTCTTCGATCTGGGTGGGCTTGCCACCAATGCGGACCTGCCGCGCGACGCGGAACTCATACTGCTTACCACCTATTTCGGGACCGAACCGGACGCCGGTCTGTTGCACCGATACGACGCCATGAAATGCGCGTCGCTCCTGCGTGAGACCATGTGGAGCATGGTGTCGGAAATCACGTCAGAGATCGAATTCGACTATTCCGAATACTCCGCAAAAAACCTCGAGCGGTTCCGGACCGCCCTGACCGACTTCAATGCCAACGGAGACCGTACATGACGGACTTTCCCACCAGCGCCCGCGCCGTCATCATCGGTGGCGGAATTATTGGCTGTTCCACGGCCTATCACCTCGCCAAGCTCGGCTGGGACGTGGTGCTGCTTGAGCGGAAGAAACTGACCTCCGGCACGACATTCCACGCGGCGGGCCTCGTGGGACAGCTTCGGTCGAGCGCCAACATCACACAGATGCTGGGATACTCCGTTGATCTCTACAAATCCCTGGAAGAGGAAACCGGTCTCGGGACGGGCTGGAAAATGAATGGCGGATTGCGGCTTGCCTGTAATGAGGAACGCTGGACGGAAGTAAAACGCCAGGCCACCACCGCCCATTCCTTCGGTCTGGAAATGCAGTTGATGAGCCCGAAGGAGGCACAGGACCTTTGGCCGCTGATGACGGTGGATGACGTGGTCGGGGCCGCGTTCCTGCCCACGGACGGGCAGGCGAACCCGTCGGACATTACCCAGGCTTTGGCGAAGGGTGCCCGGATGGCCGGCGCGCGTATATACGAGGACACGAAGGTTCTCTCGATCAATGTCGAGAAAGGCGTGATCAAATCGGTTGAGACCGAAAAGGGTCGTATAGAGACGCCTGTTGTGGTTGCCTGTGCCGGTCAATGGACCCGGGCGCTGGCGAAAACCGTGGGCGTCAACGTGCCCCTGGTTCCGATGGAGCACCAGTACATGGTGACCGAGCGGATTGAGGGCATGCCCGCGAATCTGCCGACCCTGCGTGATCCGGACAGGTTGACCTATTACAAGGAGGAGGTCGGCGGTCTGGTCATGGGCGGCTATGAGCCAAACCCCAAACCCTGGGCCACCGACGGCATTCCACCGGGGTTTCACTACACCCTGCTCGACAGCGACTATGACCATTTCCAGCAGATCATGGAACTGTCCCTCGGCCGTGTCCCCGCGCTGGAAACGGCCGGCATCAAGGAACTGGTCAATGGGCCCGAGAGCTTCACGCCGGATGGCAATTTCATTTTGGGAGAAGCGCCGGAGTTGCGGAATTTCTATGTGGGTGCGGGGTTCAACGCTTTCGGCATCGCATCCGGCGGGGGGGCGGGCATGGCACTCGCGGAATGGGTTGCACGTGGCGAGCCGCCCTACGACCTCTGGCCAGTGGATATCCGTCGGTTTGGCCGCCCGCATTTTGACGATGACTGGATCCGCACGCGAACGGTCGAGGCCTATGGTAAACACTACACGATGGCCTGGCCGTCGGAAGAACATGACAGCGCCCGCCCCTGCCGCAAATCTCCGCTTTACGAGCTTCTGAAGGCCGATGGCGCGGTGTTCGGTGAAAAACTCGGCTGGGAGCGGCCAAACTGGTATGCCGATACGGCGGCGGGTGAGGTTCAGCACGACATTTACAGCTTCCAGCGCCCCAACTGGCACGAGGCCGTGGCGCGGGAGCACAGAGCCGCGCGCGAGGCCGCGGTTCTGTTCGATCAGACCTCTTTCGCCAAATTTGCACTGAAAGGCCCGGATGCGGAAGCCGCGCTCAACTGGATCGCGTCCAACAACGTGGCGCGGCCGGTTGGATCGCTGATTTACACCCAGATGCTCAACGAACGGGGCGGCATCGAATGCGACCTGACGGTGGTCCGCGTTGCGGAGGACGAGTTCTACATCGTGACCGGCACCGGCTTCGCGACCCACGATTTCGACTGGATTTCGCGGAACATTCCCGAAGGCATGAATGCCCAGCTTTTTGACATTACATCCGGTTCTGCGGTGCTGTCGCTTATGGGCCCAAAATCCCGCGACATTCTCGAAGCCGTGACCCGTGCAGACGTGAGCAACGCCGCCTTCCCGTTCGCGACATCGCAAATCATCGGAATCGCGGGATGCCCCGTTCGGGCCATGCGTGTGACCTATGTGGGTGAACTGGGCTGGGAACTGCATCTGCCGGTCGAATATGCCACCGCCGTGTACGCCGCACTTCATGAGGCCGGCGCAAAACACGGGCTGAGCAATGCCGGATACCGGGCCATTGAGACCCTGCGCCTCGAGAAAGGCTACCGGGCCTGGCCGTCCGATATAGGCCCGGATCACACCCCGGACCAGGCCGGACTTGGCTGGGCGGTTAAAATGAAATCCAATATTGATTTCAGGGGGCGCGCAGCCATCCAGGAACAGCGTACCAAACCGTTGCCCAAGATGCTTGCAACCTTCACGGCGGACCCGGAGGTGGTGCTTTCCGGCAGGGAAACCATTTACCGGAACGGGGAGAGGGTCGGCTGGCTGAGTTCGGGCGGTTTTGGGCATACGGTCAACAAATCAATCGGCCTTGGGTACGTTCGCAACCCGGAGGGCGTCACCGCGGACTACATCCGCTCCGGGTCCTGGGAGCTTGAGGTTGCGACCGTGCGGGTTCCGGCGGAGGCCACACTCGACCCGCTCCATGACCCAAAAATGCAGCGCGTAAGGGCCTGATCCAATTCGCGGGGCCTGAGTCCTCCTCTTTCCCCCGCCGCCCGACCGAAACCGACCCTACAACCGGATGTTGAGTTCGGGCGGGGCAGGCTGTGGAAATTGCTGACAATTTCGTTTTGTGATGGAAATGGAGGTTGCGCGGGACGGTCAGGCGGGTAACGTTACGGCGCTAGTATACCACCCGGACAACAGGGTTGGGCCGGGCGGAACGTGCCCAAAGGGAGGAAAATTCAATGACTGAGAAACCAAACCTGGACCGCAGGTCCTTTCTGAAGAAGTCGGCCCTGGCCGGTGGTGCGTCCGCCGGCGGCGTGCTGGCCGCTCCGGCGGTTCTGGCCCAGGCGCCCATCGTGATGAAGATGCAGACGTCCTGGGGCGCGTCCAACATCTGGGACGAGTTCGCCAAGGACTATGCCCATCGCGTTGAGGAAATGTCCGGTGGCCGCCTGAAAATCGACGTGCTGCCCGCGGGTGCGGTTGTGGCCGCGTTCCAGGTGCTCGATGCCGTGAATGACGGGGTGATCGACGCTGCCCATTCCGTGCCGGTGTACTGGTACGGCAAGAACAAGGCCGCATCGCTCTTCGGCACCGGCCCCGTGTTCGGCGGCTCGGCGACCACGATGCTCTCCTGGTTCTATGAGGGTGGCGGCGCGGAACTCTATCGCGAGCTGACCCAGGACATCATGGGGCTCGACGTGATCGGCTATATGGGCTTCCCGATGTTCGCGCAGCCCTTCGGCTGGTTTAAGGGCGAGGTCAACACGGTCGCGGACCTTGACGGGTTCAAATACCGCACCGTTGGTCTAGCCGCCGACCTTCTAACGAAGCTCGGCATGTCCGTGGCACAGCTGCCTGGCGGTGAGATCGTGCCGGCGATGGAGCGGGGCGTGATCGACGCGTTCGAGTTCAACAACCCGTCCTCGGACAAGGATTTCGGTGCGCAGGACGTGGCGAAAAACTACTACCTGTCCTCCTATCACCAGGCGTCGGAGAGCTTCGAGTTCCTGTTCTCCCGCACCTTCGTGGAGGATCTGGACCCGGATCTGCAGGCCATCCTGAAATACGGCGTTGAGGCGGCGTCCACCGCCAACACGGCGAAAGCCATGCGGCGCTATTCGGACGACCTTCAGTGGCTCCAGGATGAGGCCGGTGTGACCGTTCACCGTACATCGACGGAAATTCTGGACGCACAGATCCAGGCCTGGGACGAGCTGATCCCGACGCTGGAAGAGGATCCCTTCATGAAGAAGACCCTCGACAGCCAGCGCGAGTGGGTTGAGAAGGTCGGCTTCTACGAGCTGATGAACGCACCGGATTATGCTCTGGCCTACGAGCATTACTTCCCGGGCAAGCTCAAGCTCTGATCCAACCGGCAATAAAGCCTCCGGTGACCTCACCGGGGGCGTTTTCCGCTAAACGGGGGCGAAATGATTGGCTTCATAAAATTCGCTGACAGCCTGTCGGCGTGGTTCGGCAAGGCGTTCGCCTGGCTGATTATTCTCATGTCGGTCGGCACGGGATATGAGGTGTTTGTGCGCTACGTGCTCAACAGCCCGACGGCCTGGGCGCTGGACGTGTCCTTCATCATGTATGGCACACTGTTCATGATGGGCGGGGCCTATACCCTCTCCCGGGGCGGGCATGTGCGGGGTGATTTTCTCTACCGTCTCTGGCAGCCGCGCACCCAGGCCAAGGTCGATTTCGTTCTCTACATCCTGTTTTTTTTCCCCGGCGTCACGGCCCTCATCCTCGCCGGATGGAAATACGCCGCCCGGTCCTGGCAGTACGGTGAGGTTTCCGTAAACAGCCCGGCCGGGGTTCCCATCTACCAGTTCAAAACCGTCATCGTCGCGGCGGGTATCCTGTTGTTTATTCAGGGGCTTGCCCAAGTCTGCCGGTGCATTCACGCCATGCGCACAAATGTCTGGCTTGAGGCTGACGAGGACGTGTTCGAGACGGAGGATCTGCTTATGAAGCAGGTCAACGAGGCCGAGAAAGGGCATACGCCGTGACCGACCCCCAAATTGCCCTGATGATGCTCGGGCTGTTCATTGTCTTTGTGTTTCTCGGATTCCCGATTGCCTTCACGCTCATGGCGATGGGCATCGGCTTTGGCTACTACGCCTATTTCGACGAGCGCCGGATGTGGCGCGATTTCAACCGGCTGGAGGAAAACGCCGGAAGCTGGGAACAGTGGTCGACCTGGTTTGAGGGGTTTTTCAACAACCGAATATTCGACCTCTTTGTGAACCAGACATTCACGGTGATGTCGAACGAGGTTCTGACCGCCGTGCCGCTGTTCCTCTTCATGGGCTACATCGTGGAGCGGGCCAATATCGTTGACCGTCTGTTCTCGACCCTGAACATCGCGTCGAAAAACATGCCCGGTTCCATGGGTATTGCGGCGCTGATCACCTGTGCTTTGTTTGCGACCGCGACCGGCATTGTGGGGGCCGTAGTGACGCTAATGGGTCTGCTCGCCCTGCCCGCCATGCTCAAGGCCCGGTATGAGCCGTCCTTTGCCAGTGGCATCATTTGCGCGGGCGGCACGCTCGGTATTCTGATCCCGCCGTCGATCATGCTGATCGTCTACGCCGCCGCCTCCAACGTCTCGATCGTGCGGCTTTATGCGGCCGCTCTGCTGCCTGGTCTGACGCTTGTGGGCCTGTATCTGGTCTATATCGTGGGCCGGTCGATCCTGCAGCCCAGTGTGGCGCCGAAGCCGACGAGTGAGGAAGTCCCCGACATGCCGATGGGGAAACTGATGCTGATGATTGTCACATCGTTCCTGCCGCTCGCCTTCCTGATTTTTGCGGTTCTGGGGTCGATCCTGTTCGGACTGGCGACACCCACCGAGGCCGCCTCCATCGGGGCGCTTGGCGGGATGCTGCTGGCCGTGCTCTACCGCGCCATGACCTGGCAGAGACTGCGGGAAAGCGTGTATCTGACCGTACGGACCACCGCGATGGTCTGCTGGCTCTTCGTGGGCTCCTACACCTTCTCGGCCGTGTTCTCCTACCTGGGTGGCGAGACCGTAATTGCCGAGTTCGTTGAGGGTCTAAACCTGTCACCGATTATGTTCCTGATTCTGGCGCAGCTCATCATTTTCCTGCTCGGCTGGCCGCTGGAATGGTCGGAGATCATCATCATCTTCGTGCCGATCTTCCTGCCGCTGCTGGCGTTCTTTGACATTGATCCGCTGTTCTTCGGCATCCTGGTTGCCCTGAACCTGCAGACCAGTTTCCTGACGCCACCCATGGCCATGTCGGCCTATTACCTGAAGGGAATCGCACCGCCGGGGATCAAGCTGACGCATATCTTCAAGGGCGTGATGCCGTTCCTCTTCTGCGTCATCCTTTCCATGGTCCTGATGTATGCCTTCCCGCAGATCGTGTTCTACCTGCCGGAGTTGTTCTATGGAGGGTAGTCTGCCCGCATCCCAAACGCCCGACACGGTCGATCTGCGCGACCGGCTGGCGAGCGGGGCCTTGAGCGCGGTCGACCTGGTCGAGATATGCATCGCGCGGATCGAGGCCCGCGAACCGGAGGTTCAGGCCTGGGCCTGGTTCGACCCGGAATTCGCCCGGCACCAGGCGCGCGGTCTGGACGCCCACCGCAAATCGGGCCGCCCCGTCGGCCCGCTGCACGGTCTGCCCATTGGGCTGAAGGACATCATCGACACCGCCAAAATCCCAACGGAAAACGGCTGTCCGGTGGACGCGGGCCGGGTTCCTACGGCGGACGCATGGGTGGTTGAGCGTCTGCGCCAGGCCGGCGCGGTGATCATGGGCAAGACCACCTCGACGGAACTTGCCTATCTGCACCCGAGCAAAACCCGCAACCCGCACGACACCGGCCACACGCCGGGCGGTTCATCCGCCGGGTCCGCGGCCGCGGTCGCCGATGGCATGATCCCGCTGGCGGTGGGAACGCAGACCGGCGGCTCGGTCATCCGGCCCGCCTCCTATTGTGGCGTGACCGGGTTCAAGCCGAGTTTTGGCGCCATTCCCCGCCGCGGCATCCTGATGCAGTCGCACACGCTCGACACGGTCGGTGTCTTCGCCCGTGATCCGCTGGGCACCGCCCTGATCGCGGACGTGCTGTTCGGCCATGATCCGGCCGATCTTCAGACCTCGCTCACTCCTGCACCGCACCTGTTGGAGACCGGGCGGTCGGAACCGCCGCTGAAACCGGTCTTTGCCTTCGTTCGCCCGCCTGGTTGGGATGATGCGCATCCGGACGTCCATGCAGCCTTTGGCGAACTGGTTGAGGCACTGGGCGACCAGGTCTTCGAGGTTGATCTTCCATCCCTTTTCGACAGCGCCGCCGAACAGCGTATGATCGTCAATTTCGCGGAGATGTCGCGCTACTACTACCGCTATTTCCGCGATGGTCTCGACAGGCTCGGCCCGGAGACCGTCAAGGCACTGGAGACCGGCAACGCGATACCCGCACGGGACTACCTGGCCGCGCTGGACTGGCAAAAGCTCCTGAACGCCGCGCTGGAGGAAATATTCGAGCGCTGCGACGCCATTCTCTGCCCCTCCGCCACCGGCCCGGCTCCGGAGGGCCTCGGGAGCACCGGCAACCCGATCTTCAACGGGGTCTGGACCCTTTGCGGCACACCCGCCATCAGTTTGCCGCTTCTGACCGCCTCCAACGGTCTGCCGCTGGGCGTGCAGCTGGTGGGCAGCCCCGGCAATGACGGGCGGCTCCTGCGCACCGCGAACTGGCTCAACACCTGGGCGGATCAATGAAACAAACGCGATTGGACCTCACATGAACCGGATACTCGCCCTGTTTGCTTTCGTTATTTTCGCGATATTCGTCGGCATCCTCGCCTACCGCGTGCCAAGCCCGGACCTGGTCGCGGTGATCGTCCTGACGCTCCTGCTCGTGGGCTACGACTTCCTTACATCCAGCGGCAAAAAGCGGGACTGAGCCTCATGTCACGACCGGTCATCTGGATCCCGCGCAGGCTCTCGGACGCCACACTGGACCGCGCCCGCCGCGACTATGAGGTGATCCTCAAGGATGAGGACACGGCCGGCACCGCCGACGAGATCATCGCCATGAGCGCGAAGGTCGACGGCATGATCCCCTGCCATTCCGAGCATTTCAGCGCCGATGTGGTCGGCCGCCTCGACCCGCGCCTGAAGATCGTGGCGAACCACTCCGTTGGACTCGACCACTGCGACATTCCCGCCCTGAAATCGAAGGGCATCACGGTCACCAATACGCCCGACGTTCTGACCGATGCCACGGCCGAGCTTGCCATGCTGCTGATGCTGGGCGCGGCGCGTCACGCGGTTGCGGGCGACCGGGTCGTACGCTCCGGCGCCTGGGATTTCTGGTCGCCGGCCTTCATGGTCGGCAAACAGGTCACGGGCTCCCGCCTCGGCATCGTCGGCATGGGTGGCGTGGGACGCGCGCTGGCCCGCAAGGCCCGTGGGTTCGACATGGAGATCCACTACCACAACCGAACAAGGCTCGCCCCCGACCTGGAAGGCGGCGCGACGTATCACGACAGTCTGGAAAGCCTGCTCGCCGTCTCTGATTTTCTCTCGCTCAACTGCCCCGCCACCGCCGAGAGCACCGGCATGATGAACGCTGAAAGGCTGGCCATGCTGCCCGCTGGTGCCATACTGGTGAACGCCGCGCGGGGGAGCCTTGTGGACGAGGCCGCCCTGATCAAAGCCATTGAGAGCGGCCATCTGGCGGCGGCGGGTCTCGACTGCTTCGTCACCGAACCCGGCGGCAACCCGGACTTCGCCCGCTTCGACAACATCTTCATGATGCCCCATGTAGGCAGCGCCACGGTCAAAACCCGCGACGCAATGGGCTTCCGCGCCCTGGACAACCTCGACGCCTTCTTTCGCGGCGAGACACCTGGGGACGCGCAGTAGACGCCCCATGAAGCGCACGGCCGTCGACGACAAAATCCGCGATGCCGTCCTCGAACTGATTGCCGGGGGAAAACCAGGCCAGAGACTGCCACGCGTTCGCGATCTGATGGCGCGGTACCACACGTCCCAGCGTGTGGTGGAACGGGCCCTCGCGCCGCTGCGCGAACAGGGCCTGGTCTCGATCCGTCGCGGTGCCGGGCTGACCATTGCCGATGGCCCGGCCCCGTCGCGCGAATACGACTCCGACTGCCAGATCCTTTACCGCAGTTCCGAAAGCCGCCTCGCCCGCAACCTGCTGATGGAACTGGTGAAACGCCTCAAACGCAGCGGCCTGCGCGTGGGCATGATCGGGTTCACGGATGAAATGGCGGCTTTGGAGAAACTGAAAGCACGTGGCCAGGCCAGGTGCTGTCTCCTGCAGACCAACTTCGAGATCGTCTCCGTCAGGTTTCTCGCCGGCATCATGGAACACGCGAACCGGGTTGTTATCGACGGCGTCTCCGTCACCGGTATTGATGCGGATGTGATCGGCACCAACTGGCGCGAGGCATTATCCGTGGCCTACCGAAAGCTGCGCGAGCGCGGGCACAAACGTATCTCTTTCCTCACATCCTCCCACGGCGCCCGCCAGATCGCCATGGCCCGACGTGAATTCGACCTCCTGAGCGGCTGGGTCGGGCCAGATCCGAATCCGCAGCTGTTCCAGGTCGACCGATTGCCCGGTTCTTACCGGCCGGAGGACGTGCTCCGGGCTCTGCCGGTTGCTGCCGATGCCGGGCCGAACCGCCCAACCGCGCTGATCATCTGGGGTCTCGTGGACGGCTACATGCTGGATGCGGCCCTGCGGGAGCGGGGCATCCGACCGGGCAGTGGCTTCAGCATCCTGCTGCTCGGCAGTATCGACATGCTGTCCGAACACGTGGCCCAGTTCGATGTGGTGGGGAACTCGAACGCTGAAAAACTCGATCTGTTTGAGCGCGTCGTGCGCGCACGGATTAATGGCGACGGCTCGGACGCGCGAACCCACTATTTTCCCATCTATCACCTTGAGAACGGCTCGATTGAGGTTCTGTCCCTGGATGACCCAATCGACTGACTGAGTATAATACCTCTATTTCCCGAAATTATACTCACATACACTCAACCCAGTTCGGGTGTCAGTGGGACTTGCATGAAGAATCAGGAACCGACCGGAGTGGTGATCGTCGGCGCTGGCGAGCGGGGTGTTTACTTCATCGGAAGCCGTATGGCCGAGGCCGCCGCCGACACCGACCTGCGCATCACCGGAGTGGTGGACCGGCTGCCCGACCGGGCAACCCTGGCCGCCCGCCACCTGGAAGAAGTCTACTCCCGCGCCGGTGTCAGCCACCCGGTCCAGGTCTATGCCTCGATGGATGAGGCGATGGCCGATGCGGCGGTGAAAATGGTGATCGTCACCACCCATACCGACAGCCACCGCGAGCCGGTTCGCCTGGCCGCCGAGGCGGGCAAACGCATCTACCTCGACAAGCCCATCTCGGTCTCGCTCGAGGATGCCAACGCCATTGCGCGGAGCGAAACCGCGTCGGGGCAGCCCGTGATGATGGGGTTCACCCGCCGCTATGAGCGCCCCTGGATCGAGGCGGTCAAGCTCGCTCATGGCGACCGGATCGGCACGCCGCGCATGGTGCTGCTGCGCTCGGTCATTCCCTACACCCGGTATCTGCAACTCTGGCATCGCGACCAGGCCCGGTCCGGGGGTGCTCTGAACGACAAGGGCTCCCACCATTTCGACGTGCTGAACTGGATCGCCGCGGGCGCCAGACCGGTCAGTGTCACCGCAACCGGCGGCCGGTCGGGCATTTTCGCACCGGATCCAGACGCGCCCGTCCGCTGTCGTGATTGCGACCGCGACTGCCCCTACCGCCGTCACGAGACACTGATTGACCGGTTTGAGGGCGTCGGTCGCGTGCCAAACGAAAGCTGGACCAAAGCCCGCGACATTCTCGACCGCAACGACACCTGCGTCTACCAGCCAGGCTCGAACATTGACGATCATGCGGTTGTCACGGTCCGCTACGACAGCGGCCTGGTCGCGACGCTGTTCTTCAGCATTTTCGGCCCCTGGTCGGAGGATCAGGAGACCCTGGAAATCGTGGGCGACTGCGGACGGCTGCGCATGGAGCGCCACAGCGGCGAGATCGATCTCGTCGAAAACCACGGCCGCGCCCGCTCCACCATACGCTTCCCAAACCCTGATGCGGGCTCCTCGCATTTCGGTGCGGATCGGGAGGTCGTCCGTCGCATGAGCCGTTTCATGAAGGGGGAACTGCCCCCCGTCGGCGTGGCGGAGGGTGTCGCCTCACTCCGCCTCGTCAGAGCCGCGCAGATCAGCCTGCGCAACGGCTCACAACCGATTGACCCAATGGCGGAGGACCTGAATTGATCAACGCTCCCCTGCCCCCGCGCCTGCGGCCTCTGGCGAACAACCTGGACCTGCAGCCCTTCTACGGCGACATTCACAACCATTCCGATCTGTCCTACGGTCACGGCCCCTTTCCGGACGCCCTGAAAAAGGCGGCCCTCCAGCTCGATTTCGTCTCGGTCACCGGCCACGCGCACTGGCCCGACATGCCGGTGGATGACCCCTCGGTCGCACATATCGTGGATTTCCACGTGAAGGGTTTCGCGAAACTGCGTGCCGGATGGGACGATCATTTTGACGCTTTGCGCTCGGCGGAGAAACCCGGCGCATTTGCCGTTTTTCCGGGCTACGAGATCCACTCAAACGCCCATGGCGACTACACCATCGTCCTGGCCGACCTGGACGGCGGTCCGCTTTGCCTGGAGGATACGCCGGACGAACTGAAAAACGCCCTGCGGCAGACCTACGGTGCCCGGGCGATGGCGTTTCCCCATCACATCGGCTACCGCCAGGGACGGCGCGGCATTAACTGGAACACATTCGACCCCGACCTGTCCCCGTTCGTTGAGATGAACTCCATGCATGGATGCGCCGAACGCTCGGAGTCCCCTCGCGGCTACCTGCACTCGATGGGCCCGGTCGACGGTCACTCCACGATGGCGCACGGCCTGGCGTTAGGCAAAGTGTTTGGCATCGTCGGGAACACCGATCACCACAGTGGGTTCCCCGGCTCCTGGGGCCACGGGCGCATGGCGATCTATGCGCCTTCCCATGACCGGAACGCGTTTTGGGACGCCATGCTGGCCCGGACAACCAACGCGTTGACCGGCGACCGCATACACCTGCTCACCGCCATCAACGGAACCATTCAGGGCGGTGTAATCCCCGCGACCGCGGACGCGACCCTGAACATCGAGGCCGTGGCCGGCAGCGCCATCGACCATATCGACGTCATCCGCAACGGACGCCTGGTGCACCGCATCAGCCCCGCGCTCACGCCGTCTCCGGTTGACCCGGCGCAGCCAGATGAGACGCTCATCCATCTTGAGCTGGGCTGGGGCGCGCGCGGATCATGCCACCACTGGGACGGCAGCCTGGAGATCAGCGGCGGAGAGATGCTGGCGGTTGAACCCCGGTTCCGTGGCCCGGAGATCGTCTCGCCGCTGGAAGGCGAGGACACAGGCCACCCGCTGCCGCGGATTTCCGCGAGCGGCAACCAGGTGGATTTCGCCGTAACCGCCGAAGCCAACCCCAACAACACCACCTCCGCGACCCAGGGCCTCATGGTGCGCGCGCGGCTTGACGCCGACACCATCATCCGGCTCCGCTTTGACGGACAGACCGTCGAGGTCCCGGCCTCGCGGCTCACTGAGGGCGCGCTTTCGGGCAATCTCGGCCCCATCGACACACCCGCCTGGCGGCTGCATCAACTGCCCCGGCCCGAAGAGTGGCAGTGGACCGGCGACATTCCCCTCGGAACGCTGGAGCAGGGCGAGTCGGTCTATGTCAGGCTGCACCAGGACAGCGGCCAGATGGCCTGGACCTCACCGATTTTCGTAAGATGAAACCAAAAAACACACATCAACAGGACAACCCAACAAGGAGGACTGCAATGAAATACAAAGGGAAACTTCTCGCGGGTATCGCCGGACTGGCCGTGCTTGCAACCGGGGCGGTAGCCGAGGATCTGACAATCGTGCACGGCTCGGTCGGACGCGACCAGGAAGTTCTGCGCGGCCAGCTTGACCGCTTTGAGGAGGAAACGGGGCACAGCGTCACCATCGTCTCCATGCCCGAGAGCACCTCTGACCAGTTCGGCCAGTACCGCCTTTGGCTCTCTGCACAGTCTAGCGACATCGACGTCTACCGCATGGACGTGATCTGGGCCCCGCAGATGGCGCAGCATTTTGTCGACCTCACCGAGCCCATGGCCGACATCATCGACCAGTTCGTACCGGCGGCGGTCGAGAGCCAGACAGTCGACGGCAAGCTCGTGGCCCTGCCGCTGTTCCTCGGCGCGCCCGCGCTCTACTACCGCTCCGACCTGCTGGAAAAACACGGAGAGGACGTGCCGGAAACCTGGCAGGAAATGACCGATACCGCGCAGAAAATCATGGATGCCGAACGGGCCGAGGGCAATTCGGACATGTACGGTTTCGTCTTTCAGGGCGCGGCCTATGAGGGTCTGACCTGCAACGCGCAGGAATGGGTCAGCAGCTACGGCGGTGGCCGGATTGTGGAACTCGACGGTTCGATCGGGATCAACAACCCCAAAGCGGCGGAGGCCCTGAACCTCGCGGCAAGCTGGGTTGGCGGTATCGCACCCGAAGGCGTTCTGAACTACAAGGAGGAGGACGCCCGCGGCGTGTTCCAGTCCGGCAACGCGGTTTTCATGCGCAACTGGAACTACGCCTATGCGCTGGCGGCGGGCGACGACAGCCCGGTGAAGGACACTTTCGCGGTAACCACCCTGCCCGATGGCGGTGAGGGCACATCCTCGGCCGCAACCCTGGGCGGCTGGAACCTTGGCGTGTCGGAGTATTCCGAGCACAAGGACGCCGCGATTGAGCTTGTCCGCTACCTGACCAACTACGACAACCAGAAGGAACGCGCCATCGTCACCTCCCGGCCGCCAACCCTCATGGCCGTCTATGAGGACGCGGACGTGGCCGAGCAGCAGGAGTTCATCCCGCTCTGGAAGCCCGTGGTGGACAATGCCCTGCCACGTCCGTCAGCGGCAACCCTGCGCAAATACAACGAGGTCTCGTCCACCTTCTGGACGGCCGTTCACAGCACCCTGTCCGGTGACGGCAGCGCCGAGGACAACCTCGCCCGGCTCGAGGCCGAGTTGACAAGGCTGCGCGGTCCGCGCTGGTAATCACTGGCGGGCAACATGCATCCGGGCCGCCACCGGCCCGGAGCGAAACGGGGGAAAGGATCAAAATGGGCAAATCCCGGTCGCTTCTGTCGCGGACGAGAACACGTTCGGCCTGGCTCGTTCTCCTGCCCATGCTTGTCACGCTGTTCGTCGTCGCGGCCTGGCCCCTGGGCCGCACGATCTGGTTCAGTTTCACCGACGCCTCGCTGGACCTCATGGCCGACGCGCAGTTTGTTGGCATCCGGAACTACCTCGAATACGTCAAATTCGGCGATGAGGACGGCCAGTATTACGGCCTCCTCGCTGACGCCCGCTGGTGGCGGTCGGTCTGGAACACGATCTACTTCGCCGTTGTTTCCGTCAGTTTTGAAACCCTGTTCGGCCTCGTCATCGCTCTTGTCCTGAACCAGCAGTTCCGTGGTCGTGGCCTTGTACGGGCCGCCGTGCTGATCCCCTGGGCCATTCCCACCATTGTCTCGGCAAAGATGTGGGCCTGGATGATGCATGACCAGTTTGGTATCCTGAACGACATGTTCCAGCGCCTGGGCCTGATCTCCGAACCCGTGGCCTGGACCGCCTCACCCGACACCGCCATGATTGCGGTAATGATCGTGGACATCTGGAAAACGACGCCTTTTATGGCGCTTCTGATCCTCGCGGGGCTCCAGATGGTGCCCCAGGACATCTACGAGGCCGCGAAACTCGACGGCGTTCCCGCCTTCCGCACCTTCCGCCGGGTGACACTGCCCCTGATCCTGCCCGCGATTCTCGTGGCGGTGGTCTTCCGCACGCTCGACGCCCTGCGCGTTTTCGACATCATTTACGTGCTGACCCCGAACACCGACGCAACCCGCACCATGTCGGTCTACGCCCGCGAAAACCTGTTCGATTACGACCAGTTCGCCTATGGCTCGGCGGCATCGACGCTGCTGTTCCTCGTCATTGCGGTCATCACAATAACCTTCATCATGGCGACGCGGATGGACCTGGAAGGCAAACGCTCATGAAAACGCCCCTCTGGAAACGCCTCGGGTTTTACGCGGTTGTGGCCGTCATTGTCCTGCAGGCTCTCTTCCCGTTCTACTACGCCATTCTCACCTCGCTCGAGGATGGACAGGCCCTGTTTGACGTGAACTACCTGCCCGCCGCGCCGGATTTTGTGAACTACCGGACCATGCTGACCCAGGGCGTTTTCGGCCGACAGATCCTCAACTCGGTTTTTGTAGCAACGGTGGTTGTTATCTTCTCCCTCGCGCTCGCCGTCACGGCGGCCTATGCGCTCTCCCGCATCCAGTTCCGCGGGCGCGGCCTGCTCCTGCTCACCGTTTTGTCCGTATCCATGTTCCCGCAAATCGCGGTGCTGTCGGGGCTATTTGAGGTCATCCGGTTCTTTGGCCTGTTCAATTCGCTTTGGGCGCTGGTGTTTTCCTACATGATCTTCACCCTGCCCTTCACGGTCTGGGTGCTCACAACCTTCATGCGCAACATGCCGGTGGAAATTGAGGAGGCGGCCATCATGGACGGCGCCTCATCGCTCACCATCATCCGCCGCGTTTTCCTGCCCCTGATGTGGCCGGCCATGGTCACCACGGGGCTTCTGGCGTTCATCCATGCCTGGAACGAGTTTCTCTTCGCCCTGACCTTCCTGTCCACCGACAGCCAGCGCACGGTCCCCGTCGCCATTGCGCTCATCTCGGGCCGGTCGGAATTTGAAATTCCCTGGGGCAACATCATGGCGGCATCGGTGATCGTGACGCTGCCGCTCGTGGCGCTCGTGCTTGTTTTCCAGCGTAAAATCGTCTCCGGGCTGACCGCTGGCGCAGTGAAAGGATAGGTCATGGCAAAGGTCGAACTGGTCAACGTTTCGAAATCCTATGGCGATGTTGAGGTGCTGCACGACATCAACCTTGCCCTGGAGGAGGGTGAGTTCGTGGTTTTCGTCGGCCCCTCCGGCTGCGGCAAATCCACACTTCTGCGCATGATTGCCGGACTTGAGGACATCACGGGCGGCGAGCTGCTCATTGGCGGGGAGCCGATGAATGACGTCCTGCCGGCCAAACGCGGCATTTCCATGGTGTTTCAGAGTTACGCCCTCTATCCGCACATGACCGTGTTCGAGAACATGGCCTTCGGCCTGGAGCAGGCCAAACTGTCAAAACCGGAGATCCGCGAGCGCGTCAACAAAGCCGCAACAATGCTCCAGATCGAGCCGCTGCTGGACCGCAAACCGAAACAGCTCTCCGGCGGCCAGCGTCAGCGCGTGGCCATTGGCCGCGCCATCACCCGCGACCCGAGGGTATTTCTCTTCGACGAGCCGCTGTCCAACCTCGATGCCGCGCTTCGGGTCGACACACGGCTTGAGATCGCGTCCCTGCACGAACGCCTGACCGGGACGACGATGATCTATGTGACCCACGATCAGGTTGAGGCCATGACGCTCGCCGACCGCATTGTGGTTTTGAACGGTGGCGTGATTGAACAGGTCGGAACGCCGATGGACCTTTACGAGAACCCGGCCAGCCAGTTTGTCGCCGGTTTCATCGGCAGTCCAAAAATGAACCTCCTGACCGGACCCGTCGCCGAAAACGAGGGGGCCGCAACCTACGGCATCCGACCCGAACACATCCGCTTTTCACGGGACGAGGGCCTGTGGATCGGTCGGGTCGTGCTGACCGAACGGCTGGGCAGCGACACGTTCGTGCACGTGAAGACCGAGGGCGTGGGCATGGTCAACGTCCGCATCGAGGGCCGCGCCGACATTGAGCAGGGCGAAACGGTCCATCTGACCCCCGATGCCCGGTCCGTCCACCTGTTCTATGCGGACGGTACGCCGCTATCGCGGAAATTCATGCAATGACTTCCGCGCCAATTGCGGTGATAGGGAACGCCAATCTCGATCTCGTCGGCGGAATGCTCGACCACTGGCCGGAGCAGGGGACCGAGACCTTTCTCGACCGCTCCGACAGCCGGATCGGCGGGTCTGCGGCGAATACCGGCCTGGTTCTGCAGCGCCTTGGCGCCGTGTCCGGGCTGATCGCATCCGCCGGTTCGGACATGATCGGCGACATGATCCGCGGCGCCTTCAACGGTCCGCTTGACCGGATCGCGAACACGGATGGGGCAAGTTCCGTGACATTCGGGCTGCTGCATGGCGGCGCGGAGCGCAGCTTCTTCTCAACACCTGGGCATCTGGATGCTTTTGGTGAAGCCGAGATCCGTTCAGGCCTCACAAACTGGCCCCTCAATTGCGCGTGGGCCCTGCTGTCGGGCAGTTTCGCCCTGCCCCTCGTCCGGGATAAATCCGCAGGACTTCTGGCCCGTCTGCGCGACCAGGGCGCAAAAACCGCGATAGACCCCGGCTGGCCCGACGGTGGCTGGACCGGGGCCAACCGTGACCGCGCCTGGGACTGGGTGGGGCTCAGCGACCTGGTTCTGCTGAACGACAAGGAACTGCTGGGCCTGACCGGACAGTCAGGGCTTGAGGACGCCCTCGCCTCGGCGGAGGCACGCCTCGCCCCCTCCACCACGCTGATCGTCAAATGCGGTCCCGACGGCGCAGTCAGCCTGCACGCGGGCCAGCGCCACAGCGCCGACAGCCCCGCCGCCGGAATATTCGACACCATCGGAGCCGGTGACGCCTTCAACGCCGGATACCTCGCCGCCCTTCAGGCCGGCTACAGCGCGCCCCAAGCCCTGCACGCGGGGTGCAACGTGGCCAGCGCCGTCATCCGTGAATTTCCACGTGGCAACGGACCTGTTTCCCTGCCGCCGCAGAGGGGTGCCGCATGAACATTCTTCTTCTGATCGCGGACGATCTTGGCCGGATGGCGGGATGCTACGGCGAGCCCTGCATTGAAACCCCGCATATCGACGCCCTGGCTGCCCAGGGCACGCGCTTCGACATGGCCTTCACCTCCACCGCGTCATGTTCGGCCAGCCGTTCGGTCATCTACACGGGCCTGCACACGCACGAGACGGGCCAGTACGGCCTGCACCACGGCTACCACCATTTCATGACCTTCGGGGACGTGCCCACCGCTCCGGCGCTGCTGAACGACGCCGGATACCACACCGGCATCATCGGCAAGGTCCATGTGGGACCACCCGAGGTCTACCCCTGGCACCACCGGGAGGAGAGCCGCACCCGCGACGTTCAATGGGTGGCCGACCGGACCCGCGACTATCTCTCCAAACGAAAGGAGGAAGGCCAGCCGTTCTTCCTGACCGTGGGCTTCATCGACCCGCACCGGGACGGAACCCGCGGCGGCTTTGGCAACGAAGAATTCGGAGACCTCGACCCGGTCGTGTCGCCGGATGCGGTTCATGTGCCGCCATTCCTGCCCGACATTGACGAGGTCCGCACCGAGTTGGCCGAATACTACCGCTCCGTCCATCGTCTCGACCGTGGCATCGGAATGATCCTGGACACGCTGTCGGATCTGCGTCTGGCCGATGACACGCTCGTGGTCTTTCTCTCGGATAACGGTGCGCCCTTCCTGAACTCAAAAACCACCCTGTTCGACGCCGGTGTGCATCTGCCCCTCATCATGCGCAGACCAGGCCAGAAACCGGGTATCGCCAACCCGAACCTCGTGTCCTTCACCGACCTGCTGCCGTCCTTCCTTGACGTCGCCGGAGCCACGCCCGACCCCGGGAAACGCCGGGGGCGCTCCCTGCTGCCGATCCTTGAGAACACCAGCGAACAGCCCGGCTGGGACCGGGTGTTCGGGTCGCACACGTTTCACGAGGTCACAAACTACTGGCCCACGCGGTTCATGCGCACGGCGCGGTACAAGTATCACCGCAACGTCGCCTGGCAGCTGGATTTCCCGTTCTCCGGCGACCTCTACGGCTCGCTCTCGTGGCAGGGCATTCGCCGTCAGGACCCGGTCATGATCGGGGACCGCCCGCTCAGGGATTACGTGCGCCGTCCGCCGGAAGAGCTGTACGATCTCGAAACCGATCCCGGCGAGGTCAACAATCTCGCGGATGACCCCGCGCATGAGGGCCTGCTGCGTGACTGCCGTGGCGCGCTGGAGGACTGGCAGAAAAAGACCCGCGACCCGTGGCTTTACCGCGACGGGGTTTCCGTAATGGCGGTGGAACATCACCTGCCACACGGCCTGTCGCTCCCGGACCGTTTCGATTTCGACCCGGACGACCCGGCGCCACAGACGTCAGACTGACCCCCGCTCCACCAGCGGGCATTCGATCTTGAGCTGGACCGGCGAGGTGTTGTGGCCGCCGGCCATTTCGATGAGGTTCTCCGCGGCAATCTCGCCCATCCCGTAATGGGGCAACAGGAGCGTGGTCAGGGGTGGATGCGTGTGTTTGGCGCATTCCCGGTCGTCGAAACCGATCACCGCAACATCCTCCGGAATGCTCAGCCGCGCCTCGTGCAACGCATCAATACAGCCAACCGCCATCAGGTCATTGCCGCAGAAAATCGCGTCCGGCCTCGGATCGAGGGACAGAAGCTCCCGCGTAAGGTCATAGCCCCGCGACGTCTCCCAGTTCCCCGACTTCACCAGCGCCGGATCATAGGCGATGTCATTGGAGGACAGCGCCTGGCGATAGCCCTTCAGCCGGTCCCGCGCCGCATCCACCCCCTGCTGCCCGTTGATGAAACCGATCCGCCGGTGCCCCGCATCGATCAGCCGCTGCGTGGCCAGACGCCCGCCCAGCACATCGCCTGGAATGATCGAATGCAGCCGCCGCGGCACGTCATAGCAGTTCAGCAAAACCGTGTTGTGGTCGTAAAACCCCCGGTTGGGACTCACCCGCCGTGTCAGAACCGTGCCGTAGATCAGCCCGAGCAGCGGCAGGCTCTGAAGGTGTTCGAGTATCGCACCCTCATTGTCGCTGTCGCCGTTCGACACGGCGAGGAAAATCCCCATGCCAAACTCAAGCGCCTTGCGCCGCGCCCCGTCGAAGGCCATGCCCATCCACGGGTCGCTCGACAGCTCATCCGCCACAAACCCGATGACCGACGGGTTGCCCGGCGCCGGGCGGTTGGACCGGCGCGGCAGACGGTAGCCAAGCTCATCCGCCGCCGCCCGCACCCTCTGCCGGGTCGCGTCGCTAAGTTTCGCGCCGGGACTTCCATTGAGCACCAGGGAGACCGTCGCCTGCGAGACGCCCGCGTGTGATGCCACATCCATCATCGTCGGGCGCATTCGGCGGTCGGCTGGCATACTGGTCTAACGCTCCCTGTGCTGTCCGGTCAGCGGGTACTGGTCCTCATTGGCAGGCCCCCTGCCCCACCGGTGTGACGGCGTCAAGCATCTAGTCGCTCGCCCGCATGCGCCGGATCCTGTCAAACGTGACGGCGATGATGATGAAACAGCCGATGAACATCCCCTGCCAGAAGGCCGAAATGCCGAGCAGAATGAGCGAGTTTCGGATCACCTCGATCAGCAGCGCCCCGATCAGCGCACCCACCGCCGTGCCCTCACCCCCGGCCAGGTTGGCCCCGCCAATCACCGCCGCGGCAATCACGGTCAGCTCCATCGCCTGGCCCAGGTTCGTGGTCACACTGCCCAGCCATCCGGCCATCAGAATGCCGGCAATGCCCGCGGTCAGGGCCGAAAACATGTAGATCGACACCTTGATCTGCTTCACCGGAATACCGGTCAGGGTCGCGGCCTGCTCATTGCCGCCGATGGCGAAAATATACTGCCCCCAGCGCGCCCAGCGGAACACCAGGCTCATGACCAGCGTCAGGATCAGCAGCACATAGAGAGGATGCGGCAGACCAAATGTCGATCCCCCGCCGATCCACAGCAGAAGGTCATGGTCCGGCCCGAACTCGTAAATCATCTTGTTATTCGACAGCACCATGGCCAGTGACCGCGCCGCCGACAGCATGCCCAAAGTCACCACGAAGGCCGGAATGCCCACATAGGCAATCAGCATCCCGTTCACGAACCCGACCAGCAGCGCGGCCAGGATTGCCACCATAGCCGACAGAAGGAACGAGTTCCCCCCCTCCATCAGAACCGAAATCACCATCGCCGCGAGCACAACCGTCGATCCGACCGAAAGGTCAATCCCCCCGGACGCGATCACGGCGGTCATGCCAATCGCGATGATGGCCACAAAGGCAAAGTTCCGCGCGACGTTAAAGAGATTGCGCTCGGTCGCGAAGGAATCCGTCATGAAGGTCAGCGCAAGGCAGGCAAGAACCGCGGCGATAAAGACCCAGAAGGCCTGAATGTTGAGAATACGGGACAGCACCGATTTGTGCTGGCTGTGTCCGATGACCTGTTCAATGGATGTCATGTCCGTTCCCTCTTACGCGGTCTCGATGGCGCCGGTGATGAGGCCGGTGACCTCCTCGGGCGAACTGGCGGCCGTGGGTTTGCTGGCCACCAGATGGCCGCGACGCAGCACGGAAATCCGGTCGCATACGGAAAACACGTCGGGCATCCTGTGACTGATCAGGATCACGCTGATCCCCCGGTCCCGAAGCCTGCGGATCAGGTCGAGGACCTCCGCCACCTGGCGCACGGAAATGGCCGCGGTCGGCTCGTCCATCATGACGATCTTCGCCTCCGACAGGAGCGTGCGCGCAATCGCCACCGCCTGGCGCTGGCCGCCGGACATGCGCCGCACCAGGTCGCGCGGGCGTGTCTCGGATTTCAGCTGCGCGAACAGCTCCGCCGCCCGCCCGCTCATGGTCTTGTAGTCAATCACGGAAACCGGACCAAATTTCCGCATGGGCTCACGCCCCAGAAACACGTTGGAGGCCGCCGAGAGATTGTCACAAAGGGCCAGGTCCTGGTAGACGACCTCGATCCCGGACTGCTGCGCGTCGAGCGGTTTGGAAAATTCCACCACCTTGTCATCTATGCGGATTTCACCTTCGCTGGGGTGAAAGTTCCCGGCAACGATTTTGACAAGTGTGGATTTCCCCGCGCCGTTGTCTCCCATGAGACCGAGCACCTCGCCAGGCGCGACCTCCAGGGACACGTCCTGCAGGGCCTGGATCGCGCCAAAATGCTTGGACAGCCCGATCAGTTTCAATCGTGACATCTTCCCTCCCAATATTTTTTTGCCGCATCTGACCGCGTATCCCGGCACTTGCGGCCGGTTCAACGAAGTCGCGGATGTATACTTCAGCAGTAACCACATACATACTTGACGGATTAATATTAGTAAATATTATTCAGTCATTAACCGGGGGCTATCATGGTGCTGCTTTCAACGGCAACGACCGGAAAAGCTGGCGAAAATGTTCCGGCGCGGCTGCGTCCCGGCAACGCATTTCCACCCGCCACATCACCGAACCCCGCACAAACGGATGTCAGAAAATGCGGATGATCCGGCAGCACCATCACATCGCGCACCGGCCATCCCACGAACAGGAGGAGCCTTTCAAACACCGGACCTGACACATCAACCACGCGCATGCGCCCCAGGGCCTACCGGCCAGGGACGCGCAGAGACGTTTTTGAGGATCACATCGAGCGGGCGTGGATAACAAGAATCGCGGCAAACGCGTTCCACGCAACAGCCGGCATCCGGATCAGCGGGTGACGGAAACAAACCAAAGAATAAACCTAGGGAGCGACTGAATTGAAACGCAAAATTATACTCATGGCCGCGGGTGCGGCTCTTGCCCTCTCCGCCGGCGCGGGTCTGGCGCAGGACAAGAAAACCCTCGCCATCGTGGTCAAGGGCCTCGACAACCCCTTCTTCGAACAGATCAACCTCGGCTGTCAGCAGTGGATGGAGGAAAACGCCGACAGCGAATACGAGTGCATCTATACCGGCCCGGCCTCCTCCGCGGATGAGGCGGGCGAGGTTCAGATCGTCGACGACCTTCTGACCCGTGGTGTCGCCGCCATCGCCATTTCGCCCTCAAATGCGCCCGCAATGGCCAATCGCGTGCGTTCCATCGCGCCGGATGTGCCGGTTATGACGGTTGACGCGGATTTCCTTGAGGCCGACCGCGATCTGCGCGCCACCTATCTCGGCACGGACAACTACCTGATGGGCGTATACATGGCGGAACAGGCCATGGCCCTGAAACCCGAGGGCGGGTCCGTCTGTCTGCAGCTTGGCAACGTGGCGGCTGACAACATCAACGCCCGCGCCCAGGGCTTCCGGGACACTGCCGGAGGCGCCGAGGGCATCGACCGTCTGGCGGGCGAAAATGGCTGGACCGAGGTTGAGGGCTGCCCGGTCTTCACCAATGACCAGGCCGACCTCGCCAACCAGCAGATGGCCGACACCTTCATCGCCAACCCGGACCTTGACGCCTTCATCCTGATCGGCGGCTGGGCCCAGTTCGCGCCGCAGGCCTACACCCAGGTGACGGACCAGGTGATGGACAAACTCGAGAGCAACGAGTTGATCATCATCGCGGGCGACACCCTGCCGCCGCAGACCCAGGCCTTCCGCGAGGGCCGCAGCCATGCGCAGGTCGGCCAGCGTCCCTTCGAAATGGGCTACCGCGCGCCGGACGTGATGATCCAGCTGATCAATGGCGAGGAGGTTGAGGATCCGATCTTCACCGGCCTCGACGTCTGCAACGGCGAGGATCCCGGCTTCTGCGCCGACAACTGATATCAAAACCCGCCGCGCCGGCTCCGTCAACGGGGTCGGCGCGGCAACCTTAAAATATTAGTAATATTAATTGACGCTACTGGCTTGTCCAACCATCGCCCACGGCGCGAAAAAACAACAGTAATCCCGCCCATTCCATGACCAGAACCCAGGAACTAAAGGGGTCGCCCACACATTCCCTCCAATTCGTCGTTAACATTAATCAAAAAAGTTCATTGGCATGTGACGCCTTAAGGTTAATGTCCCTCCTGTTTCAGGGGGTACTACGAAAGGGAGTGAGAAAATGGGGAAGATCTTTCTGGCGGCGATTGCCGCCGCTGCGCTGGGGACAATGACGTCCGCCGCCGAACTCAAGTTTGCCAACTTTACACCACCGTTCCACACCATCAACGCATCCGTCATCGAAAAGCTCAACGCGGAGGTCAGCGCGGCCACCGATGGCGAATTGACGGTACGCGGCTATCACGGCGGTGAGCTCGGCGCGGGCCCGGCGGAACAGTATGTCCGCGTGCTGCAGGGTGTGACCGACATGGCCTGGGGTCTGCCCGGATACACCTCGTCGCAGTTTCCCAAAACCATGATTGCCGAACTGCCCGGCGCCATTCCGGTCGACGCGCCCGGCTATGAGGCACTGTGGAACGCCTATGAGGACAACCTCGCGGACGAGTTTCCCGGGACCGTGCCGCTGGCCCTGTGGTCGTCCGAGCCCAACATCATGATCATGAAAGACCACGAGATCCGGAAACCGGAAGATCTCGCCGGTCTGAAAATCCGCGTGGCGGGCGCAACCGCCGCCGATGTGGCAACGGCTCTGGGTGCCACCCCGGTTCAGATGCCAATCAGCCAGGTTTATAACGCGCTCCAGACCGGTCTGATCGACGGCGTGTTCACCGGCTCCTCCACTCTGACCGACTTCAAACTTGAGGAGGTCGCCAACAGCTACACATATGGCGCGCCGCTGGGACGGCTGGTGTTCTACACCGTGCTGAATGAGAACGTGTACAACGCCCTGTCCGACGACCACCGGGCCGCCATCGACGCGGCCTCCGGCATCCCGCTCTCCCGCAGCGCCGAGGAAGCCTGGCTTGCCACCGCCGATGCGGCCACAAAGGTTTCCAGGGATGCGGGCGACAACGTCATCATTGAGCTGACTGACGGGGAGATCGCGGCCTTTTCCGATGCGGTCGCGGATGTGGTGAACGCCTATGTCGAGACCCATGACGGCGCCGCAACCCTGAGTGCGTTGCGCGGCGAATAACCACATGAATGCGGTTCGCAACATCGCGGACAGGCTGATTGGCCTGTCCGCCATACTGGGGTCCTTTGCCCTGCTGATCGAGGTCGCCATCATCCTGGTGGACGTAATTGGCCGCGCCTTCGGCGTTCCGCTCTACGGCTCACAGGATTACGTGACCATGACCATGGTGATCCTCGTCTTCGGCGGGATGGCCGCCTGCGACCGGCGCGGGGGCCATATCGCGGTGGATCTGTTCCAGGGCAAAATGTCCGACCGCATGAACCGCATCATAAATATCCTCTCCGCCCTGCTCGGCGCCGTGGTCTTCCTGACCATTGCCTGGGCGGTGCTGGAAAGCTCCCGTCTGTCGCAGATGCTGAATCTCTCCACCAACCTCATCCAGCTGCCCAAGGCCTGGTTCCAGTGGGCACTGTCGGGCTTTGCCCTGCTGACGGCTTTAGCAATGCTGCTGCGGGCGGTTGAGCTGACGTTCACCGGCCGCAACATCCATGACGACACCGGCACGGAGAGCCTGACTTGAGTGCCGGAGCGGTCGGCACGCTGGGAATTGTCGTACTCTTCATCCTCCTGCTCATCCGCATCCCGGTGGCCTTCGCCATGTTCGCGGTGGGCTTCGCCGGCATCTGGGCCCTGAACGGCTGGAACGCGGCCATGGGGCTGATGGCTTCGGAGACTTTCACCCTCGCCTCCTCCCCGGAACTGGTCGTGGTGCCGCTCTTCATCCTCATGGGCAATGTGGCCAGCGCCACCGGCATGAGCCGGCGGCTCTACGACGCGGCCTACGCCATTGTGGGCCAGGTCCGGGGCGGACTGGCCTCCGCCACTGTCATCGGGTGCGGCGGGTTTGCGGCACTTGCCGGGTCCTCCGTGGCCTCCGCACTGACGATGGGCAAGGTCTCGCTCGCGGAAATGGACCGGTTCCACTACGACCGGCGGCTGGCAACCGGCGTCGTGGCCGCCGGGGGCACGCTCGGCATCCTGATCCCGCCCTCCACCGGCTTCGTCATCTACGCGATCCTGACCGAGCAGAGCATCGGGCGGCTGTTCCTTGGCGGCGTTCTGCCCGGCCTCCTGCTGCTCCTGGCCTTCCTGATCGCCGTTACGATCATCTGCACCATCCGGCCCGACCTCGGCCCAAGCGGCCCCGCGACCACCCTGCGGGAGAAACGACGGGCCATGCTCGGCACGCTGCCGGTTCTCGTGATCATATTCCTGACCATCGGCGGCATGTATGGCGGGTTTTTCTCACCGGTGGAGGCCGCGGGGGTGGGCGCGGGCCTGGTGATCCTCTACGGCGTCCTGATCCGCACGCTGACCTTCGCCATCCTGTGGAAATCCACCCGCGACAGCGTGGTCACCACCGCCACCGTCATGCTGATCCTGATCGCCGCACACATGATTAATCCGTTTCTCGCACTAAGCCACATCCCCTCCGCTATCGGGGAGCAGATCGTCGGCCTCGGCCTTCCCGCGACGGGAACTTTGGTGATGATCCTGGTGATCTACCTCGTGCTCGGCTGCTTCCTTGAGGGCTTCGCGATGCTGGTCCTAACGCTGCCGATCTTCTTCCCGGTGATCGTTGAACTTGGCATTGATCCGGTCTGGTTTGGCGTTCTGGTTGTACTGACACTGGAAATGGGCCTGATTTCGCCCCCTGTCGGTCTCAATGTATTCATAGTCAAATCCGTTGCGCCGAAGGTTCCGCTGGGGGACATCTTTGTCGGAGTCATTCCGTTCTGGATCGCGATGCTGGCGACACTCGCGGTTCTGATCACCTTCCCGCAAATCTCCCTTATCCTGCCCAACACCATGATCGGATAGGCGGGCCAGCCGACTGCAATCCGCAGCCGGCGCTGGCCATGGCGACGCACCATTCTCCGTAAAGCAGGAGGCGAATCACCTGAAGTGCCCGCCTAAAAAACGCACTGTCCCGTGAGCAATCAGGCCGCCATCAACCACGCTGCGCCCGATTATTGAGACTTCCGGGTTCCGCCCTGAGCTTTCAGTGCCACAGCCGGGCCATCCGCACCAAAATATTACCGCATTGGACCCTACGTTAACCCAGAAAACATATGACGAACTCAATACACTTTTGTATGGTAGACTAGTGTATCAGTGAAATGGACATGCTTTTCCCGGTAGTGAGTGCAACATTGGGAAACCATTCCGTTGAAACCTTTAAAGAGGGGAGAAACGCTTTCCATGTTGCCTGATAATTTCAGCGACCCGGAAGGTCAGAAAGACCAGGAAACCCGCAGAAGACGCGGCGACATCGTTCGGGAAATTCACGAGATGCTGCTCTCGTGGCCCAAACAGCCCGCCAAAGCCTGCGGAAGTTCAGGTGGCGCAGGCCACGTTCAACGCGGTGGATGGGTGAGAAAAGCCCTGCCCGGTCTCAAAACCTGAACTGGGACGGGCCGCGGCCCGTCAACCACCATAGGTTGACCAGTCAACCTTACTCCAAATTTCCGCATCGGCCGCTGCGGTCAATGCGTCGAGGTCCCCACGGGCCTCATATACAATCCCCGTCCATTTTTCGACCAGCTCAACGAACCGTTCGGCCGCCGCCCCGCCCTGCGCCACACGCGCCGCCGTATCCGCACGGATGAAAGCCTCCGACGCCTCGTGCAGTGTCGGATCGGGCTCAATCGCCTCCACACCCTTCTCCATCAGGGTCATCGCAACCTCCATCGGCAATTCCTCCGCCCAGCGGGTTGTCAGGTCCAAATTGGCCCGCGCCGTCGCGCCGGTCAGGAACGCCCGCTCCTCCTCGGTCAGCGCCTCCCATGCGGGCCGCGCCACCGTGAAATTCGACGTCACGTAAAGCAGCCCCAGAGGCAGCAGCGTCACATGATCCACAACATCAAAAAACCGGTACAGATCCAGATCCACACTCCGCGCGATCGTCCCGTCAATGACGCCCCGCGACATGGCCTGAAACACCGCGCCATCGGGAAGCTCCACCGGCTCCGCACCGAAGTTCTCCGCCCACCTGGCGTGGGGCGCGGTTTCCGCGCGCAGCTTCAGCCCCTCCAGGTCCTGCGCCGTCCCGACCGGCGTGGTGGTCAAGAGACCATAGACGCCCGACGACCCGGACCCGAGATACACAAGCCCAGCCCTGGAAAACTCCTTCTGGCACGGTTTGCAGGTGACGACATACTCCGTCATCGCCAGCGCCATCGCATACGGGTTCTTCCCCATCAGCGCCAGGTCCGCGGGCATGATGGTGCTCTCCATCCCTTTCGGGAACCGCTGCGGCGGGAAGTTTCCAATATCAATGAGATTGGTCTGCAAGGCGTCCATCATCTGCGGCATGGCGACCTCATCACGGTCGAGGATGACCGCCGCCATCGTGCCGCCTGACGCCTCCTCCAGGTACTCCGCGAACCGCTCATACATGTAATGGGCCGGATGGTCGTCCGGCACGCCCGGCGCCACCCGCAGATCCCTCGCACCCGCCCCCGTCGCCATCAGCGACGTGGCCAGCACCATGGCTGCGATCCTCGAAACCCCTGTCATCCCGCTTCCTTCCAATGCCATCTCAACGCCGACCCGCCGGGCCACGCTCCCGCGCACGCCGCTTAAAGCACTGAATGTGGCGAAACCAGATGCGACGATCCATCGTGCGGTCTCCAAATTCGATGATCGGACGCAGCAATTTATCCTTTTAAATTATCGCCTGGATATATCAATATGGACGACAGGGAGAAACGCCACATGAAAACAAAGGCCGCCAATCCTGGCCATCCGCCGCACGCCATTCGCGGCCCGGTCCGTTCCGCTGACGCACACACCGGACGGCCCACGTAATGCGCATTTTCAGGGGAACGGAGGCCGCGCTGCACTGGCGCGAGGATGGCGACCCGCAGGGGATGCCGGTCGTGTTCGCCAATTCCCTCGGCACCGATCTCCGGCTCTGGGACGGCATCATCGACCTCCTGCCCCCCGACCTGCGCCTGATCCGCTTCGACAAGCGCGGCCACGGCCTGTCCTCCCGGCCGCCTGGCCCCTACAGCATCGGCGACCTGGCCGGCGACACCGCCGAACTGCTCGACCACATCAATGCCGGGCCCTGCCTCTTTGTGGGTCTCTCCATCGGCGGCATGATCGCCCAGGCCCTCGCGGCCAGCCGACCCGACCTAGTCCGCGCCGCCGTTTTCTCAAACACCGCTGCCAAAATCGGCACGCTGGAGATGTGGCAGGAGCGCATCGACACCGTCCAGACCGGCGGCATCGAGGCCCTTGCGGATGGTGTCATGGACCGCTGGTTCAGCCCTGAATTCCTTGAGAAAGACGAACTGATCATGTGGCGCAACATGCTCTCCGGCACCCCGCCCGCCGGCTACGCCGCCTGCTGCGCGGCGGTGGCCTCCGCGGACCTGGCTGAAAGCACCTCCCGCCTGCGCCTGCCCGTGCTGGGCATCGCAGGCACCCTCGACCTCGCCACCCCACCCGAACTGGTGGCGGAAACCACCGCACTCGTGACCGGCTCAAAATTCACTGAGATCCCCGGCGTCGGCCATCTGCCCTGCGTCGAGGCGCCGGAGCACTATGCCAACATCATCAGCGATTTCATCGAAGAGGTGCGCCCGTGACCGACCGTTATGATAGGGGCATGGAAACCCGCCGCGCCGTTCTGGGCGACGCCCATGTGGACCGCGCCGATGCCGCCAAAACGCCCCTCGACGAGGCCTTCCAGACCCTCATCACCGAAGGCGCCTGGGGCACCGTCTGGTCCGACGACGGCATCACCCGGCGCGAACGCTCCATGCTGACCCTCGCCCTGCTCGCGGCCTGCGGCAATTTCGACGAGATCCCCATGCATATCCGCGCAACCGCCCGCACCGGTGCCACGAAACAGGACGTGATCGAGACCTTCCAGCACGTCGCGATCTATGCGGGCGTCCCCAAGGCAAACCACGCGCTCAAACTCGCCAAAGCCACCTATGCGGAAATGGAAAGCGGCGGCGCGGACACGGACGGGAGTAGGAAAGGCGGGTCCGGCGATGACGTATAAGGGCGAATTTTACCAGCGCGACCGGGAATGGCACCCGCCGGCCCTCACCCCCGACTACAAGACCAGCGTCGCGCGGGCTCCGAAACACGCGCTGCTCTCGCTGCAGAACTCCGCCAGTGAAATCACCGGTCCGGTCTTCGGCCATGACGACATCGACCCGATGGACCGCGACCTGATCCACAATTACGCCCGGCCCGGCGAGGCCGCCATCGGCGAGCGCATCATCGTCCACGGGCAAGTTCTGGACGAAAACCGCCGCCCCGTCCCCAACACCCTGGTGGAAGCCTGGCAGGCCAATGCGGGCGGGCGCTACCGCCACCGGAAGGACACCTATCTCGCCCCCATCGACCCCAATTTCGGCGGCTGCGGCCGGACCCTGACGGATGAAAACGGCTATTACTATTTCCGCACCGTCAAACCCGGCGCCTACCCGTGGCGCAACTGGGTCAACAACTGGCGGCCCGCCCATATCCACATCTCGGTCTTTGGCACCGGCTTCGCGCAGCGGCTGATCACGCAGCTCTATTTCGAGGGCGACCCGCTCATCCCCAAATGCCCGATCCTCAACGCCATCCCCAACCCGGAGGCGGTGCAGAGCCTCGTAGCCGTGCTGGACATGAACGCCACCATCCCGCTCGACACCATGGCCTGGCGGTTCGACATCGTCCTGCGCGGCCGCCGCTCCACGCTCTTTGAAAACCGGTTGGAGGGCAACTGATGGCGCAGCACCTCGACTACCTTAAGGAAACCCCGTCCCAGACCGCGGGTCCCTACGTGCATATCGGCCTGGCGCCCGGGGCCGCGGGCTTTGACATCTACAAAACCGAACTGGGCAAGGACATCGCCGGTCCCAACGCGGCGGGCGAGCGCATCCGCGTCGAGGGCGTGGTGACCGACGGCATCGGCGCGCCGGTGAAGGACGTGATGCTCGAGGTCTGGCAGGCCAATGCCAGCGGCATCTACGCCCATCCCGAACACCCGGGCGAGGTGGAGGACGGCTTTCGCGGCTGGGGCCGCGTCATCTCCGACTTCAACACCGGCGAGTGGTTTTTCGACACGGTCAAACCCGGCGCGGTAATGGGCCGCTCCGGCCGGCCAATGGCCCCGCATATCAACCTCTGGATCGTCGCGCGCGGCATCAATATCGGGCTGAACACCCGCATCTATTTCGATGATGAGGCTGAGGCGAACGCCGCCGACCCCGTAATCAACCTCATCGAATGGGAATCCAGGCGCAAAACGATCATTGCAAACCGCAGCGAAAAAGACGGTAAGGTTGTGTACCGCTTCGACATCCGGCTACAGGGTGAGAATGAGACCGTTTTCTTCGATATCTGAGCGCGGAGGCCGCCAATGACCAACCCCTGCATCATCTGTGTGGCCATCACCGGCTCCGTGCCCACCAAGGCCAACAACCCTGCCGTGCCGGTCACGATCCCCGAACAGATCGAAAGCACCCATGAGGCGTTTGAGGCCGGTGCCAGCATCGCCCACTGCCACGTGCGCAACGCCGATGAGACACCGACCTCTGACCCGGAGAAATTCGCGCTGCTCAAGGAGGGTATCGAGAAACACTGCCCCGGCATGATCGTGCAGCTGTCCACCGGCGGACGCTCCGGCGCCGGTCACGAGCGCGGCGGCATGCTGCCCCTGAAACCGGACATGGCATCGCTCTCGGTGGGCTCCAACAACTTCCCCACGCGGGTCTATGAAAACAGCCCCGATCTCGTCTCCTGGCTCGCCAGCGAAATGCGCACGCACCAGGTCACGCCGGAGATCGAGGCGTTCGACCTCAGCCACATCATCCAGGCCATCCGCCTGCATGGCGAGGGCGTGCTCTACGGCAAACTCTATGTCCAGTTCGTGATGGGCGTAAAAAACGCCATGCCGGTGGACAGGGAAGTCTTCGACTTCTACGTCTCGATCATGAAAACCCGTGCGCCGGACGCCAACTGGTGCGCGGCGGGCGTGGGACCGGGCCAGATCCTTGTCAACGAATGGGCCATCGCCGCCGGCGGTCACACCCGCACGGGGCTCGAGGACAACATGCGTCTTGACCGCGAGACCCTGGCGCCGTCCAACGCCGCGCTGGTCAAACGCGCGGCGGATCTGTGTGAGAAATATGAGCGCCCCGTCGCCACGTGGGAGCAGGCTCGCGAGATTCTCGGGGTTCCCCTGCGGACCTGACGGGGCGTTCGAGGCTTCAGAGAGCGTTCACAGGAACCTTCAGCATCGGATTGCCGTCTTTATCCTTCGGAACGTTACCTGCGCGCATGTTCACCTGGAGCGACGGGATGATGAGCTTCGGCATGTCGAGCTGCGCGTCCCGCTCGGTGCGGAATTTTACAAACTCCTCACGGGTTTTGCCGCCGCCCACATGGATGTTGTGCGCCTTCTCATCGGCCACCGTGGTCTCCCACTGAATGTCCCGCCCGTTGGGTCCGTAATCGTGACACATGAAGAGCCGCATCTCATCCGGCAGGCTCAGAACCTTCTGAATGCTGTCATAGAGTTGCGCCGCATCACCACCGGGGAAATCCGCCCGCGCCGACCCGCCGTCGGGCATGAACAGCGTGTCCCCCACAAAGGCCGCATCCCCCATCACATGCACCATGCAGGCGGGCGTGTGGCCCGGCGTGTAGATCGCGAAAGCCTGCATGTTTCCAATCTGATAGGTGTCGCCGTCCTTGAAAAGGGCGTCGAACTGCGACCCGTCACGCTGGAATTCCGTGCCCTCGTTGAACACCTTCCCGAAAGTGTTCTGTACCACCATGATCTTGTCACCGACCCCGATTTTACCGCCCAGTTTCTGCTGGATGTAGGGCGCGGCGCTCAGGTGGTCGGCATGCACATGCGTCTCGATGATCCAGTCGAGAGTCAGGCCGCGTTTTTCAACCTCCGCGATCAGCGCGTCGGCATGGTCATAGGTGATCCGGCCGGCCGCATAGTCGATGTCCATCACGCTGTCCACGATGGCGCAGTGATCGCTGGACGGGTCCTTCACGATATAGCTGATGGTGTTGGTCGCCTCGTCAAAATGCGCCGAAACGTCCGGTTTGACGGTCATGTCCACAGGATATGTCATTTTTAACCTCCTCCCTCAGTTCTGCGAAACCGCATTGGGCTCCGACGTGCGCGCACGGATGGCCCGCGCCGCAAAAATGCCCGCGACAAGTGAAACCATAAAAATCCAGACGCCCGGATGACCGGTGCCAAGCGCCGGCAGGGCCGCACCCGGACAGAAACCGGCAATGCCCCAGCCGATCCCAAACAGGGCCGATCCGCCCACCAGTGGCAGGTCGATATCCCGGCGCGTCGGCAGCGAGAATGACGATCCCAGCACCGGGGCGGGACGCTTTAGAACAAACCGGTAGCCGGCCCACGTTACCACCAGGGCACCGCCCATCACAAAGACAAGGCTGGGATCCCAGCTTCCGGCGACGTCAAAAAAGTTCAGCACTTTCGCGGGGTTGATCATGCCGGAAACCGCAATGCCCACCCCGAAAATCAGGCCGATGACGTAACTTGCAATCAAACGCATGGCTCAGCCCCCCAACACATGGCGCACGACAAACACCGTGACACCGGTGGTCAGCATGAAGGTCACAACCGCCACCGCCGAACGCGGCGACAGGCGTGCAAGGCCGCAAACCCCGTGGCCGGAGGTACAGCCGGAGCCGTATGTCACGCCGATGCCCACCAGAAATCCACCGATAATCAGCATCGCGACCGAGAGCGGCACCTGCACGGCGGGCATGGATCCGGTGACCCACAGCACGGCGAGCGGACCGGTCACCATGCCGGCCACAAGCGCGGCGCGCCAGGCGAATTCGGAGCCGCTGTCAGGCTGTATCAACCCGGCCAGAATGCCCGTGGCCCCCATGATTCTTCCCAGAAATGCCATCAGCAGAACGGCAGCGAATCCGATCAGCATACCGCCGCCAAGTGACTGAAAAGGTGTAAAAACCGTCTCCATAATTCCTTCCCCGCGGGTTCACCCGCACTGTTTGATGATGCCTTTATGGCATATCCCGTCCGCAATGGTCGGTGACGATGTCACCAAAGCCCGCGAAAACCGTCAGGAGCCGTGCGTGGCCAGTTTTTCAAGCTTCGCCCGGTCGGTCAAAGTCACCTTTCCGCGGCTCTGTTCGATCCAGCCGCGGCGCTGGAATTCCTGAAGCTGACGGGAGATCACCTCGCGGGCGGTGCCGAGCTCGACGGAGAGCTTCTGGTGGGTGATCGCGATGGTGTCGGAGCCGTTGGAAAGGGTGACCAGTTTGTCGGCCAGACGGACGTCGAGACGCTGGAAAGCGACCTCGTCGATCATGCGGAAGAGGTCGGTGATGCGGCGGGAAAATGCAGCAAAAACAAAGCTTCGGAAGGGTTCCGAGCGGGCCACGAGGTCGTCGAACACGGCGCGGGGCACGGCGGCGGCGCGTACGTCGGTCTCGGCGATGCCTTCGGCGGAATAGTCCTCATAGGCCAGCAGACAGGCGGTGGTCAGAACGCAGCTCTGCCCGGCCTGGATGCGGTAGAGCACGATCTCATGGCCGGTGTCGGAGACCTGCTGCACCCGGACGGTGCCGTCGAGCAGAAAAAGCATGTTTTCCGGGGAGTTACCGGGACCGAAGATCACCGTACCCCCCGGCACGTCAAGCACCGCGCTGCGGTCCAGAAGCAGTTTTTTCGTCTCCGGATCAAGCCGCGACAGGCCCGGAAACCTCTCGACCCACTGTTCCTCACCCACCTGTTGTAGCGTCATTCCAATCCTCCACGTTTGGGATGGAGTTTGGGGATGTAACCGGCTGCGTCAATACGTCACTCACGGTCGTGCGAAGTGCGTTTTGGGTGCCCAGGTGGCACAGATGCGCAGAAAAGTGGCACAGATTGTGAGTCAAATGGCACAGATTGCTGGGGGTTTTGTACTTTTGGGGTCAACAACCCGCCAAAATGGCCGAATTTGCACGGGGTTTTGCCCCGCACCTTATGTCCTCAGGCCGAGCGGTTTTTGTTGGGCGGTCCGCTGTCGTTCGCGCCGGGATCGTCCTTGTGAATGGTGTCCAGAAGCTCGGCGACGGAGTCGCGCGGTACGGACTGGCTGAAGTAGAAACCCTGAACCTCGGTGCAGCCCTCGTCGCGCAGACGCTGAAGCTGGCGGTCGGTCTCAACACCCTCGGCGGTGGTGCTCATGCCAAGGCTTGCGCCGAGACCCGTAATGGCGCGGATGATGGCGGCGGCGTCGGGTGCGACGGCAATGTCGTCGACGAAGGACTTGTCGATCTTGATCTTGTCGAGCGGGAATTTCTGAAGATAGCTGAGCGAGCAGTAGCCGGTGCCAAAATCGTCCATCGAGATGCGCACGCCAAGCTCGCGGATGCGGTGCAGGATGCCGGTCGTGGTCTCGGTGTCCTGAAGCAGGACGGTCTCGGTTATTTCCAGTTCAAGCCGGTGCGGCTCCAGGCCTGAGCGGTTGAGCGCCATGACCACGTCCATCACCAGGTCCTCGTCGCGGAACTGCATGGGCGAGAGGTTGACGGCGACGCGGATGTCCTCCGGCCAGGTTTTGGCGTCCATGCAGGCCTGCATCAGAACCCAGGATCCGATCTGCGTGATCAGACCGGTGTCCTCGGCGACCGGGATGAAATCGTCGGGCGCGATGCGGCCACGCTGCGGATGGTTCCAGCGGATGAGCGTCTCAAAACAGCTGACCCGGCTGGTTTCGATATTCACGATGGGCTGGTACTCGACCACGAACTCGCCATTGGCGAGCGCGGCGCGCAGGTCGATCTCCAGGGTGCGGCGTTCCTGCATCCGCTCGTCCATGCCCGCCTCGAAGAAACGGTAGACGCCGCGCCCGTCCCCCTTTGCACGATAGAGCGCGAGGTCGGCCATTTTGACAAGCGTGTCGGCGTCATTCGCGTCCTGTGGCGCATGGGCTATCCCGATGCTGGAACCGATCACGACCTGATGGCCCTCCAGCACGTATGGCTCGCCAAGCGTGTCTATTATGCGCATTGCGAGTGCTGCCGGCGTCAGACCGTCGCCGAAATCCTTCATGATGACCGCAAACTCATCGCCCCCAAGCCGGGCGACGATATCGGTCTCGCGCAGTGTGCCGCGCAGACGGTCGGCCACGGATTTCAGAAGCTTGTCGCCAACCGGATGGCCGAGCGTGTCATTGACCGGTTTAAACTGGTCGAGATCGAGACAGAACACGGCCAGTTCGCCGCCCCGCTCAACGCCCTTGAGCGCATTACCAAGTTCCGTGCGGAAGCTGGCGCGGTTGGGCAGACCGGTGAGGTCGTCATAGCGGGCCATGTATTCGATTTTGGCCTCGGCCGCGCGGCGCTCGGTCACGTCCTCGAAGGTCACGACCCAGCCTTCCTCGTTGCGCGGCGAGATGTGAATTGAGATGGTCTGGCCGTTGGAGAGATCATCCTGAAGCGTGCTTTCGCGGCCCATGAACGCGGCGCGCTGATACCGGTCCAGCAGCATGGCAACCGTGGCGTCCCGGAAGGCGCCCGTGCCGATCATGGCCCGGACGATCCGTTCCAGCGACGTGCCATGCTCCGCGACGGAAGGGTCGAGCCGGTACATCTCAATGAAACGGTCGTTGCAGATGATCAGGTTGAAATCCCGGTCGAACAGGCACAGCCCCTGGGACATGTTGTTCAGCGCGGCATCCAGGCGGCTGTTGCGTTTCTGGATCTCCGCCTCGGAACGGGCCTCAAGCTCCAGCCGGGCCTGCGCAAGATCCTCCATAAGGCATTTGTAGCGCCGGGCCAGCTGTCCGATTTCGTCGGGGCGCTCAAGAAGCTCTTCAGGAAGGTCCACGCCCCCGGTGGTGACGCACCGGCTGACCATGCTGTCGGCGAGCGTTACAATCGGCTGCACCACGACACGCCGGATGGTCATCATCAGGTACAGAATGACGACAAGTGCCGACGCGGTGCCAATCACACCCATCCGCAGGGCGTGATCGAAGAGCCGGTTGATGGCCTGGCTCTCATCCCAGGCAATGGCGACCGAGCCCACGACACGGCCACCCACAAGGGCCTTTACCGGAACGGCAATGAACTGGTGCGGGCCGGAATGCGTTTCGACCGTTTCGCCGCGTTCGGCGGCGCTGGTCGCCAGTTCGTCGAGAAGGCCGGGCTCAAGGCTCGCGGCCTGGGCGGTACGGTAGCGTCTCAGAACCTCGCCATCATTGGTTTGTACGATGATGGAGGAAATTCTGGCGCCATGGCCGTCGCGCTGGTCCTGTTTGTAAACAAAATCGTAGAGGACGTTTTCGAGATAGTATGCATCGCGGCGCTGAATGCCGTGACGGGCCTGCTGCGCGACGATCAGCGTCTGGTTCATGTCGGATTTGCGGACCACGTCGGTGGTGTGCCGGTATTCGGCCCAGACACCAATGCAGATCATGTAGGCGAAGGCCGCAAACAGCACACCGGCCAGCAGGATCATCACCCTGCCGCCCAGGGACCTGCGGATCCCCGTGATCTTTGCCTTCAGCCCCGCCAGCATGCCCTATTCCGCCTTCACCTTACCGTGCAAACGGACGGGACAGACGCGTGTGACAGCCGCATGACTGCGGGCCGTCAAACCTGTGCCAATCGCGAACCTGTCGTGTCGCATATTCGAGAACCCCAATTCCTGGCTGCGTGGGATATAGGGGCTGGGCGGTTTAATTTGAGTTATCAGGGGAGCACCAAGTATCCGGATTTTAGTTTGAAATTGAATGACTTGCGACATCAATTGTTCGCGTTCCGCCCCGTGCGGCCCGCTGCTGTTGCGAAAAATCGTGTGCTACGCGGCAAATTTCCTGCGTCAATTCCGCTCACTGTCACGGAAACGACAAACAGAATGGTTAATGGGCTGTGAACGAATGGATTGCCCAGCGGGGCACCCAGCCAAACAGCTGTTAGCGAGGATTGAGGACTATGGATATCAAATCAACCACGGACCTGTCATGGGACGAGTTTGACGAACTGCGCGACCCCCGCCCTGCCGAGAATGATTTTGACCGGGTTGTCGAAGCGGCTCTGTCCCGCCGTGGTTTCCTCGGCGGTGCCGTGGCCTTCGGTTCGGGTGCGATGGTTTTCGGATCCGGCGTTCTTGGCTCCGCCACCTCCGCCCAGGCCCAGTCAGCGGGCTTCGCGTTTGAGCCGATCGGCACCGCCACCGATTTCGATATCCACGTCCCCGAGGGTTACCAGTGGAAACCGATGGTCCGCTGGGGCGACGCGCTGTTCTCCGAGGCCGAGGGCGCCTATTCCCCGGAAACCGGCGTGCCGGTTGAGATGTCCGACAAGGTCTTCGGTGAGAACACCGACGGCATGGAACTGTTCGACGTGGACGGCAAGGAGATCATCACGATCAACTCCGAATACGTGAACCCGAAGATCAACCTGCCCGCCGACAGCGAGGGCATGCCGAAAAACGCCGACGAGGTGACCCTGCTGAAGAACATGCAGGGTGTGACGGTGATGGAAATTGCCGATAACGGCAACGGTTACGAGGTGGTCAAGGACAGCCCCTACAACCGCCGCATCACCCATGAGACACAGATGACCATGGACGGCCCCGCCGCCGGGTCCGACCTCATGAAAACCAATGCCGATCCGGAAGGCGTGTCGCCCAAGGGCACCATGAACAACTGTGGTTCCGGCCGGACGCTCTGGGGCACCTATCTGACATGTGAGGAAAACTTCAACGGCTATTTCGGTGCGACCGGCGAGTATGGCGAGACCGACGGTTTCGTGCGCTACGGCATCGGTGCCGAGGGCCGTTACGCCTACGAGAAATTTGATGAGCGCTATGACCTGTCGAAAGAGCCCAACGAGCCGAACCGCCACGGCTGGGTAACTGAAATCGACCCGTCCGACCCGGAAAGCACCCCGGTCAAGCACACCGCTCTGGGCCGTTTCAAGCACGAAAACGCCGCCATGACCCAGGCCGCCGATGGCCGGATCGTGGTCTATATGGGCGACGACGAGCGTGGCGAGTTCATGTACAAGTATGTCTCGAACGGCACCTGGGCCGAGGGTCAGCCGACCGATGGCCTTCTGTCCGACGGCACGCTCTACGTGGCGAAGTTCAACGAGGACCAGACCGGCGAGTGGCTGGCCCTGACCCCGGAGTCCACCGGCATGGAGCTGGCTGATCTGCTGGTGCATGCCCGTATTGCCGGCTCGAAGGTTGGTGCGACCACCATGGACCGTCCCGAGTGGATTGCCGTGAACCCGCTGAAGGCCGAGGCCTACTGCGCGCTGACCAACAACAAAAACCGTGGCGTTGCCCCCAATGCCGGCGGCGACGAGACCCCGGTGGGCGGCCCGAACCCGCGTGAGACCAACAATTTCGGTCAGATCGTGCGCTGGCGCCCGGAAAACGATGATCACGGCACGGTTGATTTCACCTGGGATCTCTATGTCATGGCCGGCAACCCTGAGGTTTATGACAACGCCTATGCCGGTTCGGACAACGTGACGCCGGGCAACATGTTCAACTCCCCCGACGGCATGATCTTCGACACCAGGGGCACGCTGTGGATCCAGACCGATGGCGACTACTCCAACGAGGGTGAGTTCGCCGGTCAGGGCAACAACCAGATGCTGGCCGGCAACACCGAAACCGGTGAGATCGCCCGCTTCCTGACCGCGCCTTACGGTGCCGAGGTAACAGGCCTGTGCTGGTCACTGGACAAGAAAGTTGCCTTCGTCGGCATCCAGCACCCCGGCGGTTCCTGGCCGGACGGTGAGGGCAAACCCCGCTCCTCCGTCATCGCCGTATGGCGCGAGGACGGCGAGGCCGTTGGCTAAGTAAGCGGTTTTTACCGAGTAATCAGTACCGACGGCGGGCGTTTCATGCGCCCGCCGTTTTTTTATGCACCGCCGTGACCCGAGGCGCGACGCGCCATGCCCGACTTTGGGAGGGCTCCGATCCGGGAGACCAGCGCGTTTCGCTCAAACCCGCAGACGTGCTGAGCGAAGGCCGTCGTCGGGGATGCCCTCCCGGGGGGAAAGTCGGGCATGGCGTGTCGTGCCGACACGCCGGGAGGGTTGCGGGACCTTTGCCCCATACCCGGCGAGGCACGGGAAAACGCTCGCATTACGGGTGGTTGCCCCCCGTGGGCTTACATGCCTAAAGTGCGGCCATTCCGGAGGAGGGCCGCGACGGGTGGCCGTTCAATCAACAATGAAAACACTGAATAAAGGTGACCAATGTCCCTGACCGATCCACATCGTCTGTTTCCCACCGACCCCGCGACGCGGGGGATTGCGCGCAGGCTGTTCAACAGTCTGGAAGGCGTGCCGATCATCAGCCCGCACGGGCATTGCGACCCGCGCTGGTTTGCGGAAAACGGCCGTTTTCCCAACCCGGCGGAGCTGTTCGTGATCCCCGACCATTACGTGTTTCGGATGCTGACGAGCCAGGGCGTGCCGATGACCGATCTGGGCATTCCGCGCATCGATGGCGGTGAGACGGAGACCGATCCGCGCGCGATCTGGCGGCGGTTTGCGGAACACAAGCACCTGTTCCGCGGCACGCCATCGGGCATGTGGCTCGACCACTCCTTCGAGCATCTGTTCGGCCTCACCGAGCGTTTGAGCGCGGACACGGCGGACATGTATTACGACCATATCGACGCGAAGCTGGCGACGGAGGAGTTCCGGCCGCGGGCGCTGTTTGAACGCTTCAACATCGAGGTTCTGGCCACGACCGAGGGCGCGCTGGATGACCTGAAATGGCATAAGGCGATTAAGGAAAGCGGCTGGTCCGGCAATGTTGTCACAACCTACCGGCCCGATGCGGTTGTGGACCCGGAATTTGAGGGCTTTGCGGACAATATCGGCAAACTCTCGGATCTGACCGGCGAGGATGCGACCACCTGGGACGGCTACCTGGCGGCGCACCGGGCGCGGCGGGCCTATTTCCAGGAGCATGGCGGCGCGGTGGCCTCCGACCACGGCCATGCCACGGCCCGGACGGCGAACCTTGGGAAAGCGGACGCGGCGGCCCTGTTTGCCAAGGCGCTGAAGGGCGAATGCTCGGCGGAGGAGGCGGATCTGTTCCGCGGCCAGATGCTGACGGAAATGGCGCGGATGAGCCTCGACGATGGCATGACGCTGCAAATCCATGCGGGCTCGCGGCGCGGGCATTCGGCGCAGGTCGCGGCGAAGCACGGACGGGACATGGGCTTCGACATCCCCGGCCGCACGGATTACGTGGGCGCGCTCAAACCGCTGCTCGACGAGGTGGGGCTGGAGCCGAACCTGACGGTTATCCTGTTCACATTGGACGAGACGGTTTATGGCCGCGAACTGGCGCCGCTGGCCGGGGCCTATCCAGCGCTGAAGCTGGGCCCGCCCTGGTGGTTCTTCGACAGCTATGAGGGCATCAAGCGGTTCCGGGAGACCACGACCGAGACCTGCGGCTTCTATAACACTGCCGGTTTCAATGACGACACGCGGGCGTTCTGTTCCATTCCGGCGCGCCATGACGTGGCCCGGCGCACGGATTGCGCCTATCTCGCGGAACTGGTCGCGACCGGGCGGCTGCATGAGGATGAGGCCTTCGAGGTCGCGCGCGAACTGACATACGACCTGGCGAAAAGCGCCTACGGGCTGTGAGCCCCAACGGGTGAGAGGGAGACAACCGTGACAACAGTAACCGACAGACGCCTTGAGCGTGGGGACGCCGTGCGACCCGCGGCAGGGATCGTGCATCTGGGGCCGGGCGCGTTTTTCCGGGCATTCAATGCGGTCTACACCGCCGACGCGATGGAGGCGGAAGGCGGCGACTGGGGGATTGTGGCCGTCAGCCTCAAAAGCCCGACCGCGCGGGACCAGCTCAAACCGCAGGATGGGGTCTACACCTCGGTCAGCCTGACGCCCGAGGGCGCGGAATACCGGGTGATCCCGTCCATTGTGGATGTGCTGGTCGCCCCGGAGGATCCGGAGGCGGTTCTGGCGGCGATGACGGCTGAGAGCACAAAAATCGTGTCACTGACCGTGACCGAAAAAGGCTACTGCCACGAGCCGTCAACCGGGCGGCTGAACCTGAAGCATCCGGATATTGCCCATGACCTGGGTGGAGGTGCGCCGCGTTCGGCGCCGGGTTTCCTGGTGGAAGCACTGGCGCGGCGGCGGGCGGCGGGGCTTGGGCCGTTTACGGTTCTCTCCTGCGACAACCTGCCCTCGAACGGTCATCTGGCAAAGGCGATCGTGCTGGAATTCGCCCGCAACCGCGATGCCGACCTGGCCGACTGGATCGAGGCGAATGTGCCCTTCCCCGCGACGATGGTTGACCGGATCACGCCCGCCACGACGGAAAGCGACGTGGCGGATCTGGCGGCGGCACAGGGCTATGCTGATGCGGGCTGCGTTCTGCATGAGCCATTCCGGCAGTGGGTGATCGAGGATGATTTCGTCGCCGGTCGCCCGGCCTGGGAAGCGGGCGGCGCGCAGTTTGTGTCCGCGGTCGAGGCGCATGAAAACATGAAGCTGCGCTGTCTCAACGGGACGCATTCGACGCTGGCCTATCTCGGCTATCTGGCGGGCTATGAGACGGTGGCGGAAACCGTGGCCGATCCGGCCTTCGCGAAACTCTGCCAGAAGCTCTGGCGCGGGGAAATCGTGCCGACGCTCGAAAAGCCCGAGGGCGAGGATCTGGAGGCCTATTGCGCCGCGCTGCTCGAACGCTACCGCAACCCGGCGATCCGGCACCGCACCTGGCAGATCGCAATGGATGGCTCGCAGAAGCTGCCGCAGCGGATTTTGGGCACGGTGGCCGATAATTTGGCCGCCGGAAACCAGCCCTCCGGCCTGATTTTGGCGGTGGCGGCCTGGATGCGCTATGTCGGTGGTGTGGACGAGAAAGGTGCCGTGATTGACGTGCGCGACCCGCTGGCCGACCGGCTGAAAGCGGCGTCGGACGGCGCGGCGGATGACGCGGCCCTGGTCGATGCGCTGCTCGCGGAGCGGGAGGTGTTCAGCCCCGAACTCGCCGGTGATGCCCGGTTCCGGGACGCCCTGGTTAAGGCCTATTCCGACCTGAAGGCACGCGGCTCGGCGGCGGTTGTGGCGGATTTCGTCGCGTAAGGTCCAGGCGGGGAGCGGTGCGCCACCTACTCCTCTGCGCGGTTCACCAGGGCATCGAACATGGCCTGCTGCACCGCCTCGGGCGTGGGGTGTCCGGTTGACGGGCCGGCGGTGGGAACGAACTCGCCACGGGCCTGTTTCCCGGCGCGGTAAGCGGCGAATTCGTCCTCGCTGACATGCCCGTCACTGTTCAGGTCGAGCGCCTTCATCGCCTCGCTGGCATCGAAGTTCTTCAGCGTATCGGAGTCGAGACGCTGCTGGCCGGCGCCGGGGTTTGCAGGCGCGACCGGGGGTGGGACTTTCATGACCGCTTCCTTCCGTTGCGGTGTGGAGATTGACCGCAGGGGACCAGACCGGGTTTAAGATCGTACTAACCGTTATCAGGCCGTCACGTTAACCAGTGTAAAGATCGGCGGGGTGCCCGTTAGGCCCCCGTTAGGAATTTGAACCACATCCTGCCGCCACGTGCAGGCGGGGTGGCATGGGGCTTTACGGCCCGGAAAGAGTTGTGGGAATTGCATGTCCAATCCTTTGAAATCCGTTGACGGATGGCTCTATTTTCTCGGCGATGTCGGGGAGGCGGAGGCCCAGGCCATCGGTGCGGATACCGCACCGCTCGTGGTGATTGACCGCACCGACCTGTCGGGCGACACGCCGCGCGATCACACACCGGATGATCTCGACGTCATGCGGGGCGGGCGGGAGAAGCTGATTACCAGCTATCTCAGCATCGGCGAGGCGGAGACCTACCGGGATTACTGGAACCCCGACTGGGAGGACAGCCCCCCGGACTGGCTCGACACGGCGAACGCCAACTGGGACGGCAATATCAAGGTCGAATACTGGGATGCCGACTGGCAGGAGATCGTGTTCAACATGGTCGACAGCGTGGTGGACCAGGGCTTCAACGGGGTCTATCTCGATATTATCGACGCCTTTGAGCATTTCGAGAGAGCGGCCCCGGATGCGGGCATCGATTACCGTGCGGAGATGGTCGCATTTGTGGAGGCGATTGGCGCAAGAGCCGATGCGCGCCTGGCGGATGTGGACCCGGACCGGGAGTTCGTCCTCATCGGCCAGAACGGCGCGGACCTGGTGCGCGAGGACGGGTATCTCGACGCGATCGACGGGATCGGTCAGGAGGATCTGCGCTTTATCTATGACGACCCGGATAATGAGTCTGAATTCGCGAAGCAGAGCCGGGACGACTATGAGTATGTCCTGAACCTGCTCGAACGGGCCGAGGATGCGGGGACGGAGGTTTTCGTCGTCGAGTACATGACCCAGGCCCGTCAGGAGGAGCACGCCAAAACCCTGGGCGCCGAGATCGCGGATCTGGAGGAGGCCGGCATCCCGCTCTACGTGGCCGAGAGCCGTCACCTCGACGGGATCAGCGAACAGCCCGAAGGCGGTGATACCGTCGATGACGCGGTTTACGGCACCGGCGGGGCGGATGAGCTCTACGGCGGTGACGGGCGCGATACGATTATCGGCCGCAAGGGCCATGACACCATCGCCGGGGGCGACGGGCGCGACCATCTGCGCGGGCATTCAGGGCGCGACGAACTGTTTGGCGAGGGTGGCAATGACAAACTCGGCGGCGGGCGCGGGCATGACTGGCTGGAGGGCGGCAAGGGGCGCGACCGGCTGGAAGGCGGGCGGGCCGACGACATGCTGCTCGGCGGGCGGCATGACGACACCCTGATCGGCGGTCGCGGCGATGACGAGCTGAGCGGCGGCGACGGGGCCGATCACTTCGTCTTCAAGGGCCGGTTCGGCCATGACGTGATCACGGATTTCGAGATTGGCATCGACACCCTGCGCGTGAAGGGCGCGGGAGACTGGGACGCGGCGGAAACTGATGACGGGGTGTTAATCGAATACCGGGGGGGCAACAGCCTGGAGTTTACAGGGGTGGGACTGGATCAGCTGGACGATCTTCCCGGCCTGTGAACCTGGCCTCCGGTTCGGCGGGCCTGCCATCTACGGGTCGATGGCAGGTCCGCTGTAGTTTTTCAGACGTCCTCCGGCCCGGCGCCGGGGGTGCGGCACTGCCATGACGTGACCTGCCAGCCGGGATGGCCCTCCGACCAGGTTGCGAGGCGCGTGGGCCCCATCAGCAAACAGGCCGCCTGGGGCATGTCCAGAAGCAGCAGCGAGTAATCCTCACATCTCTCCAGGTCGGCGGTCAGGCAGGCGACAAAGGCAAGTTCGATCATCATTCGGGCGCTCCTCCCGGTCGGGTGGGGCATGATCGGAGCAATCCGCGCCGATGGGCAAGGCAAAATATGGTGATCGGGTTGGGGCCCGCGCGGTTCAGATCTCGGCCGTGCGGGTGTCATGCACCTGACAGCGCCAGGATTTGATCTCCCAGCCCGGGTGCTGTTCGGTCCAGCTGGCCAGCTGGGCCTGGCCCTGCATCAAGCAGGCCATGACCGGCACATCCATATAGAGAAGCGATTTGTTTCGGCAGGTGTCGGGCTCTGTGGCGATACAGGCGACGAATGCGAGTTCGATCATCATCTGGCAGTCCTTCCGTCAGGCATGGGGACCAGGGGGGCAGGCTGCATGTCGAGCGGTTCTTCCGCCGCTCTGGAGCACGCGGGGGGCAGGCGCGGTCCGGGGAACAGTTTGTCTGAGGGAACCCAAATATGATTGGGATATGATTAAAAGGTCTGGCAGGGCCCCGGGAGATCGACTTTGCTGCAATGCACAATTTTCGATGGAATTCGCCTGGGTTTGGGCAGGAATTCAGCGTAATGATTGGTATTGTTGGGGGGTTGCGGTGCGGCAACGGCGCCTTTGAGTCGGTCACCGCCCATCCATTGAGGGCAGCGACGGCCGCGGGCGAAGCGGAGCGCCGCCCATGGGGGGCGGACGGCGCTGCCCGGCGTTGCCGCCGGGCAAAGAAGGTCGTTTTGAACCCCGGTTTTTTACATCCGCTGCGTGAAGGTCGGGCCCTTGACCGCCGTGGCATAGTCCTTCGACAGATCGAGAAACGCGTTGTAGCTTTCCTCGACCTTCGCGAAATCCGGGTTAGCGGCGGAGTTCTCGGCCATCACCTCGGCGGATGCGGTTTTCAGTGCGGCGATCACGTCGTCCGGGAACTGGGCAAATGTCACCCCACCTTCCTTGAGCTGGCGCATGGCCGTCGCGTTGAAATAGTCGAACTGGGCCAGCGACGCGGATTCCGCCGCCTCGGCCGCGGCGGAGATGATCGCCTGAAGATGCGGGGGCAGGCTGTCCCAGGCGTCCTGGTTGACGACGATCTCAAGCCCGGCGGAGGGCTCGTGGAAGGCGGGCACGTAGCAGTACTGCGCAACCTTCTGCAGGCCAAACGCCTGGTCGAGCATCGGGCCAACCCATTCGGCGGCATCAATCGTGCCGGACTGGAAGGCCGGGAAAATTTCCGGAGGCGGCAACAGAACCGCGTTCACACCGACCCGGCGCATGGCCTCGCCACCGAGACCCGCGATGCGCATGTTCAGACCGGCCAGATCGTCCACGCTCTCGATGGGGTTTTTGAACCAGCCGGCGGCCTGGATGCCGGAGTTGCCGCTGTAAAACGGCTTGAGGCCACGGGCGGCGTAAATCTCGTCCCAGATCTCCTGACCCCCACCGTGGCGCAGCCAGGCGGCGGTTTCCACGGCGGTCATGCCAAACGGCACGGCGGAAAAGAAATGCAGCGCGCTGTTTTTCGAGGCGGCATAGTAGGGCGTGGAGTGACCGATCTCGGCCGTGCCCTGCTGCACCGCGTCCTCGACACCAAAGGGCGGCACAAGCTCGCCGCCGGAGAACACCTTGAGCGTCAGTTGCCCGTCGGACATGGCGTTCACGCGCTCGGCAAAATTGGTGACATTGGTGCCGACGCCGGGCGCGTTGGACGGGAAGGAGGTGGGCAGCTTCCATTCCAGTTTGCCCTGGGCCACGGCGGGCGCGGCCAGTGCGGCGGCCGGTGCCGCGACGGCGGCGGTTTGCAGGAATTCACGACGTTTCATGCGGGAGTCCTCCCCTTTTTGGTGACGTTATGGTTTCAGAAAATCGCGTTGGGCAGCCAGGTGGCCAGGCCCGGGAACATGACAAGCACGGCAATGGCGGCAAGCTGGAGCGCCACAAACGGAATGATGGCGCGGTAGATGGTCATGCCGGTGATCTCCGGCGGCGCGACCGAGCGGAAATAAAACAGCGCAAAGCCGAAGGGCGGCGTGATGAATGACGTTTGCAGGTTCATGGCAATCAGGACGGCAAACCAGACCGGGCTGATGTCGGACTGGAGAATCACCGGCCCCACAATGGGAATGACGATGAAAATAATCTCCACGAACTCGAGCACGAAACCAAGCAGGAAAACCACCAGCATGGTGATGGCGAGCATCCCCCAGACGCCTCCGGGCAGGCCGGTGAGGAACTCCTCGATGATCACGTCGCCCTCGAACCCGCGAAACACCAGCGCCAAGACGCTGGCCGCGACGATGATGCCGAAGACCATGCCGGAGACGACCAGCGTTTCGGTCATGGCGGGCACCAGCACGCGGTTGCGGTGCAGCCCGGTGGCGGTAAACCCCACACCCGCGATCAGCACGGCCATCAGCGCCAGGGTCACGATGGTCTGACCCGTCCAGGTGATCCGCCCCGCCTCAAAAGTCGCGCCGATCAGGTCAAACCGGCGCAGCACCAGCAGCCCAAGCGCGAAGACCGCGGTGGCAATGGCAACGCCCGCATGAACGCGGGAATGTTTGGCCCCGGCGATCAGGATTGTGCCGGCCACACCAATACCCGCCGCTTCGGTCGGCGTCGCGACACCCGCGAGGATCGAGCCGAGCACGGCACAAATGAGCGAAAAGGTCGGCAGAATGTCGAGGATCAGGCCCCCCGCTCCCGGCACCGGCCCGGTCTCCACCGGCGCGGGACGCTCGCGGTCCTGGCCGCGCAGGCGGAAGAAAACATAGATGCCGTAAAGCGCCACGAGCAACAGCCCCGGGAACAGCGCCCCGGCAAACAAATCCCCCACCGTCACCGGATCGGGCGCGAAATTGCCCGCGGCCTGCTGCGCCTCGATATAGGCGTTGGAGACCTGGTCGCCGAGCAGGATCAGCACGATCGAGGGCGGAATGATCTGCCCCAGCGTCCCGCTCGCGCAGATGAGCCCCGTGGCGGTGTGTTTGTCCACACCGGCGCGCAGGAGCGTCGGCAGGCTGATGGTGCCGAGCATGACAATCGTCGCGCCAATCACGCCGGTCGAGGCCGCAATCAGCGTCGATACGATAAGAACCGACAGCGCCAGAACCACGCGCCCGCCCCCGAACAGACGGTTAATGCTGTCGAGCATGCGCTCCGCCTGCTGCGACCGGTCGAGCAGCACCCCCATGGCGATAAAGAGCGGCACGGCGAGCAGCAGCGGGTTTTCCATGATGCCGAACACCCGCTGCGGAATGGCCTGAAAATACACCAGGTCAAAATGCCCGAACAGCGCGGCGATAATGCCAATGGCCACGGGAATGCCGCTGATGGCGAGCATCACCGGAACACCCGACATGATGCCGCCCAAAAGCCCAACGGCCAGACAGAGGATCCAGAACAGGTCGGTGCTCATCCCGGCGTCCCGGTCGAGTGGTCACCTAACTGCCGCGGTTTGCCAAACCAGGCCAGCCCGTGGACGAGAAACAGAACCGGCATGACCAGCAGAAACCCGATCACCAGGAACCGCCCCGGCAGACCGCCGGTTTCCCGCGAGCCCTCCAGAATGGCCCAGGAGGCGGAGACGAGCGGCCAGGAATGCCAGGCCATCAGGGCAAAGACCGGCAGGGTCAGAAGCACATGCCCCAGCCCGTCGATCCGCCGGTTGACCCGGTGCGACATGCGTTCGCGCAGCACATCAACCCGCACATGCCGGTCGCGGGTCAGCGCCAGCGGAATGGACAAAGCCACCACCACCGCGAAGCTGTAGGACACCGCGTCCTGCAGCTCGAGAAACCCGATGCCGGTCAGATAGCGCAGCAGAACCACCAGGATCTGGCACGAGAACATCAGCCCCTGCAGAAACAGCGCCAGCACCAGCGTCGCCCGGTCCAGCATGGCGGAAATTTTGGCCAGCCCAGTCACGGCCGGACCTGGTCCTGCGGTCTCATACCAAGCGTTTCCTTCACCCACGCGATTTGCGGGCCCGTTAAATCTGAAATCGGGGCCGGGAACAATTGGGATAATTCCGGCGCGGGCCGCGCTCAGACGGGGGCGTCCCTCCAGATCGCGAGCCGTCCGCCATCGCCCTCATCCGCGAAGGAGGTCAGCACAATTGCGGGCCGGTCGAAGCAGGGCAGAAGCGCGGGCTTGGTGGGGGCCTCCACCGGCACCGCCCGGGTCGTCATTTCCGTCCCGTCGGGCGAGAAGCGGTAAATCACGCCACCGAACACCCCGGCGATCCAATAGTTGCCGTCCGCGTCCAGCATACCCCCGTCCGGACGCCCGTCCAGGTCCTGGAACCTCGCGAACTCCCGGCGGTCGGAGAGATTGTCCTGAGCATCGACACTGCAGGTCCAGACGGTCTGCACCTCCATCCACGAATCCGACAGGAACAGACGGCTGTTTGCCCCGTCCCAGGCCAGCCCGTTGATGATGCGAAACCCGTCGAGGCGGGGTGTGAGCGTGACGCGTTTGGGGTCGAACAGATACACGATCCCATTGTCGTGCTGCTTCCCCATATCCATCGTTCCGGCCCAGATCCGGCCCTGACTGTCCGTGCAGGCATCGTTGAACCGTTTGCCGTCCGGCTCAACGGAGACGAGACGGGTGAACTCCGCGCTTTCCTCATCGAACCGGAAAATCCCGGTTTCCATGCCCACCATGATGCCTTCGTCCACCACCTGAACGAACCCGGGGATCTCGGGCGTGGTCCAGGCCCGGGTTTCGCCATCGGGGCGGGTGCGCAACAGCTGCCCGCCATCGATATCGACCCAGAACACGGCATTATGCGCCTCCGACCAGACCGGGCTTTCGCCCAGTTTGGCGGTTTCGGTAGACAGCGGCTCAAACGCCGCCGTCGCGATTTCCAGTTCCGCACTGTCCATCGCGCTTCAAGCCGCCTCCACGCCGTCGGGCACCGCGGCTCCGGTCATGTAGGACACCGCGTCGGACATGGTGTGTTCCTTCGGGTCGATGACACAGAGGCGTTTGGACAGGCGGTGGATGTGGATGCGGTCGGCCACCTCGAAGACATGGGGCATGTTGTGGCTGATCAGGACGATGGGGATGCCCCGCGATTTCACGTCCTGGATCAGTTCCAGCACCCGCCGGGATTCCTTCACGCCGAGCGCCGCGGTGGGCTCGTCGAGGATCACGACCTTGGAGCCAAACGCGGCGGCGCGGGCCACGGCCACACCCTGGCGCTGACCGCCCGAGAGGGTCTCGACCGCCTGGTTGATGTTCTGTATCGTCATCAGGCCAAGTTCCGAGAGCTTGTCGCGGGCGAATTTCTCCATCGCCTTGCGGTCAAGCTGACGCAGGTATTTGCCCATGAAGCCCTTTTTGCGCAACTCGCGGCCCATGAACATGTTGTCCGCGATGGAGAGCGCGGGCGACATGGCAAGCTGCTGGTAGACCGTCTCGATGCCCGCGTCGCGCGCATCCAGGGGCGAGTGGAACTGCACCCGCTTGCCCTCGAGGTAGACCTCACCCTCGTCGGGGATCACCGCCCCCGACACGGCCTTGATCATGGTCGACTTGCCCGCGCCGTTATCGCCGATCACGGCGAGGACCTCGCCGGGATAGAGTTCGAAATCCGCGTGGTCGAGTGCGGTGACCTTGCCATAGCGTTTGACGAGGTTTTTGCCCTGAAGAATGGGTTCCATTATGCCGCCACCTTTCTGATCCACTGGTCAACCGCAACCGCGCCGATGATGAGCACACCGATCAGCAGATAGGTCCATTGCGCATCGGCCCCCATGAGCCGAAGCCCGAGCGTGAAGACGCCCACGATAAGCGCCCCGAAGAGCATCCCGAGAACCGAGCCGCGCCCACCGAAGAGTGAAATGCCCCCGATCACCACGGCGGTGATGCTCTCGATATTGCCAAGCTGGCCGGAGGTCGGGGACACCGAGCCGATCCGCCCGATCAGGGCCCAGCCCGCAAAGGCACAGATCAGACCGGAGAGCATGTAGACCGAGATCAGCACGCGATCGACCTGCACCCCGGACAGTTCCGCCGCCTCGGGGTCGTCACCGACCGCATATATATGTCGCCCATAAGCGGTGTATTTCAGCACATAGGCCAGGATCAGCACCAGCACGACCATGAAGATCGCACCGACCGTGAACACGGCCCCGCCGATATTAATCTTCGCACCAAACAGATGCAGCAGGGGCGCCTGCTCGGCGATTTCCTGGCTGCGGATGGTCTCGTTCGCGGAATAGAGGAAGTTGGTGGCCAGAACGATCTGCCACATGCCGAGCGTCACAATGAACGGCGGAAGCTTTACCTTCGCCACGAGCCAGCCATTGATGAAGCCGCAAAGCGTTCCGACGCCCAGTCCGCCCGCCACAGCCAGGGGCACGGGAATGCCATAGCGGAATGCGAACTGGCCCATGATAACGGAGCTGAACACCATGATCGCGCCCACGCTCAGGTCGATGCCCGCCGTCAGGATGACCAGCGCCTGGGCCGCGCCGAGGATGCCCACGATCTGAACCTGCTGCAAAATAAGTGTCAGGGCGAAGGGCGAGAAAAACTTCGAGCCCAGCAAAAGGCCGAAGACGATGATGGCCGACACAAGCACGATCAATGGCACAAGTGCAGGTGTTACGTGCAGCGTGTGTTGCAGCCGGTGCCCCAGACCGGTTCTCTCATCGACAAAAGTTGCAACTTCCGAGGCGCTTTTCGACAGGCTTTTTTCGTAGTCCTGTCCCGCGTTAGTCTCTGACATGCTTGGTGCTCCATATCCCTGTTGGGACACGAATAAATCCGTGCCCTGCGGCGGTATCACTGGAAGATTGTAGGTGAAGGCGGACACGGCCGCCCTCCCCTTTCAGATCCGTGGTGTGGATGCAGCCAGGGCATCAGCCCCAGCAGAGATCCATACCTTCCTCAACGGAAATGCTCTCCACACCGTCAACCGGTTCATCGGTGACAAGCGCCACGCCGGTGTCGAAGAAATCCTTGCCCGGTGTCGGCTCGGGTTTGGTTCCATCGGTAGCCCAGGCGTGAATGGCCTCAACACCCAGCGACGCCATCAGAAGCGGATACTGCTGCGAGGTTGCGCCGATCACGCCGTCCGCGACGTTCTGCACACCCGGGCAGCCGCCATCGACGGAGACGATCAGCACGTCGTTTTCACGACCAATGGATTTCAGCGCCTCATAGGCACCGGCTGCGGCCGGCTCATTGATGGTGTAGACCACGTTGATCATGGGATCAGCGGCGAGCAGGTTTTCCATGGCCTTGCGGCCGCCCTCCTCGTTACCGGCGGTCACATCGTTACCAACGATGCGCGGGTCTTCCTCGTCGCCCCATTTGTTGGGATCACCGAGTTCAATGCCGAAGCCCTGGAGGAAGCCCTGGTCGCGCAGAACACCCACGGTCGGCTGCGACACGGCAAGGTCGAGCATGGCGATTTTGGCATCCGCCGCCGCATCACCCAGCTTGGCCGCGGCCCACTGACCGATCAGTTCACCGGCGAGGAAGTTGTCGGTGGCGAAGGTGGCGTCCGCGGAATCGGCCGGACTGAGCGGCGTGTCGAGTGCGATCACAACCAGACCGGCATCGCGGGCCTGCTGTACCGAGGAGACAATGGAGGACGTGTCGGACGCGGTCAGAAGGATACCGCTGGCACCATCGGCGATGCAGGTCTCGATGGCCGCAACCTGGGTTTCGTGGTCGCCGTCAACCTTACCGGCGAAGGATTTCAGCTCGACGCCAAGCTCGGCCGCCTTGGCCTCCGCGCCCTCGCGCATTTTCACAAAGAACGGGTTGGTGTCGGTCTTGGTGATGAGGCAGGCGGAGATGTCCTGTGCAAACGCGGACCCGGACATGGTTGCAAGTGCCAGCGCGGTGCCGGCCATCAGTTTCTTCATGTGTTCCTCCCACGGAATCTATGATCTATTTACTGTAGCCGACTCTCAGGAACCGGTCAGTAAACTTATTAACAACGATTCTCAGGCCCGTGTCAATTAATAAGTAAACTTGACTGATTAATTATTGCCGACTACCGTTCCGGTGGGAGAAAACGCCAGTGAGCACCGAAAGAAAACAAAACAAGGTCAGCCCGCTCCGGTCCGGTCTCAACCAGAAGGAGCTGCGCTACCTCAATGAACGCCTGCTGCTGTCGATGATCCAGCGGTATGGCGGCATGCCGCGCAGTGAGCTGGCCCGCATTTCCGGCCTCTCAACCCAAACCGCCTCCGTGATCATCCGCAAGCTGGAGACCGACGGCATTCTGATCCCCGGCTCCCCGGTGAAGGGCCGCGTGGGCAAGCCGTCCACCCCCATGGCACTGGCCCCGGACGGCGTGTTTTCCATCGGGCTCAAGATCGGCCGCCGCAATTCCGAGGTGGTCCTGCTCGATTTCGTCGGCACCATCCGCGACCGGCGCATCATCCGCTACCGCTACCCCGAACCCGGCGCGATCCTGGAATTCCTCGACACCGCCATGACCGGGGTCACCGCCCCCCTCACCGCGGACCAGCGGCGGCGCGTGGCGGGCATCGGCATCGCCGCGCCTCATGACCTCTGGCAGTGGTACGAGAAAATGGGCGCCCCCGCCGCCCGGATCGAGGCCTGGCGCAACACGGATTTCCCCGCCGAGGTTGCCCGTTTCTCCGACCTGCCCGTGAGCATCGTCAACGACGCCACCGCCGCCTGCCGCGCCGAACACATCTACGGCCGCGGCCGGGAATACCGCGACTACGCCTATTTCCACGTCGGCACCTTCATCGGCGGCGGCATCGTCCTCAACCACGCCGTCCATGAGGGCAACCAGGGCAATGCCGGGGCGTTTGGGTCCCTGCGCACCCTCGACCGCGAGGGCCGGCCCGCAACGCTGATCGACACCGCCTCCATCCTCCTCCTGGAACAGCGCCTCGGGCAGGCGGGTCTCGACGCCGAACGGCTGTGCGCCGAGCATGGCGACTGGTCGGGCATGGGCGAACATCTCGATCCCTGGATCGACCAGTTGGGGGGCGAGCTGGCCAGCGCCTCCCTCTCGATCTGCTCCGTAGTGGATTTCGAGGCGGTGTTCATCGACGGCTCGTTCCCCGCGTCCGTCCGCGCGCGTATCGTGGCCGCCGTCCGGCATCACATTGAAAACCGCGACCGCCGCGGCCTGATCCTGCCCGCCATCCGCGAGGGCACCATCGGCGTCGACGCCAAGGCCATGGGCGCCGCAACCGGCCCGATTTTCGACGGCTATTTCCTCAACCCGAACGCCCGCGCCACCGTGGTCTGAGCGCGGGCCATGCGGTTTTGCTTGACTGAAAGCCCCCGCCCGGTCTATTGGCCCTCCCAGGAAAGGAGGACCACATGCATCGGAAAAGATATCATGACCGAACCCGTGGTCCCGTTTGTGCCCTGCAGACACGTTTGCAGGGCTGATCCTGGAGTACAGTACATTTAGGCACTGATCCCTGATCCGCCCGGATATTCCGCGCCCGTGACCCGTCACGGCGCATGACCATTCAGGATCGGATCATGTCCCTAATCAATGTCAAAGACCTCGGCGTAACCCTTGGCACCCCGCTCTTCTCCGGGCTTAGTTTCACCCTCAACCGTGGCGACCGCATGGGCCTCGTGGCGACCAACGGCGCGGGCAAGTCGACCCTGCTGCGCTGCCTCGCCGGAGACCTGGAACCCTCTGCAGGTGAGATCACCAAATCCCGCGGCCTGACCCTGGGCCATGTGGAGCAGCACGCGCCGGAGAATGTGCGCGCCCTGCCCCTTTATGACGCCGTGCTTGATGCGCTCTCGGCGGATGCGGCGGAGAATGAAAGCTGGCGGGTGGATATCGTGCTCGACGATCTCGACGTGCCCGCCGACCTGCGGCACCGGCCGCTCCGTGACCTGAGCGGCGGCTGGCAGAGGGTGGCCCTGCTCGCGCGGGTCTGGGTGACGGAGCCCGATGTTCTGCTGCTCGATGAGCCGACCAACCATCTCGACCTGGGCCGCATCGGATTTCTTCAGGAGTGGCTGCGCACCGCCGCGCGGTCCGTGCCGGTGCTGGTGGCCAGCCATGACCGGGCGTTTCTCGATGCGGTCACAACCCGTACCCTGTTCCTGCGCCAGACCGGTTCGGTGCTGTTCCCCCTGCCGTTTACTCCGGCCCGCGCCGCCCTGTCCGAACGGGACGCGGCCGATGCACGTCGGTTTGAGAATGACATGAAACAGGCCGACCAGTTACGCCGCCAGGCGGCGAAGCTGAAAAACATCGGCGTCAATTCCGGCTCCGACCTGCTGATCACCAAAACCAAACAGCTCCGCGACCGGGCCGACCGGCTGGAGGAGGCCGCACGGCCCGCCCATACCGAACGCTCCGCCGGCTCGATCCGGCTGGCCAATACCGCGTCCCACGCGAAGGCGCTGGTGACCATCGACAGCTTGGACGTGACCACCGCCGACGGACGACGGCTGTTTTCCACCGGAAGGCTCTGGATCAACCGGGGCGACCGCATCGTGGTGATGGGCTCCAACGGCACGGGCAAGTCGCACCTGATCTCGATGGTCCACCGCTCGCTTAGCGCGGACGTGCCGGGCATTCGCGCCAACCCGTCGATTGTGGTGGGCCATGCCGACCAAGGCATGACCCATCTCGACGACGCGGCCTCGCCGCTGGAGGCGATCACGTCGCGGTTCGATGTGGGCGACAAACGGGCGCGGTCGCTGCTGGTGGGTGCGGGGTTTGAGATTGGGGTGCAGGACGCGAAAATGTCGGCCCTTTCGGGCGGGCAGAAGTCGCGCCTTGCCATGCTGGTTCTGCGCCTGACCTCGCCGGGGCTCTACCTGCTCGACGAACCGACCAACCATCTGGACATTGACGGCCAGGAGGCGCTGGAGGAGGAACTGGACGACCCGGACGCCACCGCGCTGTTCGTCTCCCATGACCGCAGTTTCGTGCGCGGGGTCGCCAACCGCTTCTGGTGGATCTTCGACGGAAAACTTGAGGAGGTCGACGACCCGGAGGATTTCTTCGAGTTGTCACTGGCCGGGGGATGACCCGCAGACCGCCTGCCGCAAAGCCGCCGGGGATGCCGCTTTTGGACATGTCCCGGCGGCGTCCAACCGGCTATCCAGGGCCTGAACATATCGGATGGGGGAAACATGGCGGAACTCGACTGGCACGCGGAACGTACGGATCTGGCAGCCCTCGCGCTGCTCGACCGCGCACCGGAGGATGAGGGGATCGACCTCGTTGCCGTACGCGCCCATCGTCTGGGCCGCGTCCGTGCGGAAATGGCCAGCCGCAACATTGCCGCCGTCATCCTCTCCGACCCGGTCAACATCCGCTACGCCACCGGCGCGCGCAACATGCAGGTCTTTAGCCAGCGCAACACGCCGTCCCGCTATCTGCTGCTGACCGCCGACCGCTCGATCCTGTTCGAGTTCACCGGCTGCGCCCATCTGGCCGATGGTCTGGAGACCATCGACGAGGTGCGCCAGGCCAAAACCGCCAGCTTCGTCGCCGCCGGTCCCGACATTGCCGCCCGCGAAAAGACCTGGGCCGCGGAGACCGCCGATCTGATCCACGGGCTGGTCGGGCGTGGCGCGACCGTGGGGCTGGAGCGTCTGAACGCGGGGTCGGCCATCGCGCTATCAAGCCAGGACCTGCGCATCGTCGATGCCCAGGAGCCGGTTGAAATGGCCCGCGCTATCAAATCCGCAGAGGAAATGAAATGCGTCAACGCCTCGCTGCGCGCCACCGAGATTGCCGTCGCGAAACTGCGTGCCGCAATCCGGCCCGGTATCACCGAGGCGCAACTCTGGTCGGTGCTGCACCAGTCGGTGATCGCGCAGAACGGTGACTATGTCGAAACCCGCCTGCTCAATGCCGGTGAGAGGACCAACCCCTGGTTCCAGGAAACCTCCGACAATATTATAGACCCCAATGAACTGATCGCGCTCGATACGGATGTGGTCGGCTGCCACGGCTATTATTCCGATTTTTCCCGGACCTTTCATTCCGGCCCCGACCGGCCCACGGATGTGCAGCGCGAATTGTACAAAGTGGCTTATGAGCAGGTACACCACAACATGGGCATCCTGCGTCCCGGCATGACGTTTCGCGATTACGCCGACGCCGCCTGGGACATTCCGGAGAAATACTGGGCCAACCGCTATTACCTCTCGGCCCATGGCTGCGGCATGACCGGGGAATACCCCTATCTTTATCATCACGGCGACTTTCCCGTTGCGGGCTATGACGGCGTGATCGAGCCTGGCATGACCCTCTGCGTGGAGAGTTTCATTGGCGCGGAGGATGGTGGCGAGGGCGTCAAACTGGAACAGCAGGTCCTGATGACCGACACCGGCATGGAGGTGCTGTCGAGGTTTCCGTTCGAGGAGGACCTGCTGCGCTGAAGATGGTTCGGGACCATACTTCGACGCAATAAAACGGCCTCACGGCGCTTTGATGCGATTTTGCAGTTTTTACCGCCGCCCCATGACCGGAGCTGTCGCGTCCAATAACCCGCCTATTTCCCCGTCACCCGCACCCCGGTAATCGTCGGGTCAAAACTCCGCAGCACGGCGGTCAGCCGCTCCGCGTAATGGTTCGTGACATAGGTCGCGTGGAACTGCGATGGCGCCTGCAGGCACTGCACATCGCCGGTTCGGCCCATGTCGTCAAGCCCGGCGAACCACGCCGACCAGGTCGCGGGGTCGCTGGCATGGAGCCGGCACCGCACATGACCCCACAGGCTGCCATCCGGTTCGGGCGCCCCGCCCGACGGCTGGCGCTGGAACGGCACGACGCTGGACGGCTCCGGTGCGGGCTCGTCCGGTGACATGCGGGCCACGAAGTCCGGGCCGATGCTGTGCCAGCTTTCCTGGGTGTCCATGACGATCCGCCCGAGGTCAAGTTCGTGGACCGTTACCCGGCCCCGCGCCCCTGCCCTTTTGACCCGCAGCCAGCCGATCTCGCGGAAGCGGGTCATCTCCCGTTTCACCGTGCGCTGGTCCACCGACCACAGCCGGGCGATTTCCGCCTGGCCCATGGACAGTTCGTTCCTCTGCCAGTTGTATCGGGTGGTGATCAGGGAGATAAGTCGCAGGATCTGCCGCTGTCTGTGTTTGTCACGGGACAGGGCATGAGCCGATAGGGCCGAGAGTATGTCATATTTCCGGGCGGCCGCGTTCGGGCCGACCGCTTTTGGGACAAGCAACCTCGTTGCTCCTTACTGCCGGGACATTCGCGCCCCTTAACCTCGATCGTTGGAGACATTGGTGTCTCCGTATTTTTTGTCTGGAGGGCAGTTTGCCAACGCTCTTCCAGAAGTTGAGGCCATTAGCGTCCTCAAGCACGATTCTGTCAAGCATCTTGTTGGCCGGGGAGCCGTTGGCCAGGTGATTGTGTCCCGATCATGGAAAGAAAACTGGTAATATTGGTAATGGGGGACGTGCTGTGTGTCACCCCAATTTTGACTTTTGTCACCCTATCGGTGGTGGGGCCCGTCAAACTGTCCCCCTATATATCCGCCGCTCCCCTGGGGCTGGCGGAGGGTTTGGTCCGGCCGGGTCCCCGAATCACCTGGGGCTTTGCGTCCGGATTTTTCCTGGTTTTTCATGGGGTTCTTCAAAACCGGAAAACCTCAGATTTAGTGTAACTTGGGTTTTGCAATTGGTGCAAATTCCGCGTATTTTCCGGTTAACAGGTAATTTACGTCCAAATCGATGGAGCGCCCATGTACACCCATGAGGACCTGGCCGAACTTCAGGCCCAATCCCTCAAGATGCAGAGCTGGATCCGGCGGCAGACATTCAGCCCGGAGCTGGAGAAGACGTTGCGCAGGTTCTCGAGCTGGGAGGTGTCGGAACTGATCTTCCAGATCAACCAGTCGACCTTCCGCGGGCGGCTGGCGGCGGACCCGAACCTTCCCGGCGGGGAAGTTGAACCGGACGGGCGGCAGAGGTGGTTCAGTCTCGATGAGATCAATGACCTGCGGCGGCGGATGAAGATCAACCGCAAGACCCTGATGCCGCACCGGCCGGCGGGCAAGCGGGCGCTGCGGGCGGCGATTGCGAACTTCAAGGGCGGAGCGGGCAAGTCGACGGTGGCTCTGCACCTCGCGCATGCGGCGGCGCTGGACGGGTACAGGGTGCTGGTGGTGGATTTCGACCCGCAGGCGACGCTGAGCCATTCGATGGGCCTGACGGATGTGGCGGAGGACCATACGGTCTGGGGGATCATGGCGCGGGATCTGGTGCGGGAGACCGACCGGATGAACGCGGAGACCGAGGGGGCGGAAAGTGGCACCACCCTGCCCCGGCGGCGGATACCGGCGTCGATCCGGGACATGGGTCTCGATGTGCTGCGGGTCAGTGACTTCATCAAAACCACTGCCTGGTCGACGATCGATATTGTGCCGTCCTGTGCCAATGCGGCCTTCGTGGAATTTGCCTCAGCGCAGTATCGGCACCTGAACCCGGAATGGTCGTTCTTTGGGGCGGTGTCGCGGTACCTGGATGCTCTGCCGGATGATGCCTATGACCTGATCATTTTCGACTGTCCGCCGGCGATTGGCTACCAGTCGATGAACGCGGTGTTTGCGGCGGACATGCTCTATATTCCGTCGGGGCCTGGATACTGGGAATACGACTCGACGACCTCGTTCATTGGTCAGCTGTCGGAGGCTCTGGAGGATCTGAGTCACGGGTTTGACGAAAACTTCCCTGCGGGGAAGATTGGGTTGCCGAAGGCGTTTTGTGATATCAAGTTTCTGATGACGCGGTATGAACCGGGCAATGAACTGCACCGGGCAATGTTCGAGGCGTTTAAGAAAGTGTTTGGTGACCGGGTTGCTGAACACCCGATTGAGATGACCCGCGCGGTGGAGCAGTCGGGACGGTTTTTGAGTTCGGTCTATGAGATTGATTACCGTGACATGACGCGGGAAACCTGGCGGCGGGCAAGGGCGACGTTTGACCGGGCCTATGTGGAATTCAAGGGCTCGGTGGCGGAGGCCTGGGAAAAAATTGAGGTGACGAAATGAGCCGGAAACGCCGCATATTCGATATCGAGATGCCGGAGGAGGGTTCCCCGGAAACCTTCCCCGCGGGGAAGAAAGAGGATGCGGGGAAGCCGGCGGAGGAGCCGAAACCCGCTAAAGAGGCCAAGCCCGCACGACGGGGGCCAATGGCAACGGCGATCAGTGAGACGGCCCAGAGCGTGCGCGAGCGGCAGGAGGCGGCGGCGAAAATCCGGGAGGAGAATGACAGCCTTGCCCGGGAGCATGTGCGGCTGAAGAAACTGGGGCTTATCACCGACCTGGTCCCGCTGGACAAAATCGCGACCCACAAGCTGGTCCGGGACCGGGCCAAGGGGGATGATTTTGAACTGGCGGAACTGGTGGCGTCGATCCGGGCGATTGGGCTGTCGAACCCCATTCGGGTGGAGGCGCTGCCGGACGGGACCTATGAACTGATCCAGGGCTATCGGCGGGTGTCGGCGTTTAGGGCGCTGCTCGATGAGACGGGGGACGCGGAGACCTGGGGCAAAATTCCGGCGGGCATGGTGCCGCAGGGGGAGAACCTGGAAGGGCTCTACCGACAGATGGTCGATGAGAACCTGGTGCGCAAGGACATCTCGTTTGCGGAGATGGCGCAGCTGGCCCTGAACTACGCGGCGGACCCGGATACGGAGGAAAACGACCCGGACCGGGCGGTTGCGGTGCTGTTCCAGTCGGCGGGATACCAGAAGCGGAGCTATATCCGGCAGTTCATCAAGCTGGTCTCGGTGCTCGGAGAGGATCTGAACTACCCGGCCGAGATCCCGCGGGCTCTGGGGCTGAGCCTGGTGTCGCGGATGGAGGAGGTCGAGGGGGTGGCCACGGCGATCCGTCAGGAGCTTAAAGGCTGGGATAACCGCTCGATCAAGGACGAAATTGACGTGCTGAGACGGTACGCGGGCAGTGGTGCGCCCTCAGGGGCTCTCAGTAAGCCCGTGAAGGCCTCTACGCCTGGCGGACGGGCCAAGACCACCTTCCAGATTGATCGCCCTCAGGGGCGCGCTAAATGCGTCGCAGCGGCGGGGCGCCTGGAGGTGCGAATGGACCGGGACTTCACGGCGGTCGAGCGGCGGCGCCTGGAGCAGGCGGTGCGCGACCTGCTTGACAGCCTGGACCGGGGGCGGTGACCTTCCCCGCGGGGAAGGGTCGGGACCATGGGGAAGGGGTCGCGGCGGTTTTGAGCAAAATTATTGGTTAAAGCGCCGTTGAGCGTAATAATTTTAAATACGGAATTATCCGTAACTACGGGAGGAAAAGGAAATGAACGGAAAAGAATTGTTTCTTGAGGCCGGACGCTGCGTATTCGGCAAAAATTTGCAACGAATTTTACTGGCTTCAACGGTCGCATTCCTGGCCCCGACGATCAACGCAAAAGCGCAGGCGGAACAGGACCGGAACCTGTGCGGTATCCTGTCGCCCGCAATCCTCGGCGGCATAACCGGGTCGTGGAGTATCAGCCAGGGAGCCGGGGTGGCCGTGGCGGGGCCGGGGCTTGCTATACCGTTGCCGCCACACCCGGCCCAGCCGATGGACCTGTCGCTCGATGGGGATTTGCACGCCGTTCGCATGGTGGGCGGGTCGCCGCGCCAGGAGCTCCTGATGCTGCCGGTGGAGGGCACCGCCGCACGGATGGTGATGGAGGCCATCAATGCGGAAGAGGCGGAGGGGTTCATGGACACCGCGACCATGTGCGACACGGAGACGCTTCCCACACTGGTTGGGTCCACCGCCTACAGCTTCGCGGGACATGAGGAGAGGGAAACGGTAAATCAGGAACCCATGTACTCGGTCGGCATAGCGACGGGAGACGGCTCGCACGAGACGTTCTGCGTCCCCCAGGCGGTTTTGGGCGAGGACGTCATGGGGCATACATCGGACAGCCTGTTTGGCACCAGAATTATAGGGGTTGAGGGAATGTTCGCAGCCGCGATTGCCGAGGGAGGGACTTGTGAGGAGGCTGATCCACCCGAGCCCGTAGATGGCAGTATGGTCATGACGGTGGTGTTGAAGTTTGAAACCGCCGAACGCGCCACCGGGTGGCTGAAGTTTAAGGGGAAGCAGGACGAGCACGCCTTTGCGGCCACAGCCCCCCTGACGATGACACGGTAAGGGGAGGGATGTGATGAGCGTATCAAAATGGATTGCGGGCGCCGGTATTGTGGTGATGTTGCTGCCGGTTGTGGTTCACGCCGATGGAGTGTCGGACATGTGTCTGGAGCGTTATGATGAGGCGGCGTGTGCCTGTGCCTCGGAGCGGTTGCTGGCTGAGATCGGGGATGAGGATTACGGTCTCTATGAGGCGATCGGTGCGGCGTATCTGATGCGCATGGCGGCGGGGGAGGGGCGGTCTGAGGCATGGACCGCCGCGAGCCAGGAGATTGCGGCCGAACGCGGGATTGCGGGCAGCACGATTTCGCGGACCAATGATATTGGCCGGGCGCACCGGGATGCCATCAAGGCCTGTGGCGGTTAGCTCACGACCGGTTACAGGGCGAAGATCTGGATGGCGATGGCCCCGCCGTAGATGATGAGCAACAGCAGGCTGTCAAAGCCGATGCCGCCGGGGCCGTGGCGCTCCCGGACCACCAGGCTGCCGAGCAGGGTGGCGGTCATGAGGGCGGATGTGACGACCCAGAAATAGTCCTGCATGTTGGCCGCGTGGTAGAGTGAGCCGTCGCGGTAGGAGACGTCCGCCGCGGTGAGGAACAGGGTGTCGAAGGTGTTGCCGCCGATGATGCCGCCGACCGCGAGTTGCAGTGCGCCGCGCCGGACGGCCGCAAGTGTCGTGACCAGTTCGGGCAGGGAGGTGGCCACGGCGGTCATGAGCGCGCCGACGAGTGAGGCCGAGAGGCCCACCTGGGTGATGATGGCGGAACCCGTTTGGGCAATGACCCAGCCCGCCACACCCATGATGGCCATGAGACCGGCAAATTCCGCGAAGAGGCGCAGGGTGGATTTGCGGGCGGTCTGCTCGTCCTCCTCATCCGGTGAATCCGTGCGGGTCTGCTCGGTTTCCACCGGTGTCCACATGGGCTCCTCACGCACGGCGCGGCTGACGAAGAGGCTTGCCAGGTACACCGCGGGGATGAGGAACGAGACCGGGTGAACCGCGAAGAGCGACATTTCCGGGGTGACGAGGGCCGCGAGCGGCAGCATCAGCAGGAAGATCAGGACGATGCCCTGGATGATGTTGGTGGCCTCGGCGGCCGCGTGTTCGAGGTTGGCGCGGCGGAAAGCCACGTCCGCAAGGGCCAAAAACGCCGTCTGGGCGGCGATTCCGCCGATGGAGTTGGAAAACGCGAGCGAGGCCTGGCCGTCGAGGGCTGAGGTGATCGATACCACGGTGCCTGAAAGCGAGGTGGCGGCACCCAGGATGAGGCCACCCACGATGGCCTCGCCGAGACCCGTGCGGTCGGCCAGGCGGTCGGCCAGATCGGTCATGACGGTGCCGCACACGCCGATGACGAGGGCGGATGCAAGGAACAGCACCGCAATCCAGGGGAGGGACAGTGCTTCGATCATCGGGACGGGTGGTGTTCAGGCCTGGTCATGGAGGCCAAACGCGGGAGTGAGGGATGGGTTCCCGGGCTGCGTGCGCGTTTGGGTTTTTCGGGGGCCGGGCGCGGAACAGAGGGGTGAAACCCCGCCGTGCCTGCGGCGGACCGGACCGGCGGGCCGCCGCACCGTTGAAGTTTGCTCTTAGTTCGGAGGGAAGGGGTACACTACGCCATAAAATCGCGACGCATGGATGTTCGGGGCGTCGGCCCCCGGTCCGCCGCAGGCACGGCTGCCGGATGGAAGAGTTGGTTCTGCCCGGCTTTGGGGCCGGGCAGGGGGCCTCTGTCAGCTGCCGATCAGGCGTTTGAGTTTGGCGACGGCGCGGTCGGTGCCCTCGCCGTAGCCGATGGGTTCAAACATTTCGCCGTTCTCGTCAAAGAGCAGCACGGCGGCGGAGTGGTCCATCGTGTAGCTGCCATTGTCGAGCGGCACGCGCTTGGCGTAGACGCGGAAGGCGCGGATGGCCTTGCTGATCTCCTCCTGGCTGCCGGTGACGCCGGTCACGCCGGGCACCCAGGAGACGTAGTCGCCCAGGATCTCCCGCGTGTCCCGCTCGGGGTCGACTGTGACGAAGAACACGTTGAGGTTTTCGCTGTCGGGGCCCAGTTCCTCCTGCCAGGTCAGGATGTCGCCCAGTGTGGTGGGACAGACATCGGGGCAGTGGGTGAAGCCGAAGAACACGGCCGAGGGCGCGCCCTCCAGTGAGGCTTCGGTGAAGGGCTCCCCGTCCGTGGTCACGAGCTGGTAGTCGCCATGGCCAAACGTGTCGGCGAGGTCACTGCGCATCTGTGGCGCAATGACCTGGAACCACACCACCACGAGGGCCGCGATGGCGCAGACGCCCCACAGGATGTTCCGGAGCAGTTTGAGGTTCATTGTATCCGTGTTCCTTCGGGTCAGTGGCTGTGGGAATGGCCCCCGCCATGATGGCCATGGCCGCCGTCAGCGTTGATCGCGCCAATGGCGAGCGGAATGTCGACGTCGCCCGCCTTCTCGAAGGTCAGGGTCACGTTGACGGTTTTGCCTTCCTCAAGCGGGGTGTTCAGGTCCATAAACATGATATGGAACCCGCCCGGTTTGAGTTCAACACTCTCACCGGCGGGGATGGTCAGGCCGTTTTCCAGCTCACGCATTTTCATCACGTCGCCATCCATTTTCATCTCGTGGATCTCGGTGATGCTGGAGACGGGGGAGGCGGCGGCGATGAGGGTGTCGTCCTCGGTGCCGGTGTTGGTGATGGTCATGAAACCGCCACCGACCGGTGCGTTGGGCAGGGTGGCGCGGGAAAAGCCGCCGGTGACCTCGATCGGGCCGGCCATTGACGCGTCCGCATGGGCGTCATGGGCGCCGTGACCGTGATGCATGTCGCCCTCGGCGGCCACAACGGTCAGTTTGGGGGCGGGATTGGGCACGTCATGGCTGCCGGAAGTGTCGGTCCAGTCGGCGACGCCATTGGCGCATTCCTGGACCGTGGGGAAGAAGAGCACGGAACCCGCATCGACATTGGGGCCGACCGCACCGCGGAAGACAAACTCGTCGTAGAATGCGTCGGGCAGGTTGCCGTTGGACCAGATGATCTCGCGGACACCTTCGGTCATTTCGGTGCCGTGGTTGTTGTAGGGCGTCTTATAGGCGCCGGTCACGACCTCAAGGTCCCAGCCGGGTTTCGGCATGGGTTTGGCAGCGTAGAAACCCTCGGGCAGGGTGATGCGAACCGTGTGGCTGGCCTCTCCGTCGCAGCCATGGGGCACGCGCATGACGAGTTTTGAGGTGCTGCCGGCGGTGGCGAGCTTCTGTTCAAGGGTGGAATGGGCGCTGGCGGAGCCTGCGAGAAGGATGCCGAAGACGGTCAGGGAATGTTTGAGCATGGTAATTCCAGTGGTTTGCGCAGGCGGAACGGCCGCTTTTGCGCGAATTGGGGGCGGGGATTGTCCTTTCGCCCGAAAAAAGTCGGAAAAATGGCGCGGACTGCGCCGGTTTAGCTCAAAACCGGTGGTGCGCGGGCCGCATCGGGGCGGAACTGGCGGGCAAATGGCCGAAACTGGTCGTGAAACAGGGACCAGGTGATGTCGAAGGCGACAATTTGCGCGCCCTCAGGCGCCCTGACCTGCGGTGGATCGGCCAGAAGGCGGCAGAAGGGACAGTGATGGTCCTCGCCGCCGGGTAGATCGCCGCAGTAATCCGACGCGCCAATGCCCCAGGCCAGCATTTCCTGGTAGGCGGGATCGGCGGTCGCGGCATCGGGCGCCATGTGCTTCGCGAACAGCACGCCGGACACCGTCACGATCAGTACGGCGGCAAGCGCGACAATCCGGGAGCGCAGGACGTGCTTCATACCGGCGCTTATCCGATTTTGGGGGAGGAAAGGGAAGGGGATTCGGACGCGGCAAACGGAAAACGCCGCCCCCGGGGAGGGGCGGCGTCGTATTTTTGGTAACCGTCGGGCGCGGGGTACGCGCCCGGGTGGGTTTAGCTGAAGAGGAAGTCGCTGGCCGACAGGTCGGCAGCCATGACGTCGTCGAGACGTACACCGGCATCGCCGTCGCCCCACATGATTTTGACGCCGTAGTCCTTGTCCTTCATGGTCAGGTCGCCCATCTCCACACCGTTGCCGATCTGGATTTTGTCCGAACCAACTTCGAAGTCGTGGATACGGTTCATGCCGTCGAGGTCGGACCCTTTGAACATGAAGGTGTCAGCGTCGTCGCCGCCCCACATCTTGTCGTTGTCCTTACCACCGATCAGGCTGTCCTCACCGGCACCGCCATAGAGCTTGTCGTTGCCGTTGTTGCCGTAGATCCGGTCATCGCCGAGGTTACCGCGAACCTTGTCGTTGCCGTTGCCACCGCGCATGAGGTCATCGCCGTCGCCGCCGTAGACCTTGTCGTCGCCGTTGCCGGCACGCATGTCGTCGTTGCCCTCGTCACCGCGAACGGTGTCGTTGCCACCAGCGGCTGACATTACGTCGTCGCCAGCGCCACCGTCCATGGAGTCAGCACCGGTGGCGCCTTCCATGATGTCGTTGGCTTCGGTTCCAACACCGTCGGTGATGGTTGCCGGGTCACCGATGCCGGTGATGGTAACCGTAGCGGTGCTGACAAGGCCGTCGCCGTCGATAACCTGGTAGACAAAGCTGTCCTCACCGGTTTCGCCCTCATCCGGGGTATAGGTCAGGACGCCGTTGCCATCGTCGGTAACGGTGCCTTTTTCGCCCTGGGTGTAGACCTGAACCTCGAGGTCATCCTCGTTGTCGGCGTCGGTATCGTTGGCGAGAACCTCGATGTCGACGGAGTCGAGACCAGCAACGGATGCCGTGTCATCAACACCAACCGGAGCGTGTTCGGTTTCAACGTTGATGTCGGAGAGGTAAACCATGGCGGAGGAGGTGCCGCCATTGCCGTCCGAGATGGTGTACTCGAAGCTGTCTTCCTCGGCGTAGATCGGATCACCTTCCTCATCGGTGCCGGTCGCGTCGGAGGTGTAGACGAACTTGCTGTTGACGTCATCATAGACGAGGTTGCCGTACATCGGCTGGAAGCCGAAGGTTACGGACAGAACGTCGCTGTTGGCGTCGGTGTCATTTGCGAGCAGGTCGGCGAAGTCGATGTCGATACCTGCCGTGCCGTCGTCACCCTCAACAGAGATATAGTCGTCAGCCGCTTCAGGAGCGGTTTCCGGTACGTCGCTGATGTTGGAAACAGCAACAGTTGCCGTCGCGGAACCACCGGAACCATCAGTGATGGTGTAGGTGAATTCGTCGGAGCCGTACTCGCCGTCGTTGACGGTGTAGACCAGGTCGCCGTCCTCGTTCATGGAAACCGAGCCGATTTCACCCTGGCTGTAGCTCAGGATGGTGATCGTATCCTCGATGTCCGGGTCGGAGTCGTTGTCGAGAACGTCCACGGTACCGGTCAGGCCGTTTCCGAGGTCCAGCGTGTCGTCAGCTGCGGTCGGTGCAACGTTCGATACAGCACCGATGTCGGTGATGATGACGGTTGCGGTGTCCGTAGCGGTGCCATCGGAGACGGTGTAAGTGACGACGTCGGAGCCGGTCTCACCTTCGTTTGCGGTGTAGATGATCGACAGGCCGTCTTCGGCAATTTCAACGGTGCCTTTGGAACCATCCGTTTTCGCGGTGATCGTCAGGTCGTCGTTGAGGTTGGTGTCGGTGTCGTTTGCCAGAACGTCCAGGGTTGCCGTGGATGCACCCTCTATGGAGATGGTGTCGTCTTCGCCTACCGGGTCGGCGTTGGCGATGTCGCCGCCGATCTGGTCGATGGTGAAGGTTGCGGTTTCGCTGGTGAGACCTTCGTCATCCTCGATGTTGAAGCTGAACGAGAAGTCCGTGTCCGTACCGGAGTCGCGGGACCAGTTCAGTTCGCGGTTTACTTCGTCATTGGTGAGCGTGAACCCGTCCGGCGCGGAGCCGATGATGTTGACGATCAGGTTCGTGTTGTCGTCGGAGTAGTTCTCGTCCGAAGCAACCGCGTCGATGATGTCTTCCCAGGCGATGGTGCCGCTGGTGTCGGTGTCAACGCCATCGTTGGCGTCAAAATAGTAGTCTTCGACAACCGGTGCGACGTTTTCGGAAAGGGTGTCGATGTTGGTGACATCAATAGTCTGAGGGTCAGCACCGTCGCCGTCCTCGATGTGGAAGCCGAACTCGTCGGAGCCGGACTCTTCCTCGTCTGGCGTGTATGTGATGGTGATCTGTGTGGCACTGTCCTCAACATAGGTGACAACGCCTTTTGCGCCCTGGTCAGTGATCAGGAAGTTCGCGATCGGCCCGTTGTCCGAAGTGATGACGAGCGTTTTTGAGGCATCGCCTTCCATGTCAAGCGTAGTGCTAACTGTAATTGTCATTTAGACAGGCTCCTGTTCGGATATTCAGGTGCCGAAAACAAGCCGGCACTCGGTTGCGGTATTGGTTACTCACGGGGGTGGTGTAGAACACCGATTGTTAATTTTGGGTGAAACGCGGCGAAGGTACTTTACCTTAAGTTGATCGGCGTCTGCGGGACCGTGGTTTTTGGGTCGTGGTTGGGAAATCCGCTTTGGATTCAGGGGGCGAAAGCCTGTGGGGGCGGGGTTTGCCGGTGGTGGGTGCCGAGGGGCTTTGGGCCGTGGTTTGGCGGGTGGCGCGCAATATCCTGCGGTTTGAGGAAAATTTTCCACAATCTTTTGGAGCAATTCCCGGGGGTGGCCTGGGGGTTGCCGCCGAGGTGGAGGCTGGCGGTCCGGCCACGGGCCGGAGCGGGCGCGGGTGTGGGGATTTGGGGTGCCGGGTGGGGTGCCGGGGGTGGGGTGCTGCAAATTTTTGGTGGGAAAATTTATTGCGCGGGTGGTGATTCGTGCGGAGGGTTTAAGCCGTTGCGCGAATTTTTGGGGCAGCGGACTGCCAGGGGGGGCGGAGCGCGTGGGAGGAGCGGGAGGTCAGGATGCGGTCGAGATGGGCGGCTCCGGCCCCGGCGGTGAGGCATTGGGCCCAGGAGGCGAGGGCCGCGCGGGTGTCGGGGTGGGGTTTGCCGGCGTCTATCGCGGTTTTCATGGCGGCGGTGAGGGCGGCGGGGTCTCCGGCGGGGAAGATCCGGCCGTGGCCGCTGGCCTGCGCCACGCCTGCGGAGCCGCAGCGGTTGGAGCAGATGACGGGCGTGCCGGAGATCAGGGCCTCGGAGACGACCGCGCCCCAGCCGTCGTGGCGGCTGGGCAGGATCAGGCGGTCGGCCTGGGCCATGGCGGCGCGGGTGGTTTCCATTGGGAGCTGGCCGGGGAGGTCGATGTTCAGGCCCTGGGCGCGTTTGCGGATTTCGTCGGCGAGTGGCCCGGTGCCGATGAGGGTTAGGCGGGCCGCGTCGCGGGGCAGGCGGGAGAAGGCTTCGATGAGGAGGAGCGGGGCTTTGCGGGGGATGAGCTGGCCGGCGAAGAGGACGTGGAAGGGTTCGGGCGGGGTCGAACCGGTCTCTGAGGGTAGTGCGGACCTCGGGTGGCGCTGCCCGGCGGTGCCGCCGGGCGGGATGGTTGAGGCGGGACGCGGCATGACCGACTTTGGGGGGGCTTCGACCCCGCTGGATGATGCGTGGTGCTCCAGGCCCGGCAACGATTGAGCGGTTGCCGACGTCGGGGATGCCCTCCCGGGGGGAAAGTCGGGCATGGCGTGTCGTGCCGACACGCCGGGAGAGCCGGAGGGGCAGTGCGCAACACCGGTCGCGGGCGGAAGGAAATAGGCGAAGGGGTGGACGGAGGCCGGGTTCGCGCCGCGGGCGATGAGCCAGGTGGGGGTGGTGTGGCCGGTGGCGAGCCAGCCCTCGACGCCCTGGCGCGTGGCGCGGCGCACCAGATGGCCGTAGAGGGCGCGTTTGAGGGGGCCGGTGCGGCCATGATCCTCGACGGTTTCAATGAAGACGTACCAGCGGGCGCCGCTTTGGGCGAATTCGGCCTGGGCTGCGGCGATGGTGCCGTTTTTGCGCAGGCCCTCACAAATATGGACGGCGTGGGGAGGGGCGCTGGCGGCGAGGCGGCGGGCGGCGTCGGGTGTGGGGGCGAACTCGAGTTTTGCGCCGCCGGTGGAGGGCGGGGTCCAGCCCTGGGCGGCGCGACGGGCGGACATGGGGTGTTCCGCGACATAGCGCACGGCATTGCCGCTGGCCGCGAGGGCTGCGGCGAGGCCGGCCATGTGGGGTGAGATGATGCGCTGCCAGAACCAGATCTCGTGGGTCATCGCGAATTCCCCGCATTGACGCCGGTGGCATGTGTCCAGCCATAAAGCAGGAGGGGCAGAAGGCCGAACCCGCCGGGGGAGAACAGCACGGCCTCACCGAGGTTCAGGAGGAGGGCCATGACGGTGACGGAGAAGACCACGAGGCCACCATCGGCGGATTTGCGGATCAGCAGGACGATCCAGCCGAGCGCGAGCAGGACGCCCATCGGACCGGTTTCCTCGATGATGGCGAGATAGATGACGCCCTTTTCGACGGAGGAACTGACGGGCAGACCGAAGAACGGGTCGCGGATGACGATAAGGTCGGTGGGATCGGAGGCGACGCCGAAGCCGATGCCGAAGGGGAAATGCAGGCGGATGTTGTGGAGCATCCGGTCGATGAGGGCGCCGCGGGAACTGTCGTAAGCTTCCAGCAGGTTTTCGGCGCTGGAGCGGCCGGATTTGGTGAGGAAGTGCTCCATGGCGTCGACGATGTTGGGCAGGAAAACCACGGCGAGCGCGAGGGCCGCGACGACGGGGACCCAGGTGGTCCAGGCGGTGACGGCGGGCGCGAGGCGTTTAAGCGGTGTGCGGCGGTAGAAGGGCAGCACGCCGAGGCCGAGGGCAAGGCCGAGCAGGAAGGCGAGGCCGGCGGTGCGGGATTCGCTGAGCACGATGGCGGTCATGCAGAGAGCGCCCAACAGGGCGTTCAGCCAGGGGCGTCCCTGGCCGGAGAGGTAGCGGGTCAGGGACCAGACGCCGAGGATGGCGGCCATGGGGCCGAAATACTGCGGGTGTTTGAGGATGCCCTGGAAGCCGGTGCCGTTGCGCAGATAGCCCAAGGGCGAGGCGGCAAGGGGGAGGCTGACGAGCAGGATGACGGCAAGACCGGCGAAAATCTGGACGGCGAGGCGTTCGGCGGCTTCCGGGGGGAGGTTGGACCATCCGGAGAGGATGGCGAAGGTGACGAGGGTCCAGACGCACGCCTTGAGCAGCGAGACCTCGGGCATGGTGCTGAACACCAGCGAGTGCATCACGAGGAACAGGCCCATGAGCAGGGTGGCGGCGGGCAGGGGTTTGAGCGCGAGGCCGGAGCGCAGAATGATCGAGGTGGAGGCGGGGAACAGGACCACGTAACGCAGGGCGCTGGGAACCTCCGGCGCGAGGCCGGGGCTGAGCATGGACTGGAGCCAGAGCAGGGCGAGGGCCTGGAGCGCCTGGCGGGTGCCGAGCAGGGAAAAGGCGGCGAGTGCCAAGTATGCCAGCGCGGCACCGGGGGTGGAGGACAGGCGAAGCACGGTCACGGTGACCGCGAAGGCGAGGGTGTAGCGCTCCATCCTGTCCATGGCTTGTCCGGGTCCGCCGCTCTCAGGGCCGCATCAGGCGAGGGAGCGGATGACGCGAGCCGGGCATCCGCCGATCAGGGATTTGGCGGGGAAGTCGCCTTTGACCATCGCGTTTGCCGCGACGATGCTGGCGTCTCCGATCGTGCTGCCGCCGAGAATGGTGGCGTTGGCTCCGATCCAGCACCCGTCGCCTATTTTGACGGGCAGGGAATAACCTGGGCCTGCGGCCTTTGGGCCGGATGCGGCGACCTCGTGGTGGCCCGTGGCCATAAGGACGCGGGGGGCGATGTCGACCTCCTCGCCTATCGTCACATCGGATTTTCCGCCGACGATCAGGGTCTGGTGGCCGATCCAGCTTCCCCGGCCAATGGTCAGTTTGCCGCCGAGATAGACGCGGACCGAGGAGACCAGTTTGACCTCCGATGCGATGTCGGCCCCGGCGCAGCGCAACAGGGCCCGCTTCAGGCCGAAAAGCCTGGTGGCGGGCAGGATGGCAAAGAGCGGCAGGATGGCGCTGTAGATCCAACTTTTCATAAATTGTTTCTTTGCACGTGAATCTGAACAAATCCCAAACCGGACAGCGCCGTTCCCGCGAGGCCGAAGCCGATGGCAGCGGCAAGGTAGCCAAGCGGGCTGAGCACCCAGGTGGTGGTGCAGAGAATTGCGAGCCAGATCAGTGAAAACAGGAGCCAGCGTTTTTGCAGCCGTCGTGCGACGATCTCGTTGCCGATGATGTTGGCGACGGAAAACGGCACGGCGGCGAGCAGGAACCCCGTGATCATCCATGGGCTGCCCGCGAAGGCGGGGCCGTAGAGGCGGGTGAGCCAGGGCTCTGCGATGAGGCCGAGGCAGGCGAAACCGAGGCTGGCCGCGAATGCGGCTAGGATGCCGTGGTTGAGGATCCTGGGGGAGGCGGTGGTTCCGGTGGCGGCGGCGACCTGGCGGGAGAAGATGACTTTCGACAGGACCGATGGGAGGAAGAGGCCAAGCCCGTACCACTGCACACCGATGGCATAGGCCGCGAACTGCGCCTCGCCGGTGGTGCGCAGGATGATCTGGCCCGCGAGCCAGGCCCCGGAGGCGGCGAGCACCGAGACGAGTGCCATGGGGCCGATCATGGAGAGGACGCGGCGCAGGGCGGGGAGGTTGCGGTAAAGCGGTGTGAAACGGGGCGGGCCGGTGCGGCGCAGGATGGTGAGGGTTTCGCCCGCGACCCGGACGCTGACCGCGGCGATGAAGGTCAGGATGGCGGTTTCCAGAGAGCCGGTGACGCGGGCGGTGACGGCACCGGCGATGGTGATGGCGGCGGCGGCCAGGCTCGCGAGGAAGGCGCCGCGAAAGGCCGCAAGTCCGGCGATGCCGCCCTGGGGGACGATACCCATGACGATGATCGCCACAGCGGACGCATAATATAGTGTGGGGACGGTGGGGCCTTCGCCGCCGAGCCAGCGGGGGACGAGGAGAATCAGGAGGGCGGCGGCGAGCGCGGAGAGGGCGGAGATCTGCCAGAGGGTGGCGATGTCCTCGCGGGTTTGGGCGTCGGGTTCCGTGGCGAAGGCCCGGGCGGCGGTGACGGAGACGCCAAGGGCCGCGCAGGTGGCGAGCATGTTCACGGTGAGGTGGAAATTGGCGTAGCCCGCGAAATCCGGGACGCTGAGACCTCCGGCGAGGATGAGGCTGGCGAGAACCAGGCTGCCGCGCCCGAGGATCTGGGCGAGGACGGCGAAGACCAGGTTGCCAAAAAGCGCCTTCACATTCGTCCTCCGGGTGTGGACGCCGGGCTGGCCCGGCGCCTTGGGGTGGGGTCTACTGCATCGAGATGATCAATGCCGCGATCTGGTCGTCTGACATGCCCTTGATATTGGGGCAGTCCTGCGCCAGCGCCGTCAAATCATAGACGCCCGACTTATTGGTTAATTCAAATGCGTGGGATTCATCATTTGTGCGCCCCGCGCCGAAATACCAGCCGAAGCTGCCATCCCGGCCGGCCGTGGCGCGGTGGAAGAACACGCCGGAGCCGGTGGCGTCGAGGGTGTCGTATCCGAAGGTCTCGGTGCCCGATCCGGTGATGGTGCTCAGCGCTTCCATATTGCGGTAGGGGGTGCCGTTTACGACATGAATGAGCGCGAAATACTGCCCGCCCTGCGTGAGGGGGATGTGGTATTTCAGACGCTTGCCGCCGGAATTGCCGGAGGTGAAGTTCGAGACGTAGCGCTGGCGGCCGTCGATGATGGAGGCCTCGTAGGTTTCGCCGTTGGTTTCCGTGGTGCCCCAGCCAACGATGCCGAGACCGTCGGACATGCCGTCGCCGTTCGTGTCGAGGCCGATTGTGCGGCTGTTTGCCGCCTTGAATTTTTCAGAGGTGAAGGCCAGTCCCTGGAGGGGGAGCAGGGCGTCGTTCATGGGGTTTTTCCAGCCGTCCTCCGGGTTCCGGCCGGCGGCGAAGACGACGCCCTGGCCGATGGCGCAGCTTGCGCCGGTGAACTTGCCGCGGGTGTTCACGAAGGAGGTGTGGTCGAGCAGTTCGGCCTCGGTCGCGACCCAGTCCACCGGATGCGAGCGGTCGATGTAGGGCACCCATTTCGCAAGGGTTGCGGTCTGGGAGTTGGAGGCGGTGCCGCCGGGTTTCATGATGATGGGGCGGATGCCGTCGGCCTGACAGAGAGCCACGAGTTTGTTGATATTGGCGACCCAGAGGTCGCGGGACTGGTCGAGGGAAAGGCCGTCGGGCCAGGTCTCGATCTCGTTGCCATCGGGGTCGGTGAAGGTGCCGCCGACGCGGTTGCGGTCGTTGATGAAGAAGTGGATCACGCAGGCCTGATAGCCGCGGCCGCGGATCAGCTCGTTGAACCAGGCGACGGCGTATTCAGTCGTCATGCCGCCCTTCGCGTGGTTCTCGACCCGGCAGCCGGTGGCGGAGGCGAGGGTTTTGGCGAAGAGGCCGTCGAACTGGTCGAACCAGCTGTCACCGAAGGTGGCGATTTTGGCACCGCGGGGGAAGAGCTTGCCGACATGGGCGATCTGGCGGGCGGTGAGTTCCGCGACGGCGATGTGATAGATGCCGCCGTCCGCGTTGGTGATCTCGATGGTGACCGTGTCGGATCCGTGGGTCAGGAAGGCATGGCGTTTGAGGATGTGGTCGGTGGTGGCGCGGTAGATCTCGACGCCGTTGGCTTTGGCGGTCACGGTGATGGCCACGTCCTGGAGCGCGACGCCGGGACGGTAGGCGCCGGTCCAGAACTCGATGCGGGCGTCCTCGGACTTGGTGCGCAGGGTGGCGATGGCGCCGTGGCCGGCCTCATGGGTGCCGATGGTCACGCCCAGCCGATTGAGACCGGAGGTGCGCGCGGGCAGGCCGTCGGAGGTCTCGATGAGGTTGCGGGCGGAGGCGGATTTCAGGCCGGACTGCACCGGGGGCGACGCGCTGTTGGAGACGCCATAGGCTTCAAGCGCGGGGTTTTTGGTCCAGACATCCTCGAAATAGATGCCGTTGCGCAGGCTCCAGACCCCGTCGAGCGTGCCGCCGAGACAGCATTCGGCGGCGGACTGCCGGGCCAGGTGCGCGGCATAGGCAATCGTGCCGTTGCGGGTCAGATGCTGGCTGTTGGCCTCGGCGTATTTGGCGGAGATCACACCGGTAAAGTCGGCAGTCAGCGGGTGGCGCAGGTCGATGCGGGTGGAGCCGTCATGGCCGAGCACGGTGTCGAAAAAGGCGGTGCCGTCGTCCGCCACCAGGGCGGCCTCCCAGGGGTCGGTGCCCAGGCCCGCCACTTTGGACGTCTGGGTTGATGTGACGAAACGCTCGCCGGCGGTGCCGGTGACCTGGATTTCCAGCTCCTCCACGAAGCCGCCGCCGGGGGCGGTGGCGGTGGAGAGGCCGGTGCGCAGGTTGGCGGGGGTGGTCTCGGTCAGACCGGTGGAGGCGGTCTCCACATAGGCGGCGTGGGTGGAGATGCTGCCCCGGTCCTGGGCGCCGAGATATGAGCCGATGGTGTCGGCCCAGGTTTTCTGCCTCGGGTCGGTCCAGGTCTCGAAGTCGCCTGTTCGGAAGTTGAGTGTCATTGGTCGAGCTCCACTGTTTCGCCGTCGATCAGCAGCCGTTCACCGTCGATCCGGATTTCCGTGTCCGGGGTGGGCTCCGGCTCGGGCAGCTCCGTGTCCCGGATGCCCCTTCGGACCGTCAGCCCCACGTCCACACCTGTGTTTATTCCGAACATGCAAATGATCTCCCGCGACCGTGCCTGACGCCTGGCCGCACTAATGAACTGATTTCTCGATTGGGTTTTGCAGGGACCTGGGGCCCTGGCAGGGGCGGCGGTCACGGTTGCGGGCCGGAGCATACCCGTACGTGATTAACACTTTACCAATGAAATTGTTGGGGGGGGGTGGGGTGAAATGGCGCTGCTATGCCCCCGGCACGGAATCAAGGGGTGGAACCCCGCCGTGCCTGCGTCGGTCCGGCCCATTGGGCCGACGCATGTTTGGAGTTGGCGCCTGGATCGCAGCGACGAGGTACAGGACGCCATGAAATTGCGTCGCACGGGTGTGTGGGGCGTCGTCCCCCGGACCGCCGCAGGCACGGCTTGTCGCGAAGGGCCGTGCGTTTGGTGAATGGTTTGGTTTTCGCCGGTGAATTCGTGGATTCTGCGCTGATGAGTGGACGGCGCGACCCCCGGCACGGAACAGAGGGGTGAAACCCCGCCGTGCCTGCGTCGGTCCGGCCCATTGGGCCGACGCATTGTTGGGGTTGGCTCTTCGTTCGCCGCGACGAGGTACAGGACGCCATAAAATTGCGTCGCTCAGTCGATTGGGGCGTCGGCCCCCGGACCGACGCAGGCTCGGCTTGTCGCGGATGGCCGGGGGTCAGGCGGCCTGTTTTGCGGCGAGGGCCTCGGCGGCGGCGGTCAGATCCGCGAGGGTTTTCGGCTCGGTGATGCTGCCGGTTTCCGCGTCGTAGACGTCGTGGAAATTGGCGACGGACACGGCGGCCCGCAGGTCCACGCCGAAGAACGGGGCTGAGCCCTTGGCGGCGGCCAGAACGCTGCCCGCGCCGCCGGGTCCGGGGGAGGTCGAGAGGTAGACCGTGGGTTTGCCCTGGTAGACCTTCTGGTCAATGCGGCTCGCCCAGTCAAAGAGGTTTTTGTAGGCGGCGGAATAGGAGCCGTTATGCTCGGCGAAGGACACGATCACGGCATCCGCGGAGCCGATTTTGTCGAAGAAATCGCGCGCGGCCTGGGGCTGGCCGATTTCTTTCTCCAGATCGGTGCTGAACAGGGGCAGGTCGATTTTGTCCAGTTCCAGCACCTCGATCTCGCCATTCGGGACGAGGGTTGCGGTGAAGCTCGCAAGAGCCTTGTTGATGGAGTTTTTGGTGTTGCTTGCACCGAAAGCCAGAATTTTCATGGATGGTCTCCGTATCTTATGTGCTGCGTTGTTCCGGGCCGGGGGGGGTCTGTGACGATGGATCGCCGGCTGTGTCTGGAAGATATTTAGGGCGGATGGCGAGCAATTGATAATATCGAGTTTTCATAATAACGATCTATTCTGTAGATCATGATGGAGGCGTGGCCGATGACCCTGGAACAGCTGGTCGCATTGAACGCGATTGTGGAGCAGGGCACGTTTCGGGCGGCGGCGGATCATCTGAACAAGGCGCAGTCCGCGGTCAGCCACGCGATCCGAAAACTTGAGGATGAGGTCGGGTTTGAGCTGCTGTCGCGGGAGGCGTACCGGCCCACGCTGACGGAGCGGGGGCAGGTGTTTTACCGGCACGCCACGCGGGTATTGCAGCGGATGCGGGAGCTGCGGTCGATCACGGCCACCCTGCGAACGGAGCAGGAGGCGGAGGTGGCGCTGTCAGTGACGGCGACCTATCCGCTGACCCCCGTGCTGTCGCTGGTCAGCGAGATGACGGCGCGGTTTCAGGCCACGCATATTAAAATGTCCCGCGAGAACATGGGCGGGTCTCTGGAGAAACTGCTGGACGGAGATGTGGAGGTGGCGATCTCCACGCTGGATGGCGTGCCGCTCGACCGGGTTGAATTTGTCCCGGTGTTGCCTGTGATGATGATCCCGGTGAGCCATCCGGATTTTGTGCCGGCGCGGGACGACCGGATGAAGACGGACGCCGAGATGCAGACGCATATCCAGGTGGTGGTTGCGGACAGCGCTCGCGGCGACAGGCAGGACCGGGGGATCGTGCCTGGGGGGCTGCGCTGGACGGTGTCGGATTTCGCCACCAAAAAGGAGATCCTGCTGGCCAATATGGGCTGGGGCGGGATGCCGGAACATATGATCCGCCAGGAGCTGGAGGCCGGAACCCTGGTGCCGCTGCGCGCGGAAGGGTATCCGCCGACACAGATTCTGCACTATGCGATGCGGCGGCGGGACGTGACCCACGGCACGGTCGCCCAGGCCATCTGGGACCGGTTCAGGCAGGCCGGGGATGCGGCAGGCTGACGCGGGGTGATTGCTGTTTTCATTCCTGGCAGTTGCGACGATTTTGGAGATCCGGAAACAGTCCTCAAAAAAGGATCAGCGATGCCCCGATTTTGTGAACTCAGTGGAGGCGTGGCGCTTGCCGCGTTTCTGACGTCATCCGCCCTGGCCCAGGGTCACGACGGTCCACCGCCAGGGGATGGAGGGCCGCCGCCGATGTCGGAGGAGGATCAGGCGCTGAGCGAGGCGCTTCAGGCGCGGATGGGTGATACCAGCACGCTGATGGAGAGCGTACCGATCCCTGAGAGCGCGGCCGAATGCGGGGATGCGCCGGGGTATGACCGGATGCTGTGCCTGATTGACCTGCTGAAGGCGGATGTATCGGACGACATCCTTGAAAATCTGCAACTGGAGTATTCGCGCACGGAGGCGGAGTACTGGAGCAACCTGCCCGCGGGGGCCTTTCCGAAACGGCCGGGTGTTTTGCTGGGGGAGCTGAACATCAAACAGCGCGGGCTTGTCAAAGCGATTATGGCGGAAGCGACCAGCCGCGATGTGGATGAGGGGTTTGACGAGATGGTCCAGACCCTGAACGCGGATGACTACATCAACACGGTCAGCACGGACTACAAGGCCGGGTATTCGTCGTACAACACCAAGTTCGCTTTCCTCGGCACGCCGGGGCCGACAGGGATCTGGGAGCTGTATTACGGCGGGCACCATATGGCGTTCGCGAACACCTATGTGGATGGCAAACTGGCCGGGGCGACGCCGTCGTTCCGTGGTGTCGAACCCTTTCCCTATTTCGAGATGAATGGCCGGGTGAACCAGCCGCTGACGCAGGAGCGCGACGCCTTTGCCACGCTGCTCAGTGCCCTGTCGGAGGAGCAGCGGGAGGTGGCCCAACTGGAAGGAACCTATCGCGACATCCTGGCGGGCCCGCAGGCGGATGATGCGATCCCTGACACATATGAAGGTCTGCCTGTTTCGGACCTGGATGGGGAGCAGGCCAATCTGCTCGTCGCGGCGATTGAGACCTATGTGGGCGACATCTCCGGGGCGGAGGCGGCGGCCTATATGGAGAAATATGTGGCAGAGCTGCCCGACACGTATCTGGGCTATTCCGGTACGCCGCAGATGAGCGCGGAGGATGACTACGTCCGGGTGCATGGGCCGTCGCTTTGGATCGAGTTTTCGCTTCAGTCGAACAAGTCCACCGACAAGGTGGGCAACCATCCGCATTCGGTCTGGCGGGACCGGACCGACGATTACGGCGGGCAGACGGAATGATAAGGGGCGTTCGCTGGCGCCCGGTTCTGCTTGCGTTGGCGGTGCTGGTGGGGAGTGCCGGGGGTGTTCTGGCCCATGCGCTGCCGGGGAGTGTGCTTCTGCTGCGCCAGCAGAAGGAGAGGTTGCGGCTTACGGTTCAGTTTCCGCTGGAGGATCTGGTCATTGCCGCGCCGGAGCTTGCGGTGCTGGAGGAGGTGACGCCGGGTGATCCGTTGCCGCAGGAGATGGCGGCGCGTTTTGGTGGGTATCTTCTGGAACACATGGAACTGACCGGGGCGGATGGGGTGCTGCCCCTGACGCTCGCCGGTGCGGTGGTTCAGCCTGCATATCACGATCATTTGGGGCATTTTTTGCTGGTCGTCAGTGAGTGGGACGTGACGGGGCGCGCGCCCACGGTCCTGAACTATGACGCGGTGATGCATGAGGTGCGCAGTCACCGGGCCATGGTGCAATGGGTCGCCGGGGATGGTGGGGCGCGTCCGGTTGCGGAGTTCGGGTACTTTGGTGCGGACGGGGGCGTTCCCCTGGACCTGAGTGGGTTTTAGATCCCGATCGCCTGGCCGATCTCGAGACCCCGGCCCGTGGCCTGGTAGAGGGGGCGGGGCGGGTGCCCGCACGGGTCGATATGGCGGGTGAGCCAGTTGCTGCCCTGGAGGTTTTTGAGCGACTGCGACAGGGCGCGGTCGGTGATCGGTGGCAGGTCGCGGCGCAGGGTAGAGAACTGGCGCGGTTCGCGGCTGAGGGCGAGAACCGGAACCGTCCAGGAGCGGCGGATCAGGCCGCGTTCGGTCTCATCCGGAGTGAGGCGGATTATTTTGCGGGCGATGGCGGCCATTGCCTCACCCTTCGCGGTCAACCGGAACTCGGGACGCAGGGGATGGCCGTGGCCGGGATTGCGTTCGAGCAGGCCCAGGTCAATCAGATGATGCAGACTTTGGGACAGGGCGGTGCGGCCCGCGCCGGTGGCGGTGAGCAGTGCGGCCTGGCGGCCGGGTAAGCCCTCATGCAGATGAGCCAGAATGTCGAGGGACCAGGCGCGGGAGGTCAGCTTGACAAGTGTGTTTATGTCCATAAAGTATAGTATATATATTTTCTGGTCAAAGGACAGTGCAAATGCCGACCGTGACACTTGATAACACCATTACCCTCGCAATCTCCGTCCGTGACCGTCACGCAAGCGCGGCGTGGTATGGCGAGCATCTGGGCTTTGAGCTGCTGTATCATGGCGACGAGGTCGGCTGGAGCGAGCTGAGAACCAAAACCGACGGCGTGACCCTGGGGCTTGGTGAACACGAGGAACCGGCGCCGGGCAATTCGGTACCGGTTTTTGGAGTTGCGGATATTGATGCGGCGCGGTCCGGCCTGGAGGCGGCGGGTGTGCGGTTTGACGGCGACACGATGGAGATCGAGGGCATGGTGAAACTCGCCACGTTCTACGATCCGGACAACAATGCGCTGATGCTGGCGCAGAACCTGACCGGCTGAGGGAAGCGGCTCAACGGTCTTTCCAACCTGACCGGTCCTGTGGTTTGATCGGTGGGACTGTTGGGAGGAAAAGTCATGAGCCGTGCCGCCGTTCTTCTTGCCGCGCTGCTGTTGCCCGTCGCGGCGTCGGGTCAGGAGAGGTCGAACTCGATCCTGGTGCTGGACGGCTCGGGATCGATGTGGGGGCAGATCGACGGGGTGAACAAGATCGTCATTGCCCGCGAGGTGGTGGCGGATCTGCTGGCGGATTTTCCCGATGACCGGAACCTGGGCCTGACGGTTTACGGGCACCGGACCGAAGGCGACTGTTCCGACATTCAGACCATTGTGGAGCCGGGGCCGGATACCGCGCAGTCGATCATCGAGGCGGTGAACGGGATCAATCCACGAGGCAAAACACCGATGACCGATGCGGTGGCGGCCGCGGCGGGCGTTCTGGGCTACACGGAAGATCCGGCGAGTGTCATTCTGGTCTCGGACGGAATCGAGACCTGCAACCCTGATCCCTGTGCCGCGGCGCGGGCGCTGGAGGAGGCCGGGGCGGATTTCACGGTGCATGTGGTTGGCTTCGATGTCACGGACGCGGAAGCCATCGGTCAGCTGCAGTGCCTGGCGGAGGAAACCGGGGGCGCGTTTCTGTCGGCGTCGAACGCGGATGAGTTGACGGCGGCCTTGACGGAAGTGGCGGTGAACGTGCCGGAACCGGAGCCTGAGCCGGAACTGACGCCGGTGATGTTTGTGGCAACCAAAGGCGAGGACGGGCCGCGCATCACGGAGGGCCTGTCCTGGTCGGTGACGCCGCCGCCGGATGGCGAGGTGAGCGCGTTCGGGGAGAGTACCCTGAATTTTGATTTGGAGGCCGGGGCGTATACGGCCGCCGCCACATGGGCGGAAACCGGACAAGTGGTGACGGAGGACATCTCGGTTCTGGGGCCCGCGGCCCGCGTGGTGACGCTTGTGTTTGATGCGCCGATGCCTACCGCGACGCTGATCGCGCCGGAGACGGCGGTGGCTGGATCGACGCTGGAGATTGCCTGGGAGGGACCGGGCGAGGAAGGCGATGCCATTGTCTCCGGCAATCCGGGGCGGGGAACCTATAAAACCCGCATCAACCTGGAAGGCTCCGCGCCCGCGCGTCTGCGCGTGCCGTCGCAGCCGGGAGATTATGAGCTGCGCTATCTCGCCGCGAATGGCGAGGTGCTGCCGGAGACGCGGATGCTGACCGTAACACCGGCTGAGGCGACGCTGGTTGCGCCCGATACGGCGATTGCGGGCGATACCGTTGAGGTGGCCTGGGAGGGACCGGATTACCGGCCCGATTACATTGCGGTCTCCGAGCCGGGGGAGCCCACGCATATCAACTACGCCCTGACGCGGGAGGGCAGTCCGCTCGACCTGGTGATGCCTGTCGAGCCGGGGTCGTATGAGCTGCGCTACGTCATGCAGCAGGACCGGGAAGTGATCGCGACGCGGCCCATTGAGGTGACGGATGTGCCCGCGACGCTGACCGCGCCGGAGACCGCCGTGGCGGGATCGACGGTTGAGGTCGCCTGGGATGGACCGGATTACGAGAATGATTTCCTGACGGTGAACCGGATCGGCGACGACCGGTCGATCAACTACGCCTACACCCGCGACGGGCAGCCGGCGGACCTGCTGATGCCGCCGGAGCCGGGGGAGTATGAGATCAGCTATGTGGTCAACCAGGACCGGCGGGCCCTGGCCACCGTTCCGATTTCGGTGACGCCGGTCGAGGCGCGTCTGGAACTTCAGACGGAGGCGTCAGTGGGCTCGGATATCGAGGTGGCCTGGGAAGGGCCGGATTACGCGAATGACTATATCGCGGTCTCGGTGCCGGATGACGACGGCTATGAGGGTTATACCTATACCCGCGAGGGATCGCCGCTCGATCTGACCTTGCCAACGGAGCCGGGGACCTATGAGGTGCGCTACGTTCTGGGCCAGGACCGGGTGGTGATCGCGCGCGAGGTAATTGAGCTGACCGACGTGGCCGCCCGCCTGACCGCGCCGGCGGAAGCGGTGGCCGGGTCGGATATTGAGGTCGCCTGGGAGGGGCCGGATTACAGGAACGACTATATCGGTGTCTCGGTGCCGGATGAGGACGGGTACGAGGCCTATACCTATACCCGTGAGGGATCGCCACTCGACCTGACCCTGCCGACGGAGCCGGGGGAGTATGAGCTTCGCTATTATGTGGGGCAGGACCGGACGGTTCTGGCGGCGGTGCCGATCACGGTGACGGAGGTAGGCGCAGGCCTGGAGGCCCCGGTGACGGCGGTTGCGGGCGCGGATGTTTCGGTGACGTGGACCGGGCCGGACTATCAGAACGATTTCATCTCGGTGGCCCGTCCGGACGAGGACCGCTACGTCAACTACACCTATACCCGCGAAGGATCGCCGCTTGATCTGCAGATGCCGTCGGAGGCGGGTGAGTATGAGTTGCGCTACCAGATCGGGCAGGGGAGTGGGGTGCTGGCCTCCGTGCCGATCACGGTTGAGGAGGTGGAGGCCACACTCACCGTGCCGACCAGCGCAAATGTCGGCGAGACGCTTGAGGTCACCTGGACCGGTCCGGATTACGGGAACGACTATATTGGCGTGGCGGAGCCGGATGAGGACCGGTACGTGAACTATACCTACACCAGGGAGGGCGCGCCGCTTGAACTTCTGATGCCGTCCGAGCCTGGCAGCTATGAGGTGCGGTATTACATGAACCAGGACAGCCGGATCCTGTCGCGGGTGACGGTGGAGGTCGCGGATGTGACTGTCAGCCTGACCGCGCCCGACACGGCGGTTGCGGGCAGTGAGATCGAGGTCGGGCATGACGGGCCGGAATACCACAACGACTACCTGTCCATCGCCCCGGTCGGGGCGGAGAAATACGTCACCTATGTCTATGTGGGCCGGGACGACCCGCCGCGGATCGATGTGCCGGAGGAACCGGGCGAATATGAAATCCGCTATGTGATGAACCAGGACAGGCGGGTTTTGGGGGCCGTGCCGTTGACCGTGACGGCGGAATAGGGTCGAGGGGTTGTGAAGCGGTGTCCCCTCGCGCTCACTGGATTTTTTCGTGGCGGGGCACCATGTAGGGCGAAACAACCACGGTGGGAGAGAGCACATGAAATACACCAAATCCGAGGAAGCCATCGCCCGCCTGTCGCGTGAGCAGTACCGGGTGACCCAGCAGAATGGCACGGAGCGGCCCTATACCGGGGAATACGACGAACATTTTGAGCCGGGCATTTACGTGGATATCGTCTCGGGCGAGCCCCTCTTCGCGTCGGCGTCGAAGTTCCATTCGGGCTGCGGCTGGCCGTCGTTTTCGAAGCCGATTGTCCATGAGAATGTGACGGAGCTGCGCGACGCGTCGCTGGGGATGGTCCGCACGGAAGTTCGCTCGACACATGGAGACAGCCATCTGGGGCATGTTTTCAACGACGGACCCGCCGAGATGGGCGGGCTGCGCTACTGCATTAATTCGGCGTCCTTACGCTTTGTTCCGAAAGAGGAAATGGAGTCTGAGGGCTATGGGGAATATCTTGATCAGGTGGAGGAACGGGCATGACTGAGCGCGCTGTACTGGCGGGGGGCTGCTTCTGGGGAATGCAGGATCTGATCCGCAAACTGCCCGGAGTTGAGGGAACCCGCGTGGGCTATACCGGGGGGGACGTGCCGAACGCGACCTACCGCAATCACGGTACCCATGCGGAAGGTATCGAGATCATGTTCGATCCCGACCGCATCAGCTACCGGGAAATTCTGGAATTCTTCTTCCAGATTCATGATCCGACCACCGTGAACCGGCAGGGCAACGATGTGGGCATGAGCTACCGCTCGGGCATCTACTACGTGGATGCGGAGCAGAAGCGCATCGCCGAGGATACGATTGCCGATGTGGACGCGTCCGGAATCTGGCCCGGACGGGTGGTGACCGAGGTGAAGCCGGTCGGTGATTTCTGGGAAGCGGAACCGGAGCATCAGGATTATCTGGAGCGGATACCCAACGGATATACCTGCCATTTTCCGCGTCCGGACTGGGTTTTGCCGAAACGCAGTGCAGCCGAGTAGACCCCGGCGCACATTCCGGTATTCTGGCGTCATGAGGGATCATGGCGCCATTTTGTTTTTGAATGGTGGAGAAAGGCGGACCAATGGGTGAGCCGACATTCAGGTTTGACAACAGCTATGCCCGGTCGCTCGAAGGCTTCTTCGTGCCGTGGAAGGGCGACGAGGTGCCAGCGCCGAAGATATTGCGGCTGAACCGGGATCTGGCCGGGGAACTGGGCCTGGATGCCGATGCGCTCGACAGTGCGGCCGGGGCGGCGATCCTCGCCGGTGCCGTGCAGCCCGATGGGGCGGCCCCGCTGGCAATGGCCTATGCGGGGCATCAGTTCGGGGGGTTCTCGCCGCAGCTTGGCGACGGCCGGGCGCTTCTGATCGGGGAGGTGTTCGATGCGGAGGGCCAGCGGCGCGACATCCACCTCAAGGGCTCGGGGCGGACGCCGTTTTCCCGTGGCGGTGACGGCAAGGCGGTCCTGGGACCGGTGCTGCGCGAATACCTGATCGGGGAGGCGATGCACGGGCTTGGTGTTCCGACCACACGCGCGCTGGCGGCGGTCACGACCGGTGAGGACATCATGCGCGAGGGGCCAAAGCCCGGTGCGGTTCTGGCACGGGTGGCCTCCTCGCATCTGCGCGTCGGTACTTTTCAGTTCTTTGCGGCACGGCGCGAGACGGACAAAATCCGGCAACTGGCGGATTACGCGATTGAACGGCATTACCCCGAGTTGGCGGGGTGGAGCGACCGTTACATCCAGCTGCTCCGCCAGGTGCGGGACCGGCAGGCGGCGCTGATCGCGAAGTGGATGCATGTGGGGTTTGTCCATGGTGTTATGAATACCGACAACATGACGATCTCGGGCGAGACGATTGACTACGGGCCATGCGCCTTCATCGACGCGTTTGACCCGAAGGCCGTGTTTTCCTCCATCGACCAGTATGGGCGCTATGCCTATGGCAACCAGCCGACGATTGCCCAGTGGAACCTGGCGCGGTTTGCCGAGGCGATTTTGGACCTGATCGACGCCGACGACCCGGATGATGCCGTGCGTCTGGCGACCGAGGAGATCAACGGCTTCCCGGCGGTGTACCAGGAGGAATGGCTGGGCGGTATGCGGGCCAAGCTGGGGCTCGGAGCGGCGCGGGACGGGGATCTGGAACTGGTCAATGACCTGCTGGCGCTGATGGCCGACAATGATGTCGATTTTACGCTTTTTTTCAGGTCACTAAGCCGGGTTTCTCAGACGGAAACCGAAGCTGTGGACCTGAAGGTGCCCAATGTCGGTGCTGAATTTGCACCCTGGTTCGAGCGTTATCGCGAGCGGCTGCGTGCCGGGGATATGGATGACGGGGCGCGGGCGGCTGCGATGGATGCGGTCAATCCGGTCTACATCCCGCGCAACCATCTGGTGGAGGGTGCGTTGCAGGCGGCGGAAAACGGGGATATGGCTCCTTTTGACCGCCTGTTGGATGCCCTGTCCGATCCTTACCGGGAGAGGGTGGGGTTCAGCGATCTGGCGGGGCCGGCGCCGGACGGCTTCGGGCCTTATATGACATTCTGCGGTACGTGACGGGAGCAGGGATATGGTGACCACGGGACTGACAATTGCGATCCTCGTGGCATTCATTCTCTATTCGGCGTTCAGCAAACGCATCGGGCACGGGTTTCTGACCCTGCCCATCCTCTTCACCCTGTTTGGTTTTTTCCTGTCCCGGCCGCTCAATGACCTGCCGGAACAGGTTCTGGTCTATGAGGGCCGGCGGCTTCTGGCGGAGATTACGCTGGTGCTTGTGCTGTTCTCGGACGCGAGCCACGTGCGGTTTGCGAACCTCAGGCAATCGTGGAAAATCCCGGCGCGGATGCTGGTGATCGGCATGCCGCTGACCATTCTGCTGGGGACGCTGGCGGTGGCCTGGCTCAACCCGACGGCGGGGATTGCCATGGCGCTTCTGACCGCGTCGCTGCTGACGCCCACGGATGCCGCGTTGGGGCAGTCGGTGGTCTCAAGTCCTTTTGTTCCCAAACACCTGTCGCAGTCGGTTAATGTGGAAAGCGGGCTGAATGACGGCCTGGTCCTGCCCTTCGTGCTGATGGGCGCTGTGCTGGCGTCGGGAACCATGCTGGAAACCGGCGGGCGGGGGCTCTTCATGTCGGCGGTGATCGAGGTGGGGCTCGGCGTGGGTGTTGGCATTGCCATCGGCTGGAGCGTCGCGCGGCTGCTGGAATGGGTGCAAAAGCGCGACATGACCGACGATCCGGGCGCGGCGGTGATATTCCTCTGCACCGCCTTCGTGGCTTATTACTTCTCCCACGCGGTTGGCGGGAACGGGTTCATCGCCGCTTTCATTTCCGGCATGACCTTCGGCAACAGTTTCCGCAATGATATCAGGTTCATCTCCGAGTTCATGGAGGGGGCGGGACAGCTTCTGACCATGTCGGCGTTCCTTCTGCTTGGCGCGTTCCTGATGCCGGTTGGTCTGAGCCATGTGAGCTTTACGACCGTTTTGATCGCCGTGCTTTTCATGACCGTTATCAGGATGTTGCCGATCTATCTTTCCCTGTGGGGGTCGGGTCTGCCGCCGCGAGAGAAGCTGTTCCTGGGCTGGTTTGGGCCGCGGGGGCTTGCGTCCATTCTGTTCACGCTGCTGATGCTCGATGATTTCGACCTGCCGAACCAGGATGAGCTGCTGGCCTGTGTATCGCTGACGGTCGGATTGTCGATTGTGCTGCATGGGGTTTCGGCCAGTCCCTATTCCCGCTGGATCGGCAACCGGAGCGGCAGGGACTGATCCCTGTGGTTGTGCTGGCTTTTCCCTAAGGCCTGGGGCATCGTGAACGGTGGCAACTGCGCCGGGAGGGAATTCACGGGACATGGAAGAGGAAACACCGCAACCGGATGAGGCGCTGGAGGCGGTTCCGGATGTTGCGGAACTGGTGGAGCCTGTTTCCGATCTGATCGCCCCGGTCTGGGCCTGGGTAGACCGGGCGCATGACTGGTTTGACGCGGTAATCCTGTCCACCGCGAGCCTGGCGCAGCTGGCCGCCATCATGGCCGCGCTGATGATCGCTCTGGCCGTGGCAAAGCCCTTCCGCCGCTTCGTCACCCGTGTCAGCGAGAACCAGCGCCCGTTTGTGAAATACCGCGTGGCCCGGACGGTGGCGTCGATTTCGCTGCCAATCATCTGGCTCGTTGGCCTGTGGCTGTCGGCATCGGTTCTGGTTGCCATGGGGGAGCCGATTGTTCTGATGCGGCTGGTTTACAGCCTGATCAGCGCCTGGGTTCTGATCCGTCTGGCGACCGTGTTCATACCGAGCAACCGGTGGTCGGCAGTGTTCTCGTGGTGTGCCTGGTCGGTTGCGGCACTGAATGCGGTGGGGCTGCTGTATCCCACAATTGACTGGCTGGACATGCAGTCGCTGTCGATGGGTGAGCTGCGGATTTCGCTGTGGACGGTGGCAAAGGGGGCCATCCTCGTCGGCGGGCTCGTGTGGGCCGCCTATTGGCTGTCGAAGAGCCTTGAGGCGCAGCTGGAGCGGACCCGGACGCTCAGCCCCTCGATGCAGGTTCTGATCGGGAAACTGCTGCGGATCGGGCTGTTTCTCATTGCGGTGATAATCGGATTACGCGGCATTGGCATCGATCTGACCGCGCTGGCGGTGTTTTCCGGTGCGGTCGGTATCGGTATCGGTCTGGGCATGCAGCGGATCGTGGGAAACCTGGTGGCCGGGTTCTCGATGCTGGCCGACAAATCGATCAAGCCGGGCGACGTGATCGAGATTGAGACGGGCGACGGGCCGACCTACGGGACGGTGAAAAAACTGAATGCGCGATATGCCTCGGTGCTGACCCGGTCGGGGACCGAGACGCTTATTCCCAATGAAATTCTCATTTCAAATCCGGTCACCAACTGGTCGTTTTCCAACACAAAAGTCCGGCGGGGTATTCCGGTTGGCGTGGCCTATGACACCGATGTTGAGAGGGCGATGGAGCTGTGCGTCGAGGCCGCGCTGGCGTGTCCGAGGGTGCTGCGCGATCCGGAGCCGAAATGCCTTATGCGCGGGTTTGGGGACAGTTCGGTGGACCTGGAGGTGCGGTTCTGGATCGTCGATCCGGATGGCGGTGTCGCGAATATTTCCAGTGACGTTTACCTGCAGATCTGGAAGCGGTTTCAGGCGAACGATATCGAAATTCCCTTCCCACAGCGGGACCTGCGGCTGCGGACGGGCTTTGAGGCGCTTGTCGGGCGAAAGGACGGCGCGGAGTGAGGGCCGAGACGGTTGTGAGCCTTTGGCGTCTGTTTGAGGATCACGGGCTCGAGGTCTGTCTCGACGGTGGCTGGGCGGTGGATGCTCTGCTGGGGCGTCAGACGCGGTCGCATGGTGATCTGGATATTGCATTGCCGGCCGGTCATGTGCCGGCCCTGCGGGCGGCTCTCGCGGAGCGCGGTTTTGCGGAGATCCCCAAAGATGACAGCTGGGAGCACAACTTTGTCCTGCGCGACGGGGACGGCAATGAGATCGACGTGCATTCGCATGTGATTGACGCGGACGGGCGCAATGCGGGCGGTGTGCCCTATATCCGTGAGCAGCTTCTGGGGCGGGGCGAGGTGCTTGGGGTGGAGGTGCGCTGTATCACGCCCGAATGGCTGGTGCGGTTTCACTCCGGGTATGAACTGGACGGCGACGACTGGCATGACGTGTCGCTTCTGTGTGAACGATTCGCCATTCCGGTGCCGGAGGAGTTCAGGGAATTTCAGGCCGGAAAGGTTGACGGACGCCCCTGACCGGCACGCGTTTTCGGCTTTTTTGTCGGCCGTCCTTCGCGGCGCAGCATGGCGGCAACGGCGGGTTTTTCAGCGGAAACCCCGACCCGGGTCAGAGCGGTTTGCCGCAGCGTGTCACAAACGTTTCGCAAAAAAATTCTTCCAAATGGGACATGAGGCGTTAATCATTGTGCACACGTGTGCAACGGTTGCGCATCACACCCGTACGGGAGGGAATTATGACTGTTTTGAAACGCTGCACGGCTTTGGTGGGCGTGCTTGCCGCGCTGACGGGTCCGGCGCTTGCTGAGGACATTTCCGTCACGGTCTGGGCCGGGGGCTCCAACGACAGTGACAGCTATCGGATCGACGCCATCGCCATGGCCGCGGATATTCTTGAGCGTGAGGCCGCCATCCTTGGCGAGGAACTGAACATAACCGTTGAGGGCCGCCGGGACTTTTCCGGCTGGGAAGAGTTCAAGCAGAGCGTTACGCTTGCGTCCGAGGCCGGAACGGCGCCGACCATCGTCGTGACCTCGCATCTCGACATCGCGCCCTGGAGCCAGGCGGGCTACATCGTGCCGGTTGAGGATTATGTGGACCTCGACGCCTGGCCGCTGACGGATGTGTATCCGAACCTGATGGAAATCGCGTCCTTCGATGGCATCCAGTGGGGCATCCCGCAGGACGCGGAGTCGCGGCCGTTCTTCTTCTGGCGCGAGACCCTGGAAAAACTTGGCTATTCGGAGGACGATATTGATGCGCTTCCCGAAAAGGTTGCGGCCGGCGAATACACCCTTGCCGACATGCTCGCCGACGCGACACGCGCGGTTGAGGAAGGCATCGTCGAGGAAGGTTACGGGTTTTACCCTCGCAACAACAACGGTCCCGACTATGCGCAGTTCTATCAGAGCTTCGGCGGTGAACTCCTTGATCCGGAAAGTGGAAAGTTGATCTTTGACCGTCAGGCGATGACGGATTTCTACCAGTTCTTCGTCGATGCGGCCGAGGCCGGTGTGGTGCGCCGCACGCATCTCGGCATGGACGGCAACCAGTGGTATCGTGAGGTTGCCAACGGAAAGGCCGCGTTCTGGCACGGCGGGACCTGGCATTACGGCCGCTACGAGACGGAAGGAAATGACGATTTCTGGGGCACCATCCAGTTCTCGCTGATCCCGCAGGGCAACGAAAACGGTCGCCCGAATACGATCACGCACCCGCTGGTTTACCTAGTGATGGATCAGGAGGATGACCGGATCGAGGAGGTTGCCGCGCAGCTGGTGGCCATCGCGACCGAGCCGCGCATCAACACCCTGCACGCAATCCAGTCGAACCACCTGGCGGTGGCGCAGTCCCAGGCGGATATTGACCTTTACCGCAGCAGCCGCTGGGCCTCCGAGGCGACAGAGGTTCTGCTCGGCTCGGCCAATTCGCAGCCCAACCATCTGAACTATGGTGCTTTCTCCGAAGCAATGTATCGCGGTCTCGAGGCGGCCTGGACCGGGTCGCAGTCGGTCGAGGAAGCCGTGGCCGAGGTTGAGGCACAGCTGACCACCACCATCGGTGACGCGCTGATTGTACGCTAAATGCGATTGCGGGATGCGGTATGGCCGCGTCCCGCCCACCGGTTAAGGGGAGGGTGGCATCATGAGTTCGCGCTGGCTTGGCGTTGGTTTTCTGGCACCCGCCCTGGTTGCCGTTCTGTTTTTCTTCCTGCTGCCCGTTGTCATGACGGTGATGTTCTCCTTCACCAACATGACCACGGCGACGGGCATCACCGGGGGCGAATACCTTCTGTCCAAATCGCGGCTGCGCCAGCTTGAGGCAGAGGGCGTGAGCGAGGAGACGGTCGAGCGGCTGGAATCCGCAGGCTACCAGATCACCGAGCAGGGGCTCGCGGCGCTGGCCGAGGAGTTCGGGGAGGACCGGGCCGACGAGCTGCGCGAGGATTACATGGGCGAGAGCTTTACCGCCCGCCGTGATCTCGAACGCGTTTTGCGCAACCTCAATGACGACCCGATCCGACGGACACGGGACCGCAAGGCGGCGGCCGATCTCTTCGCGGTGACGATCCTGGACGAGCGGTTCCCTACGGAGCCCGCGTTTCGCGACGCCCTGACCGAAAGCGGCATCGATCCCGCCGATCACGACGCCCTGGTGAAAACCGCCTATACAGGCTGGACCTGGACCACCGACAATTTCAAACTGCTCTTTGAACTGCCCGCCACGCTGCGCTACGCGATGAACACGGCGATCTATGTGGTCTTTACGCTGGCGTTCAATGTGGGCTTCGGGCTGTTCCTGGCGATCTCGACCTTCTACCTGCCGCAGCATCTGGCCAACACCTTCCGCACGATCTGGTTCCTGCCGCGCATTTTGCCGCCAGTGATGTACGTTCTGATGTGGAAATGGTTCACTTGGGATACCGGGTTTATCTCAACCGTTCTGAGCGTGTTTGGCGTGACGCCGATCAACTGGATGACGGAAAGCGCGCTGAATGCCTGGACGGTGGTGGTGCTGATTAACGGCTTTGTTGGCGCGTCGCTCGGCATGATCCTGTTTTCATCGGCCATCAAGGCCATACCGCTCTCGATGCTCTATGCCTCCGAGGTCGACGGGGCCTACCGCTGGGATCAGATCCGTTACATCATTCTGCCGCAGCTGCGCTGGCCGGTTCTGTTCATGACATCGTATCAGACGCTGAGCCTTCTGACCTCGTTTGAATACATCCTGCTGTCCACCGAAGGCGGACCGGGGGGGTCCACAACGACCTGGGCTCTGGCGGCCTACACCACCGCTCTGCGCAATTACGGGGGCAACCTGGAATATGGGTTTGGGGCGGCCTATGCCCTGGTGCTCGTGATCATTGGGATCATCCTTTCAGTGCTTTACCTGCGGTTCTTCAACTTCAAGGAACTTGTGGCCAAACCGAGGATTGAACAGTGACCGGTAATCTTCGCATATGGCCGATCGTGCTGTTGCTCGGCATCGTGTCCGCGCCGCTGATCATCATGTACGTGTTCCAGGTGATCGAGAGCGTGGCACAGCCGCAGCCGGGCACGTTGATGCCCGGGGAGATCAATCTCCACAACTGGCGGTTCCTCTGGCAGGAACTGGACCGGGGGCGGCCGTCGATCTGGACGGCCACGTTCAACACCTTCATTTTTGCCACGACGATTGCCCTCGCGGTCTGCGCGCTGTCGTCCACGGCGGGGTATGCCCTGTCGCGGCTGAACCTGCCGGGGCGGCCGTATTTCCTGGGCGGGCTGATCATTCTGCACGCCTTCCCGACGATCACCCTGATCATCGCGATTTTCATCGTGCTGCAGTACCTCGGTCTGTTCGACACGCTGCTCGGCGTAATCCTCGTGAAGGCGGCTCTGGAACTGCCCTTCGGCATCTGGATCATGAAGGGCTTTTACGACACCGTGCCCTGGGAGATCGAGATGGCGGGCGTCCAGGACGGCGCGAGCCGGTTCCGCGTTTGGTGGGAACTGGTCCTGCCGCAGGTCAAGCCGGGCCTGGCGGCACTTGGGATCATCTCGTTTCTCCAGGGCTGGTCGGAATTTGTTTTGCCGCTGGTTCTGGCGCCGGGGTCGGAGACCCAGGTTCTGGCCACCTACATGTATTCGGTGATCCAGGACGACGCCAAGCTCGACTTCGGCCTCTTCAAGGCGATTGGCATGTTCTACTCGCTGCCGGTGATCCTGGTGTACCTGATCTTCCAGAAGCAGCTTATGAATATCTACGGTGGAGGCACCAAAGGCTGATGGAACTGAAACTCGAAAAATTCACCAAACGTTTCGGTACGACCACCGTCATCGACAGCATGGACCTGACCGTGAACAGCGGCGAGATGATGGCCCTGCTTGGGCCGTCCGGATGCGGCAAGTCCACGACGCTATTTGCGATCTGCGGCATTCACCGCATGAATGGCGGCCGGCTTCTGTTCGGTGGGCAGGACGTGACGACCGTGCCCGCGCAGCGCCGGTCGGTGGGTGTGGTGTTCCAGAATTACGCTCTCTATCCCCATATGACCGTGCGGGAAAACATCGGCTTCCCGCTCAAGGTCCAGCGTAAGGCAAAAGCGGAAATTGCCAGCGAGGTCGGTCAGATGGCCGAACTGGTTCAGATCTCCAATCTGCTAGACCGCCGTCCCGCGCAGCTGTCCGGCGGGCAGCAGCAGAGGGTGGCGCTGGCCCGTGCGATGGTGCGCAAGCCGGATGTGCTGCTGCTCGATGAGCCGCTGGCGAACCTGGATGCGAAACTGCGCCTTGAGATGCGCTCCGAGATTCGGCGCATTCAGAAGGAGACCGGCATCACGGCGATCCTGGTGACCCATGACCAGGTTGAGGCCATGTCAATGTGTGACCGTATTGCCCTGATGCGGGACGGAAAAATCGTGCAGCTTGATACGCCGGAGGGCATGTACCGCAATCCCAAAACGCAGTTCGTGGCCGGGTTCCTGGGCAATCCACCGATTTCGTTCCTGTCCGTGACAGCGGGTGACACCCTCAGCCTGGGTGAGGGTCTGACGCTCGCACGGCCGCAGGGTCTGGAGGCGTCCGGCGACATTGTCATCGGTATCCGGCCCGAGCATTTCGGGCCGCAATACGGTACCGGTCTGGAAGGTGTGATTTCCTTTGTCGAACCCCAGGGCCGCGAGGAACTGGTGGATGTAAGGCTGGCGAATGGTCAGGAAGTGCGTGCGATCCTGCCGGTGGGTGATCCACTGAAAACGGGACAGCATGTGAACTGGGGCGTGGCCACCGACCGCATTCTGGCTTTCTCGCAGGACGGGGCGCGCCTGTGATCGCGGCTCCGGTTCCGCCCCGCCCCTGGTCCATCGCGCACCGTGGCGCGTCGGCCTATGCGCCGGAGAACACGCTGGCCGCGTTCCGCAAGGCGGCGGAGCTTGGCGCGGACATGTGGGAGGCGGATATCCGCAGCACGGCGGATGGCGTCGCGGTGGTCTATCACGACGCCACGGTTCCCGATGGCCGGGCGGTTGCGGACCTGTCGCGGGCGGAGCTGCTGGAGGCTCTGCCGGACTGTCCCACGGTTGCGGAAATGGTCGCGCTGGCCGCGGAACTCGGCGCGGGGATTTATGCTGACATCAAGGATTTGAGCGCCACTGTTCCGACACTGCGTCTGCTCGAGGAAGCCGAAATTGAACCGGTGGTTCTGGGCGCGTTCGATGTCAGTGTGGTTGATACGCTGCGCGAGGCTGGCAGTCGCTATCCGGTCTCGGGACTGGTGCCGCTCGGGGCGGATCCGTTTGACCATGCGGGGGAGGCCGATGTCATCCACCTGTGCTGGGAACGGATGGACAGGCCGCAGGACACCCTGACCCAGGACCTGTTTGAGCAGGCCTTCGCAAGGGGGCAACGGGTTGTACTGTGGCATGAGGAGGACCCGGACCGGATGGCGGATATTCGCACGAAACCGGTCACCGGGATCTGCTCGGACATGCCCGAACTGGTCAATCCGTTTGTGCCGCCATCGGAGTATCCCTTTGGCATCGTCTGTCACCGGGGCGCGAACGGTATCGCGCCGGAAAATACGCTTCCCGCCTTTGAATGCGCGCTCGCCGCCGGATTTGATTTCATAGAACTCGATCTGCATGTCACCGCCGATGAGCAGATTGTCGTGATGCATGACGACACGCTTGACCGCACGACCAGTGGCACCGGCACGGTTTGGGAACAGTCGATGGAGGCGCTGCGCCGTCTTGATGCGGGGGAGTGGTTTGATCCGTATTTCGCGGGCACCGGTCTGCCGTCACTGGGTGAGGTTCTGGCGCTTCTCCACAAATATGGCGGAGGGGCGTATCTGGAACTGAAATCCGCGCCACCGGCCCTCGTGCTGCGACAGGTGCAGGAGGCGGGCCTGCTCGATCAGGTGTTTTTCTGGTCGTTCAATAGGGAGTTTCTCCAGGAGCTTCGCCGACTAAGCCCCAAGGCCCGCATCATGGCGCGGCGGCAGGACTATCCGACCCTGCGCGAGGCGCTCGAGGATTATGACGCGGATATTCTGGAGTTTCTGCCCAATCATGAGCCGTTGGAAGTGGCGTCCCTGCGGGGCGGTGCGGTGCGCAGCATGATCGCCTATAACGGCGCTGATCCGGCGGTGTATGACAGGATGCTCGCCATGCGACCGGACCTGTTCAATCTCGACCAGCCATTTGCGTTTTCCCGACACGCGCGGGCCTTCGTACATGGCTGAACCACCGCACAGAAAGCCCACCTCATTCGACGTGGCGCGCCTTGCCGGTGTTTCCCGCTCGGCGGTGTCGCGGGCTTTTACGCCGGGGGCCAACATCGCGCCGGAGACGCGGGAGAAGGTCACGAAGGCGGCGAAGAAGCTGGGCTACCGCGTCAACAACCTGGCGCGCGGTCTGCAGCAGAGCCATTCGGGAATCGTTGGCCTGGTGGCCTCGCGGCTCGACACACCGCTGCGGTCGCGGCAGGTGCGGCTTCTGAGCGAGGCGCTGATCCGCGCGGGGTTTCAGCCCATGCTGCTCACGGCGGAGCAGCCGGATGACGTGGCGGGTCTGATTGACATGCTGCTGGGCTACAGCGTCGCGGGCATGATCATTACCTCCGATACCCCGCCACGGGCGCTGATCGAGGACTGCGGCCGCCTGCAACTGCCCGTGGTTCTGATCAACCGGGCGGGTGTGAGCGACTGGGGCGACCGGGTCGTTGCGGATATCGACGCGGGCGGCACCCTGGCGCTCGACATTTTGCAAAAGGCGGGCGCGGGGCGCTTTGGCTGTTTGATGCCGGTCAAGGAGACATGGTCGGTGACCGGGCGGGCGAACGCGTTTGTCGAGGCGGTTCAGGGGCTTGGCCGTACATGCCGCTGTATTCAGGCCGACGACCAGGCCTATGGCGATGCGCGCCGCGCCGTGGTGGAGGCGGGTCGGGAGCGGATGTCGCAGATTGAAGGGCTTTTCTGCTCCACGGATCTGATGGCGTTTGGGGCACTCGATGGTCTGCGGATTGATCTGGGCCTTCGGGTGCCTCAGGATATTCAGGTGGTCGGATTTGACGACATAGAGCAGGCCGCCTGGGGCGCCTATGACCTTACCACGATCCGTCAGGACCTGGAGGAACAGACCGCCCTGGCCATGCGGCTTCTGCGGGAGCGGATGGCTGACATGGAGGTTCCAAACCGGACCTGTGACCAGAAGCTGGCTCCGGTTTTCCGGGGGACGACGCGGCCCGTCTGATAAAATCTGTTGACATGATGGAACGTTCCAAAATACAAACCGCATAACGGATTTGGAACGTTCCAGATCGATAACGAAATTTACATTGGGGGGAACTGCGATGCGTTGGGCATTGATCGGTGCCAGCACGATTGCGTCCGAACACGTGATCGGCGCCATTCGTTCGACGGAGGGTGGCGAGATTGTCCGGGTGGTCAGCGGATCGCCGGAGCGTGGCGCGGAGTATGCCCGTACCCATGACATTCCCGCGTCCGGCACCAGCGTTGAGGAGGCCGTGTCCGATGCCAGCGTGGATGCGGTTTACATCTCCACCACCAACGAGAAGCATTTTGCCCAGGCCATGGCGGCGGTCGAGGCCGGCAGGCACGTGCTCTGCGAGAAGCCGCTGGCCATGACGGTCGAAGAGGCCGCTGGCATGGTCGCGGCGGCGGAAAAAGCCGGTGTGGTGTTTGCCACCAACCACCACCTGCGCTGCTCCGGCAGTCACCGCAAAATGCGCGCGCTCATTAAGGAGGGCCGCATCGGCGACGTGCTGTCGGTGCGGGTTTTTCATGCGGTCCATCTGCCTGGCCATCTTCAGGGCTGGCGCATCAATTCGGCCGAGGCCGGTGGCGGGGTTATCCCGGACATTACCGTTCACGATGCCGATGTGGTGCGGTTCCTGCTCGGTGAGGATCCGGTGAGTGTCGTCGCAAAAATGGCGGTGTCCGGCATGGGGCAGGGGGTCGAGGACTCCGCCATGTCCGTCTGGAACATGCCCTCCGGTGCGATGGTGATGAGCCATGAGAGCTTCACCCATCCCTACGCCGGTTCGGGCCTCGAGGTTCACGGCACAAAGGGGTCAATCTTCGCGCGCGGTGTGATGACGCAGCAGCCGGTCGGAAAAATCACCCTCGTGACCGAAGCCGGTGAGGAGGAAGTGCCGTTCTCGGGTCACAACCTCTATGCCCAGGGACTCGCCGATTTTATGGCCGCGGTTAATGGCGGGGGCCGTCCCGCGGCGGATGGATGGGACGGCGTGAAATCCCTCGCTGTAGCGCTTGCCGTTCGTGAGGCCGCGCAGTCCGGCACGTCGCAGACCGTGGATTATGGAGTTGCCCCATGAGCAAGATCGTCAGCCCGGCCGAGGCCGTTGCCCGCATTGAGGATGGCGCGGTGGTTACTGTGTCCTCTTCCTCGTCGCTCGGCTGTCCGGATCTTGTCCTCAAAGCCATCGGTGAGCGGTTCGACGCGGAGGGCCATCCGCGCGACCTGACCACACTACACCCCATTGCGGCCGGTGACATGTATGGCGTGAAGGGCATCGACCATATTGCGAAGGACGGGCTGCTGAAGAAGGTTCTTGCCGGGTCATATCCGTCCGGACCGTCCAGCCTGCCGATGCCCGAGATCTGGAAAATGGTCGTGGAAAACCGCATTGCGGCCTACAACGTGCCCTCCGGCATCATGTTCGACATGCACCGCGAGGCGGCGGCGCGGCGCCCCGGCGTTCTGACCAAAATCGGTCTGGAAACTTTTGCCGACCCGGTCCGCGAGGGCTGCGCCATGAATGCGCTGGCCGAGGCGGAACCGATCGTCAGGCGGGTCGAGTTCGACGGTGACACCTGGCTGCACTACCCCAACATCGTGCCGAATGTCTGCGTTATCCGCGCGACCACGGCGGATGAGCATGGCAACCTGACCTACGAGCATGAGGGCGCGTATCTCGGCGGCCTGGAGCAGGCGATCTGCGTTAAAAATCATGGCGGTCTGGTGATTGCCCAGGTCAGCCGCACCACCATGCGCGGCGGTCTGCGGCCCCATGACGTGCGGGTGCCGGGGCATCTGGTGGATCTGGTGGTGATCGACCCGGACCAGAAACAGACCTGCGAAACCCCTTATGATCCGGCCATTTCCGGCCAGGTGATGCGGCCCTGGGCGAGCTTCGCCACGCCGGAGCACAACATCGAGAAGGTCATTGCCCGGCGGGCGGCGATGGAGCTGAAAACCGGCATGACCGCCAATCTCGGCTTCGGTGTCTCGGCGATGGTGCCCCGTATTCTGCTGGAAGCCGGCCACCCGGAGGCCGTGACCTGGGCCATCGAGCAGGGCGCGGTGGGCGGCATGCCCCTGACCGATTTCGCCTTTGGCTGCGCGTCGAACGCGGATGCGTTTGTTCCCTCGCCACAGCAGTTCATCTTCTTCCAGGGGGCGGGGTTTGACGTGTCGTTCCTGTCCTTCCTCGAGGTGGATGTGGAAGGGAACGTCAACGTTTCGAAACTTGGCAAGAAACCTTATCTCACCGCCGGATGCGGCGGCTTCGTGGACATCACTTCCCAGGCCCGCAAGATCGTGTTTTCCGGCTGGTTTGAGGCGGGCGCGAAGATGGCGCTGAGCGAAACCGGCATACGGGTCGAGGCGCCTGGAAAGTTCACCAAGATGGTCAGCGCCGTTGAGCACGTCACCTTCTCCGGCAAACGTGCGCGCGAGCTTGGCCAGGACGTGCTCTACATCACCGAACGCTGCGTCATGCGGCTTGGGGAGAACGGCCTGGTGGCGACGGAGATCATGCCCGGCATTGATCCGCAGAAGGACATCATCGACGCGTCCGGTGGTCGGGTGAGCGTGGCGGATGACGCGGTTTCGATACCGCTGTCCCTGCTGGCGGAAAAACCGATGGAGTGGAACCAGTGAGCAGCGTTGACCTGACAATTGAGAACGGCATTGCCGAGCTTTGCCTGAACAATCCCGACAAGATGAACGCCTTCACGCTCGACATGCTCGACGCGCTGGCGGGGCATCTGGACCGGCTGGACCGCGACGCCTCCGTGCGCTGCGTGGTTCTGGTCGCCGAGGGCGAGCGCGCGTTCTGCACCGGCGCCGACATCAACGGCTGGGGGGATCTGAGCCCGGCGGAGTTTGCCCGGTTCTGGGTACGTGACGGCCACCGGATATTTGATCGCCTTGCGCGGCTGTCAAAGCCGACCATTGCGGCGCTGAACGGCTACGCCTTTGGTGGCGGGCTTGAACTGGCGGCGGCCTGCGACATCCGTGTCATGGCTAAGGGCGCGGCGCTTGCCCTGCCGGAGGCGCGGGTGGGCATTGTGCCTGGCTGGTCGGGAACCCAGCGGCTGGCGCGGATCATGCCCGAGCCGATGGTGCGTGAGATGGCCCTGTTCGGACGCAGGATTTCCGCCGACCGGGCGCAGGCCTGCGGCTTCGTGGCCGAGATTGCCGAGGACGCCCGCGAGAAGGCGCGCTCCATTGCCGAAGGTGTGGCGAAACTCTCGCCACGTGCTGCGGAGATTGCCAAAAACATGATTAATGCCGCAGCCAACGAGGACCGAGCTGCCATGACAGAGGCGCTGGGTGCGGCCGCGATTGCGGCCACCGCGGACCGCGATGAGGGCGTTGCCGCCTTCCGCGAAAAACGCAAACCGGAATTCGGAGGAGAGTAACCCGTGCTGGATTTCAACGTGATGAGCGGCGCGGAAAGCGATGCCCCGCTGGAGCCGGTGATCACCCGCCATTTCATCGACGGAAACTTCGTCGACAGTGCGGACGGCTCCACCACCGAACGGGTTTCGCCGTCCCACGGCGTTGTGGTCAGCCGCTCGGCCAGGGGCGGGAAGGCCGAGACCGAAGCCGCGATTGCCGCGGCCCGTGCCGCCTTCGACGATGGCCGCTGGAGCCGTGCTTCCGGCAAGGCCCGCGCCACGGTTCTCCTGCGCGTCGCGGATCTGATTGAGAAGAACGTCGAACGCTTCGCCCGGTTTGAGACGCTGGAATCCGGCAAGCCGATTTCCCAGTCGCGCGGTGAGGTCGGCGGGGCCGCGGATCTGTGGCGCTATGCCGCGTCGCTCGCTCGGACAAGCCATGGCGACAGTCACAACTCCCTCGGCGAGGACATGCTGGGCGTGGTGCTGAAGGAGCCCATCGGCGTCGTGTCGATGATCACGCCGTGGAATTTTCCGTTCTGGATCCTGAGCCAGAAACTGCCCTTCGCACTCGCCGCCGGCTGCACCTGTGTCGTGAAGCCCTCGGAGTTCACGCCGTCGACGACCGCGATGCTGGCCGACCTGCTGATCGAGGCCGGTCTGCCCGCCGGGGTCTGCAACATCGTTCTGGGCCACGGCCAGCCGGTCGGCAGCCTGATGTCCTCCCACCCCGATGTCGACATGGTAACCTTCACCGGGTCCACGGCGGTCGGAAAACTGATCTCGGAGACGGCGGCGGATACCCTGAAAAAAGTGGCGCTGGAACTCGGCGGCAAAAACCCGCAGGTGATTTTCCCCGATGCGGACCTCGAGAGCGCGGCCGATGCCGTGACGTTCGGGGTCTATTTCAACGTGGGTCAGTGCTGCAATTCCTCAAGCCGCATCATCGTGCATGAGGACATTGCCGACGACTTCGTTGCGCGGGTGGTGGAGCTTTCGAAAAAGGTCGTGTTCGGCGACCCGATGAACCCCGACACCCAGGTTGGCGCCATCGTCACACCGGAACACAATGCCAAAATCGACGCGAGCGTGAAGGCCGCGGTGGAAGCCGGAGCCGAGGTCGTTCTGGGCGGTGGGCCGCTCGACGTGCCGGGCCTCGGGAACCAGTTCTACCAGCCGACGGTGATCCGTGGCGTGACACCGGACATGGCCATCGCCCGCGACGAGGTGTTTGGGCCCGTTCTGTCCGTCCTGACCTTCCGGGAGTTTGAGGAGGCGGTGCGGATCACCAACGACGCGACCTACGGGCTTTCCGCGGGCGTCTGGAGCGAAAACACCCACACCTGCCTCGATTTCGCCCGACGCGCCCATGCCGGAACGGTATGGACAAACACTTGGATGGATGGTTTCCCTGAGATTGCCTTCGGCGGGATGCGGCAATCAGGGCAGGGACGCGAAATCGGCCGTTACGGTTTCGAGGAATTCCTTGAGGTTAAATCCCTCGTCATGCGGATTGGCCGTACACGGGAGCCTTGGGTGAATGCGTCCTGACACAACGGGTCGGGACGTAGCTAAAATTAAAATGGGAGAGAAAAAATGATCAATAAAACAACAGGGATTGCCACGGCGTTTGCCGTGCTGATGTCGACCGGTTCCGTGTTGCACGCCGCGGATGTGGAGGTGCTGCACTGGTGGACATCCGGTGGTGAGGCCGCCGCGCTCAACGTGCTGAAGGAGGACCTTGCGTCGCAGGATATCGGCTGGGTCGACATGCCCGTGGCCGGTGGCGGCGGTGAGGCCGCAATGACCACCCTGCGCGCCCGCGTCACCGCAGGTGACCCGCCGACCGCCGTGCAGATGCTGGGCTTTGACATTCAGGACTGGGCCGAGCAGGGCGCACTGGGCAACCTCAACGACGTGGCCGAGGCCGAAGGCTGGGCCGACGTTGTGCCGGAGGCGCTCCAGGCGTTCTCGAAATATGACGGCAACTGGATCGCCGCGCCGGTCAACGTGCACTCGACCAACTGGGTCTGGGCAAACAAGGCCATTCTCGACGAGCTGGGCATTGCACAGCCCACAACCTGGCAAGAGTTTGTGGCCGCCCTTCAGGCTGTTCAGGATTCCGGCAAGGTCGCGCTTGGACATGGCGGTCAGGCCTGGCAGGACGCCACCATTTTTGACGGTGTGGTCATCACCGCCGGTGGACCCGAGTTCTACAAGCAGGCGTTTATCGATCTCGACATTGACGCGCTCGGCTCCGAGACGATGGTTGAGGCCTTCAACCGCATGGACACCCTGCGCGGCTTCGTGGACGACAACTTTTCCGGCCGTGACTGGAACCTGGCGTCTGCCATGGTCATCAACGGCGAGGCCGCGTTCCAGCTGATGGGTGACTGGGCCAAGGGTGAGTTCCTGAACGCGGGCAAGGTTCCCGGTGAGGACTTCCTCTGCTTCCGCATGCCGGGCACCGAGGGCTCCGTAACCTTCAACTCCGACCAGTTCGCGATGTTCGACGTCTCCGACGACGATGCAAAAGCCGCCCAGGCCGCGATGGCCGCGTCCATCATGTCGCCGACCTTCCAGTCCGCCTTTAACGTGGTCAAGGGCTCCGTTCCGGCCCGCACAGACGTGCCGGACACGGATTTCGACGACTGCGGCAAGAAGGGCATGGTTGAACTGGCCGAGGCCGCAGAGGCCGGCACGCTCATGGGCTCCATGGCTCATGGCCACGCCAACCGTGCTGCCGTGAAAAACGCGATCTACGACGTTGTGACCGCGCATTTCAACGGCGAGTATGATGCCGAAACGGCTGCCGAGGAACTGGCAAACGCCGTCGAAGGCGCCATGTAATCCGTCCATCGGCGGGGAGGCGGCAATGACCGCCTCCCCACACTCCGCAACGGCTCCAGTCCCTATGGATTGAACAACCCGCATTTGCGGGAAAGGAGAAGTCATGGCCAACAGCAACACGCAGGCGGATTTCCGGACCCGGCTTCAGGACTGGATCCCAAAACTGGTGCTGTCCCCGTCGCTCGCGGCGATGCTCGTCTTCGTCTACGGGTTTATCGCCTTCACGGTCTATCTGAGCTTCACCGGCTCAAAGATGCTGCCGAAATACGACTGGATCGGTTTCGAGAACTACGCGAGGCTCTGGGGCCTGTCCCACTGGTGGACCGCCATCACCAATCTCGGCATTTTCGCATTTCTCTACATCACCATCTGCACCATCATTGGCCTCGGCCTGGCCATTTTCCTCGACCAGAAAATCCGCGGCGAGGGGATGCTGCGCCCGATCTACCTCTACCCGATGGCGCTGAGTTTCATCGTGACCGGCACCGCCTGGAAATGGATCATGGATCCAGGCATCGGCATTGAGAACACCATGCATCTCTGGGGCTGGGAGAGCTTTGAGTTCGGCTGGATCAAGGACCGCGACATGGCGATCTATACCGTCGTGATCGCCGCCGTCTGGCAAACCAGCGGCTTCGTCATGGCAATGTTCCTCGCCGGTCTGCGCGGGATCGACAACGAGATCCTGAAGGCCGCGCAGATCGACGGGGCGTCAAACTGGAACCTCTACCGGCGCATTGTCATTCCGCTTCTGCGGCCAGCGTTTTTGTCGGCCTTCGTGATCCTCAGCCACCTCGCGGTGAAGTCCTATGACCTCATCATCGCGCTGACCGGTGGTGGGCCAGGCCGTGCCACGGAGCTGCCCGCGACGTTCATGTACTCCTACACCTTCACGCGAAACTCCATGGGGATCGGTGCGGCGAGTGCCGTGATCATGCTCATGACCATCGCGGCCATCATGACGCCGTATCTCTACGCCGAACTGAAGGAGAAAGCCTGATGTCCGTCGCAACACAGGATACCGCCGTTTCCACCGGCCGCGTCACCCGCACCTTCATCTATCTGCTGCTGATCCTCTTCGCGCTGTTCTATTTGATGCCGCTCTTTGTGATGGTGGCGAACTCGCTCAAACCCCTGCCGGAGATTACCGGCGGCAACATGATGGCGCTGCCGCAGGACTGGACCATTGAGCCCTGGCTGCAGGCCTGGTCCTCGGCCCAGATCGGTGTGGAGCCCACGGGCCTCAAACCCTACTTCCTCAACTCGGTCCTGATGGTCGTGCCCGCCGTGGCAATCTCGACCGTGCTCGGCGCCCTCAACGGCTACGTGCTGACCAAGTGGCGGTTCCGGGGAGACTCGATCCTCTTCGGGCTGATGCTGTTTTCCTGCTTCATTCCCTTCCAGATCGTTCTGATCCCCATGGCAATGATCCTCGGCAAGCTGGGACTGGCGGGGTCGATCCCCGGGCTCGTCCTGGTGCATGTGGTCTATGGCGTCGGGTTCACGACGCTCTACTACCGCAACTACTACGCCGCGTTCCCGACCGAACTGGTGCGGGCGGCAATGATCGACGGGGCGGGGTTCTTCCGCATCTTCTGGCGGATCATGCTGCCGGTTTCCGGGCCAATCACGGTGGTTTCCGTCATCTGGCAGTTCACCAACATCTGGAACGACTTCCTCTTCGGCGCCTCCTTCGGCGGCCAGAGCCAGCCGATGACCGTGGCGCTGAACAACCTGGTTCAGTCCTCGACGGGCGTGAAGGAATACAATGTCCACTTTGCGGGCGCGATCCTCGCGGCCCTGCCAACTTTGCTCGTTTACATCGTCGCGGGCCGCTACTTCGTGCGCGGACTGATGGCCGGCAGCGTGAAAGGGTAGGGCGATGCACAACAAAATCACAGCCACCGGCAACACGGATGGAGACAGGTAAATGGGTTTTCTCGACATCTCGAACGTCACCAAGTCCTACGGAACCGTCGAAGTTCTCCACCGCGTGGACATCTCGATTGAGGAGGGCGAGTTCCTCGTCCTCGTGGGCCCGTCGGGCTGCGGCAAATCGACCCTGCTGAACATGATCGCGGGGCTGGAAAACATCACCTCCGGCGAGGTTTCCATCAAGGACCGCGTGGTCAATGGCGTGCATCCCTCGAAGCGCAACATCGCGATGGTGTTCCAAAGCTACGCCCTCTACCCGAACATGACGGTCGGACAGAACATGACCTTCGGGCTTGAGATGCATGGCGTGCCAAAACCCGAGCGGGACAGGGCCCTGAAAGAGGTCGCGGCGCTCCTGCAGATCGAGCAGCTTCTCGACCGTAAACCCAGCCAGCTCTCAGGCGGTCAACGCCAGCGCGTCGCCATGGGCCGGGCGCTGGTGCGCGATCCGGACGTGTTCCTCTTCGACGAGCCGCTGTCCAACCTCGACGCGAAACTGCGCGTCGACATGCGGACCGAGATCAAGAAGCTGCATGAGAAGCTGAAAACCACCATCGTCTACGTGACCCATGACCAGATCGAGGCGCTGACCCTGTCGACCCGCATCGCGGTGATGAACCAGGGCTACGTGCAGCAGCTCGGGACGCCGAAGGAAATCTACGACACCCCCGCCAACGTGTTCGTGGCAACCTTCATGGGCAGTCCCGCGATGAACGTCCTGCCCGCCCGCGTGGCCGTGCGCGAGGGGGTTCCGAACGCCGTTGTGCGCGATGCGGATGGCAATGAGCAGTTCCTGCCTTTCAGCCAGCCCGGCCTTGCCTCCCGCGACGGTCAGGACATCCTGCTCGGCATCCGCCCGGAGGCCATCACCGACCCCGATGGCGCGGACCGCAAATCATCGAATGTGGTGCCGCTGGAAAACCGGGTTGGCGTCACGGAACCTGCCGGGTCGGATACCTTCGTTACCATGACCCTCGGCGGCAAGGACGCCATCGCGCGCATGCGTGCCGATGTTACCGTGCGGGCAGGGGATACCTTCGGTTTTGCCGTCAACATGGAGAAGGCCGTGGCCTTCGATCCCAAAACGGAAGAGCGCATCGAGCCGTGACGAAACCGGATGTCCTCATTATCGGTTCGGGCATGGGCGGGGCCACTCTGGCCGCCGCTTTAGCCCCTTCGGGTCGGAATATTCTGATCCTCGAACGTGGCGAACGGCTGGAGCCCTCGCCACGGGACCGCGATGCGACGTCCATTTTCATCGACGGCTGCTTTCGCCCTGATGAGCAATGGCTCGACGGCAATGGCAAGCCCTTCAATCCCGGCAATTACTACTATGCCGGGGGCAATTCGAAATTCTTCGGCGCGGTCATGCTGCGCTACCGGGCCGAGGATTTTGAACCGCTTCAGCATGTGGAGGGCGCGACCCCTGGCTGGCCGTTTTCCTATGACGAGCTTGAGCCCTTCTACCAAAAGGCCGAGGATCAATACCGCATCCGTGGCACCCTCGGTGAGGACCCGACCGAGCCGCACCATTCCGGCAGCTACCCGTTCCCGCCCGTTCCCGACGAACCGACCATCGCCGACCTGCGCGCCCGTCTCGCGGGCGTGGGTCTGCACCCGTCCTCCCTGCCGCTTGGTGTCGATATCGACCACTGGCTTGCCCACGGCCGGACCACCTGGGACGCCTACCCGGACACCTGCGGCGGCAAGATGGATGCGGAAACGGTCTCCCTGAATGAGGCGCTGCAGCACCCCAACGTAACCCTGCAGACCGGAAGCCTGGTTAGACGCATGGTCGCGGATGAGGCGGGGAAAATTGCCGGCGTTGAGATCGATCGCAACGGTCAGGCCGAGACCATTGAGGCCGGCATCACGGTTCTGTCCGCCGGGGCGGTACAGTCCGCCGCGCTGCTGCTCGCCTCACAGGACGCGAACAATCCCAACGGTCTTGCCAATTCGTCCGACCAGGTCGGGCGCAATTTCATGAACCACAACACTTCAGCCGTGATCGCCATCCATCCGCTGCGCAAAAACACGTCCGTGTATCAGAAGACCCTCATGGTCAATGATTTCTACCTGCGCGGCGGCCCGGATGACCGGCCCATGGGCAACATCCAGCTTCTGGGCAAAATCACCGAACCGATCCTCGCGGCAAATACAAATCTGCCGCGGCCGCTGGTGCGCTGGATCACCGACCGGTCTATCGACCTCTACGCCATGTCCGAGGATCTGCCCAACCCCGAGAGCCGCGTGACCCTGCGCGACGGGCGGATCGTGCTGGACTGGAAACAGTCGAATTTTGCCGCGCATAACGCGCTGGTCGTAAAGTTGAAGAAACTGCTGCGCCAGGCGGGCTATCCAATTGTTCTGTCGCGCCCGTTCGACCGCCGCACGCCCTCGCACCAGTGCGGCACGGCCCGCATGGGGCATGATCCCCGCACCAGCGTCGTTGATCCGTTCGGCCGGTCCCATGACCACCCGAACCTGTTCATCGCCGACGCCTCCACATTGCCGACCTCCGCAGCGGTCAATCCCGCACTCACCGTCGCGGCCCTGTCCCTGCGCATGGCGGACCATATCCTGCAAAAGGATTTTGCCACATGACACGAACCGCACTCATCACCGGCGGTCAAAGCGGCATTGGCTTTGGCATCGCCCGTTCCCTCGCCGCCGAGGGCTTCAGCGTGGCCATCGCCTCCCTGCCGCCCGCCGACAATCCGGCGGTGGCCGGAGCGCTTGAGGAACTGGGCCCGAACGCCCGGTACTTTCAGCATGACGTCGCCCAGGTCGACCGCGCCGCCGCGCTTGTGGATACCGTTGAGGCCGAACTGGGGCCGGTCACGACCTTTGTTTGCAACGCCGGTGTCTCCTGCCGCATCCGGGGCGACATGCTTAATCTCGTGCCGGAGAATTTCGATTTCGTCATGGACGTGAACCTGCGCGGCGCGTTTTTCCTGGCCCAGGAGGTCGCGCGCCGGATGCAGGACATGGAGACCGGCGACTACCGCTCAATGGTTTTCATCACCTCCGTGAACGCCGAAATGGTGTCCATTGAGCGTTCGGAATATTGCCTGTCGAAGGCCGGGGCCGCCATGATGGCCCGCCTGTTCAGCGTCCGTCTCGCGCCGCTTGGCATCGGTGTCTACGAGCTGCGCCCCGGCATCATCGCTACCGACATGACCGCCGTTGTCGGCGACAAATACACCGCCCGCATCGAGGACGGTCTCGTTCCCGCCATGCGCTGGGGCCAGCCGATGGATATCGGCCAGATCGCCGTGCCCCTGGCCAAAGGCGAAATGGCGTTTGCCACCGGTGCCGTCATCCCGGTCGATGGCGGTCTGTCCATACCAAGGCTCTGAAGAGGTCAGCCATGCAGAAATCATACGATTTTATCGTGATCGGAGGCGGGTCCGCCGGATCGATTGTCGCGGCCAGGCTCACCGAGGATCCCGCGGTCAACGTCCTGCTGCTGGAGGCGGGCGGGCGCGACCGGCATCCCTTCTACCACCTGCCGGCGGGCTTTGCGAAGATGACCAAGGGCATTGGAAGCTGGGGCTGGGAAACCGTGCCGCAGCGGCACATGCGCGACAAGGTGTTCCGCTTCACCCAGGCCAGGGTGATCGGCGGCGGCTCCGCGATCAATGCGCAGGTCTACACCCGTGGCAATGCGCTCGACTATGACGAATGGCGCCAGATGGGGTGCACCGGCTGGAGCTACGCCGACGTTCTGCCGTATTTCCGCAAGAGTGAGGACAACGACACGTTCGAGAACGAATACCACGGCAAGGGTGGCCCGGTCGGTGTCAGCCGCCCCTCCGCGCCCCTGCCGATTTGCGATGCGTTTTTCGAGGCGGCGGGTCAGCTCGGCATCCCCCGCAACCACGACATCAACGGCGAGAAACAGGACGGTGTCACCTTCTACCAGCTGACCCAGCGCAACGCGCGCCGCTCCTCCACCGCCATGGCCTTCCTCGCGCCCAACAGCAACCGGCCAAACCTGACCGTCCGCACGGAGGCCCAGGTGCGCAGGCTGGTGGTCGAAAAGGGCCGCGCCACCGGTGTCGAAATGATGGATGGCGAGAAAATAACCGCAGGGCAGGAGGTCGTGCTCAGCTCCGGCGCCATCGGCTCACCGCGTCTGCTGCAACTCTCGGGCATCGGCCCCGCCGAACACCTGGAGGACCTTGGCATCAATGTGGTGTGCGACAAGGCACAGATTGGTGAGAACCTCCAGGACCATCTGGACCTCTACTGTATCTGCGAACTGAAAGGCCCGTACAGCTACGACCGTTACGCCAAACCCCACTGGGCCGCACTCGCTGGTTTGCAGTATCTCCTCACCCGCAAGGGGCCGGTTGCGTCCTCGCTGTTTGAAACCGGCGGGTTCTGGTACGCCGATCAGGACGCGCGGTCCCCGGATCTGCAGATGCATCTCGGCCTTGGCACCGGCATCGAACACGGGGTTGCCGCCATGGCCCAGGGTGGCGTGACACTGAACTCCTGCTACCTGCGGCCCCGCTCGCGTGGCACCGTGCGGCTGCAAAGCGCCGATCCGGCCAGCTCCCCTCTGATCGATCCGAACTACCTCTCGGACCCGCGCGACCGGGAACTCTCCATCGAGGGCGTGAAACTGACACAGAAAATCCTCTCCCAGGATGCCCTCAAACCCTACATCCTGGCCGAGCGTCTGCCAGGGCCGGACGTGAAAACCGACGACGACTATTTCGACTACATCTGTCAGCATTCCAAAACCGCCCACCACGCCGCTGGAACCTGCCGCATGGGGCCGGATGAAGAGGCCGTGGTGGACGAGCGCCTGCGCTTCAAGGGCATCGAGGGCTTGCGCATCGTCGACAACTCGATCATGCCCCGTGTCGTGTCCTCCAACACCAACGCCGCCGCGATGATGATTGGCGAAAAGGGCGCCGACATGATCAGGGCCGACAACGGCACGGGAGCCAGCGCATGATCCGCCACATCGTTCTGATCCGGTTTAAACCGGAGCTTGAGGACAGCGAAATCGCCGACATCTGGACGCAGCTTCACGCGATCCGCTCCGAGGTTCCCGGAGTGCTCTCGATCACGTCCGGCAAAAGCGAAAGCCCGGAAAAGATCGAACGCGGCTACATGCACGGCTTCGTGGTCGACTTCACCGACTGGGGCGCGCTGGAGGCCTACCAGGTCCACCCCGACCACAAACGCCTCGGCGCGCGTCTCGTGGAAAACGCGGTCGGTGGCATCGACGGCATTCTGGTGTTTGACCTTCCGGTCGAAGGGCAGGGCGGAGAGGGCTAAAGGTCATGGAGCGCAGACCGACCATCATCGACGTCGCCAAAAAGGCCGGGGTGTCCAAATCCACCGTCAGCCTCGTTCTGCGCAACAGCCCCGCCGTCCGCGAGGAAACCCGCGTTCAGGTGCGTGAGGCGATGGAGGCGATCGGCTACGTCTACAACCGCGCCGCCGCCACCATGCGCAGCGCGAATACCGGTCTGGTCGGTCTGGTCATCAACGATCTGCGCAACCCGTTTTTCACAGAGTTTGCCACCTCCCTGCAGATGGCACTCGCCGCCAACGGCTATGCCGCCGTGGTCGCCAATACCGACGAGGACCCGGCGCTTCAGGCCCAGGTCGTCGGCGCGATGATTGAGCACGGTGTCGCCGCGCTGATCATTTCCCCTGCCTATGGTGACGTGGAGCGCAGTTTTGAGCCTGTCGCCCGGTCAGGCGTGCCCACCATGCAGGTTCTGCGCCAGGTGGAGCCGCGCACCGATCTCTTTCCCTTCGCCGCGCCGAACTATTCCGAGGGTGGCCGTGCCGCGACCCGGCACCTGCTGGAGGCCGGCGCCCGCCGCATCGCCTTTGTTGGCGGTCTGGAGGGCCGGGACGTTACCCGCGAGCGCATGGAGGGCTACTGCGCCGTCCTGGCGGAAGCAGGCATTGAGCCCATCGTTTTGAACGGCCGCTCCACGCGACAGTTCGGCCTCGATGCCTTCGACAGGCTTCAGGACCAGTACCCCGACTGCGACGCGGCGCTCTGCTTCAATGATCTCGTGGCGCTCGGTATGATCGCCAGGTGCAACGAGAAGCGGATCGACGTCGGCACGGGGTTCCGCATCGTTGGCTTCGACGACATCGAGGAAAGCGCCCATTCCTGGCCGACACTGTCCACCGTCCGCTGCGACGTGGCCGCGTTTGGCCGTGAAATTGCCGATACCGTGCTGGCCTGGCTCGAAAACGGCACGGCTCCGCCACCGGAGACCCGGCGCGACGTAAACCTGATCATTCGCGGCTCCAGCGCAGGGGCCTGACCGTCCAACCGGAATTGTTACACAAATTCTGTGGAAATCAGGTCATTATGACAGTATACCACTTCCTGTCCGCCTTCCGCCCGAGGGTCGCTGAAAAATTACCTTTTGCGATTTGTTCGGGGCCGGGAGGTCGGGTAATACAGTAACCGGATCAGAGCTGTTTCAGGAAGGCTCCAAACGTGTCGACGCCACCGCTCCCGATCAAACGCCGCAAACTCAGTGATGAGGTCAAGGAACGCATCCTTGAAACCATCCAGCGCGATGCCCTGGGACCTGGCGACATCCTGCCATCCGAGCGTGAGTTGATGAGCCTCTACGGCGTCGGCCGCCCGGCCATCCGCGAGGCGATGCAGGCGCTCCAGGGCAGTGGGCTGATCGAGGTCCGCCACGGCGAACGGCCCCGCGTGGCGGAGGCGTCAATGGACGGGGTTCTCGAACAGATGAACCTGTCGATGAAGCATATCCTGTCCCATTCCGGCGCCACGCTTGAACAGCTCAAGGAGGCGCGCCTGACCTTCGAGACCTATCTCGTCGGCCGCGCCGCCCTTGAACGCTCGGAGGCCGATCTGGTCACATTGCGCGAAGCCATGGACCAGCAGCGCGCGGCCCGTGACATCCCCGCGGAGTTCATGAAATTAGACGGCAGAGTCCACGAGGTCATCGCTGGCATCCCCGGCAACCCGCTCTATGCCGCGGTCAGCAGCGCCATCTTCGGCTGGCTTGCCGTGTTCCATGTGGGCAGCGTCCGCCGCCCTGGCCTTGAGGACCTGACCCTTGAGGAACATGACATCATCTTCGCCGCCATCCGCGACCGCGACGCCCGCGCCGCCAAGGAGGCCATGATCCGCCACCTCACGCGCAGCAACAGCCTCTACGACCAGTCCAACGCCCGCCCGGACCCGACACCGGGGGGTTAAGGAACGGGTCTCACCTATAATGCCGGTTATGTTATTAAAAGCCGGGAAAAGCCCCACGGTTTTCCTACTGCTCGCGGTGAGCCGTGCCAGCGTCGGACCGGGGGTTGGCGCCCCTGCCGACTGAGTGGCGCGGTTTTATGGTCAAATGTGCGTCTTCCGATTGAGGGTGCGGGCAATGCTCACGGAGCGCCGGCCCATGGGCCGGTCCGACGCTGGCACGGCGGGGCTGACGCCCCTCTGTTCCGTGCCTCGGTTTGCCCGCTCGAAGGAAATCAGGCGCCCTTGCGCCTCACCACATCCGGGGTGTGGATCACCCGCATGTCCTCGACAAACCTGTCGATATGGAACGGCCACACCGCCTTGGGCCAGCGCAGCTCCATTTCGCCTTTCGACGGACGGTAAACGGCCGTGAACAGCGTGCCGAAACCCCGGTCGAACGCCGTGGAATAGAGCGGTGGTTTCAGAAACGCGCCGATAAATTTCTCCTCCGGCTCCACGTGCAGAGTCAGCCGCTGCAGCAGAAAGCGCTCGCGCTCCACTGTTGCGGTCATGCGGGCATGGGCCGACCATTCCACCCGGCTCTGGTGGTTTGTGGCCACGGCGGCATGGGTGATCTCGGTCGGCCGGTCCGGCGCCATATAGGCCGTTAGATACCGCCGCCGCTTGTCCACCACCGTCACGTTGTAACTCATGTGCGTGGGCACCCGCACCAGCACCTTCTCCGCCTCGGCCGTGGTCTCGCAGGTCTGCAAAACATAGCGCAGGATCAGCGGCACGCCGAAGCCGTCGCCCACGATCTGCCGCCCGCCAAAGGTCAGCGACACCGCCAGCCCGGCATCGTTCATGCCATCGACCAGCCCCCACATGCCGTCACTCGTGCCCATGACCTTGCGGCCCTGCCAGGCGGTGTGGAGCAGAATGCTGTCAAAGGCCCGGGCGTCGTAATCATAGTTGCGCACAAGCACGGGCTTCGCCCCCGGCCAGATCCCCTGGGAACAGCCTGAAAGGTATGGCGGCGGACAGTAGAAACTCAGAAACCGGGCGGCATGGTCACTGCCGCCCGCCAGATCCGACAGCTGCTCATGCAGCGGCACAAGCTCCGGCATGTACTGCTTGAGCGCCTTGATGCTCTCCCAGTAGGTCGCGCGCGCATGTTCGCCCTTCCGCAGCCACCAGCGGTGATAGGCCGGCCACAGACCGTGGAAAAGCCCGGCCCATTTGGGACCAGGCTCCGCCTCGCTTACGGCCCGCCACAAAACTTCCATGTCTCGCGTCCGGTTGTTGCGCCCTACATGATCTTGAAGGCGGGATCAGCCACCGCAGGACCGGCCTCAGCCACCGGCAACGGCTTCGCGGAGAAGCTCTGCTTGATGCCGTGAATCCAGCGTTTCGCCCGCTCGTTGAGCTTGAAGCCCGGCGTCATGGACCGGCCCCGCGTCACGAGAATACCGAGATCCGCGCCCTCATACCGGTAATCGCCCGGTGCCAGAATGCGCAGGAAAAACGCCTCGTTCTCGCTCTCAACCGCACGGCGGTGATAGTCGAAGCGGTCGAACACCACGCGGCCATCCTCCAGCATCTTGTAGATGCCGGTCTCCGGCGCATCGGTGACAATATCCACGTTGTCCTCGGTGTGCTTGATCACCATCTGCGACCAGCCGTCGATCATCTCCGGGTCGGACCAGCGGGCGTTCAGCTCCTCCACATCGAGGTTGAACGGCTTCTTCGAGAATTCCAGCAGATGGAACAGGAACAGCGGCGCATCCGCATGGGCAAAGGCCGCATGGTTGGTCATGGAGGACGCGCCCGTGATGCGCGGGTTCAGCTCTCCGAGCCAGATTTCGCCGGATTTCTTCTCAATGAGGAAGTCGAGCTCGAAATAGCCACGATACCCCTCCTTGCGCAGCTGCTCACCGAATTTGAAGGTCAGTTCACGGGCCTTCGCACGGGTCTTCGGCGGGAAGGCGGTGGAGAAAATCTCGTTGCCGCACCAGCCGCCGCGATAGGGTGTCAGTTCGTTGAAACCCACCAGCTCCGTCATCAGCGGGCCAACGATCGTGCCCTCCTTGGTGGCGCAGGCCTCAATGGCCGATCCGCGGCAGTCGATCCGCTTCATGATCTTGATCTCGCCCTCTCCGACGATCTCATGCTCATGCCGCCGGAAATCCGCCTCCGACTTGATGAAGAACGTGGTGTGGCCGCTGTCGCCAAACGCCGACTGCAACACCAGGTCGTGGCCGATCCCGGCCTTCTCGCAGGTCGCGCGCAGATCCTCGTAATCCTTGACCTCGGCCAGCACGTTCGGCACCGACGGCACGCCCGCCTTGTTGCCGATCCGCACGGTCTCGATCTTGTTGTCCATGCTCGTGCGCAGTTTCGCCTTCGGGAACCAGACCTCTGCGCCCAGTTCCTTCGACAGCCGCTCGGTCTCCTCGTCGAACATCAGGAACACAAATTTCGGCTTGCCGCCGCGCCGCTTGATGAGGTCGATGACCTCCTTGTGCTGGAGCAGATAGTTGTTGATGTCCTCGATCGACTGGAATTCGGCATGGGGCTGCTCGGACGGGCAGAACGTGTTCGGATGCCGACCGTCATAGCAGTCGATATAGCAGATGTACTTGAAGTTCTTGGCCCACTCGTCAAGGCCAAGGAGATTGAAGTTGGTCGCGGAAATAAAATAGATCGGATCAGAGTTGGTATGAAAATACCGACGGATCTCCGAGATGTTTCTGAGTACCTTTTTGGGCATTCCGACCCCTCCGTGTTGCTAGCTTGCTGTCTGTGCAGTTTTCTTTTCGACGAGCCCGTTCAGGGCCTCGGTAGTAAACACGCGCAGCCCCAGATCGGGCCGGTAGCCGTGGATCTCGTTCACGTCCAGCGCGCGCATGAACGCCAGAATCTCCTCGCTCACGACCTGGCCTGGCACCAGGATCGGGAAGCCCGGCGGGTAGGGAATGATGAAGGACGCCGACACAACCTCGCGCCCGCTCTCCATCGCCTGCCGGACCGAACCGTTCAGTTCAAGGTAGTCGCAGTTCGCCTCATCATAGCTGAGGAAGAACGCCGACCGGATGTCGCCCTCGCCGGTGACCGGATCGGCCTCGAACGCCGGATGGAACCGGCTGAAATCCGGCAGGGGCGGCAGGTCGTGCATCAGGTTCTTGACCCGGTTCTCGAAGGCGCGTTTCTCCATCAGCGAGGCGTCACCGTCCAGTTCGTCGAGCGACTTCGCGATCTCCACCAGAACCTCGATCAGATACGCCACCGATGACCGCGTCGTACCGATATTAGTCATGAACAGAACGGTGTTCCGCGAGGTTTTGTTGATCTGGATGCCGTAGCGATCCATCAGGATCTTGGTCTTGAACGTGTCACCGTCCCAGCCGGTGCCCCCGACCGCCAGCGTCACCCGCGTGGGATCAAGCACAAACTCGTCCTTCTCCCAGCACTCGAAATAATCGGTCCAGCCCTGCTCCTGGCTGTAATAGCTCTCCACCCCGGTCTCGCGATGGGCCTCGGGGATCATGTCGCCCGAGGTCAGAACCTTGAAGTATTTCGCGAGCAGCGGATGGGTCGCAATCGCCCGCCGCATGGACATGGCCGCCTCAAGCTGACGCTGGACGAACTCAAACCCTTCCAGTTCAACCTGACGCCGCCCCACATCGAGCGACGCGATAATCTGATAGTTCGGCGAGGTCGACGTGTGCGTCATGTAGGCCTCGTGGAAGCTCTGCTCCACTTCGCCCTTAAAGTCCTGGTCGTTCACATGGATCATCGATCCCTGCCGCAGGGATGTCAGCGTCTTGTGTGTGGACTGCGTCGTGTAGACCCGCACCCGCGCATCGGGCGGCGGGATCAGCCGGGTGTTGATGAGCGTCTCGTGATCCGCGCCGTCCAGTTCCGCCTGCTGCGCCTCCCAGGCTTTCGCATGGGCCTCGGATTTCAGTCGCGCGCGCAGCACGTTGGCCGCGTTCATGCCCGTGCGCTGGCGATAGACCGGACCGAAGCGGGCGAAGGCAAACCAGGCCTCATCCCAGAGAAAGATCAGATCCGGCTTGATCGCCAGACATTCCTCCATGACCCGCTCAACGTTGTAGACGATGCCGTCAAACGTGCAGTTGGTCAGCAGAAGCATCCGCACCTGGTCAAGCTTGCCCGCGGCCTTCAGCTTCAGCAGCTTTTCCTTGATCTCCGACAGCGGCACCGCGCCATACATCGAGTATTCGTTGAGCGGATAGCTGTCGATGTAACGCACCTGCGCCCCGGCCAGCACCATGCCGTAATGGTGCGACTTGTGGCAGTCCCGGTCCACCAGCACGATATCCCCAGGCCGGACCAGCGCCTGCACCACGATCTTGTTACAGGTCGAGGTGCCGTTGGTGGCAAAAAACGTCTGCCGCGAGCCGAAGGCCCGGCTGGCAAGTTCCTGCGCCTCCTTGATCGGCCCGTGCGGCTCCAGCAGACTGTCGAGCCCGCCCGACGTGGCCGAGGTCTCCGCCAGGAAGATGTTCGGCCCGTAAAACGCGCCCATGTCCTGGATCCAGTGCGACCGCGAGATCGACTTGCCCCGGCTGATCGGCATGGCGTGAAACACGCCTGTCGGCTGTTTCGAGTATTCCTTGAGTGCGGTAAAGAAAGGCGTCTTGAACCTGGCCTGAACCCCGCGCAGGATATTCAGGTGCAGTTCCAGGAAATCCTCCTGGTTGTAGAACACCCGGCGACAGATGCCGAGGTCCATGCCCGCAATCGCCTCAACCGACCGCTCCGTCACCAGATAGGCGTCCAGTTCCGGGCGCACCTTGGCCACAAGGCGGCAAAGCTCCGGCCCGTAATTCTCCGGCTCCATCGCGTCCAGATCCTCATCCGATCCGGCCTGGTTGATGTAGCGGTGCAGCAGCGGCAGATCGAATTTCGATTCCATCCGCAGGCCCGGCCGCACGATGATTGCCTGAATGTTGTGGTTAAACAGAACCGCGATCAGCGCGTCCTGCAAACTCGGCACCACCACCGGCTCATAGGTGAACGCGTCCTCCGCACGGCGCATGGAGGTGATGTTGTTGCGGATCCAGCGTTCCTGGTGCTCGTTCACGTCATCGACGATCAGAACCTCAAAGTAGGGTTTCTGAAGGGCCCGGCTTTCGAGCGACTGCATCGCCTCGTCGTCATGGTCCTCACTGTCGGCCCCGTCCCTGTCGAGCGGAATGTGCCGCCGCCGGTAGGCGCCGGTGGTCAGACCGCGCGTGGCCCGGTGCACTGCATAGGCCACATCGTCATAGCTGCCGTGATCGAACTGCCGCCGGATGTGGTCGAAGGCCTGCATGCCTGGAAACGCCCAGTAGGGTTCAATCACCTCCAGGGACTCGAACAGGTCATGGATTTCCTGTTTCATCTGTGCGGCGCGTTTGCCCTGCGGATTGCGCGCAAAGCTCCTTGTCCTCTCGCGCAGACTGCTCCAGCGATCCAAGCGCAGCTGGATCGCCGAGTAGTAGTCACTCACGTCCTGCATGATACTGTCCCTCCCCCGTATCCCGGACGTTGACGATGCCGGCACGGATGCCGGCAACAGTCTCCGGGGTTATCCCGTCAAAGTCTTCACGTGGCCTTTTGGCACGAAATGCACCGGCCCCGTATCCTGTGTTGCCCCCGCAAGCGTGTCCGCAGGCACATCGATATGCAACCCGGCCCGCGACCCCTGTTGCGGCAGTTCCAGCGGCCCAAGCGTATGCAGATACGCATCGGCCCCGCTGACGCGGTCATAGACCGGGAACTCGGCCTCCCGGTCGCGGAAGCTCTTGAGAACCTGACCGAGGCCCTTGAGCCCGGTTTCCCTCTGACGCCGAACCTGGCTCAGGTCGATCTCAATCGGAAACATGTCCTCCTGCCCCGCGGACTGGTGCAGAACCATCGCCGCCGGATCGACCACGCAGGACCGGCCGTTGCCGCCCGCGCCAAGGCCGTTCACGTCGAACACGAAACACTGGAACTGCGCCGCGGTTGCCCGTGCTATGGCCAACTCCGCATCCCGGTCGGTTGTTCCCGTCAAAACCGGATGCAGCAGAACCTCAACCCCCTGGGAGGTGAGATGCCGCGTGGTTTCGGGGAACCAGATGTCGTAACAGATCGACAGGCCAAAGCGGCCCACATCCGGCACATCAAAGATACAGAACTCCGTACCGGCGGAGATTTCAGCCTCATATGGCCGGAACGGGAACATCTTGCGGTAGCTGTTGACCAGGTCACCGTCCGGATTGATCACATGCGAGGTGTTGAAAATCCGGCCGTCCGCAGCCTTCTCAAACATTGATCCCGGGATCAGCCAGACCCCGTGCCGCCGCGCCGCATCCCGAAACCGATTCAGCGCATCGTTCTCAAACGGCATTGCAAACTTGTGCAGCGGCCCATACGGGGCCAGCTCACTGAACAGAACCATCTGCGTCCAGGGGAACCTGGCCATCAGAATGTCCAGCCGGTGCAGCATCCCGTCCACATTGGATTCCAGAGCGCCCACATGCATCTGAATGCCGGCAATCGCGAAAGGTGTCATATACTTTGGTACTCCATCAGATCGGCACCCGGGCCAAACCCCATCTTTCTGTCCCGCCCGGACGCGTTAACTGAGAACAACACGAATACTTCGACGCCTTCAAGCCCGCTTTCACACAACCGTCATGTCGAGTGTTACCGCACGAATACACCTTGGCAACCCATTACATGGCCCCGGGCGAAAATTCCCGTTTCGGGCGAGTGGCTTGCGGTATTGACAACATTTTTTTCCGTCACGCGGCCCCCTGCCGCACATCCGGAATTATCAAATGCAAAAAGGCCGCCATGGTCCCGCCATGGCAGCCCTTTTGTCATTCGGGTCCTGACAAACCCCGCCGTTCAGCCGCTCAGGAATACGCGCCTGCCGAGTAGGTCAGCTCATAGCTGTGGCTGTAAAGCTCGAAGATGTTGCCAAACGGATCCTCGACATAAACCATCCGGTAGGGCTTCTCGCCGGGGAAGTATTCCCGCACCGGCATCCGCTGCCTGCCGCCCGCCGCAACGATCCTCGCCAGCAGACCCTCCAGATCCGGGTCCTGGATCGCAAAATGGAACGTGCCGTGGCGGCGGTACTCGAAGTTGTTCTCCGGCGGGTGGTTGCCCGCAAATTCAAACAGTTCAATGCCGATCCCGTCCCCGGTGGACAGATGCGCAATGCGCAGATGCTTCCAGCCCGGTCCGAACACGTCGGTACACATCACGCCAATGGCGCTGTCATCCTCCACGACCTCACTGGGCTGCATGAGCACGTAAAAGCCCATGACCTCGGAGTAAAACTTCACGGCCTTGTCCAGATCCGGAACGGACAGGCCAATATGGGAAAAGGTGCGCGGTGTCGGTGTCATCTCGATCTCCTTTGCGTTTGTCTTGAGGGAGATATGGACAGTCGGGACCCGAATGTGAAATTATCATGTATCATATAAATGAGAACGATACGTTATGATGCTGAACGCCACCTGGCTCGAAACCTTCACCACCCTGGCCGAGGAGCGGCACTTCACCCGCGCCGCCGGGCGTCTCAACATGACCCAGCCCGGCGTGTCCCAGCATCTGCGCAAACTGGAACGGCAGCTTGGTCAGAAACTCATCGTCCAGGACGGCAAAACCTTCTCCCTCACCGAGGCTGGCGAGACCGTGCGTGACATTGGCCTCTCCCGCCGTGCCGAGGAACGCGCCCTGCGCGAGGCCATTGGCCGCGACGACCCGGATGTGGGCGAGGTTCGCGTCGCCTGTTCAGGCAGTATCGCGATGCTCTTCTACCCCCGCGCCATCGCTTTGATGCGCGCGCATCCCCGTCTCTCAATCCATGTGGAGGCCGCGCCCCAGGCCCAGGTTCTGACCGGCGTGCTGGAGGGCCGTTTCGACCTTGGCGTCATTGCGGATGACCCGGGCCACCCCCGCATCACCGCGCGGCATATCGGTCAGGAGGAACTCTGCCTCGTCCTCCCAGCCGGCCAGCCCGACCCGGTGCGGTTCGATGACCTTGAAAGCCTCGGCCTCATCGCCCACCCGGATGTCTGGAGCTACGCCGACGATCTGTTTCCGCGCAATTTCCCCGATGCCTTCACCGGCGCCGACCGCCTGCGCGTCCGCTCCCGTGTCAACCAGATCGGCCAGATCCCCGCCCCCGTCGCCGCCGGAGTGGGCTACACCCTGCTGCCGCGGAGCGGCCTGGCCGCCTTTCCAGGGTCGGAACAGGTGCGCATCGCCACCCTGCCCGCCCCGCGCTACCACGAGCTCTGGTCAATCACCCGCCACGGCCGCCCCCCGGGCGCGCGCCTGACCCGCATCAGCACCCTGGTCGCGGATCTGGCGTCCGGTCTGGACTGAGCTTTCCGCCCTTCCTCTGAGGGCAGCGATGAACCTGGTGGCGCGATAGCGCCTTCTTGGGGGCCTGTAACGTTCACACAACCAAAAAATACAATTCTCGATGCCTGGCCGGGTGTTGGGCAAAGGTCCCGCCACCATCCCCGGCGTGTCGGCAGGACACGCCATGCCCGACTTTCCCCCCGGGAGGGCATCCCCGATGTCGGCAACCGCTCAATGGTTTCGGGAGTTTATGCGACATGCGCTGAACAACCGGGGCGGCGCCCTCCCAAAGTCGGGCATGGCGCGTCCTGCCTCGGGTAAGGCCAGTGGGTGGAGAAGGGTGAATCCCATAGCCCATGGGGAGGTTCGGCGCTGCCCGACGTCGCCGTCGGGCGGGACGGTTGCAAGGCTAAGGCCCCCAAACCCTCACAACACCGCGTCAAACGCCACCGAGAGCTTGTCCACGATCTCGCCCACATGGTCGTCGGTCAGGATGAACGGCGGGGCGAGAAGGATGTGGTCCCCCTCCTTCCCGTCAATCGTACCGCCCATCGGGTAACAGATCAGCCCGGCCTCAAAACACTTCTTTTTCAGTGCCTTGTTGACAGCTCTTGAGGGATCGAACGGCTTCTTCGTCTCCCGGTCCTCGACAAGCTCAATCCCCCGGAACAGACCCCGTCCTCGAATGTCACCCACATGTGGATGCTGCCCAAACGCCTCCTCCAGCGCCGTCTGCAGCCGCTCGCCCATCGTGGCCGAGCGTTCCACCAGCCCGCCATCCGTCAGCTTGCCCAACACGGCAAGCGCGGCGGCGCAGGCTGTCGGGTGCCCGATATAGGTGTGTCCGTGCTGGAAAAACCCGCTGCCGTTCTCAATGGCCTCATAGATCTTTCCCGAACACAGCATCGCCCCGATCGGTTGATACCCCGCGCCCAGACCCTTGGCGATGGTCACGATGTCAGGCGAAATTCCGTCCTGCTCACAGGCAAACAGCGTCCCGGTCCGGCCCATGCCGCACATGACCTCATCGAGGATCAGCAGAACACCATATTTGTCACAGATTTCGCGGACGCGTTTGAAATACCCCTCCACCGGAGGCACCGCCCCGGCCGTAGCACCCACCACGGGTTCGGCCACAAAGGCAAAAACCGTGTCGCCGCCGAGCCTTAGGATCTCCTCCTCCAGCTCGTTCGCAACCCGCAGACCGTACTCCGCCGGCGTCTCGTCATCCCTCCGCCCCCGGTACTCGTAGCAGGGCGAGATATGCGTGGTTTCCACCATCAGCGGCGCAAACGGCGCCCGCCGCCACTCGTTCCCGCCGGTGGCCAGTGCGCCAAGCGTGTTGCCGTGATAGCTTTGACGCCGCGCGATCACATGCCGCCTCTGCGGCTCTCCGATCTCCACGAAATACTGCCGCGCGAGTTTCAGCGCGGCCTCCACGGCCTCCGATCCGCCCGACACCGGATAGACCCGGTCGATTCCCTCCGGTGCCAGCGCCACCAGCATGTCGGCAAGCCGCTCCGCCGGTTTCGACGTGAAAAAACTGGTATGGGCATAGGCGATGGAATCGAGCTGGTCCTTAATCGCGGCAATCACGTCCGCATCTCCGTGACCCAGACAGGACACGGCCGCCCCGCCCGATCCGTCGAAATAGGATTTACCATCGGTATCAAACAGATAGACACCCTCACCGCGGGCCACTTCGGGCAATACCGCCTTGGTGTGTCTGGGAAATACGTGAGACATCAACCCCGTCCTTATGCCGCCCCATATGTCCTTATTGAAACATACGATTCTCCGGTTGACTAGGCTTGAAACAGATGAAACACTTTTTGCCGTACTGAACGCCTTGGGGAGGGCAGATGTTTGCAGCGTTCGTTTGAACAGCAGCTTTCGACAAAGTATTCCGGTCTCAGCACCAAACTTCGCGAAGCGGCGGAATTCGTTCTCGAACACCCTGTTGACGTCGCAACCCGCAGCCTTCGGGCCGTCTCAAAGGACGCAAACCTCTCCCCCGCCACGTTTTCCCGCATGTCCACGGCCCTTGGCTACGACAGTTACGAGGAACTGCGCGATACCCTTCGCCGCAGCGTGGAGCACCGCGTCAACTCCTTTTCCGACCGGATGGAGGCGCTTCAGGAGGACCACGACGAAGGCGATCCCGGGTTTCTGACCCGGCATGTCCATGACTGCTCGACCAACGTGCAGCTCATGGAGCGCAGCATCGATCCCAACCGGCTCGAGGCCTGCGTTGACCGCCTGCACCGGGCCCGTCGCGTGCTTGTCTTTGGCGCGCTCGGGTCCACCGGCGTTGCCGAATACCTTGTCTACATGGCCAGTTTCCTCACGGAAAAATGGTCGATGGCAAATCCCACCGGCGCGTCGCTGGCCAGCAAACTCGTCGGCATGTCCGGCACGGACGTTCTCATCGTCATCACCAAGCCTCCCTTCGCGAGCCGGGCCATCCGTGCCGCGCGCGAGGCCCAGGCGGCGGGAGCGTATGTGCTGGTTCTGACGGACACCTGGTCGTGCCCCGCGCTGGCCCATGCCAGCGCGAGTTTCGTCGTGCCCACCGACAGTCGACATTTCTTCTCGTCTTACGCCTCGACACTGGTACTGTGTGAGATCATTATCGGGATGCTGGCGGGTCGGGCGGGACCACCCGCCCGAAGACGGATACGGGAGGTCGAGGATCGAAACCGCAGTCTCAGCGAGGTCTGGGAAGGCTGAAAACACAATTAACCGCATCAGATATGGGAGCTTATTGATGTATTCGAAACTCACAATGTCCGCAGTGGCACTGGCCGTAGGGACCATGGTGGCCCCCTTCGCACAGGCCCAGGAACAGTTCATTACCATCGGTACCGGCGGCGTGACCGGCGTGTACTACCCCACGGGCGGCGCCATCTGCCGTCTCGTGAACAAGGGCCGCAAGGAGCACGGCTTCCGCTGCTCCGCCGAATCCACAGGCGGCTCGGTCTACAACATCAACACCATCCGCGCGGGTGAGCTTGAGTTCGGTGTGGCCCAGTCCGACTGGCAGTACCACGCCTATAACGGCACCTCCGACTTCGAGGCCGACGGCCCGATGGAAGAGCTTCGCGCCGTGTTCTCCGTACACCCCGAGCCGTTCACGGTCGTGGCCCGTGCGGATTCCGGCATCGAGACCTTCGAGGATCTCAAGGGCAAGCGCGTCAACATCGGCAACCCCGGTTCCGGTCAGCGCGGCACGATGGAAGTCCTTCTCGAAGCCAAGGGCTGGAGCACGGACGATTTTGAACTCGCAACCGAGCTCAAGGCCGCCGAGCAGTCCGCAGCGCTCTGCGACAACCAGATCGACGCGATGGTCTACACCGTTGGCCACCCCTCCGGCTCCATCGAGGAAGCCAGCACCGCCTGCGACAGCCACCTCGTCTCCGTTACCGGCCCCGAGGTTGACCAGCTGATCGCCGACAATGCGTTCTACCGGACTGCAACCATCCCCGGCGGCATGTATCGCGGCACCGATGAGGACGTGACCACCTTTGGTGTGGGCGCAACCTTCGTAACCTCCTCCAACGTCTCCGAGGACGCGGTTTACGCTGTTGTGAAATCCGTCTTCGACAACTTTGAGGACTTCAAGGGTCTGCACCCCGCCTTCGCAAATCTCGACCCGAACGAGATGGCAACGGCCGGTCTCTCGGCTCCTCTGCATGACGGTGCGGCAAAGTACTACAAGGAAGCCGGAATTATCGAATAAGGTTCGATAACCGCAGGGAGAGGGCGGCCAAACCGCCCCTCCTTCCCAATTATCACCGGATGGGAAAACCCACCGGACAACTCAGTCGGCGCCACAGGGGGTAGCATGGCCAGTAACAACAAGGAAAACCGCGCGCTCAGTGAGGAGGAGCTTCAGGAGCTCGTTTCCTCCTCCGACGCCGGCTCCCGTAATCCCACCGGATCGGTCGGACTGCTGCTCGCGGTCGTGGCCGTGGTCTGGTCCATTTTTCAGGTGCTGCTTGCATCACCGCTCGCGAACTACGTTTTGCCAGGCGACGTGGTCAACAACTCCCGCCAGTTTCACCTGGCCTTTGCTGTATTCCTGGCCTTCATGGCCTACCCTGCGCTCAAATCGAGCCCCCGTGACTACATTCCAATCCAGGACTGGGTCTTCGCTATTTTTGGCGTGTTTGTCTCGCTCTACGGCTTTATCTTCTACGAAAAAATCGTCGCCGCCGGTGGCCTTGCCGACAATGTCGACAAATGGTTCGCCCTTGCCGGCCTGATCCTGCTCTTTGAGGGCGCCCGCCGCGCGCTCGGTCCGGCCATGGCGATCATCGCGACCATTTTCCTCGCTTATGTCTTCTTCGGCTCCTCCGCCTGGGTGCCCGACGTGATCCGCTGGAAAGGCGCGTCGCTGCAAAAGGCCATGAGCCACATGTGGATCACCTCGGAGGGCGTGTTTGGCATCGCGCTCGGCGTGTCCACCCGTTTCGTGTTCCTCTTCGTGCTCTTCGGCGCTTTGCTCGACAAGGCGGGCGCGGGCAACTACTTCATCAAGATGGCGTTCGGCGCGCTCGGCCACCTCAAGGGCGGCCCGGCCAAGGCCGCCGTGGTGGGCTCCGCCGCAACCGGGCTTATCTCAGGCTCCTCCATCGCCAATGTGGTCACCACCGGTACCTTCACCATCCCGCTGATGAAACGTGTGGGCTTTACCTCCGAGAAAGCCGGCGCCGTCGAGGTGGCCAGCTCCGTGAACGGCCAGATTATGCCGCCCGTTATGGGCGCCGCGGCCTTCCTCATGGTGGAATATGTGGGCATCTCCTACGTGGAGGTCATCACCCACGCCTTCCTTCCCGCCGCGATCTCCTACATCGCGCTGGTCTACATCGTTCATCTCGAGGCCGTGAAAAACAACATGCCGACGCTGGGCAACCGCGTTGTGTCCATGGGTAAAACCATCGGTGGCATGGCCGCGTTCTTCGTCGGATTTGCCCTGCTCTGCTACGGTGTCAAATACCCGGTCGGCTGGATTTCCGCCGCGGTGGGCGACAGCGCCAGCTGGGTTCTGGCCCTCCTGATCTTTGTGGCCTATGTGGCCCTGCTCTGGCTCGCCGCCGGTGTGCCGGATCTGGAGCCGGATGATCCCAACGCCGAAGACGTTGAGTTGCCGGTCGTTGCCGAGATTTACAAATCCGGTCTCTACTACCTGCTGCCCATTGTGGTTCTGGTCTACTTCCTGATGATCGAGCAGAAATCCCCGGGCCTCTCGGCCTTCTGGGCGACCATGCTGCTCTTCGTCATCCTGCTGACCCAGAAGCCGCTGAAGTCCATTTTCCGCGGTGAGAACCAGACCGCCAACGCCTTCCGTGAGGGTGTCCTGGACCTGATCCAGGGCCTGATCGACGGTGCGCGCAACATGATCGGCATCGGTCTCGCCACCGCCACGGCGGGCGTGATCGTGGGCACCGTGACGCTCACGGGTGTAGGCCAGGTCATGGCCGACCTCGTCGAGTTCCTCTCGGGCGGCAACCTGATCCTGATGCTCGTGATGGTGGGGCTTCTCAGCCTCATCCTCGGCATGGGCCTGCCCACCACCGCGAACTACATCGTGGTCTCGTCCCTGATGGCGGGTGTTGTGGTCGAACTGGGCGCGCAGTCGGGCCTGATCGTGCCGCTGATCGCCGTGCACCTCTTCGTGTTCTATTTCGGCATCATGGCGGACGTGACCCCGCCCGTGGGTCTCGCCTCCTTCGCGGCCGCCGCCGTCTCCGGTGGCGACTCGATCCGGACCGGTTTCGTGGCGTTCTTCTACTCGCTGCGTACCGTGGCCCTGCCCTTCGTGTTCATCTTCAACACCGATCTTCTGCTGATCAATGTGGGATGGGCGCAGGGGATTTTGGTCTTCGTGACCGCGTCCATCGCCATTCTGATCTTCACCGCCGGCACAATGGGCTGGTTCCTGACGAAAAACCGGATCTACGAGAGTGTCGCACTTGTGCTGATTTCCTTCGCGCTCTTCCGTCCGGATTTCTTCATGGACCGCATCCAGCCGCCGTTTGACCAGATCGATCCGGTCAACTTCGCCGAGGCCCTCGGTAACGCGCCGGAGGACGGACGCCTGCGTCTGACCATTGCCGGCCCGGATTTCGACACCGGCGACATTGTTGAGACGACCCTCGTGGTCCGTCCCGAGGGCGCCACGCCTGAGGAACGCCTGGAAGCATCCGGACTGCTCCTGCTGCCGGAGGACGGTGTGATGAGGATGGATGAACCCTCCTTCTCGTCCCCCTATGCCGACGCCCTGAGCAGCTTCGACTTCTATCTCGACGAGCCGGTTCAGATCACGCAGGTCCAGGCCCCGGCCGATCAGATGCCCAAGGAACTCATGTTCATTCCGGCCCTGATCGCCCTGGCCCTTGTCGTCATGCTGCAGCGCGCCCGCATGACCCGTCAGGAGGTTCCCGCATGAGCGGTTCCGTTCTCTGCGCCGTCGACATCAGCAACGGCACCGACGACATCCCCACCATTCAGAGAGCCGCCAAACTGGCGGATCTCGACGGGGTGCAGCTCGATGTCATTGCGGTGGTTCCCGATTTCGGCCTCAGTCCGGTGGCGACCTTCTTCTCCGAAAGTCACCACGAGGAAATGGTGAACCAGGCGAAGGTGCTCCTGAACAACCTTGTCACCCAGGCCATCGGTCCAGAGGCAAACGCGAAGGTGCGCCACGTCATCTCAACGGGCCGCGCCTATGAGGAGGTCATCAAAACCGCCGAGGTCTCCGGCGCGTCCCTGATCGTGGTGGGCGCGCACAAGGCCGACCTGGAGGACTACCTCCTCGGCCCCAACGCCTCGCGCATCGTCCGCCACTCCGAATGCTCCGTCTACGTGGTGCGTCCGGAGAGCTGAGGCAAAACTGACATGGGTGGTGTCCGGTGAGCGCGTGCGCCATCCCATTTACGTTCCGCCCCGTCCCTGAGGGGAGTCACTTACCCGAGGCACGACGCGCCATGCCCGACTTTGGGAGGGCTGCGAACCGGGCGGCCAACGCGGGTCGCCCCAACTCCCACAACCATTGAGCAGGGGCCGACGTCGCGGATGCCCTCCCGGGGGGAAAGTCGGGCATGGCGTGTCGTGCCGACACGCCGGGGATGGTTGCCGGACCTCTGCCCAATACCCGGCCGAGCGCTTAAAAAAACACTTTTTTGGTCCGTGTGAACGAAAGCGCCTCGCGTCCCGCACATTCCCCGGCGGTGCCGCCGGGCGAAGACGTTTCAATGGGTCCGCCCTCAAATAATCGCCGCCTCCACGATCCCCCGCCCCTCGCGTATTCGCCCAAACCCGAACGGCGACAGATCCAGGCTCCGGAACTCCCCATGCACCAAAAGCTCCGCCAGGCCCCGCCCCATCGCCGGGGCCTGTTGCAGCCCGTGCCCCGAGAACCCGTTCATGAACCAGAAATTCCCGACCTCGTCATGCGGTCCCAAAACCGCATTCCGGTCCAGCACGTTCCACGCGTACTGCCCGGCCCATTCCGACGTGACCTTAATGGCCTCAAATTGCGGGATCCGCCAGGCGAGCGCGGGCCAGACATGCTCTTCCCAGAGCGACTGATCCATCGCGAAATCATCCGGCTCCACCGCCGGGTCCTCCGGCCCGTGCCCGCCGCACTGATACGTCCCGCCGCCCGCCTCGCGCACATGAACGCCTGACAGATCCACCGTCAGCGGCAGCTCCCGGTCCAGCGGCGTCTCCGCCTGAAAAATCCACGAATACCGTTTCCTCGGCTCCACCGGCAGATCAATACCCGCCATCGCGGCCGTCCGCGCCGCCCGCGGCCCCGAGGCATTAACCACCTGCCCGCAGGAAATCACCTCGCCGGAAGCCAGGGTCACACTCTCCACCCGCCGCCCGCCGGCTCCGCGCGTCATCGCCACAACCTCGCCGGTCAGGTACTCGACCCCCTGCTCCCGCCCCTTGCGGCGCAGCCAGTCAAACACCGCCGTCGCGTCCCAGTAACCCTCATCGACCGTGTTGATTGATCCCAGCACCACGTCATCCAGCCGGTAAAACGGATACGCCGCCGCTATCTCATCGGCCGTCATCAGTCGCGTCGCCGCACCCGCCGCCACCTGAACGTCCCTGTCGCGCCGCAGTTCATCCGCCCGTGCCTCCGAGCCCGCCAGATACATGTAGCCAAAATTCCGGATCGCAATCTCCGGCACCCGATCATCCCCGCCCATAAAACCGCGAAGACCCGTGATGAATTCCGCCCCAAACTGCGAAATCCGTACGTTCAGGGCATGGGAAAACTGCTGCCTGATACAGCTCGTGGTGTGCATGGTGGATGAATTCGCGTAGGTCGGATCCCGCTCCACAACCAGAACGCGTCCGTCAAAATCCGGATCACTGGCCAGAAACCACGCCAGCGACGCGCCCATGATCGCACCGCCCACAATCACCACGTCGTAGCCTGTGTGTGCAGCCATCCGCACCAACCCCCGCGCTCCGCCGACCCGGACATGGCGCGCCCGGAACGGGGCGTAGTGCTAGTCCTGATCGGATTTCCGACCCCAGCCCAGATACTTCTCAATGAAACCAATTACCCCGGCGGAATTTACCGGACGGCTGAAGAAATAACCCTGCATCTCAACGCAGCCCTGGGACTTGATCGACTCGACCTCGTCATTGGTCTCCACGCCTTCCGCAGAGGTATCTATGCCTGCATTCACGCCAAGATCAATGATGGCCTTGATGATCGCGGCCCCGTTGTGACCGTTTTTGAGATCCCGGACAAACCGCTGATCTATCTTGATTTTGTCGAACTCAAAATTCTGCAGATAGCTCATCGAGGAATAGCCGGTCCCGAAGTCATCCATCGACACGCGAATGCCCATGCCCCGGATGTTGCGCAGGATATCGAGGTTGGTCTCACCCGCTTCCAGCAGCGCCGTTTCCGTGATCTCCAGTTCCAGGCGTTCCGCCGGAAGCCCGGTTTCCTCCAGCACGGCCTCAATGCTCGACATCAGCTCCGGGTCCCGGAACTGCAACGGCGACAGGTTGACCGCTACCCGGATCTCATCCGGCCAGGACAACGCCTCCGTACAGGCCATGCGCAAAATCTTCCGCCCAAGCGGAATGATGATCCCGGTATCCTCGGCGATCCCGATAAACCGGTCCGGCGGGATCAGGCCCCGCTCCGGGTGGTTCCAGCGCACGAGAGCCTCAAAGGTCGTGATCGCGTTTGTCTCGGTGTTGACCAGCGGCTGATAATGGATCTCCAGCTCATCGCTGTCGATGGCCCGGCGCAGATCCACCTCCAGGGCGTTGCGCTCGCGTTGTTCCTCCAGCATCCGCGGCTCAAACACAACCGGGCGCGCCCGGCCCGCCGCTTTGGCCTCATACATCGCGAGGTCCGCGCCCTTGAGCATCTGCTCCAACTCGTTCTCACAGTCCGACGCCCGCGCCACGCCACAGCTTGCGCCGATCTGAAACGGAGAGCCATCCACCACAAACGGACGGTTGGCGGCCTCAACGATCCGCTCGGCCAGTTCAAATCCCGCATTCGGGTTGTTCACCCTGTCCTCGAACAGAAACGCGCCAAACTCGTCGCCACCCAGCCGTGCGATTTTCGCACCGGTCCCGGCGATTTCACTCAGCCGCTCCGCCACGGCCATCAAAAGCTTGTCGCCGATCTCATGCCCGTGCACATCGTTGACCGCCTTGAACCGGTCCAGATCGATAAACAGAACCGTCGGCTCCTGATCCGGCTTGCCGCTCTCAAGCAGCGCATCACTGATCATCTCGCGAAACGCCGTGCGGTTCATCAGCCCGGTCAGGGCGTCGTGATACGCGAGGTAATGCAGCTTCTCGTCGGTTTCCCGTTTCTGCGCCTTCGCTTCGGCCTCCATTCTGATCTTGTCGGCACGCTCGCTGTCCGCATGCTTCTTGCCCTCAAGCTGCGCGTTGATCCGCGCCAGCGCCACGACAAAGTCCACCGGTTTGGTGACATAGTCATTCGCCCCGAGGCTCAGGCTCTGCACCACGTCCTCGCTCTGGCTCTTGGCCGTGACCATAATGACCGGCAGATCCCGCGCGGATTTTGTCCTCCGCACGGTCTCAAGAACCTCGTTGCCGCTCATGTCCGGCATCATGATGTCGAGAAGAACGATATCGAACTCCTCAGCCTCAATCTTCTCGAGGGCTTCATGACCGCCCGAGGCCTCAACCACGTCAAAGCCACGACGGACCAGCCGCCGGGTCAGGATGTCGCGGTTGTCGAACACGTCATCCACAACGAGGACCCTGGGCTTGGTCTCCGCATCATCCGCAGGTGTTGGGGCGGCGGCCGGTTCGGCCGAAGATGTGCCTTTATTCGGTATCATTTCAGTCCACCTTCTACCCAAAGCGGTACAGTGTTCGTCTTCATACGGGATGTTTGATAACAAATCGTCATGCTGCCATCCCGCCCGTATCCTTGACGGTCTCGCCATCCGGGTCGTCATCGTCGCCGTCTTCGGTGACCTCGTGGATCTGCGCCGGCACGGAGAGCGCAAACCGCGACCCCTGCCCCAGCCGGCTCGTCACCGAGATGTCGCCGCCCAGCAGAATGGCCAGCCTGCGGCTCAGCGCCAGACCAATGCCGGTGCCGCCAAACCGGTTAAACGTGGACTGTTCGGCCTGCTCGTAATCCTTGAACAGACGCGGCAGGGCCTCCGCCGAAATGCCAATCCCCGTGTCACTGACCACCGCACAGAGGTGATCGTCATGGGTGTGGAACTCCACATAAAGCTCCAGCCGCACGGTTCCGCTCTGCGTGAACTTGCCCGCATTGCTCAGCAGGTTGAGCAAAATCTGCCGAAGCTTCTTGGCGTCAGTGTTCAGAACGTAGTCGCGGTTCTGGCAGACGAAGTTGAACGTGTTGCCGTTCTTTTCGACCATGGGCGCAACCGTCGCGACCACCTCGTCGCAAAGCTGCCCGATTGTGAACTGACCGATATCGACGCTCATCACGTCATTCTCGATCTCATTGGCATCGAGCACTTCGGCCACCAGCGACAGAAGATGCCGCCCGGCCGCGTTGATCCGGTTCACGTCGCGGCTCCGCTGCTCCATCTCCGGACCGCTGTCCTCGCAGTCCTCAAGCAGAATGTCGGAATAGCCGATAATGGCGTTCAGGGGCGTGCGCAGCTCATGGCTCATCTTCGCGAAGAACTGCGACCTGTTGCGGCCAATCTCCTCCGCAATTGCACGGGCCTTTTCCAGCTCCACCGCCGTCGCCCGCTGCCGCGCGCTTTCCACCTCAAGCTCCGAACGCAGCCCGATGATGCGCGAATAGTAGAGCGCCATCCATGTCATGTAGACCGTCGCCGACGTGATCGAGAGCCAGCCAATGATCTGGAGGTCATCAATCGGGATCTGATGATCCAGACCCTTCCACAGGATCAGCGCCAGAAAAACCAGAATGTCGAAGGCAAACAGCGCCAGCACCGCGGATGACCGCTTTGACAGGTAAAACAGCCCCAGCAGAAGACTGACCACAAACCAGGGCAAAAACGGCGAGGAAAACCCGCCATAGTGGAACGCCCCGAACAGCGACGTCGCCGCCAGCGCCTGGAACGACAGAAACGCCGCCAGCTCGATACTGCTCGTCCAGCGCAGGACAAATGGCAAAAGCCAGAAACTGCACACGCCAAGGAGCATCACCACCAGCGGGTAGTTAACCTCCGGCGACACATAATAGAGATAAAGGCACATCGGCTGCGCGATGGCCGGCCCGAACAGATGGGTAAACACGAAGGTCCGCGCCATCTCGCGCTGCGTCCGCCCGCGAACCGCGTCGTCAGGGATAAACCAACCGACAATACGGTCGATGACCCTCTGATCATTCATGTCGATTTGCCCGGACACAGCGAATTCCCGTATGCAATGTTAACGTAAGACCCGCCACGGCCCCAATGGGCCGTGGCGAACAGTGATATTTTACCCGGCCAGTTTCCGGATTTCCCGAACGCCGCCGGAGACATGGTTGTTCTCCTCCAGCAGACGGCGACCGGTTTCCATGGCCGTGCCGATCCGCTCAACAGCGGCTTCGATCTCGTCCTCCGTATGCGCGGCCATGACCTGAAGGCGGAAACGGGCAAGCCCCTTGCCCACCGCCGGGAACTCCACGAGGTTGGCCACCAGGCCCAGCTCGGGCAGTTCACGCGCCGCCATGCGCGCCAGGGCCTCATCACCCGTCTTGACGCAGACGATGGCCGACGGATCGCCATAGACATCCATGCCGCGATCGCGCAGCTGCTCGCGCAGCATGCAGATGTTGTACATCAGCCGGTTGCGCAGCTTCGCACCTTCATCGGACTGAATGATGTCCAGCGACTTCGTCACCGCCGCCACCTGGGCGGGCGACAGGGCGTTCGAGAACGTGCAGGACGGGCTGTAGAAGCGCAGGTATTCCTTCACCGCGCGGTCATTCATCGCCACGAAACCGCCGTTCGAGCCAAAGGTCTTCGAGAAGCTGCCCATGACCAGGTCCACCTGACCCAGCATGTTCTGCTTGCCGATATGGCCCGTACCGTCCTCGCCGATATTGCCCAGGTCATGGGCCACATCGACCATCAGCGTCGCACCGTACTCATGCGCCAGCTTCTGCAGAGCGGCAATGTCCGGCGTGTCACTGTCCATCGAGAACAGGCTCTCGGTCACCACCATGATACCCGCATTCGGGTCACGCGCCCGGATCGTGGCCAGCTGCTGGCGGCAGTGGTCAACATTGTTGTGCCGGAACAGCATCACGTTCTTCGTCGCGGCCTGCGCACCGGTCTGCAGACAGGCATGCGAGAGCGCGTCCATCACGATATAGTCCTGATCCCGGACCAGACCCTTGATGACGCCAAATCCCGCGGCCCATCCTGTCGGATAAAGGAGCGCCTCCTTCATCTGCAGGAATTCGGCAATCCGCGCCTCAAGCGCTACTGAGGTCGAGGTGTTGCCCACCAGCGCGGGCGATCCCGCCGAATGAACCCCCATCGTGTCGATGGCGTCCTTCGCCGCGGCCAGAACCGCCGGATGCGAGGACAGGCTCAAATAATCCTGGCTCGCGAAATTCACGCCCCGGCTCAGATTGCCGGCATCGTCGCGGATCTCACAGCTCGCAGCCGGTCCCGCCTCGGTTGAACGTGAAAAGGGCCAGGTGCCGCTCTGACGACGCGCGTCCTGCCATTCATAGAACCCCGCGGTCCGTTCCAGAAGGTCTGCACCTACAGGAACACGGAAATCCCGCATACTTCCCTTAAGGGCGTCCACCGGGACGCCATCAATAAATTTTCCAGCCATCGCTACCCCCAAATTTACCTGGACCAATGTGAAGTCCATTCCCAAATTTCCGGTAAATTTTTGGCTCCACATCGCGGTAATAGAGACGATGGTTAACAAATGCCTGCGCCCCGCCATGACGGCCGGGCGCACGCACATCCCACTGAAATGGCGTGTGTTTCCTCATGCCGCGTTGAGCTCTCCACTCCCGGCAACGCCCGCGTCATCAATCGGCATGGGCGGCGTCACCGGCAGCACGATGGTAAACACGGCTCCCTGGCCCGGCTCGCTCCGAACCTCGATGGTCCCGCCCATTGCCCGGCACAGCTGGTAACAGACCGTCAGGTTCAGCCCCGTCCCGCCATAGCGGCCATCCGCGGCATTCTCCCCGGTCTTGAAGGTCTGGAACAGCGTATCGATCACATCGGGCGGAATACCCTTGCCACTGTCGGCAATCGCAACGCGCAGCATCTCCGGACCCTCGGCCTGCGTCTCCGTGCGCACGGTCACGGTAATCTCACCCGCATCCGAATGCATGATCGCGTTCTCAAGAATGCTGTCGGCCACCTGCAAAAACCGGTGCTCGTCAATCTCCACCGCTTTGCGGTCGGTATGAATGTGAAGTTTCAGGGAGCTGCCATGCTCCGCGATCGAGGCCTCCCGCTGCTTCAGCGCGGTCTCAATGAGCGTGGTCACCTTGTGCGGCTTCTGGTCAAACTTCATCCGGCCCGCCTCGATCTTGGACAGATCGAGCACCATGTTGATCAGACGAACGAGGTAATGCGCCGCATCCAGAATGCGCGCCACATCCTCGGCCAGCATTTTGTCCTCAAGCTCCTCCGCCTCTTCCTGAAGGATCTGGCCATATCCGATAATCGCATTGAGCGGCGTGCGGATCTCATGGCTCATGCGCGCCAGAAACTCCGACTTTGCCGATCCGGTCCGGTGCGCCTGGGCCACCGCCCGGCGCAATTCGTCCGCCATCGCGCGCCGCCGTTTGACCTCGTTCTCAAGATCAACGCCGGAATCGAACACCCGCGCGTAGTAAACGGCCATCGTAGCCACATAACACAGCGTCGCAATCGTCGAGACCGCCCCAAGCGCCAGCATGGCCGTCTCCGGAATGTCATTCGGCGGCGGCCGGAACCAGGTCCATGCGGCAAAAAACAGCACAAACATCGCACTGGTCACCGCCAGCAGCCAGGGCTGCAACCGGCGCTCGCCCCCCACATAGAACAGTGACAGAATCGGAATGATCAGCACCCAGGTCAGCGTGGGCGAAGCCACCCCGCCATAATGGTAACACGCCCACAGGATCGCGAAATTCAGGTTGATCACGGACAGCAGAACCAGCTTGTTATACCCAAGCCCCGCCTTCAAAAGAAACGGAAAAGCCCAGAACAGACTGATGCTGAGTGCCAGAACAACAACCTCATAGCCAGGCGTCGGATCAACCGCGAACAGCGCTATGGGCACCGAGTTGCCCATGACCGGTCCCAGCGTATGGCTGATGAGGAACATCCGGGCGCGGTTGTTCTTGTCCTTTTTGTCCGCCAGGTGGCGCGGCACGAAGTAATCGGCAACCCGTTGCCAGGCCCGGGCAAATATCGACATGTTTTCTGTTTCCACTACGGACACCCGCACATCTCCCTGGATTCGAAATTGCCGCAAACTGAAGAATTGCCCTGAAAGTGTTGATCTCCCGTAAAGAAAGTATTCACGGATTCCCGTCATCAGATTCGAATAATTTGAAAAATGAACGAATATGTTTTGCGTTAATTAATTTTTATGGGTTGCCCTTCAGAAGAAGATGAGCGTGGTCCGGCGCAGGACGGGCCGCGGATGAAATCTGAAGGAACGTTGGAATGTTTATTCGAACTGTTGCGGCCGTACTGCTGGTAACGACCCCTGCACTGGCCGCCGATGATACGGCCTCTTCCATGGGGCGGGCTCCAACGACCTGGAGCGGGCTTTACGGCGGTGTGACCGCAGGCGCCCTGCGATCCGACGGCGAGGCCTCGCTCGGCGACTACGAGGGCGACCTGATCACGCTGGACGTCAGCAACGGCCTCTTTCCCGACAGCATCGACGGGTCCGACACCTCCCTGATCGGTGGTGTGACCATTGGCTACAACCACCAGATCAACGACGCCTGGGTGGCCGGTGTTGAACTGGACCTGTCCTTCGGAAATTCCGACATTGAACACGGCTTTGCCCGCGTCGATCCCAACCCCGATCCCATTTTCAACGGCGTGAACACCGTCACCGGCTACCGCACGGAGCTTGACGGCCTTGCCACCGCCCGTGTTCGCCTGGGCTATTCCTTCGGCGACACCCTGGCCTATGCCACCGGCGGTATTGCCGCGGGCCGCGTCACCAACAGCTTCTCGCTCGAGATGACCGAACTGGGCTACACCTCGCCCGACTGGAACACCTCCGGCACGCGCTTCGGCTACGTCCTCGGCGCCGGTGTCGAGCACCGCATGACCGAGGCCGTCAGCATCAAGGCTGAAATTCTCAGCTACGACCTGAAGGACGCCACGGTCCACGCCACCGACCCGACCAACTTCCCGGGCCAGGCCATCGACTACGAATTCGACAACGCGGGCGTCATCGGCCGGATCGGTCTCAACTTCCGCTTCTGACCCCCCCACACCTCCCCGCAAAAACGCCCCGGCCCTGCCGGGGCTTTTTTTTGGATGCCTGCCGTTTGGCGTGCGCCACATCTGAAGCCACTGAAAAACCGTGCTCAACGCCGGTTTGATGGCGTTTTTGCCGGTTTCCACTAACGTTCATCATGTTGATACCGCCTACATGAGTCACTGGATACGGGTAAGTTGCCACTGTCTACATGGAAGGTGGATATGAAGCATACCAGCGTACACGTCGCCGCAACGACGCCCGGACCCACCCCGGCTGCCATCCTTGAAAGACAGCGGACCGCCTTCCTGCGGGATGGCGCACCGGATCTGGCGGCGCGGCGCGCGGACCTCGCAAAACTGCGGGCTCTCCTGGTCAACAACCGCCGCGCCCTGGAGGAGGCGGTGGCCGCCGATTTCGGTCACCGATCCCACCACGAAACGGCGATCATGGAACTCGTGCCGACCGTGGAAGGCATCAAATACCTCTCGAGGAACCTGCACCGCTTCATGGCGCCGGACCGGCGGCACGTCGCAGCCGTGTTCCGCATGGGCCACGCCCGCGTTGCCTGGCAGCCGCTCGGCGTGATCGGGATCATCTCGCCCTGGAACTATCCGCTGAACCTCGCCCTGATGCCGCTCGCGACCGCGCTGGCGGCGGGCAACCGTGTGATGTTGAAGCCGTCCGAGCTGACGCCGCGCACCAGCGACCTGATCCAGCGCCTTGTGTCGGAGACCTGGGACAGCGACCGGGTCGCGGTCGTCACCGGCGATGCCGGAGTGGCGAAAGCCTTCAGCGCCCTGCCATTCGATCATCTGATGTTTACCGGCAGCACCAAAGTCGGGCGCGCCGTCATGCGGGCGGCCAGTGACAACCTGACACCCGTGACACTGGAACTGGGCGGCAAGTCACCCACCCTCGTCGCGCGCGGCGCGGTCGACGCGCGGGCCGCCCGACGCATCGCCTATGGCAAATTGGCCAATGCCGGCCAGACCTGCGTCGCGCCCGATTACGCACTGGTGCACGCGGACGATCTGAAGGCCTTCGAGACCGAATTCGACGCCGCGACCAGGCGCCTCTATCCCGACGGACCCGCCAGCGATGACTACAGCACCATCGTGAGCGACGCGCATTTCGACCGGCTCAACGGCCTGATCGAGGATGCGAAGGCCAAAGGTGCCAGGATCGTGACGGTGGGCCACAGGGCTGACGAGGCGACCGGCCGTGCCCGGACCATCGCGCCGACCCTGATCCTTGATGCAACCGCCGACATGGACGTCATGCAGGAGGAAATCTTCGGCCCCATCCTGCCCGTCGTGACCTGGCAGACCCTTGATGAGGCGATCTTCTTCGTCAACGCACGCCCGCGTCCCCTCGCGCTCTACTGGTTCGGACCCTCCGGCGCCGATCAGGACCGTGTCCTCGCGGAAACGACGTCAGGCAACGTGGGCATCAACAGCACCGTCATGCATGTCGCCCAGGACGATCTGCCGTTTGGCGGCGTCGGTGAAAGCGGCATCGGCGCCTATCACGGCGTCGAGGGGTTCCGCCGGTTCAGCCATGCCAAAGGCATCTACGCGCAGGGCCGCTGGAACCTTGCCGACCTCGCGATGGCGCCATTCGGCCGGATCGCCGACCAGCTTGTGCGCTTCATGCTGAAATAACGCCAGGCCGGGGGAGGCAGAACATGACACAAATCGCGGGTTGCACGGCGCTGATCACCGGTGGCGCCTCGGGCATTGGGCTCCTGATGGGCCGAATGCTCCTGGAACGCGGCGCGGCACAGCTGATCGTCTGGGATGCGAGCACGGCCAATATCGAGGCGGCGCGGGCAACTCTCGATCCCCTGGGCGCTGTCGTCTTCGACCAGGTGGACGTGTCGGACACCGGGGCCGTGCTCGCCGCCGTCAGTCGGCTGGAGGCCGGGGGAACACCGGTCGACCTGCTGATCAACAACGCGGGCATCGTCGTGGGCAAACCGTTCCTCGGTCACGAACACGCCGATATCGACCGCACGCTGTCGATCAACACGGGCGCGCTGATGCATCTGACGCGCGCGCTTCTGCCCGGCATGGTCGCGCGGGGCCAGGGACACGTGGTCAACATCGCCTCGGCGGCGGCGCTCGTCTCAAACCCCAACATGAGCGTCTACGCCGCCAGCAAATGGGCCGTGACCGGCTGGTCGGATTCACTGCGGCAGGAGATGGAACGCGCCGGCACCGGCGTGCGTGTGATCACGGTGCTGCCCTATTACATCGACACCGGCATGTTCGAGGGCGTGCGCTCGCGCCTCATCCCGCTTCTTCAGCCCCAGGACGTGGCCCGCCGCATCCTGCGGGCCGTGGAGCGCGACGCTGTTTTCCTCCACATGCCCGCCATCGTGCGCCTGCTGCCGCTGCTGCGCGGCCTGTTACCCACGCGGGCGCTCGACTTCGTCCTCAACCGCATCTTTGGCGTGGCAAGCAGCATGGACGATTTTCGCGGACGCACCGCCGACAGGAACCCCAACGCGACCGCCCCCAAAGACCCCTGATCGCGGCAGGCATCCCGCGAACCCGAACGGTCAGACGGGACGCAGCGGGAGCCCATCCGATCTTTCAGTCACTCAAACCCATCAGGTAATCCGCCGCGGCCGAACTCATTGCCCGGTAGTCATGTCCAACCCGGTCGATGACCTCGAGCCGCCAGTGAAAATCAGCCCCGATCCTTTCCGCTTCCTCCCGGGCATGCCCGAAGAAGCGCAGCCCCCGGTCAAAACGCCCAAGGCCCTGCGATTGATCGATGTAAGGTGTGTGCAGCAAAGTCCCGCCAGCCCCGTCGTCATTGTCCAGCGCACCCAGCATCAGGACGAGACGCGCACCGAAAGCCCGGGACAGATCCGTCTCCGTCAGGCCCGTCCCCTCCATCCCGGTGGGCAGCGCCCGGGAAAGATCGGGAAACGTGTAGAACCCGGAATTCGCGGCGATGATCACGCGGGCCTTCGATCGTGGTGCGAAAACCGCGAAGCGGTGCAGGATTTGTCCCCCGGCGGAGTGCCCGAAGATATCGTATGTGTCCTGCCCGGACCCCGTCATCTGAACCAGTTGCTCAAAGACCCGGTCAAAATCATCGAACATCCACTCCGCGCGGTTCGTCACCACATCAAACCGAATGTCGGCATCGTCGAGCGTGATTGTTGTCGCAGTCTCTGAGACACGGGAAAAATCCGCGTTGTCAAACTGCAGGTTCGAGATCGTCCCGCCCATGTTATATGCGGCAAAGTCATGGGTCTCTTCCGAATACCCCAGAGCCGCCACCAGTGTACCCGACGCGCAGGCCACGTCGATCCAGGCGTCCCTGTAGTCGTCGCTGTTCCGCCCGGCCCCGGGAATGACGAGCAGGATTGGAGACGTCGAAGTAAAGCTCCCCGGACGCACGTAATGCACGGCAAGACCGGTCATTCCAGGGTCCGACAGCTCAAACGAGCCCACACCCTCAGGCAGGCTCCCAGGATCCTCACCCAAAGCATGACGCACCGCATCCGTCCCACCAAAACAGGATGCCGCCCCCTGACCTGGCGCGGTGCCAAAAGTGACCAGCAAAGCAAAGGCAAACGCAATCGACCCGCCCAGGCGCCATCCAGATCTGTCGGTCACGGCGCCCACCTCTCCATGCCTCGACGCCAGGGCCTGGTGGCACGTGCCGAAAAATGTTTGCGTCAATTCTGTCGAGGCCTGAGTCTAGTCCCGCTCCAAGCTTACTTACAAGTCTTCTTCACCACGCCCGGAACGGACCCAAAAGCCCCACGTGGCCGCGCGCCACCGGGCACGGAACAAGGGGCCCCGGTCCCGCCGTGCCTGCGCCGGACCGGACCCGAAGGGCCGGCGCCCGTCAAAGTTGCCCTGCGATCAACCGGAAGAGGCACACTCCACCATAAAACCGCGCCACTGGGCCGCTTTGTGCGCCACCCCCGGTCCGGCGCAGGCACGGCTCCCCTTCCAACGGCTGAAATGTCCCGCTGTCCACACACAATCGCCTTTCGCAACCCGCACGCCAGACCCGTTCGTTATTGCCCCTGCCCCGGTCCACCCCGAACACACGGCCAAACACCTCGACGCCCCAGGGCCACCCATGGCATACTTCCGCTGGGCGTGTATTTCCCCGCCCGGAAGCCGGATGGGACCATGCCTGCTGAACCGGACTGGAACGATTTTCGCGTGATCCTCGCGCTCGGCCGGGCCGGATCTGTGGCGGGGGCGGCGCGGTCGCTCTGGGTCGATCCCTCGACTGTCAGCCGCAGGCTCGCCACGGCCGAGGCCGCCTTCGGGGCCGTGCTCGTTGTGCGGGAGGCCCGCGAATTTTCCCTGACACGGGAGGGCAAATCGGCTTTTGCCGCGGCTGAAGCCATGGAGGCGGCGGCGGACCGGGCCCGCGCGGAGGTGCGCGATGCGCGCGAGGCCCTCGAAGGTGTCGTCCGCATCGCCTGTCCCCCCTTGGCCATCCGCTACCTCGAGGATTTTCCAGGAACCGTGGCCCTCCGGCATCCCGACCTCGGGGTTGAGCTTCTGTCCGGTCGCGCGCCGGTCAACCTCGCGAAGGGCGAGGCCGACATATCCATCCGCGCGGTCCGGCCCACCGACATGGACCTGGCCGTCGCGCATTCCTTCGGGCTTGGGTCCGGTGTTTTTGCTGCCAAAACCTACATCGAGGCGCATGGCCGTCCCGCGACCCTGGCGGACATCCCCGGCCACGCCCTGGTGCAGTATGCCGAGGCCTTCCTGCACATGCCGCCCTTCGCCTGGATCGAGCGGTTCGCCGGGGCCGGCAAACCAGGCATCCGGGTAGACAATATCGACATGGCCCAGCACCGGATCGCCGGCGGCCAGGGGATCGGCGTTCTCTACTGCATTGCCGGAGATGCGGATGACAGGCTGGTCCGGCTGTTCGACGAGCCCATCGACGTGATCGACATGAACATCGTCTACCACCAGTCCATGCGCGGCTCGGTACGTCTGCGCGCCGTGCTCGATATGCTGATCGCTTTCCATATCGAGCGGCGCGCAGCCCTGGCCGGACAACAGGGTTGATACCCGTTGCGCCGGAATTCAGCGGTAAAAATGTGTCGCTTCGAATTCCAGTTCGGTCGGCGGCGCGGTAAATCCACCCTCAATTCCGCGCCCCATGACGGGGGCAAAGACCTCGGTCATGAACCGGTCCCAGCTTTCCTTTGACTCCTGGATGGCAATGACCTGAAAGCCGCCCGGCACGGGCCCCGCAACATGGGCGATCTGTCCGTCCGGGATGCGGCCGGGCTCTCCATTCATCGCCAGCATGGCCGCCTCATACTGCGCGGCTGTTCCGGAGGGGAAGAAATGCGAAATAACGTAAGCCATGGGATTTTCCTTTCGTTTCAAAGGCTGGTTTGGTGGGGAACGGAAGCGCTTTCCGGATGCGGTGGCGCCGACGCGGCGACACCGCCCGGGAGGTCCGAGACACCGGACTCGATCCGCACGATGCGGCCGCCACGCTTGTGATGAACAACCATGGCGCCCTCGCGCGATCCGCTGGCAAAGGACAGGATCATGTGCACCACCAGGATATCATCATTCTCATAGAGGCAGCGCATGCCCTCGATGACGCGGTTCCCTGGACGCCAGACCTTTTTCAGAAGATCGCGCATTGCCGCGCGTCCAATGGTGTCCTGCGATCTGTGGCGGACATATTCAAAATCCTCCGCCAGAAGCGCGGCATAGCGGTCGGGATCATTCGCCGGCATGGCCGCTTCCATTTCGTGGTAGATCAACATGATGTCTCTTTCGTCAGGCCGAGCGGCAGCGGCCCCCGAAACGGGGGTTTTGTCTGCCAAACTTACGGTGGTCCAGGAAGCGTCCGGCTTCCGATACACATAGACTGGACGAAGCGATCACCTGCGTCGACGCACAATACCGCACGGCACGATTGCACAAATGCCCGTGCCCGTTCGCATCCCCTCATTTACAACTGAAACAGCCCCAGGGCATCCACCACATCCCGTTTGGTCGCTTCGGTGCGCTCCCGCGCCCGGTCCGTACCGTCCCGGATCACGTCAAGAATATACCCCGGGTCCCGCGCCAGCTGCGCCCTGCGCTCCCGAATTGGGGCGATAAGCTCCTGTAGAATGCCCTCCAGCCGCGCCTTGATCTTGCTGTCACCAAGCCCGCCGCGCCGGTACCAGGCCTTCAGATCCTCAAGCCCCTCCTGGTCCCCGTCGAACGCGTCCAGGTACGTAAAAACCACATTCCCTTCGACCCGCCCCGGGTCCTCAACCCGCAGGTGATTGGGGTCCGTGAACATCGCCCTGACCGCCTTGCGGATCTCGTCAGGCGAAACGGAGAGCGGAATGGCGTTGCCACCCGATTTCGACATCTTGGCCCTGCCATCGATCCCCGGCAACCGACCGGCTTTAGGGATGACCGCCTGCGCCTCGGGCAGCACCTCGCGGCCCGCGGTTGCGTTGATCCGCCTCACGATCTCATTGGTCTGCTCGATCAGCGGCGCCTGATCCTCACCGACCGGCACCACCGTCGCCCTGAAACCCGTAATATCCGCCGCCTGGGCCGCCGGGTAGCACAGGAACCCCGCGGGAATATCCCGCCCGAACCCGCGCACCCGAATCTCGTCCTTGATCGTCGGGTTGCGTTCCAGCCGCGCCACCGTGACGAAGTTCAGGTAAAGCATCGACAGCTCCGCCAGAGCCGGCAGATGCGACTGCAGACAGATGGTGGTGCGACCGGGATCAATCCCCACGGCCAGGTAATCCAGCGCCACCTCCATCACGTTGCGCCGCACCTTCTCCGGGTCATGGGCGTTGTCCGTCAGCGCCTGGGCATCGGCCAGCAGCAGAAACTGTTCATGGCTGTCCTGATACCGCAGCCGGTTGGCCAGCGAGCCCGCATAATGCCCGATATGCAGCGGCCCCGTGGTGCGGTCACCCGTCAGAATGGTTGGTCTGTTCATGTGCGTTGTCCCCTAAAAAACGAGGCGCCGCGTCAGTAAGCCCTGGAAAACAAAAGGCCGCCCACGCGGCGGCCTCGGAATACATCTGGTCATCCGGCCACCCTGTCAGGAGGCCAGCCACCAGTTCATTGCGATGATCGTCATGTTTTCCATGGCCCACTGCCTATCGCCGCCGCGCGCACCCGTCAATCATTTGGTTGAAAACCCACGAAGCTTATCTGTGACACACTTCCGCACATAAGCGGAGCCGTGCCTGCGCCGGACCGGGGGCTGGCGCTCCCAACATCCGTGCGTCGCAATTTCATGGCGTCGTGTACCTCTTCGCTCTCACCGTTGAGCAAACGTCTACATGCGCCGGCCCTCCCGGCCGGTCCGGCGCAGGCACGGCGGGGCTGAAGCCCCTCTGTTCCGTGCCCGGGGTCGCACTGCCGCAAACCCCTCCCGTCCCGCTTAAAAAACCCACCGCCAACATTCACCCCTTCCCCAAGGTGATCTCCGCAACAGACGCAGCACTTTCCCTCAGCGAGCGTCGGCTGTGTTCCCAGGCGTCAGGCTCCATGTCAAACCTGCTCCGCAACCAGGCCAGCGTCAGCCGCCGCGTGGCCTCCAGCGCGTCGGGGTTCTCCGTTTCGGTCTCACGCGCGTCCCATCCCGCTATTCCGCCCAGGCCATGACCCACGCCCCTGATCGTCAGCAGGGCGTCGGCACCGGGCGCATCGTGGAAGGCATCGGCGTGCCATTCCGGACCGCGGGGCGTGAAATGCGGGTCGTCCCCGTCACCGCAAACCACGAGGATCGGCACGCTGATCCCGCCAAAATCCACATCAAAGAAAGGAAACCGCTCCGCATGGTCCGGGGTCAGGTCCGTACCGCCCCGGCCCGGAGCCGCCAGCAGAATTCCGGCCCGGATGCGCGGGTCGGAAAACGCCTCGCCGTCCAGGCCCGCCCCGAGCAGAAGACCGCAGGTATGCCCGCCAAAGGAATGCCCGGCCACCGCAATCCGGTAATGGTCCAGCCGCCCTGCCACCGCGGGCGCCTGCCGCTCGACCTCCGCCAGCTGATCCAAAATGGCCCGCATTTCCGCCACCCTCTCGCGCCAGAAAAACGGCCCATTGGGCAGATCGGGATCAAGCCCGCCGACCCGCGAACTGGCATGGGTCGGCTGAAGCACCGCCACACCCCGCTCCGCCCAGAACTGCGCAAGCGGGGCATAGCCGTCCTTTGAGGGAATATAATTCGAGGGACCAAAGCCATGCGACAGGATCACGATGGGCAGGCCCTTCCCGGTAGCGGGCGCGGTCAGGCGCACCTCAAGAGGCTGGCGCCCCGGCATCGGCAACCGGACCGGCGTATAGGCAACGGTCATCTCCGGCTCCGGTGTCGGCAGGTCGCGGGCAACGGTTATCAGTCTGTTCATGGGAATATTTTCTTTCGGGATAATTGGCCGTAGCGGGTAGATGGACGGCCGCATCCGTTCATTCTATATTCAGATGTCCATTATCATCCATCATTCGTCCAGAACCATGCCCGATACCCCCGCCGATCCCCTGTCCAGCGTCGTGACCCTGCTCCGGCCCGCGCTCTCCATATCCAAGATGGTCGAGGCGGGCGGGAAATGGATGGTGGAGCGCCACGACCTGTCCAGCCCCTTCTATTGCGCAATGGTCGAAGGCCAGTGCCGGTTGCATGTCACAGGGCGCGAACCGGTCACGCTGACGGGCGGGGATTTCGTGCTGATCCCCCACCTCCATGGCTTTACCATGTCGAGCATGGTGCCCCCGCCGCCGCATGCACCACGCATGCCACTTGAAACCGGCCCCGGTCGGTTCCGGCTCGGCGCGTCGGAAGCCCCGGTCGATATGCGCGCCCTGGTCGGACATTGCCGCTTCGACACACCCGCCAGCGACCTGCTCGTGTCCCTGCTGCCCGAAATGATCCACGTGTCGGGGCAAGGCCGCCTGACGGCCCTGGTGCCGGTCATCCACGAGGAAACCCGCGCCGACCGGCCGGGCCGCGGGATGGTTTTGGAACGGTTGCTGGAAGTCCTGCTGATCGAGGCCCTGCGCTCCGGCCCGGCCGCAACCCTGCCGCCGGGGCTCCTGCGCGGACTGTCGGATCCGCAACTCGTTGATGCCTTGCAACGTATCCACACGCAGGCGGACAGCCCCCTCTCCGTCTCTGAGATGGCACGGGCGGCCGGCATGTCCCGATCCGGCTTTTTCGAGCGGTTCCGCAGGCAGGTCGGCCGCGCCCCAATGGAATACGCAACCGCCTGGCGCATGGCGGTCGCCAAAACCCTGCTGCGGCAGGGCGGTTTGACCATTACGGAAATAGCCATGAAGGTCGGCTACGGCTCCGCCAGCGCATTCGGCCTCGCCTTCGCCCGGCACGAGGGCCTGTCACCCGGCGCCTACGCAAACCGGAACGGACTTTAACCCGCCTCACCGGGACATTTCAGCCATGAGCGGAGCCGTGCCTGCGCCGGACCGGGGGCTGGGGCCCCAACAACCGTGCGTCGCAATTTTATTGCGTCGTGTACCTCTTCGCTCTCACCGTTGAGCCAACGTCAAAGTGCGCCGGCCCTCCCGGCCGGTCCGGCGCAGGCACGGCGGGGCTGAAGCCCCTTTGTTTCGTGCCCGGACCCGCCTCAGAAGTTGTACGAGATCCGGAACCCGATGCCCTGGATGGTGCCGTCGTCAAAGCTGGAGCCAAGCTCGTTCTCCGCGCTCCCGAGCCAGCCATAGGTCACGCCGCCCGAGATCGTGAACGGCTCCATGTCATAGCTCATCGAGGCCGTCAGGAACGTGCCGCCATCCACCGGCCCGAGGGCGGGCTGCACGGTGTCCGTCTGCGGCTCGTACCGCACCTCAAACGCACCTGCGATGCGGTCGGTGAACTGCCGTCCGATGCCCAGCGAATAGGCCGTCCACGGCTTCTCATAGGAGACCAGCGGAATATCCAGCGGGTAGTTCTGCGGATCGATCTCAAACTGCGGCCAGTCGACCCAGCGGATGGAGCCGAACACCAGCGTATCCACCGCAATGCCCGACTGGAACTCAAGCACCACCTGCTGCGGCGTCTCCACCTCCAGCGTGCCGTCGATGGCACCAAACTCAACCGTCTCGAACTCCTGCTCGATGGCGGAGTAATAACTCAGGGCCACCCGCAATGCGATTTCCGGCTTCTGATAGGCCACGCCCAGCATGTAGCCGTAGCCAATATCCGTATCCGTCTCGATGGTGTAATCGCCGAGGAAGGGAATCGCCCCGTCCGCCGACATGCGCTGCGCCCGGACCCCGGCCCAGGCCTTCACCGCCGGCGTGATGTCATAGGCCAGAACGCCCGTCAGCGTCGTCGTGTCGATGGTCGCGGAGGTCCCGTCATAAAGCCCCCGCGGGTAGCTTAGCGACACCCCGTAAGGCTGGTCCAGAATAATCGCATAGGACATCCGGTCATTGATGTCCGCCTTGTAGGCCGCACCGAAATTCGTGAAGCTGTCCAGTATGTTCCCGGTCGTTCCTGGGATCGGCGTGCCCGGCGGAAACTCCCCGCCCTCACCCGACAGATCGGGATTTGCATAGGTTCCGGAGAACTCGACATAGCGTCCCGTCTCAAACAGAACCCGGCTCGATGGTCCCGCACGTTCGATGCCTGCCGCCGAAACCGCGGATGCCAGTGAGGTTGTTGCACACGCGATTACGATGCCATGCCGGGCCGGTCGTAACATGTCGGATTCTCCATACACATTTCTCCACCGTCACTGGTGGATGGGCCGACTATGCGCCAGAAAACGTAAACACCTTGCTAACAAAGGAAAATCCCGGATTGAACGGGTTTTGGCGGGTATTTTTTGCCCAAAAACCCCGCAAAACTTAAACCTTTAAACCGGCCCGGCCGTCACCCGCCGCCCCCGCGCGCCACCTCCAGAACCTCCGCCACCTCGTCCGCACTCATGCCGTAATCCCGCTCGGCCGCCTCCGCCGAGATGTAGCCGCGCACCAGGTCACGCCGCACCAGGTCCGGGTCCCGGTCCGCCGCCGCGCCATAGCCCGCACCGCCCGGAAGCGAGAGCAGAACCCGCCGCCCCTCCGGCACAAACTGCTTGCCCTTGCCGCGCATTTCCGTGCCGTCATCCTGGCCGATCTCCGTCACGCCCCCCGGACCGCCGCCCTGACGCCCCCGCGCCGGATGCCGCACCCGGTCGAACATCGCCTGGAAGTCAAACTCATGCCCCTCACGGGCACCCACCTCCATATACTGCCCCAGGCCCCCGCGCCGCGCACCCACGCCGCCACTGTCCGGCCGCAGCTCCTTGCGCCAGATCACGACCGGTCCCGCGTGCTCCGTCGCCTCAATCGGCATGGTCATGACACCCGAGGGAAACGCCGTCGCATTCAGCCCGTCATGCTTCGGCCGCGCCCCGGACCCGCCGGAGTTGAACGCCAGCACCTCCGCCCGCACGCCCTCACGCCCAGGTGCCGGCCGCAGCGACACCTGGAAATTGCACAGGCACCCGGCCCCTTCCGCAGGCACCACGCCGGGAATGATCTTATCGAGCGCGTCATACACCGCATCCGGCACGAAATGCCCAATGATATGCCGCAACGCCACCGGCGCGGGATGCACCGCGTTCACGATCGTCCCCTCCGGTGCCTCCATCTCAAACGGCTCCAGAGACCCGGCATTGTTCGGGATCTCCGGCGCAATCGCACATTTCAGCGCGTAACAGGCATAGGCCTTGGCATAGACCTTCGGGCAGTTGATCCCCTTCGCATCCACCGGCGAGGTCCCGGCGAAGTCACAGACAATCCGTGTCTCCTCCACCGACAGCCGCACCGCAAGCGTGATCGGAGTGTCAAACCCGTCCACCGTCATCGACCCTTCGGCACTCTTCCGGGGCAGCGCCGCAATCCGCTCCAGCGTCGCGCGTTTTGAGTTCTCCAGAATGAACTCCGCCACCTCCTCAAGATCGCCCAGCCCAAACTCCGCCATCATGTCCGCGAGCCGCCGCTGCCCGATCCCGTTGCACGACGCCAGCGCATAGAGATCCCCCACCACCTGGTCCGGTTCCCGCACATTGCCGCGCACGATCCGGATCAGCGTCTGATCCACCTCGCCACGCTCGGCAAACTTCATGATGGGCAGGTAAATCCCCTCCTCATAAACGCTCGCCCCGTCCGCGCCAAATCCGCGCCCGCCCACATCGACCACATGGGCCGTACAGGCAAAAAACCCGACCAGAACACCGTCGTGAAAGGCGGGGCTGACCACCGTGAAATCATGCAGATGCCCCGTCCCTTCCCAGGGATCGTTCGTGAGATACACGTCGCCTTCAAAAATATTCTGTCGCCCGATGCGCCGAATAAAATGCGCCACCGCATCCGCCATCGCGTTTACATGCCCTGGCGTCCCCGTCACCGCCTGGGCCAGCATCCGACCCCGCGCGTCATACACCCCCGCCGACAGGTCACCCGCCTCCCGCACCGAGGTGGAAAACGCCGTGCGCACCAGGGCCTGCGCCTGTTCCTCGACCACGGAAATCAGCCGGTTCCACATCACCTGCCAGGCCACGTTTGACCGCTCCGCCATGCTCACGCTCCTTCCCTGATCATCACGTCGATGCACCCGTCCGGCTGGCGCACCGCATCACGGCTCGCCGGCACGATCACCGTGGTCTCATCCTCCGTCACCGCCGCCGGCCCCGAAATCCGCTGACCGGTGCCCAGATCGCTCCGCGCAAAAACGCCCGCCTCCACAAATTCCGCCGAGACCGGATCAAACATCCGCCGCGTTTCACCGGGCTCGACAACGCTGTCACCAGACCCCGCCGCAACCCGCCCCACCGGCTCCGGCGCCGTGGTCGCATTCACCGCCCAGACGGTAATTTCCACGTCCATCCCCGTCACGACCCGCCCGAACAGCCGCTCGTAATCCGCCTCGAACAGGGCCTGATACCGCGCCGCATCCGGCGCCTCCGCATCCCGCGTCTCCAGCACCACCGGGATCTCCCAGCCCTGCCCGGCATAGCGCATGTAGACCCGGAACTCCGCGAAGATCTCCGCCTCCGCGTCACAGTTGCGCACAAATCCCGTCGCCTCCGCCCGCAGCTCATCGAGCAGCCCGCGGATCGCTTCCGGGTCAAATTTCGAGAGCCGCATGTAAACCGACCGGTTCGCCTCGAAACTGAACGGCGCGCGCAAAAACCCGATGGCCGAGCCAACCCCGGCCCCCGGCGGTACCAGCAGCCGCGACACCCCAAGCTTCTCGCAAAGCCGCCCCGCGTGCAGCGGTGCCGCGCCCCCGAAGGCAATCATGGTGTACCCGGCCAGATCCTCGCCATTTTCCACCGCATGAACCCGCGCCGCATTGGCCATGTTCTCGTCCACAACCTCCGCCAGCCCAAACGCCGCCTCTTCCGCTTCCATGCCGAGCGCCTCACCCAAATGCGTCGTCAGAGCCCCCCGCGACCCCTCCGCATCGAGCCGGATCGAGCCGCCCGCGAAATTTTCCGGGTCAAGCCGCCCCAGCACCAGATCCGCATCCGTCACCGCCGGCCGCTCGCCACCGCGCCCGTAACAGGCCGGTCCCGGCTCCGACCCCGCGCTTTCCGGCCCCACCCGGATCTGGCGCATCGCATCCACATGCGCGAGCGACCCGCCGCCCGCGCCGATCTCCACCATGTCGATCACCGGGATCGAGATCGGCATCCCCGACCCCTTCTTGAACCGGTAGGTTCGCGCCACCTCAAACACCCGCGAGGTCTTCGGTACCTGGTTTTTGATCAGACAAATTTTCGCAGTCGTCCCGCCCATGTCAAACGACAGAACCTTGTCGAGCCCATACCGCGCCGCGATATTTGCCGCAAAAACCGCGCCCCCCGCCGGGCCGCTTTCCACCAGCCGCACCGGGAAATCCGCCGCATTCTCCAGCGAAATAATCCCGCCCCCCGAATGCATCAAAAACACCGGACACACCGCGCCCTTATCCGCCAGCCGCCCCTTCAGACGGCCCAGATAGGACTTGATCAGCGGCTTGATATAGGCGTTCGCCACCACCGTATTGAACCGCTCATATTCCCGCATCTGCGGCGACACTTCCGAGGAGATCGACACCATCACCTCCGGCAGCCGTTTCTCCAGAACCTCCCGCACCATCCGCTCATGGGCGTCATTCAGATACGAATGGATCAGCCCCACCGCCACGCTTTCAAACCCCGCCCCGGCAATCTCATCGGCCAGCGCCTCAACCTCGGCGCGGTCGAGCGGCACCAGCACATTGCCGCCCGCATCCATGCGCTCGTTCACCACAAACCGCTGCTGCCGTGGCAGCAGAGGCTCGGGCAGCTCCAAATTCAAGTCATACTGCTCAAACCGGCTCTCGGTGCGCATCTCGATGACATCCCGAAAGCCTTTCGTGGTAATCAGCGCTGTCTTTGCCCCCCGCCGCTCAATCAGCGCATTGGTCGCCAGCGTCGTGCCATGGATGATCTGGTCAATATCCCCCGGCCCGATCCCCGCCGCCGCACAGACCTGCCCCATCCCGTCGAGTATCGCGTCCTCCGGAGCGGCATAGGTGGTCAAAACCTTGGTCGAAAACCGCGCCTCGCCCACTTCCAGCACGACGTCCGTAAACGTCCCGCCAATATCCACACCCAACCGAACCCTGTCCCGTCCCATAAGCCCCGCCTGTCCTTCTGTTCAGGGCAGCTAATCAGTCATCGTAAAGTGCTGCAATCGGCAAGTTCCACACCCGTGTGCTAAACACCAAGGGCATCGCGGACCTCGGGTGGCGCGCCAGCGCCTCCCATGGGGGAGGTCAGCGCTGCCCGGCGCAAGCACCGGGCGGGGCAGCCATCCATCTCACTGCCCCATCCCGAACAATAACGGCACCTCAACCCAATACCCGCCTCCACCATCAGCCCCCCTCTCAACCCTCCCGCCCGGCGACACCGCCGGGCAGCGCAAGAGCCACACGCAATTGCCACACCCTCACAAATGATGTAAATTCGCATCACAACCGCATCACACAAAGCCCGGCAAAATGGCAAAACGCGCGAGCCTCTCGATTACCGAACCCAACGAACGCTGGATCCAGTCCCGCATCGACAGCCAGGAATTCTCCAGCCGCAGCGAGGTCGTCAACGACCTTATCCGCCGCGCCCGTGAGGTTGAGGCCATCCGGGCCCGCCTCATCGCGTCCGAACTCTCCGCCGAAAAAGACGGCTGGGTCACAGCCACACCCGAAGAGACCCTCGCGGAATTCCGGGAGACGGCGCACCGGAATGGCAAAATATAGGCTCTCGCCGTTAGCGAAGGCTGATCTCTACGGGATTTGGCTCTACGGAGTGGAAACCTGGGGAATGGACGCCGCCGACAGCTACCTGCAGGCACTCTACCAGCGCTTCACGGCAATTGCGGAGGACCCCGCGCTTTGGCCGACGGTTGATGACATTCGCCCCGGCTATCGTCGCTGCATACATAAACCAAACAGCATCTACTACCGGATTGCCCAGGATGGCGCGGTGGAAATCATGGCCGTACTCGGCCGTCAGAACACGGAAACCCGCCTCTAGCCCCCATCTCAACCCTCCCGCCCGGTGCCCGCACCGGGCAGCGCCCGACCCTCCCCACGGAGGCCGCTATCGCACCCCCCAGGGTCAGGCGCCGCCCTCAGGGCAAGGGCGGAAACGTCTCACCCCACCGGATGAAAACACGCCGCCCGGTGGCCCTCGCCCATCTCCACAAGCTTCGGCACCTCCCGCCCACAGCGCTCCGTGGCATTCGGGCACCGCGCCCGAAAGGCGCATCCCGTGGGCGGGTTCAGCGGATCGGGCAGCTCCGTGTCGACCCCCTCCGGCGCCCTCAACGCCCGCCCCACCACCGGGGCACTGTCCGCCAGCAGCTTCGTATACGGATGCTTCGGCCGCGAGAAAATATCCTCCGCACGGCCCACCTCGACCACCCCCCCGAAATAGAGCACCGCCACCCGGTCCGACACCGCCTCCACCACCGCCAGGTCATGACTGATGAACAGATACGTGAGCCCCAGCTCCTCCTTCAGCCGCGCCAGCAAATTCAGAACCTGCGCCTGCACCGACACGTCCAAAGCCGAGACCGGCTCGTCCAAAATCAAAATCCGCGCCTCCGCCGCCAGAGCCCGCGCAATCCCGATCCGCTGCGCCTGGCCGCCGGAAAACTCGTGCGGATAGCGCTCCAGAAACTCCTCGCGCAAACTGACCGTATCGAAAATCTCCCGAATACGCGCGTCCCGCTCGGCCTTCCCCATCCCGTGCAGGTTCTTCAGCGGCGCCTCCATCACCTGACGAATGGTCTTGCGCGGGTTCAAACTGCTGATCGGATCCTGAAACACATACTGAATGCGCTTCCCAAACACCGCCGGGTCCGCATTGTCCAATGCCGCCCCCTCGATCTCGATGCTCCCCGTCGTGACCGGCAACAGGCCCACCAGCATCCGCGCCAGCGTCGACTTGCCGCAGCCGCTCTCGCCCACGATGCCCAGCGTCTCGCCCTGCTCCACGGTCAGGTCCACCGGCTGCACCGCCCGCACCAGGCCCTTCGGCTTTCCAAACAGCGTCCGGCCCACCTCAAACGTCTTGGAGAGATCCGTCAGTTTCAGCGCCGCACTCATGATGAAACAGCCTCCGCCATCCGCTCGTTCTCAGGGTAAAGACAGCGCACGCGCCGCGCCTCCTCCGCCGGCCCCTCCAGTGGAATATTCCCCCGCCGGCAGTCATTGCGCGCCTTGTGACACCGCTCCGCAAAGGCACAGCCCTCGGGCAGCTTATCAACCACCGGCGGCAGCCCGGGAATCGCCGCCAGTTCCCGCCGCCCCTCGCCCAGTTCCGGCACGCAGGCGATCAGCCGTTTGGTATAGGGATGCGCGGGCGTGGCCAGAACCGCCCCGGTCGGCCCCTCCTCCACGATCCGCCCGGCATACATCACCGCCACCCGGTCACAGAGCTGCGCCACCACGCCAAAATCATGTGTGATAAACACAATCGCCAGGCCGCGCGCTTTCCTCAGATCGTCGAGCAGCGCCAAAATCTGCGCCTGCACCGTCACATCGAGCGCAGTGGTCGGCTCATCGGCAATGATCACATCCGGCTCGTTGGCCAGCGCCATGGCAATGCCAACCCGCTGCCGCATCCCCCCCGACATCTCGTGCGGATAGCTGTCCACCCGGCTCTCCGCATTCGGAATCCGCACCGATTTCAGCAGATCAATCGCCCGGCTCCGCGCCTCCGCGGATGACACGTCATGGTGACAGCCGATCGCCTCCACAAGCTGATCGCCCACCTTATAGAGCGGATGCAGCGTCGCCAGCGGATCCTGGAAAATATACGCCACCCGGTCCCCACGCAGCGACCGCAGCTTCGCGTAGGGCGCCCCGATCAAATCCTCGCCCTTATACCGCACCGCGCCCCCGGTAATCACCCCCGGCGGCGAGGCCACCAGCGACATCACACTCAGCGCCGTGACCGACTTGCCCGACCCGCTCTCGCCAATAATCCCCAGGCACTCGCCCGGATGCACCGTCAGGCTCACACCGCCCACGGCCTTATAGACCCGGTCCTTCACATGAAACTGCGTCTCCAGATCCTGCAACGCCAGGATACCATCACCCTTGCCCGCCTCCGGCACCGACCTGCGATCCACCAGCGTTGCGGGCATTGGCCGGCTCAAAGCCCCCGATTTCAGACGCGGATCAAGCGCATCCCGTACCCCGTCGCCCAGCAGGTTGATGCTCATCACGATCACCAAAATCATCACCCCCGGCACAACGGAGGTATGCGGATTGGTGATCAGCGCCGACCGCGCCTCCCCCAGCATCGACCCCAGATCCGCCTGCGGCGGCTGCGAGCCCAGGCCAAGGAACGACAGCCCCGCCGTCTCCAAAATCATCCAGCCGATGGTGGTGGACATCGCAATCACAATCACCGGCACCACATTGGGCAGGATCTCGGTCAGAATGATCCGCCCGTTCCCCATCCCCGCCAGCCGCGCCGCGTCCACAAACTCCTTATGCGCAATCCCCACCGTGATGCCGCGAATGTTGCGCGCAAAAAACGGCACATTGACGGCCGCCACCGCAATCAGCGCGTTCATCAGCCCCGGCCCCAGCGCCGCCACAATCGCCAGTGCCAACAGGATATACGGAAACGCCATCAGCATATCGACGCCGCGCATGATCACGTTATCCGTGCGCCCGCCATAAAACCCGGCCACGATCCCTATCGCCGCCCCAATGGTCGCCGCCGCCACCGCAGCCGAAAACCCGACCGCCAGCGAGAGCCTGGTCCCCCACATCAGCCGCGACAGAAGATCGCGCCCCAGATGGTCCGTCCCCAAAAACGCCCCTTCCGAGAACGGTGGCAAAAACCGGTTCGCCGTGTCCGTCACATCCGGATCCGCCAGAGGCAGCAGCGGCGTAATCAGCGCCAAAAACACCACCAAAACCAGAACGATCCCGCCCCACAGCGCCAGCCGGTTGCGGGCCAGAAGCCTGAAAAACGCGCTCATGTCTTGATCCTCGGATCAAGCAGGCTCTGCGCCACATCCACCAGAATGTTGAACAGCACATAACACGCGGCCACAAACACCACGCCCCCCTGCACCAGCAGAATGTCCCGCTTCAAAATCGCGTCCACCAGCATCCGCCCCACCCCCGGCCACTGAAACACCATCTCGATATAAACGGCGCCGGACAGCACAAACCCCGCCTGAATGCCCAGCACCGGTATGATCGACACCATCGCGGCCTTCAGTGCATGACGCCAGATCACCCCCCGCTCCGACACGCCCTTGGCCCGCGCCGTGCGAATGAAATCCTGGCGCAAAACCTCCAGCATGGCCGAACGCGACAGCCGCGCCACAACCCCCGTCGCCACCACCGCCAGAGCCAGCGCGGGCATAATGAGGTGCGAGATCAGATCAGGCAGATCCCCGCCCCCGTAAATCGCGTACATCCCTGAAACGGGCAGCCACCTCAAATTCACCCCGAAGATCAAAATCATCATCATGCCGAGGAAAAACGACGGGATCGAAATGCCGAGCAGCACCGCAAAGGTAATCCCCTTGTCCGCCAGCCCGTACTGTTTCGCCGCCGAGACCACCCCGGCCAGAATTCCGAACACCGAACACAGCACAAACGCCGTCCCGGCCAGGATCAGCGTCGCATTAAACCGCTCCAGAACCTCATCGATCACCGGCCGGTTCAGCGCAAACGACTGCCCAAAATCTCCCTGAAGCATGTTGCCGAGCCAGATGAAATACTGCGCCACCAGGGGCTTGTCCAAACCCAGATCACGGTTGAGTTTCTCCACGTTTTCCGGCGTCGCATAGCTTCCCAAAATTGCCGTGGCCGGATCGCCGGGGATCAGCGCCATGATCAGAAACACGATCACCGTGATGCCAAACAGCACCGGAATGGCGGATAGGAGACGCTTCAAAATATAGCCCGTCACGGCACTCCCCCCTTTAAAAAATTCGGCATGGCCCGGGACGCAACCCTCTCAACCGTCCCGCCCGGCGGCCACGCCGGGCAGCGCCGACCGCCCCCCTGGGCGGCGCTACGCTACCGCCCGCGGCCGTCGCAGCCCTCCGGCAACACAACCCGCGCCAGGACAGGGCACCACTTACTCAAATCCCCTCAACTCGCCCTGCCCACCTGCGAAAACGGGCCCCGCAGGGCCCGCTCAACTCAGTTCTTCACAACATCCTTCAGCAGAAGGAAAAACGACGGCTGCAGGCTGAAATTCTCGACCCGGTCGCTCGTGACCGCATTCTGCTTCCAGTTCGCCACAAAGACCCAGGGCGCGTCCTCCTGAACGATGGTCTGCATCTCCTGGTAAAGCTCCGCGCGTTTGTCCTGATCGGTCGCCACACGCGCCTGTTCCAGCAGGTCATCCACCTTCTCGTTGGAGTAATAGCCCGAGTTGAACCCGCCCTGCTCCGGCCACGCATCCGTGCGCAGCGCGAGGTAGGGCAGCGTATCGGGGTCATTGGTCATCCAGGCCATCTCGGCCATATCCGCCTTGCCCTCAAGCCCGGGATTCACCTGTCCGAGGAAGGTGTTCCACTCATAGGTCTCGATATTCACGTCAAAACCCACGGCCTCCAGGTCCGCCTGGATCGCGGTGCCCATGGCAATCGGGTCAAGCATCCCCGACCCGCCCTCGGTCACATAGAAGGTCAGCTCCGCACCTTCCGCACCGGCCTCGTCGATCAGCTCCTTCGCCCGCTCGGGGTTATAGGGATAGGGCTCAAGGCTTTCGTTATAGGCCCAGGCAAAGGCGGGCGGCGTCGGCCCCGCGGCCACTTCCGCCGTGCCCTCCAGCACGTCATTGACCAGCGAGGTCTTGTTGATCGCCAGGTTCGCCGCCTGACGCACCCGAACATCCGTAAACGGCCCCTCCTTGGTGTTGAGGATCAGGAACCAGACATGCGGTCCGGCCTGCTCGACCACGTTGTATTGTTCGCCCTCAAACTCGGACAAAGCCACCGGCGGCACCTCGACCATCATGTCGATCCCGCCCGCCAGCATCTCCGCCGTGCGCGTGTTGGCATCCGTGATCGGGCGGAACACCACCGCCTCCAGGCTCGGCGCCCCATCCCAGTAATCGGGATTGGCCTCAATCACCACGGCCTCGTTCGAGCGCCACTCGGCGAACCTGAACGGCCCGGTTCCGGACGGATTGCGCCCGAAATCCGCACCATGGCTTTCCACCGCCGCGGGCGACACGATCAGACCCGTGGGATAGGCGAGGTTCGACAAAAACGGCGCGTAAGGCGCACTCAGCGTGAACTTCACCGTCAGCGGATCCACCACCTCGACGCTGTCCACCGCCGAGAAGAAGAACGCCAGCGGGAACGGCCCGGTGTCATGGAACGGATGGCTCTCGTCCAGCATCCGGTCAAAGTTGAACTTCACCGCCTCCGCGTTGAAATCCGACCCGTCATGGAATTTCACGCCCTCACGCAGGTTGAAGGTGTATTCCGTCCCGTCCTCACTGATCTCCCAGTCTGTGGCAAGCGCGGGCTCCACCTCCAGCGTGCCGTCGCTGTAGCGCACCAGCCCGTCATAGACATTCATCAGGATCCGGAAATCATTGACCGCCGTCACCGCCGCCGGGTCGAGCGCCTTCGGCTCCGCGATCTGACCCACGATCAGGACACCCGGAGGCGTCTGCGCCATCGCGGGCGAGGCCAGCGCCAGGCCCGCAAGTCCCGCCGCGAGCACCGCGCGACGCGTAAACTCAAGGATTTTCATTTCAGGTTGTCCTCTCCGCTGTTGGTCCCGTATTTATCATGATTAATTGCATGAGGCCAAATTTTCATGATAAATACAAGTCTCAATCAGGCGGGATGAGTAAATGACGTTCTCACTTTTGGCCCATGACCCAAAAACAGGCATTTACGGCGGCGCTGCCGCAACGGGCAGCCTTTGTGTCGGGGGCTGGGTCCTGCGCGGTGACGCGGAATCGGGTTTGACCGCCTCCCAGGGCACCTCCCCCAGCACGCTCTGGGGCACCGGCGCCCTCACCCTGATGCGTGAGGGCAAAACCGCCGTAGAGGCCGTCCACGCCGTCACCTCCGCCGATCCCGGCCGTGACCACCGCCAGCTTGCGGCGCTTGACCCCCAGGGCGGCACCGCCGCCTTCACCGGCTCCCAAAGCGTGGATTACGCGGGCGAGGCCGCCTCGGATGGCATCGTCGCCACCGGCAACATGCTCAGCAACACCGACGTTCTGCCCGCCATGATCGCGGCCTTCACCCAGACCGCAGGCGAAATGCCCGACCGTCTGCTGGCCGCGCTCAGGGCCGCCAAAACCTCCGGCGGCGACTTCCGTGGCCTGAAATCCGCCGCCCTCCTCGTGGTCTCCCGCCACGCGCCGCCACTGACCCTGCGCATCGACCTGCACCCCGACGATCCCATCGGCGCGCTCGAACACCTTCACAGCCAGGCCATGTCGGAACCCTACCACTCCTGGACCAAAATGGTCCCGACACTCGACAACCCCACCCGCGACGGCACCGGCGAGGCCGTGGCCTGACCGGCCCTTCCGGGCGCGAAACATCAGATCAGCGGCAAAACCAGCCTTCGCGCCGCGTGGCGGGATTTTGGTCAGTCAATCGGATTCGCCGCACATCATGACCCAGTCCAGGAACTCCTGTGTGCTCCGGGACTTTGGCACCCTTGCGGTGACGTAATACGACATCCCCAAATCCACTTCGCTCCCGGGCCACATCCGCAGCGCCCCGTCGCGCACCGCGTCGCCCGTTATGGAACGCCAGCCCAGCATGACGCCGCGCTGGTCGAGCACCGCCTGCACGTAGTTGTTAAAGGTCTGCCCGGAGAGACGCGCCCGCGGGATGTTACTTGCGCGAAAGTAATCCTCCCACCCGGCCCAGTGCTGGTTGTGCGGGCTGCGCACATGTATGAGCGGCGCCCGGTCGAGCCCCACACCCGCGGCCTGCAACCGTTCCAGCAGGGCGGGCGCGGCCACCGGGCAGACCCGTTCGTCGAAGAGCTTGACCGTCGTGCCCTCGCGCCAGTCGCCGGTGCCTTAGCGGATGGCGATGTCGATCCCGGGCGAAAGATGCGGCAGGTCGGTCGCGGGCGCCTGCACGTTCACCGTCATCTCCGGATGCGCGGCATAGAACCCAGGCAGGCGCGGCATCAGCCAGTAGGTCGCCATGCCAAGCGTGCAGGACACCGTGACCTGCGCCCCGTCCTGCCCGCTGAGCGCCCGGATGTCCTCGAGCGCGGCCGAGATCCGCCCCAGCCCGTCGCGCACCGCCCGGGCCAGTAGTTCGCCCGCCTCGGTCAGTTGCGCCGGCCGCGTGGCCCGGTCGAAAAGCGTCGCCCCCACATGCTCCTCCAGCGCCCGGAGCGCCTGGCTCACCGCGGGCTGGGTTACGTTCAGCCGCGCCGCCGCCAGCCGCATCGAGCCATGCCGGGCGACAGCCTCGAAGGTGGTAAGCAGGCGCAGCGGCGGAAGACGGTCCATCAACTTAACCCATGGCTTAAGATATCATCAGGCTAATCCGCCTGTTTCGGGAAAGAAAGGCGTGGAATACTCGCTTGCGAAAACGCACTCCAACTCCTCGCAACATCCCGGGATATCAAATGAACATCATGACCTCCCCGGTGGCGGCACCGGTCCTGCAGGACAACGGCCTGCACATCGCGCTCTCCGACGGCGAAAACCACTACTTCAACTACTACTGGCTGCGCGACAACTGCCCCGCCTCGTTCGACAGCAGGACCCGTGAGCGCAGCTTTGACATCTTCCACCTCGACACCGCGCCCAAAGCGAAGACCGCCCAGGTCACCCGCGACGCGCTCGAAATCACCTGGGAGGCCGAAGATCAGCTCACCCGCGTCCCGCTAGGCTGGCTCGAAACCTACAAAACCCCGCAGCGCCGCCCGGACCCCGCCGACCTCCCGCGCGAGGCATGGTACGGCGACCACTACCCGAACGTGCCGCGCTTCAGCCAGCCCGAGCTGCTCGCCGATCCCGCACTGCGCGCCCGGTGGATTGAGGCGCTGCTGGTCGAGGGCCTCACCATCCTCACCGACATGCCAAACAGCGACGAAGGGCTCACCCGAACCGCCGAAATGCTCGGCCAGGTCCGCCCGACCTTCTTCGGCAGTTATTTCGACGTGAGAACCCACATCAACCCGACCAACACCGCCTATACGGCCTCGGCACTTGAGCTGCACACCGACACCCCGGCCGAGGAACATGCCCCAGGCGTGCAGTTCCTGCACTGCCGCGCCAACACGGTCGAGGGCGGTTGCAGCCTCTATGCCGATGGCGTTGCCGTGGCGAATGATTTCCGTGCGCGCGACCCGGAGGGGTTCAAAATCCTTGCGGAGACTGAGGTGCCGTTCTTCTGCGAGCATGACAGCTACGACATGCGCTCGCGCCAGACGATCATCGAACTGGACCGCCACGGCGAAGTGTCCGGCCTGACGATCAGCCAGCACATGCTGGACATCCCGGACCTCGATCAGAAGCTGCTCGACCTCTGGTATCCGGCTTTCTGCCGCTTCGGGAAGATGTTGCAGGAAGACAAATACATGATGACCTTCCTGATGAAGGCGGGCGAATGCATGGTCTTCGACAACCATCGCATCGTGCATGGCCGCGCCGCCTATACCGCCGAAAGCGGCGACCGCTACCTGCGCGGCTGCTACACCGACCGGGCCGAGATGCGCTCCACCTACCGCGCGCTGGTGAGCGAAGGGCGCTTCAAATGAATGCGTTGCAACACGCCCCAGGCACGGAACAGAGGGGCTCCAGCCCCGCCGTGCCTGCGCCGGTCCGGACCCGAAGGGCCGGCGCCCGTCGACGTTGGCCCCCGATAAACCGGAAAAGGCACACTCCACCATAAAACCGCGCCAGCCATCTGCTCCGTGCGCCACCCCCCGGCCCGGCGCAGTCACGGCTCTCCTCCAACGGCTGAAATGTCCGTGACCCCACCGGGGGCAATATCCCTGATTTCGCCCCCGGCCATAAGCAACCCTCTTCCGTCGTCTACGCGGCCTCCGTCACACCCGCCTGCCGCGACAGCAGGCGCAGCTTCGAGGCAAATTCGCCCCGGTCCACATAGCATCCATGCAGGTGCCTGAACCCGGTGGACGGATCAAACGACTCCCGACCGTGCAGAACCCGGCGGTTGTCGAACACCACCATCTCGCCCGCCTTCAGCTTCAGCGTGATGCGGTACCGCGCGTCCCGCGTCCGCGCCATATAGGCCCGGTACGCCCGGTAATACGCGGGCATTACATCCGCGGGCATGTCGAAAATCCCCGCCAGATGCGCGTTGTAGCGGATCTCGATCACCTCACCCGCGCCATCGAGCGTAATCACCGGCTTGTGCACCTGAATATCCGCCTCGCCATCATGGAACCGGAACGGAATATCCACCGTGGAGAGCAGCTCAAACGCCTGCGCGTCCTCCCGGCGCAGATCCTCCGCCATGGCAAACCCGTCCGCAAAGATCGACCCGCCCCCGGTCGCCTCGTTCGCGAGACAGTGCAGGAACTGATAGCCCGGCGGCACCTCCTGGTTCGGCAGGTCCGTATGCAGCGGCAGCGCCACGGAGGTATAGGCCAGGTTGTTCGGATCGGGCTTGTTGATCACCTCAAAGGTGGTGCCGAAATTGGTCTTCCGCAGAAACCCGATCCGCTCCGCCAGATCCACACCGGCCCCGGCCCGGTCCTCCACATGCTCCACAATCGACAGCCCGTCCGACGCCGTGAGCCGCATCCAGTTTGCAAGCCCCGTGTCATCCCCCAGGATCGACGCCGCGGGTACCCGCGCCACGGAATGCTCCGCCCACCACAGCCGCGCCTCCACCGCGGCCGGATCAGCCGCCCGTGTCCCGGGCCTGTGCCCCGACAGCAGCGACACGGGCATGTCACTCACATGCCCGTCGGCATAGCCCAGCCGCACAACATGGCCCTCATGCCCCGCCGAGACGAGCACCGGCGTCTCCTCAAGCGAGAGCAGGTCCAGAAGCCGCTCCTGGGTCTGCGGGTGAAACCCCGAAGGGCAGTTGTCGCGCAGCCAGATGGTCGGAAAGTCCGTGGTGGTCGCGTCGGACCAGGTCACGACAAGCGCATCGGCACGCACCGTAAGGTCGTGGATCATCATAATCTATCCAGTTCGTTTGGTTGGTTTCAGGCGTTGAGGTCGAAACTCAGCGCCAGGGCGGCGGCCACCACTCCTGGGTCTTGCCAAAGGGCGCACCCATCGCACGCCACTCCGCCACCAGACCTGTTCGAACCGTTGTCATGCCCGCAATATTACGAACCCGCCCCACCCCGGGCAAGCCCCGCGTTTGGTCATGGGCCACGCCCGGATCAGCCCCCGCCCAACCGTCCCGAACCCAAGGCACGACGCGCCATGCCCGACTTTGGGAGGGCCCCACCCCGGCCAACCAGCGCGGGTCGCACAAACTCCCAAAACCACCAAGCGGTTGCTGACGTCGGGGATGCCCTCCCGGGGGGAAAGTCGGGCATGGCGTGTCGTGCCGACCCGCCGGTAAAGCCGCCAGACCTGCGCCTCACACACGGCGGGTTTTGTTTTCCTGACCGCACTAAAGTGTTGGGAGCATGGACGGGTCAGCACCACTGTCCGCCGTGCCTGCGCCGGTCCAGTCCCGAAGGGCCGGCGCCCGTCGACGCTGTCCAGCAGCATCGAAGGCAAGAGGTCCACGACGCCATAAAACCGCGACGCCCAACCCGCATGGCGCCACCCCCCGGCCCGGCGCAGCCACGGCTCATCGCCAGGTGACGACAGCCGCAAAACCCGCGGCACCTGTGCGGCCCTCGTCCGCCCGCTTGACGCCCTCATCCCAATCGTGGACAAATAATATCCACGAATCAGACGAAGGCGATCCACCCCGTGAAACTCAGCGACGGCATCGAGCAGGCAATCCACTCCGTTTCCATGCTCGCCACCCTTCCGTCCGGCGACGTGCTCTCCGCCGCGGCGCTGGCGGAGTTCCACGGCGTCTCGACGAGTTACCTGCTCAAACACCTCCAGGCCCTGTCCCGCGCCGGGATCCTCGCCACGATCCCCGGCCCCAAAGGCGGCTACCACCTGGCCCGCCCGCCGGAAAACATCACGCTTTTGGACATCACCCTGGCCGTGGAGGGCACTGAGCCCGCCTTCCGCTGCCGCGAGATCCGGCGCAACGGCCCCAACCCGCCGCCCGACAGTTTTTTCACCGCGCCCTGCCAGATCAACGCCGCCATGCTGCGCGCCGAGCGCCTCTACCGCGCCGAACTGGCCAAAACCACCATCGCCGCCCTGCTGGCCCAGGTCGAACGGGACGATGACGGCACCATCGCCGCCCGCGGCTGCGCCTTTCTGGAGGCCAACGCCCGGCACACAAAACCACGCACCCAATGAAAGGACATCCCATGGACCCCCGCATCGACTACATGAAAGCCGCCCCCGACGCCGTCAAAGCCGTCTGGGCGCTGGAGGAGTTCGTCTCCCGCGATTCCGGCCTCGACAAGCGCCTGCTGCACCTGCTGAAAATTCGCGCCTCGCTGCTGAACGGCTGCGCCTTCTGCGTCGACATGCATGTGAAGGAGGCCCGCAAGGACGGGCTCGGCGACCAGTGGATCGTGCTCATCCCGGCCTGGCGCGAATCCGGCCTCTACGACGCGCGCGAACGCGCCGTGCTCGCCTGGACCGACGCCCTCACCAATGTCTCACAAACCGGGGCCCCGGATGCGGACTTTGACCTGCTGAAACCCCATTTCAGCGACGCGGAGATCACCAAACTCACCGTCGCCATCGGCACCATCAACATCTGGAACCGCATGGCCGTGGGCTTCCGCCTCCAGCACGCCATCGACCCCACCAACTGATGCCAAAAGCCCCGCCAGCCCTGGCGGGGCACCGCACCGTCAGGCCGAAATCGCGTAGCCGCCGTTATAGTCCTCGCTCTTGCGCCGGATTTTCGAGTGCTCGACAATCCGCTCCCGCGCGATGCCCCGGAAATCCTCGATCGACGAATGCCCCTTGGCCTCCAGGTACACGCCCAGATCCCGGGTCAGCTCCTGGATCAGCTGCACACCGACCCCGCCACTGCCCTTTTCCTCCATCGCCGCCGTGCAGACCTGCAAATTCCCCGCGCCGTGCACGATGAAATTAAACGCCTCGCGAAAGCCCTTGATGCCGCCAATGCCCGAAATGGCTCTATCCGGATAGGCCCGCGAGATATCCGACACCCGCTGCAGCGCCTGGTGCAGAATGGCCAGCCCGCCCTGGCCGCCGGAGGTGACATAGCCGTCCACCTCCACCTCAAATTTCAGCGTCTCCGGATCCATCAGCGGCAGGGACGGAAACGTGTTGCACAGCGAAATGCACGACGCCCCCGCCTCATAGGCCGCGCCCGCCGCATCCACCAGCGTCGAGGTCGCCGGCGTCAGCTTCACCCAGACCGGCACATCCACCGCCCCGGTCACCGCCTTCAAAACCGAGCGGATGATGTCCTCGTCATTGGCAATATTCGCGCCCATATCCTTGCGGTCCATATGCGGACAGGACATGTTCAGCTCCAGCGCGTCACAGCCCACACCCACACAGGCCCGCGCCAGTTTGCGCCAGTTCTCCATCTCCGCCTCACCCCCGGCGCCCGCCATGATCGAGGCGATCACCATGCGGTCGGGATACGTCGTCTTGATCTCCTCCAGATCCGGCAGCCACTGCTCCAGCGGCTGGTCCGAGATCAGCTCCCAGTTCCACGAGGAATGCGACACCGTATCGGGCCGCTTGTAGCGCGACACGTAAGGCTTCACATCGCTCGCGCGCTGGTAAATCGTCTTCGGTCCCGCGACATTTTCCACCGGATGCAGCCCGATCGTCTTGGTGACCACCCCACCCCATCCAGCCTCAAAAGCCCGCAAAATCTTGCGCTTGCTCTCGGTCGGCGGCGCGGAGGCCAGCACAAACGGATTCACAAATTCAAGCCCGGTAAAACGCGTCGTCAGATCAATCGTCATGGCACTTCCCTGTTCTGTTGACCTCAGGACCGCAATTTTTGACCAATTAGTCAATATTTTTTGAATGCACGCCGCCAGCGGCTGTCCAACAGACCGCCAATTGACCCACTTTGACTGAATTATGTGCAGTTTGTCACCCGAACGCCCCACGATCCCCGGCACGGAACAAGGGGTGAAACCCCGCCGTGCCTGCGTCGGACCGTCCCCTGGGACGACGCACCGTCGACACCTGCGCCCACCTCAACCCGGCGAAGCACACCCAACCATAAAACCGCCCCGCACACCCCACAGCTGCGCCGCCCCCGGTCCGCCACAGCCCCGGCTCACCGCGCAAAACCCCGCGCGTCACCCCCCAATGAACCGCTTCAGCACCTCCGCCTCCTGGCGCTCCATCAGCGCCCGCGCCGTGTCCATGTGGTCGCGCATCACCTCCCGCGCGCGCTCCGCATCGCCCGCCCGCAGGGCGCCCACCAGATCGGACTGATAGGCCCGCCCCCGCCGCCACAGCTCGATGTTATGCGGCTCATAGAGCTTCCGGTGCACGGTCAGATCCGACAGGATCCGCGCCATGAACCCGATCAGAAATCCCAGAAGCTCGTTCTCCCCGAATTCCGCCAGCCGCGCGTGAAACTCCAACGAGGCGATGTGCTGCTCCCGCTCCTCCTCCACCGACCGCGCGGGCTCGGGATAGCGCGCAATCACGGCCTCAAGCTCCCCAAGCTGCCCCTCATCCAGCCGCCCGGCCAGAGACGCCGCCAGCTCCGGCTCCAGAAGCCGCCGCACCTGGTAGATATCCGCCACGCTCAGATCGCGAAAATAGAAGTAGTTCCCCAGCAAAGCCCGCGCCCGCTCCGCACTGACCTCACCCACAAAACTGCCACCGCCCGGCCCCGTGCGCGTCTCGATCAGCCCCTGGGCCTCCAGAATGCGCATCGCCTCCCGGATCGTGCCCTTGGACATGGCAAACCGCCCGATCATGTCCTGCTCGGAGGGCAGCCGGTCGCCCCTGCGCAGACCATGCTCCACCACCCAGTCCTTGATCGCGTCGGCCACCTGCACCGGCCGGCTCCGCCGCGCCCCCGACCCCCGGAGTTTCCCCGTTTCCCTGTTCACCGACACCCCCGGACACCCTCCACACCAAGCCTTGCACCGGTTTATCATGATAAATTGACGGGGAACAATGGAAGGCCGAACCACAACGCCGACTGCCCGGCGGCCGTCGGAAAAAAGCCGTACCTGCGCCGGACCGGGGGGACGACGCCCCCAACGGCTCCGCTTCGCGATTTCATGCCGCCCCATACCTCTTCCCCCAAAGCTCAGGGAAAACGTCAACATGCGCCGGACCTCCGGGCCCGGTCCGGCGCAGGCACGGCGGGGCTGAACCCCTCTGTTCCGTGCCCGGGGTCTCTTTGGGTTCCGTCACTTCGTCCACCGCCCAAAGACACCCTCCGCACCAGCTACCTGACAGGTTTTTCATGCTAAAATAACGTGGAACTGTTGAGGGAAGGGCATTCAGTCATCTCCCCCTCACGCGAGACACGAGGCAGGACGCGCCATGCCCGACTTCGGGTGGGCTCCGACCCGACTGGCTGGGGCGTTCCCTGCAAATTATCGAAACAGACGAACCGTTGCTGACGTCGTGTATGCCCTCCCTGGGGGGAAGTCGGGCATGGCGTGTCGTGCCGACACGCCGGGAGAGACATGAGGACAGCGCGAAAGACCCCATAAAGATTTGTAAATCATGAAAAAAGCTTGCGTCGCACCTTTCGGATACCAAGCCAGTAATCATGCCGGCACCTTAAATGCCGCGCGGCTGGTCAGGAAGCAGATTGATTGCCACTCAATCCTGAATGCTGCAAAAAGCTTCCCATCAACTCCATGCACTCTCTGCCCCCCCTTCCCCTCCCCATTCCCCATGTTAAGCTTCCCCCCACACAAAAAAACAAAACGGGAGGGATGAATGGACTGGGGACGCGAAGCTCAACACCGCCTGCAGGACATCGCAACCCTCTCCGCTCCCGGGGCGGGCGTGACCCGGTTTCCCTTCACCCAGGAACATGCCGACGCCCGGGACAAAATCAGCCAGTGGATGAACGCCGCCGGGCTAAAAACCCGTCTCGACGCCGCCTGCACCCTGATCGGACGGCGCGAGGGCCCGCCAGGGTCGCCCACCTTCCTCATCGGCTCCCATCAGGACAGCGTTCTGGGCGGCGGGGCCTATGACGGCATCATGGGCGTGGCCCTGGGCTGTCTCGCGCTCGAAAAACTGGCCGCCGACGGCATAACCCTCCCCTTCGCCGTCGAGGTTCTCGCCTTCGCGGATGAGGAGGGCGTGCGCTTCCCCACCGCCCTGATCGGCCCCCGCGCGCTCGCCGGCACGCTCGACGACCGCGTGCTCGACATGTGCGACCAGGACGGCGTGACGCTCGCGGGCGCGCTCAACTCCGCGGGCGGCGACGCCGCCGCCATCGCCAAAATCGCCCGCAGCCGCAGCGACATCCTCGGCTATCTCGAGGCCCATATCGAACAGGGCCCCCTGCTGGAGAGTGAGGATCTGCCCCTTGGCATCGTCACCGGCATCTGCGGCATCGAGCGCAACACCGTCACCTTCACCGGCGCCACGGGCCATGCGGGCACCGTGCCCATGAACCTCCGCCAGGACGCCCTTGTCGCCGCCGCGCATCTCATAGCCGAGGTCGACCGCCTCGCCGCCACCGACCCCAACATCCGCGCCACCGTCGGCCGGATCGAAAACCACCCCAACGTGGTCAACGGCATCCCCCGCGAGGTCACAGTCACCGTGGAAATCCGCGGCACCGACGACGCCATCCGCCAGCGGTTCGCGGGCGAACTCAAGAGCTTCTGCGCCGAAATCTCCTGCAACCGCCGCATCGACGTCTCGTTTGAGCGCACCTACGAGCAGACCGCCGTCTCCTGCGACGAAGGCTTCCGCAAGCTTCTCGCCGGCGCCTGTGAGGCTGAGGGCATCGCGCCTCGCGAACTGCCCTCCGGCGCCACCCATGACGCCTCCGCCATGGCCGATCTCTGCCCCATCGCCATGCTCTTCACCCGCTGCCGTGGCGGCATCAGCCATTCGCCGGAAGAATTCGCCACCGACGCCGACATGGGCCAAACCGTCACCGTCATGGCCCGCTTCCTTCAGGACCTTGCGGCCCATATCGCCGACCAGCCGGAGCCCGCCCAGGCCGCCCGCTGACACCCCGCAAAAGGAGCCCGCCCATGACCGCAGCCCCCTGGACCCTCGGCATCATCGGCGGCACCGGCATGCTCGGCCGCGCCATCGCCCACGCCGTCCTCAAATCCGACATCATCCCGCCCGACCGCCTCTGGATCTCCAACCGCTCCGGCCGCGCCGACGGCTTTGAAGACCATCCCGGCATAAACCTCACCACCAACAACCAGGACCTCGCCCAGGCCTGCGACGTGATCCTCCTGTCCGTCCCGCCCGCCATGGCCTCAGACCTGGGCCTCCACGCCCCCGACCGCCTGATCCTCTCCGTCATGGCGGGCGTGTCGGTGGAAAAACTCGCCGCCCTCACCGGCTCCCCCCGCGTCATCCGCGCCATGTCGAGCCCCGCCGCCGAAACCGGCCTCGCCTACTCCCCCTGGTGCGCCGCCCCCGCCGTGACATCCGCCGACCGCGCCCGCACCACCGCCCTGTTCGGTGCCTGCGGCCTTACCGACGAGGTCCAGGACGAGGCCCACATCGAGTTCTTCACCGCCATGACCGGCCCCGTCCCCGGCTTCGTCGCCTTTTTCGCCGAAGCCATGGCCAACCACGCCACCTCCCAGGGCATCCCTGCCGCCATCGCCGACCGCGCCGTGCGCCAGCTCTTCCTCAGCGCCGGAACCATGATGGCCGACGGATCACCCACCCCCGCCGAGCACGTCCAGCAGATGATCGACTACGCCGGAACCACCGCCGCCGGTCTCGAGTACATGCGCCGCTCAACCATCGCACGGGACATCGCCCGCGGCCTCAACGCCGCCATCACCCGCACCCGCTCCATCGGCTGAAGCTGACCGCCTGCGCTACGGCTCCCGCCCAACTTCAAGGGGTTGTGCAGGCAAAAAATCCAGATTTGCCTGGGCGCTGGTGGCAATTGCATTCACCCAATCATTGGATAAATCAAAATAGGTCAGGTTTAATCTGGCTGGTTTCAGACAAAATTGATCAACTATCATCTGAGTTGCATCTTTGCCTTAGTTTTCGGCGCAGGTAGCACCAAAGTCCATATAGCCCCCCGCCGACTACAATTACATTTGCCAGAATTTGGATGATTTGTCCTGCCTCGATGGTAATCTGCATTGCTCGCTCCTGAAGATGTATAAAAATCAAGTTAACCGCCCAATGTTAATTTTCGGAAAATAGAGCAGGATATTTTATTTAATGAAATCAATTAATTGAAATTTTTCGGCATCGCTTTTTTTTGACCACTCCCGCCCAAAACCAAAGGGCTGCGCTGACCCTGGCGGCGCGAATGCGCCTCCGGGGGGAGGGTCGGCGCAGCCCGGTGCGGGCACCGGGCGGGACGGCTGACAGGTTCACGCCCCACAACACGCCTTCCGCCAAGGCTGCCAGATTCACGCGTCCCAACCCCAGGCACGACGCGCCATGCCCGACTTTGGGAGGGCTCCGAACCGGGCGGCCAGCGCGTGTCGCAAAAACACCCGAAACCATTGAGCGGTTGCCAACGTCGGGGATGCCCTCCCGTGGGGAAAATCGGGCATGGCGTGTCGTGCCGACACGCCGGGAATGGTGGCGGGACTGTTGCCCCACACCCAACCAGGCATCAGCAAACGTGCACTTTTCTAGAGTGTGTGAACGTCACAACCGCATGGGAGGCTCACCCCAAATCCACCAGATCCGCCAGCCGCGAGAGCCGCGCACCCTCCGCCACCTCCAGGTGACGCCCGCCACCCCAGGGCACCGCGAAAAACCGCACGCGGGCGGCCTCAGCCGTGCGCCGGTCCACGACAGTATCGCCCACATATACCCACTCGCCCGGCGCCAGATCCATCCGCCGCGCCACCTCCAGCAGATGTGCCGGATCGGGCTTGTTGGCGGCAGCCACACCCGACCCCACCACCGAGGCAAAGAGATGCCCAACCCCCAGCGTCTCCAGCACCTTCAGCGTCAGGTCATGGGGCTTGTTCGTACAGACCCCCAGCGCAAACCCGGCAGCCTTCAGGGTTTCCAGATCCTCGCGCACATGCGGGAAAAACCGCGTCAGATCCGCCGGATGCCGCCAGTAGACCTCCATGAACCCGGCCACGGCCGCATCCACCGCCGCGTCATCCGTGGGCTGGTCGAGGGTCTTCAGCACATCCACCATCAGCTTCCGCGGCCCCCAGCCCACAAAGGTCTCAACAAGCTCCGCATCGGGCACCGGCAGCCCCCGCGCCTCCAGATACCGGTTCGCCGCCGCCGCAATATCCGGCACGCTGTCAATCAGCGTCCCATCCAGATCAAACACCGCCGCCCGGATTCTGTTACTCATCACACCGCCCCCTCATCAAACGCGCCCCCTCTCCTGCCGCCAATCGCCGGTAGCCTCAAGCGGAGATTGGGGGACAGCCAGCATACGGTAAGCCGTGCCAGCGCCTAACCGGGGGCTGGCGCATGACGACCGTGCGACGCGGTTTATGGTGGAGTGTACCGCGCGCGGTTGAACGGACCGCAAACGTCAAGGGAGCGCCAGACCGTGGGGCCGGTCAGGCGCTGGCACGGCGGGGCTCGAAGCCCCTTGTTCCGTGCCGGGGGCAACAGCAAAGCGATGAATACCAACCGCGCCGCACCAAACCCCCCGCCCGGCGGCCACGCCGGGCAGCGCCGACCGCCCCCATGGGCGGCGCTCCGCTTCCGCCCGCGGTCGCCCCTGCCCTCAGGGAACGGGCACAACAGCCCCTACCCCACAACCTGCCGCAGCACTTCCCGCGTCTCCGGCATCCGTCGCAAACTCGCAGCAATCCGCGTCCGCCAGGCCGCGCCCCTGCCCCGCGCCTCCTCCCAGGCCTCGGCCAAATCCTCCGGCCGCTCCCCGGCCAGAACCCCGATGAGAAACGCCGCCTGCGCCCGGTCCTTACGCGACTTCAGGGCGTCCGGCCCGTCCCGCCGCCGGTCCGCCACGATCAGCTTGTGAATGGCATAGCGCTCCGGCCGCGGCACCTGCACCAGCACGCCCGAGCGGTAGAGAAACGGCACCGGCACCGGCTCCGCGATCAGGTAGTTGAGAAAATGCAGGCTCTGCGCACTCACCCCGAGCGCGGCCAGCTCCCGCACCCCCTCCTCCTCACTGAAGGAGGGCGTCAGAAACTCCACCAGCGTCTGCCGGGCGGTCTGGCGCCAGCGCCACACCCGCCCGTCCCGGTCCACCGACGGCAAAGGCTCGAATTTCAGGTCGGAAAACACCCCCGCCAACGGCTCGTCCAGCCGGTCATCCAGCACGAGCGACAGCCGCTCGAAACTGGCAATGTCAATGTCATCGGTCATGGCGCTCTGGTCAAACCCGATGCGCACGCCCAGGAGCCCCTCATAGGCCCGAAACGCCTGGGTGCCCACCAGCGTACCGCCAAGGCGAAACACCCCGGCCCGGGCCATGGCGGACACGATCTGACCCGTGCCCACATCGGACATCAGATACCCCTCCGCCTGCAAAACCCGCATCAGCCGCGCCCGCTCGCGGCTCGACCGCTGTTCCCGCGCCCGCATCTCCCCATAGCGGTCGAGCCGCGAGCGCAGCTCCGCACCATCCTCACCTATATACCGGTCCACCGTCTCCGACCCGATCCGGTAATGGTCGTACCAGTAGCCCCGCCCGTTAATGGTTTTCATCCGGGGCGTGCCCTTCAGCCCCGAAACCTCCCGGTCCCGCAACAGCCTGAGCACCTCCGCCCAGGCCGCCGCACCGATCCCGCTGTGATAGTCATAACCGCCCATACCCCACAAAATAATTCGCGTGGGGTAAGGAAGTCAAGAAATGCGCGTCACCCGCCGCGCCTGACCGCTCCCAATGGCCCACCTCCATCCGGCAGCCTGTTGACCGGACGACAAAACTCTGGCTGGATGTACCCCCATCCAAGGAGTGCCCTGCCAGTGATCAAATAATTTCCAGCTCAGTCGGAAGCCCAACGGCATCCAGGGAAATTATGAACAGGAGCATCTCATGCAGCCCATTATCTATGACGTTGCCGTCTCGCTCGACGGCTTCATCTCCGGCGCGTCCGGGGACATCTCAAAATTCGCCCACAACGGTCGCGTCGTCGACGACTACTTCAAGCGCCTCGGGACCTACAAAACCGCAATCATGGGCCGAAAAACCTACGAGTTCGGCTATGGTTTTGGACTGGAACCCGGCCGGAACCCGTATCCGCACATGCAGACCGTCGTCTTCTCCGACACCCTGAAGGTGCCGGAACCCGCCGAAATCCAGGTTTGCACCCGCCCGACCCCTGACGCGGTCAGGGACCTGGCGCGCACCGCTGATGGCCCCGTATATCTCTGCGGGGGCGGCGATTTCGCGGGCTGGATGCTGGAACAGGGCCTGATCACCCGGCTGATCCTCAAGCGCGCCCCCTGCGTCCTCGGAACCGGCACGCCCCTCTTCGGCGCCTGCGCCCGCCCCGTCAGCATGTCCCGGATCAGAACCGGGACTTACGAAAACGGGTATCTCCTCGAAGAGTTCGAAGCCTGATCAAGGTCGGAAAGCGGACAATCCGCCAAGCCCACCCGGGCACGGAACAGAGGGGCTCCAGCCCCGCCGTGCCCGCGCCGGGCACATGGAAAAGGTCAGGAAGAGTGATCCTAAAAGGAAGATCGAACCGAATTGCAACCTGGGTAAACGAGTTAGTCCAACCAACCCATGGTTCGGTCGCAGGATGGTCTTCGTGTCAAAACTTGTAAAAAAGTTGACAGCTACCGGATCGAAAAGCGAGTATTTTCCAGCGTGGGGCAAAGACGGCGCAAAAGCGTCAAACCACCTCGTAAGAAATATGGGAGGATAAATTGACAAATCGGAAGATTATCCCGAGCCTTCTGCTCGGAACGATGTTGGCTGGGCCGGTTATGGCTCAGGACAACATGAACAAACTCACCAATATGCAGAAGACGGACGCCACATTTACGTTCGTTGACCAGGAAGGCGACCGGGCCGAGGCACTCAGGGCAATCGTCGAGCACATCAATGTGCCTGATGGTTTTGAAGTCAGTCTCTATGCTGTCGTGCCGGATGCACGCTCAATGGCAATGGCGCCGCAGGGCACGGTACTTTTTGCTGGTACGCGAAAGGATAAGGTGTGGTCGATCGTCGACCGTGACCGGGATCGCGTTGCAGATGAGGTCAAGGACTTCGCACCCTCGATCACCTTCGATATACCGAACGGACCCTGTTTCTCTCCCGATGGATTCCTCTACATTGCTGAACGCAACCGGGTTCTCGTCTTACCCGCTGCGGAGTTCTTTTTCGAAGGGCCGGACCCTGCTGTCGGTGTGGTTGTTCCCCAGGGCGAACTGATCCCGGCGGAAGAAGAGAGCTTCAACCACACAGCCCGGGTCTGCGACATCGGTCCGGATGGCAAGCTCTACATCTCGCTCGGTCAGCCGCACAACGTGCAACCGGTCGACAAGATCGAGATGTACGACAGGATTGGAATCGGGGGCATCATCAGGATGAACACCGACGGTTCGGAACGCGAGGTTTACACTCGCGGCGTACGGAATTCGGTCGGGCAGGACTTCAACCCGGAGACAGGAGAGCTTTGGTGGACCGACAACCAGGTCGACGGCATGGGCGACGACATTCCGCCGGGCGAACTGAACCGTCAGACGGCCGCCGGGCAGCATTTCGGCTTTCCCTGGACCAATTCCCGCGTCGAAATCGTCTCCGAAGCTGATGCCCCGCGGCCTGAGGGTGTGGAGTTTATCGAGCCCCAGCTTGAGTTGACCGCGCATGCTGCCGACCTCGGCATGCGATTCTATCACGACGACAGCTTCCCTGCAGAGTACCATGGCGGCATCTTCTGGGCGCAGCACGGTTCGTGGAACCGTACCACTCCAGTGGGCGCGCGCGTGATGTTCACGGCGCTCGATCCTGAAACCGGCGATGCAACGGGGGCACAGGTGTTTGCCGACGGGTGGCTCAACGAGGACACGGGCGAATATCGGGGGCGCCCAATGGATATCGAGTTCCTGCCCGATGGCTCGATGCTGGTGTCCGATGATTTCGCCGGTGCGATATGGCGTATTGCCTATAATCCCGCAGCTGCGGAATGAGATTTGTCGTAATGACCATCCTCGGCGGGTTGATGCTCGCCGGGGGGACTCCGGCCGCCGCTGACGATCCGGCCGCCGGACGCAGGATTGCCAACATGTGCCGCACGTGCCATGGCATTGACGGGTATGCGCAGATCCCAATCGCGCCCCATATAGGCGGTGAACCAAAAGACTACCTGGAAGCCCAACTTATGGCGTTCAAGACCGGTGCGCGCGAGCACGAGATGATGTCTGTTGTAACGGCTGGCCTTTCGGCCCAGCAGATTTCGGATGTGGCTGCCTGGTACGCATCCCACGAAGCGATTGCAACGCTGCCGGAAGGCGCACGTGAAGACGACGCTCCCGACGCCTGCGTTTCCTGTCACGGGGCCGATGGCATCTCCGTTCTTCTCGACGCGCCAAATCTGGCGGGCGAAGTGAATATTTACATCGACACCCAACTGAAGTCGTTTCGGAATGGGAAGCGGGAGCACGAGATCATGTCTGCGATCGCGGCGGATTTGACCGACGTGGAAATCCGCGAGGTCGCGGATTGGTATTCAAAAGTGCAACTGGAGATCCAGACCGCCGAATAGGCGCAAGGGCAGGTTTGAATTCATTTTGCGTGAGGGACAAAAAGCCGTCGCCGACAGCTTCTCGAACAAATGTGGATTTTCGTCCCTCACTTGTCCCGAAGTGATGCTGCAAATACGAAGCATCCAGCGGGCCTGGAAGTCGACAATGCGCAGTAAGCGGGCCTTTGTCGTCCGGCGAACAATGGCGACGACAGTCCACCAAACCCGGCCCTTCAGGCTAACAAGGCATCAAGCTCCCCCGATGTAACAAGGTTCGCGTACTTTTGCCGCATGTCGAAAAGGTTCGCCTCGTGAGGCCCCAGGGCGCGATCCCCGACACAGTCCGTAATGACGGTCGGCCGGAAATTGGCGCTGATCGCATCAACCACCGTGGCCCGCACACACCCACTCGTGGTCGCTCCCGCCACGGCAACGGCATCCACGTTGAGACCGCGCAGCAGTGATCCGAGGTTGGTGTCAAAGAAGGCCGATGCCTGCGTTTTACGGATGACGGTTTCACCCGCCCGCGGTTTGAGCATGTCGATCACATGGCTGGCCGGACTGGAGTCGGTCAGTTCACGCAGCCTTGGCACTTTCTCACACCAGATCCCCGCATCCGAGCCGTCATCGGCATAAACAATGCGCGTAAACACGACCGGCAGGTTCCGCGCCCGAAATGCCTCCAGCACGGGGACCGTTGCTTCCGCCGCGTCGCGTGTGTTCCCGCCCCCGAAGACCTCGGGATCAATGAACCCGTTTACAAAATCGACAATGATCAATGCGGTGCGCCGACCTTTGCCGATCATCCCGCCCATCCTCTGGTTTCTGTAGATGTCCGTATCGTTCATGGCCGTCCCCTCCCGCCGAAAAGCCTATATCGAACGCACCGGATTTCAAATGAAACCTCCGCCCCAGCACCCCCCGGGCACGGAACCAGGGGCTCCAGCCCCGCCGTGCCCGCGCCGGTCCGGCCCCAAGGGCCGGCGCAGTCACGGCTCCACTCGTCGGCCAACATGTCTGAACGGAGACCGGTTGCTCCCAAACCGCGAAACGGTCTCGAAGCCCAATGACGGCTTCGAGCCTCTTTGACCGATGCTGCAAGACGCGCGAAAGTCAGCTTTCCGTCATTTGTAGCCGGTGCGTAAACGGCTCATGGTGACAGGTGTGATCCCTAAAAAGGATGCGATCAAAACATGGGGAAAGATGTCTTCGTAGCCGGGAAATGCCTGGCGAAACCATGTGAGCCTCTCAGCCCCTTTCAGCGCGGCGAGGCACCACTCCCGATCCACCTTCCGGCTTAACGCGTCCCGTAGAACACCATTGGCCCAGTTTCGGATGGGTTCAGATGAAATCATCCGATTTGAAAGCAGATCGCTGTCGATCCTTGCGAGCCGCGCATCGGTTGTTGCCACAATGGACACGAGCGACACCCCGTTACGCGCCCGGGCAATATTTGGCGTGATAACGCAGGGACCCACATAAAACCCGACGCTGACTTCTTTGCCGTCTCGGTCACAAATACTGCTCACCAGGCACCCTTCCAAAAGAACGAACTCATCTGTTTCGGGTTGTTCCTGCCGGGTAAGGTGCGCCCCTTTGTCCAAACGCCTTGGTTTCCATTCAGATGCAAAACCGTCAGCGCAAGCCACATCTGACAGGTCGGAAGACTGCATCAGGAACGTCCGTAAATCCATCTCTGCGTGCCTTATCAAATGATAATGCGGGTGACCACATATGAGGGCATTTGTGCCACGGATCAGGGAGTTGGCAAAATGACGAACGGAATATTCGCAAAGCATATCGGAAAACTTGCGGTTGGCGCCGGGATGACAGGTGCATCGATCTATTTGCTGATGATCAATTTTACACTCGCCCATATCGAAGCGGTCTCAGGGCACGTCCCATTCGACATGCGTCCTTTCGGCTATGGCCCCGCTGAGGCGGCGACGCTTCTTGAAGCGTTGGGAGTGCAAGGGCGCGCGTATTATCTCAGTCACCAAATCGCTTTGGACACACTTTATCCACTCATGCTCACGTTGACTTTGATCGCCACGATCTGCTGGCTTGGGCAACGCATGCCAAACGGAAAACCTGTCCGCTTTGGCATTGCCCTTTCGGTGGGTAGCGCTCTGTTCGACTATCTCGAAAACCTCGGTATCGCGGCAATGATTTGGAGTTGGCCGGAGATTTCCGCTCCACTTGTTTATGCCACCAGCTCAGCCACAATTCTTAAATCCGCCTTAACAACCCTGGCTGTGCTCCTGACGCTTCTGGTGGGGTTTAAATGGACACGTCTCCCTGAAGCGGACGTTCGTCGGTAAGTGGACAACTGCAGCAAAGTCCGCTCAACCGACGTCCAAAGCCCAAATGACCTGGCACGGTCACGCCCCCACCCCAACTCCCAAAACCCACACCCCCCCCCAAATTTCCCCCTCCACCCCCCACACAACATCCGCTACCCTCCCCTCCACACCACACACCCACAGGCCACGTGAGGACCCCCGACCCGTGACACCAGCAGAGCGGATCTTCGGACGAACACTGGCGGGCAAAGCCCTGCGCGTCCTGGGCCTCCTGCTCACCGCCGCCGCGGGCGGCGCGGCCTGGCTGGTGTCGACCCTGGCGGATGAGGCCACACCCCTGTCGATCTCCTCCGACGCCACCACGCTCAAAGCCCTGATCGACGACTGGGCCGCGGACGACGCCATCCCCGGCGTCATCCTGCGCGTCGACCGAAACGGCGAAACCCTCTACGAACACGCGGCCGGCACCCTTGCGAACGGCTCGGACACGCCCCTGACCCCCGACACGCCCTTCCACACCGCCAGCGTCGGCAAACTGTTCACCGCGGCCGCCATGCTGCGCCTCTCAGAGCGCGGCCTCGTGGATCTCGACGCCCCCGTGGTGTCCTATCTCGGGCGGGACAGCCTCGACAGCTTCCTCAACATCAACGGCCGCTTCTACGGCGCCCAGGTCACCGTCAGGCACCTGCTCGCCCACCGCGCGGGCTTCGGCAACACCGACAGCGACACCCGCTTCGCCCTGACCGTGCTCCTGAACAAAAACAAAAAGTTCACACCCGACGAGCTTCTGGCCATCGCCGCCCGCGTCCCGGCGGTGGGCCGGCCCGGCGAGCGCATGTCCTACGCCTCCCCTGGCTACTACATCGCGGGTCTGGTGCTGGAACAGGTCACGGGCCGGCCCTACCACGAGGTCGTGCGCACCGAGATCTTCGACCGGCTCGGCATGGGCGCCACGGTCGAAGCCAACGCCGAATGGGACCGCGGAACCGACCACCTCCACCACTATGCCGGGCGCATCGACCTCTCGGAACGCGACCCGGGTTTCGAGTTCGCCGATGGCGGTTTCGTCACCACCGCGGGCGACATGGCAATCTTCGGTCAGGCCATCATCGACGGCAAACTCTTCGACCAGGCCGCCACCGCCCGCGCCTTCACCGCCCCCTGGCCCGGCGACGAAAACGAGACCTTCCACCAGGCCATGGGCCCCGGCGTCAAACGCGTCAACGACCAGCCGGTGCTGATCTCCCACCGTGGCTACTGGGGCGTTTACTTCCTCGTCTACCCCCGCTCCCAAACCGTCGTCACCCTCACCCTCGCCCAGTCCCGCGCCGACACCAACACCTTCTGGGCCCAGGCCCGCCCCCTGATCGAGGCGCTCGACGGCATCGACCTCGAAACGGGCGAAACCTGAACCAAAGGGACCCACGGCCTTATGCGGAATAACCCACTCCTTAACCTGGCGCTCGCCCTGTTCATTCTGCTGGCAACGGGCTGGCTGCTTTATATCGGGCGCCCCATCATCCTGCCCCTGGTCACCGCGCTGATCACGGTTTACGTGATGATCTCCGCATCGAACGCCCTGCACCGCCAGCCCCTGTTTCGCAGACTGCCCCAGCCCGTCCTCCGCTTCTTTCTGGTCACGGTGTTTGCCGGTGTCATCATGTCCCTGGCCGTGATCTCCGCGACAACCATCCGCGAAATCGCCTCCCTGGCACCGGTCTACGAGGCGAATATCGACGGCATGCTGGAAACGGTAGCCGTCCGGTTCGGCCTGGACCGCCAGGCCATGTGGGACGAGCTGCGCCAGGTCACCATCGAGGCCTTCAACCTGCGCACCCTGTTCCTCGGTCTCCTGGGCGGCTTCACCGATATTGGCGGCACCCTGTTCCTGATCGTTCTCTACACCGCATTCCTCATCAGCGAACGCGGCGGTTTCGAGACCAAGGTCGCCGCCGCCTTCAAAGCCGAGGGCCAGGCCGAAAAAGTCCTCGACGTCACCCGCACGATCAACAGCCGCGTCCGGGATTACCTGGCCATCAAAACCCTGATCAACGTCATCCTCGCGACCATTTCCTTTGTCGTGCTCTGGCTGCACGGAACCGACTTCGCCCTGTTCTGGGCGCTTCTGATCGGCCTGCTGAACTACATCCCCTACATAGGCTCCTATGTCGGCGTGTTCTTCCCCGTGGTGCTCTCCGTGGCACAGTTCGCCTCGCTCCCCATGACCCTGTCACTCACCCTGTTCCTGACCCTCGCCCAGGTCATGGTCGGCAGCTACCTGGAGCCCAAACTGGTGGGCCGGCAGGTCAATCTCAGCCCCATCGTCGTCCTCGTAGCCCTCTCCGTCTGGACCGCCCTCTGGGGCGTCCCCGGCGCCATCCTCGCCGTCCCCATGACCTCCGTCCTGGCCATCATCCTTGCCAACTTCGAGGAAACAAAACCCTTCGCCATCCTCCTGGCGGACACCGTCACGGGTGCGGAGGATTCGGGGGGCCGGGAGGGGAAGGGATGAGCGGGGATCGGGGGTGACGGGCTTTGCCCAATGCTGGCAAACGTCGACATAAGTGGGCGCAAAAAAAGCAGAGTGATACTGCTCACTCTAAACACAAGCACCAAATGCGATGAAAGGGTAAGTTTTCACTACAATATTCTGGAAAAAAATGTTGTCGTCAGTAGTAGTAGTGGGGCTGCTGTGATGCTCAGATATGTTATAGATCGAAGAATGAGGTACCGGGACTCAATCGCATGACGGACGTTCCAATTCGACCAGCGTTAATTGTCTGGGCGCGAGAACATAGGGGATTAAATCAGACCGAATTAGCCGAGAAGCTTAGACTTCCGGTTGAGGATATCATAGCTATGGAGAATGGGGACAAGGTCCCCAACCTTACGTTCTTCAAGCAGCTTTCGTCCAGGCTGAGAATACCTGGGGGGTCTTTACTGCGTCAAACTCCGCCGAATGTGCCTCCCATGCCTTCGGACTTTCGGACCGTAGAGGGGAGGCTTCCCGAAGTCGGTTTTGAAACTCGCCTCGCTATTAACTTTGCAAGAACGATATCAGAAAATGTTCAGGAACTGGTCGAAAACCAACTAACCACTCCTGTGCCGAGAATTCCCAGACTGAACCGAATAGGGGACAACGCTGAAGAAAGCGGAGAGGCGGAAAGGCGTAGGTTGGGCGTTACGGCGAATTTGCAGCTTCAGTGGCGATCAGACCAAGCGTTTCGAAACTGGCGGACAGTAATAGAGAATGCAGGCACTTTCGTTACAATCAAAAACTTTCCTCTGACTGATTGTAAAGGCTTCACAATCTACGACCACCACGAAGCGCCGATTATCGTGATAAGCAAAAAAGAACGCTTCGATCCTGCAAGAACATTTACCTTAATTCACGAATACGCGCACCTACTCATACGCGAACCTGGCCTTTCCGATCATGACGACCGAAATCCGGTGGAAGCTTGGTGCAATAAGTTTACCGGAGCCTTTTTGATGCCAAGAGATACCATTGGGGTATTGATCGGTGCGTGGCCCAACGAGCCGCGAGAATGGACCCTAGATGAAATAAGAACTTGGTCCAGAAGACTGAAAGTCAGCCAACAAGCGCTCGCTATCCGTTTCGAAGCGTTGGGCTTGGCCAGAGAGGGCTTTTTCCGTCACATTAGGGCGCAACAGGGACAAGCTGCGCCACTCCCCGAACAACTAGGGGGCAACTACGTCAACACCCAAGTTAACGAGCTTGGAAATAGATTCACAAAGTCTGTGCTCAATGCTGAGCGGTTGCATCGCATTCAAGTAGCAGAGGCGTCTGAAATTTTAGCACTAAAACCGATTCACTTCGACCGGGTGAGAAGACAAATTGATGATCAAGACGCGAGGGCGGGCGTTAGCTAATTGGCTTACTTGATGGATACTGACGCGTTGGTCCACATATCCAATAGGCCCGACGCAGAACAGATCTATGCGGCATTGATTCCGCTTTGCGAATTAGGCGTTATTTTAACGGTAGCGCAGGTTTTCGACGAAATGAAACGGTTTCCAGAGGTCCGGGACCGATTCTGGCCGCACCGAAACTCTATGCTGATTAATCAGTATGAGTCTGAGGTTTTGGCTTTTGTCGGATACATCTCGGACTCTTTTGAGTTTTTGTATGACTTGTCGGGTTCAAGCAATCCTGACCCTGCAGATCCTTGGCTAATTGCTGGCGCAAAAATTTTTGAACATACGCTGGTCACTGACGAGCGACAGCTAAGCACAAAGAAGATCCCATTCGTTTGCCGGCAGCAAAACGTTTCCGTAGAATGCATCAATGGAACAACATTGCTTGAGAGGTTAAGCCTTTAAGTAAAAAAACCTTAGATTGAACGCTTTGAAGATGCAGCAACCAGTTAGGTTGTACACCAAGATTTAGCTTCATTCACAATGCCAATTTTTGAAACTCACAGAGCAGAAGCTGTTGACAGAAGACATCCTGTCTGAATCAATGATTACGATGGCGATGACGGCTATGCGTTTGCGGCCTCACCACCTTCTTACTCAATCACTGCTATTTGCAGTTTTTGCGCGGAGGACGGCGTTTGTGCGTTGCCACTTTCACCGTCTTCCGACCCGTCGGTTTGGTTTTGCAACCGCACTTCCTGGCCATAAGGCAATCACCTCCTTTCCCGGCTGGCTGCATTCATTCTCAGCAACCGAGATCGTAGGAGTGATGGTGAGACCTCGATAACAGATAACGCCTTGAATTCGATTCTTCAAAGGCTTCGCCCATAATATGATTTTCAAAAAAGCTTTTCGGCGGTACTCGCAAAGATCCAAATTACCCCACAAACTAATCCCCGTGGGGTAATCCCCAACGCAAAATTTACCCCACAAAAAATAATCCGTGGGGTAAAATCGAGGGTTTTCGACCCCAAAACCGACCCAAATCCCTCCGTTTTGACCCGCAAAACCGGCCAAATCCGGCCCCAGGGGGGCCAAATTGCGCCATTCCGGCAGCAATCTGTGCCATTTGATTCACAATCTGTGCCACTTTTTGACCCAAACGGACACCTGGGGGCACCCATTTGACATTGCCCAAAAATTGCTCCGTAACTGCCCCCAAAACAAAACACCAAGAGAGGAAAGCCATGCTTCCGAACCCGGAAACCTCCCCCAAACTTGTTGGCCGTGTCTGGCGTCCCGAAGCTGAAGGCCCCTCCGTGGTGATCGTCCGCGACGGCAATGTCTTTGATATCACTGCATTATTCCCGACGATGAGCGATCTTCTTGATGCGAACATCGCCGCTGAGTTCGACGGTCTGAACGGCGAACTGCTCGGCACCGTCGAGAACTTCATCCACGACCCCGCCGACATGCGCAACGGCTCCCTCAAGCCCTGCCTCCTCGCCCCCTGCGACCTCCAGGCCCTCAAAGCCTGCGGCGTCACCTTCGCCAAATCCATGACCGAACGCGTCATCGACGAACGCACCTCCGGCGACCCCGCGAGGGCCGATGAGATCCGAAAACGCATCGGCGAACTGATCGGCGGAAGCCTCTCAAACATCAAAGCGGGCTCGGAAAAAGCGCAGCAGGTCAAGGAGGCTCTGCAGCAGGAAAACCTTTGGTCTCAATACCTTGAGGTGGGTATCGGCCCGGATGCCGAGGTCTTCACCAAGTCCCAGCCCATGTCCGCCGTGGGCTATGGCGCGGAGGTCGGCATCAACCCGATCTCCAAATGGAACAACCCCGAACCGGAGATCGTGATGGTCGTTGACGGCTCTGGCACCATCGTCGGCGCCACCCTCGGCAACGACGTCAACCTGCGCGATGTCGAAGGCCGCTCCGCCCTCCTCCTCGGCAAGGCCAAGGACAACAACGCGTCGTGCAGCGTCGGCCCCTTCATCCGGCTTTTCGATGACCAGTTCACCATGTCCGACATCGAATCCGCCAGTCTTTCCATGACGATACGCGGAACCGACGGGTTTGAGATCACCGGCACCTCCAACATGTCCGAGATCAGCCGCACCCCCGCGGATCTGGTCTCCCAGACCCGCAACGCCAACCACCAGTACCCCGACGGCTTCCTGCTTTTCACCGGCACCATGTTCGCCCCCAACCAGGACCGCGGAGACCCCGGCAGCGGCTTCACCCACCACGAGGGCGACATCGTCGAAATCACCACCCCAACCCTCGGAACCCTGCGCAACACCGTGACCCGCTCCGACAAGGCCCCGCCCTGGAAATTCGGCACGCGCGCCCTGATGAGGAACCTCGCGAAACGCGGCTTTATATAGTTAGATCAATGGATTAACGGAGGCGACGCAGCGGCATGAACGAAAACGAGGAACACGCCCGACGCTGCCCCCACTGCGGCGGAAAAACCGTGTTCATGCATGTCAGGTTCAATCGCAAAAAGAACCCGCACCTCCTGCCCTCGTCATGATTTCATCTCTGCGGCAAGTGCAACTTCATGGCCTACTGACCTGCCCCCCGGTGGTCCCTCGTTCATAACGAGAGTCTGCGGGTTTGATTTTGATAGTCATGGGTTTTGGCTTGGGCAAGCGCGCCGGGCGCGGAGCCCTCAAATTGCTCAAGCGCTCGGCGCG